>NZ_CP033932.1:2337500-3828067 GCF_003815975.1 Chryseobacterium bernardetii
AGGTAAAAGACAACAGAACAAGAACTGTTCAGCCAAGTGGAGCAGTAAAAGGTTTTGGACAGATTATAGGAAATTCTCCATTAATCCTGCATGCTAAGAAGCTGGCCGAAAAAGTGGCATTAACAGATGCTGCAGTACTTTTAACGGGCGAAACAGGAACGGGCAAAGAAGTTTTTGCCAATGCCATCCATGAAGGAAGCGAAAGGAAGAAACATACTTTCGTGGCTATTAACTGCTCTGCTTTTAGTAAAGAAATCCTGGAAAGTGAGCTTTTTGGCCATAAACAGGGAGCTTTTACAGGAGCTTTAAAAGATAAGAAAGGTTTAATTGAAGAAGCCAATGGCGGGACTCTGTTCCTTGATGAGATTGGTGAAATGCCTATAGAACTTCAGGCTAAGCTGCTTAGAGTGCTGGAAACAGGAGAGTTTATTAAAATGGGAGAAACCAAGGTCTCCAAATCTGATTTCAGGCTGATCGCCGCTACCAATAGAAATCTGGAAGATGAAATAAGACAGGGTAACTTCAGAGAGGATCTTTATTTCAGACTGAATGTTTTTGAAATTACACTTCCGGCCTTAAGAGAAAGAAAAGAAGATCTGAAAATGCTGGCAAAAAATTTTGTTGATTTATTTTCAAATAAACTGCATCTGCCATCTATCCAGGTTTTACCGGAGTATTATAAAGCGCTTGAAAAGAATGACTGGAAAGGAAATATCAGAGAACTGAGAAATGCTGTAGAACGCAGTCTGATCCTGATGAATGACAATATCCTGGATGCAGAAAGTCTTCCTCATTACTCAGAAAAGCCTGTTCAGGAGAGTGATTCTTTGAGTATGAGATCACTGGAAAAAGTTCATATCCAAAAAGTTCTGCAATACACAAAAGGGAATAAGGCAGAAGCGGCCAGACTCCTTGA
Organism: Chryseobacterium bernardetii; assembly: GCF_003815975.1. Classification (NCBI taxonomy): domain Bacteria; kingdom Pseudomonadati; phylum Bacteroidota; class Flavobacteriia; order Flavobacteriales; family Weeksellaceae; genus Chryseobacterium; species Chryseobacterium bernardetii. The sequence continues at coordinate 2,338,417 of NZ_CP033932.1, forward strand.
GATCGGAATTGCTACACTATATCGTAAACTCGATGAATACGGACTGAAATAAGTCTTTATCATTTTAATAAAGAGCCTATCATTTTGATAGGCTTTTCTGTTTTTATAGACGCAGTATTTTAATGTTAACTTGTTGTTTTATAGTGAGTTGTTTTGTTTTGTGGAGAATTGGACCTTCTTTTGGCATATAGTCTCTGAATAAAATATTTAAAAATGACAATTTCAAGAAAAACGTTTAAAAAACGGGAGCATACTACTTTTAGTCTGCTGATTGTATCGTACGTATTGTTTACTCTTTTAACTCTAATAATAAAGATATGATGCTGATAAGTTTAATTCTGCTCTTTGCAGTATTGTTCTGGCTGCTATATAAATCAGTTGAATTTTTTGATAGAATATAAAATTATGTGGAGTTTATTTTTCCTTTCAATACTTGCCTTTGCGTATATCTGTTATGTTTTAATGAAACCTGAAAAATTTTAAAGACGATGAATACAGAAATTTTAGGCATCATAGCCATGTTTGCTATTACATTAGTTATCGGAATATTTTTAGGTAAATATATTGCTAATGTTTATGGATACAAGAAAACCTTTTTAGATCCGGTTTTTCAGCCGATTGAAAAGTTAATTTATAAAATATCGGGAATCAATCCCAATCGCCAGATGAACTGGAAGCAGAATATGTATGCGATGCTGGCGATTAATCTGGTTTGGTTTATCATAGGCTTTATTCTTTTGATGACTCAGGCCTGGTTACCTTTAAACCCCGATGGAAACCCGAATATGTCACCCGATCTGGCTTTCAATACAACCATTTCATTTTTAGTAAATTGTAATTTACAGCACTATTCAGGAGAAACGGGAGTAAGCTACCTGAGCCAGCTTTATCTGATGTTCTTACAGTTTGTAACAGCAGCAACGGGAATGGCTGCTATGGCTGTTCTTTTTAAAGCTTTCAAAGAAAAAACAGCTACAGAACTTGGAAATTTTTATGACTATTTCACCAAGTCAATGATTAGAATTTTACTTCCGATCAGTGTGTTGGTTGCTTTAATTCTTTCTATTAACGGAAGTCCGATGACTTTTGAAGGAAAAGATCATATTACAACCCTTGAAGGGCAGAAAATAGATGTTTCCAGAGGGCCTGTAGCCGCTTTTGTTGCGATTAAGCACCTGGGAACCAATGGTGGTGGCTTCTTCGGAGCCAATTCTGCCCATCCGCTTGAAAATCCTAATTACATTACGAATATGACAGAGATGGTCACTCAGATGATCATTCCATTTGCATTGGTCTTTGCATTAGGTTTTTATTTAAAGAAAAGAAAATTATCATGGGTTATATTTACTGTGATGACCGTTGGTTTCTTAGCGCTTACCGTTCCCAATATTGTTAATGAGACAGGAGGAAATCCTCTGATTACAAAAATGGGGGCAGATAGCAGCCTTGGAGCAATGGAAGGAAAAGAGATCCGCTTCGGAAGTGCTGCATCAGCCTATTGGAGTATTGCCACTACGGTGATTTCCACAGGTTCTGTAAACTCAATGCATGACAGTACCATGCCTCTTTCAGGAATGAACGAACTTCTTGCGATGATGATAAACTGCTTCTACGGTGGCTGTGGAGTAGGCATTCTGAACTACTTTATTTTTATCATTCTCGCTGTGTTTATCAGTGGTTTGATGGTGGGGAGAACTCCTGAGTTCATGGGGAAAAAGATCGAAGCTAAGGAAATGAAGATTGCTATGATCGTTGCTTTGTTCCATCCGTTTTTAATTCTTGTAGGAACTGCTTTAACGGCTTATTTACCGGAATTTGGAGCGAAAACATTAAACAATCCAGGATTCCATGGTTTCAGTGAAATGCTGTATGAATTTACTTCTTCTTCAGCCAATAACGGATCAGGATTCGAAGGATTGGGAGATAACACTCCCTGGTGGAATATTTCAACAGGAATTGTATTGTTGTTATCCAGATTTATCCCAATCATTGGCCCGGTAGCCATTGCGGGTTTACTGGCCCAGAAAAAATTCATTCCGGAAAGCTCAGGAACATTGAAGACAGATACAGCAACATTTGGTTTTATGACCTTAGCAGTGATCCTGCTTATTGCGGCATTGTCTTTCTTCCCGGCACTCACTCTTGGGCCTATTGCAGAACAGATACAGTATTTCTCAAAATAAATTGTGAACATTAAAAATTAAAATCAATAGTCAACCATTAAGGATGCTGAATTGTTTAGGAAACCAATCTAAAACTTACCGAAACGTTCACTACATAATATTATCCATTTCTAATCCTTATAATTTAGTTTCTCTTGATGGTTATTATTGATTTATAATGATAAAACTCTTTCAAAAAAATGAAAAATCAATCACAAACATTGTTTCAAAGAGATTTGGTAAACGAAGCAGTTAAGCAGTCTTTCGTGAAACTGAATCCGAAAATTATGTTTAAAAATCCGGTGATGTTCCTGGTGGAGATCGGAACAGTGGTCATGTTTATAGTAAGCATGTTCAGCTTAACCGGGGATAAAACCCAGGGAAGCTTCTCCTATAATTTCTTAGTATTCATTATCTTATTTTTTACGGTCTTATTTGCCAATTTTGCAGAAGCTATTGCAGAAGCAAGAGGAAAGGCACAGGCTGATACGCTTAGAAAAACCCGTGAAGAAACACCTGCTAAACTTGTTATAGACAATAAACAGGGATTCCAGGTGGAAACTGCTTTAAAAATGTCTGCGGAAATGAAGCTTGGGGATATTTTCCTTTGTGAAGCAGGAGATCAGATTCCGATGGATGGAGAAATCATTGAGGGATTAGCAACCATTGATGAATCTGCCATTACCGGAGAAAGCGCACCAGTGATCCGTGAAGCGGGCGGAGACAAAAGTTCAGTAACAGGAGGTACGAAAGTACTTTCAGACAGAATTAAGGTAAAGGTAACTACTAAACCGGGAGAATCCTTTTTGGATAAAATGATTGCTCTTGTAGAAGGGGCATCAAGACAGAAAACACCTAACGAAATTGCATTAACTATACTATTAGCCGGGTTTACCCTTACTTTTATTATTGTAACCCTAACCTTAAAGCCTTTTGCAGATTATGCGCAGACTCCAATTACCATTGCAGCATTTATCTCACTTTTCGTTTGTCTTATCCCGACAACCATTGGAGGCCTGCTTTCTGCAATCGGGATTGCGGGAATGGATAGAGCATTGAGAGCCAATGTTATCACAAAAAGTGGGAAAGCAGTAGAAACTGCAGGGGATATTGATGTGTTGCTACTTGATAAAACCGGGACCATCACTATTGGGAACCGTAAAGCCACTCAATTTCATCCGGCCAACGGAATAAAGCTTGAAGACTTTATCAAAGCTTCTGCCCTGAGCTCAGTAGCAGATGAAACGCCTGAGGGTAAATCTATCATAGAATTGAGCCAGCTGAAACCGGAAGATCTGCTGGTTTCCAACCCAGCATATATCGATTTTACTGCTGAAACCAGAACTTCAGGGATAGATTTTGAGGAAACCAGAATCAGAAAAGGAGCTTATGACACCATAAAAAAACTGACTGAAAAAGCCGGGAATCTTTTCCCACAGGAAACCCAGGATGCGGTAACCAAAATTTCTGAAAACGGCGGAACTCCACTGGTAGTAGCCGTTAACGAAAAAGTATGGGGCGTTATTGAGCTTCAGGATATCATCAAAACCGGAATCCAGGAACGTTTCCAAAGATTGAGAAAAATGGGGGTAAAAACGGTAATGGTAACCGGAGATAACCCTTTAACAGCTAAATTTATTGCAGAAAAAGCAGGTGTAGATGATTTTATTGCCGAAGCGAAGCCGGAAGATAAAATGAACTACATCAAAAAGGAACAGCAGGAAGGAAAGCTGGTAGCAATGATGGGTGATGGTACGAATGATGCTCCGGCATTAGCTCAGGCTGATGTGGGGGTTGCAATGAACAGCGGAACTCAAGCAGCAAAAGAAGCGGGAAACATGGTAGACCTTGATAATGACCCAACCAAACTTATTGAGATCGTAGAGATTGGTAAGCAGCTATTGATGACCCGTGGAACCTTAACGACCTTCAGTATTGCCAATGACGTTGCGAAATACTTTGCCATTATTCCGGCTCTGTTTATTACTTTTATTCCGTCATTGCAGAAATTGAATATCATGAATCTTCACAGCCCGGAAACAGCCATTTTATCAGCGGTTATTTTCAATGCGGTGATTATTCCTTTCCTGATCCCATTAGCTTTAAAAGGGGTGGCATACAAACCGATTGGTGCAAGTGCCTTGTTGAGAAGGAATCTTTTGATCTATGGCTTGGGAGGTGTTATTGTCCCTTTCATCGGAATCAAAATTATTGATATAGTGATTAGTTTATTCTATTAAAATTTTAAAAATGAAAAATCATATCGTTTCAGCATTCAGACTCACTTTGGTAATGCTGGCAGTTGTAGGGATTTATCTGATTGTTGTGTACGGAGGATCAAAGATATTGCCTAATCAGGGAAATGCGGAGATCATTAATTATAAAGGGCAAAAGTTCTATGCCAATGTTGGCCAGGAATTTAAATCTGAAAAATACTTCCAGGGCCGCCCATCTTCTGTTAATTATAATGCAGCGGGAAGCGGAGGCAGCAATAAAGGACCTAGCAATGAAGAATATCTGGAAACTGTACAGAAAAGAATAGATACATTAAAACTACAGAATCCGGAAATGGCAAGCGCTAAAGTACCTGTAGAGCTCGTTACGGCAAGCGGAAGCGGACTGGATCCTGATATTTCGGAAGAAGGAGCTTTATACCAGGCCAAAAGAATTGCCAAAATCAGGAATCTTTCTGTTGAGAAGATCAATACTTTAATTAAAGATCAGACTCAGAAGCCGTTTTTAGGGCTTTTTGGACCTTCAAAAGTGAATGTGCTAAAGCTTAATATTGCTTTAGATCAAATAAAATAATCTAATAATCTTGAATAAACCATGTCAGGATTTTAAACCTTGACATGGTTTACAAGTAATACTTTACAATTAACGTGAAAAAATATACAGTTATAGGAATGTTATTGGGAATTTTTTTCTCAAAAGCACAGTCATCAGACTCATTAAAAACGGAGCCTAAAGTTACATTTTCGGCATATGCAGAGCTCTTTTATACCTATGATTTTAATGAACCGGGAAATCATCTCCGCCAAAATTTTTTATACTCCTACAACAGGCATAATGAAGTAAATCTTAATTTAGGATTGATAAAAGCCAATTATCAGAGTGAGAATATCAGAGCCAACCTTGCATTAATGGGCGGAACTTATGCACAGGACAATATGGCGGCAGAACAGGAAGCTTTACGATATATCAACGAAGCGAACATAGGAATCAAAATATCTAAAAATAAAAACCTTTGGATTGATGCCGGGATCATGCCTTCTCATATTGGTTGGGAAAGTGCCATAGGAAGAGATAATATCAACCTGACAAGAAGCTTTGCCGCTGAAAATTCGCCTTATTTTGAGACGGGCGCCAAGGTTTCCTATACTTCAGATAATGGAAAATGGTTTGTAAGCGGATTGGTTCTGAATGGCTGGCAGCGCATTGCAAAAGTGAAAGGAAACCAGAGTATTTCTTTTGGGCATCAGGTAACCTACAAACCGAATGATAAAGTAACTTTAAACAGCAGTTCATTTATAGGAAATGATAAAGCTAAAGATGAGAAAAGAATGCGTTATTTCCATGATTTGTATGGAACTTTTCAGCTCACAGATCAGTTTTCAGCTTTGTTAGGATTTGATATCGGAGCTGAGCAGAAGACTAAAGGAAGTGAACAGTATAACATCTGGTATAGTCCGAACATACAGATGAAATATCAGGTTGACAGCAAATGGGCGCTGGCCGGAAGACTGGAATATTACAATGATAAAAATGGAGTGATTATCAGTACGGGAACACCTAACGGTTTTCAAACTTTCGGATATTCATTGAATGTAGATTATGCTATATTTAAAAATGTAGTTTTTCGTACTGAAGCAAGAGGATTTACTTCTAAGGATGCGATTTTTGCGAAAAATGATGATTTCAGAAAAGGAAACTTCTTTGTAACAACAAGTTTGGCAGTTTGGTTTTAACCAGGAAAAAAAGTGTTCAAAATAAAACTTAAAAGAATCAAATCAATGTCATCAGCAAAACATTTTTTAGAACTCATTCAAAAGTCCCGGAAAGGGAAGTTCAAAATTTACATAGGAATGAGTGCCGGTGTTGGGAAAACTTTCCGAATGCTGCAGGAAGCCCATTCTCTCTTACGGAACGGCATTGATGTGAAGATTGGTTATATAGAAACCCACGGCCGTGAAGAAACGGTAGCGTTGGTAGATGGAATTCCGGAAATTGAAAGGAAATCAGTCTTTTATAAAGGTAAAAACCTGGAGGAAATGGACCTCCAGGCTATTATCAATGAGCACCCGGAAGTAGTTCTTGTGGATGAGCTGGCTCATACCAATGTGGAAGGATCCAAAAATAAAAAGAGATGGCAGGATGTGCTGGAGATCCTAGACAATGGAATTAACGTTATCAGTGCTATGAATATACAGCATATCGAAAGCCTGAATGAAGAAGTAAAAAAGATTACAGGTGTTGAAGTTGCTGAGCGTGTACCGGACAAAATTTTAGCCTTAGCTGATGAAGTTGTTAATATTGATCTTACAGCTGATGAGCTGCTCACCCGGTTAAAAGAAGGAAAAATCTATAAGAAGGAGAAAATTCATACGGCCTTAAGCAATTTTTTCCAGAGCGGTCATATTCTTCAGCTCCGTGAGCTTGCTTTAAAAGAAGTGGCAACTCACGTGGAGAGGAAGGTAGAAACTGAAATTAAAACAGAGAATTTTAAACCTATCAAATTCCTGGCTTGCATCAGCAGTAATGAAAAGATTGCTAAAACCATTATCAGGAAAACAGCCAGGCTGGCAAGCTATTATAACAGCCCATGGACGGTTCTCTATATTCAGAAACCTTCAGAAAATCCTGAAAAAATAGCGCTGGACAAGCAGCGGTATTTGATTAATAATTTTAATTTAGCACAGGAATTGGGAGCCAAAGTTGTCAGGATCAAGGAAAGCAGTGTTCATAACGGCATCCTTGAATATGTGATTGCCCATAACATCACCACAGTCTGTATAGGGAAACCCCATGCAAAGCTCTGGCAGCGTCTGTTCGGTTACAGCTGGATTTATACATTGATGAACAGGCTGAATGAAAGACAGATAGATATTATTATTTTATCTTAAAAGTAATATGAAACTTAAAACAAAACTTACCTTAGGTGTCGGCCTTTTATTTCTACTGATCGTTCTGCTTTCAGTAATAGGTTCTGTATATATTAATAAGCTGAAATCTGATACAGAAAAAATTCTTACGGCTAATTATAACAGCCTAGAATTTTCTAAAAATATGCTCCTGGCACTGGATCATATCAGTACAGACAGTGTGGTGGCCATAGCAGATTTTCAGAAGAACAATAAGCTGCAGGAAAAAAACCTTACGGAATTTGGAGAAAAAGAAGCAACTCAAAATCTGAATCTGCATTTCAATAGCTATTTAAAAGAGCCTACCGCCAATAAAGAGAAGCTGATCCGGGAAGATCTGGCCAGAATCATGTCTTTAAATATGAAAGGGATTGAACGTAAAAGTGATATTGCCATTATTACAGCCGGAAATGCTACTTTCTGGATCGTCAGTCTGGGAACGGTTTGTTTTCTGATTGCTTTTATTTTGCTTTTTAATCTGCCTCAGACCATTGCAGAGCCCATCAATCAGCTAACTTTCAGTATCAGGCAGATTGCCGATAAAAACTACAGCGAAAGGGTACATTTTAAAGGGAGTGAAGAATTTAACAGTCTTGCAGACTCTTTTAACGTAATGGCAGAAAAACTGCAGGAGTATGAAAGCAGCAACCTTTCCAAACAGCTTATGGAGAAGAAAAGGATTGAAACACTGGTGAATAATATGCATGATGCTGTAATTGGTCTGGATGAGAATAATTTTATCTACATGATTAATGATGAGGCTTTAAAAATCACCAATCTTCATAAAGAGGATATTATAGGAAAAACAGCCCATGAGGTTGCCATTAATAATGATCTGATGCGGGAACTGCTCAAAAATATAGATCATCCTGTAAAAGATCCTATTAAGATTGTTAGAGATAATAAAGAAAACTACTTTGAACAGGATATCGTTCCTATTAATATTGTAAAAACGGGAGAGAAGGAGAAAAAATATATCGGGAAAGTAATTTTACTGCGAAATATTACCCCTTTCAAAGAACTGGATTTTGCCAAAACCAATTTTATAGCAACCATTTCCCATGAGCTGAAAACACCGATTTCTGCTATAAAAATGGGCGTACAGCTACTTGGAAACCAGAAATTCGGTGAGTTGAATGAACAGCAGCAGGAATTGCTGAAGAGCATCAATGAAGACGGGCAGCGTTTATTGGATATTACCGGAGAGCTCCTTAATCTTTCGCAGGTGGAATCCGGAAACATCAGATTAACTGTTGAAAAATGTTCTCCTAAAGAAATTGTACAGACTGCCGTGAAAAATGTGGAAAAGCTGGCAGAGCAGAAGAATATTTTAATCCGTACCGAATATCAGCTGGAAGATACTGACTGGGTAACAGCAGATTTTGATAAAACCGTTTGGGTGATGAATAACTTCCTCACCAATGCCGTAAAACATTCCTTTCAGGATGAGGAAATTAAAGTTTTTGTGGAAAGGGTAGAGGATTTTATCCAGTTTAGTATTATTGATACGGGAAGTGGAATTGATGAAAAGTATCACCGTCAGATCTTTGACCGATATTTTCAGGTTCCAGGGGAACATCAGAACGGAACAGGTCTTGGGCTAGCCATTTCAAAGAATTTCATAGAGAAGCAACATGGAGAAATTGGAGTTAAAAGCTCTTTGAATAATGGAAGTACCTTCTTCTTCAAACTTCCCATTGCTTAAAGTTTCATATATTTGATTCCTGTCAAATAGAGACTAAAGCATATGAAAGAGCATCATTTTTATTCCAGTAAAATTAAAAGCCTGATACTGCTTATCATTTCGTGTACTTTTACAATAGTTCTTTCTTATATTGATTTCGGAGACAAAAATCTACTTATCATTGTGATTCTCTCTCTTGGAATTACTCTTTTTTCCTTTGGAATATTGTATTCGATCCTGCTGTTGGTACGTACCGAACCTTTACTGACGGTAACTGATAAGCAGATTATTGTTTATAGTATATTAAGAAAGCCTACATTCATCCGTTTTGATGATGTAGCTTTATTTTTTATATCAGATATGCGGCATCATGGAATTAAAACCTCAGAATACATTTGTGTTATCATGAAGAAGCCGAAGGAAAACCCAAATGTCATTGATAAGGTTTCTTCAGCAGTATTTCCTCAGTTAGAAGGAATTCGTTACAGTATTCAGACTGATATCCTGAATGTGAAAGCAAAGGTTTTACTGGAGCTATTGAATAGTAAAATCAGACCTTATAATCTGTAGATTTAACAACCTGATTTTAACTAATGATTTTTAAATTTGTGGTCAAATCAATAAAATGAAGAAAATCGTAAGCTTATTAACTGTAGTATTCTGTATAACTATAAGCATCCAGCTTTCTGCACAAACCTTTTCTTTAGAACAGTTTGCAGATTTCAATAAACTTGGAATGGCAGATTTTAAAAAAGAAATAAAAAGCCTTAATTACAGGTTTTATGACAAAACAGAAGGATTAGGATTTGTTCTATCCGAATATGAATCTCCTGATTACCAATCTAAAATCGGAAAGTTTGAATACGAAGACCACTCAGAAGACAGAATTGAATATGAATTTAAAACTAAAAAAGAATACGATCAATATGTTAAGATCATTTTGACCTCGGGGTATAAAGAGATCGAAAAAGGGAAGACCATCACCAAAGAATCTTATGTAGATTATTATAAAGATAAAGCACACATCAGATTGGTTACCCCTAAAGCGGGAGACAACAATCCTTATACAATTCTTGTTTTTAAATGAACATAGACAGTATTAAAATATAAAAGGCTGCGAATAATTTTCGCAGCCTTTCTAATTGAGAATAATTTTAAAATTACTGTTGTTCAATCAAATCCAGAAACTGTTGCTCGTCCAGTATATTAATCGTTCCAATATCCTGAGCTTTTTTCAGCTTACTTCCTGCTTTTTCCCCTACCACAAGATAGTTAAGGTTTTTAGAAACTGCAGAAATATTCTTTCCACCGTGTTTCTCTACCATTTCTTCGGCAGCTTCTCTGGTGAATAGGGATAATTTACCAGTGAAAAGGAAGGTTTTTCCTTCTAAAACATTAGATAATACCTCATTGGTACTTTCTCCTTTTTCAAGCTGAACTCCATAAGATTTCAAACGTTCGATCATTAATATGTTTTCAGAATTCTGGAAGAACTCTACAATGCTTACGGCAATTTTAGCCCCAATATCTTCTACCTGACAAAGTTCTTCAACAGTAGCGGCTTTTAATTCTTCAATCGTAGGGAAGTTTTTCACTAGTTTTTTGGCAACCGTTTCCCCAACATGCTTGATTCCTATTCCGTACAATACTTTTTCAAATGGGATTTCCTTTGATTTTTCAATTCCTGTAATGATATTCTGTGCAGATTTTTCCGCCATTCTTTCCAGCGGGAGAAGCTGTTCTTTGGTTAGAGTATAGAAATCTGCAGGATTTTCAATCAATCTTTCCCTGTACAGCTGTTCAATAGTTTCACTTCCCAGATTGTCGATATTCAAAGCTTTTCTTGAAACATAGTGAATCATTCTTCCAACCACCTGTGGCGGGCAGTGAAGTTCGTTAGGGCAGAAATGAATGGCCTGGTCTTCAATTTTTACCAGCTCAGTTCCACATTCCGGACAATGTTTGATGTATTCTATTTCTCTGCTGTCCTCAGTCCTTTTCTCTGTATTTACCCCAACAATTTTTGGAATGATTTCGCCTCCTTTTTCTACATAAACAAAGTCATTTTCATGAAGGTCAAGCTTTTTGATGATATCTTCATTATGCAGCGAGGCCCTTTTTACAATGGTTCCGGCCAGCAGAATAGGTTTCAGGTTGGCAACGGGAGTAATTGCTCCGGTTCTTCCTACCTGGTAAGAAACACTTTGAAGCTCAGTTTCCACCTTTTCAGCCTTAAATTTATAAGCCATAGCCCAGCGTGGAGATTTTGCTGTATATCCAAGCTGTCTCTGCTGTTGCAGGGAATTTACTTTTAATACAATTCCATCAATTTCGAAAGGCAGGTTATGACGTCCCGTATCCCAGAAAGTAATGAATTCCTTTACCTCATCCAGCGTTTTGCAAAGTTTTACCTGCTGGGATGTCTTGAATCCCCAGCTTTGGGCTTTCTGAAGAAGGTCCCAATGAGTTTCGGCAGGAATTTCATCAGAAATGAATTGATATAATACAGAAGAAAGTCCTCGTTTTCTCACCTCACCGCTATCCTGCATCTTTAAACTCCCACTTGCCGTATTTCTTGGATTCATGAACGGATCCAGGCCTTCTTCTTCACGAAGTTTATTGATCTTGTCAAAATTTTTTCTGGTTAAATAAATTTCGCCACGCATAAAGAATTGCGAGGGAAAATCACCTTTTAATGTTAATGGAATATCAGAAATCGTACGCACATTCGGAGTAATCTCATCCCCTTGGAAACCATCTCCTCGGGTTACAGCCTGTGTAAGCTTTCCGTTTTCATAAAGGATAGAAATTGAAGCCCCGTCATATTTTAACTCGGCTACAAATTCTACAGGCTCATCAATAGTTTTGATAATTCTCTTTTCCCAGTCTTCCAGATCATCAAAATCATAAGAATTGTCCAGAGAATACATTCTGAACTTATGCTGAATTGTTGGGAATACCTTTGTAATACTGCCTCCAACACGCATGGTAGGAGAGTTTTCATCATAAAATTCAGGATATTTGGCTTCAAGGTCCTGAAGCTCCTCTAATAACATATCAAATTCGTAATCTGAAATGGTAGGAGTATCCATTAGGTAATAGCTTTCGTTATGCTGATGCAGCTCTTTGCGGAGCTGTTCTATTTTTTGTTGAATGTTTTCAGACATCGGGTTTATCTCTTTTGAGCAAAAATAACTAAAGTAATTTCATTTAAAAAATAAGACAATTAAATATTACAGGAAAATTAATAATCTGTAACATGCTTCAATGCACTGGCTCTGTAGAAAATAAAACAAATGTTTAAAGTAATTTAACATATCGTTTCAGTTTAATTAAAAAAATGTTAAAACTCCCTTAAACAGAAGGCTCTTAAAGTAAAAATACCTTTGCACATCTAATTTGAAGACATGAGAAAAGTAAAGATTGTACTGGGGTTATTGTTTTTAGGGTTGGGAACAATGGCGTATGCACAGACTACGCAGGCTTCCATCACAGGAAAAGTAACCGGGCCGGGAAGTACGGCTCAGGAAAAAGTGAAAGTTACCATTATTAATGAATCTACAGGATTCAGAACGGAAACAGAAACGAACTCAAAAGGAGAATATATCTTTAAAGAAATTCCTTTGGGAGGGCCTTATACGGTAATTGTAAACGACGATAAAAAAGAAGGTTATAACGTAAACTTTGGAGATCAGGTAACCGTTAACATGGATTTGGGTGGCGAGAAGCATATTGAAGAAGTAAAAATTACCGGAAATCTTAAAAACAAAATCGGAAACCTGGGGGCTGCAACTGCAATCTCTGCCAAAAATATCGGAATACTTCCGGTAAATGGAAGAAACTTTAACAATCTTACAGAGCTGTCACCTTTAAGCGGAAAAGGAGGAAATCTTTCCGGACAGTTAGGTTCTTCTACAAACTTTACTATTGACGGGATGACTGCTAAAAACCCAACTTCTGCCGGAGCAACTACCAGCCGAAGTGGTGCCCCTTTCTCTATTTCTATTGAAGCCGTACGTGAATTCAAAATCACCACCAACCAATATGATGTTACCTTGGGAAGAAGTGGTGGCGGAACGGTAAGCGCTGTTACGAAATCAGGTACCAATAAATTTTCCGGAAGTGCATGGGAATATTTAAGAGCCAACTGGCTTTCCAGCCCTTATGACATTAGAGGAAATAAAAGACAGAATGATTTCTCCACTTCTCAGTTCGGATTTTCTTTGGGAGGGCCAATTATTAAAAATAAGCTTCATTTCTTCGTAGCATGGGATCATCAGTTAGATTCAAGACCTTTAATTATTGCTGATATCAGGTCTAAGGAAGATGAAAAAAGATTTAATACCACAACGGAAACACTTAATAAGTTTTTAGATATTGCAAGAGCCAAATATGGAGTAGGAAATACTCCTCAATTTGGTAGTTTTGATAAAGTAAGAAATTCTGATGCCGCATTCTTACGTTTAGACTGGCAGATCAATGAAAAACATTTATTGACCTTAAGAAACAATTTTACCTATGATCTTAATAAAAATGGGCTAGGTGATAATACCAATATCAATTTTTTTGAATCTTACGGGAATGATAAGAACCTTGACAACAGTTTGTTACTGACATTAAGATCAAATCTTAAATCTAATGTAACCAATGAATTGAAAGCCCAGTATTTATACACCTTCCAGAACAGTTATCAGAATGATGAATTAGGAAGACCTGTACCAAGAGCTATTGTTGAAGGCGTAGCATCAAGTGCCGGATCTACTAATATCCAGATCGGAGGACACCGCTTTGCCCAGGAAAGCTTTAAAAATAATGTATTCCAGATTGTAGATAACCTGTATTACAATACAGATAAGGTGAAATATACTTTTGGTGCAGATTTGATGTATACTACTTCAAAATCGGTTTACGGAAGTGAAGTTAACGGAAGGTTTCACTTCAAGGAAGATCCTGTAAAAAAGCTAAGCAGTCTTGATAATTTTAATAACCTTACTCCTTACAGATTTTACAGGGAAGTTCCTTTAATGGATGATCCGTCAGTAAGGTCTAATATCTGGAACATCGGTATTTACGGACAGTTCCAGACTAAGATTGCAAAAGGATTAGATTTGATGGCTGGTTTAAGATTAGACTACGGTGGTTATCCAAAAGCGGAGCTCAACCAGAAATTACTTGATGAAATGGGAATCAGAACAGATAATAAGATCAAGTCTTTTGTGATTCAGCCGAGATTCCAGTTTGAATGGAATATCAATGAGCAGAATAAAGATTTCCTGAAGTTTGGGGCTGGGATATTCTCTTCGGATATCAACAATTATATGATCATCAACAATCTGGTGTTTGACGGAAAGCATTTGGCTACAGTAGATGTAGATCCTGCAACAGTTGGTCTCACACCGGATTTCAACAGTTACAGAAATAATTACGGTACAGTTCCTACACTTGCTAAAGAGCAGATTCCTACAATTAACTATACCGGTAAAGATGCTAAGATTCCAATCGTTTACAAGGCGAATATTTCTTATACACACTTCTTTAATGACAGGTTCAGAGCCGGATTGGCAGCTTATATGGCGCTGGGGAGAAATAACTACTATTACTACGACAGAAACATGGTAGCTAACCCGTTCTTTACATTGGATAATGAAGGCGGAAGAGGAGTATTTGTTCCTACTTCAGCAATAGACGGTGCAAAAATCGACTGGAAAAAGGGAAGAATCAATAATAATTTCGGAAGAGTGCTGGAGCTGGTAAGTGATGGTAAAGTAAATCAGTTCTCATTTGTAGTGGATACCAGCTACCGTTACTGGAAAGACGGGGAAATCACAGCAAGTTATACCTGGTCTGATATTAAAGACAATACTTCATACAACGGAAATGTAGCGAATTCTGCAACACTGTCCACAATGGTGCAGGGAGATCCGAGAGACCTGAGAATGACCTATTCTGACAACCAGTTCCGTAATAAAGTGGTTATTTATGGTAATTCACCAACTATTGCAGGGTTTACATTAGGAATCAGGTATTCAGGAATTGGGGGAACGCGTTTCTCTATGACGGCAGGGGGAAATATTAATGGCGATTTTGTAGACAGCAATGATCTTGCTTATATTTTCCCTAATATAGCGCAATCTATTCTGGATGATCCTAATGTAGGAAAAGCACTGAAAGATTATGTGAATGAATACAACGGGAAAATTGCAGAACGTAACGGAGGGAAGAACGGATTCTATGGAGTTTGGGATTTACGTATTGCTAAAAAAATAAAATTTGATAAAGTGGGGGCCTTTGAACTTTCTGTAGATATCTTCAATGTGGCGAACCTGCTTAATAAAGAATGGGGAGTAAATGAATCGTATGGAAATACTGCTATGTACAAGATTAAAAGTTTTGATCCTGTGAAAAAACAGTTTGAGTATACGAAAAACATCAGTGGCAGCGGTTTGGCACCTTTATCAGGAAACCCTTACCAGATTCAGATTGGAGCGAAGTACAGTTTTTAATCAATAGTTATAGTTAGCAGCCACAAAAGATAAGATCCTCAACAAAAAGTATTAGCAAATACGGTGTTAAGACCTTTCTTTTGTGGTTTTATATTTCTCAATAAGTCCTATAATAACTATCTTTATCAAAAGTTTCAGGACTTTGTCTTAATTATCTAAATTATATTATGAAAAATTTTATCTTAGGGTTAGCAGTTTTAAGTACAGTTTTGATGAAAGCACAAACCCAGATCATTGCCCATAGAGGATATTTCCAGGCTCAGCCTCCAACAACGGAAAACTCCATTGCATCATTAGAAAATGCTCAGAAATTAAAAGTTTACGGCTCTGAATTTGATGTAAGAATGACAAAAGACGGAGTATTGGTCATTAATCACGATGAGCACCACGGTAAAATGGAAATCTCTGAAACATCGTTCAAGGAATTGGAAGCTTTGAAATTATCAAACGGAGAAAAATTCCCTACTTTAAAAGATTATTTAAAACAAGGGAAAAAAGATAGTTTTGTAAAACTGATTGTAGAGATCAAACCTGCGAAAACTCCGGAGATCGAAAAGGAGATTACTCAGAAGACGATCAAAATGATTAAGGATATGAAACTGGAATCCCAGAGTGAATTCATTTCTTTCAGTCTGAATATCTGCAAAGAGATCAAAAAGCTCGCCCCATCATTTAAAGTTCAGTACCTGAACGGGGAATTATCACCGGAACAGATCAAAAAAGAAGGATTGGATGGAATGGATTATCATTACAGTGTTTTCCAGAAAAACCCAACCTGGATTGCAGAAGCAAAAGCTTTAGGGCTTATTACCAATTCATGGACGGTAAATGATGTTGCTGTATATGATGAGCTGAAAAAGCAGGGAATAGGATTTGTAACTACAAACATTCCTGAGCAGCTGAAAAATAAATAATACCAGGCAAACAACAACCAATAATTTTCCAAAGTCTGTCCTTGTAAGGACGGGCTTTTATTTTATAGAATTCTTAAGTAAGATCAAATAATAATTCGTGCATTAGTGGCAAGAAATAAGTGTCTTTTATAAACTTAGCGAGTCTAAAACTATATTTGATTACGTTTATTTCTGTTCGTAAAGGGATTGAAATATTTGCGATCACTACGTTCAAAGAATCATAATATGGCTAATTTTAACCTCATCAGGCTCATAAACAATCAGCAGTATTTATTGTAACTTTATTCTAATTGCTTAAATATAAAGTTATGGAAACAAAGTTCAAAATAGGAGATAAAGTAAGCTGGAATTCAGAAGCAGGAAGAGTATCCGGAACCATTATCAAAATCCATGTAAAAGACTTTGATTACAAAGGATATACTCATCATGCTACAGAAAAGAGTCCGCAATATGAAATAAAAAGTGACAAAACGGATCATATTGCTGCCCACAAAGGTTCTGCGCTTACGAAAATAAGCTAAGCCGTTTTTCCTTACATTTTCTATTATTATCTCAGGGCAAGACAATAAAGATACACAAATAAGCATAACCTGAAAATAGTGTTAAAAATTCTTAATTTGCTAAGTGTTTGTTAATTAGTATTTTGTCTAATGTTATTAAGAAATAATTAATATAGTATTCAATAAACATTTAATAAACGTTAAAACCTTGTTAAAATCATACTCATAATGTCGTTTTAATTTTGCGCAAACAAAAAGGATATGCGTAAAGAGACACAAAAGTTGTTGGTTTTGTCGCTGTTAGGATTATTCAGCGCCAGTCTGACGGCTCAGCAGAAAGCTAAAAAAGACACTATTAAAGGACTCGATGAGGTAGTGGTAACTGCTTTGGGAATCAAAAGGCACGATAAGTCTTTAGGATACTCTACCCAGACTGTTAACTCTGAGGAAATTTTAAGAACTCAGAATAACAACTGGGCACAGGCTCTGGAAGGTAAAGTAGCCGGATTAAAGATTCAGACTGCGGGTGCAGGACCTTTGGGTACAAGCCGTATCACACTTCGTGGAGACATCTCCATGAATATGGGGAATAATGATGCTTTGATTGTTGTGGATGGCGTTCCTTTGAGTGGAAAAAAAACGGGTACCGGAACGGCAGCTTACGGTGCAGGTTCGGGAGGTGACCTTCCTATTGATTACGGAGACAGTTTCAACAGCATCAATCCTGATGATATTGAATCCATCTCTATCCTTAAAGGGCCTACTGCGTCAGCGCTGTACGGTTCACGGGGTTCAAGAGGAGCCATTATGATTACTACAAAATCAGGAAAAAGCAGAAAAGGAAAAGTTCAGGTTGCCTTTAACTCCTATTCAAGCTATGATTCTGTATTAAAATGGCCGGATTATCAGTATGAGTACGGGCAGGGAACTCAGCTGAAAGATAAAAACGGAAACTATTACTATTCTTACGGAGCTTCTGCCGACGGAGTAAACACCGGTTCTACGAGCAGCGCCTTCGGGCCCAAGTTTGCCGGGCAGTATTACTTCCAGTACGATCCAAACGTAGAAGGGCAGAGCCTGGAAAGGCAGCTTTGGAGACCCTATAAAAATAATATCAAAGACTTCTGGCAGGTAGGATCCAATTATTCAAACAGCCTGTCTATAGAGCATTCCAATGAAACCACAGCTTTCAGAACATCACTCAGCTACCTGAAAAATGAATGGATGATGCCCAATACAGGATTAAACAGATTCAATGCCGCTTTATCCTTAGATCATAAACTGAACAGCAGGTTGAAAATAGGAACTAAAATTAACTTTAGCCAGACAAAAAGTGATAATCTTCCGGCAACGGGTTATAACAATCAATCGATTTCCTATTTCATGATTTTCCAGAATCCCAACGTAGATCTTGCCTGGTACAGACCTATCTGGAAGAAAGAGCAGGAGCAGATAGATCAGATTCATCCTTTCAGCTCTTATATTGACAATCCTTACCTGATTGCTTATGAAAACCTGAATGGAACCAATAAAAAAACAATTACGGGGAATATCAATATCAGTTACCAACTGGCCAAGAACCTTGATGTAGCCTATAAAACCGGGTTGGAATGGAACAATGAGTTCCGTACCCAAAGAAGGCCATGGAGCTCTGCCAATTATGCAAAAGGATATTACAGGGAACAGTATATCAGATACATGGATCTGAATAATGATGTTTTATTCACCTATAAAAATAAATTCGGAAACTTTGGGCTCACAGCTTCAGCCGGAGGAAACATCAGGTATCATGAATATACCATGAATGATTACAGAGGAAACGGATTAAATAAAGCAGGCCTTTACCAGCTTTCAAATGCCATCCAGGTAGAATATAAGCTGCCAAAACCTAATGATAACCAGGTAAACAGTGTATATGCTTTGGCCAACTTCAGCTATAAGGATATGATCTTTCTGGATGTGACAGCAAGAAATGACTGGAGCAGTACACTTCCGGCCCACAACAGGTCTTATTTTTATCCGTCTGTATCATCATCTTTCATATTATCAGATATCTTTAAATTAAAATCAGATAATTTAAATTTCTGGAAACTGAGATTATCATGGTCTAAAGTAGGAAACGATACCTATACCTACATGCTTGACAAATACTATGAAAACAGTGCCTTTGTAGGTTCAGTAGAATCTCCGTTACTGTATCCGAACCCGAATCTGAAACCGGAAATGATCACCAATATTGAAGGAGGTATGGATTTTACCCTTCTGAAAAACAGATTGACATTCAACTTTACGGCCTATCAGAATAACTCTAAGGATCAGTCAATTATCATTCCGATGCTGCTTGAGACAGGATATAATAAAAGAATTATCAACGCAGGTGAGCTGAGAAACAGAGGGATTGAAATGACTTTAAATGCATATCCCATCAAGAATAAAAACTTCTCTTGGAATGTGAGCGCCAACTGGTCTATGAACCGGAATAAGATACTTTCTCTGCCTGAAGAATATCAGGGAAAACCTTATACAATGGGAAGTGTAGGCGGAGTAGTATTCTATGATGCTGTGGTGGGTGGTTCTTTAGGAGATATGTATGGAGCAGGGTTACTGTATTCACCGGACGGGCAGGTAATTTATGATGCAAAAGACGGTTTAACAGCCAAGTCAACGGAAATGAAAAAAATAGGAAATGCTTATCCGAAGTGGAGGGCAGGTCTTCAGAATGAATTCAGATACAAAAATATTACAGTGAGCTTCTCATTTGATGGACAGTACAAAGGAATAGCTTATTCCCAGTCACATCACAAAATGTCTGAACAGGGGAAACTTACCCATACCCTTGTGGGAAGAGATAATCCTGGTGGATTAATTGTTGGGCAGGGAGTTATCCAGAATCCTGACGGAACCTTTTCTCCTAACACCAAAGGAGTTTCTGTTTCTTCTTATTACGGAGATTATTACAGAAGAGCAAACGTGGAAACCAATTCCTTCGATACCTCATTCCTTAAGCTGAGAGATGCCAGAATTTCTTATTCTTTCCCCAAATCGATAGTGGAACCTTTAAAACTTACAGATATTACCCTTGCCGTATTCGGAAGAAACCTTTGGATGTGGACAAAGTTCCCGTTGTTTGACCCGGAAGCGGCTACACTGGATGATTCCACCATTACACCGGGTATTGAAATGGGGCAGCTGCCACAGGCCAGAACCATAGGATTTCAGTTAAATGTTAAATTTTAAAATCAGAAAAATGAAAAAAATAATCTATATATGTTCATTTCTTGCTCTTGTAGGAAGTACTGTTTCTTGCGACAGAAACCTTGATGAGATCAATAAAGATACAAGCAGGATCAATGTACCTGTTGCCAGTGCATTGCTGGTTCCTATCCAATACAATATGTCTGTGGTAGGGTACAACAGAGCCAACGATTTTACCTTTGATATTATGCAGGTTTCTCTGGATTTTCCAAATGAAGGAAATTCATTAAGCCGTTACTATTTAACAGAGAAAACAGGGAACGGTTTCTGGGATAACTCTTACCGGTGGCTGAAACAGGTAGATGACCTTAAGAAAGCTGCCATTGCTGAAGGAGATAAAAACTACCAGGCCATTGCAATGGTATTGAACGCATGGATCTATTCCAATCTTACCGATACTTATGGAGATGTTCCGTTTTCTGAAGCATCACAACTGGATGACAAAGTGATGTATCCGAAGTTTGACAGGCAAAAAGACATTTATGTAAAATTATTGGATGATCTGAAAGCAGCCAACTCTCTTTTTGTGAGTAATAAAGCGCTTACCGGAGGAGACCTGTTCTTTAAAGCAGATTCAGATGCAGCCAACGGAATTCTCGGCTGGAAAAAATTCTGCAACTCTCTTTCTTTAAGGTTGCTGACCAGAATATTAAGCAAAGAAGGTGAAGTAAATGTTAGAGAGAGGATTCAGGAGATCATAAATAATCCTACAATATATCCTCTTTTTCAAAGCAATGCAGATGGGGTAAAAGTAGATATAACGGGAATTTTTCCTTTGATGCCGCCTATTGCAAGGCCTCAGGACTTTACAACAGGCAGAGCTGCATCAGAATTCTTTGTAGAAACACTGAAAGCCAATAATGACCCACGTTTAGCAATGTTTTTCTCTCAGGCAAAAGATCCGAAAACTAATGCTAATCTAGGATATGTTGGGGCACCGTCAGGGTACACATTTGGAACGGTATTCAATTACCAGCCATCCAACCTTAACCAGAATCTGGCAAAAGCACCTTTAAAACTCTTGGTTTATCCGTACGCAGAACTTCAGTTTACCTTATCAGAGCTTGCATTGAAAGGTATTATCCAGGGAAATGCAAAAACCTATTATGAAAATGGAGTAAAAGCAACTATAGAACAGTGGGGTGCTGTGGTTCCCTCTAATTACTTTGATAATCCTGCTGTAGCATTTGGAACCGGGGATATGAAAAAAATTATGCTTCAGAAATATATTGCCCTATTCTTTGTAGATCAGCAGCAGTGGTTTGAAAAAAGAAGAACCGGCTTCCCGGAATTACCAAATAACGGCGGTCTTTTAAATGATGGAAAACTTCCTCAGAGGTTAATGTATCCAACAAATACAAGAGTACTGAATAAAGAAAACTATCAGGCAGCAGTTCAGCAGATGGGCGGAGATGATATCAATGTAAAAGTGTGGTGGAGTAAATAAATAAGTATAAACAAAAAAAAATAAAAATATGAGTATCAATATAAAACTCTTAATGCCTTGCATGCTGATCTCAGCAATGGCTTTTTCCCAGTCTTCCATTTCAGGGTATGTGTACGAAGACAGTAACAAAAATCAAAAGAAAGAAAACCGCGAAAAAGGAATTGAAGGAGTAGCCGTTTCGAATGGTGTTCAGGTAGTATTAACAGATAAAAACGGGCGTTACAGCCTGCCGGTTCAGGAAGATCAGACCATTTTTGTCATCAAGCCTTCAGGGTACCAGACTGCTTTAAACAGTAATAATCTGCCGCAGTTTTATTACCATCATAAACCCAAAGGCTCTCCTGCAGATTTTAAATACAAAGGAGTGGTACCAACAGGTGAACTTCCAAAAGAATTAAATTTCCCGCTTTACAGGCAGAATGAAAACAAAAACTTTGATATTCTGGTTTTCGGAGATCCACAGCCTTATACAGAAAAAGAATTGGATTACTTCAAAAGAGGAATTGTAAATGAGGTGAAAAATACCAAGAAAAATGCAGTTTTAGGAATCAGTCTAGGAGATTTGGTAGGCGATAATCTAAGTCTTCAGAAACCTTATGCTGATGTAATGAAAGAAGTAGGGTTACCTTGGTATAATGTAATGGGAAATCATGACATGAACTACGACGCCAAAGACGATAAGCTTTCAGACGAAACTTTTGAATCCAATTTCGGTCCTGCGAACTACTCATTCAATTATGGAAATGTACATTTTATCATTCTGGATGATATTCTTTATCCTGATCCAAGAGACGGAAAAGGCTACTGGGGTGGTTTCCGTGAAGATCATCTCCAGTTCATTGAAAACGATCTTAAACTGGTTGATAAAAACAAACTGATTGTAGTATCTTTCCATATTCCGCTGGAGCATAACAATGAAGACAGTTTCAGGAATGCTGACCGTCAGAAATTATTCGATTTCCTGAATCCTTTCCAGAATGTATTGCTCTTATCAGCCCATACTCACATCCAGCAGCAGATTTTCTATGGAAAAAAAGCAGGTTGGAATGGTATTAAAGAACTGCATGAATATAACGTGGGAACCACTTGTGGCGACTGGTATTCCGGAACCGCAGATGAAGCAGGACTTCCTACTTCAACCATGAGAGACGGAACGGCAAAAGGATATTCTTTCATCAGTTTTATCGATAATCAATATAAAGTAAAATACAAAACAGCCGGAAAACCGGAGGATTATCAAATCAAATTATATGTTCCAAAAGTCATCCCGTTCCCATCAAAAACCTCTGCAAAAGTCTTGGCCAACTTCTTCATGGGAAGTAAAAAAGATAAAGTGGAGTATAGAATAGACGATGGAAAGTGGGAAGAAATGGAATACGATGAAACCATAGACCCGAACTTTGCCCTTTCTGTTTTCAAATGGGATACCACAGATAAAATTCTGCAGGGAAGAAGGCCTTCCAATCCTGAAATGTCAAAACATATCTGGGAAGCAGATTTTCCTAGAAAGCTAACCTTAGGAAAACATAAAGTTGAGGTTAGAGCTGCAGATATGTACGGGAACCAGTTCTCCGCTTCAGAAGAGTTTGAAGTGCAGAATGGCATCCAGATTCCTTAAGCTTTTCATTTTTTACTATACTTTTTTTAGATTTATAAACCGGTTTACGAACCGGTTTTATTTTTTGCTGAGGTGAGAATTTACTAACCAAAAGAGCCACAAGAGAATATTTTTAACACTTAAAACTTTTAAGCCTTTTGTAGTTTTAGTAAAATAAACGTTTTCAATATTTATTTTGAAACCATTAAAAAACTATTAAATATCCTTTCTTCCCCTCCCATAAAAATGTTCTTTCGTAACTTTGTCTTACGAAAAGTATTACACTATGAATATAAACGGAAAAAATGCCATCGTAACAGGTGGAGGAAGAGGATTAGGAAAAGCTGTAGCTCTGGCTTTAGCAAATGAGGGAGTAAACGTTGCCATTACAGGAAGAAACGAAGAGAATCTTAAAAATACAGTTGAAGAAATTCAAAAGTTAGGAGTAAATTCTGCATATGCAGTATTCTCTATTGATGATGAAGCAGCTGTAAAATCAGGAATTGAAACATTAGCTGAAAAATTAGGCGGAGTTGACATTCTTGTGAACAATGCAGGAATCGGTGATTTCGGAAGTATTGAAGAAATGCCTTCTGAAACCTGGGAACAGGTGATCAAAACCAATTTATTTGGAGTGTATTATGCCGCAAAAGCCGTTCATCCATTTATGAAAGCTAAAGGAGAAGGAGATATCGTGAACGTTGCCTCTACTGCAGGTTTAAAAGGGGGACCTAATATGTCAGCATACGCCGCTTCAAAAGCTGCTGTAGTTTCTCTGTCTCAATCGATGATGGCGGAATGGAGAAAACAAAACATCCGTGTGATTACATTAACGCCAAGCACCATTGCCTCTGATATGAGCATCCAGGGCGGACTTACAGACGGAAATCCTGACAAAGTATTACAGCCTGAAGATTTTGCAGAATGGGTAAGAGATATCCTGAAAATGAACAGAAGAGCATTAATTGCTAATGGTTCTATTTTCTCTACAAATCCTTAAAAGATTTAATATTTAAAGTTTAAAATTCAAGGTTTATAGTTGTCGGAAAACAACCGGATATCTGTTTTTAAATGAAAAATTCAATAGAAGCGGGTTTTTAGCCCGCTTTGTTTATAATATTCTAATTGCAACAGCTTTAGTTTCGTGTTGTATTAACTTCTGATGTATTTATGATCTGCATAATCCGTGAGATCTGCGGGAAATAAAATTCAATAAAAACAAGCTTTAGTGCATCCAATACCATAAAATCCGGCTGCTTTAACTAAAACTTACCCTTTCCATTTTTTTAACCGTAATAACATTAGTATTTTTGCAGCAAATTATTCACATGCAAAATTATTTAGAATTCAATTTCAGGATTTCTCCATTGCAGCCCTGGAACGAGATATTAATGGCAGAACTTATTGAAATAGGTTTTGACAGCTTTACAGAAGAAATTCACGGAATTTTAGGATATATCCAGACTGATTTATTTAACGAAGATCAGCTTAAAGCCCTTCCGATCTTTGAAAATGAAAATGTAAAAATAGAGTATTCCTTTGCAGAAATGCCGAATATCAACTGGAACGAAGAGTGGGAAAAGAATTTTTCACCCATCAATATTGATGACAAAGTATTGATCAGAGCAGAATTTCATGAGTCTGTTCCTGGGATGCACGAAATTATCATCCAGCCTAAAATGTCATTCGGAACAGGGCATCACCCCACTACACACCTGATGATCCAACAGATGATGGATATTGATTTCAACGGTAAGAAAGTTCTGGATATGGGATGCGGAACCTCCGTATTGGCCATCTATGCAAAACAGCAGGGCGCTGGGGATACAAAAGCTATTGATATTGATGAATGGTCTGTAGAAAACTCAAAAGAAAATGCAGTAAGAAACAATGTTGAATTGGAAATTGAGCAGGGAACAGCAGAAAACTTAGGAAACGAAAATTTTGATATCATTTTAGCCAATATCAACAGAAATATCCTGATCTCGGATATTCCAACTTACGTATCTGTACTGAATGAAGGTGGAAAATTATTGCTTTCAGGGCTTTGTTTCTTCGATGTGGATGATATTCTGGAAGTATGCAAAGAAAGTGGTCTTACCCTGAAAAAACAGCTGCAGAGAGAAGAATGGGTAAGCTTACTGCTTGAAAAATAAAAAACCGGACAGAATATGAAAACTTTATGGACAGCTTTGCTTTTACTGACTGTACAGCTTTTTACAGCTCAGGAGAATGAAGTGTATGCAGATGGTGTTTTTAATTTTACTGAAAACAAAAACCAGAAGATATTTACAGATTGGACAAGAGTCAGAAAAGAACCTGGAGTTAATGCCCAGATTCTGGATTCACTGCAGAGCAATCAGCAGATTATGATCCTTAAAAAAGAAGAAAGTGTACCGGTTTTGCAATTGGGAGAAAGAAGAGCCAATTGGTATAAAATTTCTTATCAGAAAGGAGAAACAATGGGTGAGGGCTACATTTGGGGAGGTAACCTCTGTGTAGGTTACCGTAATAAAAATGGTTACGACTTCCTTTTCGGACTTTCAAAAACAGTGGATAGAAAAAACAATTCACTGAATGAGATCGTAAAACAGAATATTGCAGGAATAAAAGTAATGGAAGGAAATACGTTGATTGAAGAAATCTACTTTGACACAGGAAAAGGTGAAGAACTGAGTACAGCTTCCTTTACTATCGAAAGCAACCACAAACTTCAGGATATAGAGTTTACTTTAAAGGCAATGGTATCCGGGGAAGCGTGCGGTATTGGAACTTATGACCAATACGTCCTTTATAAGGATAAGAAACTCATTGCCCTTCCCCAGTTAATGAATGTAGGAGATGCAGGAGTATATTATCACAGTGAACAATATGTTTTTCCTAATGATAAAGGAGGTATTCCTAATGCTTTTATCCTGAAGGTAGAAGATATGGAAACCGATGATAAAGACCGGGAGAAGAAAACACATTCTTCCAAAACTTACCTTTGGAATGGAAGTTCTTATAAACTTAAATAGTAAATTTTTAAATAAATGAAACCGTTGTTATGTACAGCGGTTTTTTTATACAGGATACAACAAAAATAGGACTGGAAAACCAGCCCTACCAAACATGATTAAGTGTATAGTTTAGCCATAAATGGCTATAAGGAATAATTTGCACAAAAAGATTTTTATTGAAGCTTAATCAATGTTCCTTAAATAATAATTAAAACTAACTTTTATAGCGGCTTCCCGGTAAAAGCTTATACTGTAAAAGTACCACGAATTAAAGTTGACCTATGGAAAAGTTAGGTTGACTCGGCAAAATAAGCTGGTGAAACGTAATTTTTATATTGTGAAACGTATGTGGCAATTTTCAGGTTGAAGAGGTACTCATAGGCTTATCGAGCGGCAAACTGCATAATAAAAACCCTCACAGTTCTTGCTGAGAGGGTTCATAAGTATTTTATACGTTTGCTGATGCTCTTATCCTAAGGATTAGCCTTCACCGCATTGTACATCAGAGAATCTTTCTTCTGATGGGTGTAGTCATATTTATATTGATAAAACGAAGATTCCCAGTCTCCATATCCGACATTAGGAATAATAATGAATTTTTTACCAAACTCGTTGGCTGCATTCTTCACTGCTGCAGATCTTTCTGTTTCTGTTTTTTTATCAAATAGATTGGAGAAATCGGCAAGGTTATCACCTAATAGTAAAACAATATTATAATTTTTAGCAATATCCAGACGTCTGTTTTCCTTGCTGCTTTCCTTAGACCGAAGAATAAGATTGGCATCATTCTGAAGCGGGAAATTGTATTTTTTCAGGTTTTTCAAAGTTCCAGCGCGTTCCTGCTCTAAACGGTTGGTAACATAAAATACCTGTACTCCTTTACTGGCGGCATACTGATAGAATTCCTGAGAACCCGTAAGTGGTGTTGCAATGCCTTTAGCAGTCCATTCTTCCCATGTTTTCTGGTCGTAATCTTTTCCCATTTTAGAACGTTCAACAGCGTAATAGGAATTATCCAGAAAAGTTTCGTCAATATCCGAAATAATGGCTAGCGGTTTAGCTGATTTTTGGGCTAAGGCTTCATCCAGACGAAGTTTTGCAATATTGTAAGCCTGAAGGCAAAGAGCCTGATACTCTGCTGCTCTTTGTTGATAAAATGCAGCATATATTTTCCCGTCACGTCCAAGATTCTGATAAGGTGTGTCTTGAATAGAAGTGTTTGTAACCGGAGTTGCTGTTTTGCATGACAGTGTCAAAGCAAAGGCACAGCTTGCGATAATGAACTTGAAATTTTTCATTGAATTAAAATAGAGAGTGCAAAATTATAACAATTTGATTGGGATGGCAACTATTCTATAACAAATATACAGGCAGGAATTGGTAAAGGAAAGTTGATATCCGGAATGAGGAAATAATATGAGCTAAAAAAGGCTGTAGAGGAACTTTTTTGAATATATAATAATTGCTAATTTTGGCTATACAATAATTGTTAGATTTGGATACTGGATTTAGGTATGACTCATAGACAGTTAAGAAAAAATAAAAGGAAACAAAATTGAGAAATGACTGACATATTTGAAAATTACTTATCCTCAACAGGAGGGCTATCAGCTGAAGAGATTCGCTTTTCAGCGCAGTTTTTCAAACCTGTCAGCTTAAAAAAAGGTGATTTTTTTATTCGGGAAAATGAAACATGCCGCTATATTGGGTTTATCGCCATTGGCGCTGTAAAGGCATACGCCATTGATACAGAAGGCCAGGAAAATATAACCTGTTTCAAGTTTGAACATGAGTTTGCAACCTCGTTTCCGGAGTTTGTGGCGCAGGAAAAATCCAGAAGAAATATCAGAGCTATAGAAGATAGTGTAATCTATAGGATAAACTTCGCGGATTATCAGCACTTGCTTAGCCAGGTGATTGCCTGGAATGGAGTGATAAAATCGGTGATGGAGCAGGAATATATCCAAAAGGAGCTTTATCTGCTGAATTATAATAATAGGTCGGCCGTGGATAAATACCGTCATGTTCTGGCTAATGAACCGATGCTTGTCAGGCGTATCACAACTCAGGACCTGGCATCATACCTGGGAATAACACAACGGTCCCTTACAAGGGCAAAGGGACAAATATTTAAACCTGATGTATTATAGGACAAATGTCCTCATTCAGCCCTGGATCAGCGACGTAGATTTGCACAAAAAATTATGTTACGTCAAATTACTACCGAAGTATTCCAGATTCCACTGATGCCGAGAAACAGTATCAACAGCTATATTATCGAAGGTGTATTGGTAGATTGCGGAATAAGGAGCTCATATACCACTATAAAGAAAGTTATACAGAAAATTGCTGTTCATCAACATGTACTGACACATGCACATGCTGACCACCAGGGGTGCAGTGATCAGATATGCGCAGAGTTCGACATTCCCTTACTATGTCATCCCAACGAAGTTTTCAGGACCGAAACAGGTATGGTAACCAATGACTATCCAAATCCGGGACTTTGGTTGGCAAAACTTCAGCAAAAATACTGGGCAGGTCAGGGGCATAAAGTAGACAAGACAATTGTTGAAAATGATATGATTGGGAACTTCCGGGTTATAGAGACACCCGGACATTCGGCTGGTCATATTTCTTTATTCCGTGAGCGCGATGGAGTACTCATCATCGGAGATGCTGCCGTAAATATGAATCTCATCACTACAGTAACCGGTCTTCAGCTTCCGCCACACATATTCACTACCGATCAGAAGCGCAACATCAAATCGCTTCAGAAATTAGCAGAGCTGAACCCTTCCGTTATCTGCTTCGGACATGGGCCGGTTCTGCGAAATACAGATCGCAAGTTTGAACAGTTTGTAGCTAAATGCAGTAGCGAGATTAAGTAGAACCTGTTATAAGTATGGATTAAAGAAGAGGTATTTTTAAACGTCTTCTTTAATTTGTATATCATGTAACCAGATTATAAAGCCAATGGAAATTTGATAAATTAAGACGAGTTTCATAGTCTGTCTCTAGGAGATTACAAGATTACCTCGTATAATATTTGTAAAGGCAGTCATGATGATTTGGACAGTAATATTTTAATTCTTTATTAAAAAGCTTTTTCAAAGTAATAAAAATAGCTTTTGGCTTGTCTGTATTATATAAATAACTGTATGAGAAGAATTGTTCATTTACTAATATTATTTTTTATCAGTTCCCTTTTACCGGCACAAATCAAAAATGTACACCAGATGTCCAAAGAATATGTTGATAATTCAAGAGGACACCGTTTGGTCCTTACAGAGATCTGGTATCCGAAAGAATTGCCAGCTGAAGAAAAAAACAGTGCATTTGCTGTTTCTAAAGCGGTTACTCAGAAGTATCCGTTGGTTTTATTATCCCATGGCACCGGAGGAAACAGATTCAGTTTAATGTGGCTTGCAAAAATATTGGCAGGAGAAGGTTTTATAGTGGCATCAGTAGACCATTTTGGAAATACAACCGATAACAGGATACCTGAATATTTTGTCAGATACTGGGAACGGCCCCTCGATATTTCTTTTGTATTGGATCAGCTTCTGAAAGATCCGGATCTCTCTGCAAAAATAAATCACGATAAATTGTCCGTTGTGGGATTTTCCCTGGGAGGATACACTTCCCTGGCTTTGGCAGGTGCAAAATTAGACTGCTCTCTGCTTAAAAAAGCCACCAAAAGTAAACAGGGGAAAAGAGAACTGAATATTCCTGAAATAGGGGATCTTACTCAACTCATAGATCATATTGACTGTAAAGAGATACCAGAGAAGCTGAAAGATGATAGAATCAAGGCATTTGTTGCGCTTTCACCGGCCCTGGGCTTGGGTTTTACTCCCAAACTGCAGTATACAATTGAGTCGCCGGTCCTGATAATAGCGTCTCGTGGTGATTCAATTACTCCAATAAAAAGCAATGCTATGAAATATCATCGGCTTATCCCATCCTCAAAGATTAAAATGCTTAATGGAAATCCGGGACATTATGTCTTTCTGCCAAAAATCAAAAAATACAATCCCGATGAGACCGTTTTTTTCGAAGACCCGCCAGGTATTGACAGAACATTAATACATCAGGAAACTGGCAGAATGATAATAGAGTTTCTGAACAATAGCCTATAAAAGGTAAGAGATTCCTATGAAAACAAAAAACTCACCATAAAATGATGAGTTTTTTTGTGAGCGCGAAAGGATTCGAACCTTTGACCGTCTGCTTAGAAGGCAGATGCTCTATCCAGCTGAGCTACGCACCCTTAAAATTTTGAAAAAAGTCGGGGCGGCAGGATTCGAACCTGCGACCTCCTGGTCCCAAACCAGGCGCGATGACCGGACTACGCTACGCCCCGAGAGGTCATCCTTAATGAATTTTACTTCATAATTCTAATTTTTAAAAGCAAAATACTTTCGAAAATTAAAATATACTCAAACAGAATATGAGTTTTTGTGAGCGCGAAAGGATTCGAACCTTTGACCGTCTGCTTAGAAGGCAGATGCTCTATCCAGCTGAGCTACGCACCCTTAATTTGAAAAGTCGGGGCGGCAGGATTCGAACCTGCGACCTCCTGGTCCCAAACCAGGCGCGATGACCGGACTACGCTACGCCCCGATTAAAGGTCATTAATAACGAATTTTATTTCGTTTTTGCGGTTGCAAAGGTACAATACTTTTTGAAATAAAAAAATAAATTATGGGATAATTTTTAATTAAATTTCTGCAAAACTTTTTTATTAACTTTACTTGATTAATAACCATGGATTTACACTGGTGGAAAAATTTTATGTTTTTTACGGCTAAAACCACATGACTCTGAGAAATTCTTAGATTTCTGTTTTCAATAAGTTAACTTTCTTCTTTCACTTTACTGCACAAAGTCCCCACTTTGAGCAATTAAAATAATTCTTCTTCATTCCCTTTAATTCCTATATTTGTAGCATGAAACGATTAATGTTGTTGAGCTTACTTTTCCCGGCAATCCTATTTTCACAGACAAGCGGAAAAGTAATCAAAATTTCAGATGGTGATACCATTACAGTCCTTTTAAAAGGAAATAAACAAAAGAAGCTCAGACTTGCAGAAGTAGATTGTCCGGAAAATGGACAGGCTTTCGGAAAAAATGCCAAACAGTTCACCTCTGCACAGGTATTTGGGAAAACAGTTAAGTTCATAGAAACCAGTACGGACCGTTATGGACGTTCTATTGCCCAAATATATTATGATAATGATAAATACCTTTCCAAAGAGGTAATAAAAGCCGGAATGGGATGGTGGTACTTTTCTTATTCCAAAGATGATTCTTTAGGGAAGCTGCAGGAAAAGGCTCAGCAGAATAAAATTGGCCTCTGGCAGGATATCAA
Source organism: Chryseobacterium bernardetii (assembly GCF_003815975.1). Classification (NCBI taxonomy): domain Bacteria; kingdom Pseudomonadati; phylum Bacteroidota; class Flavobacteriia; order Flavobacteriales; family Weeksellaceae; genus Chryseobacterium; species Chryseobacterium bernardetii. The sequence goes on from NZ_CP033932.1 coordinate 2,369,993, forward strand.
CGCTATTGCACCCTGGGAATACAGAAAAATGAAACGTGAACAAGCGAAGAATAAAAAAATAGAAGCAGCTAAAGTTCAATTGAAAATAAAAGAAACGGTTTAAAAAAACAATGGCCTCAGAAATAATTCTGAGGCTTTTATAATTATATAGTAATAAAAAGAATGATAGCTTAATTTATTATATTTGTGATACAGACACTATAAATAAACGTAATAAACCATTGTCTGTACAATTGAAAAACGTAGCCATGAAGCAGTCTTTTATTTTCATCATACTGTTTTCTCTGTTCGGAAATTATATAACAGGACAAGGAAAGATAGTTTCTTCAGATAGTATCTCTATATATTACGACGAGTTTAAAAAAGAATCTCAAAAGCATATCGATCTTTGGAATAAGGATCTTTATGGCCCGATACTTTTAATCAATCCAAAGACAAGAGCAATTTTTGCGAATGAACCTGATGAAAATGGAATGTTAAAAGCAGATGGAAACAATATTTACACTGGCGTTTTGCCTGAAAAGATAAATATTGCCAATACTGCAGTGAACTGGAGCGGAAAAAGATGGGCGATGATTATGCTTCCTCTTTCTCAGGATAAAAATGAAAGACTTGGGTTATTGGCCCATGAATCCTTTCATCGGATACAGCCCTCATTAGGCTTTGATCTAAGTAATGAGGAAAATAATCACCTTGATCAGAAAGAGGGTAGGGTCTATCTCCGTTTGGAGCTTGAAGCTTTGAAAAAAGCAGTGAAGTCTGTTTCCCAAAAAGAGCTGCAGAAACATCTTACTAATGCTTTTGCTTTCAGAAAATATAGACATAGCCTTTACAAAGATTCCGGGTTAAAAGAAAATCTTTTGGAGTTAAATGAAGGCATAGCAGAGTTTACAGGAATAATCGTAAGTGGCAGAAATAAAGAACAAACAATGTCCTCTTTAGTTAATGGAATTGATGAATTTTTTAATAACCCAACATTTGTTCGTTCATTTGCTTACCATACTGCTCCTGTTTATGGATATCTACTGTATGATAAAGATAAAAACTGGAATAAGAGAATTATATCAAAAACAGATCTTACCGATTATTTTATCAAAAACTTCAATGTTAATATCCCGGCTGATTTAGATAAAGTTGTTAAAAGCCTAGCTCATGATTATAATGGTACAGCTATAATTAAGGAAGAGACTAAGAGGGAAGAAAAAATAAAAAGCCTTATAGCAGAATATAAATTTAAATTTATTGATCAGCCTCATTTTGAAATAAAATTTGAAAAGATGAATGTTTCTTTCGACCCAAGGAATATCATGCCGATTGAAGATAAAGGAACAATTTATCCTAATATCAGGGTTACAGATAAATGGGGAGTTTTAACCGTTGAAAAAGCAGCGTTGATGAGCTCAAGATGGGATGAAATTTCAATATCCAATCCTACACAGATAGGAGAAAAGAAGATATCAGGTGACGGCTGGATCCTTGAATTGGCTGATGGGTATGAAATAAAGAAGAGCGATGCTAATGGAAATTATGTATTGGTTAAGAAAGTTATTCCTTAAAATAGGATAGTTTAAAGAGTCTTATCATAGGTACAATGAGGTTTTGTAACTTACCACGATAAATTGTTTAATTTTAAAAGAACCGGCTGCATACAAACAACCGGTTCAGTGGAATGAGATTTTTCCTTTCTAAAAACACTTAAAGTTCACCATTTATTCCTGAAGCTTTTTTATACTTAGCTTCGTTGATCTTATATTCTGCCTTTGCATCAAGAATCTCCGATTTGGCCTGCTGCCAAAGAACCTGGGCTTTCAATACTTCTTCTGCCACAACGGTTCCTGCATCATATCTGTCCTGATTAAGACGTAAATTTTCTGTGGCCTGAACAAGAGATTTCTCAGCAAGTTCAATGCGTTTAACAGACTGATTGAGCTGCATGACGGCATTCTGAACTTCCAGCACCAGAAGTTCCTTTGTTTCTTCCATTTCAAGTTTTTGAGCATTGGTTTTATACTGCTGTTCTTTTACTTTCTCCTTTCTTGCCCCCCAGTCATAAATCGGAATATTCACAGAAAGCATTCCTACAAATCCCTGCATATCATTTTTCCTGTTGATAGGATTAACATTTTTACCAAAACTAGAGAAACCAATTCCTGAAAGTGCAACGGTAGGCTTACGGTCGCCATCCAGCAGCTTCTCCTGAAGCTCATTTATTTCCACCGCTTTAGCAAGAATGGATAGCTCAGGCCGATTCGCCGGCAGCACCTGGCTATCTGTTAAAATACCGGCAAAGCTACCATTTACAGAATCTTCCACATCAAAATCGAAACTGGAAAGTCCTGCTATCTGGGCAAGGTTTAATTTGGCAATGCTAAGACCATCTTCTGCACGCTTCAGATTGAGTTGTGCCTCATTCTGCTGAACTTCCACTTTCAACAGATCATTTTTATAGGTCAGGCCGGCATCAAACGAATTCTTCACATTAGTATGCAGCTGATTCAGGAGTTTAATGTATTCTTTTGCCAATCCTATTTTCTCCTTAGCATTTACAATTTGCCAATACATGGTCTCTGCTGACAGCTTTACCTCTTCTTTGGTAAGGTCTTTCTGTGCCATCTGCAGGTCTACAGCCGTTGAAGAAATCTTTTTTCCTGTTTCTACTTTCCTGCCGGCATAGAGAACCTGGGTAACGTTAAGGTTGGCAGTTCCCAATACTTCCGGTATCAGGTTGGAAAGCGGTTTGGAAAAATAATATCCCCCCACGCTTCCGTCTACTGTAGGCTTTCCTCCTGCTTCTGCAGCTGTTCTGGCAGCTTTGGCTGCTTCTATATTCTGTTGTGCTTTTTTGATCTTTTTATTGTTCTCTAATGCCAGCTTTCTCGCTTCATCCATAGAAATCACACGTTCCTGTGCCTGAAAACCTATTGCAGCTGTGAACGTCAGCACCAGAACTATTTTTGATATTGTATCGTATATTATTTTCATTTTTTTTACATAAAGGTTGCCCTGCAGCAATCAACGAAGGAGCTTATGAATAGAGTTTACAGGACAACCGGTTAAAAAATTGATATTATAATTATTAATGATGAGGTTTGGGTCTATATAAAATAACCTCATCTTCCAATTGATCTTCAGGTGTTTCATCTTTAGGGATGGGATCTTTCAGCAGCTTATAATACATCACCGGGACAATGAAAAGCGTAAAGATCATTGAGAAAATAAGCCCGAAGGCCAATACGCTTCCCAAAGGTGCCCACATAGGAGATTTACCCAGGATCATTGGAACTACCCCTACGGCCGCAGCAGCTGAAGTAAGGAATATAGGACGCATTCTTCGTTTAGCTGCCGCCATAGCAGCTGCTTTGTGTGCATATCCATGTTCACGAATCAACTCATCAGCATAATCTACCAGGATAATTCCGTTTCTTACCACAATACCGATCAGGCTGATGATTCCCATAAAGCCTGTCATTCCTAATGGGTTTCCGGTAATGAAAAGCCCGAAAAAAGCTCCGAAAAGACTCAGAAGGAAAGTACAAAGGATAATGAGTGCTTTCCCAAGACTCTTGAACTGGAACAGCAGCGTAAGGAAAATCAGGATAAGACTCACAGAGAGCGAAAGCATCATTCCCGGAGTGTTTTCAGCCGTTGATTCTGCGTCACCACCATATTGAATCGTCGTTCCCACAGGTAATGCAAGCGCATCAATTTTCGGCTGGGCTTCTTTCAGGATTCGTGATGGCTTTGGCCCTAGCTGGGCTTCTGCAAAAACGCTGGCGTATTTAATTCCGTTCTTTCTTAAAATTACTCCTGTATGCCATTCCGGTTGTAATGTTGCGACTTCTTTCAGCGGAATTTTTCCTCCGAAATAAGACTGTATGTGAAGGTTTTCCAGGGCATTCATATCTTTTCTGCTTATGGAATCATATCTCAGGAAGATGTCCACCGGCTTATCACCTTCCCATAAGGTTGATACGGAATATCCTTTCAATCCGGCTCCGAGTGTCTGGGTAATAGCCTGGTTGGTGATTCCAAGACGGCTGGCCTTTACATCATCCACATTCAGCTTTACCCCCATATAATCGTATTCGCTCCCAAGACGTACATTATTGGTTCCCGGCGTGTTTTCAAGGATCTTTTTCACCTCAAGGGCCACTTTTCGCTGGTCGGCTTCATTGTCACTTACCACACGGATCTCAATTGGAGAACCTTCCTGAAAGCTGAGCTGCTTCACTTTAATGTAGCCATCAGGCATAAAGTTTTTCAGTTTTTCCAGATATTCCTTTGCCATTTCATTAGTGGCATCGTTGCTGACTGTTGTAATGAAAACCTGTGCAAAATATTTTTTAGGAGATTCCGGAGCATAGGTAGTATGGAAACGTGGTGAACTCATCCCTACAAAGCTGGTAACATCCGATACCCGATTGTCTTTTTTAAGAATTTTTTCAAGTTCCTTTACCTTAACTTCAGTTTTCTCCAGCGATGTTCCGTTAGGCATCCAGACTTCCATATTAAACTGGTTTCTTTCGCTGAGCGGAAAAAACTCAGGATCTACTTTGGTTGCAATAAACACGGCACTAACAATAGACAGCATACCAATGAACATTGTTGTTTTCGGCCATTTAAAAGCCACTCCAACCCCGTTGTCAAACGCTGTCTGAAGATGATCCAGCATGTTTTTCTTCGGAGGCCTGTCACTTATTTTATGTTTTAATCCTTTTTTAATGAATACATAGCATGTATACGGGGTAAGGAACAGAGCAACCATCATCGAGGTGATTAATGCAATAGCCACGGTAATCGGTAAAGAAAACATAAAATCTTTCGCAATTCCTTCCATAAATAAAGCTAATGGAGCAAATGCAAATATAATAGCCATAGTAGCCGTAAAGATCGGAAGTGACAGCTGCTGGGCTGCCTGCCAAGCGGCTGTCCATGGTGGCAATCCTTCGTCCAGCTTTTCAATATAGTTGTCGACAACTACAATGGCATTATCCACTACCATTCCGAGGACGATGATTAAAGCAGCAAGGGTCACCTGGTGGAGCTCCAGTCCTACGATCTGCATGAGTCCAAAAGTAATAACGATAGAGATGGGAGCTGCTGCTGAAGCCACTCCGGCTACACGTATAGGAAGCAATAGCATTACAACAAGCACCACAGAACCTATTGCCATCGCAAACTCTACCATAAAATGACTGATGCTTTCTCCCACCGTCTCCGGCTGATTCACAATCGTTTTCATATGAATATCCGGCGGGAAATCTTTCTGAATGTCTTCAATCTTTTTCTCCACTTCTTTCCCGAAGGCTACGATATTGTTTCCAGGCTGCATGTCAACGGTCAGAACCATTGCCTTTTCATCACCGACCCTTACGAATGAAGAAGGCTCTTCAAAACGTCTTTCAAGATCAGCCACATCTTTAAGGCGTACCACATTTCCTGCTGGTGTTGTATAGACGATCTGTTCGGCAATATCGGAGATATTCTTATATCGGCTGTTGGTATACACCGGGATGATGGCATTGGAACCGCCGGATATTTCTCCATTGTATCCTGTTACATTCTGCTGTTGTATCGCACTAACCAATGTATTGACTCCAAAACCGTATTGCTGTAGTTTCTGGTCATTGATCTTAATGTAAATCTGCTGTCTCTGTCCCCCGGATCTGTTGATCTTGGAGACCATAGGTATTACCTTTAATCCGTCTTCCAGCTTATCAACATAGCTCTCGATCTCAGCGTAGGATCTTTCTTTGGAAGACACTGAGATGATCATTGCTGTTACATTCGCAAAATTACTGTTGATAAATGGCCCTACAACACCGGTAGGAAGCTTTGGACGGAGATTGGCATCCATGTCAAGCTGGAGGGTGTGCCAAAACTTCTTACGGTCTTTGACATCAGCATTCATTTCTACAGTAAAGAATACCTGTCCTTCCTTGACTTCAGCTTTTACTTTTTTCTTTTTAATCTCTTCAAAAGAGAAAAGATACTGTTCTATTTTTTTTGCTACTTCTTCTTCTACCTGGTGTTCATCAGCTCCGGGATAAAAGGCATATACTGCAGCAACAGGCATATCGATACGAGGATTTTCGCTTCGGGGCATATTCATAAGAGAATTGATTCCCATCACCATCAACAAGATCACCAGTACAATCACCACCTGCTTATGCTTCATTGCAGCTTCCAGAAAATGCACTTTTTTATTCGTCATTTCTTTCATTTCTTTTTGAATTAAAACTTAACAGGTTTGCCATCTTCCAGACGCGTCTGCCCGGAAATAACTACCTGGTCATCCGGGGCCAGTCCGCTTTTGATGGTTACATCGCTGGTGCCTGCCATGTTCTGCATTTCCACTCTCTTTTTAAATGCTGTGGCAATGTTTTTAGCGGTTTTTACGCTATACACATAGCTTGAACCATCAGGATTTTTAAGTATTGCCTGAGCAGGCAGGATAATTGCATCTTTGCTTTTGCCGGTATTGATGTTGATATCTGTGATCATCCCTGGAAGTATCTGGCCTCCGGGATTGTCGAGACGTATCTTTATAGTGTATGTTCTGGAATTATTATCCGCCTGAGGATTAATGATCGTGATATTTCCGTGAATTGTACGATTGAGACTTGGAATGGAAACCTCTACAGGATCTCCTGTTTTTAGGGAGCTGATCTCGTTCTCTGTAATGGATGCAGCTGCATATACCTTATCGGTTTTTACGATAGTAAATGCAGGAACACCGGGTGCTGCCGTGGCACCGGCCTCGGTAAGCTTTTGGGAAATGATACCTGAAAAAGACGCATATAGTTTGGTATCTCTAAGATTTTTCATGGCAATATCCCTATTGGCTTTAGATTGCGCCAGTGCTACTTTTGCGGCAATATAATCTCTTTCCGGTAAACTTTTTTTTAGATAAAGCTGGTTGAGACGGTTGAAATTGTCCTGAGCCTGCTCCATTCCTGCACCGGCAACGGCCAAGGCATTCTGATAGGTACTGGTTTCAATGGCTGCCAAAAGCTGGCCTTTAGATACGCGCTGACCCTCCTCAACATACACTGCAGTCACACGGCCGGAAACACCAAAACCAATGTTTACACTATTGTCTGCCAGAATATTCCCACTGTAAGAGAATGTTTCCGGCCGGGAAACCAACTCTATTTTTTGAACATCAACCTTTATAGGCTCAGCTTTAACTGTTGGCTGCTCTTTTCCACCACATGCTGAAAGTAATAACAGACTTCCTAATAAAAAAAGACTTTTCTTTTTTTTAACTATCATAAAATAAATTTTAACTATTAAAGAGAATTCAATTGTAAATTGGTTCACGATGCAAATTTGAGGTAAGGAAATACATGGTAAAAGGTCTGTTTTTGTCTGATATTGGTCTAAACCGAAACCATTTATTAAGGGTATCCGGGTATTAAATACAAATCACTTCTTTTTTCAAGAATTTTTAAGGGTCATAAAGATTGATATTTGCCTGATATCCCAAATGCGTTCATGAGTCTTTATGCTGGTATAGTAAAAAGGATACAACGCAGTATCGAATTCATTCCTTTTAGTTCTGGTAAAAATGTCTTTTTATGAGTATTCAAAAGGTGTTTCCCTGAAAATTCTAAGTGTTCTAAATATTCTTTGCCGGACAATAAAAACTCAAGAAATAGTTACAGTTCATGATCTTGTTCAGATTTTGACCAGTTTACAGCGAATTCAGACCTTTTATATTCGTATTTCACTGCAGAAATTTGCATTATTAACCAATATAAAAGGAAATGGATGAAAAGCCTTGCTGTATCTGTTACCAGCAGACTGATTGATAAAAAAGAAGTTTGGGAACTGATTACAGATATTGACCACTGGAGTGAATGGGATTTCAATATTGAACGTTCAGAATGTATTGCACCGAAAGTCGGGAAACTAAGCCTGTTTAAAGTAAAGCATCGTAATTTTCTGACAGCGAAAGGTGTTATAGAGGAATTTATACCTTCTGAACACTTCACATTCCGAATCAGGCTTGCCGGAGCCCAACTGTACAGAAAATATTTGATGGAAGATACAGAGGAGGGATTGAAAATAACCATTATTACTTCTGTTTCAGGTTTTTTAGCTGGGTTGTGGAGTTTGTTGGTAATGAAAAGAATTGTGAGAGATACTCCGGAAGATCTTACGATAATCGTTGAACAGATAAAAAACAGATATGAAAAATAATGTGCTTTTTAAAACAAAATTCAAAAAAATTATAGATGCTTTCTGGCTTAGGGAAGATATTCTTGAAACAATTCCCAACTGCCAATGCGAATATCTCGACAATAATTTCAGGCTATTGAGTGTATCTTCTGAAACTTTATTTTCCGAAAATGAGCTTAAACCGGTATTTGAATTGTATAAAACAGAGTTCTCTATTATCGGACGGAATATCTCAAAAGCAGGGATGGGTCATATCATATCCGGAAATCCATAATTCACCGGCAAGATCTTGAATACTGAAGAAAAAATAAAGGAAATGGCCAAATATCTGCTTTTTGTGGAAGGCAGGTTATATGCCACAACACAGCAGATTGCACAAAGCGTGGGTATAGACAGAACAGTAATACATTATTATTTCCGTACGAAAGCCTATCTTGTGTACATCATCATTAATGAGATAATTAATGAATTTCCTGCTCCCTCCTGGAATGATATTAAAGATCTCTCACTGAAGCAGAAGCTTGAAAGATATATTAATTATAATACTGAAAAAAATAATAAATATCCTTATCTGGATATTTATATCATTACTCAGAATGAATTTTCAGAATTCGGACAGAAATTATTTTTCCCACTCACTGAAATGATTCCCGAGATTTCGGTCTGCATCAGTGAAGGGAAAACAAATTACAGCAGCCCTTTGCAGTTTCTTACTGATCTGGTTTCTATGGTTTCGGGCTTTCATGTCTCTGTTGATTTTCTTAGGAAAAAATCAGATATTGTATTGTCATCATCTTTCTATCATCAACGAGCTGAAAGAATTATAAATTTATTTTTAAAGTAAGTTATATGGATGAATTTTCGGATATATAGCCTAATCCTGAGCCTTAATTATTACCTTTACTAACATTCCTATTAAAGTTATGACTTATAAAGATATTGTTTTTCATAATCTGCACGATCTGTTTAAAATGATCGATAAGAATGCCGATGATCAAAAAAGCAACAATGATTTTTTCATCATCCGGGAATCGCATGATCTTGATGAAAACTCTTACAAATACCCTTTTAGAACAGACAATTGCGCCATTATGCTGATTACAGAAGGGGAAGGAAGTATGCAGATCAATTTTGAACAAATAAATATCAAAAAGGATGATCTTATTATTATTACCCCCAATTCAATTCTTCATCCGGCCAGTAAGGGTTCTTACGTCAGGGCAAAGGGGATTGTTTTCAATGATTCTTTTGTTCAGAAGAATATCCGTCATATGAATTATATCAATGAGGTTATCTTTTTTTCAGAAAGAAATACCCCGATTCTGCATCCCGGATTTAATGAAAGGGAAACCTTAGGGTTCCTGATTGATAAGATTGGTCTGGCAGAAGCGCAGGACGGTTATTACTCAAAAGACATGATTAACCATTATTTTAATGCGCTGCTTCTTGAGTTGATGGTATTATACCGGTGTAGTGATGTGAGGATTATCGATCCTAAAACGTCAAGAAAGAAGGATCTTCTCAATCAGTTTCTTGTTCTGCTTTCTGAGCATTCCAAAAAAGAAAGAACCGTTGAATTTTATGCTGAGAAACTTTTTGTAACCCCGAGCTACCTGACGCGTATCGTGAAAGAGGCCTCCGGGGAATCAACCCGTAACATTATCACCAACTCCGTCATCATTGAGGCTCGTGACATGCTATTACATTCAAACCTTTCAATCACTCAGATTGCTGATAAACTGAATTTCAGTGACCAGTCTTTCTTTGGTAAATTTTTTAAGAAGAAAATGAAAATGTCTCCCAAGATGTTCAGGACAAAAATGAAATAAGAACAATTTCCGAAATAATCTAAACTTCTAAAATTGTTTTATAAATATATTTACGGTCTATTAATAATTATCTTTCAGGAGGAGATATTGGTATAAAAAAAGAGGCACCTATCAAATAGTTGCCTCTTTAAGTGAACTTGCAAGGATTGTCATTGAACCATTTGGTGCAAGATTTGAACTGGATTTTACGTATAACTGTCTGAAAAATAATAGATTGTATTTTTGTGAAAAAAGTTCGAATCTCATTGATATATCTATAAAGGATTTTATTTTCGAACTTTTCTTGCTTCAATTTTCTATTTGTTGATTCTATTTTATTGAAAAATAATGAGTTATGAATCAAATGATCAGTTCGAATCCTGCGAGCATACGTGTTTACTTCATTATTTTTCTTAAAATAGATATTGTAGAGTTGGCAAATTGCCAACTCTATTTTTGTTTTATGGTCAAAATTACTGGATGATATTTTAAGAGAATTATCCATAGATTTTATTTACTTATAATTGTTTGTTCACTTTAAGTTATAGCAAATTCCTAACAATTTTTGTGGGGCTGAATTGTAGGTTTTGCTTACTATTTTTAATGATTGCAAAGTTGGAGGTGGTCTTTTCGATTTTTCTTTCATCTTCTTAATTTTATATGTTTATAAATTTGGTTTTACGAATGAACAGAAATATTAATTGATTTTGGGAGCTTTAATTTATTCGTTCATTCTTCTATATTGAGTAATTTCAAAATTTATCTTAAAACAATTTTAGTATAATTAATATTTGGTTTTTTAGAAAAAATATCCGGAGGACTTTATTAAATATATGATCATACCAACTACCTTGATTGAACAAAAATCGAGAACTTTTTGAAAAATAAATAAGCTTAAAGAATTCGTGACGTATTTTTTCCTACGCTTTCCTAATCATACGACATGTAAATACAAGATGAACAGATTGAGCCAATTAATAGAAGGTATTAAAAAAAGGATATAAAAAATAATGAGGTGGTTCCTTATAAGAAACCACCTCATTATTAAGGTAGGATAATCATACACAAAGATTATTTAATTGATTTTGTCTCTGACAATAACCAATCCAAGCTTTTCTTTTAGTCCTCCTTCTAGTTCATTGAATTTGAATTTTGTGAGAATTCGGTTATCTGCATCATTAAAGAAATAGCCTACAATCGTGTCTTCTTTACCGTTTCCCCAGTCTAAATAGGTAGTCGAACTGACATTTTCACCCAGTGTTCCTATATTGTTCAGCAAAAGTTGTAGCTGATAAGGGGACGGATTTGTTTGTTCATTAGGCACTATTAATTGGATTCCATAAGGATCACTAAGATTGGGATTATAGTACATGGTTTTCTTACCTTCCTTAAGATAATACAGTCTAAGCTTGGAAATATTTGTATTACCTAGTTCTTTTAAAAGATCATTTTTTTCGGAGCTTACAAAAGAGACCTTTAAATATTGGTCTACAACTACCGATCCGCCATTATTTTCCGTTTTCTTACAAGAACCCAATGTTAAGAAGACAGCTACCAGACATATTAATTTCATATTTTCTAATTTAAGTAAATTATGGACGGATATCGTAAACCATTCCTGTTTTATAATTAAAAGAACCGCCTGAGTTGTTCAGGTGCTCGGTCTGATAATAGCCATTGTCAATACCGCTCCAGCCCCAGTTCATATAGCCGTAGGTGTTACTATATGCGCCTATTACCTGACCGGTTTCCCAGTTCCAATCGCAGGTCCAGGTCATTCTGCCGCCTTCTACTACCCATGCATGTCCGTTTGCGTAGTTACCGTTCACATTTTGCCCGCCTCTCATGATTAGCACCCTTCCGGCCTGTAGTTCAGTTATCATTTTATAAGAATCAAAATTCATATATTTTGCAGATGAGTAGCCGAAATTGTTCCTGAACGCTGTAGCAACATCGTTTTGCGTATCGGCACCTGATCCATTGCATTGCCAGTCCATGCTGACTGCCTGACCAATGTTCTTCATTAATTTTGCGGTTTCAGAAGTAGGGTATGTAAGTGGCACTGCGCTCCAATTATACGATGTTGGATAATTATAGTACTTCATCACCTGTCCCATAGCTGTCGCAACACAACCCACGGGAGGACGGCCATTGCTATAGTTGGTGCATGACATATTTATCAGCTGGTCATTGTATCCCACACCTTGCCCCCATGTAGTATTTATTTTAGGTGCAATTTCAACATCTTGATAATTACAAGGTTCCATTTCGCAAACGGTATTGATCCCGAACTCAGGATCTATGCCCCTGAATATGGCATCAGGACATGGCCCGTCCCACAGTGGATTTACGGTCGAGGAATTTACTGCCCGATTTGATTTGTCTTTTTCAATATTCTGGATATACTCCGCGGTAGCATCTACCCAACTTTTTAGCTCCGGACTTGTTTTATCATTGAAAATAAAATTTCCATGAGCAGAAGACGCAATTACCGGAACTGATCTCTTATCTGCCGCCAAAAGGATGAATCCACCCTCATCGACATAATTTATAATATAAAAAGAGGGAGATTCGTCGTTGGGATAAGCAATCACTTCTTTCACAATTCGTTGTTTTGATTCTCCCGTCTTTCCACTTGCCTGCTTTGATGTTTTGGAGGATACTTGGCTGGCGAGACCTGCCAAATCTCTCGCTTCGGTGGTAGTAACGTTGTATTTGTCTTTCTTAGTAATTGACATGTCATCTCTTTGGCAGGAAAGGATGCCTAGAGAGGTGATGCCCAGCAAAATGTACTTGAGTACTTTCATAATGGTTGTTAGTTTAGATTTTATTTATTTTCTAAGTTAAATAAAATATTAACCTACTCTGCATTAAGGTTTGAAAACTACACTTTTGTGTAATCTTAGAGAGTTTTTTTGAGATTTACAGATAAATAATTTAAGAAAAACTGAAAATATATTTAAAATTCTTTTTTAGCCCGAATTCTGCTTAATGTAGATTGAGTTATTCCAAGATATGAAGAGATCATACCTAAAGGAATACGTGCAATAATATTAGGGTATTTTTCAAGTAGATGCAGATAGCGCTCTGTTGCACTAAAGACACGTAATTCGTTTGCCTTTTCTTCGGCTTTAATGTAATAAGTTTCAGTTAGAATCCTACCAATATAATTGAATTCTGGAAACGAATGATAAAGCTCCATTAATTTTTCATGGCTAAGCACCAAAAGACTTGAATCTTCTACAGTCTCCAATACCTCAAAAGACCTCTTCTGACTAAAGAAACTATATACGGAGATTGCAAGATCCCCCTCAAAAAGTATCCATGAAGTTGTGTCTTTACCAAAGCTATCGAGATAGTAAGACCTAACTACTCCTTTAACAATAAAAAAAAGAGATTTTTGGATTTCATCTATATCGAGTAGAATATGCTTCTTATTTACTTTTTGCAAATATGTATTTGAGAATAAGGCAGCACGCAGTTCCGGCGACATCGAATGAATACTTCCGAGAAAGCCCAATAAGGATTCCTTAGCTATATTCTCTTCCTCTGTACTTACAATATTTCTCATTCTTATTTTCGGAAAGATTAAATGTGTAGTTAGTAATGATACTGGAATATACGTGAAAAATTTTAATTAAACATGCTCTTTTTTGCCTTTTATCAAAAATATTCAGTATAAATAGTGGTTAATTTGTTATTCTGAAAGCCATATTACAGAAGGTTGATCTATGAAAAGAGGTACATTTATTAAACAAACTAGAGTTCCCTTTGACCTATCTAGTAAATGGAAGAAGTTTTAGATTTTTGTTGAAAGGACTTTAACAAAGTAGTATAGTCCAGAATTATCATGGGAAAGCTAAGCAATAGTTATGTCATTACTTTTAATAAAAGATTAGTCTAATTTCCTTGTAGTATTAATATTTTTTTATTTAAAGCTATCAATTCCCATGTGGTAATAATTAAACTTATTGGTAAAGTCAGATTTTTATTAAATGCCAGCGGATACCAATTATGTTGCTACAAATAATTAAACACCCTTATAGTCAATGGATGTGAAATAAATTATAGTGTATATTTAATTTTGTTTTATCTCAATAAGATGGGATATATTTTAAAGTGTGGGGCATTATCACTTTAAAAAATAATCATATGAAACAGGCATATAAAAACATTTTATTATCTATCGAGAAAGAAGAGATAAGTGTATCAAGAAGCAAGAAAAGTGCTATTGATGAAGCTTATCACATGGTCTCTTTTCTTGACAAAACTTTAACAGAATTAAAAGGGCAAATCAATATTAAAGGATTTGACAGTATTCTTGATGAAATTATTTTTTTTAAACGTGTGAAACCTGAGATACTGGGACGGCTTATGTTTTACAATAAAGTTATAAAAATAGAAGCCTTTAGTCCTTTGAATTCTGAACTTATCGAATCATATTACAGTGAACAGATGAAGTTGCTAAATAAGGATTTTAAGAAGCATATATCCTCATCCGATTTTTACAGTTACTACCGTGCCGGACGATCAGACAAAGATGAATATTATTATCGGCTCGGAAACATCAATTACTTTGATGGAGTTGACAGCTTTTTCTTTGAGGTTGATAGGGACTTTTCAACCTATTATGATTATAAGGTCGCGCAGATCAATGCTTATGATCTCTATCATTCCTATCTTAGTGGAAAATTCATTAGGGTGGAGCACAACCATAAAGATGAGCTGGTAGATATAAATGAGGATAGTGAATTTTCCTGGACGGATTCAAAAAATGCGCTTATTGAACTTATTTATGCACTTCATATCTCACGAAGTGTTTCCAACGGAAGAGCAGGTATCCGGAAGATATGCCAAATGTTTGAGGATATATTTGAGGTTAGCCTTGGCGATATTCATCATGCATTTTATCAGATGAAATTCAGGGCCGGTCAGCGAGCACGGTACCTTCATTTCCTAAAAAATTCACTTGAACAGTATATGGATAACGATTGATAAAATTTTGGTAGATCTGCTCGTAATATTCATCGGATGTTTTTACAGCATTATGAAACTGCTGGACATAATTGAATTATAATTGGAATTAAATGTCATTTTAGATATAAAGAGATGGTCTTTTTTAGACCGTCTCTTTTTGTTAATAGAGATCCCAACTTATTAATCCCCAAACAACCAAATTAAGAGAAACTTTTACTGTTTTACACTATGCCTTTCTTTAGTCATGTTCAGTCATGGGCTACCCATTAAGTCAGCCTAAGAACATTGCCGCTAATGATTATTGGGTCATAAAAAAGTGAAAAAAAATCCTTTATGGCTAGATATGACTAACCACGCTGGTAGAAATAGCCGGAAAAACTAGGTCAATTTTGGATCTGTAAACCAAACAGCGAATGCTATGAATATCGACAGAATAGAATTTTTGAATTGGATGGAGCGAATCATGAAGCGCTTAGATATCCTTTCGGGTGATCTTGAAAACAGGGAAAAGAAAAGACTAAGCGTAGACGGCGAAGAATTGCTGGATAATCAGGATGTCCTGCAGATGCTAAAAATAACCTATCGCTGCCTTCAACGCTACCGCACAATCGGAAAGATCAAATACTTTACCGTAAGCGGTAAGGTGTTCTACAAAAGTTCCGATGTCCAGCAGTTTATCCGTGACAGTTATCATGGTGGTAAATATACGCCTAAGTAGGAAAACATCGGATAGCCACCTGACGAAGCACCCAACAAAGTATAGATTCGATCAACGTAAAAACTTTTTATTATGAGCGAACAAACTATTTCTAAAGAAAACCAGCCGCAAGAACTGGAAGCATTATCAGATATCCTTTTAGTGCTTGACAAGAAGAAAAACCGTATTGAAGCGGTCAAAGGGGTAGATGAAGAGGGTAATCTCCAAACAGCAGACCCCAAAAAGTCAAATTTACTGGATTTTATGCGTGTTGATAAGGGAGATGCCTTGAGCAATTTCTTTTCGAATTTCTGGCGCAGGCTTAATGACCCCATATCATTCCGTTTTTTCAGGGGCCCGGAGATCGACCTGAATGAAGTTGCCAAAAAATTACAGAAAGCGATAGACCATCCTACGCCGGAAGGTAACAAGCTTCTGGATGCACTTGAGATTAAGTATGACAACAAATTAAATCAAAAAAATATGGAAACAAATCAAACATCGGAAGGCGCAGCGCCAACAAATGAAACCAAATCAGCTTACAAGTATAAAGTGGAGGAGATAGACTGGACCTCCCTTGAAAAACTAAACCTGAACCGTGCGCTTCTTGAAAAGAACGGCCAGCTGGATAAGCTGCTAAAGGGGTACAAATCTGACGGAATTTACAGGATTGAAGGAAATTTCGATGGTATAGTCATGAAAGGAGATGCACGGCTTTCACTGAGAAAACCAAAAGATAGTGATCAGGTCGTGGTGATGGCACATGGTGTCCGTCTCGAACCGGATCTAAAAAATCAGTTTTACGGCCATGTTTTTACTGCGGAAGATAAAGACAATTTAAAAAAGACAGGAAACATGGGGCGGGTTGCCGAACTTACAAACTATTCTGACGGGACAAAAGTAAAATCGCTGATCAGCATCGATAAACTTACGAATGAGGTCGTATCTTTTCCGGTAGATCTCATTAAAATCAGTGAAAAGTTTGGTGGAGTTAGGTTAAATGCAGAACAGAAAGCCGAACTACTGGAAGGAAGACCAGTTCTTGTTGAAGGCATGGTCAATACAAAGACAGGTGAAGTTTTTAATCAGCAACTGCAATATAGCGCAGATGCCAAAAAGCTGGTGTTTGCGGGACAGAGTGAAGGACAACAGCAGGGGCAGAACTATGCCATTCCGCCTGAATTTAGAGGTAAGGTGCTGGAGGAGAAGGATAAAAAACGTTTAGAGAATGGTGAAGTCATTTTTATGAAAGATATTGTTAACCTAGAAGGAACGAAGCTTTATTCAGGGTACGTCTGGCAAAATAAGGAAACCGGTAAGCTGGACTTCGATTTTGACAACCCTCAGCAGGAGAAAGCTCAGAAACAGTCCGAAACTCAGGGAACTGTTCAGGGACAGGCAACAAAACAGGATGCTACAGCCAATAACGCGCAGAAAAATGCTCCTAAAAAGGAAAATGCCAGAGGGCCGAAAATACATTAAATCCTTACCTTATGAAAGCGATCATAGCAGAGAAGCCCTCGGTGGCCTATGAACTGGCAAGAATTGTAGGGGCTACAGAGAAGAGGGACGGTTATTTTGAGGGCGGAGGGTTTCTTGTGACCTGGGCATTTGGACACCTTGTTGGACTGGCGATGCCGGAGGATTATGGGATTAAGGGATTCAATAAAGAATCCCTCCCCATCATTCCTTCTGAATTCAAACTGAATGGCAGAAAGGTGAAATCTGGTAATGGGTATGTGTATGATGAGGGTTCAAAAAGACAGCTTGAAATAATAGGCTCCGTATTTAAGAAGTGTGGTAGTATTATTGTTGCTACGGATGCCGGGAGGGAAGGTGAAGTGATTTTTCGGTTCATCTATCAATATCTCGGGTGCAGCAAACCTTTTGAGCGGTTGTGGATCAACAGCCTGACCGAAAAGGCAATTATCCACGGATTTCAAAATCTAAAACAGGGAAGTGAATTTAACGGTCTTTTTGAAGCTGGTAGGGAACGGTCGGAATGTGACTGGCTCGTAGGAATCAATGCAACCCAGTCGCTTACCATTGCGATGGGTGATGGTCTATTTTCGCTGGGAAGAGTGCAGACACCTACACTTGCGCTTATCTGTAAGCGTTTCCTTGCACATAAAGCATTTGAGGTCAAAGATTATTTTCAGCTGGAACTATCCTTGATAAAAGAAGGAATAAGTTTCAGAAGCCAATCCGAGGATAAATGGCATGATAAAGAAAAGGCCGAATCTATCCTGCGTACGCTTGAACGCTGTGGCGTTGCAGAGATAAAGGAGGTTGAAAAAAAATCGGGTACGATCCAGGCTCCACTGCTTTTTGACCTGACGGGATTGCAGAAAGAGGCGAATAAAAAGCTGGGTTATTCTGCCGAACGGACACTTGAGATTGCCCAGAAACTTTATGAAAAGAAATTTATAACCTATCCAAGAACGGGTTCTAAATATATACCGGAGGATATCTGGGCTGAAATACCTTCATTAATCCTCGCTTTAGGTTACCGGAGTTCATGCAAGGAAGCTGTTGATCAAATCAAGTGGGAACGCTATAATAAGCATATTGTAAATGATGTGAAGGTTACCGACCATCACGGAATATTGATTACCGAAAATATCCCTACCAGACTGGAAGCAAGTGAAGATGCTCTATATGACATGATTGCAAAACGTCTTCTTGAATCAGTTTCACCCGCATGTCATAGGGAAATTACAGATATAAAAATCGCAGTTCTGCATTATAATTTTAAACTGAAAGCGATCAGGATTACTTCTGCTGGCTGGAAGGTGATCAATGGAAATTTTGAGCAGGAAGGTGAGGATCTTGTCACTGCTTTTCCTGATCTCCAAACCGGAATGCAGCTGAACATTGATGCTGTAAACGTACTTGCGAAGAAAACAAAACCCCCGATGCTCTATACGGAAGCGGACCTGCTTGCGACAATGGAAAATGTAGGCAGCACAGTTGAAAATGAGGAAGAACGAAAAATCCTGAAAAACATCGGTATCGGCACACCTGCCACACGGGCCGCCATTATCGAAACTCTTTTTGACAGGGGATATATCGTTCGGGAGAAAAAGAGTATTGTTCCCACCGATAAAGGCATGCTCGTTTATGAAATTGTTGGGGACAAGAAAATTGCTGATGCCGCAATGACCGCGCAGTGGGAGATTGCATTTGAGAAAATTGAGAATGGAGAGATTGATGCTGAACTTTTTCATGCGGAGGTTGAGCTTGCAGTACATGAAATAACCAGTGAATTACTGAACGTAAGAAGGGCTTCTACGGATAGTATGGATCTGTACTGTCCGAAATGTAGGGGTAAGGTGGTTCTACGGGAAAAAGTTGTTAAATGTACAGATGAAGGCTGTGGGTGGGTTTTATTTCGCAATATCTGCGGTGTACAACTTAGTTATAAGGAAATTGATGCCCTTCTAAAAAAAGGTAGAAGTCCATTGATTAAAAAGATGGTCGGCAGAAATAAGAAAGCATTCAATGCTTATATCCTGTTGGATGGGTCCGGCTCGACATCCTTTGAGTTTGAACAAAAAAATAAAGGTAAATACAAATAGTTCATGATGTGATTTTTTGGTTAGTGAAGTCCGGGACCGCGAATGGTTCCGGGCTTTTTTTGTGTAATGGGAATATCAAGGTAAGAATAGGAAAGGTTAGGTACCAAATCAAACTTTGCTCCTCTAGCTGATTAGGTTTACCGCTATAAAGTTTTAATAAAAAATATAGCGATATGAAAAATCATAGCCAGGACTTTTCCTACTACCAGCTAAAGTTGCAGGATCACATTGATTCCAGTTTTCCCGAGAGATCAGGGGACGTTAAATTTATCAGCCAGCGTGCAAGGTGGGCCGCAAATGCTTATGAGGGTGCTTTCCGCTCAGGTAATCCGATCATTAAATGTAATGAGATTGCTGATTACATTCTTTACGAAGGACTGCATTTTTCCAGATTTGATACACTATTTGAAGTGCTGACCTATGAATTTTCGGATGTTTTCGATGAACTTGATTATCGTGATTTTGCATTAAAGGTCCTTCCAAAATGTGAGGAGATCTTTGGTCATTATGAGCTGACTGATGATTTTGCATATACAACTGACTATGATCTGCTGTATACGGAGCTAACCGGTTTCATCGCCATCTGGATTGAGCAAAATGGCATTCGATAAGAAGCGGAGCATCCGCCAGAACATTGAAGCGATCCGGACGGTTTTCTCCATTGAAAAAGAAGGAAGATCAGCAACAGACGATGAAATATCCATACTAAAGCAATATTCAGGATTTGGGGGCTTAAAGTTCATCTTGAATCCAGTAGGGCAGGCGGACGATATAAATCAGTGGAAGGCTTCCGATATGCCTTATTTTCCGCTTACACAGGAATTGTTTTCGCTCATTAAGGACAATTCTGAAAGTGAAAACAGTTATAGGGAATATATATCCAAAATTAGAGGTTCTATCCTCGATGCGTTTTACACACCTACGGAAATCACTCAGAGTATTGCAGCAGCAATTACAGACACAGGAATTTCTATATCAAGCATACTTGAACCTTCGGCTGGGGTGGGAGCATTTATCGAACCATTTACTGGCACCGGCGGGCGCGGAATATGCGCCTTTGAACAGGATTTACTAACCGGGAAAATCCTGAAAAATCTTTATGGCTCCAATGCTGATATCCGGATTGATAGCTTTGAAAATATACACGAAGAAGATACAGGATACGACCTGATCATAGGTAATATTCCTTTTGGAACTACTTCTATTTTTGATCTTTCTTATTCAAGAGGAAAAGACGAAGCACGAAAATTTGCTGCACAGAGCGTGCACAATTATTTCTTTTTAAAGGCAACTGATAAGTTAAGGGAAGGTGGGCTCCTTGCATTTATAACATCGCAGGGAGTTCTAAACAGTCAGTCCAACTTTCCTATCCGTGAGGCACTAATGAAGGAGCACCGCCTGGTTTCTGCATTACGTTTACCCAATAATCTTTTCGAAGAAAGTGGAACATCTGTAGGAACAGACCTGATTGTGTTGCAGAAGAGCAGCGGGTCACGGTCATTGTCCAGACGGGCACTTGATTTTACGGGAACCAGTGAAAATTGTAATCTGCTATTTAACAACCCCAATCACATCGTTGCGACACGATCTTTCCAGGATACTGACCAATATGGCAAGGCAACTACCATTCATATACATGATGGTGGGATTGAAAGAATCGCAGAAAGTCTTCATCAAAAGCTTTCTGAGGATTTTCAGCAGTATTTTGACCTTAAATTGTTTACTGAACATAAAGTAACCTCGATTGGCACTAAAGTTTTATCAAAGCCTGCTGTTACCATTCCTGAGAAAAATATCATTCATAACGGTGGTGCTGAAAAAGCTATACAACTCGATCTTTTTTCCGATCAAGTGCTAGGAGAAATGTCTGTTAAAAAGACCAAGAGAAGAGGTAAAAAGACGTCTCAAAGCAAGATTACAAAATTTAAACAGCTTTCCTTTTTTGATTCCGGAGAAATCGGCACGGTGGATCAGAAAGATAAACTGAATACTGAATTGAATCAGAATGAAAAGAAAGCCAATATTCAAAAACATTCGTCCAATTCCTCAAAGAAAAAAGTTGAATCTCTTTCGTTGTTCCATGAAATCGACGATAGTAAGGTTTGCAAAAATGAACCGGAAACTTTTGCAGGAGAAGTAAAATCTTCTTATCGGGAGAATACGCTGATTGTTTCAAAAGGCAGGGTAGGTAAACTACAAATGAACCGCCGGGACAGAGCTTTTATTTTTCAGCCGATTGAATTATCCGTAACTGACAATAAACGTATCCAAAGTTATATTAAGCTACGGGACAGTTATCAACTGCTTTATGATTTTGAAGCCAATAACAGGCAGGAGGATGTAGAGGCCAGAAAACTTTTAAACGGGACGTATGATGATTTTGTGGCTCGTTTTGGAAATTTAAACACAGCAGAGAACATTAAATTTATAAAAATGGATGCTTCGGGGAATGAAATTCCCTATCTGGAGCGGGTGGTTGGTGGTGTAATACATAAGTCCGATATTTTTGACCATCCGGTCAGCTTTTCGACAAGAGAAGTCACGGTAAACAGTGCTTCTGAAGCTCTATCTGCCTCGCTTAATTTGTCGGATAGTGTTGATCTGGGGTTTATGGAAGAGATCAGCGGGTTTACTGAAAGTGAATTGCGTGAAAATTTACAGGGTCAGATATTCTTCAATCCACTTTCGGGCAACATGGAGGTTTCCCAAAAGTTTTTGGCGGGGAATGTTGTTTTAAAAGCCCGCCAACTAAAAGAATATATTTCCGCACATCCAGAAGACACAGAAGCCCTAAAAAGCCTTGAAGCGCTTGAAAAAGCGAGGCCTGAGCCTATAAAATTTGACGAGCTGGATTTTAACCTGGGAGAACGTTGGATCGGATGTGATATTTACAACAGGTTTGCAAGCCACCTTTTTGATAGCGAAATCAAAATTTACTATTCGGAAAGCAGTGATGACTTTTCGGTCAATGCGAAATCCAGCAACATAAAAATCACTGAAAAATATGCGATAAAGTCGGAGAGCAGAACATTTGACGGACTGAATCTACTGCGTCATGCCCTGGTCAATACAACTCCCGATATTACCAAAACAGAATATCTCGCAGACGGAACTGCCATAAAAGTCAAAGATATGGACGCTATCCAGATGGCTAACGGAAAAATTGACGAGATACGGAATGAGTTTACGGACTGGTTATATCAGCAGGATGAGGGGTTTAAAAATGAGCTGACAGCACGCTACAACGATCTCTTTAACTGTCATGTAAGGCCTTATTATGACGGCAGTCATCAGACTTTTCCAGGACTGGACCGTGCAGCACTTGATATCGAGGATCTTTATGATAGCCAGAAAGATGCCATCTATATGCTGAAAAGCAACAATGGAGGTATCTGCGACCATGAAGTGGGAGCCGGAAAGACACTTATTATGGTAGGGGGTGCACAAGAAATGAAAAGACTGGGACTTGTTCACAAACCGATGATCATCGCGCTGAAAGCCAATATCCATGAAATAGCAGAAACCTATCGGAAGGCGTATCCTTTTGCAAAAATTTTGTATCCCGGAAAAAAAGATTTTACACCACAGAAAAGGCTAAAAATCTTTGGTGATATTAAAAATAATGACTGGGACTGTATCATCTTAACGCATGACCAGTTTGGTATGATTCCGCAGTCTCCCGAGTTACAGAAAGAAATTTTGGAGGCAGAACTTCATTCTGTGGAACAGAATCTCGATGCCCTGCGCAATCAGGGAAAAGATGTCTCCGGTGCTATGCTAAAAGGTGTAGAAATTAGAAAGAAGAACCTGAATGTAAAATTAAAGACGCTGGAACATGATATTGAAAACCGGAAAGATGATGTTGTGGACTTTAAGATGATGGGAATCGATCACCTTTTTGTTGACGAAAGTCATAAATTCAAGAATCTCATGTTTAATACCAGGCATGAGCGTGTCGCAGGACTTGGAAATGTACAGGGAAGCCAAAAAGCGCTCAATCTTCTTTTTGCGATACGTACGATTCAGGAAAGAACCGGAAAAGATCTAGGAGCGACCTTTCTTTCGGGAACGACAATTTCCAATTCATTGACTGAGCTTTATTGTTTATTTAAATATTTGCGCCCAAAGGCATTGGAACGACAGGGTATAAACTGCTTTGATGCATGGGCAGCGATCTATGCCCGTAAATCGATAGATTATGAATTCTCGGTAGCGAACAATATTGTTCAAAAGGAGAGGTTCAGGCATTTTATCAAGGTCCCTGAACTGTCGCAGTTCTATACCGAAATTACTGATTATCGTACAGCAGCAGATATTGGCATAGACCGCCCCATAAAAAATGAAATCCTGTACAATATTCCTCCAACGGCAGAACAGGAAATCTTTATCAAAAAACTCATGGAATTTGCAAAGACAGGTAATGCTGAGTTATTGGGAAGACCACCTCTGTCACCGACTGAGCAGAAAGCGAAGATGCTTATAGCAACTGATTACGCAAGAAAAATGTCTTTGGACATGCGTCTTATCTCTCCAAAATATACCGATGATCCCGGAAACAAAGCTTCTGTCTGTGCAGACAATATTGCAAAATATTATAGGAAATATAATGCGCAAAAAGGAACGCAGTTTGTTTTCTCAGATCTTGGGACCTATAAATCGGACGAATGGAACATCTACAGTGAGATTAAAAGAAAGCTTGTACTAGATCATGGGATACCTGCGGATGAGATCCGTTTTATCCAGCAGGCAAAGACCGAAGATCAGCGTAAGGAGCTGATAAAGGCGACCAATGAAGGTAAAATCAGAGTTCTATTTGGATCTACTGAAATGCTGGGAACAGGTGTAAACGCACAGAAAAGGGCAGTTGCCGTACATCATCTTGACATTCCCTGGAGGCCGTCGGATCTTGAACAGCGGGATGGCCGTGCGGTACGAAAAGGGAATGAGATTGCTAAATTTTTTGCTGGAAATAAGGTTGATGTCTTTATTTATGCTGTCGAAAAATCCCTCGATGCCTATAAGTTCAATACGCTGGCGAATAAGCAACGGTTTATCGGCCAATTAAAAAGTAATACGGTTGCGGTTAGAACACTTGACGAAGGAGGTATGGACGAAGTTTCAGGAATGAACTTTTCGGAATATGTAGCTTTACTTTCCGGCAATACCGATCTTCTGGAGAAGGCGAAGGTTGAAAAGAAAATATCTGTTTTAGAAAGCGAGAAACATGCTTTTCTCCGATCAAAATGGAGTTCTTCATCTAAACTTGAGAACCTGACCGAAGAACTTGAAACAAGATCCTCCCGGTTAGAAAGGCTTAATGCCGACTGGAACAATTTTCAGAAGCGGGTCCAAAGGTCGAAGGATGGAAATATGTTAAATCCAATACTTTTGGATGGGGTGTCTACAGATGCTGGTGTGAAGGAAATTGGTGCTAAGTTGAGTAAGCTGGCTGCTGTTTCAAGAACTGGGGGAGATTATGAAGAAATAGGGTCTCTATATGGTTTTCGGCTACTTGTTAAGACGGAAATGACGCAGAAAGACAGTTCTAGCCTCGTTGAACGAGATAACAGGTTTTTTATCTGTGGAGAAGGAAATATCAAATACACGCATAACAATGGTATCATGGCCAGTGATCCCGAAAGGGCAAGTCTGAACTTTCTTAATGCGCTGCAGAAACTTCCCGGACTTATCGAGGAAGAGGATAAAAAATTGAAGCTACTAAAAGATGACCAGGTTGTGCTTAACGATATTGTCAAGGGAAGCTGGAATAAGGAAAAACAGTTAGCTACATTGAAAACAGAACTAGCCTCAGTTGAGCGAAAAATTCAGTTTTCTTTGGATGAGGAAAAGAAAACCGAGACTGAGGTAAGTACTGACGGTGAAGTCAAGAAAAAATCCATCGGTCCCAAAATGTAGAACGACAAATAAAAGATAAAATGCATTCAGACCTAAGAACTGAATGCATTTTATCTTTCACAACGTATGCAGCAATTTAATTTGAGACGTTTCTGAAACTTACGTTTAATTATGTTTTAATAGATAGTTATATTAGGACTAAAATTCAGTTTTCTGTATGAGTTATTAAGATTATATTAGAAAGAGCTTAAACAAGAACATCTGATAGGTAAAAGAGCTTAAAAATAAATACAACGTGATGAGTAAATTGCATATATGGCTTGGGAATTTTAAATCTGAGAAAGAACTAGAAAAATATTTGGATCAGAAGGAATATTTAAGGGCATGGGCTGTTTATGATTGTGAGCCACCAACTGGAAATGAAGATGGTGAACCTAGCGAAGAATTGCGTTGTGATTTTTGTAAAGAAGTTGATTTTGATATCTATGATGAAGATGCTATGATAATGAAATATTATAATGAATCTATTGATATCAACACTGTAGCTAATGATATCCTTATTGACAAAAGAGAACTTGAAATATTGTGTAAGAAACATAAAATCAATGACTTTAACTCAGTAGTAGCATATCAGAGCAATGACTTAGCTGAAAAAGATGCCTCTGGGTCCAAAACAGTTAAGTACATTGGGAAGGTTCCACAAGTTTCGATTGAAGCAGCTACTGATGTTAAGATTCATTATTTATGGATAGGGGACCATAAAATAGATAAGAACAATATCCTTAAACAAGCTGCCATTGATAAAAAGAGTGTGGTAAAAGTGAATTACTTCCATACTGCGAAAAAAGGAAAACTTGATGAAGTTTTAATCCTTCAAATCGAGGACTATAATGTTGCTGAGAAAATGATTTTAAAAGTTGATGAATTAAACCTCCATACTGCCAATTCGATACTAGATTTAATAGTTAAAGGTGCTATTAATTTAGACGGTGAACAGATCGGCAACTTGCTAAATATGAAATATATCGGAAAGTTTGATACGGATGATCTAGCGTGAAATTCTTAGACGAGACTGTAACCTGAACTGTGTCAGAGGAATAATTCAATAAGATTATTTATATTCAATTATTCAAACGACACGGTCATGAAAGAAAAAGACCCATTCGACTTTGAACGCTTCAAGGCAGAAGCCATGCAAGGTCTTTACGAAGGTAAAAGTTTGTCTCCCAATGATGGCGTCCTAGCGCCGTTAATGAAGCATCTGTTGGAATCAATGATGGATGGAGAACTGGAAAACCATTTGAACGAAGAGAAAGCTTCGGGCAATAGCAACCGGCGAAATGGCAAGACAAAAAAGACTGTCCGAGGCCTTAACACTGGGACATTTGAACTGGAAACAGGCCGTGATAGATCCGGCACATTCGAGCCTAAGGTAGTACCTAAAAGGCAATTAATCATTACTGAACAGCTTGAGGGACACGTGCTGAGCATGTATGCCAAAGGAATGAGCACACGGGCGATAAGTGAGTTTATTCGCGAAATGTATGCTATGGAGATCTCTGCCACAGAAATATCGCGTATTACCGAAAGTGTACTTCCAGCTGTAAATGAATGGCGTAGTAGGCCTCTTGAAGCTGTTTATCCCTTTGTATTCCTGGACTGCATGCACATTAAAGTTCGCCAGAATGGAACTGTTGAATCAAGAGCTATTTATAACATACTGGGAGTTGGTATGGATGGTAGAAAAGATCTGATCGGTCTTTATAGCTCAGAAAATGAGGGAGCTAAGTTCTGGCTTTCAGTTCTTACGGATCTAAAGCAACGTGGTGTTGAAGACATCCTTATTGCTTGTATTGATGGTCTAAAAGGGTTTCCTGAGGCCATAGAAGCTATTTTTCCAAAAACAAAGATCCAGTTGTGTATTGTTCACCAAATCAGAACAAGTATGCGCTATGTAACTGAGAAAGATAAAAAGCTTGTTATGGAGGATTTAAAGCCAGTCTATAAAGCCGTGAACGAAGAAATAGGTTATGAGAACCTCTTGTCTTTCGAAGAAAAATGGGGTAAGAAATATCCGCTTGCTGCCAAATCCTGGATGGATAATTGGACCAATCTTTCTACTTTCTTTGAGTACGAGGATCAGGTTCGCAAGATTATATACACCACAAATCCGATCGAGGGAATGCACCGTCAGATACGAAAAATTATTAAGTCTAAAGGAGCTTTCAGCTCTGAACAGGCGCTCATGAAATTGATGTATTTAATTATTAAAGATATTGCAAAAAAATGGACGATGCCAATGCATAACTGGGGCTTGACCATATCCCAACTTTATATTAGATTTGGGGATAGACTCAAATTAGAAAGAGGTTTTTAAGATGCTAATCCAATGACACAGTTTGAGTTACACTCCCTCTTAGACCCTGATTTTTAGCCTTCTCTGCTGACAATTTCAACACAGGAGATTTTCTATCTAAATATTCTGACAATTCTCTATATAGTTTTCCCTTATTTATAGAGTAAGATAAGTAGCCGGGGGTATTATCTATTCCTGCAAGGATCTGTAGCTTTTTCATTTTATCTATGTCAAAACCATCAATGATATTAGGAATACTATCAATATTCTTGCGCAATTGTCTGCAAAGATTATCGATTTCTCTGGGTTCATTGGAATGTAATGCCCTGATAATATTATCGATCTGTCGGGAATTTGCCGGAAGAATAGAAAGATATTCACTCTCTGGAAAGAGAGACATAATGTTTTTGTTTACAATGGTAATGTTAGCTGGGTCGAAAACACAAAATTCAACTTTATCGCGCGAGAATCTTGAGATAATGTGGTCATAACCACGTTCTTTAAATTGTCTTAGATTATCTTCGGAGTTAAAGGCTTCCATAAACTCCATATATTCGCCCATTCCAATACTTTCATCAATAAATTCCAAAGCTTCCCCTGTATCTGAGATATTTTCCTCAAATATAATATTTACAATATCGGGTGCTTGATCCGCGAAATCAAACACTTCATTCAAATTCAATGGTTTTTTTAAATTAACATGGCACTCTAAAACTTTTTCTCCGAAGAGTTGAGCCATATTAATTTCTTGGGTGAAATGAATCCCCCGATGGCAATTATCCCAATGTGTATTCTGACCTAGATATTCCAGGGAAAATTCATTAAAGTCACTATTTGTACCATGATATAAGGTATGCGTACTAGGCTGTAAAATTGGTCTTATATCCATATTTGTTTTTTTTATTACTATGTTGTTGGATGTTTTATTATTATCCCTGATGCACTAAGTGGGCTAGCTCGGGATCATTTTTGATTCTTTCCAGTTCGTTTGCAATGATAATTGACACATCAAGTTTTATCTGACGGTAATTTGCATCAATTTCTTTTTCCATGACATCTTCACCGGTCTCAGAAAGAAAAGAACGAATCTGTGGGATGGGCTTATAATGTTTCATTTCATTTTTTACTTTTTCATTATCGACTACAATTTGACAATGAAAAATTTTCTGGTCTATCTTTTCGTCAAAATTATCTGCAACGGCACCAACAAACATACCTTGGCTTAATGTAGAGATCTTTGATGCAGGAATAAGGCTATCAAGCTGGGTGGAAATAGAGGAACTGGTATCATTTCTGTTTATGCTGATGGACTGTCTTTTTTGTACTATTTTACCAAATCTTTCTGAAAGTGTTTTTGCGGTATCTCCAACGACCTGTCCAGCGAAAATATTGCCGACAATATTTTGAATTACTTTGCTCTCTTTATCACCATAATCCCGCGTCAACATTGAGTAATCCTGGAGTCCCAGGCATACAGAAATTAAATTGGATCTGGCACTGGCTATCAGATTATCGAGGCCCCGGAAAAAAAATTGTGGCAATTCGTCTATGATTAAAGAGCACTTTAATTGCTTCTTTTTATTGATCAATCGTACTATTCTTGAATTGTATAAGCCTAGTGCTGCCGAATATATGTTCTGTCTATCTGGATTACTTCCTACACAAAGAATCTTTGGTTCATCCGGATTATTTATGTCAAGACTAAAGTCATCACCGCTCATTACCCAGTATAGTTTAGGGGATATAATTCTTGACAATGGTATTTTAGCCGACGCGATCTGACCCTGAAGCTGATCCTGTGCTCCGCCTTCCCACGCATCAAGGAAGGGACTTAGATAGTTTTCCAGTTCAGGATAACTGGTAAGGATGGTGAAAAGATCGGCGTATTTTTTGTTCAAAAGCTCAATGGCGTGTGGAAATGTACAGTATTTACCCCCTTGGTATATTTTAAGAAACCAGATAATCGATGCAAGGAGAATGATGGGGGATTCTACAAAAAAATCACCTTGTTTCTGAATCCATGTTCTGTTTAAGTTTAACATTATGGTATATGCTGATTCGTATGCATCAGATATATCTGTCAGAAATGATGGGCTTAGAGGGTTACATCGGTGACTTCGACGTGGGTCATCAAAGTTGATCACATAGAACTTTGGCTTTACCTTGTATTTATCTGTATGTTTTAATAAATGGTTATATACGATAACAGAAAGATCATCAAACTTAAAGTCGAAGACATACATTGAAAATCCAAGTTCAATGTGTTGCTTGATATAGTTGTTTATGATTGCCCAACTTTTTCCAGATCCTGGCGTGCCAGCAACTATTGTTGCACGAAAAGGATTAACGACATTAATATACCCATCGTTCCATTTACCCTTATAGTAGAATTTTGTAGGTAGGTTAACTGAGAATTCATTTTCGATCAGACGGGTTTCCTGCATGAAACTCTCATTTTCGTTGTTAAATGGATCATCCAGTAATCTGCTTTTCAGCAATCTGCTCATCCATAATCCGGCAACCATAATTAGGATAAACCCAACGGAAGTCGTAAGCATGTAGAGTGAAGTGGAAATTTGGATAATAGGGAAATTTAAGAAGTAAAGGATTGAGCCTATGATAAGGCAAGTATTGATATTTCTCCATCTTATCTTTTCATTTTTTACTCCCTTTGTGCCCAAACAGCTTAGAGCCAATAAAATCAGGGCAAATAACTTGGTATATAGGGGATGAGAGAACAGCCCGGAGGTTCTTTGAAAATTCTTTAGTATTCGTTCCAAAACTTCAAGTGTCCATCCCTGGTCGTGAAAAAAGGAATAGCAGAACCAATAAAAATTCATTAGCACCAGTAAAATACTTACTGCGCGCATGAATGCCATAATTTTGGCCAATCCACGTAAATCGTCTTCTTGCATAATCAACTGTTTTTAGCATAGATATAGGGATGGCAATGATTATTTTCAAAGGTGGTTTTCAGAATCCTAGATTGACCGATATTTTCCGGAGTGTTGGAGTTAGTGAATTATTAAACAAGTGATTATTATTTCATATAAATAGCGAAGATCTTAATTAAAAATAACGTCTTTGTGCTGAACAGTTTGGATCGAGATTTGTAAATAAAAGAAGAAACAATTTAAAATAGAAATTATGAAAAAAGCCTTAATTATCCTTTCACTTGGAATTCTTGTGATAGGTTGTAACAATGGTCAAAAAAGTACGAGTGCTAAAAACGATTCAGTCAGCCAGCCCGAAGAAGTAGCTCAGACCCCTGATTTATTTGGCAAGGAATGGAAACTTATAGAACTTAATAATGCACCGATTAAAATTGATACCGCTTTCAAAAAAGAGCCCATGATTACTTTTAATAAGGACAATAACCAGTTAAATGGTAATGGAGGATGTAATGGATTTGGAGGAAGCTTTAAGACGGAAGGGAATGATGGTATTGAAATATCTCTGACCGGAGCAACGATGATGTCGTGTCCTAACCTTGAAGTCGAGACAAAATTTTTAGATATCTTAAAGCAAAGTAAGCATTATAGCCTAAGCGGTAATACTCTTGAATTAAAAGATAAAGATCAAAAAATAACAGCTAAATTAGAAGTTAAGTAATCAGTCCGTTAAATACCATATATATCTGAGCAATTCGTAGAGTGATCTCGAATTGCTTTTTTTTGTATGATACATAAAGACAGTTTCATGGGGTTTTTGTTTGAATGGTATAATGCTTGTAATAATTGAAAAAAGATTTAAATATCTTAATGAAACAATATATATAGATAATTGTCTAAGCTTTAATTCATCGATTACTTTATGGAAAATAAACATAAAAATCTGTTTGATCGCTTTGCGGATTGGGCAGTATGTTTCACAGGAAGTGCAGGCGCATTTGTTGGCTCTAGCATTTTAGTTATTGTATGGGCTATTACAGGGCCAATCTTTAAGTATTCTGATACGTGGCAAATGGTAATTAATACGGGAACAACCATTATTACTTTTTTAATGGTATTTCTAATACAGAAAGCACAAAATAAGGATTCAAAAGCCATCCAGATAAAGTTAAACGAATTGATCTCTGCTAATAAGGAAGCTAACAATAGGCTTGTTGATATTGAAGATCTTACAGAAGAAGAGCTCGACCGTCTTCATCAACAATATGAAAAAGTTGCTAAATCTAAAGAGGAAAAAAATCAGTCTAAAGATTTGAACTGAACAAAAACTTTGAAATAGTTTACGGTGCTATAAGAACAGCTTGTAAGCACCGGCTAGGATTTTAGAGAAATTATTTAAATAAGATGTCATAATAACGTTATTTAATGGGAAACTTGTTAATTATTTTTTAAATAGTTACAAATGTTTATAATTGCATTCGAAATTTAAATTACGTAATGAATCTGACATATTCTGAATTACAATTAATAGAAAAAGCACTGGAAGTCCAAATAACCATTTATGAAAGTTATGGTAGATATAGTAAAATCGAAAAAGCATTGGATGAATGTAGGAGCCTTTTAATTAAAATCCAAGAAAGGATGAATACTCCCTATTAGAAATTTTGTATTTCTCATTTATGCGAAAGTATAGGGCATTCTTACTATAATAAATTTTACTATCATTTTTTGTATACAGAAACATTTAATAGCATACCATATTAGTTATTTAATGTGCTAATTCCTTAGATACCTAAGTGTGCGAAGACACGGCTTGTTGTGTTTATATATTAGACTTCCAGTTAGAAAATATAATTTTTCAAAGCAGTGATTGATTGAGAAAAGTATTTAGATTTTGCAGTAAAATTCATATTATTAGGGAGAATTTCATATGTAATTTTTTTCTATGCAAGACACAATTGGCAAATATGAGGAGCATTTTGACAAACAGGTATTCAGGGTAACTTACAAGTTGAAGGATTATCAGGTAATTCTACTTAAAAAGGACCTTAAAAAAGATCTCAAGGAGATAAATATACTATTAGACGGTTTAGTTCAGAAAATGATTAAAGAGGAGGGTAAGTGGCAGTTTGAACATGGTGATGACCGCGAGCTTGCAAATGATATCTGGCGTGCTATTTCATTACGGTATCGAATTTTCTCGTAATTATTTGTTTATGTGTGCGATGCATTTGCAATCTTTGTAAAGTGTATCTAGCGGATCTGATTGCCAAATTTGTTTCGTATCAATATTTAACATAGTCAATTTTCCATTCGATCCCGCTCCTGTATCCAAATTGGTAATATTTAAAGCCGTCATTGGTTGAACAGTATCCCAATTTAGGGTAGATGTATGACCTATGTAGATGCTTTTAAAATGAGTAATCATTTCAAAGGTATCGACTTTTTTTCCTTCATCTGCATGGCTTAGGGCTTCAGTCCATAGCCTGCGATCCCAATAGTAATTTTTTTCTGACTGCTCATGGAAATCGAGGTATCGATCAAAACCAGCATGAACAAAGCATATATTTTCTAAAATATAAAAAAGCTTCTGTTTCTGAAAAAACTGCCGATGCAATGGTGGGATATCAGAAGAGTTTAATGAAGTTTTAAATCCTGATCCTTTGGAAAAGCACACCTTTGGACCATCTTTGTATTTCAGATAAGATTCTATTGTTCCTTTTCCACCATAATTCCATGATACAGGATGAAAATCAGTCTGGATAAACTCTTGGAACCATGCGTCATGGTTTCCCTTAATCGCTATCAGATTTTTAATTTTTAAAAGTTCCTCGACACATTCGTAGACTTCGTTATGGCCATCGGCTATATCACCGAGCTGAATTAAGGTATCATTTTGATAGTTAAATCCGGACCTTTGTAAACATTGTACCAACGCTTTGTAAGCTCCATGAATGTCGCCCATTACAAATTTTCTTGATTTCCTATCTTTCATTTCTAGCCTTTCACTGCTCAATTAAATATATGAAAATTTATTTTTTTATTGTTTGAATTTTCCGTTTAATCCTTAATTTAGTGTACTCCCTGTCCCTATAGGAGTTCATCAAATAAAGCAAAAAGCACCGAATGTAAGTTCGGTTCTTTTTTGTGGTAGAGATCAATTTGTCAATAAGTACTATATCGTTTCAACATCAATTACATACCTATAACGGGCTTCTTTATTTACCACTTTCTCCCAAGCCTCGTTTACTTCTTCAGCTTTGATAATCTGGATTTGCGGATAGATTTTGTTTTCTGCACAATAGTCCATTACCTCCTGTGTTTCGGGAATACCGCCAATGAGCGAAGAATTATAATTCACACGGTCAAACATAAACTTGCCGTTATCAACGGTAAATAAGCCTCCAATTGGTTGTCCAACCTGCGTAAAGAAACCATAAGGCTTCACACAAGCGGCATAGCTTGAAAGGTCAAAAGCATAGGGAATAGTGGAAAGCATATAATCCAGCTTACCCAGATAAGGTTGTAATTTATCAATGCTGTCCACTACGATAACTTCTTTTGCTCCGAAACCTTTAATATCGTTTACTTTGGATGGCGATGTGGTAAATGCGTACACTTCCGCACCTTTTGAAACTGCTAATTTGATAGCTATATGTCCTAAACCGCCAATACCTGCAATACCTACCTTATCGCCTTTTTTGAATTTGGCTCTCATCAGTGGCGAATAGGTGGTAATCCCTGCGCAAAGCAACGGTGCTGCATATTGCAGGTGTATATTATCAGGAATTTTGATGGCAAAATGTTCTGTCACCACGATATTATCGGCATAGCCTCCCTGTGTTATCCCAGTGGGCGATGATTTTTCGGGTACGCCGTATGTACCTACCATTCCGGTAGTTTCACAATGGTGTTCTTCTCCTTTTTTACAGCTATCGCAGTGCATACAGCTATCTACCATACAGCCTACGCCCGCTTTGTCGCCAACTTTGAATTTGGTCACGTTTTTACCGACTGCGCTAACTATACCCGCTATTTCGTGTCCAGGCACTTGTGGGTACTGCTGTTTTCCCCAATGTCCTCTGATAGTATGAATATCAGAATGGCAGACACCGGAGTATTTGATTTCAATTAGAATATCGTTGTCGCCAACTGGTCTGCGCTCAAAGCTCCATAATTCCAGTTTCCCTTTTTCGCCTTTTCCGGCGTATCCTTTTGATTTTATATTCTTACTCATAATTTTGGATTTATCTGTTTGTGAAAAAATGTGTAAAGGGCTTGCAAGCATTATGCCTGCACTCGCCAACGCCGTTTGCTGAATAAATTTTCTTCTCGATGGTTGTTTGTTATTTTCTTCCATAGCAAAAACGATTTGATGGTTATAATTCTTTCGAGGTTATTTTTATTGTAGCTGCCTTTGCCTGTTTATTAATCATTGCATTGAGGTAGGGGCTGTTACCATATTTTTTGCGATAGGCTTCATCAATTTGCTCATTGATGTTGCCATTTACCGTTTCAAATAAAACGTCCTTAATCATTCCTGCGGCGTGAATACGACCTGCTTTCTGTTCGATGGCGGATTGATACCAACGTGAATTTTGCCCGTTATAGGCACGAACGTATAGGTCATTGTCCACTACCACTGACCAAATCCAGGTAGGCGTACCATAAGTAACGCCGTCAGCCCGAAATGGGGCAATTTTCAGGTCGTCTGCCCTGACTATACTTTGTAATTCTTCGGGTGAGAATTGATAACCTGTATTACTCATATCCTACTTCAATTTTTTAAAAATCTCTACCATAGCCTCTTTATCAGGACTGCTCATATCTACCAGTTTTAATGATTTTATCATTTTAAGGGTAGTGGTCTTATAGTGCTGAAAGTGGGGCGTTTGCAAATGGGATTGATACGCTTCCTTGTTGGCGTACATTTCCACAATCCTTACCTGCGTGGGGTTCTCCTGTTGATACATTGGGAAGATGGCAATCACACCCGGCTCTTTTTTTACGGAAGCCGATGCCTCTTCTTTCAGGATGGCGTTGTATTCGTCCAGATATTCAGGCAGGATTTCTACTTCAGAAATGCGTACCATTATATCCGGTTCCACAACGGGAACGATTGATGTTGAAATTGATTTTCTTACCGAGTTTGCCTGCGTCCTGCTGATATGTTTTTCTATCAATCCGGCAATCTGTTCCAATTGGCTGTTTGTGATACCTGTGTTAACGCCCATACTTATATGGGATTTTAACTGGCTTTCCACTCCGGGCATTGCAGCCAGTGCAGAAATAGTTACCAATTCCCTTTGCTGAAAGCTAAGGACATCACTTACGAAAATATCGGCAAACAGATGTTCTTTCAGAAAGGCATCAATACGAGGGGCAAACGCTCCAAAACCCGGTGCGGGTTTAGCCTGCTTTGTTTTGGTCAAAGTTTCCAAGACTTTTCTGCCCTGCTCGTATTTATCGGTAACATTGTTCTCAACTACAATCTTCTTTCCATCCCTATCTTTTATGCCCTTTGTCTTCCTCTCATCCAAAACGGTCTGAAATATACCGAGTGCATTTAAACTTCTCGGAAAACCACAGTAGGCATAGAGCTGTACCAAAGCTTCTTTGATTTCGTTGATTGTAACTCCTGCATCCAATGCTGCACTTAATTGGGGTTTCAGGTTTTCCAAATCTCCTGCCGCCGTCAATGCCGAAATCGTGACCATACTTTGTTGCTGTGCATTGAGGCTATCAGCATTATTCTGTGCATTCATTGTATGTACGTTAAGAGTGAGAACAAAAAACAATATCCATTTTACAATCTTGCTTCTGTCCATAGTTCTAAGGATTATTTTGTGGCTTCATTTACGGCTTTTTTATATTCCTGATCGCCGACAGGTTCGAGCCATTTGTTTTCATTGGTCTGTGGGTTGCAGGTCACTCCAATGTGGGAAAACCAACTATCGGGAGCTGCACCGTGCCAATGCTCAACATTGGGTGCGATTTCCACTATATCTCCGGGATTTAGACGGCGGGCAGGTTTGCCACGTTCCTGGTAATAACCCACACCGCCAACACAAACTAAAATTTGCCCACCAGTGTGCAAATGCCAATTGTTGCGACAGCCCGGCTCAAAAGTGATATTCGCCATTGGCACATTCAATTCTTTGTTAGAGGTAAGCGGAGCATTCCAAGATTTTCCACTGAAATATTTTTCATAGGCGGTGTTTGGCTCGCCTACAGGAAAATCACTTACTTTTTTCGGTGTTGTTGTTTCCATATTTTTATCTTTTGAATTGTTGCAGGAAAACAGCAGGAATAGTGCTGTTATCGTTGCAATTGTTATTGTCTTTGTCATATATGCTGATTTTAAACGTTATCCAATCTTAATATGTTAAGGTATTGCGAACGCCATGATTGAACCCGAAGGATTATCTTTGGTTCCGCCCACCGAAATTGCCACGTATTGTTTGCCGTTTACCTGATAGGTACATGCCGTAGCGTTCGCAAGGGCAGGGAGCGTAGTCTGCCAAAGCAATTTCCCTGTCGCCTTATCCAAAGCCCGCAGTTTCCTGTCTTCCGTTCCGCTTATGAAAATCAAGCCACCTGCCGTTACAACAGGGCCAGCTTTTCCTTCTTGCCCGGTTTCAGGTGCGCCTTTTTGTTGCCGCAGGCTGTCATTGCCCAACGGTATCTGCCACGCATAGTCCCCGGTAGCCATATTGATGGCACTAAGCGTTCCCCACGGCGGTGTAATTGCCGGATTACCGCTTGGGTCTTTCCACGTTTTGTAACCTGTACTGTTTACATACTGGTCGGGACGTGCGCTTCTGTCGGCGGTTGTCAGTTGGCTGGAACTTTCCTGAACATCCATTTCCGAAGGCTGTTTTGTTCCGGTGGTGATGGTAATCAAGTCCGGCGCATCGTTCGATTTGACATACAATAAATTGGTAGCAGGGTCGTAGGCAGCACCGCCCCATTCACCGCCACCCCTTGTTCCCGGAAGCTGGATGGTTCCTTTTAAGTCAGGTGGCGTGTACAATCCCTCATAGCGCATCGAACGGAACTGTTTTACCAATGCCTCATGGTCTTCGGGAGAAAAGTTTGTCAGGTCTGCCTCTGTGATATGCTGCCTTGCAAACGGTTTGGGTTTTAGCGGAAAAGGCTGGGTGGGTGAAGAGTGTTCTCCGGGCAGATTGCTTACCGGAACTTTTCTCTCTTCAATCGGGAATAGCGATTTGCCCGTTTCCCTGTCCAATACAAATACAAAACCCTGCTTGGTAATCTGTGCCACAGCATCGGTTTTCTTACCATTATTATTTATCGTTATCAATGCCGGAGGTGCGGGCAAATCGTAATCCCACATATCGTGATGGACGGTCTGAAAATGCCATATATGTTTTCCGGTTGCCGCATCCAATGCCAGGACACAATTGCTGTACAGATTGTCGCCTTTTCTGTCTGCTCCCCAAAAATCATACGATGCTGAACCCAGCGATAAAAATACCATTCCACGTTTATTGTCTATACTAAGCCCTGCCCAGTTGTTTGCGCCCCCGACAACTTTATAGGCTTCGGGGTCCCAGGTCTCGTGACCCGGTTCCCCAGGATTGGGGACGGTATGGAATGTCCATTCCAATTTTCCCGTAACGCAGTTATAAGCCCTAATGTAACCGGGTTGGGAACCGTAAGTATCGGGTACACGGCAACCTATGATAATAAGATTTTTATAAATGCCGCCGGGTGATGTGAGTGATACATAAAAATTCTTATCAGCATCACGCAACCCGATTTTTAAATCTATTTTACCGTTATTTCCAAATTCAGGTATCGGCTTCCCGGTTTTGGCATCAAGGGCGATCAGGAAATTGTTTGCAGACATCAGTATGCGCTTGTCATTGCCATCTTCCCAATAGGTCAGCCCCCTGTTCACTTCCCCGGTTCCCTTTCCGTCCAACGGGTTATAAGACCATAGCTGTTTCCCGGTTGCGGCATCTATGGCATAAGCCCATTGATTGGCTGACGAGGCATACATGACACCATCGACAATAATGGGATTGCATTCGCTTTTGCCGGGCTGCTCACCGTTCTGCATGTCGTTCATAGCAAATGTCCATGCGTGCTGCAACTGACCTACATTCTCAACAGTTAACTTATTTAGGGGAGAATAATTGGAACTGCTTTCATCCGCTTTGTAGACCGACCATGTACGGTCTTTGTTGTGCGACTGTCCGCAACCTCCGAGTGCCAGCAATGCCGTTAGGCTCAGCATGCCACAG
Source organism: Chryseobacterium bernardetii (assembly GCF_003815975.1). Classification (NCBI taxonomy): domain Bacteria; kingdom Pseudomonadati; phylum Bacteroidota; class Flavobacteriia; order Flavobacteriales; family Weeksellaceae; genus Chryseobacterium; species Chryseobacterium bernardetii. Next base: position 2,408,610 of record NZ_CP033932.1, read on the forward strand.
GTTGTTTTAACGATTGTACGATTTTTCATATTTTTTAAATTTTAGAATTAGTCTGTCAAACCCACCAGCATCGCCGGATTGCGACGAAGCAACAAATCAATATCTTTTTCCGGAACACCACCTGTCTGCAAGGCACGGATACACGTGTTCATCCCGTCAATCGGATGGGGCATACCTACCTGCCCCAAATCGCTCGTGATAAAACTGCGCTGCGGATTGATGCGGGCAAAGGATAAAAATTCCTCATCGCTCACACGTGTGAAATCCGGCAGTCCGGTTCCTGGTCCCCAAAGGTTGGTGATGTAACAGTATTCAATGAATGCACCTAGATCAATGCTTCGATTTATTTGATCTTTTGTCATCGTCCAAATGCCGCTATTGGCATGGGTGACAACGAATTTCTTTACGCCTACCTCATGGGCTTTGCGAGCCAGTACGAGTGCCTCTTCGGGCGATGAATGACCTGTGGCAAACATGATGTCCGCCTCGCCACATACTTCCATTACCCGTACCACCTCGGGTAATACCTTTCCATCACTGCCCAATACAGGAATAGCTTTCTCTTTGCTGTTCGCCCGTTTGAGCGGGTACTGGGCATCGCCCGTGGGCATCCATATACAACGGCAGTAATTGCCTGTCGTTTCCACTGCCTTTTCGGCAGCCCTTACATTGACCTTATCGCCGTGTACACGGTTCATCACCAAGCTGCCGAATACCTCAAAGTCGGGCAGTTCCTGACGGATGAGGTACACACGGTCATGGCAACTGAAATCATTGCTCTTGTACATAATCGAACGATAACCCGCCTTATGTGCATCACGGGCAAAGCTAAGTTCATCTATCAGCCGTGGCTTGCTGTCGGGTGAGGCATGGATATGTATATCGCAGACACCTTTCAGCAACGAAGTCCTTTGTGTAGGTGCTTCATCGGGTTGATTGTCCAATGTGCTATTTGATAAATTAGCTAAGCTCTCTACAGGGGCTAATCCTGAAACCATTATTGAACCTCCGCCCATAGCTGCTACTTTAAAAAAACGTCTGCGTTCCATACTTATTCCGTTTCTTTAACTCTGTACCTGTTTTTGCTCGGAAGCAGGATAACGGTCGCCAACAATGGTAATGTTTGCTACTGCTGCTTCCAGTTCGGTCCATTCCTGCGCGCTAAAACTGAAATCCAACGTTCTTAGGTTTTCCTCCAAATGGGCGAGTTTAGTCGTTCCGGGAATGGGAACGATGAACGGTGCTTTTTGCAGCAACCATCCCAATGCTACCTGCGCAATAGTGATACCTCTTGTACGTCCGAATTTGTTCAGTTCTTCCACAATTTTGAGGTTTGACCGTATGGCTTCGGGGGTAAACCGTGGCAGGATATTACGGTTGTCGTTGCCGGAACTGAAATTGGTGTATTCATTGATGGCTCCTGTAAGGAAACCCCTGTTTAATGGGCTGTATGGTACAAAACCAATACCCAGTTCCTCACACACGGGCAGTACTTCTTTTTCCACTTCACGCCACATCAGATGGTATTCGCTCTGTATGGCGGTAACGGGCTGTACGGCGTGTGCCTTGCGGATGGTTTCTGCCCCGACCTCGCACATACCAAAGTGCTTTACCTTTCCCTCGGCAATGAGGTCTTTCACCGTTCCCGCCACATCTTCAATGGGGACGTTGGGGTCTAAACGGTGCTGGTACAATAATTCAATCACATCAATATTCAGGCGTTTCAATGATGCTTCCACCATTTCACGGATGCGTTCGGGCTTACTGTTTGGGCCTGCAGGCATCTCGTTCTTTTTGTTTCCTGCATAGTTGAAGCCGAATTTTGTGGTAATAGCAATCTTATCCTTAAACCCGGCAAGAGCCTTACCTGCCAGTTCTTCGTTGATGAATGGGCCATAGGTTTCTGCCGTGTCAAAAAGGGTAACGCCACGCTCCACCACTTCATGAGCCAGCTTTATCATGGCTTTTTCATCGGGATGTGCGCCACGATGGTAATTCATTCCCATGACACCAAAGCCCAATGCCGAAACTTCCATTGCGGCAGTACCTTTCCCCAAAGTACGGCGGGCGGTAATAATAGGCATATTATTTTTGTTTTGATTTTCGTTTGAAGATGCTGTTTTCTGTTCTGTACCTGTACAGCTTGATACCAATACGGTAGGAACGCAGGCAGCCGCTCCGAAAAGAGCGGCACTTTTTAAGAAATCCCGGCGGTTGGACGGGTTGCTGTTCCCGTTATTCTGAAATTCTTTTTCGTTACTCATATCTTTATCTTTTAGTTTACAAATCAATTTACTGGATGCTGTAACCGCCGTCTACCACCAACGTATGACCTACGATAAGGCTTGCCGCATCACTGCACAGGAATACCACGGCATTGGCTATTTCTTCGGGACGACCGAGACGACCGACAGGTACGGCTGCCAACATCGCATCCAGTGCATCCCGCTGGCCCCCTTCCACCATTTTGTCCGCCATCGGGGTATGGATAAGACCGGGACAAATGGAATTGATGCGTATTCCCTGTGGAGCATATTCCAATGCTGCACTTTTGGTAAGCCCGATTACACCGTGTTTCGCTCCGTGGTAGGTTCCCCTTTGCGCACCACCTAAAATGCCGCCGATGGATGAACAGTTTACAATTGCTCCGCTTCCCTGCTTACGCATCTGCTGCAATTCGTATTTCATACAGCTCCACACGCCACGGAAATTTACGCCCGTAACCCGGTCAAAATCTTCCATCGTCTGGTCTGCTGCATCTGCCAGTACATTTTGGATACCTGCATTGTTATAGGCTGCATCCAGTCTTCCGAATGTTGCCACTGTTTTATCGACCATCGCCTTTACTTGCGTGTCATCCGAAACATCACAGACGATAGCGAGTGCTTTATGTCCGGCTGCAATTAACTGGTCTGCCGCTTGGTTGACCAAATCCTCATCATAATCAGCCAATGCTACTAATCCCCCTGCCTCTGCGAATGCTTTTGCAGTGGCAAATCCTATACCCTGTGCCGCTCCCGTAATAAGAACAACTTTGTCTTCCATCAGTTTCATAATCAAATTTTTGTCCAATGTTAATTTTAAAATTCTATTTTGTTTAACGTGATTTACCTCACGTAAGTTTGTAATACAAAGTTCCTATCTTCCTAAAACATATAGCATATACAAACCACGGATTGTGCTACCATTTTCACTGATTTGCACCAATTTGCATATAGGGGAAGAAATAATGGATAAATTTGTATTGATTTTAAACGCAATTGAAATGGACGATATTTTAAGAATTGATACGGTTAGCCAGCACGATGCTTTCTATCATAAGGAGAATTTACATCCGCTGGTAAGCATAATGGATTTTGACGGCAGAGTGCCGGAGATCTATGCTTCCAAAATGAATTTTGGTTTTTATGCGGTGTATTTAAAGGAGGTGATGTGCGGCGATATGAAATACGGGAAACATACCTATGACTATCAGGATAGGACATTGGTCTTTGTTGCTCCGGGGCAGATCATCAACGTGGATATCAACAAGGACTACAAACCGCAGGGCTACGCACTACTGTTCCATCCCGACCTGATACGTGGCACATCCCTGGGCAGGCATATAGATGAATATACGTTCTTTTCCTACCAGTCGAACGAAGCGTTGCATCTATCCGAAAGGGAAAGAAAGATTGTACTGGACTGTTTCGACAAAGTCGAGTACGAACTGGAACGGGGTATGGACAAGCATAGCAGGATGCTGATTGCTTCCAACATTGAACTGTTCCTGAATTACTGTGTACGGTTTTATGAACGCCAGTTCATTACACGTAATGAGGCAAACAATGATATTTTAATCCAGTTTGAAAAGCTGTTGGGTGAATATTATCAATCGGAGAAACCGCAGACAATAGGCTTGCTTTCTGTTACCTATTGTGCGCAGCAACTCAATCTTTCTACCAATTATTTCGGTGACCTGATAAAAAAGGAAACTGGCAAGACGGCTTTGGAATATATCCAATTGAAAATAATGGCTTTGGCTAAACAGAAGATACTGGACAATAAAAAGACCATAAATGAGATAGCCTATGAATTAGGTTTTAAGTATCCTGCCCACTTTACACGTACATTTAAAAAGATAACTGGAACAACGCCGATAGAATACAGGTCTTTGAATTGAAAAAGTTGATAGAAAAGGTGTTAATTTAGGTTTCTCTTTCTTTTTTTCTTTTTTTTCATGTTGAACTCAAATATCTGTTCCTCTGGATCTTCGTACATTCCATCTAGCAAAAGTGAATCCAACAATCCCCATTCACTTAATAAATTTCCGCTGTTTATCATAAAATCGAATAGCGGATGAAGTTCATCTTTAAGAGATGTCGTATTTATATTCGTGTGATTTGGAGGCGTGGTTCGTTTGTTGCTAGGCGTTTCACTGAGTTTGTTGTCGGCAAAAAGCTTTTGGAATACGTTAGCAGAGAATTGTTTTCCCAAATGTGAACCGTTGAATACATGACCGGTATTGTGATCTATAAAGGTAATTCCATACAATCTTTCCTGTTCATTTCTTCTAATGACTGTATTTATTCCGTGCTCTATTAAATAAGTGGTAAACTCCTTTTCATTGCTGGTTATTGTTAAGGCCTCAGAAATAATCAGACTGGTTTTCTCTTTAATTTCGGGACGTACTATTTTACTCTTTTCAAAATGTGATCGAAGGGCTATAAGGCCCGCCTGTTTTCCGAAGAGGGATGCTTTAAACGGATTACCTATTTTAGTTCCGCCAGCATCAACAGCGCTATAAACTAATCCTTCTTTGATCTCGCCTCTATAATCTTTTTTTATATGTTCGGCGGTAATATTGAAAAGTGAAAGAAGAGCATTGTAACTGCCCAGGTTTTGAAAGTTATAATAGGCAGGTAGGTAACGTACAATCGACGCAATCTGACTTTTAATATTTCCTTTGTTATGATCGACAGGGGTAAAGGTAAAACGCTCATCAGAACTTATCTTTTGATCTGCTGGAATTAATTTGTATTTTTTTTCAATCTGTCGGCAGATTTCCATTGATTTTTTCTTCTCAAAAACATCAGATATTTTTATTCCGTTTTCATCTACTGTTGTTGATACAATGTGGATGTGTGTTCTATCGATATCGTTGTGCTTAAAAACCACATAGGGTTGATTGCCATAGCCCATTCTGGTCATGTACTCATTTGCAATGTTGATGAAGTCGTCATCCGATACAATATCATGCGGATCTGGATTTATCGAAATATGGATTGCAGTTTTTTCTGTGTTCTTATTTGCTGCAAGGTTCGGGACGAATGAAGCCAATAATTGTCCTGTCGTATAGTTTCCATCAGGCGTTTCAAGCATATTGTTCATGTGTAATATCTGACCGTTATCCCGTAAAACTTTGTTATGATTATATAGCAATGCACCATATATTTTTGAGCCACGACCTATTTTTGCGATCATAAATGTTGTTTTTTAGCAAGGTGTTCGGTTTCAAATTTTTTGCTTAAGATCAAAATTTCCCGGCAGATCGTAGCTAGTTCTATGGTCAGTGCTTCAAGTTTTCCTATATAAAAGACTGTTTTTTTATCACCGAAATTTGTGTGCAGGATCTTTACGATCTGGTTATAGTTTACCCCGATTGCCCTGAATTGGCTAAAAAACTGCGTTAATTTCGTGCAGTAATCCATAGCTCCTTTATCTAGGACAACTGAATTTATCTTCCTTTCAAACAATAGGGATACAATAAATTTAGCTTTATTGTCAAGCCCTGATTGATCCAATAATGCTAAAAATCTCGCGTTTTCTGCATCCGTAAGGCGGAAAGCATAACGATGTATAGCTTTTTCTATTTTAGGTTTTCGACCTCCTCTATGAATTGTTGTAGCCATCTTTTTTTTTAAAAAAGTAGGCCATTTAAAAATTTAAAGTTGGAAGTATTCCAATAATTTCCTAATTGATCCTATTAATTCATAAATTGAAACAATCAATTTTTCCCTTTTACAGGTCCGTTTATGAAATCCTTTAGCTAAATAAATTTTTTCTCTTTAATTTGTTTTGTGGTTCCATCTGGCTGATTAGTATAAAATGAAAAGGTAGCAATTTGCTACCTTTACAACCTTATTATAAATTGATTTTGTCTATATTCTTTCTTAAAAGTAACTGTTAAATTCCTTGTGACCCTACCTTTATTTTGATTTTACAATTTGTCATAAACGGAAGTGCTAATAGGTATTAATTGCACTTCCGTAAGCTCAATAACCTGTTGATATTTTTAATTGCGATGACTATACTGTAAACCTAAAGTATGCCACAATTGCTGACAGTATAAAAACCACAATCAACATGGGGAGCATTTTGTATTCTTGTTTTTTAGTATGAACAACCATACCTGCTATCATAATTAAACAAAAGCCCGTTGCTGACATAGGTGTCAGTATCGGTGCAAAATCTATAAGCCACGGGATTATAATGCCGATACAGCCTAACCATTCAAGAACTCCTAATATTCGGATTGGTATGATTGAACTCTCGGATTTTAAATGTCCATCTGCGACATGTTTTTCTTTACTTCCGGTAATTTTTCCAAAGCCCGGCATTATAAAAAATAGAGATAGAAGTCCCTGTATTATCCACAAAATTGTATTCATTTTTGGTCTTTAAGTAATTAAAAAAATATGCTATTGAAAACTTTAATGGATGAGCATAACAAGAAGCCTTGAAAAATCAAGGATGCTCCCCAAATGATTTTGAGTGACAAAATCCTATATTTCCTAATTACTGGTTAACCCTTTTTAGGTTGGTCTAACCAAAGATTGATATCTTCCATTGATGGTTCTATTTGTGCTAGAATATGCAAATATAATAAAAAGTGATGCTGTTAACTGAATTGTAGATTGATGATTTTAAGTTATATCTATTCTCTTCTGCGTTTGTGCTTCCTATTCATCATAGGCAAAATCTTGTTTTTCGTAATCTTCGCTCTGGGCTTCGTGCAGTGAACCGCCCAGTACTTCAATCAAACTGTCTCCACGTTTATCCGTAGTTAAGAAGTCGAACAAATGATTTGTTTCTTTCGCAGGAAGATCTGGATCATTTGATGTAGATAGTTTGGGTTGTAATCCAGCTGGTTCCTTAATATCGGGCTTCATGTTATTGTTCCCATAGTCATTAAAAGTTTTTTGATGACGGTTCCTTTGCTTAGGTTGAGCCGTTCCATATCGTTTCAGATTTTTGTGGTCTACAAATGTCATTCCGTAAATACAGCTCAGTAATCACAAATCAATTTTAATTCACAAAAACCCTCGACTTTGGAGAGCGTTTTCAGTCCTCGGCAGAGCAAGTAGTTTTGGGGCACAAAACGAGTTTTGAGGCACTCAAAACACAACTTGCTCTGTTCTTGGGAACAGATATGAGAAAGTGTAGAATAAAGCTCGAATCATAAAGAGTTCTCGGAAACCGTAGGTAAAAGGAGGAAAGGTAGTAAAGCTTCTGCTTTACTGCCCATACAGTTGCCTTCTTTTGTATAGAGCATGTGGGAAGGAACTATGGTTAATTTACCCACTTGCAAAGCAATTAATTATAAAAGCATAAAAGTGTTAGGTTTTGCAACTATAAAAGCATAAAACTATAAAAGCGTAAAAGCATAGAAACGGTAAAATTTGAAGTCATAAATATTGGAAGATCGTTTACCAGCCTACGAAATTCTAAGAAGTATGAATGATTTACAAGTAAGATGTAAGTCTATATGTAAGGGCCTTTATAAATCCTTATAACTGACTAAACACATATTTTACGATGCATCTGTAAAGTTAGGCAGTTGCTCTTTGATACAACTTTAAAATTAGGAAGCTATAAAATGATATAATATGGAAAAAAAGAAAGAAACCTTAAAGGTAAGCATTTATGCGCAAAAGGGCGGAGTTGGTAAATCGACAATGACGATTCTTCTTGCGAGCGTTTTGCATTATCGTCTTGGATATAATATCGTGGTACTGGATTGCGATTTTCCGCAGCACAGCCTTCTCGGTATGCGTGAAAGAGATAAGCGTAGCATTATGGAAAGTGATTTCCATAAAAAACTGGCTGTTAAACAATTCCATAGCATAAATAAGAAGGCTTATCCGATCATAAAGTGTAAGGCGGAAAATGCGCTTGAAAAAGCTTTTGATTATTGTGAGACAAGCTCTGTTAGGCCGGATATTATTTTTTTCGATCTCCCCGGAACTGCCAATACACAGGGCGTTATCGGTGCTTTAAAGGGCATGAACTACATTTTTTCGCCAATTACTGCAGACCGACTGGTCGTTGAGAGTACACTGGCATTCAGTGAGGTTTTCCTGAAACTTCCGGCGCAGAATAAAAATGTCATTGAGCAATCCTTATTCCTATTCTGGAACCAGGTTGACGGGAGGGAAAAGACAGGTCTTTATGATTCTTATCAAACTGTAATAGAGGGATTATCACTGAAGAGTATGGCAACAAGGATCATGGACAGTAAGCGGTTTCGGAAAGAAATTGATGACACAGGAAGCTATGTTTTCAAGTCCACACTGCTGCCTGCCGACTTACAGATTTTGAAAGCTACGCGTGTAGATGAATTTGTTAAAGAATTTTTAAAAATAATTCATATCTGAGATGGCAATAAAGAAAGATCGTAAAGAATTTGAGAAACCCATCATAGATGAGGAGTACCTGATGAGCATTATGAGTGGCGATGAGCCTTTGCCAGCGGCAGATCCGGAGAAAAGCACCGATAAAGATATAATGCCCACGGCTAAAGTTGAGAAGTCCAGACCAAGATCCGGTAAAAAAATGGATTACGAAGATTTGTTCCTTGTCAACCGTTTTCCAACCGGCAGGAGTGGAAAGGTTGTCTATATACGGTCTGAATATCACGAACGGCTCCTGCGCATAGTTCAGTTGACCCGTGAGGACAAAATCACTCTGTATTCCTATATAGATAATATACTGGAAAATCATTTTAGAGAATATGGTGATGAGATTACCGATTATTTCAATAAAAAATTTAAACCCATTTTATAAGATGAAAAAGCAACAGAAAAAGGTTGAAGTTACTGTAAAAGTACATCAGCAGGTAACTTATGAAAATGTGAATTACGAATCACTTTTCCTGTCAGATATTTTGATGGATAAACGTGGCGATAAGAGCATCTATGTCAGCAGCGAGCATCATACCAGATTAGCCAGGATCGCCAATGTGATCGGTGAGGATAGAATACCGTTGTATGCGCTACTGGATAATATTTTGAGGCATCATTTCACGCTTTTTGAAGAAATGCTCGTCAAAGAGTTTAACGACAAATCTAAGCCACTTTTTTAAGATCATGGAAGCTTTAATACAGATTGTAATATTGTTCTGCCTAATTATCGTGATTATACTGTTGTTGGTTGACAAGGTTAGGTTCATCAATCCTCAGCGCAAAATAGATCGGAATGTTGAGCAGGAAGCGGAACCCGATGTCATTGGGAAGGTCACAATTCCTGAAAAAGAAAAAGGACCGGTGTGGCTTGCCAACAGGAAAAAGTTAATCGAACAGATGTTAGCAAAAAAGGCGGATCAGGAAAACAATGATTCAACCGGAAATGAACGGGAAGAAGAAAGTGCCTCAAACTTTAATAATGAGGAACCTGACGATATCGATAATATTCCAGCGGATGATGATCGGTTTGGACAGGCAGTCTCTTTAAATGAACTGACAAAAGTTGGAAACCTGTTGCAGCAGGAGAATCTGGATGCAGCCCAGGAAAAGGAAACAAGTGACATTATCCAAAAAATTGAGGGAACGGAGTTTCTAGCGATGATGCAACAGTCCATTGATGGGGCTTCTCAGAAGATTGCCAGACTTTTAGATAAGTCGTTATCTGAAAAACATAATGTTATTCCAAAAGAGAACCAGAATAATGCCCTGGACAATTTTGATATCGGGGACTTTATCTGATACTGAATTTTTAATGCACTAATTAGTAATAATAAAAAAAGCAGCTATGATAGCAAAGGATGATCCTGACTATATAATAGAAGAATACAAAGGCCGGATAATAGCCAGTCATAAAAGTAATGTGTCACAAAAATCAATGGACAATATTATCATTGTTTATGATAAGCTTGATTTTCCCGATTATGGATTTTACATCGGACTTGATGATTCAAAAAACATAGGCTACCGGAAAATGGAACCTGTTAATATGGAAGATGCCAGAAATTATATTGATTGGCTATCAGAAGTGACCAATAAAAAAGGCATACAGCAAGATCGGTCAGTTTCTGTTCCCTTACCGATAAAAGAAGTGGTTGGCCAGATTTTATCTGAGGTCGCATTGAAAAGGTTGGAAAATAAAGAGGCACAGTCCCCAATTAAATCCCGAAAAAAGGGTAGGGGGATTTGAACCTCTCAATTTCGGAAATTGGATAGGAAATGTTCGGAATAATAGTGTCGCGATTGTTTGTCGTCTTCAAAAGTCGGCGATTTCACGCTGAATTTAGCTCAGCAATAAAATTAATAAAAATGATAAACGCTGAGCTATGGAAAAAGAACTACCGATCTACACAGATCCCGATTATGGAATCGAGTTTATTGTTGATATACAGAAATTCGAATTTCGAGAAAGAGCCAACCCTGACAATCGTTACACATTAGAGGATATAAGTGATCTGGGTGAAGAAGGATACTTTTTTGATCATTTCGATAAATCAACAGGGATGACCATTTGTATAAAGCCTCCTCAATTTGTTACGCTGGCTCCACAGCAGATGGCAGAGAAATATAATAAAGCTGTTGAGGAAATTCTTTTGCTGACCGATTTTGAACTTATGGTCGATCAGGAGGTACTGACAAGACGAATTAAGTATGGTGAACTTCCCACGATTAAAATTGGCGACCACATCTTTTACGCAGATGCACGTATCGATCTTTTAAGGCCCAAGGACGATTTTTCATCAGTGGGTATACGTTTTGACGATCTGGAGGATTGGTATGTTGAGGATAAAAATGTCTATGCCTTTCCTTACGATCCCAAAAATTATAAAATAGGTGATCGGGAGTGGGATAAAATATTGGATTATCCCACAGATTTAATTTTTGTTGAAATTCCTCATGTGAGGACACTTGATCCTGTGGGATGGAACAGAAGACATGGCTGGCGTGAAATAGAAGATCTAAAAGAAACAGGCCTGAAACTTGACTTTAAAGCCGAGCTGGTCCCCTGGAATAAGTCTGGAATCGATAAACTGATATGGGAAAACAGGATTAAACAACCTATCAGGGAAGCAGTTAAAGAAAGAGATAAAAGGAAAGAAAATAAAAAGGGGCGGAAATTATAGAATCTTTAAGGATATAGCTTTATGCTAAGAGTTTATAAACTTGGTTAACAACTAATTAGATAACGGTGATGTACGAATTCCTTTAGTTAAAGATCCGTGAATGGGAAATTTGGATTTTTTTAAAAACTTTTGCTACGAAAGATTCTACTGTTGGACTTAAGTTAATGAGAAGGAAGCGATACATCGCGTATCGCTTCCTTCTGAGAAGTTATTATAAATATCCTAACATTTCGTTTTTCGGATAGATGGTCTATTTTTCGGTATATCGTTCTCCAGGGGATATTTTACTATCGACACTTGGGTCATCGGTTCCCATTGCATTCAACGCTATCAGATCCAATTGTGGCTTAATAGCAGGGGAAGGCTTAGTAAAAGGATTGGTAAAAGAGGTGTAGTCGGTAAAATAACCACCCGATCTCATATATATAGCATTGGCATATTCACCGGATGAAATCACACCACCAGCAACATCGGCTCTTCCTTGCGCCTGGTCTCCGGTGAAGATATAGTTAATAGGCTCAACGTATTGCCCCTGATCGGTGATAAACCAATGATTTGTAAAGTAAGCTTTATGCTCAGCGGCTCCCATCTGTCCGTTAAAATCCTCTATAAAATGCCCCGCGCTTGTATACCAGTATGGTCCCTTAACTGTCGATTGTGTGACTCCTTTATCTCCAGGTAGTACTTCCTGCCGTCTCCATTCGCACATAAAGATCCATTCGGTACCGTTGTGAAACCAAGCCTTATACAAAGTTGAATTAGGAAATCGTACCTGGTCAGGATGGGGGCGGATACGAAGTAAAACTTTATAAGTTTTACCAGTTTCCCACTTAACATTCAGATAACTCTGCCCGCCGGTACCTTCACCGCCAAACACCGAATATGTAATACCAGGTCTATACTGTGGCTGATTACATACCCGAACAATTTTGGGATTATACTTAACTTTTAATGCAGAAGGATCAGACTCCTCTATTGCCGCCCATATCGAGAACAGGAACCGACGCTCTGTTGCCGAGTTGGTCTGTATACCAGCGTATCCCTGTCCATTGCCGGAGGTCATATAATATGTATATAATGGATCTCCTCCTGGAGGTACCGTGACTTCAGTATAGAAATATTCCATATTGCCTGTCGGTGCGGTCATATTCATGTGGATGGATGGCGCAGCAATTCCGTCTCTTGGTGTAGCATAAGAGAAACTAATTCCGGTCTTTTTGCCATTAAATAGTGCACCCTGATCTCCTCTGGTAGCCCATCCGTTGAGCCAAAGTTCATAAAAGCGATAGTAATATGAACTATTTCCACTACCTGGGCGTAAACCTACCCCACGAATCTCCAATTTTACCTGTACCCCGACGTTTCCTGCAGGAATTTCAGGGATAATGATACGATGTAGAGTCACTGTATCAGTAGCGGTTGTCTTGCCAATCAAACGGTAGCTATGATTGTAATCAGTTGTCCCATTATCATCCTTTGCAGGCAACCCATTGATATATGCCTTTACATTGATCTGTTCGCCGTTCGGCGAGGTACCACCGCTACCGGTACGGCCTGCTAACGCAAGCTGCAATTCTCCAGCATGACGTGCGACAAAGTAGATCGTATGTACCCCGGTAGGATCAGGTCCGCTGTTATTATTTTGAATGTAGCCGGTTGTCGCGTTCCCACTACGGCTGAGACCTAAACCTGAACCTGAACTATAAGCATTTCCCCAGAGGCCAAACTTAATGGGTTTATATTTGGGTGTTTCACCTTCAAACCGGCGTTGCGTCTCATTTCGTGGAAACGGCTCAGGTTCTTCCAACCATTTTAATGCTATTTTCCATTCTTTTTTGTTACCATTTGCTGCGCGTACTGTATAGACAATATTTTCCTGCGAAAAATCCGTCACACTGCCCGAAATAGGGGCAACAGTTGCGTTGGAAGAGACTTCAATATTGGGACGAAGCAATTTACCCACATACCAAGGAACCATCACATAGACAGAATCTTTATCGGGTACAATATTCGTCTCGACCTTATCTCCATCTTTATATTCGGGAAACTGAGTTATATCAATATTGAAAGCCACAATATCGTTTATACCGGGGCGGTTTGGATCCGGTTTGTCGAGGTCGGGGTATGTAAGCCTTTTACAGCTTCCCAGTCCAATGGATAGGATACATAATACCAACACTATAATGCAATGGAATCTAAATATCTTCATGTTATTTTTAGATATGTTCAAAACTTAATTTATTTTTCCAAAAAGCTCTATTTCCGCCAATGCTGCAAACCCACCAACAGAGGCACCTGCGTTCGGGTCGAGATAATTCTCACCTTTGATTACAATCTTTACATTGGTCGGATTTTTCACAGATACGGGCAAGACAATACTGCTTACATGCGGCAGGGCAAAATAAGGGGTTTCATCACCTTTATACATCAATTTGTAACCTTCTGAATCCACCGATCCCAGGCTATTCTCTTTCCAGATATCATCGTTTCCGGGCACTGTACTATTTGTATCAGTACCATCTCCTTTTACATAGATAAGATATTGTCCCCAACGACCGTTACTTTTCCTTGGTTCTGTTCTGGGGTAGAGCACAATCATATCCAGGTTTTCTGCACCCGGTTCTAATGAAAATGAAATTGTATGATTTTGTCCTTGTGTGCTGTTTGTCGAATACCGGCTATGCCACATTGAAACATAATCCCCATCGATCGTCCAGGATGCCGGTCCATCCGGTTGCTCGGATGAAGCCACAGCACTTGTAATAGGCAGTTTGCGGGTAGGTAAGCCACTTTGTTTTATCTGCATGGTTGTACTCCGTCCGGGAACCTTGAGTGTAATGACTGTTGATCTCGGACTGATCGAACTATTACGTTGCGTAGTAATCTCCAAATATTTGTCTTTGACATTAATGGAAAGCCATTCGCGGGCAACCTCGGGAATTTCTACTTCTAACGGATATACGGTGCTGTACACCCGATTGAGATAAGTTTCGCCATCCCCGACAAAGGTCAGGTCCGCCTCTTCAACCATTACGCTCGGTGGGATAGCGATACGGTCTTTGCTACATGAAAATAATAGCGTAAAGATAACAGCCAATAAAAATATCTTCTTCATATAAGGTCTTGTTAATAAGTCTATAAATGTCTTAATTGACAGGATTTTGTGTCAGCGGAATCGGATACGCGTCAATCTCACTTTGCGGTATATATTCCACAACGCGCGGATCTGTTGGCAGAATCTCAAGTGGATAGTTTGTGCCTGTCAGGTGTGATCCTGGATAGCGTCTATCGATGACTTGCTGATTTCGCAATATATCATATTTTCGCTGCGCTTCCCATGCAAGTTCCAGCCGGCGCTCGTTCAGTATCCACTGTAGTATCTCCGCATTAGTACCTGCTTGCGCGACAGTTTTCAGCGGCACATTTGCCCGCGTACGAATCACATTCAGATCAGCCACGGCTCCTGAAAAATCGTTGCGATGCCACTTTGCCTCGGCACGTGTCAGGTACATCTCTGCCAGACGGAACAATACCGGGGAATATAGCTGGGATTGCTGCTCCTGGTATGAGCATTTCATAATATATCTTTTAGGATAACCATTTCTATCGATCAGCGCTGGTTCTATCCATACATTATAGCGTGTACCGCCAGACATGACATAATACTGTGTATTTCCTTCTGCGGTGGTTTCTTTCTGTACGGTAGGGCTACTATACTGGTTAGCATCCTGTACAATGGTATAATCATTGCCCGATCTCTGAACCTTCTTCCATACGTAATTATATGTCTTGGCTGTCTCATTACCGACAACATAGATCATCCACAGGTCCTGGCCGCTTTGGGGCTGATTACTGATAAAACTAAAGCGAAGATCATTTGGATTTCGGCGCAATAAATTAAGATACGATTCGGAAGGGTACATTTCACCCCAGCCCACTTGATCGATTGTCGAATACATAGCACCCACTGAATATTCATCCATAAAATAATCTTTGAAATCAGCATCTTTCACCATCCGAATACACCAGATAGTTTCCGAATTTGCCTCTGGGACATGTTGTGCATATTTTTGGTATGCCTCTCCCTGTAATAATGAATACCTGCCTGAATTAATTACAGAATCTGCATACAGCCCGGCCTTTTCCCAATCGCCCATATACAAATAGATCCGTGACAAGAAAGCCCAGGCAACCTCCTGAGAAGCGTAGTTGTTATTTTTGGGGAGTGTCGAACCTGATCTTTTCATATAGGACGCTGCCCGCGTTGCATCGCTCAAAATTTGGTCATAGACCTGCGCTACGGTACTCCTTGGCGGGAAATAATCGATATCATTGGTTGTTTTGATAGGAATACCTAGGTTGTTATTGGCACCTCCGGCATCCAGATATTGACGGCCGAAGATATTGTTACAATTGAAATATGCCGACGCACGGAGCAACAGATTTTCGCCGATCAGATGATTGATAGATTCCTTCTCTGCCTCAGGAGCCGCATAGTTTTCCAATACCGGTAACAATGAATTTATGCTACCTATCATCTGGTAAGTAAAAAGCCACACGCGTGCCGTGTAATAACTATTTGCACTGCGTGTGTAACGATAAAAATTGAACAGCTCATCGGAAGTGGTCCCAGAAAGCGATACATTGTCGCCGCCATATTCACCTATCTGATGGATCGTCTTGTAATAGTACTCTTCTTTCATCTTCGCATAGGTACCGCGTGTAATCGATTCTGCACTGCCGACCGAGATATTATCATCGGAGATCGAATCATAAGGAAACCTGTCGAGTTTTTTGCATCCATCCAATAAAACGACAGCAAGTAATCCCGCGAATCCTACTTTTATATTTTTTATGTTAAGTCTCATCTGGATATATTTCATAATTAAAAACTAAAGTTGACGCCCAACGAAAATCGACGTACTGTTGGGTAGATATCAGTCGCATAGGTTCCATTGCTTTTGCCTATGCCGGCTTCTACATCTGCTCCCGAGAATTTGGTCAATGTCCACAGATTTTCTCCAGTCACATAAAATCGTGCATTTTTCAAACGGATTTTCTGCAATAATGCTGAAGATACATCGTAAGCTAAAGTGACATTTGATAATCGGAAATAGCTGCCATCTTCAAGATAGCGGGTAGACAATTCATTGGAACTACTGTTTCCCCCTGACACAGCCTGGGGATGCGTAGCGATATCTCCGGGTTGCTGCCATCTCACCCAATCTTTATTGGAAGAAAGACTCATGGCATTGTATGTGGGATAAGCACCATCATTGTCATAAAATTGACGAGCGGCATGATAAATCTTGTTTCCTGAAGCGAAAACACCTATTGCGGATAGTGTAAGGTGCTTATAGGATAAGCTTGAATTTATGCCACCTGTAAATTTAGGTGTAGATGATCCTGCCAGTACCCGGGTCGCCTTTGCACGATCAGTTACAACCGAGCGGGCGCCAGTTTGCGGATCATAAGCATACCAAAGCGGTGCTCCGGTGTAAACATCTACTCCCGCCCATTCCGGCAGATAATATGTATCCCGGTCTTCACCTACGCGAAAAATTTTGTTACTCGTATCATCGGGAAACTGATCGGCATTCCCATTCGCCAGCTCCGTAATTCGATTTTTATTGTAGCCAAAATTTGTGCCTAGAGACCATTTCCATCGATCTGTCAAAATAATATCGCCTGAAAGACTTACTTCGATCCCGTCATTTCTTAATGCCCCGATATTTTCATAACGGCTATTGTAGCCTGTCAGCGCACTTAGCTTGCGTGAATACAGGAGATCCGAAGTGTTTTTGACATAATATTCAGCAGTAAGATTTAAACGTTTGAATAAACTCGCATCAACAGCAAAATTTGTTTCGTATGCCTTTTCCCATGCGAGGCCAGAGTTTCCAAGTACATTTGGGAATGCCGCTGGAATACCTACATAGTTGCGGTTGAGCGCATAGACACTCAGGTAAGAATAGTTTCCTAAGCTGGATGAGTTACCGATGGAACCATAGCTGAATCTTAATTTAAGAAGATCTACAAAAGACAGGGATTTTATAAAATCTTCTTTTTCCATTGACCAGGCAGCTCCGACGGTCCAAAAATTGCCGTATCTATTTTGGGGCCCAAATTTTGAAGAACCATCGCGGCGAAAAGAAAATTGTGCGCTATACTTATTATCATAGACATAATTTGTATTAAAATACATTGATCGGGTTGCATTTTCATATTTGGTGCCTTTCACGCTATAAGCTTTTGCCGCCACGTCAAGGACTTCACTATTTATTGGTATAGACTGTCCGATTGCATTTGTATTTTCATACAAATAATCACTGTATTCGTAGCCCAGGAAAGCGTTTATGCTGTGTACTGTTTCAAAAACACGAGAAAAACGCAACAGTTGATTTGTATATCGTGTTGTCGCCAGATCTTCCTTATTTTCGATAGCTCCACCGGTTGCTTCCGAACCGATCGCACGCGGATCGGTATAAACCATACCGCGGGAAAAGCGAAACCCAATACTGTTATTCGACTCGAAGGTCAGCCAATCCGTTAGCCGGTAATCAAATCCAAAATTGCCGTTGATACCGATCTGTTTATTTTTTTCATAATTAAACTGGTTGTTATAAAGATAATTGTCCATATCCCGGCCATGCCAGTCCAATGCTGTTCCCATTCCGGTCTCTTTCCCGGTACGTACAGATCCATCGGGATTAAATGGATAATCCCAAGGTAAATAAGTCATTGCGCTATAGATACTCTGCTGCCTGTCGTCCGTAGTCCTATAGTTTCCGGCAACTTTAAGATAAACTTTCAGCTTGTCGTTGAATGAATAATCTATATTATCCCTAAAGCTTATACGGTCGAATGTATAGTCTCTTACCGTTCCCGATTCTTTATAGTAATCGAAAGACAAGAAATTGCGTACTTTTTCTGTTCCTAAAGTATGTGAAACTGTATGGTTTTGTGTCGTACCGGTTTGTGTGGCAAAATTAAACCAGTTCGTATTATGGGAAAGCAATGCGTCCTTGTCGCTTAACCAGGGATAATCCTTTAGAGCGTTCTTCATTGCGATTGAATATGCATACAGTTCAGGACCATCCATTAAGTGGAAATTTCCGAGATTTTGTGTGGCTATACCAAATTTGGAGCTTGCAGCAATGGTATTTTCTCCCGTACGACCACTTTTGGTCGTTACAAGCACGACACCATTTGTGGCACGCGATCCATATAATGCCGTAGCCGAAGCATCTTTCAAGATGGAGATACTCTCGATTTCATTGGGATTTAATTGTGCTCCTGTTCCCGAAACTACCCCATCTATTACCCATAGTGGTTCGATGGTATTATCTCCGCCTAGCGAACTTTTTCCACGGATACGGATTACAGCAGGATCGCCCGGTCTACCGGACGTATTTAATACCTGTACCCCCGCGACTTTACCCTGTAGCATGCCATTGACATTAGGAGAAGTTACTGTGGTTAGTTCCTTCGCCTTTAGCGTTGTTATGGATCCGGTAACCGAACTTTTCTTTTGTGTACCATATGCTACAGTAACCACTTCGTCGAGCATAGATTCTTTCGGTCGAAGAACGACAGGGCCTTTCAATTCGCGGATGCGTAACTCCTGTGTCTGGTAACCGACATAGACGATTTCCACTATAGCGTTGCCTTGAGATACTGTGAGTTCGAACCAGCCACCCTGATCAGTTACAGCCATAATTTTACTGCCTTTAACCTTGACCGTAGCTCCGGGCAGAGGTTGTCCTTTCTCATCGGTCACACGTCCCCGAAAGATCTCCTGTTGCAATATCTTATTCGACAGGTTTAGGTTTTTATCCGTTACGACACTATTCTTTTCTGTCAGGGTGATAACTTTATTCGAGATATCATAGTCAAGTGGCTGACTGGCAAAAAGAAGAGATAAAGCTTCTCCTAGAAGCTTCCCTTCAATCTTAATGGTGATGGGATTGGCTTTTTCCAAAAGTTCTTCCTGAACCACAAACGAATAATCTGTCTGTTTTTGGATATTACGCAAAACTGACTTCATTGAAGCTGATTTCACGTTTAGGTTAATAATTTGGGCTGCCGTTTTTCCGGTCACCTGTAAGCAAAAAAACAAAGATAGAAGTATCGTTAGTTTCATACTCAGGATTTTAAAGAAAACACCTCGGGACAGTAAATTGGAATACCATCCTTTGGCATGAATAAATTTATCCATACATTTGTTAAGGTTACTTGTCATAAATCAGTTCATTTTATTACATTTTGGCCTACTGCGGAGTTGTGGTGTTCGAGCACCACAGCTCTGTTTCTGACAGAGGGCCGTTCCTCTATTTAATCTTATTTTCTTTTTATATATACCCTCCTTTCATTTACTGCAAATGCTATATTATAGTTTACTTCCAAGGCTTTTAACACATCTTTTAGAGGTAGGTTACGTTTGAGTGATCCAAATACTTTTTTCTGCGCAATACCATCTGGTATTGCCTCAAATTGCACATCATACCAGCGTTCCAATTCTCGGGTCACTTCGCTCAGCGTCAGGCTATTCAGCATAATTTGCCCATTTGTCCACCCAGCATAATCTTCGGCATCCACTTGCTGTAGCGATGTTAGTCCATCAATGGATGTTTTTAACTGTTGACCGGGCTTTAAAATCTGTATTTTGCTATATTTCTTGCTTTTCACTTTTACAGCACCTTCCAATAGCGTAGTTGATTGGATTTCACTTTCGGGATATGCTTTCACATTAAACTTGGTACCCAATACCTGGATAATCTGCCTGCTGGTTTCAACAATAAAAGAATGGCGAACCTGGCTTTTGGCAACTTCCAGATATACTTCACCACTGACTGATATACGCCGCTCATTACCGGTAAATCGAGCAGGATACCTTACTCTTGAATCTGCATTAAGCCAGATGCGGGTGCCATCTTCTAATACCAGCTGATATTGTCCGGCCCTTGGTGTGGTTACGGTCACCCATTTAACCGTATCAGAAGCAATAAGTGATCTACCATCGCCGTAACCGATAAAACCTTTCCCATTTGTAAGGACTGCCTCCGATTCGCTTAGATGTATAGGTTTACCTCCATCTAGTGTAAGAGTAGCTCGATTTGTGCCAGAAAGTATCTCTGTTCTGACAATATTGTGCTGAGATGTTCCATCCTTTTTTGTCCACAACAGATAAGAGATTGCTCCAACCGCAATTAACATAGCGGCAGGTAACCATCGGATTAATCTATGCATGCGGGCGGGACCTTTCCTAATAGGCTGAGATAATAGGATAGTACTGTCCAGCTGTTGAGCCAATCGATCAATTTTATCCTGTGAAATAATATCTGGAATAGGTTTTTCAAGCTGGGAAAGGATACATTCCTTAAGCTTATCACTATGTTCGTCCAATTCAAAGTAACTCAACAGTTTTGCTAACTCCTCCGGCGTCACAGATCCGGCCAAATATTTCTCAAATAATATAGTTATATCTTTAGGTTTCAAGAATCCTCCTGCTTTTATAGAGTTATACGGATCAAAAAGAAAAATGAGGTACAACAATATAAAATTATATTGATAAAATATTTAAAATACTGATATACAGCTGAATATTTTTTTATATCTAATGCAGCTTGTTTGCTTGGGTAGTACAGCTCAATACCATGAGAAGTAGAAATAATTCAGGATTCTTGATAACTTGTTCTTTCAGAAAAGCGTTTGCACGTTTTATATGGGTGTTGACAGTATGGCGGGTGATACCGACTTGTTTCGCGATTTCCTCATAACTATATCCTTCTAACTTTGCCATTCGGAATACAAGTCGCTGTTGTGCGGGCATTTTGGATAATATCTGGTGTAGCTGTTCAGAACGTTCCTTTTTGATAATGTTATCATAGACGTGATTGTCGCTTTGTTCGGTAACCACAGCCAACGTATCGTAAAGAGATTTATCAGAATTGGCCTTCCGAAATAGATCATATGCTTTATTGGTAGCAATCGTATAAAGGTAGGATTTAAAGTTTTTATCAGGATCGATCTGCCGGCAACTTTCCCAAACAGCCATAAATGTTTCCTGAGCGATATCCTGCGCTAGTTCTTCGGATTTAAATAGAAAAAGTAAATGACCAAGGATGTTTTTTTTATACGCATTATATAATTGCTCAAAAGCGTATCTATCTCCTTTATGAAGCCTCAAAAGTAATCCCTTTTCATCTATAGGTGGGATAGTTTTCATATTTGGTCAGTTTTTCAAGAACGAAGTTAAAAAATAAATAACGGAAAACTGCTATTGCCTGATTTTTCTTTTCTGCGTGTTAATGTTTACCGTTCTCTTTTGTACAATATTTTCCGATAATGCTTTATCCTGTTGAAAACTTTTTGAATTTAGTAGTTGGTATGTTGGATAATGAAGATAGTTCTCTTAATAAACAAAGATGGTCACAGGTACTGACAAACTAGTTTCCCAGTAAGTTGAAGATGTTAAAACCGTGGACGGCAACTTATCAGGAATCAGTGCGACACTGATTCCTGTAATTAAGAAGATCAATAAATAAGAAATACTATACTACAATCCTAGAAAGATGAATATTGTAGTCTTTCTTCTTCAAGATCAAGACGCATCAGATGTTTTTTTATTATATCCTCATCCAGATCTTTGTATTCTGCATTTTTTTTCAGCAGCCATCGTCTTTGAAATTCCAAAAGATCTATATAGAGATTTTTGGACGGAGCAGTTCGGCATACATTTTCGACATCATTATATTTTTTCTCCCACTTTGCTACCATGTTCATGACATGGGGATAATCCTGGATTTTATCACCGTATTTGTCCTGGAGGTAATGGACAGTTTCCACTGTCATTTCCTTAAAAAGACTGGCGCTGATCTGTTCTTCGGACATTTCGTTTTCTTCGGAAGGTAAGTTCAGTTTTTTAATGAGAAGGGGGAGAGTTAATCCCTGAACAACAAGAGTTAATAGGATGACTACAAAAGTGACAAATAAAATGAGGCTTCTTTCCGGGAAAAGCTGACCGTTATCCATATAAACCGGAATAGAAAGTGCTGCAGCTAAAGAAACCACTCCGCGCATCCCTGACCAGCCAAAGAAAACCGGGAATTGCCATCCGTGGTTCTGGGCAGCTGCGACCGTCATAAATTTTCTTGCAATGAATGTCGCAATTACGGCGGCATAAGAAGAGATAAACCGGATAAGTATTACAACGCCGGTAATCAAGACACCATATCCGATAGCTTTTGAAATGCTTACATTTTCAAGCTCTGCAATAATCTGGGGAAGGTCAAGACCGATCATCATGAAGACTGTACCGTTTAGTATAAAGCCCAGGCAGTTCCAGACACTTATTGTCCGTAATCTGGAAGAACTGCTCAAAAACTTATGCTGGTTATAGGACAGAAACAGTCCTCCCGATACAACAGACAATACACCGGAAGCGTGAGTTTCTTCAGCCGCAAGGTACATAATGTAGGGAGCAATGAGCGTTAAAATGGTATCTATATTAACATCTGTATCCAGTTTTTTATGTACTTCCATAAAGATTTTTCCTGTCAGAATACCAATTCCCACGCCACCGATCACCATCCAGAAAAAGCTTCCCAAAGCTTCATACCAAACAAAATGTCCGGTCATTACTGCGGCTATGGCAAAATGAAATATGATCAATGACGAAGCATCATTCAGTAGGCTTTCGCCCTCCAGGATAGCGGCGGAACTTTTGGGTATTTTCACATTTTTAAGAATTGCCCCCGCACTTACGGCATCCGGCGGCGATACAATTCCACCCAATAAAAAACCCAGGGCCAGGGTAAAACCGGGAATAAAATACCAAGCGGTAACTCCAACTGCGAAGGCAGTGAAGAATACAACCAAAAAGGCAAAACTGCTGATAATCCTGCGCCATTTCCACAGCTCTTTCCATGAAATATTCCATGCTGATTCGTAGAGCAGGGGAGGTAGGAATATAATGAAAATTAGCTCGGGATCAATTGTTATAACCGGGACACTGGGAATGAAGCTAACAGCTAATCCTGCCAATACCAGTAAAATAGGATAAGCGATCCTGATCTTTCTTGCCAGAATAATCAAAAGAGTAATCAATACTGCAAGGATCAGATAAAAAATAAATTTTTCTTCCATTTTGCAAAAATAATATTCCTAAACTTGATCGTGTAGAAGTATCCTACAACTAATTCGACACTATATAGAATTGCACATTAAAATAATGTGCAATTCTATATAGTGCAGCGTTATTGCATCTTTGTATGATATATTTAGCGGGATCTAAGCCCCTCAGTATCGTTAAAAACTATCGGATGCGAATACTTAGATATAGATGAACTGTCTATAGAGACCGTCTAATTGAAGGCGGATTTCATCTGTCAGTTTTTCATCATGATCGTCTGATGCAGCAACAAGCTGACGTTCCAGTTCAGTTATCCTTTCGCAGAGCTCCTCAAGATTCTTACAAAAAGCTTCTGTGTGGGTGAAGTTTTTTCCTTCGCGGGGTTCCTCCGCATTTGGTCTACGGCTGGAGGAAACGGGAGAAACATGATTTTCTTCGTTGAAAGCAATCTGGCGTTTACGGCGACTTTCGGTTTCGTCAATAGCTGCCTTCATTGCCGGGGTGATCTTGTCGGCATACATAATAGCTTTTCCGTTGACATTACGTGCTACACGGCCAATCATCTGTATAAGTGCACTTGCTGACCGCAGAAATCCAGCCCTGTCAGCATCAAGTATTGCAATCAGTGAAGCCTCCGGAATGTCGAGTCCCTCCCGCAACAGACTGATACCTATCAGGATGTCGAATTCTCCGGCTCTGAGATCATTGAGAATTTCAGTTCTTTCTAAGGTCTTAAAATCCGAGTGTAGATATCTCACGCGGAAACCTTCGCTCTGGATATAGCCACTGAGTTCTTCGGCGGCGGCTTTTGTCAGCGTGGTGATCAAAACACGGTTGCCCGAATCCACACATTTTTTTATTTCGCCCAGCAGATCGTCAATATCATTTGCTGATGGCCGTACCTCCACAATGGGATCGAGAAGTCCAGTGGGTCTGACAACCTGTTCAACAACGCGGTCCTCTGAAACTTTCAGCTCATAATTACCGGGGGTGGCCGAAACAAATATAGTCTGCGGTTTGATCTTCTCAAATTCTTCAAAACTAAGGGGATGGTTGTTTTTTGATGAAGGAAGTCTAAAACCATAATCTATCAGGGTATCTTTACGTGCCTGATCGCCCTTGTACATTGCCGAAATCTGCGGAATCATGACGTGTGATTCATCTATAAACAGAAGGCCATCCTTCGGTAAATAATCCAGAAGGGTAACGGGTGGCAGTTTGGGATCACGGCCACTAAAAAAGCTTGCGTAGTTCTCCATACCAGAACAGTATCCGGCAGTACGGAGCATTTCCACATCATCGGTAATACGCTGGTAAAGACGGTCAGCTTCTTCCAGTCTATTTTCGTTGTTGAGCTGTGCAACACGCTCATCAAGTTCGGTCATAATCTGGTCCGCTGCTGCTGTTGCCTGTATTTTTGAAGGTGCAAATAGAGTTTTGGGCGACACTGAATACGCTGTTATATCTTCAAGCTCTTTGCCTGAAGCGGCATCAATAAACTTTAGTGAAGTGATTATCCCGTAACTAAGAACGATTTGTATGGCCCTGTATTCTGAATCAGCGGGAAAAATTTTTATGATATCTCCTTCGATCCGGTAGTTACCACGTTTCAGGGCACGTTCCGTACGGCTGTACTGTAAATGTGCCAGGCCCTGCTCCAGCTGGTCTATCTGAACTGTCATTCCCAGCGACAGGCGAACCTGTAATGCGCTATAATCGCTGGGTGCTCCAAGCCCATAAATGGACGAAACCGATGCGACCACAATAGTATCCCTGCGTTCAATAAGGGATTTTGTGGTGGAAAGGCGGAGTCTTTCCAAATGCTCGTTGATGGAAGAGTCTTTTTCAACGAAACGGTCACTGCCGGGCAGATACATCTCAGGCTGAAAATAATCGTAATATGAGACAAAAAACTCAACAGCATTCTCTGGGAAAAATTGCTTCATTTCATCATATAGCTGAGCAGTCAAGGTCTTGTTAGGTGCAAGAATCAAGGTCGGACGCTTTAGCTGATGGATAATGTTGGCCATTGTAAAGGTCTTTCCTGAACCTGTGATACCTTTGAGTGTCTGGTGGGTCGCTCCAGATTCAATTCCCGAAACAAGTCTTGCGATAGCATCCGGCTGGTCTCCTGCTGGAATATACTTTGAGTGCAATATAAAAAGGCCTTTTGACATAAGTTTCCTGTTAGTTGGTTGTAACACAAATATAATTAAAAAACTGATTCACGGTTTGCCGGTGTTCCGGGAAAATCAATGTTTCATTTATCCGCAAACTAAACCTCCGGAATTTAATGTTTGACCAGCAGGTGTAAAATAGTTTGGTAAGGCCATAATGTGCGTTGGACTGTTATTGATCAGGCACAGTTACCTTTTTTCTGGGTTCAGCGACACCACTCCCTATACAATACAGTATTATTAAAATATAACCCGCTCTTTTACAGTGGTCAGGAAGGTCGCAAATGTATATTATATAATGTTATATGTATAATATCAGGCGTCTCAGGCAGCATAACTTTGTATTATCAAATCAGAGGATCTGGTGATAAAATATCCTTACTACAGAAAATGGAAGAGAATAGTTCAATAAACAATTTAAATATAATCCTGGATGAAATTAAAGCGATTTCATCAGTACTGAATCCGGTATCGCTACAGACACTGGAGGACAATTTAAAGAAAGCGGACCGTATATTTTTTGCAGGTGCCGGACGTACCGGTTTAGCACTGAAGATGGCTGCCATGAGATTTATGCATCTAGGCTTAAATGTATATGTTGTGGGTGAAACAACTACGCCCGCCATCTTAAAGGACGATCTTCTGCTGGTAGGCTCCGGTTCTGGAAGCACGCCGACACTTGTAATCGCCGCTGAAAAGGCAAAAAAACAACATGCAACTGTTATTGGCATTACAGCGGATTCGAATAGCAAAATTGCTAGCCTTTCAGACCATGTGGTGCTTGTTAACGCGGCGGTGAAGACGGACTTTGGAGAATCAGCGTCCCGTCAGTATGCCGGAAGTCTCTTTGAACAGTCTGTCCTTTTGGTCCTTGATGCTGTATTTATGACACTGTGGAGAGATTCAGGCCTGACAAAAGAGGAACTCTGGCCGAAACATGCCAATCTTGAATAACGAGAAATACAATTAAATAAATATTAAAATTTTATATTATGACTAAGTTACAAGTAGCGATTGACTTATTGACTACAGAAGCAGCCCTTGATTTGGCTGCAAAAGTATCACCTTATGTGGATATCATCGAGCTGGGAACACCTTTAATCAAAGCTGAAGGTCTAAAAGTGATCACCGCAATGAAATCCGCGCATCCCGATAAATTGGTCTTTGCGGATCTGAAAACAGCTGATACAGGTGCATTAGAAGCAGAAATGGCATTCAATGCAGGTGCGGATCTGGTAACCGTAATGGGTGCTGTTGATGATTCCACGATCAAAGGTGCGGTAGAAGCAGCAAAAAAAGCCGGTAAAAAAGTAGTAGTTGATACGATCGGTGTAAAAGACCGTGTACAACGTGCCAAAGAAGTTACAGCCTTTGGTGTGGCATTTGTTGAATTGCATGCTGGCCTTGATGAACAAGCGCAGCCGGGTTATAACGTGCAAAAACTTATCGGTGAGGGCCGCGAGGCACAGGTTCCTTTTTCGATTGCCGGTGGTGTAAATCTTGACACGATTAAAGATGTCGTGGCTGCTGGTGCAGCAGTAGCTGTTGCCGGAGGAGCCATCTATGGTGCCCAGGATCCAGCTGCAGCAGCTAAAGCCCTGAAAGAAGCCATCACAGCATAAATCAGAAAGTCGGATTATCCTTCGAAGTCTTCTCTGTACTAACAGGGAAGACTTTATTCTGCGAATCTAATCTGCTCAATTTTTAACTGTAGTGAAGAATGATATAAATAGAATATTTAAAGATTTAGAAAATGAAGACATATAATTTTGGTATAGTAGGCCTGGGTGTGATGGGCCGAAATTTATTGCTCAATATGGCGGATCATGGATTTGCTGTGGCTGGGCTGGATATGGATCAGGAGAAGGCAGGTTCATTGCAGAATGAAGCACAGAAAGACCATCAGATTTTTGCAACCGTTGATCCGGAATCCTTTGTTAAATCTCTGGAAAGTCCGAGAGCAATAATGCTCCTTGTTCCTGCGGGTTCTGCTGTTGACGGGGCAATAGGAACTTTACTTCCCTTGCTGGATGAGGGCGATATAATAATCGATGGGGGCAATACCTATTTTTCTGATACCGACAGGAGGTATCAGGAACTTTCGTCAAAGGGAATCCACTTTTTTGGTATGGGAATCTCAGGTGGTGAGAGCGGGGCCAGAAGGGGGCCGAGTATGATGCCCGGAGGTGATAAGGTAGCTTATGAGCGATTACGCCCCATTTTTGAAGCAATTGCTGCAAAAGTTGATGATGCACCATGCGTTGAATTTTTGGGTAACGGCTCAGCGGGCAACTATGTGAAGATGGTTCATAACGGTATAGAATATGGAATTATGCAGCTTATTGCAGAGACCTATGATATAATGAAGAATGTCTATCATCTGGAGCATGAAGTGATACAGGAATCATTTGAACAGTGGAACAGGGAAGAACTGAATTCCTTTCTCATTGAAATTACCGGAGCTATTCTAAAGCGAAAAGAAGAGAATACTTTCCTGGTGGATCTGATTTCAGACTGGGCTAAATCCAAAGGGACAGGTAAATGGACATCTCAAAATGCAATGGATCTTCAGGTGCCCGTACCTGTGATCGACGCTGCTGTGAATATGCGGGACATGTCCAAATATAAATTGGAAAGGATTCAGGCATCGAAGCTGCTGACCTGGCAAAATACGTCAAAAGTTGATCCTGTTGATCTGGAACATCTGAAGGCCGGTCTTTATTTCGCCATTATTAGCACATACGCACAGGGGCTTGCCCAGCTTAGGATAGCATCTGATACCTATGGTTATGGACTGAATCTGGAGACCGTGTGTAAAATCTGGCGTGGGGGCTGTATCATCCGTGCGACACTTCTGGAAGACTTCCGAAAGGCGTTCGCTTTACAGCCGGATCTTGCAAATATTCTGCTTGATAGGGAGATTGCTGCTAAGTTAAATGCATCACAGGCGGGTATCCGGTCTATCATTCGGGATGCCATTCAGAATGGTACACCTGTTTCGGCATGGATGAATGCACTGTCATATTTCGATTCTTACCGTGCAGAAAATTTGCCTACGAACCTTATTCAGGCACAGCGGGATTTTTTTGGCGCGCATACTTATGAAAGAACTGATAAGGAAGGCGTATTCCATACCCGTTGGGAATCTTAAAATTAAATAAAATGAAAAATAATGATAAAAAGCCAACCTCGATCGTAGTTTTTGGGGCAACAGGAGATTTGGCGAAAAGAAAATTATTTCCTGCATTTTTCAATCTGTTCCTGGAGGGTTGGTTGCCCGAGGAATTTGAAATTCTTTCACTGGGAAGAACGGAACAGACACAGGAAGAATTCAGGAATTATATCCTTGAAAATATCAGGACATTTTCAAGAATCCAAAAATTCTCCCAGGAACAATGGAATAATTTCAGTGAGAAAATTAAATTTATCAGATTTGATATAACACAGGAGGAATCTTTTATCCGGTTGAAAAATGAACTTGATACCATTGATGTAAACTTGGGGATCAGATCCAACCGTCTGTTTTACCTTTCAGTGGCACCCAGTTTTATTGAAACGGTATCGAATAGCTTAAAAAATGCAGGTCTGACCGAGAATGTTGATCAGGACAGGATGATCATTGAAAAACCTTTTGGGTATGATAAGGCTTCGGCCGTAGCGCTCAATAAGCTCCTTTCGCAGACTTTTAAGGAAGAGCAGATCTACCGGATCGATCATTACCTTGGAAAAGAGAATGTACAGAATATCCTGGCTTTCCGTTTTGGAAATACCATTTTTGAGCCATTGTGGAATAATAATTATATCGATTCTGTACAGATTACCGTTGCGGAGACTGTCGGCGTTGAAGACCGGGGCGGATACTATGATGGGTCAGGGGCTCTCCGTGATATGATCCAGAACCATTTGATGCAGATTCTCTGCATGATTGCCATGGAAGCTCCGGCTGCATTTGAATCGTCAGAGATCAGGGACCGTAAAGTAGACGTGCTCAAAAGTGTCAGAAGGATCAATCTTGAGGATATCGGACATTATACGGTAAGAGCACAGTATACCGAGGGAGAGATTGACGGTAAAAAGAAAGCTGGCTATTTGGAAGAACCCGGAGTGAATCCAAACTCAAATACCGAAACATATGTTGCGATGAAGTTTTACATTGACAATGAGCGCTGGCGCGGGGTACCGTTCTATATGCGGACGGGCAAGCGCATGCAGGAAAAAAAATCTTCCATCGTGATCAGTTTCAAAGACGTCCCGTGCACGACATTTCGAGATGATCTGAATATGCTGTTCCCCAATAAGCTGGTGATCAATATCCAACCAGAAATGGACGTCAGGCTGTCGTTCATGACCAAAAAACCAGGTCTGGACATGAAGCTGAAACCGGCTGAAATGGTATTCGACTATTTTGAATGTTCATCGGAAACTCCAGAAGCTTATGAAACTTTACTCTTGGATGCTCTTGACGGGGATTCTACTCTTTTTATGCGTTCGGATCAGGTGGAGGAGGCCTGGGATGTTATCTCCAATATTCAGACCGCCTGGGAAAGCGGAAATTCGCCAAAGATGGACACGTATGCTGCTGGAAGTGCGGGGCCTGCAGCTGCGGATGATTTATTGAAGAGATAGGGGCATCACTGGTTATCTACTTCTGCCGAAAAATTTAAAAAGGAACAAGATGCTTAATATATTTGCGACCACAGAAGAAATTTTCAAAGAAGCCGCAGCGGTTTTTATCAGTTCTGCAAATGAAGCGATTATGCAGAAAGGATATTTTGCTGTTGCACTGACGGGCGGATCTTCACCGGAAGGCCTGTATAGGTTATTATCGGAAGATCAGTATAAAAACCAGATCGACTGGACCAAAGTACTGATCTTCTGGGGAGATGAAAGGTGGGTGCCACTTGACAATGACCTGAGCAATGCCAGGATGTCCTATGAGCAGCTCTTGGACAGAGTGCCTGTTCGGCCGGTCAATGTCTTTCCCATGTACCGGGACGGTATAACAGCAGAGGATTTCGCTGCTGTATATAATGTATTATTAAAAGAAATGCTGGGAAGTGATGGCAGAATGGATCTCATCCTTCTTGGAATGGGACAAGATGGGCATACTGCCTCGTTGTTTCCGGGAACCGTGGCGCTGGATGAAACAGAAAATTGGGTCACTGCGTATTATCTGGAACAGCAGCAGATGTACCGGATTACACTGACGGCCCCTTTTCTTAACAGGGCACGAAAACTGCTCGTGATCGCTTTTGGAGAAACGAAGGCAGAAGCTCTCAAAGAGGTTATCGAGGGGCCTTATAACCCCAGAATATACCCGGCACAATTGCTTGCGCCATCTCAGGGAGAATTATTATTTTTGGTAGACAAAAAAGCAGCAAAATATTTGCACGGCAATATTTAATATAAAAAATAAATATGATCACACATCATCTGAAAGATATTCAGCATAATTCTGAAAGGGCAATCACGCCCTTTCATATTTTTGAATTGGACAGGAATGCACTGGAGGAATATAGGGAACCGCATACAAAAGACCATTTTTGTCTATTATTTGTTAAAAAAGGCAAAATGAAAATGCAGGTGGAGGACCGCCGGTACGATGTGACCGAAAATAACATCTGTGTTATATTTCCTGGACAGCTATCATCAAAAGAACAGATCAGCAGCAACTTTGAGGGCAAGATGATCCTGTTTGATGAAGTGCTGTTCTGTTCGGATATCCTTAAAAATGAGCTGAGTATTTACAATCACAACATTTCTGTCAAACTCAATCATATTGAACTGCCCGTAGCGGAGACCAAGGAAGTAGAGTTGCTGTTGGATCAGATAGAAAAATTATACCATGACCTGACATCGGTAAAGAAAGAACAGGCACGGTTTTACATCAAGATAACGTTACTTAAACTAGTCGAGTTTGTCCACACGAAGTGGGACAAGAATAAACTGACCAATGAAAATACAAAACTCTATGGGAAATTTTTAGAATTACTGGAGCGGCATTACAAGACAGAACGTACAGTAAGCTGGTATGCGGAAAAATTGCTTATTTCACCAAAAAAATTAAATGAGATCACCAAGAAAACCGCGGGGCTGACCTCGATCGAAACCATCCACGCAAGGATCATGAATGAGATCAAGCAGCTGTTGCTGCTCTCCAGCTATTCCCATAAGGAAATTGCTTTCGAACTTGGCTTCAACTCACCTGCTGCACTTAACAAGTTTGTTAAGGCTAAGCTTGATGAAACACCCACGGACCTGCAGCAGCAATTGGCGCAAATGTATAAGACATAGGTATAAGTTGGTTGCGTGACCGCCGGAGAATTGAACTAGGTTTGTAACATAAATCTTAAACATATGTTACCAACGGTTAATTTAAAAAATACAGCGGCTTTTCAGAAGCTTACAGCACATTTCCAGATGATAAAAGATGTGCAGATCCGCAATTTATTTATAGAAGATCCCCATCGGTTCTCCACGTTTTCAGTGCAATGGGGCGATATACTGTTTGATTATTCAAAAAACAGAATTACAGAAGAGACGCTGAATCTTTTGCTGGAGCTGGCAAAAGAGGTGAAACTAGACCAGGCGATTGATAAAATGTTCGCTGGAGACAAGATCAATGCAACGGAGGGCAGGCCTGTTCTGCATACAGCACTGCGCCAGCCAAAAAATGCGGTAGTTACTGTTGATGGAGTGAATATCATACCCCAGGTTCATGAAGTATTGGACCAGATGAAAAATTTCACACAGGATGTACTTTCGGGAAGCTGGACTGGATATACGGGAAAGGCGATAACTGATGTTGTCAATATTGGGATCGGTGGGTCAGATCTCGGCCCCGTCATGGTAACGGAGGCTTTAAAAGCATATAAAACGCCTCTGAATCTGCATTTTGTATCGAATGTCGATGGTACGCACATTTCTGAGGTCTTCAAGCAAGTGAATCCTGAAACCACACTTTTTCTTATTGCTTCCAAAACATTTACCACCCAGGAAACCATGGCCAATGCCCATAGTGCGCGTTCTTGGCTGCTTGAGGCGGGGGCTGAAATAAAAGATATCGAAAAACATTTTGTTGCGCTGAGCACGAATGAAGCTGAGGTGGAAAAGTTCGGAATCAATACGCGTAATATGTTTGTGTTCTGGGACTGGGTAGGGGGAAGATATTCATTATGGTCCTCAATAGGACTGTCCATCAGTCTTGGAATAGGATATGCTAATTTCCAGGCGTTATTGGAGGGTGCCCATGAGGCCGACGAGCATTTTCAGCATATTCCCTTTGAAAAGAATATTCCCGTGATCATGGCTCTTTTGGGGATCTGGTATATCAATTTTTATGGTGCTGAGACCTTGGGTATTTTTTCGTATGATCAATACCTGCACCGTTTTGCTGCCTATTTTCAACAGGGGGATATGGAAAGCAATGGTAAATATATCGACCGTAACGGTCATATGGTTGATTATCAGACAGGACCTATAGTCTGGGGCGAACCTGGCACCAATGGACAGCATGCGTTTTATCAGTTACTTCATCAGGGGACGAAGCTGATACCTGCGGATTTCATCGCGCCTGCTCAGAGTTTAAATCCGCTGGGAGAACATCATAAAATACTATTGTCCAATTTTTTTGCGCAGACCGAAGCACTGATGAACGGAAAATCGGCGGAGGAAGTGATAACCGAACTGCAGGGATCTGGAAAATCAACTGACGAAATCGAGCAGCAGCGTAAATACAAGGTATTTCAGGGAAACCGTCCGACAAATTCATTTTTGCTGAAAAAGATAACGCCAAAATCATTGGGTAAACTGATCGCTCTTTATGAACATAAAATTTTTGTGCAAGGGGTCATCTGGAACATTTTCAGCTTTGATCAATGGGGCGTTGAACTTGGTAAACAATTAGCTAATGCTATCTTACCTGAACTTCAGGAGGATCACCAGGTTCAGGGCCACGACTCATCTACCAATGGGTTGATCAATCAATATAAGTCCTGGCGCTGATTCAGGATAGGTTTTACTCCGAGTATAAAAAGCAGAAGTTTATTACTTCTGCTTTTTATACTTAATACAGTACCATATATGCTGTATGTCAGTGATTAAATGTATAACAATGAATGTTGTGTTCAGTGTGAAGTGTTTGATTTTCAATAGTATAATGGTTTATGTCTGCCTTTTTGTTTTAATTTCAGTTGTTTATTTATAAGGGAGCAAATGTATATCATATAATATTCAATGTATAACATCAGCGTCTGCCATTGCAGTAATTTTGTATAAGAAATTTAAAATAAAAATATGAGTAAGTTATTTGTTGCCAGCGAAGTATTTCACGGAGCTGGAAGTTTATCAGAATTAAAGAACCTTTCAGGAAAGAAAGCGATCATTGTAACTGGTGGACAATCAATGAAAAGAAGTGGGACCTTAGATAGAGCACTTTCCTATTTAAACGAAGCAGGACTTGAAACTGCTGTTTTTGACGGTGTTGAAGAAGATCCGTCTTCGGAAACAAGTCTTAAGGGAGCTGCAGTGATGCGTGATTTTGAACCGGACTGGATTGTTGGTCTTGGGGGCTGTTCTGCAATCGATGCGGCAAAAATGATGTGGGTCTTCTATGAATATCCCGATGCCGATTTTGAGGCAATGACAAAGCCTTTCACTGTTCCGACATTACGCCAGAAGGCTAAATTTGTAGCGATTCCTTCTACAAGTGGTACAGGAACAGAAACAACAGGTCTGGCGGTTATCACTGATAGAGAAAAAGGGGTGAAGTATCCGATCGTTTCTTATGAGTTAACTCCGGATATTGCAATTGTAGATGGAGAAATATGTGCTTCAATGCCGGCTCACATCACATCAAATACGGGTCTGGATGCTTTGACACATTGTGTGGAAGCCTATGTGTCGAATATTGAAGATAACTATGCAGATGTACTGGCAAAAGGAGGTCTGGAAATTGTTTTTCAGAATCTGGAAGAAGCGGTGAATAATCCGGGCAATATCAAGGCCCGTCAAAACATGCACGATGCTTCATTTATGGGAGGTTTAGCTTTTAATAATGCGTGGTTGGGTATTGTACACTCATTATCGCATCAAGTTGGCGCCCTTTATGGTATTCCCCATGGTGCAGCCAACGCGATATTCCTTCCAAATGTGATCCGTTACAATCAGACAGCAACAAGCAGATACCCTGATCTGGCCAAAATTGTTGGCAGGACATCAGCAGAGGAGCTGGCTCAGGAAATTGAGAAACTTAGAGCGTCTGTCAATAACATAGGTTCACTTAAAGCATTCGGTATTTCCCGTGAAGACTGGGAGAAAAATCTGGATTTCATCAGCAAAAATGCTTTAGAAGATCCATGTACAGGTTTCAATCCGCGTAAACCGACTTTACAGGACTTAAAAGATCTTTACAATGCTTCTTTTGAAGGTGATATCTATCAGAATTAAACAAGATTGATAAAGAAAGTGGTTTACCCTTTAATTTAGGGTGGATCACTTTCCTCCATTTGATATTTTGGAGTTATATTTATTAAATTGGAATCGGAAATTCTTATTTTGAATTGTATAGTAATAATAATGTTAAATAGAAAATCCCATGATTATAAACCGCAGAGTTCCATTTAAATTTCTATTAAATGAAATTAAGGTACAATTGTTTACAGTTGCCCTTCTGGGGGTTACTTTTGGTCTATTACCATATTATTTACCAGATTATGCGCCGGATATTTCCATTCAGATAGCGACAACATTGGGTATTGCGATCTCGATTCTGTTATCGTATAAAATCAACCAGTCCTATAACCGGTGGTGGGAAGCCCGTACCATCTGGGGAGCAATCGTAAATGACAGCCGTTCTCTGATCCTGCAGCTCCAGCTTTATGTGAAAACTGAAAACGTAGATGTGGCTAAAATTTCCCATTATCAGATTGGCTGGTGCAGAGCCTTAGAAAGATCATTGAGGCGGCAGGATATTTGGCCTGTTCTGGAAGATTTGCTCAGCGAAGAGGAAATTAAAAAGCTCCAAGAACATTCAAATGTTCCCCTTGCGATCAGTCAATTACAGAATGGATGCTTGAAAAAACTTTATGATGAAAAGCTGCTGAATGAATTTGCTCTGCTTCAGATAGAAAAAACATTAAATGATCTGGTAGCATCGATGGGGAGGGCAGAGCGGATTAAAAATACCGTTTTTCCACCCACATTTGGACAGATATTGCATGCCGCCATCTATTTGTTTGCCGTTTTTCTGAGTCTGTCATCCTCGTTCCACTTAAACATTGTGCTGCAGGTTGTCATTCTTATTTCGGTTTCGATGATGTTTTTTTTCTTGGAAATGCTAGCGCATAGGCTTCAGGATCCTTTCAGCAACAGCCCTACGGATACGCCTATGACCGCACTTTCACGAACGATAGAGATCAATATCCGTCAACTATTAAATGAGAAGGAAATCCCAGATCCGATTGAGCCGCAGGGATTTTATCTTATGTAACCTTAAAGCATTATTTTATGAAAATTTTTGGTAAAAATACAGAAGGCTCTAATAAGAGAGGCCTTTCAGATCAAAGTCCAAGCGAACAGAATTTCGAGGGTTTTGTACGTGTCAGGGGAGCCAAGGAACACAATCTAAAAGATGTTGATGTCGATATTCCGAGAAATAAACTTGTCGTGTTTACGGGGATATCGGGTTCCGGTAAATCTTCTCTTGCATTCGGTACGATCTATGCGGAAGCACAGCGAAGATATCTGGAATCAGTTTCACCCTATGCAAGACGTTTATTTAATCAAATGAATGTTCCGGAAGTCAGTGCCATTCATGGACTTCCCCCGGCTGTTGCCCTGCAACAGAGCAGGGGAGGAACTACCGTCCGCTCTACAGTGGGAAGTGTAACGACTATTTCCAATTTATTGAGGATGTTATATTCCCGGGCAGGGGATTATCCGCCCAAACAGTCTATCATCTATGCAGAAGGATTTTCTCCCAACACGCCGGAAGGAGCATGTCCTGTATGCCATGGTATCGGACGCATCTACGATGTCACAGAAAAATCGATGGTACCGGATGATTCCCTGACAATACGTGAACGGGCTGTGGCTGCCTGGCCTTCGGCTTGGCAAGGGCAAAATCTCCGGGAGATTTTGATGACTTTAGGATTTGATGTCGATAAGCCGTGGAAGGATCTGCCGAAAAAAGAACGGGACTGGATCCTGTTTACCGATGAAACACCTACAGTACCCGTTTATTCAGGGCTGTCTGCAGCGGAGGTAAACCGGGCAGTGAAAATGAAATTGCCGCCAAGTTATATGGGAACTTTTACCGGTGCCAAACGCTATGTTCTGCAAACATTTGCAAATACCAACAGTCAGATGATGAAGAGGCGGGTATCACAGTATATGCTGAATACGGAATGTTCGGAATGTCACGGAAAGAGATTAAAAAAAGAATCTTTGGCTGTAAAATTTGAGGGATTCGACATCGCTGATCTATCCAATCAGTCGTTATCTCAGCTGATGGCCATTTTTACCCCATATGCGGAAGGTAGATTTTTATCTAAAGATAAGGATAAACATCCTGAGAAAGCTATCGTTGCCCAAAATATTGCGATCGATCTCGTTGCACGGCTAAAAATCATGATTGATCTCGGTCTGGGGTATCTTTCGCTGGAGCGGAGCACGCCAAGTATTTCCCCCGGCGAGTTACAGCGGTTAAGGCTGGCGACACAGGTACACTCAAATCTGTTTGGCGTAATTTACGTTCTGGATGAACCCTCTGCGGGTCTTCATCCTGCAGATACAGAAGCCTTGTTGGCTGTTTTGATAAAATTGAAAGATGCAGGCAATTCAATGTTTATCGTAGAGCATGAGGTGGACATTATCCGGCATTGTGACTGGGTTGTGGATGTTGGGCCACAGGCGGGAGCCAATGGCGGGGAAATATTATATAGCGGTCCCCTGGAAGGACTGCAATCTGTAGAAAGGTCGGTAACCCGTCATTATATTGATCCGGTTCCTGTCACCAAAGAGGTTGTCAGGAAAGCTGAACACTGGCTGCGTGCGATCAATGTCACCAGAAATAATATCCAAAACCTGGACGTGTCAATTCCCTTGGGCGTTCTCACCAGTATTACAGGTACTTCAGGGTCAGGTAAAAGCAGTCTGGTAAGTCAGGCACTGGTAGAGCTGATATCGGATTATTTGGGACAGGATATGGAGGAAAGTAGTGATGAACAGCCTGAACTATCACAGGAAACCAATATTCATACTTCAGGCGTTATCACAACCGGCATGGAACACATCAAACGGCTGGTACGAGTTGACCAAAAGCCAATTGGCAGAACACCACGTTCAAATCTGGCAACTTATACGGGGCTGTTTGACAGGGTAAGGCAATTATTTGCTGAAACTGAGCTAGCCAAAAAAAGGAAGTATGATGTGGGACGTTTTTCTTTTAATGTAGCCAAGGGACGATGTGCACACTGCAAAGGAGAAGGATTTGTTATGGTAGAACTGTTATTCCTTCCCAGTGTTTATACACCATGTCCGACCTGTAAGGGAACCCGGTATAATGACAAAACACTGGAAGTAAAGTATGACGATAAAAATATTGCCGAAGTTTTGGACATGACTGTGGATCAGGCCTGGGATTTTTTCAGCAGCGACAGGTCTTTAAGGCAAAGTCTTGAAGTCCTCAGACAGGTCGGTTTGGGTTATATACGTCTTGGACAGCCAGCCACAGAATTATCCGGGGGAGAAGCACAGCGTATCAAATTGGCATCGGAACTGCAGCGTACGCAAAAAGGGAAAACCTTGTACGTTTTGGACGAACCAACGACAGGACTGCATCCGTCTGATGTGGAAAAATTGATAGGTCAGCTGAATTTTTTGGTTGATGCCGGAAATACGGTGATTACGGTTGAACATGATATGCATGTTGTGGCTTCCAGTGACTGGGTTATAGATCTGGGACCCGGTGCGGGTAAAGATGGCGGAAAGATAATTGCTGAAGGAGCTCCCAGGGATGTAGCTAAGAATAAGCAAAGCAAAACAGCTAAATATTTGGCTGCCTATGTTTAAAAAATGAAAATTAAAGGACGAAATGTCCGCTATTAACAAAATAAATATGTCGTATGAATACAGACGTAATTGGACTCATTGCAGGTGTCTTAACTTCATTTGCAATGATGCCCCAATTGATAAAGGTGATAAGAACC
The DNA here is from genome assembly GCF_003815975.1 of Chryseobacterium bernardetii. Lineage (NCBI taxonomy): Bacteria > Pseudomonadati > Bacteroidota > Flavobacteriia > Flavobacteriales > Weeksellaceae > Chryseobacterium > Chryseobacterium bernardetii. The sequence goes on from NZ_CP033932.1 coordinate 2,447,472, forward strand.
AGAAATGCGGATGACATTTCAATCTTAACACTTATTGTTTTACTTTCAGGCCTTTCCCTGTGGGTCTGGTATGGAATCATGAAACAAGATTGGCAGATCATCCTATCGAATGCCTTTGCCGTTCTGGTCAATTTATCCCTCCTGGCTTACTGTATTATTTCCAGAAAGTGATTTAACAGGTGCAGATCCGAAATGTATGGCACACTGCGATCAAATCTGGCGGCTGCGAAAATTGGGATTAAGTAAATTTTATTTGGTCAATAGTAAATATATAAAGACTTAAGTATGAAATCTTATCGGATAACTCCCGTAAATTTAAGCGACAGTTCTAAATTGGATTCCAGACTGGAGCACCGGAGGACTTTTAATCTTCCGAACTGTGAGCTCAACATATTTGAAACATTTCATAAAAGTGACAATGTAATACTTTCATATAGTGGTGGATTGGTGGTTTCAAGTATGATGAGAGGTAAAAAAGTGATGTCCGTGGAGGGTCAGGAGGCATTTGACTTTCTGCCCGGTCAAAGTGTGATCCTTCCTGACGGACTAACCATGAATGTAGGTTTTCCAGACGCAGATGAAAATCGTCCCGTGCAATGTATCACTCTTACACTGGACTGGAATACTGTTCACAAAAATCTTGACTATCTAAATGAGAGATATTCAAATCATCAGGCACCTTTTGAATGGAAACTTGATTTTTCGCATCAGCATTTCGAGAATAGCATGGAGCTGGTAGCAAGTCTCAATAAGCTTGTTAACCTTAGTATGGAGGAAGGTTTTGCAAAAGAGGCAATTGCGGACCTGTCTCTTAAAGTACTTCTATTAAGGCTTCTTCAGACCCAGAACCGTTTGTCAGTGAACAGCAATCAATCAATGTATGACAATCGAATTCAACCGGCAATCAATTATGTGCATAAGCATCTTACGGAAAAAATAACTGTTGAAAAGATGGCAAGAGAATGCTGTTTGAGCCAATCATCTTTTTATCAATATTTTAAAAATATACTGGGCATAACTCCACTGGAATTTGTTCTGCGTACACGCATAGACCATGCAAAAAAAATAATGGCTGACAGTTCCGTTACTGTGACCGAAGCCTGTTATGCATCAGGTTTTAATAATGTGAATCATTTCATTAAAATTTTTAAAAGGCTTGAGGGGCTTTCTCCGGGCCAATATAGACACTGATTAACGCAAAGTGCGCGTTAAATAGGTATGTAATTGGTTAAGCTGAGAAATTAAAAAAAGGTGGGACATTTATTCGATGCCCCACCTTTACTTTTTATTTTCGCTCTACATGAGTTTACGAACGGTTTTTTATCATGCCATGTGGATCGATAATAAACTTTTTGCTTGAACCATCCGAAAAGTCTTTATAGGCTTGTGGTGCTTCGTCAAGACTGATAACCTGCGGGTTCATGATCGTTTTCATCGAGATACGGCCCCATAGAATGGCCTGCATAATTTGATAGTTGTAACGTCCAATTGGAGCCATTCCCGTTTGAATATGCAATGACTTAAGCCAACCTTTTCCCCAGTCGACAGTCAGTTTACCGTGCTTAGCGTTCTCATCACGTCCTCCTGGGTCAGAAGGAGTATAGATACCTGGAATCCCTATACCTCCGCTTGCGCGGACAACATCGAAAAGATCATTGATAACTGCATTGGGATTTTCTTTTTTGTAGTCTTCATCACCATGTCCATGTGCCTCATAACCTACGGCATCCACACCGGCATCCACTTCCGGTACTCCGAGAATCTGTTCGATCTGTTCTGCTACACTGGCATCAAGGGTAAGATCAACAGTTTCCATTCCCGCCTGTTTGACAAGTTCCAACCGCTCCTTGTTCATATCTCCCACAATAACGCAGGAAGCTCCAAGAAGCTTTGCTGATTCTGCAGCACAGCGTCCCACTGGTCCAGCACCAGCAATATAAACAGTAGATCCTGTTGTAACACCAGCAGCATACGCGCCATGATATCCTGTTGGGAGAATGTCAGATACTAATGTGAGATCTAAAATCTTTTCCAGCGCTTGTTCTCTATCTGGAAACTTAAGGAGCTGAAAGTCAGCATAGGGGATAAGACAATATTCAGATTGGCCACCTAACCAGCCTCCCAGGTCAAACCCATAAGCGCCAACAGGAGCATCCGGATTAACGGTCTCGCAGACGTCGGTATTTCCATTTTTACAGTTTCTGCACCGTCCGCAGGAAACGTTGAAAGGGACTGAAACGATGTCACCTACCTTGATGAATTCTACGTCTTTTCCAATTTCAACTACTTCGCCTGTGATTTCATGACCCAATACGTGTCCCACAGGTACTGAGAAACGTCCCCTAAAAATGTGCTGGTCACTGCCACAAATATTTGTGGAGACCACTTTAATGATTACCGCATGATGAATGTCCTTTCCCTTGGGGTTCTGGAATGTGGGATAGGCAATTTCATTTACTTCTAAGTTCCATGGGCCTTTGTAGACCACTCCTCTGTTACTAGCCATAATGTTTTATTTTGATGGTTTATAAATGTTTGTATTCCCTCATTCTGTGAGGATTATATATTAAAATTAAGCAATATTTAGTCCGATAAAACATGTTGAACTCAGTAACGGAGAATGCTTATTCTAATATCAAGGATCGTTCTATTGTTCTGTGATCCAGTTATGATGAGAATAGTAGAAACCTTGCTTTTTAAAGCACTTATAATTTATGGAGCGAGACCTATTTTTGTAAGATTTTAGTATAAAATTTATCCAGTAATGTTTGGGAATAATGACTTACCAGAATTTTATTTTTGGGATAAACCAAATCTGTAATGAATACTAAACGCGAATAAGTAAGATATGAATCAGTAAAAGAAATTACTGGAATCATTTTCAAAAAAATGCATAACCGCCAGCTTCTAAAGCCTGACGGTTTTTTTGTTTCCCGGTACTCACATTAGGAAAACAACGGCAAACTTAGTACCTCTCATACCACCAGCCCCCAACTCTGATACTATCTGCAACACCTTTGTTTCCAAGCCCGCATAGGCGGGTATTACAAACTTAAAATGTAATGAAACATGAAAAAATCAAGACAAAAAATTCTGCTGGCGTTGCTGTTTATTTCGCTTATCAGCAATGGGACTTTTGCGCAGGGAAATGGTGCTGCAGGTATCCAGGAAGCCACGCAGATGGTTACAAGCTATTTTGATCCGGCAACAAAGCTGATCTATGCTATCGGTGCTGTGGTCGGACTGATCGGAGGTGTTAAAGTGTACAACAAATTCAGTTCGGGTGACCCTGACACTTCAAAGACAGCGGCGAGCTGGTTCGGCGCCTGTATATTCCTGATTGTCGCTGCGACCATTTTGCGATCATTTTTCCTTTAGGCTAACCCGATTAATTTTTTTCAATTATGGCAAAAAATAAGATGGTTACGCCACTGACGTATTATGGCGGAAAGCAACAGCTGGCCAAGATCATTATACCGCTTATTCCACCCCATTATACCTACGTTGAACCGTTTGTTGGGGGAGGAGCGATATTCTGGTCAAAACCAAGGTCTGAGGTTGAGGTGATCAACGATTACAACCGTGAGCTGATCAATTTTTACGAGATGGTCAAAAATCAGTTTGTTGAACTGGAAAAAATGATCCGAATAACGCTTCACAGTAGATCCCTTCATAGCGATGCGCTGGTGATCTATAACAATCCCCATCTCTTTGACAGATTACAACGAGCCTGGGCAGTCTGGGTTCTATGCAATCAGTCTTTCAGCGCAAAGATCGGTGATTCATGGGGTTATGATGTTCGGGATCAGACTTCCACTAGAAGATTGAGTAATAAGCGAGCATCATTCTCCGAGGAATATGCTATACGACTTCAGAATGTTCAGATCGAAAATACGGATGCTATTCGGATTATTAATTCAAGAGATCATGAAAAGGCTTTTCACTATTGTGATCCGCCTTATTTTAACAGTGACTGCGGTCATTACGACGGGTACAGCAAACATGATTTTGAATCTCTTCTATTATGCCTGTCCCGTGCAAAAGGCAAATTTCTATTGAGCAGTTATCCCAGTGATCTCCTGAACAAATTTAGCCGGGATCTTAATTGGCACACTGTCAAAATGCAGAAAGATGTACTGGTCGATAAACATTCCGGAAAAGTACCCAAGAAAAAGATCGAAGTGCTGACCGCCAACTATGACCTTGCTATCGTGCAGGGGACCCTAAACTTTAAATCCCAAGAACATGAAAACCTATAACATCAATAAAGGTATCGGCTGTACAGTCGAATTTAAAGGGTTGAAAGCGCAGTATCTCTTCGGATTTGCCGGAGGATTGTTATTGGTCCTGATCCTGGTTATGGTGCTGTACATGGCTGACGTAAATATGTATATCTGCCTTTCGGTCGGCTGTATTTCTGCATCGCTGATTGTTTGGAAAACTTTCAGTCTGAACAACAAGTACGGTGAACATGGGCTGATGAAGCTAGGTGCGAAAAGAAAGCATCCACAATTTATCATCACCCGTAAACCTGTACAATCTTACCTTAAATACTCGGTTGCAAAAGGTGAGAAAATCCAAAATTTTAACACTAAATCTTCAAGGCTATCATGAGAAATATCTCTAAAACAACTACGTTAGAAAGCCGTTTTCCCCTCCTTGCAATTGAGAACGATTGTATTATATCGAAAGAAGGAGACCTTACGGTGTGTTTCCGTGTAAGGCTACCGGAAATTTTTACGGTGGGCACGGATGTATACGAATCCATTCATTCCTCATGGAGTAAAGCGATCAAGACTTTGCCTGATTATAGTATCCTGCACAAACAGGACTGGTATTTAAAGGAAAACTATCAGCCGGATCTTGAAAGAATTGAACATAGTTTTTTGTCGCGTTCTTTCCAGCTGCATTTTAATGAGCGGCCGTTTCTGAACCACTACTGTTATATTTTCCTTACAAAGACCACAAAAGCAAGGATGCAGTCCCAGAGCAATTTTAGCAGTTTGTGCAGGGGCAATCTTGTTCCAAAAGAAATAAGGGATAAGGAAGGAATGCGGCGTTTCTTGGAATCGGTAAGCCAGTTCCAGCGTATCATCAATGACAGTGGTCATATAACAATGGATCAGCTGGGTGAAGCTGAAATATTGGGGAGCGAAGGGAAAACCGGAATCCTTGAACAGTATTTTACACTGTCACGTGATGCCAATCCCGTTCTGCAGGATATGGCTCTGGGAGCAGAGGAACTTAGGATAGGAAGTAAGAGGATGGTACTTCATACCTTATCCAGTACAGACGATCTTCCGGGAGCTGTTTCAGACTGCAATCGCTATGATAGGCTTTCCACAGATCGCAGTGATTGTATGTTGTCTTTTGCCAGTCCTGTGGGGCTGATGCTGAGCTGTGACCACATCTATAACCAGTACCTGTTCATCGATAATAGTTCTGAAAACCTTAAGAAATTTGAGAAGTCCGCCAGAAATATGCACTCATTGGCACGTTATAGCCGGGCGAACCAGATCAATAAAGAATGGATAGAGCGTTATCTGAATGAAGCACACTCCCACGGTTCACCATCGATCCGGGCTCATTATAATGTATTTGCGTGGAGTGAAGACCGCCAGGAGCTACGCAACCTGAAAAATGATGTCGGAAGTGCGCTTGCGTTAATGGAATGTAAGCCCCGTCATAATACCGTAGATGCTGCCACTTTATATTGGGCGGGAATTCCGGGCAATGCCGGAGATTTTCCTGCCGAAGAATCCTTTTACACTTTCATCGAACCGGCATTGTGTTTTTTTACGCAGGAGACCAACTATCAGAATTCACTTTCTCCTTTTGGGATCAAGCTTGCGGACAGGCTGACTGGGAAACCGGTGCATTTGGATATCAGTGATCTTCCCATGAAAAAGGGGATTATCACGAATAGAAACCGTTTCATCTTAGGGCCATCTGGGGGTTGGCGGGCTATTCTTAATTGAGTAGCCCGCCAGCCCACCCAAAAAATGGAAGTGGAAAATCATTCTTCACCAATCATATGGTGAGACAGTATTATGAGCAAGGAACTCATGTGCTATTAGTTGATACGGGTAACTCTTATCAGGGTCTTTGCGAACTGATCAAAGGTAAGACTAAGGGAAAAGACGGGGTTTATTTCACCTATACCGAGGAAAACCCGATCTCATTCAATCCTTTTTTTACCGAAGATAATGTCTTCGATATCGAGAAAAGAGAAAGCATTAAGACCTTGATCCTCACATTATGGAAAAGGGACGACGAAGCTCCTAAACGTAGTGAGGAAGTGGCACTCTCCAATGCAGTCGCAGGATATATCGAAAGAATTAAGAATAGTTCTGAAAGACCTTGTTTCAATGCTTTCTACGAATATATCAAAGGGGACTACAAAAAGATTCTTCAGGACAAAGAAGTACGTGAGAAAGATTTTGATCTGGCGAACTTTTTAAATGTGCTGGAACCCTATTACAAAGGTGGTGAATACGATTACTTACTAAACTCAGAAAAAGAGCTCGATTTGCTTAATAAGAGATTTATTGTCTTTGAAATTGATGCGATCAAAGATCACAAAATACTGTTCCCTGTGGTTACGATCATCATTATGGAGGTCTTTATCAATAAGATGCGTCGGTTAAAAGGTATCCGTAAGATGATACTCATAGAGGAGGCTTGGAAGGCCATTGCTAAAGAGGGGATGGCAGAATATTTAAAATATTTGTTTAAAACCGTCAGGAAATTTTTCGGTGAGGCGATTGTGGTTACGCAGGAAGTGGATGATATCATACAGTCTCCCATAGTCAAGGAAACAATCATCAACAACAGTGACTGCAAGATACTACTCGACCAGCGGAAATACGCCAATAAATTTGACGAGATCCAGAATATGCTCGGGCTTACAGAACGGGAAAAATCGCAGATACTTTCGATCAATCAGGACAATGACCCAAAGCGCAAGTATAAGGAAGTATGGATAGGACTTGGAGGAACGCATTCAGCGGTCTATGCGACAGAAGTGAGCGAGCAGGAGTATTTGGCATACACCACGGAGGAATCGGAGAAAATGGAAGTGATGGATCTAGCGCATGAAATGGGCGGGGATGTTGAAGCCGCCATCAAAAAAATATCACTGAAAAAGATCAAGGGTTTATCACTCTTGGACCATCAGAATAAATAAAAATCCTAAAAATTTTAAAAAATGAAAAATTTATTAATGACCGTGTTTATGGTAATGGCAATTACCCTATCACACAAAGCAAATGCACAATGGGTAGTAACAGATCCAGGAAATCTGATTTCAGGGGTTCTGAACAGTGCAAACGAAATTGTACAGACCTCAAATACTGTAAGTAATGTGGTGAAGAATTTTAACGAAGTCAAAAAGGTGTATGACCAGGGAAAAGAATATTACGACAAACTAAAAGCAGTCAACAATCTTGTCAAGGATGCAAGAAAAGTTCAACAGACAGTTTTATTGGTTGGTGATGTCAGTAATATGTACGTGAATAATTTTTCCCGCATGCTGAACGACAAAAATTTCTCTGCCGCAGAGCTGGTGGCAATTGGAAACGGTTATTCATCACTGCTAAACGAGAGTACCGAACTGCTTAAAGAATTAAAGCAGATTGTTAGTTCAAGCAGCTTATCACTGAATGATAAGGAGCGTATGGAGATTATTGACCGTGTGTATAAAGAGGTTAAAGAATACCATAGCCTGGTAAGATATTACACCAATAAAAATATCTCTGTCAGCATCTTACGAGCTAAAAAGCAAAATGACACCAAGCGCGTCATGGATCTATATGGAACTGCTAGTCAAAAATATTGGTAATAAATTCTCAAAGTTATGGAATTTAACAATTTACATGAGATCCTAAGAGGTCTCTACGATGAAATGATGCCCCTTTCGGAAACGATGGCTGTGGTAGCAAAAGGAGTGGCTGGTCTGGGAGCTCTGTTCTATGTGGCATTAAAAGTCTGGCAGGCATTAAGTAGGGCAGAGCCAATAGATGTTTTTCCACTGTTAAGACCATTTGCCATAGGCATGTGCATTATGTTTTTCCCTACAATAGTTTTAGGGACAATTAACGGGGTACTTAGCCCAATTGTTAAGGGGACACATTCTATGCTTGAAGGTCAGGTGCTGGATCTTAATACCTTGCAACAGCAAAAAGATGTACTGGAAAAGGAAGCGATGTTACGGAATCCTGCTACTGCCTATCTGGTCTCCGATGAGGAGTTTGACAAAAAGCTCGATGATCTGGGATGGTCATTTGATGATATCGCAACGATGGTCAGTATGTACCGGGATCAGGCTGTATACAATATCAAGCAGGAAATCAAAAAAGAATTAAGGGAAATACTTGAACTACTTTTTCAGGCTGCGGCACTGGTCGTGGATACTATTCGGACTTTCTTTTTAATCGTTCTTTCGATACTGGGGCCGATTGCATTTGCCATCTCCGTCTGGGATGGATTTCAGAGCACTCTTACCCAATGGCTCAGCAGATATATAAGCGTTTATCTGTGGCTGCCTGTGGCCGATCTTTTCAGTGCCATGCTTGCGAAAATAAACGCCATGAGTGTACAGCGGGATATAGAACTGTTAAGTGATCCCTCATTTGTTCCAGATCCCGAGAATAGTGTTTACCTGATTTTTATGATCATCGGAATTGTTGGATACTTTACCATTCCAACTGTGACAAGCTGGATTATTCAGGCTGGCGGGGCCGGAAACTTTACCCGCAATGTCAGCCAAGCGGCCATGCGTACGGGAAATGTTGGTGCAGCTGCGGCTGGAGCAGCAGTGGGAAATATTGGTGGCGAACTACTGGATAATAAGAGTAGTGGACAAGGACAAAAAAGCAATTGATTATGGAATTCAAAACTTTAAGAAACATCGAAAATAGTTTCAAGCAGATCCGGCTGTACGCGATTGTCTTTGCAGTAATGTGCCTGAGTATAACAGCATTTGCGGTTTGGAAGTCTTATTCTTTCGCTGCATTGCAACGTGAAAAGATTTACGTATTGGACAACGGAAAATCACTTATGTTGGCACTTTCCCAGGATGCCGCAATCAATCGACCTGTTGAAGCCCGCGAGCACGTCAGGAGATTTCATGAACTCTTTTTCACGTTGGCACCAGATAAGGCTGCGATTGAAAGCAATATGAAACGGGCATTCGATCTGGCAGACAAAAGTGCATTTGATTATTACAGGGATCTTTCAGAAAAGGGGTATTATAACAGGATTATTTCAGGAAACATTCAGCAACGAATTGAAGTGGATAGTGTGGTCTGTGATTTTAATACGTATCCATATTCTGTAACCACCTATGCTAAACAGTTCATCATCAGATCGAGCAATCTTACCCGAAGAAGTCTTGTCACCTCCTGCAACTTATTGAATAGTGTACGATCTGACAGTAATCCACAGGGTTTTCAGATTTTGAAGTTCTCAGTCCTTTCCAATAAGGATGAGGAAGTAATCGAGCGATAGATGTACTGACTTATGAAGAAAAATTGTGATTTGGAAGAGTTTATTAAGATTCTTACGGATAAGGGCTACAATGGATATTTTATGACACAGGCGGGCTATCCTGGAAAACTAGCGGACAGTTTGGGAGGATTTCTGGAAAGCCTTGATCCTGAATTTGGTTTTGATCAGAATGTTTTACTCGAAACCTACTTAGACTGGAACGGTGAAAATAAACCGAGTATTCAGTGTTTGATATCGTTAGAAAATGACAATGGCAAATTTGCTATTGATATCATGGAGATTATCCATAAGGATCGTTTTGGAAAATGTATCAGCGAAAAAAAACTTATGGACATTGCGATTGATGCACTGCCAACCAGGGATCAGGCTATCAAAATGGTCTGTGAAGAGGTTAGGAAAATAAGTTCTACCCTTAAAAGAGGTAGACGTTTTTAGTTCAAAATTGACATAATGAAAAATATTAGAACAACAATTGATAATGAGCTTGAGAAGCTCGATCTGAGATGGCGGAATTTACCCGTCAAAAAGCAGATCAGATACGTACTTTATCTATTCGCATTCTACTTGCTTATGGGCGTAGGTGTATTGGTGAAGGTATTTTATAATCTGGGAAAAGGGGACAAAATCGATATAAGCCATATCGAGGTGCCCGCAGTAATTCATAATGAATCTTCTATGAAAGATTCTGTTAGAAATCCTAAAACTATATACAATGGAAGAGAAAGAGAATAAGAGGATCAGCCTGATTGTGGATGATGATTCTGAAAAAAGTGAAAAGGAAAAGACAAGTAGGGAAAAGCTTAAAAAGCCGATCATCTTTGGTCTAATGGCAATCGTTTTTATCGCCTGTCTTTACTTAATATTTAAGCCTAAAAATGGTGTTGAGGAAAATAAAGACAAAGGTTTAAAGAATGCTGTCCCCGAAGCTACGGACAAGGGTTTGCAGGCCGATAAACAGAAAGCTTATGAGAAGGAAATGGTTGAGGAGAGAGAAGCTGCGAAGCGAAATTCCCTGATGTCATTGTCGGATTATTGGGATCGTAGTGATACATCGGTTAACGGTGAAGCTGCAGTTTCAAAGGTTATTGCAGACAACTCTGGGGGATATGGGAAGAGTGGTGCACAGAATAGTTCTTTGAGCAGCTATCAGAATGCACAGCAAACCCTGGGCTCCTTTTATCGTGACGATGACAGCGAAAAGCTGGCGTTGCGGAAACAGGTTGATGAACTCAAAGATCGCCTTTCAGAAAAAAATGTTCCGCAGGCACCCACTTACAAAGATCAACTGGTACTTATGGAAAAGTCATATGAAATGGCTTCCCGATACCTACCGTCGGCTAGTACCGGTCACGGTGCTCCTGCAGTTAACATCGGTCAAAATATGGATTCAATATGGATTAAAAAAGTTTCTTTGCCTAGCACGAGAGAGAAAACCGAAAGTTTGAAGGGTGTTAAAAAGAGTGTGGTATCAGCCTTGTACCGGGAAGAGGACGCATCGGAAATTTTAAATGGGATCGCAGAGCGTAACATGGGCTTTATCACGCCCGGACAAGTTGCCCAAAGCGATATTGTCAGGAATAGTATACGTGCAATGGTGATGGAAACAAAAACATTATCAGGCGACGGGTCACTGAAGTTGAGGTTATCCGAAAATGCTACCATTGGTGGTTTTCATGTTCCCAAAGGAACCGAGCTTGTTGCCGATACCAAATTTCAGGGAAACAGGTTGCAGCTAAAGATCAGCGCAGTTGAAGTATCCGGAAATATAATTCCGGTTGAGATTCTAGTCTATGGCACGGACGGTCAGCTTGGGCTACTTGTCCCACGAACAGATGAGATCAATGCCGCAGGAGAAATAGCGGCTAACATGAGCCAAAGTTCCGGAATGAATATTTCGATGTCGCGTTCAGCGGGACAACAGGTGGCCAGTGATCTGAGTAGGGGCTTGATACAGGGAGTTTCCGGCTTTTTTTCTAAGAAGCTGAGAGCTGTTAAGGTAACAGTACGATCAGGTCATCCGGTACTGCTGTTGACAAAAAAGTAATATAATAACAATAATAATCATACTATGATATCAAAAAAAAATATCCTTATGATCCTGCTTTTTGTAGGACTGTTTATCAAGACTTTTGGGCAGCAGTCACTTGAAGCGGGAAGGGTCGAACCTTATAGGTTGGAAGTTACCTATAATAAAACCTGCCACCTGATTTTTCCGGTTGCGATCAGGTACACGGATCTGGGATCGAATTATCTGATTGCGGAAAAAGCTGAGGATGCACAGAACGTGCTGCGTATAAAGGCCGCAGTCAAGGATTTCGCTGAGGAAACCAACTTTAGTGTCATTACCGAGGATGGGCAATTTTATAGCTTTAATGTTATTTATAATGCTGATCCATCTACCTTAAGCTATGATCTAAAGAAAATGAAAAAAGATGTTGAGCGCAGCGAAGGACGAAACGTTCAGTTTGAAGAACTTGGTTTTAATCCACCCTCTTTGACAGAAGTTGTACTGAAAACCATCTATCAGCAGAATAAAAGATATGTACGGCACATCGCTGCAAGATCCTATGGCATTCAGTCAATACTGAAAGGGATTTATGTCCACAATGGAAAGTTTTATTTTCATCTTGAAGCGAAGAACAGATCAAATGTGCCATTTGTAGTGGATTTTTGCACGTACAAGATCGTAGATAAACAGATTGCGAAAAGAACGGTGTCTGAGGAAAAGCAATTGGTTCCGGTAAGACAGTATCCCGGTCTTGAAGTCATTTCGGATAATTCAGTCGCTGGCAACGTCATACTTCTGGATCAGTTCACAATCACCGATGAACAGGTGCTCAGAATTGAAATTTTTGAAAGGAATGGTGCAAGGAACCAGGTTCTGGAAATTGAAAATTCGGATCTGGTTGCCGCAAAGCCTGTATCTGAAATGAAGATTAAAGTCACTCAATAAAGCAGCGAATTATGAAAAAATATATCATCTTTTTGGTACTGGCCATTTTGAGTATCAAATTACATGCTCAGAGAATGGTGTATAAGCAGAAATCTTTGGAAATTAACTCGGGACTTCTAAATACAGAGGGGGTAGGCAAAAATTTCTATCTAAATCTGACACTGAACAGTTTTGCAAAACATGGCAACTACTGGATCTGGGGACTGGAATATCAAAGAAAGACCGTAGACTATAAAAACTCGGAAATCCCTTTGGAGGACTTTCTTGGAGAGATAGGGTATAGTGTTAAGCTTCTCTCGGATTCAAGGAAATTTATTACGCTGAATGGAGGTGTAACAGGAGTTGCTGGCTATGAATCCGTCAATAGAGGCGATAGCGTCCTTTTTGATGGAGGCCTGCTAAAAAACAATAATGGATTTGTTTTTGGGACTGGCGGGAGATTGTCGCTGGAAACCTATCTTTCAGACCGGATCGTATTCATGTTACAAGGACGTATCAGGGTATTGTGGGGTACTGATCTTGAGAAATTCAGACCCTCCACCGGCGTAGGCTTACGTTTTAACTTTTGAAAATCAGAAAATATTATGAAAAATATATTAGATAAGTGGAAAATGTCGATAGGATCGGTTTTTCTTGGATTTATTGCTATTTTAGGCGTAGGGTTACTTTCAGGCTGTGATAAAGAGGTTCTGGATGTGCAGGAAGTTTTTCCTTTTGAGGTGAAAGTTATGCCGGTGCCGAAGGAAATCGGGATGGGTGAAAGTGTTGAAATCAGATTTTCAATAATTTCAAATGGAAATTATTCAGGTAATACCTACAGGATACGTTATTTTCAGAACGATGGAGAAGGTAGTTTAAATTATTCAGGTTATAAACCTTACTTACCTAACGATCTTTATCCGCTGACCGAAAAAGAATTTCGATTGTATTATACGTCACAATCTTTAGTTTCACAGCAATTTGACGTTTGGATCGTGGATAGTTTTGGTAATGAAAAGCAAATTTCTTTTCAGTTCAATAACAAAAAATTAGGTCCGATCATTATCGGGCCGGTTAGATAATATCACAATTAGATTTTTATGGGGTAATGCCTTACACTACCAGAGTGAGAGCATGCTCGTTAGGACAGCCAGTGGCTGTCCTTTTTTTGTTACAAATAATATGAAAATGTACACTTAAGAAAGTGAGATAGTATTATTACATTGAAATATTTCTTTATTAGGGTAAAAATGTTAGATTTATAATACTGTAGACTATAAATTACACTATACGAAAATATTAATTGCCCTATCCCGCCACTGGTCTATTTTCTTAACTAAAACAGACTAAAGATGAATACACACATAATTACACTGTTTAATGACATGGCCATGCAGAATATGCATAGTTTTTCACGATTACCATTGGTAAAATCTTTGATATGTGCAGATAATATCAATTTACTGACAGACGAGGTTAAGCAATTAAGCGACTTTTATGTAACGTTTCTGCAAAAAATCGGGCTTTTACCTGACAATGTTCAATATAGTAGAAGGAGCCTTACAGGGACTTATGATTTTTTTTATGAGCTCCGAGACAATGATCCTATGGTTAAAGAAGTTTTATATTGTTTTACGAAGGAAGATTTACAAAATGCCGAAAATATTGTACCTATCCATGTACGCTATTTTGATTCGACCAACCTCTATTTAGCAAGTGGTTTCTCCTGGACAGAAAATGGGAAGAAAGTAATGATCCATTTATCCGAATTTTCTATGCCCAAACAGGCTATTAATATGGCTCCTTCTCATCTTTCGTATTTGGTTGAAATATTAAATGAGTTTGATCCGACCGAAATGAGTTCTATCCGTGAGATAGTTGCTAAAAAAGGTCTGAATTATAATCGCGTTCAAAAAGATTCTAAAATTTATTGGGGAGATACTTTTTATAGTTTCTTTAATAAAATTAAAATGATCGAAGCTGTTGGGGATATTATTTTTACTAGGCTCACCTTGAAAGAAATAGCGTTTCGTAATAAATTTAGTAATTATATAAACATGCATAGAACATTTTTAAGTTATGGAATTAGTTTATCTGATATTCCACGATTGGCGAACCATTAAGTTACATATTTTTATTATCGATGGAATTAAAACTTTTTAATATATTTTTTATTTATTAAGACATAAGATTGTAATTATAGGTATTGGTATGGATTATAACTTTGTTATTAATCAATACTGATAATTATGATAGTTGTAAGATTTATAAGAACGCATTTCGTAACCATAGTCAGCATTCTTTTGGCCTTACTTTTTGTATATGCTGCTGGTAGTAAGTTACTCGACTTCGAGAACTTTCAGGTCCAGCTTGCTCAGTCTCCCTTGTTAAGTGCATATTCCGGAATTATCTCTTATGGTGTAATTGCAATAGAAATTTTTGTGGCTATTTTGCTTTGTATCGATAGCACAAGAGTATTTGGTCTGTATGCGTCACTTGGCCTACTGGCAGCCTTTACTATTTATATTTTTCTAATTTTGAAATTTAGTGATTTTGTACCCTGTAGTTGTGGAGGTATTCTTGAAAAGCTTGGCTGGGAGGAACATTTGCTATTTAATATTTTCTTCTTTTTAATAACTGGTACTGGAATTTTTGTACTTAGCAGAAAGGGTGGCGGCAAAACATTAAAGACTTTATTATTATCCGGTACCACGACTATAATAAGCTGTCTCATTGTTATCCTTATGTTTCTTTCGTCAGAGAACATTATTAAAAAAGAAAACAACTTTACGCGTAGATTTTTGCAGCACCCTATATTTGAGAATGGTGTGCTTGATCTAGGAGTAAATTCCTACTATTTTGCAGGTATGGCTGATGGAAACATATATTTGGGAAATGTTACAGCACCACTTTTTATTTCAAAAATTGATAGTGGACTGCAGAGTTTTACTCGAATAAAAATTAAACTTGATAACACAGACCATGCTTTTAAAAGCTTACAGCTAAAAATTAAATCTCCGTATTTCTATCTGTATGATGGTAATGTTCCTGTTATTTACAGGGGCAAACTTGGGGATTCTGTTGCACATACTATTAGTTATGGCGATGCTTTTTTCAACCAGTTAACTGTTCTGGATTCAGCGAAGTTTGGAGTTAGAACACAAAGAAAACTTGATAATCAGTATACAATCGCTTCACTTGATTTAAATAGAGAGCCAAAAGCTGAATTAAAAAATGAGGTTCTTCAAAAGCAGATAGATGGTGTTTTTGATGTTGATGGCTTACTTATTTCAGATCCTGAATCGGGGAATATGGTTTATACATATTTTTATCGCAATCAATTTATTGTACTTGACAGTAAGTTTAATATAAAAAATAGGTTTAATACTATCGATACTACAAGAACTGCCAATATCTCAGTGACTAGGTTATCTGATGGAAGGACTAAAATGAACGCTCCACCTTTTAGTGTAAACAGAGGTTTTGCTCTGTTTGGAAATCTTATCTTCAACCGTTCCAACCTTAAGGGAAAATATGAACCTTCAAGTACATGGAGAAATTCATCGATTATTGATGTTTATAGAACAGACGAACAAAGGTATATAGGAAGCTTTTACATCCGAAATAAAAATGGAAAGGGGATGTCTTCTCTGGTATCGGATGGCCGTAATATTTACGCACTTGTTGACAATGAGATTCAGAGGTATAAAATTAGAGAAGGTGCTTTTAAATAGAACTCAAAATGAAATCGGTAGTTCGAGGAACTTCCGGTGGATCAGGATATATAGGGAATTAGCCGAAAACCCCGAAACAGATTAGGCAATAACCAATTAAATTATGATAGCATGAAAAAAATATTATTACCAACTCTTATTGTAGCAATGGGATTTGGTGGTGCTTATGCAGGTAGTAAGGCAAGTAAAGCAATGCCTACTTATCGTATCGAGGGAAGCCAGTGTATACAGGTGGAGCAAGAATGTGATGAGCAAGGTGATGTAGTTTGTACTTGGAACGATGATGGTATAAATCAATTGTACAAATTCCAAAGCCCTGATGAAACAACCTGTTCTTCAGCACTTCACAGAAGTCTTTAATTCAAAAAAGGATACCTATTCGGTATCCTTTCTTATTTGTTTATTTATCCATGCAACGTCTTTTCGATCTTTCAAAAAATAGTCCCACCATTGCAAAATTCTTCTGTTTCTATCTTCTGCTTCCTTAGGTTCAAATACTAAATCGTGTCCGCCATTTGGATAAAAGAGAGCAATTACATTTTTATTATAGCGTCTTAATCCTATGTAGAATTCCATGACCTGATCCCACTGTATGTTTGTATCTTTCTTTCCTGCCCAAAGAAGGATGGGGGCATTAACTTTTTCAACATTTAAAATCGGACTATTTTGCAAATAAAGGTTTTTATTCTCAACAATTGGAACCCTCATATCATATTGACCTGTTTCAAATTGGAAATAAAAAGGTTTAACGAACTGTGTATTATAAGAATAGTACGATCTGATTAAATCACTATTACCTGCACCAGAAATATAGGTAGTAAATCTGGAGGAATTAGTCGCAATAAAATTTGTTTCATAACCACCATGCGAATGACCTATCAATCCGATTTTTTGTTTATCAATATTAGGGTTCACAAGAACCTGATCTAGTGCATTATTAACACATTCCAAAGCCGAAAGACCAGTTCCTCGCTCACCGAAGGCAATATCTGGTAAATACACGAAATAACCCCTTTCCATAAGTGTTCTAATTTGGAATCCGACGGGCATCAGATTATTCGGGGAAAGATATTCATTGGATGTTTCCCTTTGCATTTCGTAAATATGTACGACCATCGGATATTTTTTTCGAGGATCAAAGTTTAGCGGATAATAGAGAATACCATTAAGTCTTCTACCAACGGCTGAATAAGTATAGATCTCCTGTTTCAATTTTTTTGCATGCACATCCTTTATATTTCCATCAAAAAGTAAATGATTTTGGTGTTTTATATTGTAAGTATAAATTGCAGGAGGTAAGTTATAATTTTCTTCAACGGTATAAAATGTAGTCATGTCTGTGTTAAAAATCATATTGTTGCTGTCAATTCGATTTTTAGTAGGTGGTATTAACTCTTGCCATTTCCCGTCCCTGAATAATTGGTATGAAACTATGTTCTCATCTGTATCATATATTTCGACTAAAATTTCTTCTGTTTTGAGAGAAGAGATTGAAGTCTTGTACTGATCACTTGGTTTTATGGTGCAATTTTTTATTTTTGTCACTTTACCTATGCCAATACTTGAATGACGTAGATTATGGTGATAAATATCGTAAATCCATAGTCCATTGCTGCTCTCGAAATAGATGTTTTTTCTATTTTGGGAGAATGTGGGCTGTCCTAATCCTTGGGCATCTAGCAATGACTCTTTCTGTCCATTTGCCTTAAATAATGTCCATTTTAATCCATCAAGACTAGCTATGAACCACCTGCCATCAGGTGAGGCAAAGATTTCCGAAATTAAATCTTTAGTTCTGCTACTTCTTCGTGAGTATTGCTTAATTACTTTCAAATCACCAATATTGATGTAAGTATTTTTCTTTAGATCAAATATTTGGGTTCCATTTAACTCAGGGTTACTGGTGACGTAATTATACTTCGCCCGCGGCGTATAGGTTAAGAAATACCGGCTACTATTGATGGAATTGACCTCAATATTTTCTGGTACCGTAATTTTCTGCAAATCTGCATTTGCTGGATTGAATAACCAAAATTTTCTAGTAGAGACAATTCGGTCGTGTTCATTAATATATGGATCATTGCCGTACCACAGTTCAACCATTGAATCTTTGTGCTCGTCTAAATTTTTTCTTGCACTAATCAACAGGGCTTTACCATCAAGTATTTCAGAAAACTTTACCGACGAATTTTTTGGAATATCCAAATTCAATATGTTTTTTGGTGTACTTTGTATATCCATGACCACTAATCTGTCACTCTGGTCATTGTTAACTGTAGTTTCAGTAAATGAGATTAATTTTGCGGATAATATGAGCTCCATTTTTTTAATTGCTCCTTCAGTAAAATGTATGACTTTAGTCACTTCCCCAGATGTTTCAAGTATTTCTGTCCTACCTGAATTGTTCCTTTTTAGAAACATACTTTTTAGCGATTCACTGAAAGCTATGTCTTCCACATTACTTATATCCAATAGCTGCTGCCCGAAAGAACTGTAAATACGAATGTGCTTGTCGGTTGTTAGGATCGCGTATCTATTAAGTTTATCTAACGGGCAGAATTTTAAAACCTTATCGTATCTGTATGTCGAGCCTGTTATTAAATTGAGGAATTGTACTTTATTATCTTTTCTACTTAATACTCCTGTTCCGTTCATAAAAACTAGCGGACCAGTTCCAAAAATCTTATGTACCTGATTATTTTGAGTGTTAACAATATAGGACGAATCTCTTAAAGCTGCGTTATACTTATTAATTCCGATCCAGCTTCCCTCATTGGAAATATATGGTACACCGCCCAAGGTTGCAAATTGCTTTTTCCAGTTAAGTATTGTGTCTTCTCTTATTTGTGAGGGTACAAGAAAATATGTGGATAGCAGAAATAATAATATTGAAATATTTTTAATCATTAGTATCCTGTATTTTGAGGTTTTAAGTTTGCATTTAGTAGAATCTCCTTTTGAGGAACTGGCCAAAGTTTATGGTAATCCTTCCAATTTGGCTTGGTCGCAGTAAGGATATTGAGGTTTCCGGTTCTTTTTAAATCAAGGAATCTATGCCCCATTTCCGTAAAGTATTCTCGTCTATTTTCCAGTAGGACTTGTTCCAGCAATAAATTTTTAGTTATCGGCAAGTTTAGGGGGCTAAGTTGTGCACGTAGTCTTGTGGCATTTACAAATGGCAGTGCTTCACCAATTTTATCTTGTTGAGTAAGTGCTTCGGCCAACAATAAATACACTTCTTCTAATCTAAATACTACGGAATATTCAGTCATATTGTTACCACCTCTATTTTTATATTTTTCTGCTCTATAATATATTTTTCCATTAAATGTTACTGGTGCCATCCATTGTTGTTTTCGGAGATCGCTATTTGCAAAAGAAGTAACTAATCCTTCTGACAGGGCGTAAGTTGAAGGTGCGGCGTTCGTAAAATAATATATTGAAGCTTGTGATAATGATTGATTATTGTTTGGTTTTAGTTGCCATATTATGTGTTTTCCTGTTTTTTGAAAAACCTTGGTGATATCGTTTTCCATTTGATATAAAGGACTTTGTGAAATTTCTTTAAGAATAATTTCAGCTTTATTCCATTCTTGTTTTGCCATATATACTTTTGCGAGAAGCAAACGAGCCACCATCTTATTTGGATAAATTCTTTCCGTGTTTCTATACTCGTCATTGAGAAGTGTCAACGTCTCTGATAAATCACTTTCGATCTTTAGTAGAACCTGTTGCGAAGACGTTTTCGGAAGTATGTTATTTATTTTGTAGTCTGTGGTTTCAGGATAGGGGATATCACCGTATAGTTGGTTTAGGTAATAAAACATTATTGTTCTTACGAGTAGTGCTTCGCCTTTTAAATATTTTTTATCTGGGGCGGAAATCGATGTCGATTGCTGTACACCTTCTAAAATAGAATTTGCTGCATAAACTTGCTTATAGGCACTTGACCAAACATTATAAATTAGAGTGTTGGTATCAATTTGTTGATTCAGAAAGAGGTCTCTACTATCGGATGCAACGGTCGTATAATTATCAAGTTCATCAGTGTATGCACTTAAATATGTTTCGAGGGTGCCGCCGGCAATGGGAGAATTCTTCAACACATCGGCATACATGGCTGCCAGTGCAGCATTTGCTGTCTGTACATCCTTGAAAACTGTTTCCCGGTCAATCTGGTTATTAGGGATATCGACATCAATTAATTTCTCGCATGAAACTGCCACAATGATTGATGTAGCAACAAGTATGATATGATTTATTATTTTCATTTTTTTAATTTTTAAAGGTTAATTTGGGCACCAAATGAATAAGTTCTCAATGGAGGCAAGTATCCGAGTGTTGCTGCTTCGGGGTCTACTCCGAAAAATTTTGTCCATGTCCATAAGTTTTGCCCTTGGAAGTATATGGTAACATTTTTAAGAAATTCGCCCCTTAAAGGAATTCGGTAAGATACCTGCAGATTCTTTAGTCTGATAAATGAAGCGTCAGAAACAATCGCGGTGCTGCTGCGAAATAAAGTATGACTAGTCGAATTTATCGTGCTGTAAGGCATGTAAAATCCATTGGGATTGTCAGCTGACCAAACGTTAAGGACTTCTGTTGGTTGATTGTTCATCAATCCTGGCATCGACATCAATGAATTATAATTTATACCTTTCTTTTTAACAAACTGAAATAGTGCTGAAAGGCTCCAGTTTTTATATGTTATTGTGTTATTCCATCCTCCAAAATACTTGACGGCAATATTTTCAACGACCTGTCGGTCATCTGCCGCAGAAATTTTCCCGTCACCATTAAAGTCTTTGAATTGATATTGTCCTGTTGCGGGATTAATACCTTCTAGCTGGTAAAGTTTTACAATATTTGTAGGCTGTCCTATTACATACTGATTTGCGTAGGAAGAACCTTCCAGACCGGGAAATGATAAAAGTTTATTTTTTGGAAAACTAATGTTGAAACTAGATTCCCACTGTATATTTTTGCTAACTAAAGGACGTCCTGAAATTTCTATTTCGAGACCTCTATTCTCTATTGTAGCTGCAAGGTTTGCAATTACACTGGTAAAGCCAGTAACCGATGAAAGTTGGTATCCGACAAGTTGGTTCGAAGAGCGATTTTTGTACCAAGCTGTAGTAAGATTTAGCCTATTTTTGAAAAAGCCAAGGTCTAAAGCTGCTTCAAGTTTTTTGGTAACTTCCCAACTATAATCAGGGTTGTAAAGTCGGGATGGAGAAAGACCTGTTGTGTTGTTATAATTTAATGATGATGATACTGTATAATTATTAAGGTACTGGAAATCCCCTATGTTATCACTGCCCGCAGCGCCATAACTTGCTCGTATCTTTCCGAAACTCAGCCAAGCAACTCTTTTGAAGAGATTTTCATTTGAGAATAGCCAAGCTGCACCAATGGCACCAAAATTCGCAAATCGATTATTTGGTCCAAACCTACTGCTCCCATCACGTCTTCCGGTAAGATTTATAATATATTTATCCTGAAACTGATAGTTAATCCTTCCAAAAAGCGCTGCATAACGATATTCTATATCGGAGTTTTCCAAGGTCATAATACTTTTGGCAGCTCCAATGTTGGTGATAAACTGGTTGCTCTCAAAGCCAAATCCTAACCTTTCATCTACATTTCTCTGGCTACTTTGGAAACTTCCTCCGACAAGAGCTTCTAAATTATGATTGCCCCACTTTTTCTGCCAGTTCAGCTGTGGTTCTAAGATGAAAGAGAAAATTTGTTGGGATTTTTTATCAGTTTGTGAACTTGCACTTGACTGTCCTGATGCTAAATATGGACTATAGATAGTGTTTGGAGATAAAGTCATTTCATCGATTGTCGTATAATTTATGCCGGTGTTTACTTTAATTTTGAAATCTTCAAAAAGGCGATACTCTATATTAAAATTGCTCTGGAGGAGTTTTGTGTCGTTGATATAGGAAGCATTATAACCAGCTAAGGGATTTGTAAAGGTATTGTTTGCCCAATTTAAAGAGCCGTCCTCATTATATAGCTTAGGGGAAACAGGTGCCAACAGATATGCATTTCTGGTCACATCGTTCATTAAGACATTATTCTTTTGTTGCGTAAACATATTTGAGATACTAATTAGAAACCGTCTATCAGTTGAGCGATGCGAGATATTGGAATTGATTGTATTGCTATTATATTTAAATCCTTGTCCAAACACTGTAGTCTGTTCATTATGTCCGAGACTTAAGATGAAGTTTGTAGTTTCACTACCTCCGCTTAATGAAAGCTGCGTATTATTCAGGGTTGCTTTTTTGCCAATTAGAGTTTTAACCCAATTTGTTTCATTATTTTGATCCCATGTGCCATTAATATCATATGCATTTGTGGGAATAGTTGTAATTCCGTCATTTTTATATGCAGTGTATCGCATTTTTAAATATTGATCTTTGCTCAATAATTTAAGGTTAGAAACAGCTTCACTGATCCCGTAATTTGATGAAAAGTTTAGACTTACTCTACCCGTTTTTCCTTTTTTTGTAGTGACAATTATAACTCCGTTTGCACCTCTGGAACCATAAATAGCTGTTGCATCAGCGTCTTTCAATACTTCAATACTTTCTATATCATTTGGGTTAATGCTATTTAAAGGATTTATATTTCCTCCCGGAAAAGTTGTGGAAGAAATTTGTGACTTTTGAGCTGATATCTCGCTAAATGGTACTCCATCTACAACATAAAGAGGAACATTTCCATTTGGATCTGTGAAAGATCCTGTGCGTAAACTATTCTGTCCCCTGATCTGAATTTCAAAGCCTCCTCCAGGAATACCGCTGTTTTGGATAATATTTACTCCTGCCATGCGTCCTTGAACTGTTGATAATACGTTGGTTACAGGTTGATTCTCTATGTCTTTTGCAGTGACCTTTGCAATACTCCCTGTTCGCTTTTTATCGGTCACCTTATAATAACCCGCATTCAAAACAACTTCCTCTATTGCATGTGTATCTGTGATATTCTTTATAGTATCGACTTTGGCTAAATTGACCGTAGATGCTTGGATATTTGTTGTTTGTTTGATTTTTTTTGGTCTGATAATAATGCTGTTTTCATAAATTAAGGCTTCTACAGGAATGTCCTTCAATAGTTTATTTAAACAGTCCAAAACTGGCTCGTTTTTACATTTCAGAGGTTGAACGATATAATTTTTTAGATCATCATTTGAATAATTATAGCGTGCGATATTTTCGTTTAGAAACTTTTCAACTGCTTCAGGTGCAGAAGTTTTTCCAGTTTCAAAATTTACCTTCATTTGTGAAAGGTTTTGTTGGGCATGAAATCCCTGCCAGCCGAATAATAGAAATACGGTGGCCGTGCATAAAATTTTCATATTTTTGCATGTATTTAAAAATTAATGATTCCGTTAAGTTTTATTAGTTAGATACGGGACCGACGGTTGCGCCCGTCGGTCTATTTATTTCTAACCCATTTTTTTAGGTGTCTGGGATCGTGCCCACTGTAATCATGGAGCGGATTTTACTCCTCCAGTTGAAATGTGTTCTCATTGACTTTTTCTATGTTTAGGTTTAATTGTATTGCGACCCTTTCAAGGAGTTTATCGGCCGTTTCCTCGGGAGCGACGATAGATATTTTAGAATAACTTCTATTTTCAGGGAAAATAATTTTTATTCCATAGATCTTTTCAATTGTGCTTATGGCTTGTTGTAAATCATAGTCTCTAAATGAGATGCTGACCTTTGACGCTGTTTTTTCTGAGGTTTCTTTTTTTGTAGGGGTAATCACTGCAACCTTTGTATCTCCGAGATTCGAAAAAGTTTCATTTGGATGAATCACATATGATTCTTTTATCCTTTCATTCTGTGTGACCTGAACTTTACCTTCATATAGGTCTATATTTAAGTTTGATCCACTTTGCACAACCTTAAATATCGTTCCCAGTACTTTAGCCTGATAATTTCCTGCATGGACAATGAAAGGATGAGTTTTTGATTTGCTGACATTAAATATGGCATCACCTTCAAGAAGGACATCTCTGGTATCTGACGGGAACGATTTTTCGACTGTTAATTTTGCACCTTTGGATAATGTAACTATGGAGCCATCTTTTAAGGTTATGGTCAAAACATTCTGAGTTGCCTGATATACATCTGGAATGTATAAAGATCGATACGAAACTATACTACCGATCAGTACCAATATGGCTGCAACCATCAAAGAAGTGAAACGGATCATTTTCCTTTTCTGTTTCTTTAATTCATAATCTTTAATACGAGAGGTTAATTTCTCCCATACCTCTTTTGATTCCTGATCCGTAAGGGGCTCAATTTCGTTTTTTTCATTGTTCATAGGATGGGCTTTATTATATATACCTGAGAATAGGCAAAAGTCCTCCCTATAAATAGTAAAAATTAACTATTTTTAACTTAAATTAAGATTTTTTATGATAGTTTCGTAAAAATGACATTGCCTTATAAACTTGGTTTTCCACGGCTTTTGTCGAAAGATGAAGGTGGTCTGCAATTTTTTCTTGTTTAATGCCATCAAGTTTATTCAGCTTAAAAATTTGTTTTCTTGCAGTTGGTAGGAGTTCTATACTAAGATGTACAGCATTTAACATTTCTTCTTTTTCTAGCTGTGTTTCTAAGGCATCGGATGAATCATCCTGTAATTGAAGATCTGATATTTCTAATAGAAACGGTTGTTTCTTTTTTCGGGAAGCGAAATTAGAGATTTCCTGGTTGCATGTTTTTATGATTATGCTTTCAGTATTTGCTGATGTGAGGGATGCTTTATATTTCCATACATGAAAAAAGACGTTCTGCATTATATCGAGTGCGTCATCCCTGTCTTTTACTTTGGCAATCGCAATATCAAAAACACGTTTGCGATATGTTTCATATATTTTCTGAAACATAATATCATAGCTGTTTTTATTGCGTGAAAATAATGACATTTAAGGTTTTTAGGATAATTCGCAGTACACAAATTTACGTATAATTTGTTAAATATGTTTATTTTAGCAATATATTTGCATTGTTGCGATATAAAAATTAAAGTATATTATGCAAAATTGTAGTATATTTCGTTTATAATTTAATTAAAGATTTTATATCATATTTTAGTGATAATAATTTTCGTTTGTAAAAATATTTATATATTAGCACCCTAATTTTATCGTAAAAAAAAGCGTAAGCTGTCAAAAAGGTTTTGAGAAAACTGCGAAACTTCCAAATAACCTGACTATTGACAGACTTACGCCTGTGTCTCAAAATATGGGCATGGGCTAGGTCGTCATTAGGTTATGGGTTCTTCGCAGTACCTCTCAAAGATGGCGTATCTGGTTCCATGCCTTTTGTATTTACCCAAGAATACATCAGTGCAAAACCTTAATAATTTAAGTTATTATACGACAGGTTTTGACGTTTTGACAGTTTAATTTCGCTTTTAATTCATTGATAATAAATATCTAGGCAGCGTATTTTATTCAAATTTCCGTGAAAATACGGATGTCTAGTTGTTAAAAATAAAATAAATTGCGAAGCCAAAATTAACCTTGAAAAACACACCTTTGAGATGAGACAAATATTATTATTTAGTTTATTTTTAAGCTATCATTATATATATGGACAGATCCCAAATCTGCCGCAAAAACCAGGTATTTCTAATCTTTATAGTGTACCAGAAAGTCTTAATAATCAACCTACACATAGATCCGCCTCTCCAAATATTTATTCCAATTCAAATCCTTATAAGAACGTTACACCCCGAGACGATCAGGAAGAGATAAATAAAGAGGTTGAACGGCAGATGGCTATGATCAGGGAGGAATCCCATGCGAAAAATTATATGCTTAGTTCTTTATCTGATCGAAAAGGGACCGATTCTTATTATCGGGCTTATGACAACCTAACGAAGTTTGACCCTGAAAACTACTCCATTACAGATGCTGTTTTTTTGGTTGAGAATGCATATAACAACAATGACCGGAACTTTCAGGCAGCCTATCAAACGCAGATTCAGAAAGCTACTAACATTATCAGACAGCAGCTCAAGCAAAATGGAATAGAAGATTCTGATAATGTTGCTAAAAACCTTTCAATATTTAGATACTTTTCACAAGATACAAAGCAGAATGGAAAAGTAGTCCATAAGGCCGTCAAATATGATTTTGAAGATTATATGGGCACAAAGGATTACAGTAAGATGTTTGTTTCCAAATTGATGAAAACAAATACCGGTCAATGTCATTCTATGCCGCTACTTTATCTGATATTGGCTGAACAGATCGGTGCCGAGGCTTTTCTTGTTGTGTCACCCAATCATTCTTATATACGTTTCAAGGACGATGATGGGGAAGATCTCAGCGTGGAGCTGACCAATGGAATGTTTTCCGCAAACTCTTTCGTATTAAACTCCGGCTATATAAAAGCTGAAGCCCTTAAGAATAAGCTTTATATGCAAAATATGACGAAAAAGGAAGTCCTTTCACAGACTTACGTTGACCTTGCGAGCGGGTATATCCACAAGTTTGGCTATGATGAGTTCGTAGCTAAAGTTTTAGGAAAGGCACTGGAGCTCAATCCGAATAATATTAACGCAACCTTATGGAAAAGTAACACAGATCAAATGAGGTTTATGCAGGCATGTAACCGGGTAAATATTGATCCTGAAAATAAGGAACAGTTGCAAAAGATCAGGAATTATCCTCCACTGGAAAATCAATTTCTGGAAATAAAGGCCGGGTTTGACTATATAGACCAGTCCGGTTTTGCACAAATGCCTGCGGAACAGTATGAACAATGGCTTGGCTCTTTAAAGGGCACAGAAAACAAACAAAAAAGTGATGAAATCGCCGAACGTATTAAAATATTAAATGCAGAGAAACTTAGAAAGGCGAAGAAACAACCAAAACCATCCCCTCCAAAAAAAGAGAAACCCAAAGATTATAGGATACTTAGAGAATTATTAACCATTAACGAAAAACAAACAAATTATGAGAAAGTACTTATTTTTTCTGCTGTTGTTCCTGCTAAGTTTTTCCCATGCGCAGGTAAATCAGAAGATAAAATCTAATAAAAAAAAGGAATGGGTCAATCCAGTTAGGCTTACGAAGGAGGAAAGATCACGTCCCTATATGGGCGAAGTTCTCAAAACCAGAGACAGCCTAAGTCCTTCCGAAGCAGAAAGAAGGCGAAAAAACATTGAGGCGGGAAACCCATTCAAAAAGTATGGATACTATCCGAAAGTAGCCACGCTGAGCAAAGGAAAGTATCTGGAATTTCATGACCAGGATAGTATCGTCACGATTGGATCGGTAAGGTTTAATGTTAAAAAAGGGGAAATCGTTGATTTCATTGAGATCGATCTTAATGATCCGGACGCACAGCCAATTGGTGATACACATGGCAGGTGGATGAGTCCCGACCCATTGAGTGAGGAGTTTTCAAGTTGGACACCTTACAATTATGCGTTTAATAATCCTATTAAAAATATTGATCCTGACGGTAGAGCTGCTTTTGATTGGGTACACAATAGGGAGACAAATAGTATATATTGGAATAATAATGCAACAAGTCAATCAACCGCTGGTGCCAATGAAACTTATTTAGGAAAGTCCGGTACATACACTACTGAAAATGGATCAACCACCGCATTAAATGCCAACGGTTCTTATACCAATAATTCTCTTTTGGCCCCATTGGGTGTAATGACCAATCTTGATCCCCTTATTCATGCAGGGGATATGGCACCTGGGTTAAGTATGGCAGCATTTGGAGATCCTAACGGTCCTACCATAAGCGGTATACCAGATTCAAGAGGAAAAACCGATATTCAAATGCTTGTCTCTGAAAATCCTTTGGTACAGGAGGCGGCAATAGGTTTATTGACAGGGGGAACTTTCAATGCATTTAGAAGGGCCTTCGCTGTGAAAGAAGGTGTGTCGGCATTAAGTGAGGCAAGAAGATTAGGGCAGGCCGGAGAAGAAGCTGTTGGAATATCAGGACCGAAGGTTGGTGTAGATATAGGTGGTAAGATGAGATTTCCAGACCGTTTAACAGCAACTACATTGGAGGAGGTAAAGAATGTAAAAAGTCAGAGCTTTACACGTCAGTTACGTGACTATCTAAATTATTCTCAATCAACGAATAGAGAAATGATATTATATACGAGGCCAAATACTACACTTAGTGGTCCTTTGCGCAAGGCTATTGAAGCAAATCAAATAACTCATAAATTTATACCACAATAAAATTTAAGTATGAAACCAAATTGGGAACAGATATTCGTTACATTATTACAGAAACCAGTAAAGACAGACGATGAATTTTCTGAAATGCAAAACGCGCGAGTGGAATTTGAAAAAGAACTGAATCTTGAAACACAAGCTTTGCTGCAAGAGATCGAATTGAAAGGTGTAAAGGCAAGTAATATATGGGATTTAGTAAATACTAGGTCGCCATATCCGGAAGTAATTGACATTTTAACAGCGCACCTCACAAAAGATTATCATAACAAAAATAAGGAAGGAATAATTAGAGCACTAGGTGTTAGGGAAGCAGGGGTAGGTGTTGCTCAGCTTCTACTCAGAGCCTATTGTGATACAAACGATAAAGGAGTTAAGGATGCGATATTACTATCTATTTATAATATTTTAAAATCAAAAACTGCTAAAAAACTCTCAACAGAACAGGGGAACGAGGAGCCGTTTATGAGTTTATTACGAGTATTTATTGAAAACAGAAAAATTTCCGTGGATGATTTTGTTAAAATATTTCATAAAGATATTGAACCACTATTGAAAGAATAAAATGAATATGAAAAGAAAAATAGCGCTCGTTTTGATATGTATGCTTGTATTAGTTGTTCTTTTCAGCATAAGTAAAGGTAGTAAAGGTGTAAAATACGATGATTTTAGGTTTATTACTTACGAGCATTCGGGTGAGGGTGTAGAAATTGGTTCATTTTCAAAAATAGATAAGAAAGGTGTTCTATGGGTGTTTTTAAAACGTTCAAAAGATTCTGCTTATTATAAATATCAACTGTCAGCTAATGAAATAGAAAAGCTAAGTATATTCTCATCTAAGAAGTTGGAGGATTTTGTTATTAGAAAACAACTTGATCAAGGTATTGGATATGCTGGTAGTTCTAATTTTTTAGGACTTAAGTTAGGGAATGATGAGGATAAAATCTGTTTTATCAAGCCTTTTATGGATAAAGATTTTAATGATGCGATGATGATGCTGGAAGATAAAGTTTTTAAACAAAGTGATTCAAATAAAATTTCTCGATTTAATATCGATTTTGTAAGCATCAAACGAGATATACTTAAACAAGAAAGAATAAATTTTTACCTTCCTCAGAAACAGCTGCCTCCAAAAATCCTAAAATGGTGACGGATAATCATATAACAATTGATGTAAACGATGAATATCTATATAATTTATACAAGGCAAAAAGCACGATATGGTATTTTGATCATGTAATTGATAATGGATTTGAAGGATATAATTCTATAAAGTTCAAAAATGAAAATGAAGTCTTCGTTTGGTTAGAAAATGTAGAAACTGACGGTAAATATTATAAAGGAACTTTAGTTGAAAATGGTCAACCGCACATCATTTCCCGAAATGATGCTGCCGACTGGATGATAATTGATAATGAAAGAATGATAGGGGCTTATACCATACGTCATTATTACGATACGCTAACTAGGGATGAACAACTAAGTTTTGAAAATTATTGTGGATGTTGTATTGATCATGGTAATGATTTTTTTAAGGCGGACCGTTCGACACCTGAAGGTGCACTCATGACACTGGAAAACTTTTATAATGACAGGAATTGGGACGGTATTCTATCCTGTAAAGATTTTTATTGGGAGGCTGAAAATGTAATGTTGGAGCATGCAATGATTTTCGACCCAAAGACCCGTCTACAGCTGGCAAACGTATTGAAAGTTTCGTTACAAGAAGATCTTGGAAATAAAGCTTTTCCAAATTTTGAGGCGATTGAACGGGTATTCAATCTTTTAGAAAGAAGAGGAGAGCAGGAACTTATTGAAGAAAAGCTCATTTATGCGGATGGATTTGTGACAGTTAATAAATTCTGGGTTGGTTTGACAGAGAATGATGGATGGAAAGTATTAAATCTAGTAGACTAAAATTAAAATGCAGGTAACCATGAAATTAAATGAAATTATAAAAGCGATCAGAAGAAATACAATTAATGATTTACTCGGTGAAAAATTTAATGATATTGATTATGAGAAAATAATCCTATATGCGGAGTTCACGGTGGGAGTTGATACTATATACAGGTTTTTTAAGTCCAAAAAGGGACTGGGAAAAATAGTCAAAGATGGTGAAATGACCTACGAACGCCTTTGTTCGCTTAAAGAGCTAAGCTTTTTGATAAATTATTATCTTTCTCAGTATGACCGAAAGACAGATGATATACTTGCAATAGATATCATCGATCATTTAGATAATCCAAATTTTTAAATTTACCCATTTTGGGGTACCAGATTATGAAACACTTTTATATCTTTTTATCTTTCTTTTTTGCAGGTCAGATGAAATCGCAGCAAAACCGATTTTATGATGATGCTTATCTGACTATTGATAATATGCTTAACGATAAACAGAAATACAGTTTTAAAACAGCAGTATTGAATGTAGAAAACGCATATTATCAGGGGAAATTGGATACAACGGAAGTTGACAGGAAAATAAAATTTATGGCTAACTTCTGTAAAACTATTGTTCGTAACCGCGATCTGACCTATAATGAAAAAGATAAAGAAACAGTAAGTAAATATGCTGCAATCTTTTCGGTAATTTGCGAAGAAACTCCAATTTTAATAGATCAGGACACAATAAAATATAAACCATTTTCCTATGATTTTGAAGACGTTTTCGGGCATAAAGATCTGACAAGCCTTTTTGTATCCAAACTGGTGAATACCCATAAAGGTAATTGTAATTCGTTACCTTACCTATATAAAATTCTTGCAGAGGAATTAGGTGTGGAAGCTAATCTTGCATTGGCTCCGAATCATATTTATATTAAGCACAATATAAAATCCATCGGTTGGTATAATACAGAGCTGACAAGTGGTATCTTTCCACAGGATGCCTGGTTGATGGCGTCGGGATTTATCCATTTAAACGCTATTGAAAATGGAGTTTATATGAAAGCACTTGACAATCGCGATAGCCTTGGCTTATGTTTGGTTGATCTGGCAAATGCATACAAACGAGCATTTCCTGAAAATGATGGAAGTTTTGCCCTAAAGTGCGCAGAAAGGGCATTGCAGGTAAGCCCGTATTTAGTCACAGCTTTATTATTACAGGCGGAGACCCACAAAGAACAATATCGGAAAATGGAGCATTCTGATCCGAAAGCGAAAGAGCTACTCGCATCTTTAAACAAAGAGTATAAGCGTATCCATCAGATCGGGTATAGAAATATGCCAGAAGGAATGTATTTGGAATGGTTAACGTCATTAAAAAGCGAAAGAAAAAAATATGAGGATGTTAGATTGAAAAATTGAGTTTCTGAGTAATTTTTGGTTCATGGAAAAGTTAGCTAAGACGGTGTTTTAGCTAACTTTGTTTTTAAGTTCCCGAACTTCCTGCATCAACTTTATAAGCATCGATTTTACGTCCTCATTTGCAAAGTCAATTATTTCCATTTCCTCACTGGAAAAACTACCTGCATACTGCCAAGCTTCCCAAATATCACTAAAGGGAATATGGTAACTATCATAAAATGTATTGTCGGATCTTACGGTTATCGAATTATTGTTTATACTTTCAATTCGTTTAAAGGTAAATCCTGATCGGGTTATAAGCACATGGGTTTTGCCCACTTTAATATCATTTATGCTTTCAACATATCTGCCTACTACATAGGTGCCGTCCTGATAAGGTGGCATTGAATCACCTTCTGCAGGAAAGGCTCTATATTTTCCATTGTGAAGAAAGGGTAGGGACATCGTTTGGAGATTTTCAATATACTCAGGATCGGAATATCCTGCCAAATAACCCATTGATGCTTTGTAGGGAATAATCTCAATTTTATTTTCACCTATTGAATCTGTTTTTATGGGCAGTAAAATTCTATTGTCTGGTAGACTGAGCATTTCTTCCAGCTTATATTTTCTTAGATCTACAGTCAA
Organism: Chryseobacterium bernardetii; assembly: GCF_003815975.1. Taxonomy (NCBI): domain Bacteria; kingdom Pseudomonadati; phylum Bacteroidota; class Flavobacteriia; order Flavobacteriales; family Weeksellaceae; genus Chryseobacterium; species Chryseobacterium bernardetii. The sequence continues at coordinate 2,479,825 of NZ_CP033932.1, forward strand.
TAACAGGTCAGTACTGATATGATAATATCGTGAAATTGCTAATAGAACATCTAATGGAGGAGTATATTTCGCTGTCTCATATTTTGCATATGAATCTCTGGAAATCAGTAATTTCTCAGCAATTTTTTCTTGCGAAAGATTCGGTTCCTGCTTAAGACGTAAATACCTTATGTTATCTGCTAGGAGATTGATTGTTGACATTTTGTGATAATTTATCACAGCAAATGTAATGTAAATTGTGATAAAACTTACCAGATTTGCTAAATAATTTAGTAACAAAATGGAGCGATCGATTGTGCATTTGGATCTGGATACGTTTTTCGTGTCCTGTGAGAGATTGGTAAATTCCGGTTTTAACGGGATTCCACTGATCATTGGTGGTGGGGATAGAGGTGTAGTTTCTTCATGTAGCTATGAGGCACGCACCTTTGGGGTAAGATCAGCTATGCCCATGAAAATGGCGCTTCGCCTCTGTCCACAGGCAAAGGTTGTAAAAGGAGATATGGAGCTTTACTCCAAAATGTCCCATATGGTGACTGAGGTGATAGAAGAAAGTGCACCCGTAATGGAAAAAGCTTCTATCGATGAATTTTACCTGGATCTAACGGGGATGGATAAGTTTTTCGGCGCTTACAAATGGACAAATGAGCTTGGGGCAAAGATCGAAAAGGAAACTGGTTTACCGATAAGTTATGCACTATCTACCAACAAAACCGTAAGCAAAATAGGAACTGGGGAATCCAAACCGCACGGACACCGGGAGATACCATCTTTTGGTGTTCAGTCATTTTTAAATCCATTGTCGATCAAAAAAATGCCTATGGTGGGAAATGCTACTTTTCAATTATTCTCACGAGTAGGTATCAGAACCATAGGGACACTTTCTGAAATGCCTGTGGAGGTCCTGCAGCAGATGATCGGTAAAAATGGTGCCGATTTATGGAAGAAAGCAAACGGTATCGATGAAACTCCTGTCATTCCATATACTGAAAGGAAGGGCATTTCCAAGGAAAGGACATTTAGCAGCGATACAATGGATACCTATGAGGTAAAAGGTCTGATATCAGGAATGGCAGAGCAGCTTGCCCATCAGCTCCGGCAGGAGAAATGGCTGACGTCAACCGTAGTGATCAAGATCAGATACTCGAACTTTGATACCGAATCCAAACAATGCCGGGTGAGTTATACTTCTTCTGACCATACCTTAGCAAGAGTTGCACTGGAACTATTTGATAAGATTTATACAAGACGTATGCGGCTTCGTTTGGTTGGCCTGCGATTTACCGATCTTGTTCACGGCAGTTATCAGATGAATCTTTTTGAAGATAACGCGGAGCTTATCAGCTTGTACCAGGCGATGGATAATATTAAAAACCGTTTCGGTAAAGATGCGGTTGGTCGGGCTGTTGGATTCAATTTTTCACGGAAGCATTTGTAGGTATGTTTTTAAACTGTCATTCCTTTCACAGTCTCCGCTATGGAACACTTTCCATAGACGACCTTATTTATCAGGCTTTAGCACTGGGGATAAAGGAACTTGTTCTAACCGATATTAATACGGTGACCGGAGTGTATGAATTTAAAAAGAAATGCGAAGAAAATAATATCCGCCCGATTGTTGGTGTTGAGGTGCGCAACGGAAGTGAATTATACTATATAGCAATTGCAAAAGAGTTTAGTGGGCTTGCCGAAGTAAACAAAATGCTCACTTCGTACAATTGCGATAATATAGAGTTACCATTGCAGCCTGAATTAATCCACAATTTTATTATATATCCTCTGAGCAATATTCCAAAAAACCTCGGAGAAAATGAATATGTGGGAATCTATGAGGATGAACTTAATCTTTTGATAAGGTCGGAGTATAAAAAGCTGTTTCCCAAAATGGTTATTCTTTGTCCCATTACTTTCAGCACAAAAAAAGAATATAACCTTCATCGGATTTTACGTGCCATTGATAACAATACCCTGCTTTCCAAACTTGCGGAAAAAGAAGTGTGCCGGAAATCTGAATATTTTCGTTCTGTGGATTCAGTATGCAAAATCTATCGTCATTATCCTGAAATTATTGAGAATACGCAAAAATTACTTTCACAATGCAGTTTTGAATTTGCATTTTCGACACCCAGAAATAGAAAACATTATACGGGTACCAAGGCCGATGACCTGAAGCTGCTCACGCGATTGGCTTATGCTGGACTGGAACGTCGTTATGGTAGAAATCACGAGATAGCAACTAAGCGGATCGAAAAGGAATTAAAGGTAATTGATGAACTAAACTTTAGTGGTTATTTTCTAATTACATGGGATATCATCCGATACAGTAATAGCATGGGCTTTATGCATGTGGGACGTGGGAGCGGAGCCAATTCAATTGTTGCATACTGTTTGGGCATTACCGATATATGCCCTATTGAACTGGATCTTTATTTTGAAAGATTCCTGAATCTTAACCGGAAAAGTCCGCCCGACTTTGATATCGATTGGAGCTGGCAGGAAAGAGATATTATACTCGATTATATATTCAATCGGTATGGGAAAGAATATGTCGCATTTTGTGGGACGAATGTTGAATTCAAATATAAGTCGATTATCAGGGAGGTAGGAAAGGCTTTTGGTTTACCAAAGGAGGAGCTTGACGAACTGAGTAAAAATCCCGAAAGAGTTTTTCGGGATGATATTGTGAAGCAGGTACAGAAGTATGGTAAGCTGCTGGAGAAATTTCCGAACCAACGGTCAATGCATTCTTGTGGCATTCTAATCTCTGAAGAACCACTCATAAACTTTACGGCTCTTGAAATGCCCCCAAAAGGATTTCCGATTGTACAATGGGACATGCATACAGCTGAGGAGATCGGTTTTGAAAAATTTGACATTTTATCGCAAAGGGGGCTAGGTACGATCAATGATACCGTAAGGCTACTTGAAGAAAAAAGGGGGATCAAGGTTAATATTAAAGATACCACACTATCTAAAGATGAGGTAAAGTGTAATGACTATCTAAGTCAGGGGCGAACGATAGGTTGCTTCTATATCGAATCGCCTGCTATGCGGGGATTGCTCAGAAGGCTAAAGTGTGATAACTATAAAGTGTTGGTGGCTGCTTCATCCATTATCAGACCAGGTGTCGCTCAGTCCGGAATGATGCACGAGTATATTTTTAGACATAACAATCCTGACCAGTTTGAATATTTCCATCCTGTCTTTGAGAAGCAGCTGGGAGAGACATATGGTATCATGGTATATCAAGAAGATGTTATAAAAATTGCGCTTCATTATGGCGGGGTGTCTGCTGCCGATGGCGATATCCTTAGAAGGGCTATGAGCGGAAAAAGTAGGTCATTAAGTGCACTCCAAAAAGTTAAGGAGTATTTTTTTGCATCTTGCAGCAACCAAGGACACCCAGAGGAGCTGAGCAGGGAAATTTACAGACAGATAGAATCGTTTGCGGGGTATTCGTTTTGTAAAGCCCACTCAGCTTCCTATGCGGTGGAAAGCTATCAGAGCCTGTATCTGAAAGTCTACTATCCTTTGGAATTTATGGTTTCCGCCATAAACAATATGGGCGGATTTTACAGAACGGAAGTGTATGTTCACGAAGCAAGGATGTCCGGAGGAACGATCCTTAATCCATGCGTGAATAAAAGTGAATATGAGACAACAATATATGGTGAGGAAATTTACCTGGGCTTGATGCTACTTGAAAAAGTGGAATCGAAACTCGCTCAGCTTATCCCGAAAGAACGGAGGGCGAATGGAGCGTATAAATCTATTGAGGATTTTATAAAAAGGATTCCAATCGGTATTGAGACTTTACAGACGTTAATCTTTATCGGAGCGTTTCGGTTTACTGGAATACCCAAGAATGAACTTTTACTCAAAGCTAGGCTTTTATTGGGAGAGTTTAAACCTGAGAAAAGGTTTCAGACACTGTTTGAAGAACCTATAAAAGAATACAAGTTTCCAGAATTGAAACGTAATGTTTTTGAAGATGCCTTCGATGAAATTGAGATATTGAGCTTTCCAGTTTCGTGTACACCATTTGATCTGCTGCAGACGAAGTATCGAGGTACGGTTATGGCCAAAGATCTTACGGATCATCACAAAAAAGAGGTGAAGATGCTTGCCTATCTGATTTCAAGGAAACATGTTCCTACAAAAAGGGGAACAATGTACTTTGGTACATGGATAGATGTTGAGGGCAACTATTTTGACACTGCTCATTTTGCTGACTGCCTTGAAAAATATCCATTTCAGGGTGGGGGATGCTATCTATTATTGGGGATTGTGGAAGTTGATTTCCATTTTCCGACAATAACGATCACCAAAATGGCAAAGATGCCATTTATACCTGACCCGCGGTATTCCCATGATGAAGAGAAGAAATATGAAGCGCAACAGCGGATTCGGGAAGATGTCAGTATGACTTTCAGGGCCCCTTATCCGCAGGAACATGAAATAGGACTTCCCAGAAAACGTTTTTAGATTCTTTTGAAGAAATTTTAAACAAATTGTTCTGGGGATCGGTTATTTAGAAAAACAGATAGGAAATGGAAAATCACAAAATTGTCGAAGTCTTAAATGATTTAATAGAGATCAACAACGATAGAGCTGAAGGCTTTGAAAAAGCTATCAGGGACATTAACGCCGAAAACATAGATCTTAAAGCTGCCTTTGAAAAATTCGCTTCACAAAGCCGAAGCAATATTACAGAGCTTGCGGGACTTGTGGGAAGCAAGGGTGAAGTTCCCGAAGATGGGAATACGGTCCTTGGAGCATTACATCGCGCTTGGATCGATATAAAGGCAACTTTTGGCGGTAGTGACCGTCACAGTATCCTGGAAGAATGTGAACGTGGGGAAGATGCGATTAAAAAGGCATACAAAGACGCACTGCAGGAAAATGAGCTCGGAGAAGATGTTCGTGAAGTTTTATTAAAACAACAGGATGGTATCCAGGCGAGCCATGATGCAGTCAAAGCTCTCAGAGATTTGAGCAAATAAAAAATAAGGATTAGATTGTATAGAAAATGGTTGAAAAGCTGTGTTGATTTACTAACACAGCTTTTTCTTTTAGGAGATTATACAGAATATAATTGCGTGTATTAGAGAGTTAATGTTACCGCAAATAGAACACAGCAACAATCGATCTATTTCAGCCCCAAATGATGATGTAAGCGGATTAGAAGGACTTTTTAGGGTATATAAGCATTATCTGCATTATATTTCTTACTTTTATTATTTAGAATAGTTCTTAATAACTTAATTTAAGGAAGTGATATGCCCAAAGTAACCCCAGAACTTTTTGAAGTTCTACACGATAGCAGAGCTGAAAATACATTGGCTAGGCTGTATAAGGAAGCTCTCAAGCAGGGCTGGTCGATGGTTTTTCATTTCATGCCCAAAGCATTTAAGTTCTTTGGTAAAGGAATAGACTGGAAAACAGAAAATGAAAGCTTTTATGAGGATAAATATATACCAATACTACCTTATCAGGGTACCTTTATCTATATGCAAGCGAGAGCACTGAATGCGAAAAATATCCTCGAATTTGGAACGTCTTTTGGAATTTCTACAATCTATCTAGCAAAAGCGGCGAAGGACAATGGAGGTAAAGTTATTTCTACGGAGTACTTAGCCCATAAGGTTAAAATTGCCCGACAGAATCTTATTGAAGCAGGTGTCAACGAGCATGTTGAGATTTTGGAGGGGGATGCGATGCAGACTTTAAAGGATCTGGATGTGGAATGGGATTTTGTCCTTCTTGATGGTTGGCCGGACATGGTATATGCGGTATTCAAGCTCATAGAACCGAAGTTGAAAAAAGGTGCAGTGATCTTTGTGGATGATGTTCAGGGATTTCAACCTTCCATGAAGGACTATTTTGATTATGTACGCAATCCCGAAAATGGGTATCTTTCAACAACCGTATATCCAAAAAAAGCGATGGAATTTACGATTAAGCTTTAAATATCGTATATTGGTTATGTGTTAACTAACCATCTTAATAGTATATTGTAGACTAGTCGTAAGATTAGTCTTTTTTTTTCACTTTGTCTGTCAGTACGCGACATGATGATACTGAATGCAAGGCACTCTATCTTTTAGGAGAGGATTTGTGGAAAAGGAAGATGTCAGTATGACCTTTAAGGCTCCTCATCCGCAGGAAAGTGAGATTGGGCTTCCCAGAAAAAAGATGTTTTAAGGTCTATCAATACGAGAATAATTTTAATCAGATTACGGAAACCCGTAGGCGGGTCTGAAATTATTCCTTAAATTTGCACCTGAAAATTGTGAACCTTGTCATAATTCGATTAAGGGATAATAGTATCGGTCAACATAAAAAATATAGTATATTTCAAATACACGTATAATTCTACTTATGGTTTAATACGTTTCATGGTTATTAGTTTTTAAACGCATCTTTTAAAGGTGCGTTTTTTTATATAGAACCTTTTTCCGTTGTAATAATATTCCCTGTGTTTCGTTTAATAGTTCTGATAAAGTTTCCATAATTATTTTGACTTATTTGGTTAAAAAATTATTTCACAATTCGGACTTTTCCTTGATCATAATTCAATTTAACATCATTAAGAAATACTTCGCCAAGAATAGGATTGGAACATGGGCCATCGGAATTTTTCATTTTCACGACCAATTTATCCACTGGGGTCTCACCGATATGCATCATGAGTGTATCTGCCAAAAGTTTATTATCCGGTGAGATTTTAAAAATTCTTTCAGTTCCTGTTCCCTCAACTGAAGGCCGTATAGTATCTTTTTTAGCGGTGTCTTTTACCTTAAAGAAATAGATATCCTTAATTTGATAGGTGGGATCAGCAGAGAAAAATAAGTCTTTGCCCGATGCCGCACCTACGACATTAAAATCTAGAAATACGGGTGTAATCTGAAAGGTACATCCTATTTTTTCATCATTGCTTTTTGAGCACCCGAAAAAAAAAGAAGACGTAACAATTAAAGTTGATATTGATTTTAAGAATTTCACGGTCATAAATTAAAAGTGTGTAATAAGTTTGCATTCCTGACTGAATTGGCATGTTTGATCTATTTAGTATTAGTTCAGGATTGTTTTTTTAGTGAACGATTATGGACTACGAAATGCTACAGCTAAATTAGAATATCTAAAGTATCCCTCATCTAACCGATGAGCAATTTCCTCAACAATAAGTGGGATATTGGGAATCACGAGAATAGCGCTGAGTACCACAATAATTGTTTTCCTCTTCATATATTTTTGTTCAGTTGCTTGAGGTCAGTATTATTTGAGGTATGAAGGTCCGTTGAACTTTTTATTGCATGATATTGCTTTGCAGGGTTTTATTAGAAAAACTCCCATAAAATGAGAGTTTTTCCAAGTGTGCAGTTTAAGAAAAAATCAGAAATCCTGCCATCTATTAGATGGTTCGAAGGGAACTCTGTTTGGCTCTATTTTTTCCCAGTCCCGATACGCGAAATGTCTGCTGACAGTTAAATAATAACGCCAACGCCAAAAACACAACGGGTTGATTCTATAAAGTCTAAAAATTTCCATATTGGTCATTTCCGGTCTCGTATCATAGATAAATCCATAAGTTGTCCACTTGCTCATCCAAGGGGCAAAAATATCAATATACTCAATGCCTGTAAAAGCAGCATTTGCATTTGAATACCGAAAATGGTCACCATCAATGGACTTCAATATTTCCGTACCGATAATCGGTGTATTGGGAATAACCAATACAAATAGTACAATTCCTTTAATGAGTTTTCTCTTCATATCCTTTTCTGATCATTCGTGCTAGCTGGCGAAACTATACGACCTAATGCTACATTACTTTATTAGTATCGACCTTTTTTTTCTCCATATTCTTTTCGATAACACCAGGGTCCATATAATCTAAATGAATACTGTGCCGCAGATAGTAGCTCCATCGCCAAAAACATAGCGGATTAATCTTATATAATCTGTAAAGCTTCCGGTTTTCTTTTGCGGGGGAGGTGTTTTTTACGAAGTATTCAAAACCAAAGGTTGAGAATCCAGGACTTTTAAAATTAAAATCTTGCGTAAGATAATATGATCCATCTAAATTGGAATATTTAAAGTATCCCTCGTCTAACCAGTGATGAATATCCTTACCAATAAAAGGTAGATTGGGAATCAAGAGAATAGTGCCGACCACTACGATTATTGCTTTCTTCATATTTTTCTTCTTCATATCTATTTTTTTTTAGTTGCATGGAGTGGTGCTGGTCGGGGCCATACTTGGTGTAAGGGAAATACCAGCAGTTCCCGCTGTTTTCATATCACTCAGCTTTAGGTACAAACTTGAAGGTGTCTTATAGCCGATTGGGCTATTGGGAACCTGTAATCCCGTTCCACCTAGTGCTGCATTAAAAACACCTAAGGCATAATTCGTACAGTTAAAATCATTAAGATCGTATTTTTTTGTACTTCCGGTCAGGGCGGTATTTCGTGCGTTATTAAAAGCAGCCTCAGATACGCTTATTGTATAACTGCCATCGCTTCTGCGTGTTCCGGGAACTTCTTGTCCAATTGCAGAGTTTTCGGCATTTTTCACCCCCGTCATCCAAGTTCCTGCTTGGGGATAGAACCCAAAGGTTAGCGAACGGGTAACTGAGCCATTGGTTTTTTGCATGGTTATGTAAGCATGTCCAGGATCATTGTCCGAAACATTGTACACCTGATATGCGTTGTTTGGATTGGCAAGATGCGTATGGATCGTTACCTTGTAGGTTGTTTGGGCATTAGAAGGGATGTTATTGAAGCAATTTATAAGCTCTTGGATATTAATTGGTTCAGCCGGAGAGTTGTAATAAGTTGAGGCAGGCGCGCCACTGCCACCTCCATGATTATTTCCGCCACCACCACCTCCGCCACCACCGGTTGCGGTGCCGCTGCAGGTGGTGTATAGATAGGTCCAAAGTTCGGTACCATCATCGAAGTACTGTACCAGATACCACTCGCTGCATACAACGGGTATATTTTTACTTGTGTCAGGTTTACCGTTTTCTTTTGTTACATTGATGTTGTCGTCCTTAATCTTCAATTGCAGGTTTATCTGTTTAAGGCCACTTGCATCAAGTGATTGGCTGTACAATAACGTATCATTTAAATCATATACCATATAATATACTTTTCCCAGATCCTTGGTACGATACACCTGTTTTTTTACGAAATTAGTAATAGCCTCCCCTGAAAATTCAGACACTGAACGGGTGTCAGAAAAGAGATTTACTTTATTCGCGTTTGTTACTTTATTTCCTTCTATAGTAAACACAAGGTTTTGTTGCATGGAACTATCGGGACCAAGTGTTGTACCGTTCTGCACGGGAACCACAAGCTGCGTATTATTATTTCCGTTAATGAGCTGTGATTTTGACCAATCTAAGGGAAAAGGTTTCCCATTGTCCTCATACCATTTTTTGGCCAGTGAGGTTTCATCGTTTTGTGGATAGTTTTCCATATCCCTTTCACAAGACTGCAGCAGCATAATTGCAAATACTGCACAAATTAGTTTTCTGAAAATAGTTGTTAACATGTTATGTGGTTTTAGGTTAGTGTAGTTCTATTTCTTCATTGAATGAATTAATTATACTAAGTTAAGGGTATAAAAGCTTAATTCTTTTGACAAAAGGCAAAAAATCTATACAGGTAGTAAGGGGATCTGTATTAATTGGCAAGGTTTGAAAAGCTATATCACAGGGATATCTGTAAATAAAGATTTCTGAATAAAATTAAAATTCTCTAACTTTACTCAAGAGTTACCAATGGCCCTATTATGATATCCCGGAATTTGATCGACGAAAGGGCACTGCTAGAGGAATTTCGAAGCGGTGATCAGCAGGCATTTGAACGTATTTTCCTCTTACATAATAGCGCTCTGACGTTCTTTGCCAATAGGCTTCTCTTAAATTATGATCAGGCGAATTCTCAGGAAATTGTGCTGGATACTTTTCTTAAATTATATGACCGTAGAGAATCGGTTGTTTCTTTATCCAGTATAAAAGCATTCCTTTATATATCTGTAAAAAATGGCTGCCTGAATGCCATTGAAAAAGAAAAGGTACGATTGCGGAGGTTCGATACCTACGCGCAGAATATCGAGGAGTTTGAAGACAATGTGCTGAGCAAGATTGTGCAGGCGGAATTATATCAGGAACTTCAACAGGCAATTGAACTTTTACCCGTCCAATGCAGGGCGATTATGGAGAAGCTGATGGAGGGCAAAAGTCCGAAGGAGGTTTCTGTGGAGCTAGACATTAGCATCAGTACAGTCAATAGCCAAAAATCCCGGGCGATTTCTTTACTCAAAAAGACCCTTTCAAGCTCAGGAATGGCATTATTACTATTTTATTTATAATTTTTTCAATTTCTTTTGGACAAACGCTGGTCATTTCCTGTTTTTATATTAAACAGCGACCAATGGACGAGCATAAAATTTTTGAAGAACTAACTATTGTACCTATACTAACGAGGTTCGTCCGTGGTGAGGAACTGACTGTATTGGAAACTAAAACAATTGAAATCTGGATCGGTGCAAGTAAATCCAATAGGGAGATTTTCGAGCAGTTAAAGAATGAAGAGCAATTGGCAAAAGATATGGTTGATTTCAGTAGCATAGAATCAGACAATACAGAGGCACTTCAAAAATTAAGAACGAAATTAACAAAACGTAATTCCAGAGAAAGAATCGGAATGTATTGGCGGACTGCGGTTGCGGTTATTTTTGCTTTTGGGATGGTCGCCGCAATCCACTATTATTTCAAGTCTAAAGATGAGTTACAGGATAATATATTGATCACGACTGCGGATGTCAGTCCGGGAAAAGATCAGGCTACATTAACTTTTCAGGATGGTAAAACTGTGGATCTAAAAGGTAAGCCGATCAGGACGGATGTCCACGGTACTTTTTATACAGATGGCACTTCAATAGCAGCGAATACGGTTCAATATGCCACACTTTCCACCCCGAGAAAAGGACAATATAAAATGACTTTGCCTGATGGTACAAAGGTATGGCTGAATGCGGAATCTTCGTTGAAATTCCCTACACAGTTCACAGGTAATGTAAGGCTCGTTGAGCTAATAGGAGAAGGATACTTTGAGGTGGCTCACGATAAGTCAAAACCTTTTTTTGTTTCTTCCAGAGGGCAACAGGTTAAGGTACTGGGCACAAAGTTTAACATCAATGCTTATGAGAATGAACCTGCAATTTTGACAACATTGGTCAGCGGCAGCGTTCAGGTCAGCACTTTGCGGGAGGATATGCCCACAAAATTATCACCTGGGCAACAAAGTCAGCTTAGTTCTCTCTCTCCACTGTTTTTGGTCATTGATGTAGATACCGAACCTTTTACCGCATGGACAAGAAATGATTTTCAATTTGACGGTACTCCACTAAAAGAAGTTTTTAAACAGCTTGAGCGCTGGTATGACATTGATGTTGATTATAGCAAAATGCCAAATATAAAAGTACATGGTACGATAAGCAGGGACAAGAAACTATCCACTGTTATCTATGCACTGGAACAGATCACAAATTTACAGTTTGACGTAAAGAATGGAAGGAGGGTTGTCATTATCCAATAAAATAAGAATTACTGTTTCATATGTTGGCCCAAGAAAAGATGCCGGAGTGTTAGCGCACTCCGGCGATTGGGTCTACATCAAAGTTTTGAGCAACTAAAATACTATTAAACCCTACACAAATCTATGAAAAAAGATCATTTTTCCCATAGGGAAAACATACCCATGTCATTGGATATGTTTTCGAGGAGAAATCTACTGCGCATTGGCATAAGGAGCAGTCTGTTCTTTATGCTACTTGCAGGCGGTGGCACTGCAATCAAGGCGCAACGCATTAGCCTCACATTACAAAATGCTCCCCTTAAAACCGCCATTTCGGAACTTCGTAAAGCTACCAAGTATGATTTTACGTATAATGATGCCCTGTTAAAAAAGGTCGGTCCTATCAGCGTTGATTTAAAAAACGCGACTTTAGAAGAAACTCTCAGTTCACTCTTCTGGAATCAGCCTATTGAATTTCAAATCGCAGATGGTGTGATCATCTTAAAAGAGCGGAGAACATCTAATCAGAAGAATGTTCCCATTTCTAAAAAAAAAGAAACAATAAAGGGAAGAATCGTTGATGAAAGCGGTAATCCTCTTTCAGGGGCGACGATCCAAGTAAAGGGAACCAACTTTACCACAACTTCTGATGGAACAGGGGCTTTTGAACTTCCCGATGAATTCTCTGAATCCAACCTGCGAATATCTTATTTGGGATTTTCACAGATTGAAGTAGCAGCAAGGAACGCGGAAAGAATCGTCCTTACTGCGAATAACAACCGGATCGAGGAGGTGAGTGTTGTAGCCAGCGGGTATCAGTCCATTCCAAAGGAAAGGGCTACGGGGTCATTTTCCAAAGTCGATAATGCGACTTTTAACCGTCAGGTTTCAACTGATGTTATCAGCAGATTAAAGGGTATAGCGCCATCTATATTGTTTGACGAACGTTCAGGTTCTCCGAAGTTAACGATCAGGGGACAGGCTACGATCTTTGGTAACGATCAACCGTTAATTGTTGTTGATAATTTCCCGTATGAAGGGGATATCAACAATATCAATCCGAACGATATTGAGGATATTGATATTTTGAAAGATGCGGCAGCCGCTTCGATTTGGGGAGTACGTGCTGGTAATGGTGTGATCGTGATTAAAACTAAAAAAGGACGAGCAGACCAGCCGATGAATATTGGTTTTACTTCTAATATCACTATAGGAGAGAAACCGGATCTTTATTATTTGCCTAAGATAGCATCTACAGATTTTATTGATATCGAGAAGATGTTATTTGATAAAGGATATTATAATACGATTATCAGCAATACGACTGCAAATAGACCTTATTCACCCGTTGTTCAAATTTTGAATAATCAAAAGAATGGACTTATTACATCGGAGGAAGCAAGTATTCAAATTGATGGTTTAAGAAAGTATGAATTGCGTGATGATATGTCTAAATACCTATATCAAAATGCGGTTAAGCAACAATATGCTTTGAACCTCAGTGGTGGGAGCAAAAAATATAACTATTATTTTTCTTCCGGCTTTGATAAAAATAGAGATTCTGAGAAAGGTGAAGGCTTCAATAGGATAAGTATCAATAGTAATCAGGTTTTCCGCCCGATAGAAAAACTGGAGATTTCTGCGGGACTGTCATATAATCAAAATAATCAATCTAAGTCGAATGTTATTTCCATGCTTAATAATATGGGGACAGAATTGATGTACCCTTATGCTAGATTAGTAAATGACAATGGAGATCCTGCTATCGTTATTAAGGATGTCAGTAGTGTATTGAAAGATAAAGCAATAACAGCTGGTTTACTAAATTGGGATTTTGTTCCTCTTGAAGAATTGAATTACCAAAATAATAAGTTCAAACAAGCTGAAATGCGCCTAAATACTGCAATCAAATACAATTTTCTTCCAATTTTATCGGCAGAAGTAAGATTCCAGTATGAAAATCAACAAGGAAGAAGAAGAAATTATTATGATCAGGATAGCTATTTGATGCGAGACCAGATCAATCGCTTTACTTCTGTTACTAATGGTGTTATGACCCGAAATATTCCAATTGGCGGAAGACTAGACAACACCAATTCAGAATTAAATGCACTAAATGGACGTTTTCAATTAAATTATGATCAAAAATGGAACAAACATCAGGTTAATGCAATAGCTGGAGTTGAAGTTAGAGAAACAAAAGCAAACAGTATTAGCTCAAGACAATATGGTTTTGATCCCAATGTTGGTTCAAGTATTTTTGTAGACTATATTACGCGCTTTTCTCAATATGGTAAAGGCGGTACTGCTACAATATCAAATTATGATAATTATACAGGTACCATAGATAGAATTCGCTCTTATTATATAAATGGAGCATATAATTATGATCTGAAATATGTAATTTCTGCTAGTGCAAGGATTGATCAATCAAATCTTTTTGGGGTAAAAACCAATCAAAAATCTGTTCCATTATGGTCAACAGGATTTAAATGGAATATAAATAAGGAGAATTTCTATCATTTGGACTGGCTATCGCAATTAAGTCTTAGATCGACTTATGGATATAGTGGAAATATTGACAGAACAACCACTGCTTATACAACTGCGCGGATTTCTAAAAATTATTATAATAATTTACCAAATGCTGATCTTGTGACACCTCCCAATAATGAACTCCGTTGGGAACGTAATAGAATGTTTAATATTGGGGCAGACTTTGTATTAAAGAACAACCGACTTTCGGGTTCGATAGAATATTTTAACCGCAATGGAAAAGATCTCATTGGCAATGGTGATATAGATCCCACTACCGGATTTGCGTCATTTCGTGGAAATGTCGCCAATATGAGCGGAAAAGGTATAGATGTTGAGTTGAATTCTATAAATATTCAGTCCCAATCTTTTAATTGGAAAACAACAGCAATTTTTTCTTATGCTAAAGATGTTATTACCGCCTACAAGCGACCGACAAGCCTAAGCAATTTTGTTACGGATAACAGTATTATAAGAAATGCATCATTATACAATCCTGTTGTCGGAAGATCATTGTTCGGAATTTATAGCTATCCCTGGGCGGGGTTAGATCCTCAAACTGGACAGGCCAGAGGTTATCTGGATGGGCAACCGTCTGTACAATATGCACAGATTACTCAACAACTAACGGAAGATCCTGAAAATAGGCTAATTTATCATGGTAATGCTCTTGCACCTTATTTTGGTGCATTACGAAACATGGTTAGTTATAAAGGATTTGATCTTTCTTTTAATATCACCTATCGTTTCGGGTACTATTTTAAAAGAAATTCGATTATGTATACTGCGCTTTATAATAATTATGGTTTGCATGGAGATTATTATAAAAGGTGGCAAAAACCGGGAGATGAACTGAGCACGAATGTTCCGGCAATGGTCTATCCGGGCGTTAATGTTGCGGATCAGTATTATATTAATTCAGAAGTACTGGTAAGTAAAGGTGATCATATCAGGCTTCAGGATATAAACCTTGCATACAATCTTGATTCGAAATTATCACAAAAACTTCACCTTAAGAATTTACGTCTATTTGGTTACGTAAATAATGTTGCTATGATCTGGAAGGCTAACAAAGACAATTTAGATCCTGATTTCCCAACATCAAGGCCGATACGGACTTTTACTTTGGGGCTTAATTGTAACCTTTAATTGCATTGCTATGAAAAAGAAAATCAAATTACTATTACCAATCGCTCTCCTGTTTCTTATGCCATCGTGTTCTAAGGATTGGCTTGAGGAAAAGCAGGATATAAAACTTGTTGTTCCTACAACACTTAATGATCTGAGCCTATTAATGAATTCAAGTCAGTTCCTTTATGACGGGAGAGGGGCAATGGAGGTCTCTTGTGATGATCTTGAGGTGTCACTAGAACAATTTAATTCATTAAGTACTGATTTTGAACGGAAATTATTGACTTGGACCGTGGATATATTTCCAAAGTTAGGAAATGGCACTATCCAAGAAGAATGGGAACTGCCTTATAATCAAGTTCAAGTCTGTAACGTAACATTAAAGGCACTAGATAAAATAAATAGAACATCAAGCAATTCAGAGTTATATGATCGTGTAAAAGGGACCGCACTTTATCATCGGTCACGGGCTTTTTTAAATCTTGCTATGACCTTTTGTAAGTATTATGATGCCTCAACCGCTGAGACCGATCTCGGAATTCCACTGAAAATAGAGGAAGATATAAACGAACCCATTTTTAGGAGCTCATTGAAACAGACCTATCAAAGAATAACAGAAGATCTTAGTTTAGCTGCTACGTTATTACCTCAGAACGCATTGTCTGCTACCCACATTACTAATGCTGGCGCGTTTGCTTTACTCGCTCGTACGTATTTGTATATGAATGTTTATGATAAGGCCTATGACGCAGCCCAAAGTTCCTTAAAATTATATTCTGTTCTGGATGACTACAATAGTTTTAATCCTACTGATGCGCGTCCTTTCCTGGCAAAAAGTAAGGAAGTACATATAATGATCGAATCAGTCACAGCATATGAAACAGCAGTTGGACTATCTTCTTCAATTCCCCAAGAACTGTTTCAACTATATAGTGAAAATGATCTCAGAAAGCAATTATATTTTAGAAGTCAGGATGGAAAAAATGTTTGGCGAGGATCACCACTGGGGAATAATCTTGGTGGTACTGCAACGGACGAAAATTTTCTAATTGCAGCAGAGTGTGCTGCCAGAATGGGAAATAGAGTAAAAGCCTTAGAATTGCTTAATACGCTGTTGGTAAAAAGGTATAAAACGGGAACATTTATTCCTATTACAGCAACTACCGATTCTGACGCTCTAGATAAAATACTTATTGAAAGAAGGAAGGAATTATTAAAGAGAGGATTACGTTTGCAGGACTTAAAACGACTGAATAAAGATCAACGTTATGCGAAAACTCTGACAAGAACTGTTGGCGATAAAACATATACCTTACCACCGAATGATAAACGGTACATACTTCCAATTCCGCAATACATTATCAATTATAATGGAATAGAGCAGAACTAATCCCCTTTATTAATTCAGAAACAATGAGAAAATTACTATTCCTTACGTTGCTGTATTTACTTATAGCACAATTATCTATCGCTCAAAAAAGAACTGTACTAAATATAAATTTTGAAAATTTTAAAGATTCAGTAATAAGGCTGTCAATTCCAGTTGCCGATGGAAAGTTTGCGCAGGAGTCCATAAATGAATATATCTCAAAGAGAAATGATGGACATTTCCATTTTGATTTTCCTCTGAATGAAACTGCCTTGATAACAATATACTCAAGTATTGTAGGTAGTGTCATAACGGTTCCCGGAACTTTTTCCATTCTAGTCAATCCTGGCGATAGTTTAAATTTTGCCCTTCAGGACAATAAATTAGGGTTAACTAACATGGAAATCACGGGCAAAGGATCTGAAAAGTTAATTATTATTAAGGAAGTGACAAAAAGAATGAATTCAAATCATTTATTTACAAAACCTTATCGATTGCAAAATATTACTGAAAGATATATGGAGATGGATAGGTCGCTTGATATAATTGATTCAATGTTTAATATAAATCCTCAAAAGCACACTAGAGATTTTCGGTTAGCAAAAGCGCAATTGGTTGATCAAACTCTTGACCCAATTATATTGCAATCTGTAGATAGATACGATGATTCTGTGGCAAAATTATTTAAGAAGTTTATTGTAAATAAAAACCGGATCAACCCGCTACTAGACACTTTGACAATAGATTATTTTGGCGGATTTCACGTTCTACCTGCTTATATTTATTTATCGAATATGGATCAAATAGGAGATAGATATGATCAATTTCGATATAATCATCCATTGGAATATGCGTCTTTAGTTGAGCGAGAATTCGCACACCTTCCTTTTGTGAAAGATTATCTTCATGCAGACAATGCGATTAGTATTTTTCGCTTCAACTGGTATAATCAAATATCTAAAGATACATATAAGATGTATGTTAAGAATGTAAATAAAAAAGATGCTCATTTTAGGACTGTGGCAAATGAATTTAGACTTCTTAAAGATTTTCAAAAAACTGGAAAACCTTTTTTTAACTTTAATTTACCTGACACTAATGGAGTGTACCATAGCTTAAAAGAATTCAAAGGGAAGGTTGTCATCTTAGATTTTTGGTTTACTGGCTGTGGTGCTTGTAAAACTCTTGTACCAGAGCTTGCAAAGATAGAAAGCGAATTAAAGAGCGATCAGATCCAGTTTGTTTCTATTAGTGTCGATCAAACAGTACCTGTCTGGAAGCGCGGAATAGGAACGTATTCTGTGGGGAGTTCAGTGCAACTTTACACCGAGGGTAAAAGATATAATCATCCAATTATAAAGTTTGGAAAAATCAGTGCGTTTCCTACACTTATTGTTCTTGATAAGGAGGGAAGGATTGTTGGAATTCCACCACACCCTATGAAAGATCCAAAGGGTTTTAAAGAATATATAATGAAATGTTTATAAGAAAATAGAGCATGATTACATGCTCTATTTTCATTTGTACAATAATGGTTATTGTTTAACTCCTGGAATTACATTCTGTCCAGTTGGTTGTTCTGTCTCCAGATCATATTCTTGTGCGCACACGTTTGAAGATCCTTGACATGGATGTAAGGATGGATTATATGGGTCGCCCATAGATCCATCAGTAGGGTTTCTGTAAAAAATACCAGTGTCTTGGTCATTACTGTTTGCCGGAGCAAAAGAGAAAGCTGCGAAACTTCCGATTGCAATTGCTGCAACTCCTAATGTAATTCTTAGTGATTTCATGATGTTTGGTGCTTTTATAAATCAAAAAGCTAAACTTTAGTTAGTTTTTTGCCTACTCTTTGTTTCAGGTTTTCGGCTTCTCCTGTTTGGTTATTAGTTTAGTTATAAGTGGTCTGAACACTATTGTGTGGGGCTCGCCTTAGCGAAAAAAAAGTGATCAGACCAATAATGTTGATTGCAAGGGCAATGAAATTAAAATACAGTTGGTCGTGCCAGTTCATACCTTTAAAAACTGCAATACATGAGCACGGAATGCTTGGTGCAAATTTTAAAATGTAAATGAGATAAGCAGTATAAAGGATCAGGACAGAAAGGGAGGTTAATAGCCCCAATCTTCGCCAGTTGTTGTTTATCAGTAGTACGACAATCCCGAGGTGTACAGCCTGTAAAACATAAGGTAGGACAGATCCTCCTGCAGATAGCAGGTAAGCACCTTTTATCTGTCTATTGAATGTGTCGAAATCAAAGATTTTACTGGCGAATGTGTACGCCCATACAAGAATGAGGATAAATATGATCAGTTCTGAAATGATGTTCTTAAATCTCATGATGTGGTTATTTGGTGGTTGTCATAAATGCCTATTTGGTCACTTGCATTTTCGAGGATTTAAAAATCTCTTTTCGAAATTTCTATTTCATCAAATTTAGAATGCATTTTCTGTCAAAAGCAAGAACTTGTGGTCTCATTAATGGAATGCACACTGTATTTAAAATCTGCACATGTTAATATTTCCACTGATCCTTGTCTTTTGGAGGCGGATCTTTTATCTCATTTCCATTTTCGTCGAAATGT
Organism: Chryseobacterium bernardetii; assembly: GCF_003815975.1. Classification (NCBI taxonomy): domain Bacteria; kingdom Pseudomonadati; phylum Bacteroidota; class Flavobacteriia; order Flavobacteriales; family Weeksellaceae; genus Chryseobacterium; species Chryseobacterium bernardetii. The sequence continues at coordinate 2,499,035 of NZ_CP033932.1, forward strand.
AAATTTGAGGTTGTTTGCATGGTGTCTTTTTCTGTTTTCAGATAAAGCTTCTGCTGATTTTCTTTTTCTGCCAGACTGTTACTTTCTGGTCGCTGGTCCATTTCATCCTGTCTACAAGAATGCATTGTAGAAAGGGTGAAGAGGATTACCGATATTGAGATAACCGTTGTTTTTTTCATTGTAAAATTTTTAGATTATCTCGGCCGAGATGCTGTTGATTTCTGAAGTCCAAATTATCAGTCTTTGGGATAGATAAAAAAAACTTGTGGTCTCACAAATAGCATCCACACTCAAAAAGCACTCCCTTTGGCTGATGTAAATAATTGAAAAAAAGTCACCTTATATTTTTTGAAAAAAATATTGAGAAGGTGGGCTTTTTTGTGCTGTGCCAAAAAAACTCCACTGTCTCACAAATGGAATCCACACATTATGAATTTGATACTTTATTTTTTAAGGTATTGAAATACAGTGTCCTTATTTGTAAAATGGTTTTTTAGGTTTGCTTAGGATGCAATAATGTGGTATTGGGGAAATTTTCTTAATTTTATAGTAATTCTTAGCCATGAACCTTCCAAAAATTCCTCTTTTAGCAATCATATTACTTTTTCTGTGCGAAATGCTGTTTGCACAGCAAGAAAAGCTGAGCGATTTTTATCTCATACAGAGGCAATATGATAACCTGGCTGAAAATGATTCCGCGGCACTTCCTCTTGTTGATAAACTTATCAGGAAGGCGAAACTTGAAAATAATCAGATGCAGCTGTTTCTGGGTTACAAGGATGCGCGTTATTATTCCCGAGATCCACTGATCAAATTAAAGTACGCTGACAGTGCCATTTATGTTGCTAAGCTTAAGAAGAACGATAGTCTCTTGAGCAGTGCCTATCTGAGTAAGGGTGTAGTCTATTATTTTAACCTGAAAAAATACAAGCTTGCACTTGATGAATATTTAAAGGCTTTTGAGAAAAACAAAAACAATAAAGATCCCTATTATAGCAATAAGATCAATTACCATATAGGGGTTGTCAAAAGTTACATTGGTTATTATGATGAGGCGCTCAGTGATTTTCAAGAAGCGCGAGAATTTTTCGAAGGTGAGATCCAGAAGAACCTGCATCCCAATTCAATGTTCGGCAACCAAAGAGGTTATCTGAATACGATCCATCAAATGGGCGTGTGTTATCGCAAACTGGGCCAGTATCAAAAAGCGGATTCACTTATTGCTCTTGGGCTTTCCAGAACATGGAAAAATCCTCAATTCAGACAGGAATATAGTTACTTTCTTAAGGAAGAAGGTATCCGTAAATTTCGGGGAAAGGATTACGGTGGTGCTATCAAAGCATTACAAAGTTCATTACCGGCAATCAGCAATATTGATGATTTCGCATGGTTAACAGTATCTTATTCTTATTTGGGTAGATCCTATTGGGAACAGGGAAATACCAGTGCGGCAATCAAGTATTTTGAAAAAATAGATTCTATATTTCTTAAACATAAATTTGTTCTGCCGGAGGTTCGGCATATTTATGAAGATCTTATAAATTATTATGGTAATCAAGATAACACTGCCAAAACCCTGTACTATACAGGACAGCTCATTAAGGTCGATTCGGTTTTAGAGACTGACTTTGTGTATCTATCCACAAAGATCCATCGTGAATATGATGCAGATCGATTATTGCAGAAGCAAAATATTCTGCAAAGGAATTTCTGGATTAAAATAGGTGTGTATGTGATCGGTTTGATTTTAATTTCTGTCGGTATTTTTTATATGCTTTTGCGGATCAGATCGAGGAGGAAGGTACTCGGACAGAATAAAATTTTAGGGATCAACCTTGCGGGAGGTACATTGAATAGTTCGGGCGAACGTGAATTTGAGGTGAGAACCTATAAAAGCAGCGGTATTAGCTATAATATTGTTCAGAATGCGCTGCATAAATTAAGGGAGTTTGAATCAAATAGGGAATTTCTCAAAAAAGGGGTTACGCTTAAATCTTTAGCCAAAAAGTTTGGTATAAATCAAAAATATCTTCAAGAAATTATTCAGGAACATCGCGGAGCAAGCTTCCAGATGTACCTCTGTAAACTACGTATTTCCTACGCTACAGAGAAACTCAATACTGATGAAGCGTATTTAAAGTATACCAGTAAAACGATTGCCGAGGAGTGTGGATTCTCTTCCCGCACTAATTTTTCAAAAGTCTTTAAGCAGCTCAATGGGATAAATTTTACACAATTCGTAAATAAAAGGAAAAGAGAATTAAAGACTATAGTGGTTCCAGAATAATAAATTTTTACTTCACAATACGGATTTCCGTAATTATCCTTATATTATATATAATATATTTAGCCTTTTATGAAAGATCAATGCACTATCACATGGACAGGTCGTGTTGTGAAGGAACCAATACCCCGTCATTTTGAACTTTTTGAATATATAGGAACGGATGAAAATGGAGAGCCCATTAAAGTTTATGTATACAGGGTTGAAAAAATAGAAAGGGACAATGAGCCCTTTCAGTATAGACCTTTATAGGCAGGAGCTCCTGCAAATTAACTCTAATATTTTAGAGTGAAATCATTGATAGTTAGGGGATAGTAGAAATACGACACTTTTTAAAAAAGTGGGTGAATCATTTTGCCGTGATTTTTCAATATGCTATATTGCAAAACCAAAATCACATTAATTTATGAAAAAGAATATAGATTTATATAGTATAGACGTGCAACCCGGCACTTAGAAAAAGAGTTTCGATTTTATTGAAATTTTTACGAATTCTTCTCAGTACAGTCATTAAATTCCTTTAACCCAAATAAGGAGATTTATCATTCCGACTATGTACATGAAATAACAGTCTCACCGAATACAGGTAGAATATCAGCGTAATTACATAAATGAAAAAAATAGATATGTATGTTTCAGAAAGACATGGATCATATAGATTCGTCAACAGGAGTAGGGGAAAGTAGCAGTTCTTCCGATATTTTTTCTTCACAGCCTGAAAATGCAGGGGCAAAGACTTTTTTGGATAAGCCTATGCAGAATAACGAACGATCACTTACTAAAGGGAAGTTATGGAAAAACCAGCCTACTTCAAAAATTTATAATGCGGGTGCAATTTCAGAAAACGAAGTCAATGGGCTAAACAGGTTGGTAAAACTTGAAATTTTTGTTGAAGGTACTTCAATTCGATTCTTCAAGCATTTCAAGCTTGCACAGAGTGCCGTAAAGCATCATACCTTTGAGTTGACTTTAGCGCACGATACGTTAGGAGATGCTGAAAACCACAATTTAGAGGAGGCCCAAAATTTTCTTGGGAAACGGATTACCGTAGTTTTCAGATATAAAGACGTAGAAGAAGGTCCTGAAAGAAATTTTGTAGGGGTTGTGACTGAGGTTGGTTTCAGTCAGGATCAGGGAAGTTTGGGTAATATAGTCCTTATTGGCGAAAGCCCGACAATTTTGTTGGATGCCGCACCCCATACCCAAAGTTTTGGGGGAGCTCAGGAAATTAGTCTCAATAGTATTGCACAGCAGGTAATAAGCGAAGGACTTGATCCGCATAAATTTGATTTCAGAGTTGATGCTAACTACGGGAATGTAAGTTACAGTTCGCAGTATGAAGAAACGCATTATAACTATCTTGGGCGGATGGCAGAGGCTTATGGAGAACAGTTTTTCTATGATGGGGAGGTATTGCATTTTGGAAAACTCCCACCTGCTGAAAATCCTATCAAGCTAGTATATGGAAGAAACCTTAGTGATGTGAAAATAAGGATGAAAGCCCAGCATGTAAAGCCTTCCTTCTATGGTTACAATAGCCGTAAGAATGAGAAATTGACAGGAGGAGACACCGCTATCAAACATACATCGGATATTGCCCAGCGAGCCTATGAAATCTCTGCTAACACTTTTAAAACTCCTTCATTACGTATAGCTCCAATAAAGGCAAATTCATTTTTGGATGTTGAAGCTTCACAGAAGGGTACGGCGGGTAGTAAAGCTGCGGAGGTATTTGTAACAACTGGTATATCCACTGTACCGTTCCTATATCCGGGCTGTATTGCGGACATGGAAATGCGAAAAGCTGAAAGCAACGATACTTCATATTTTACCCGACTGTTATTAACGGAGGTCTACCATGAAGTTGATGCAAGGGGCTATTATAGCGGACGATTTGAGGCTATTGCAGCTGATTCGGGTTATATCCCCCGACCAGAATTTATTACTCCTAAAGCTGAACCACAATTTGGAAAGGTAGTATCCAATACCGATCCATTAAACCAAGGAAGAGTTCAGGTTCAATTCGACTGGCAGCAGGGGACAGCTAGCTCAGAGTTCATACGGGTAATGTCACCGGATGCGGGCAGCAGTGATGATGTGAAAACGAATAGGGGCTTTATGTCAGTTCCGGAGGTTGGTGATCAGGTAATGGTAAATTTCGTTTATCAGCATCCTGACCGACCGTTTGTGATGGGTGGACTTTTCCACGGTGGCACTGGAGCTGGCGGTGGAACAGGTAACAATACTATGTCTTTCAGTGGAAGGAGCGGAGCGGAACTAAAATATGACAATGGTGCAGGTTCTATGAACTTAAAAGACAAAGGAGGTGCAAATATGCATTTTGACGGTGCGGGCAATGCCACCACAGATGCAAATTTGAATCATGTAGTCAATGCCGGCAGTAAAAGTTCTATCAATGTAGGGGCAAAAGAAAACATTCCTGCAACTTCGGTTTTTGAAATGGACAATGAGGGAAACATCAATTTTAAGGGAAAAAAGAGCCTGACGATCACTATCGGTGGCAGTTCGCTGAAAATGACAGAAGATGGTACGATCAGCTTGACCGGAAAGGACATCACTGTTACCGGAAGCAACAATCTGGCAATAAATGCCACGCCATCTGAAAAGGGAGGAGGTTCAGGCACGATCGACATCACTGCGAAAGGAGGTGATATTACGATCAGCAATGACAAGAACATACATGTGAAAGGTGGAATTGAAGTAAAATTGACCTAAAATGGAATATTTAAAAGACCAGGCGATACTGGATTGCGACAAGGGGTTACTGACATCAACGTTGATTGTTACGTCCAATCCAAAGATCAAGCTCCGTGAGGGAAAGTTTGCAACTGATAAAGACAATGTTGGAGGATTGAATATCCCTCATTTTGGATTGTGCGCATTGAAAGGAATCTGCCGTTTAAATCTTGAACTTTTAGGTGTTCCATTGACATGGATCAAGCCTGTACCTAAGATCAAAATATTGGATAAAAAACCATTATCTGATGTATCGAAATGTATATGTCCGTATGGTGGTATTATAAGCTGTAAGAACTCAGGACAACTATAAAAAAATAAATTATGGAGTTAGCAATAGCGGGTGGAGCAAGTGGTTTTTTTGCTAGTGCAACCACTGCAGGAACTTCGATGTCGTGGAATCCCATTGGATGGATAATTTTGGCGGTTGTTGCGATTGCTGCAATCTGGTATTTTTGGGACGATATATGTGATTTTTTCTCGGCGGTCGGCAATGCCATTGCGGAAACAGCAAAAGTGATCTGGGAATTTGTTTCCAGTCCAGCTATACCTGCTCCGCCCCCAGCAATAGATGAGGATCTGCCAAAACCAGTACCTCCGCCAGTAGATATACCCCTTGATGAACCCATTACAGTCCCGATAGCACCGCCGATTACGGTTCCACAGGTCAAGCCTAGAACGAGAAGGCGTGAGAAAGATATATACAATGTTTATGACCTGCACGTTGGAACTCCTGGGCTAATGCGCAATTACACGTTTGGAGCGGGATTCGTAAATCAATTTATGATGAGTGGAGCAATCTGGAAATATGGATTAACTTCTTTTAAGTCGGTTTATGCAAGATATTTAGTAATTTTCCAATTATATCATGGTGATAAAGATGAATATATTTTAAATAATCTATCTTCTGGAAAATTATTACCTTATGAGTGGTATTTACAGAATGTCAACTATGCGACAGCCAACGCTGAGGAAGTATCTTTGATCGATGCATACGCAGCAACGCATGGTAAGCTACCTCCTGGTAACACTTTTAGGGGTTAGTTTTTTATACAATTATAAAATTTGAATAATGAATGAGCAAGAAATTGAGAAGTTATTGCAGAAAATAAGCAATCAGAAAATGTTTGGTGAAACTGAAAAGGCTATCGCTGGCTTACATATTTTAAATAATGAGTTCCCGAAGGAAAAAAAGTACTTGGCACTTTTGGCAAGTTCTTATCTTGATGCCGATTCTATTGACGTGGCGGAGGAATATTGCGCAAAGGCACTGGAAATAGATCCTAATTATGCTGAGGCATTTGAACTTAAAGGTCTTATTGAAGAGAAAAAGGGTGATGATGAGCAGGCGGAAAAATATTATAAACAATCCATTTCAACAGGCATTCCTTTTAAGATGGGGCATCTTCGGCTTGTATTATTATATTATAAACTGGGAAAATATGATGATGCAATAAAGGAAGCTGAATATCTGCTTGACAATTTTGATATAGGTAGGAATGAATATTCGGCTGATGAGCAACGTCAAATTTTTGCCCAGTGGCTATCATTTGCTTACAATAAGCTCTATTCGTCCCTTATACGAATTGGTCAATATGAGAAGGCAGCTATTAGAATCAAAGAATTTATCGCTTTCAGAGCTAACTATGTAAAAGATCCATATCAGTTCCTTACCGAAGATGAGATATTGTTTAAACTGTACCTTGCCTTAAACGATGAAGAAAAGATGAAGGAAATGGAAGAAAAGATGCTAAACCACTATATGGTTCCTGAAAGTATGATTGATTCGATGAAGAAAGATGCACAGCAAGGGTATTTGGAAAGTGCAAACCCCGAAAATTATGCCGTATAAACAGTAAATTATAGGATGGTCATCATCCACCGTTAAATCATGTCCGATCTATTGAACGCAGTGGAATATAGATTTTCATTTCACAAAAAGAGTTCTTACAAAGGTAAATCGTTATTTAATATAGAATCCTCTGGAACATTCACTTTGGAAAAGGTGGATGCTGATACAGCAGAATCCAATTTTACCTTTACCAATCTTAGTTATAAGAGTAGCAACACGAACGATCCTTTATTGTTCAGTCCCATTGAGTGGAAATATTCACGGGATTTAGGGATTGCTGCAATTATAAATAAAAAGAATTTTAAACCCAAGTGGAACCGTTTTAGGGATAAACATCGCAATCCATCAAACAGGGTTCTATTGATGGTCATTGAGAAATTATATTTCAATTCACCATTGGGTATGGAACATGACACCTTTTCGAATGGCGTTTATTTACCTTTTTTTATAGATTCCGATGGAACTTATGAAGTTGGAAAGTATTACAAAGGGCTGGATTACCTTGCTATGCCGTTGAATCTGCCATTGGAAACTATTTTTGAATGTAAGGAGTATAACGAAAAAGAAACTCATCTTGAGGGCTGGCTAACTTTAAAGGAACAGGATCTGGATTCATTACTTATGGATCAAGGGTTTAGGGCGAAAGCAAAAGATTATCATATTTCCCGTGATTTTGCAGTTGATTCAGAAATTATTGTTCTGATAGATTCTTATGCTAATATCATCAAGAAGATCATATTTAAATTATCCATAAAGGGTGAGCAGGATCTTTTGGAAGAGATAAACTATACCGTAATTTCTGATTTTGATAGCTACAAAGATGGAATACATAAAATCCATGAGGGTATGAAATTTACTTTGGAACAGTGGGAAGAATACGAACGTGAACGTAAAAAGCCGGGGCGCAACTTCAATTTATTATATGGTGAACAGTAGTATAAATGGGAAATACCATGTTACGTTTCAAGGACTTGAGAAAAGAGCTGAAACGACTATTGATTTTAATATAATGAATGATAACACTACTTTTAGATACAATGGATTTTAAAAGAAATACCCATTTACAAAGAATATAAAAAACATTAAAATATATCTGCGAAGCTAACTGGGATACTATGTATCCCACAAATAGCCCGCAGCGGTGGTCGAAGCGGGGATAGTGAAGAGGGAGACAGCCGTTGCAGCCGATTTTCGCGCCAAAAGCCAAAGGCTTTTGGCCGCCGGCAGTTTTTTCAACTGCCGACGGTGATGGGCTGTGATCTAAAATTTTTAAGGTTGAGAAAAAATCCTCTATTTTCCGTCATACCGTCTTTTAGCAGGTTCCATAAAAGACAGGCTCCTAACTGTGCAATTGTGCTATTAATAAAAAGATCCTGTTTTGAAAGCGATTCTGCAAGTGAACAACTTGGCGTGTCATCTTTTTGCTCCGAATTTTGCATAGCTGTACCAAATTCCTCAATAATAGACGGTAACTTTTCAAATGTTTTAAATTTTTTGGAGGCTGGTTGGTCTATCTTTCCAATAGTCGAAAGTATTCCCTGCCCTGCAAATTTTGTGTTGCCCATATCGAGCCAATACTTTCCTTTGTCTCTATGGAATCTATCTTGTTCATTGAGTTTGTGAATTATTTCAGAGATTTCTATTCTTGAAGCTACCGTATCTGTACAGGATACATAAATAGAAGCCCCTGCACCATTTGGTATTCTACCATCAGCTTCACGCTGAAATTTTCTTGTTTCAGCTTTCCAATTTACCCCTGCCCAACGGTTAAGCCTATTTACGATTGCCTGAGATTTATAAAGATTTCTTTCTGAATCAGCAAACCGTTGCCGTCCAATATTGGAAGAGGTAATAATATCATCGTCCCATAGGTGTACGTCCAATCCTGGGTGGTCAAGTTCCAGTAAACTATGATTGATTTCCATAAGCGCAGTCATAAATTTAGAGCCTGTTCCGCCTGCACCAATTACATTTATACGGATGGGATTTGTTGGACTTAACAGATAATTGTCCAAGAAGTGGATATTTTTCTTTGGCGTTCTCATAATAAAATATCTTTAAGTTTTTTAGATGTCTTCACCAGCATTTCAGTGGGAAATAATTTACCGTTGTCAATCAAGTTTTCCCAAAGCATTACACAATTTCCGTTAACAGGATTATGGTCGTACATGAGGTGGGAGAAGTAACTATTGAAAAAGTAGTTTTCCCATAATTTCATCAGTTGGTCAACAGAACCAGTTTCTGTTGTGGAAATATCGACTGTACCCATGCAAACGGAGCCATCCACGTAGACATTAAAGTATGGAGCATTGTATAGCGGAGTATTTATTGTTGGTTTCCTCGATGTAGAAAGTGCGAAAACTTTCAGTTTTTCCCTATCCGCAACCCAAACCATTGGCGGGGTATGCGCTTTTCCCGACTTTATTCCAAGATGGTTATTAAAGAACAGTTCCCGAAACTGTGCCCTTGTGTGCCATACAATGGTTGCCGATTTAGCATCGAAAGACAGCAGATTGCTATTTACGATACCGTCCGATTTTAGCAGGTTAAGATTTTCTTCATCCACCTGCAATGCTTTGGCGAGCCTTTTGCCCTCATTCACGGTAAGGGGATGCGGATTGACTGGTATACCGTTTTCCATGTCGAAACATTCGACATAAGTTTCATTATAACCTCTATTACCCCTATAAAATACCAATGCAGAAATCGGGTCAAAATAAGTTCCAAAGCTGTTTGTAATATCTTCCATGAGTTCTATTTTTTAATAATTATGCTCCTGCCACAATCGAATGAGATTGTCAATCGTATCGAAAACCTTTGTTTCAAAATCAAAATCATTGTTTTCGATCTTTCTTCTATCAAAAGGTATAAAGCGTGTAGGCTCGTCTATCTCAGAATATTCCTGCAGTTCACAGTTTACAAACTGGCAGAGGATGTCAAAAAGCCTTCCTTTAATGGACGAACAAAAAGAAACGTAGTTGTCTAGTGTGACAGGACGGTCTGATTCATCAGCTATTTCCCTGTAACGAATAGGGAAAAATTTCCGATCTATGCGCACATTCGGATAAGAACTAAAAAGCTCGTAAAATGATGTAGCGATCAAAAGAACGTCTTTTTCAAAATCATTTTTTGGTTTAAAGCCGTGTAGTAGCTTTTTAAAAGATGTTAGATTTTTTGGGTCTGTTATCAATTCTTTTATATAATCTCCCAAAATGACAGCATCATTGAACTCGGTTAATCCTTCTTCATCGTCCAAATCTGCATCTTCGTCTTCCAAGTATGAATTTTCTAGCATTTCATACATGGAGTTCAGATAACAATCTTCATTTCTATAATAAGGTACACCAAGTACCTGATAGATATAGGCATACACGGATACCAATAGTTTACTGACTTTTGCTGTTTTTCTATTGTGCAGGATTGTGTAAAGTGGAATTATCGGTATATAGTACAGTGTACACCCTGTGTCGTATCGGTCTTCTTTGGCGAAAAACGTACTTTTTCCATCGTTGACCAATCTGACTTCTTTCCAGTCGTACATACTAAGTTTAAGCTGTGTTTGCAGATGTACCAAAGATTCCGAAATATTGTAAGGGTATGGCATACCTCTACAATCCAGTTTAGTGATATTCAGTTTTTTTGAGATATTTGAGAGGGATTTAAAAAATTCCCTCTCAAATTTTGAACTATCTTCATTTTCACCAATATCAGGTTCCTGCAATCTTGGATAGAATTGCATCGCTAAAAAGGCATTGGCAACATCGTGTGTGGTACTGACTGCCGTTTGTCCTTTCTTAGTTCGCCCGCATCTTTGGGACGTTGCATCCATTTTGCGAACTCTCCCAACTGGCGGTGAAGTAGTGACTGGCTTACTGCTGTGGGTAGTTTTACGGTTTTTGGATATTTCTTTTGCATTGTTCATGGGTTTTGAATTTTTCATTAACCTTTAGTTCCTATAACTGTTTCAAAACGGTATTCTACGATGTCATCTACAATCGTAGGTCTTGAAATTTTCGCTGTGGTCAGGGCAGGGTAGTTGTTTGAATAGAAATTCAGTACTGCCTGCAGGTTCCACTTTGGTTCGGGATCATCTAGCCTGATTTCGTGTTCTTTTTCTTTGAGAATAAACACTCTTTGGAGTTCTGTTGCTACTAACATAATATTACTTTTTTAGGGGTTATATTCCTGCTGATCGACCTGTTCTGATTTTGGCTCGGAAGCTGACCAGAGATCGGGAACAAATTGCTTTTCGTACTCATCCTGTTTCTTTCTGATGTCTTCTTTACGCTCAGGATAATCGCCCACTTTTGGCAGTGCCGTCCATGCATCTTTGTATTTACCTGCTTTTGCAAGAGCATCGGCTTTTAGCATGGCTTCGCTATATTTTTTACCCTTTGCTTTATCCTTATCAGATTTCTGTTTTTCCATTGCAGAATTAGCCTGAGCCGTTTCCAGACCTTTAAGAAAATTCTGCATATTTGAAATCAGTACGTCCGCTGTCTTTATGGGTTTTTTGATATGCTCAAAGAATCCGTTGTCAAGTTCTTCGGGACTTCCTTTCAGATTAAGAGGGGGAATGATATTCTTCGCCTTATCTCCGCAACTGTCGTTCTCAATCAAGATAGATACGAGTATCCTGTTTTCGGTTGCCTTTGTAATGGATAGCGTAATTTTGCTGTTTATGTCCATCTGTGCAATCTGTCTGAAAAAATTAGCTGTTTCCATAATAATTCATTGCTTTGTCGCTTACGCATTGAGTAATATAGGATTCTGAAAAGCCCTGTTCCCGTAGGTAGTCTTCATAAGCTTTCATTTCCCTTTTAAATTCCGCTGTACCTTCCTCTCCTGTGAGAAAGAGTTTATGAGCGGTTCCGTTTTTCAGAGCCTTGTTAATATCCCTGTATAGTTCTTTTATATGTCTTCGCTGATCGGAAAGTTTTCGGACTTCCATTGCGAACATTTGGTAACGTGAAAGAATATCCAAGAAAATGAAAGCTTCCACGATGTTTTGATTTTTATAATTTTCGACAAACCTGTTATAGAGCCAGTCTGCGAACTTATATTTTGCCAGTATATCCATTTTTAAATCTTTATGAGTTTGTTACTTAAGTTTTTATCATAGTTCATGCGATAGCCATTGTCATGAATTACTTTTTCAAGGCATTGCCTTACTATGTGCAGTTGTTTCCAGTCTTCTTCCCGAATATTCAGAACGTAAAGCTGTCCGAATTTCAGCACCATTTCAGCAATGGTGTTAAGTGCGTTCAGTTCAGTATCAATTTGATTCTTCATTATCTTGGTTATTTAAGTTTTCAACGTAGCTTGTATAGCGATACGTTATATCTTTACCTTTTCTAAACTTTTCAGTGGTGTAGTTAAAATGTTCTTCATACATGGTGACTACTTTGGTTTTCAGGTCGATATAATATCGGTACATGGCGTTTGCACGTTTTTCATCCATTGTACAGTGCTTTTTGAGAAAGTCCATTTCCATGATGGAGTTATTGAAGTTGAGAAGAGGGGTGAATACTTCTTCTACGATATAGCCCTGTTCAGGCGCACTCGTACTGTCGGCAACGCAGACAATCTGCTGTCCGTTTGATAAGGTGATATATAAATTAGATCGTGTCATTTTTTTAATTTTTAGAGGTTAAAATTTCCTGTATCAGTTTGAGGTCGAAATCGGCAGTTCTGAATTTGACATCTTCAAATGCTTCGTAATTTGCCATTCCATCGGGATGTACTATGAGGGCATCGCTTTTTATGCAGTCAAAGTGCCTGCATAACTGTTCTATTTCCTCTGCTCTGGCATCCAAAAAAGCGATTTCTTTTTCACCGAGCCACTGCTCGTAGAATGGTACTTTTGCAGTCCTGCACAGCAGGAAAGAAATACCGTGTTCTTTACGTGCGATATATCCCGAATAGGAAGTTACATTGAGGATTTCGAGCAGGTCGGTTGTTTCGAGCGACTTTTTGAGCCAGTCCCCCCAAAGGGGGATAATGGCTACCTCATAGTTATTGCGACCCACTTCGCTAAATGCCTTGATTATCATGACATCAGTCATTTTATCTGATTTTTTCATGACTAAAGATTTAAGTTTGGGGCTACAATTTTCCTACTGCCGAACAACATATAAATGGCGTATTTAAACTCTTGGCTACACCCTTCCTGCTCGGTATAGTATATAGTTGCATTAATGGCAAAAAGCGCATCGTAACCATCAAAAAGCTGATCTCTGAACGTTTTTTTATTTCTGTACAGTCTTGTACCGTTTCTAATGTATCTGCGATTAAAATTGGTTATGAATTCATACCATAGATTGACGTCTATATTTTTTTCTGTCCAATTTTCTTCAATCTCAGGTCTATGTCTATCCCATAGTTCTGCTTCCTTTCTGATGAATTCGGTCAGTGCTTTGAGTTCTTCGGGAAACAGTCTTGCGAGCAGATAGGCTCTATCAAGGTTGTTCATGTGATGTAAGGTTTTCATATCTTTTTAATTTTAGGGTTGGTTCTTTCTAAAATCAATGGTTACGACCTTATCGTCACCGAAATAGAGTTCTATTGCCAGTCTCAGCATTGTGGGGGTCAGTTGTGAACCTGCAAATCTTATCAGGCAGTGAATACCAAAAACGCTGTTGTCCTGATAGAATAATTGATCTGCAAAAATTCGTGGATTGCGGTACATCAGAACGCCAAATTTTTCGATTATCTGCTCAGCATTTTGCACAAGGCTATACCAATAATCGGCTGTGACAATGCAGTTTGATGACCAAGCTTTTCTAATATCCTCCTCTTTCTCCCGTAAGTGAGCTATTTCGGTTTTAATAAAGTCGGTCAACGTTCCGAGCTGATCCGGAAAGAGCCTTGCAACGGCAAATGCCCTTTCGGTATTGTTCATTTCTTGTAATGATTTCATGATATTTTGATTTTTATAAGGTGGCAGTTCTCTACAAGCCTGCCACCTTTTGTATTTAGCTTAATTCAATTGGAAAATATCGGTTCCTATCTTCTCGAATGATGTGCATAGCTCAAATGCTTTTTGTGATTTAAGCTGTGCAGTACCTCCAAGTACAATGCTCTGTAACTTCGCTTCGTTATCCTTGTAGTTTCGCACGTTCTGAAAGTAGCCAGTGACGGCATTATAAGCCCCGAAGAGTGTGCCTTTGGTTGTTTCCAGTTGCTGTGTGTCGTTCATCATGGCGTATGCAAAGGCATCGTCAACTGTGTTTTTGAACATGGTCGAAAGTTCATCCTCAGCACCTTTTTTAAGTAGGTTATAAGCTTCTGTATTTGGGCATAAGGCAAGTTGTATGAGCTTTTTAACTTCGCTGTCCTTGATTTTTATGGTTGCCCAGTGGTTAAAAATTCCGTCCATCTGTGTTGTCATGTTGTTTGCCAGTCCCATTACTTTGTGCGCATCGCTCAGACGCTGTTTTGCTCCTGCGGTGTGCTTTATACGTACCACATTGCTCATATTGCGGAGTGATGCGTTCAGGGTGTTTTGGCATACGATTCGGATAGGGGTAAAGGCTGCAGTTATGCTTCCGCTTCCGTCATGGCTTGTGGTCAGAAATATGTATTTTTCAATCACATCATCAGAATTGCCAATACGGATATAGTTTGGGAGTTTGGCGGTAATAAATATGCGTTCTCCCTGACCCAATGCCCCTGCGGTTTCGTATAGAATACCGCTTCCACCACCTACAATAGAATCAAAAAATGTAAAAGCGTCTTTATTTTGTACGATGTGGTAATCTTTGCCCACCACTCCAAGCACGGTATTGTTATCCGTACGGATATTAGCGAAATAGTTAGGTACTTCGATTTCAGTGTCCTCGATTACTATACCGTCCGAAATTTCCACTATGCCCGAACCTTTGGTAAACAAAGGGCTTTTTTGTACTTCATAATCAAGACCTGCGTGTCTGATTGCTTCGGCACTTGTCGGGTAGTCCTGCACGATCTGTCCGAGCCCGTGCCATGCCTTTTCCTTTACGCTGAAAAATGAATATCTACCAGTTCTGTTATTGTAATTTAAATTATGTCCCATGATTTCTATTTTTTAAATGGGTTAAATGTTTTGGATTTTGTACTGTCCTGCCTAGAATGGGAGGTCGTCATTTTCGTCCTCTTTTGCAGTACTGTTAGTTTCTTGAGCTTTAGTAGCCTGTACAGCATCATCTTTTGAAGCCGTTCCCCAATATGGTTTAATATAGGAGGTGTTGAAGTTCAGTCCCGCATTGAGCGTTCCGTCTTTTCCCTGCCACGCTCTTGCGCTGATCTGTCCTGTCAATTCTACGCACAGCCCTTTTTTGAGCCACGGAGCTACTTTCGCTGTGCGCCAGTAGGCGCACTGAATAAATGCGTCATTGTCTACCCACTGACCTTGTTTGTTTTTGTAGCCGTCAATTACTGCTACCATGAAGTTTACCACTTCTTTACCTTCTGTTGTTTTGCTGACTGTTGCGTTTGCTGTCAGCCTTCCGAAAATGTTCATAACTTTTGTTTTTAAGTTGTTTTACAATCTTGTTACGTTTGTTCCCTTTTCAGTCCTGCTGAGGCTTCGCCCCAAATCATTTTTTCAAAGAAAAAAAAGGAAAAAAAAGAAAGTCAATCCGGACATAGGGTAATTGCGGTAAGGCAAAAGGAAACGGAATAAAGGATGGGTGCGTGCGACGGCATGTGTTTATGCCGTAGTCTTTTGCGGGATGTGGGCTGGCTGCCCTATGTACTTTTGAATGTCTTTTTCGACTGATTTTCTTTTGTAAAAAATGATTCCCCCAATCTTATCTATCCGAAGATTTATGGGCCTGAAAACATTGTTATTTCATAGGGAATTGCGAGATGATTGTGGAAGAACAGCGAGGGCAGCTTGCAATTTGCTATGTATGGGGGGCAGAAAGCTCTTTTACGGATCGGGGAAAGCGGCGGAGTAAATGTGCTTTGCCTTTGAAGGGGAAAGAAGTTATCCTTTTAAAAGAGATCTGTATATGTAAGAAATATGACTATGAATGAGTGATTGAAACAGCATTCTTTGGCGAGGGAAAAGATAGATTGAAAAACATGGTTTTACCTTTCATATCTCGGGCCTGGTAAGTGTGATAAAGTGGATCTGTTTATAGAGTTTTTATCCTATAAAGTTGAACTAATATTCGCAATAAAATTTAATAGTCTGCGATTCATTTTTTAATGCCTATAAATTAATGCTATACCTTACGAGAATATTTTATCACTTACTGGTACACAAATAATTATTCATAACTTGTATGTAGAATTACATTAGAAATGAATAACATTAAGTAATTTAATTTAGGTGTTTACTTCGTGGAATTTAAATCTATCCAAACGGTCCTAATTATGAGAAAAATAATGTTTGACAATAGTCATCTGTATGCCGGTTCAATAGGGAAGATATTGTTTCCTATCTCTTCCCGTAGCGCATATCTTGAAATAGATATTGAATTTAGTGATGGAATAGTAGCAAAGGGTGATATGGAAGTTCTGAATGACAGGGAACTGATCCTAAATGTCCAAGGATATAGTACAGCTTCGGGAACAGAAATCGGGGAGAAAACCTGGCTACTTAAAAAATTGGAAGAAAACATATGGAAAGTGGAGAAAAAGTATTCGGAATATTAAGCATTTCCATTTATATGTTTTTTTGATAAGAGATTAATTTTAACTCTAAATGAGCTCTTCGTCCAATACGTCAGGTTCTGAAAATTTGATACGAAAAAATTTGTGGCTTGATATCTTAAATGCCACTGCTATATTTTCACATCTCATATACCTAAAGAATGACTGGAGCGATCTATGTCCGGTAATCTTCATGAGATCAAATGGTGATATACCAGAAAGATAACCATTTGTGGCAAAAGTCCTTCTTGCTGTATGGCTACTGATCAATGAAGAAAGCTGTACAATTTTTTCGGTTTTTCTTCCTCCCTCTGTTCTAAAAAAAGCAACCTCTCGGTCAATAGTTGATTTGGCGACAATCTTTTTTAGCGTTATATTATAATGTGATTCTGAGAAACCTTTTTGTAATGAATTTCCGTACTTTTCAATGATGGTCATAACAATTGTAGCCGCTGGAATGACAACAGGATAACACTTTTTCCCTGTGTGAACCTCAAAAAACACCTGTTCTTCAAGCGTGCGTTTACGGCAGTTGATATTTTGTAGAAACTTAAACATATCACCTACACGAAGCCCTAAAAAAGACTGGCAGATGAATATGTCCAGTACCTTTCGCTGGCCTTCAGGTAGTTTCATAACATACAATGCCTGTAATTCCTCGATACTCAAAGAAATTGCTGTTGTGATTTCACTGGGGTATTTCCCGACTTCTCCTTTGTAATCCATCAATTTTTCCACATGAAAACGTTTGATCCAGAACCTTAGCCCATCAAGTTTTCCTGAAATGGTATTTTTTGCTAAATTTTTATCCAATAAAAACTGATGGAAAGCATCAACAAAGTTTTTATCAACGTCCTTCATTTTGAGGGTCTCTGCTTTTATTGACACAAACGAACGAATAAGTTTTATGTTCTGTTTCATTGTACGAATTGTTGTATCACTGTAGAGGTCACCATCCTTCTTTTTTACTAAGCCAGCACCCATATCTGCTATTACTTTATCGCAGTGCTCTAAAAAGCATTCTTCCATATTGATTTCCTTTATTTTACAGGATTTATCCTGTATAATTTTAAGTCACCGAATTTATCAGTTTTAAGATTGTTATGCAAAGCATATAAACTGATATTAATCAGCTTGTAATCAAAGTATTAATCATTGAAAATGGGACAATAAAATTTGGAGAGGATAAAAAGGTAGTCTGACTTATTAGGCAAACACTCTAGTAAAAGAAAAGCACCGAGAGAGAGTCCGGTGCTTCACTAAATTTTGATTACCTTCTAAGGAGGAAGATAACACTAAAATAAAATTTAATTCTGATATTCCTTCTGAAAAAGAAAAAATACAATAGCCTTTTCTCTGGTCTATTAAATTGAAGATGGAATTATTGATTTAAATGTTCAAGCCTGTAATTGTTTTTAATCGGCCTATTTAAAAAGGTACTGTGCAAAAACAGGAGCTGTTCATCTGTAAGGTTTATTCTACGTGATTTTAGGTTATGGACATTCTATTAAAACTTGCCATCCCAATGATAGGTATAATATCATTTTTTGATTGGGTAGCCATGCCACTGATACCTAGTGTTTTTGGCTTAAAAATTATAAGAATTGCCAAACATTTGATGTCATTATTTGTTTTAAATGTACTCGCTCCCATTAATACGATTAGTAACGTTTTGGCTGGGTATATTGCCCAGCCTCTTTTTTGATTTCACCTTCTAATAAATACAAATTATTGTCTCACTGTTATTTCATTCCTATAATATTGATATTTACCTACTTTGCAAAGTGACCGTACCACGTAGGGTAAATCAATGATTATTGCGCTATATATTTGTATAATTGATAAATTTACTTAGTATAAATATTCAAAGTTAATCGCTATGGCTGAGCCAGAAAATATAGAGGATCTGAAAATCGAATTACAACTACTAAAACATCGTGTGAAAGAGCTGACCGATTTTATCGAAAACGGGAGTATGCCCCTTCACTGGGTAAATGAACACGGTATTATTATTTGGGCCAACCAGGCTGAACTTGATCTTCTGGGATATCTCAAAGAAGAGTACGTAGGTTTTCCGATCGAGAATTTTCATGCGGATAGTGAGGTAATTTCGGACCTATTGGTTAAACTTTCCAATAATGAAACTATACAGGATTTTCCAGCCAGGCTACTGTCAAAAAATGGGGATATAAAGTACGTAAGAATCAGTTCAAATGTGCTTTTAGAAGATGGAAAATTTATCCATACACGATGTTTCACAAGAGATGTGACAGAATTGGTCAAAGAAGAAAAACGCAAGAATGAACTCCACCATCTACTTAAGGAAAGTGCAGAACGGTTACAGCTTGCGATTTCCGCATCTAATATGGGGATTTGGGAATTAGATTTGATGACCGGAAGTGTCCAGATCTCAGTTGAATTGCGAAAAATGTTGGAATTACCTCTGGATCTTGATATTGGATGCCTGCTTTCAGATTATATTTACCATGAAGATAAAGAAAAAGTGGAATCCTATATTTCCGATTTGAAATATAAGGATAAGGGTGAGTTTGATTTTATTTTTAGATTTTTAAAATCCAAAAATTTTCCTGTCTGGATCAGAGTTCAGGGAATTATACAGAAACAGGTAATAGAAGGTTTACATAGGGTAGTTGGGTGCGTCCTTGATATCACCGATCTAAAGAATTCAGAGGAATACCATTCAAAACTTGTAGCGATTGTCAACTCTTCTTTTGATGCCATAATAAGTAAAACATTGAATGGAGTAGTCAGTACCTGGAACAGTTCTGCTGAAACGATATTCGGTTACAGTGCAGATGAAATGATCGGTCAGCCGATTATCAAAATAATTCCGGAAGAACGCCTTGGGGAAGAAGATTATATATTGGAAAAACTCAGGGCTGGGGAATCTATAAATCATTTTGAAACCCAGAGGCTCACAAAATCAGGTAAACTTTTGGATGTATCCTTGACAATATCCCCAATAAAGAACGGAAATGGTGAAATAATGGGGATATCCAAAATTGCGAGAGACATTTCTGAAAAGAAACAGGAAGAAAGGCGGAAAAATGATTTTGTTTCAATGGTAAGCCATGAACTAAAAACACCGCTTACTTCGATATTATTAAGTTCGCAGGCCATGCAAAAAGGTTTTAAGAACAATAACCTGGAAATAGCAAAAAATCTTTCCGTTGGGATTGAAGGTCAGGCGAAACGGATGACCTCGATGATTCAGGATTTTCTGAACCTTGCAAAGATCGAAGAAGGCAAAATCCGCATGCGCTTTGAATATTTTCAACTTTTAGGTCTAATGGACGAGATTGTAGAGCAGGCTAAATTTCTTAGCAGAAAGCATATCATTCAGATTCAATGTGATTCCTCCCATGAAGTTCTCGCCGACCGTGATAAAATTGGTCAGGTATTAATAAATCTTTTGACCAATGCTATAAAATATTCTCCTGAAGGTGGAACTATTGTATTAGGTTGCGAGAAGCTCCATAACGGTTCATTAAGGATCTATGTCAGTGACGAAGGGGTCGGAATAAGTAAAACGGACCAGAAAGAACTTTTCAAAAGGTTTTTTAGGGTTGAAAGGAAGGAATTAGCCAATATTTCAGGATTCGGTATCGGTCTGTATATTGTAGCGGAGATATTGCATTATCATAATTCCGTTATAAGTGTGGAAAGTGAGGAAGGTGCAGGTTCTACATTTCAGTTTGTACTGGAAAATAGGAACTAAATGAAAATTAAAAGGTGTTTTTCAATTTCTTTCAATTACTCTTTTTTGCTAGGTTATCATAAGTTTTGAAATAGGAAAATGTAGGATAGTTATTACCTCAAAAGTCCAATGAAAAACAAGTTAAAGACATCCGGTATACCTTCGATGGTATAACAGTAAAATCTTTAAAATTTGTAGGGCTATGGGAAAATTTACATCTGCAAAAAAGAAAAAATCAATCAATGCAGAGATGTTAAAACATTCTACATTCATTGAGTTGGAAGAAATACCTTTTGAACAATTTTTAGAAACCGTTCGTAGCACCGGCCGGGTTGTTAGCGAAGAGGAAGCAAAGGAAATGCTTGAGATTTTATATACTTTAGCAAGAATTACAATAAAACAGTTCTTCTCCCCCGATTAATCTATTTTTTGTAGCTTTGTATAATTGTGACTGATGATTGAACAATTTGATATCCAGTGAATTGTTGCATCAGCTTAACCAAGTATAATTTTCAAAAATTTTTTCTGATGAGAAAGACTTCAATTTTAATGAGGGCTAATATTCGTATTAGATTTCCTACCAATTGGGATTTACAAATCTCTGTTTTCAATTCAAAAATTTTAAACTTAATATATGCTTATGAAGAAGAATTTTAGCAGTAAGATAGCGGATCTTTATATTCGTGTATCGACAGATGAACAGGCAGACAAAGGATATTCACAACGAGATCAGGCGGAGCGTTTGCAGGCATATTGTGCGAAATACGATATAGCCGTAGATAACGTTTTTTTCGAAGATCACTCTGCAAAAAACTTTGATCGTCCTGAATGGAGCAAATACCTGAAAAATCTTAAAAAAAGAAATAAAAGAGACAGGGAGCCTCGATTAGTTCTATTTACTAAGTGGGACAGGTTTAGTAGAAATGTCGGTGAGGCTTATCACATGATCAGTGTTCTCGAAGGTTTGGAGGTAGAGACACAAGCTATAGAGCAACCTTTAGATCTAAAAATTCCTGAAAATAAGATTGTGTTAGCTATATACCTTTCAACACCTGAAGTAGAAAATGATCGTAGGGCTTTAAATGTATTTTATGGGATGAGACGTGCGCGAAAGGAAGGGCGTATTATGGGTATTCCGCCTTATGGTTATATTAATAGGTGTACCGAAGACGGTGCGAAATACATAGGTGTCAGACATCCGGAAGCAGATAATATAGTGTGGGCATTTGAGGAAATCGCAAAAGGAGAATTACCTTCTGAGCATATTCGTTTGCTTATGAATAAAAGAGAAGGGAAGGATCTGACAAGAAATGCTTTTATGGTAGCTGTCAGAAATCCTGTGTACACTGGAAAGGTTTTCATCCCCGAATTTGAAAATGAGGAAGCCCATTTTGTTAAAGGAAAGCATCTACCTTTAATTACGGAGGAGCTTTTTGAAAAGGTGCAGATCGTTTTAGATGGTAAAGGTAGGAAAAGCAAATCTGAGCACGGAGAAAATCGGGTTTTGCAGAATGAGAATTTTCCATTGCGTGGCGTCTTGATTTGTCCACGTTGTGGTAAAACGTTGACAGCAAGTACATCGCAAGGCAATACGAAGCGTTACAACTATTATCATTGTAATTCAAAATGTGGTTTCCGCCATAACTCTGATATAGTCAATAATAAGTTTGTTGAAACTCTTCGAGAGTTTGAAATTCTTCCCGAGTACAGAGACACGTTAAAGATAGTTGTTTTAAAAAATTACAAAAAGCATTGTGGTAATGTTGATGATGAGAGAAAAGCTGTTGTTGAGGAAATGGAGAATGTTAATCAAAAACTTAGTAAAGCCAGAAATTTATTTTTATCAGATCGATTAGACGAGGATGATTATAATGAAGTAAAGGTCGAATGTAAAAAAAGAAGCGATGAACTTGATGAGAGTTTGAAAAGTTTAACAAAGGCTAGCAAGGATCAAGATGTGCCTGGTAAACTTTCATTAGCTATCGAAAGTATCGCTAATATAGCACAGAGGTACAATGATTCATGTGTGGAAGATAAAAGAAAGATCGCCAGTTCACTTTACTACCATAAATTAGAGTTTGACGGCAAGAACTTTCGAACCCCAAAATCAAATGCATTTTTGAATCTAATTAGACTGAGTAAGAGGGGGTTAGGTGATAAAAAAAATCGTCATCAAAGCTGTAAAAACTCTGATGACGATGAAGTGAGCGCGAAAGGATTCGAACCTTTGACCGTCTGCTTAGAAGGCAGATGCTCTATCCAGCTGAGCTACGCACCCTTAGAAGTTGATTCTCGCTTAGTAATAAGCACATTAAAAAAAGTCGGGGCGGCAGGATTCGAACCTGCGACCTCCTGGTCCCAAACCAGGCGCGATGACCGGACTACGCTACGCCCCGAATATATAAGAGAGCGGAGGGTAAGGGATTCGAACCCTTGCGACACTTTCGCGTCGACAGTTTAGCAAACTGCTCCGTTAACCACTCCGGCAACCCTCCTTTTTGTTTATTTTTTAATGATCGTTGTTCCGTTATTGCGAGTGCAAATATAGAACAGATTTCTTTATTTACCAAATAAAATTCAAGAAATTTTTGTGTATTTTTGAGGTAATAATTTGATAAAAAACCAAACGGATGCGTAAGACATTATATATCATCGGATTAAGTATTTTAGTTTTTTCATGTACTTCTCAGAAAAATGTAAAAAAAAATAAGTACCAGCCGAAAACCCCCGTGGCACAGCCAAAACCAGTGGTAAAAACTCAGGCTCCGGAAGTTTCAAAACCAAAAGTGGTAAGCGATCATGGAGTAGACTTTTTTACTACTAATATAGCAGACCCAACAAAAAATGATAATACGGCAAGTTATGGTTCTATTGTATCTGCAAAACCTGCAGGATATAAAGTGGTGAAAACATATTTTCCTGCTCTGGCACAGAACTTCAGACAGCGTTATTTGATTATGCATTATACAGTGCTTCCTGATGACAAGTCTATTACCGTTCTTACCCAACCGGGAGTAAGTGCTCATTATTTGGTAAACAATACAGGAGATAATGAAATCTATCAGTTGGTAGATGAAAATAAAAGAGCATACCATGCCGGGATAAGCTCATGGAAGGCAGATAAGAATCTTAATGATACCTCTATAGGTATTGAAATTGTAAACCCCGGTTTTACTACTGATGCTTCAGGTAAAAGAGTTTTCGCTCCCTTCAGTGACGCTCAGATAAGAAAAGTAGCTGCGTTGGCAAAAGATATTGTTACAAGATACCAGATTCCGGCAACTAACGTAATTGGACATGCGGATATTGCTCCTACAAGAAAACAGGACCCTGGCCCAATGTTCCCATGGAAAAGATTATATGATGAATACCAGATAGGGATGTGGTATGATGAGGCAATGAAGGCAAATTATCAGAGTCTTGCAGAGGAAGAGTTTGCTTTAAAATATAATGATTCTTCGTTTATCTTTTCTATTCAGGCTGCTTTGCAGAAATTCGGCTATGGAATAGATCCTAGTGGGACATGGGATGATGCTACTAAGAAAACAATTGAAGCCTTTCAGTATCATTTCCGTCCTCAGAATTATGACGGAATTATGGATGCTGAAACATGGGCAATATTACAAGCTTTGAATGTAAAATATTCAGGAAAATAATTCAAATTAAAACGCATCGGATCGATGCGTTTTTGTTATCTTTAAACGATCAAAAACAGTAAAATATCTGTAATGGAAAATTTCAGAAAAGAAAGTGATCTATTAGGTGAACTGAATGTACCTTTAGATGCTTATTATGGAGTGCAGACACAAAGAGCAATCAACAATTTCAAAATTTCGGGACAGCTTTTGTCTTCTTATCCGGATTTTATCAAAGGGCTCGCCTTTGTAAAAAAAGCAGCTGCAAAAACCAATTATGAATTAGGTCTTCTTGATGAAAATCTATATTTCAGAATAGTAGAAGCATGTGATGAGATTGTAGCAGGAAAGTATCACGACCAGTTTCCGGTAGATATGATCCAGGGTGGTGCAGGAACTTCAATCAATATGAATGCCAATGAAGTAATTGCCAATATAGTATTGGAAAAATTAGGAAAAAATAAGGGAGAGTATGAATTCTGTTCCCCTAACGACCATATCAACCTTTCACAATCAACCAACGATGCTTATCCTACCGCCATCAAAATGGGACTGTTGCAGATGAATACCGGGTTGGTGGAAAGGCTGGAAAAAATTATAGCTGCCTTCCGTGCAAAAGGACAAGAATTTCAGGATGTTATTAAAATGGGACGTACACAGCTTCAGGATGCGGTTCCTATGACATTGGGGCAGGAATTTGAGGCGTATGCTGCTACTTTGGAAGAAGATATTTCTAAGCTGAACAATAATGCAAGCCTTTTTGTAGAAGTAAATATGGGAGCTACTGCTATCGGAACAGGATTAAATGCTCCGGTTGGATATGCAACCCTTTGTGCTAAAAATTTAGCCCAGATAACAGGATTCCCTATTGTTTCAGCGCCTGACCTGGTAGAAGCTACCCCTGATACAGGATCTTATGTAATCTATTCTTCAGCAATGAAACGCCTTGCAGTGAAATTGTCAAAGATCTGTAACGACCTAAGATTACTTTCATCAGGACCAAGAGCGGGGCTTTTTGAAATCAACCTTCCGCCAATGCAGCCGGGGTCATCTATTATGCCAGGGAAAGTAAATCCTGTTATCCCGGAAGTAGTAAACCAGGTGTGTTTTAAAGTAATCGGAAATGATTTAACAGTAACTTTTGCAGCCGAAGCAGGGCAATTACAGCTTAATGTAATGGAACCGGTGCTTTCTCATGCCATCATGGAAAATATCAATTTCCTTTGCAATGCATTAGATACCCTTCGTGATAAGTGTGTAGTAGGAATTACTGCCAACAAAGAAGTATGTCTGAATATGGTAAAACACAGCATCGGAATTGTAACGGCACTGAACCCTTATATTGGTTACAAACAATCTACACAGATTGCAAAAGAAGCTCTGGAAACCGGAAAAAGTGTTTATAACCTTGTTTTAGAGAAAGGAATTCTTTCACAGGAAAAACTGGACGAAATCCTTGATCCGAAAAACATGCTGAAGCCACACAACAAATAAAATAAAACAGTAAGTGATAAATGGTGTTTTCATCATTTATCACTTATCTTCATCACTTATAAAATACTCCGTGAGGTTTTTAATTATTATTCCTGCCCACAATGAAGAGCAGAACCTCTCATTTACTCTGGATTCTTTACAGCAGCAAAGTGGTAAGGATTTTAAAGTAGTGGTCGTTAATGATGGCTCTACAGACAGTACTCCTGATGTGATCAGGAAATATACAGAGACAGACTCCCGTTTTGAAACCATTAATCTCCAGAAATCAGAACACCAACCCGGTTCAAAAGTGGTTCATGCCTTTAAAAATGGCCTGCAGACACAATCTGTAGATGAGTTTGATATTATCTGTAAATTTGATGCTGATATCATTCTCCCCGAAAACTATCTGGAGACGGTAGAAAAAGCTTTTGTCAATAATCCAGGATATGGATTGGTAGGTGGCTTGCTGTATGTAGAGAAAGAAGGGAATTGGATATATGAGGGGAATTCCAATAAACACCATGTAAGAGGACCTATGAAAGCCTACAGGAAAGAATGTTTTGTTCAGATAGGAGGTTTAAGAGAAACATTAGGCTGGGATAATATCGATTCTATTTTATTGGAGCATCTTGGCTGGAAAGAAGTGGTCTTGCCTGAGCTTCATGTAAAACTAATCAAAGTAAAAGGAGCAGATTATACCATAAGGCCAGCCGATTATTACGGACGTTATTTCTATTTTTTAGGATTAAGCAGATTTCTGGCCTATATTGCAGCCTCAAAGGAAGCGATGAAAAGTAAGTCTCCATCATTTTTCTTTGATATTGTGAAGGCTTATGAAGGCTGTAAGTCTAAAAAGCTGGAGCTTAAAATCACACAAGAAGAACAAAGAGCAGTCAATGATCAGCGTTGGAGAATGCTGAAGAAAAAGTGGCTGAAAATGTGATAATAGATATAAATCAAAAAACAATAGATTTAGCCAAACCTGAAAATAATTCCAGTCAGTGAAAAAAATAGCTTACATAGAAATAGATACCCATGCAGAAATAGCACAGGCTTTCATGAATATTATGGAAGGGTCCCTACATTTCAGTGTAGATTATTATTTCTCTAAGCGGATCAAAGATCAGGTTGCTGAAACAGAATCAAACGTTTTTCTGTCTGACAGTTCTATGATTTTAGATCAGTTAAAAAGCAAAGAATATGATTTGGTGATTATTGGAACAGTTCATCGCTATTTTAATACATTTTTAGCGATAACAAAGAAATATAATACTACAATTATTACCCATAATCTCAATTTTACCAGAGCTTCAAAATTTGATTTAATAAAAAGTGTGTTCAAAGGTGATGTTATTTACAGATTAAAGCTGTGGTGGAAAGAAGGATTGCTGTATTCCGGTAAAGTGTATCAAAAATCAAAATCTCTGGTAGTGTTGGATGAGGCTTTGATTTCAGACAGATATCAGTTCCTGCCTCTTTTTTATACCAGAAATTTTGCCCGATCTGAGAATGAAAGTCTGATAATTGTTATTCCTGGCGGTGTTTCGCAGAAAAGGAGAGATTATAATCACATTTTTACGACCATTCAGAAAATACAATCAGACCGTAAATGTGAATTTATTTTTCTTGGAAAGGCAAAAAACAGGGAATTGAAGCAACTTGAAAAATTATCTTCAAACTTGCCGGAGAATATTTCTGTGACTTATTTTTCGGATAGAGTTTCTGCAGAAGACTTTGAAGTGTGGATGCGGAAAGCAGATGTGCTTTGGTGCCCTATTCAGCAGGAAACAGAATTTTTCAGCATAAAGGAAATATATGGGAAAACCAAGATGACAGGAAACCTTGGCGATTCCATTTCCTATGGAAAAATAGCTGTTTTTCCAAAGAATTACTCATCAGCACTAAAGTTTATTTTACCTGAAAAAGAAAATATCTTCCAACAGTTAAATGAAATTACCCAAACTTATTTCGATTTTCAAAAAAACTACAGCAGGGAAGAGGTTCAAAAATGTTTAGAACAGGTACTAAACGGCCTTATTGCCGGTTAAAAGCCTGTTGTCTTTATTTAAACTTAAAAATACTCTTGATAAACTTTGCATTCAGATAGTCTTCTATCGGGAAAATCTTTGTAAAATAATTTCCGACATAGATTAGTGCCAGTACTACAGCAGGTTTATAGATCAGGTTGATAAAGTTACTGTCAAAATTAGGTAAAACAATCGCTACAGTAATCGCTAAAGTACAGATGATAGAAATAAAGATCATCTCAATAGTTAATGGGGATACTTTGAAAACAATGTAGTTGAATAAAATCTTAACAACATTATAAATCGTAAGTGAAATAGCTGTGGATAAAGCAATTCCGATCAGTTTCAGGTCTGTGTTTTTGATGAAATAAAAATTCAGCCCAATTGTTAAACCGGCTAATAAAAGCATCACCAGAATGTTAAATCTGTAATATTTTGAAAGGGAGATGATGTTCCCATTGAATCCTGTGGCAAGGTCAATTAAAACGGCAGATCCCCAGATCCATACAACCGGTTCATATTCTCTGAGCATTACCCCGTTTTTAGGCATAAATTGAGTCAGATAAGGAAACCCTACCATAATACAGGAAAATAATACTGCCCCAAGGAAATATAAAGTTAATGAAGTTTTTTTGTGAAACTTATCCAGTCCTTCCATATCTCCGTCAGCAAGGTGCTTACTGATGATAGGTGCTGAAATATTGAATAACCCCAACTGAGGAATAGAGATCAGGGAAATGAGTGCATACAGCACAGAATAGATACCATTTTCTTCCATTCCCATGAATTCTCCGATCATAAAGCTGTTGATCGCCAGATAGTTTCCAAATGTTCCTAGGAAACCGAAAAAACTGTAGTTTAAAAATTCTTTCCAGAAATTATCCTTCTTGAAATAATCTGTGCTGATATCAAAATGGATTTTCTCAAGCTTATTGGTGTAATAAATATATCCGAAAAGCATCAGTGCAAATATTCCGAAGAAGAATGCTAACGCAATATTCTGAGATAGGGAAAAATAAAAAAAGAGGCAGAATGCTCCTAGATTGGCTATTTTCGGAAACAGGTTGTCAAAAATATTAGAAACAACAATTCTTTTATAATTAGAAGTGTATTTATTGAAAATTGCACAAAGGGATAAAACTAAAATAAGAGGTAAGATAATTCCTTTGATTTTCCAGGCTTCCGAACGGATGAATTTAGGATAGAAGTAGGGGAGAACAAAAAATACAACAGAAAATATAAGAAAGTTAATTAAGACAGTAACAAACGATAATGAAAGCATGTTCTGGTTTTTACCCTCTTTCTGTAAAGAATGAAAAAACTTTACATTGGCATAGGAAATTCCAAAAACAACAAAAGGAACAAGCATTTCTGCAGTCTGCATACTGTAGCGCAGTTTTCCATAAAATTCGAAGTCATTTGGAAAGATGAATATTGCAGAAACTGTGCCCAGCAAAAAACCTATATAACCGATAATGGAATATTTGAAGCCTTGTCTCGCTACTACGCTCATAAAGTTGTTTTAAGGGTTTTTAGGTATAAAAATAATATTGTTGATATACTGAGTTTTATTTTTTTCGTCGTTTGTATTTTGTAAAAGAATGTCTTCTGTAAGGATTTCCAGAGTGAAGCTGTTCCTGTTCAGGTATTTTACTTCATATCCCCAGCTTTGCACTTCAGAAATTTCATTCCATATAGGTGTTTGGTGATGCCTTTGTTCCATCTCAACCATTAAGGTAGGCATAAACTGTCTGATGGTTTCCTTAGCTCCCGAAAGAGTCTTTATTTCATTGCCTTCAACATCAATCTTGATAAAATCAAGTCTGTTAAAATGTTCCAAAGCGGCCCATTCGTCAAGCTTTATAACCTTTACTTTCTCAGTATAGCTTTTCTCTTCGCCTTTTTCTTTGTAGGCCGTATTTAAGGTACCACGCGAAGCAATGGTTTTTCCATTAATAACGGGAACTTTGAATTCCGCAATTGTATTTTCATCAGAAAGCGCCAGAGGAAGCACACGCATGTGGGGAAATAACCTTTTCAGTCTGGTATAAAGCTTTTTGTTGGGCTCAAAAGCATAAATATGTTCATGATCCAGCTTATCTTCCAACTGATACAGGAAAGTTCCTACATTGGCACCAATATCCAGTATTACAGCATTCTTTGGAAGGTATTCTTTGATCCATACCAGTTCCGGTTCTACATTGCGCTCCGAAAAATTATCTTTATTAAGATTGTTTAAGGTCTTAAAATATCTTTTCTTATAAAAATCCGGACTTATATATTGTAGTTTTTCTGCAATTTTTTGGTATAAAGACATCCTTAGCTTTTTGACGAACAGCAAAGATAAACAAAAAAGTAAAACTTCTCTTAAAAAATGTTAAATATAATGGGTTGATTTTCAGTTGATAGACTTTGTGCTCTGTTTTGTAATTGCTTGAACTTTAATATATTTTAAGTGTATTACAGACCCACCCCTGATCCATAGATTTTTTCAGAATTATAGAATATATTAAAACATCTCATAAAATTAATAACCATAGATTGGACGTATCTACACAAAGAATGGCATATTCAGAAAATCATTGAAAGGCTTCATCAGCTTAAAAATCTTACTCATATTCTTCACTGCATTTTTATCCAGTACCTCTTCGTCTTTCAGATGGTACAGGACAATAAAGTTTTTAAGTTTTAAATATTCAGCCATAGGATCTTCCTTATCAAAGCCCTGAGGAACCTTTTTCAGTTTATCATCCTGGTCAAGCTCCGGAAAATGTTTTTTGAAATCTTTTTGATTCAGGATTTTAAGAAAATCTTCACCATACAGGGAGATTTCCTTTCGCACTTCTTTCAATACCGAAGATTCAGGCATATAGATTCCTCCGGCCAGAAAAGATTTACCAGGTTCCATATGAAGATAGTATCCGCCTTTCTGATTTCCTTTTCCCATTCCCAGAGAGGCCCCGAAGTTGGTTTTATAAGGAGATTTATCTTTAGAGAAACGGGTGTCTCTGTAAATTCTGAACAGCGCTTTTTTGCTGTCTATTTTTGCAAGTTCTTCATCAAAACCGGACATTTTTTTAATCAGTTCATCTAAAAATGAAACTACATTTTGCTGAGCTTCCGTGTAAAGATTTTTGTTCTCATTAAACCATTCGCGGTTGTTGTTTTTATTTAATTTTTTCAAAAAATCAAACGTCTTGGAAGAAATGCTTGCAGACATATTGTATAAGGTGTTTATTTTGTTGTTGCTAAACCACGAATCTCAAAACCTGAAACTCGAAACTTATAATTCAAATGTACAAAAACTATTAATATCTCAGTAATGTGTTTAAACAGACAGGGAAAATGTTAAAAAAAATATTTTTCACGGTATTATTTTCGAAAATTCATAAATAACACGGAAAAAATCAATCCAATTTAATAAAAAAAAATAATATTTAATAATTTTTTAATTTGAAGCATATTTTTTTATATTTAATTTTCTAAAAATCGAAGATATATTAAAGGATTGTGAATTTAAGTTTGCATATTTAAAAATTTATTCAAAAACAAATCAAATATTTATTGTATCTTTGCAAAAATTTTAAAATAGTTAATGAATTTATTTACGGAAACCAATTTAAGTCCTGATATCCTTAAGGCAATTGGCGAACTGGGTTACGAAAGCCCAACAGAAATCCAAAAACAGACTATCCCTTTTATTCTTTCAGATATTCGCGATTTGATCGCACTTGCGCAGACAGGGACAGGCAAAACAGCAGCGTTTTCGCTTCCGATTTTGGATATGATTGACGATACGAGTCGCAAAATCCAATTATTGGTGCTTTGTCCGACACGGGAATTATGTCTTCAGATTTCTAAAGACATAAAGAATTACTCTAAATACATGAACATCAAAACTACTGCAGTTTATGGTGGAAGCAGTATTGTAGAGCAAATGAGATCTTTAAAAGAGAAACCACAGATTATTGTGGGAACGCCAGGTAGGGTAATTGACCTTATCAACAGAAAAGCATTAGACTTTTCTGCGATTCATTGGTTAGTATTAGACGAAGCTGATGAAATGCTTTCTATGGGATTCAAGGATGAATTGGAAACCATTCTAAGCGAAACCCCGGAAACGAAACAAACTTTCTTATTCTCGGCTACGATGAATAAAGAAGTGGAAAGGATTTCCAAAAACTATCTTACAAAACCACACCGTATTTCAGTAGGTTCTATCAATGAAGTGAAGAAGAACATTACCCACGAATACTATGTGGTAGGATACCGTCAGAAAAAAGAAGCATTAAAAAGATTAATTGATGCTAACCCTAACCAGTATTCCATCATTTTCTGCAGAACAAGAATGGAAACTCAGGAGGTTGCAGATTTCTTAATGCAGAACGGTTATGCAGCTGATGCCCTTCACGGAGACCTTTCTCAGGCGCAGAGAGATACGGTTATGAAGAAATTCAGATTGAAAAATATCGATATCCTTGTAGCAACAGACGTTGCAGCAAGAGGATTAGATGTAAACTCTCTTACTCACGTTATCCATTTCTCTTTACCTGATGATCCTGAAGTATTTGTTCACAGAAGCGGAAGAACAGGTAGAGCTGGTAAAGACGGTATTTCAATGGCTTTAATTAAGCCCGAAGAAAGCAGAAAGCTGAAACAGATCAAATCTGCTACTAAAATTGAAATCCACGAAAGAACAATTCCTACAGGAGACCAGATTATTAAGGCTCAGGTTGGAGGTGTTTTTGAAAAACTTTTCACAGAACACGAAGATCTTTTCGAATTTGATGATAGCTTAATCCCGGATCTAAGCAACTTCACAAAAGAAGAATTAGTACATCAGCTGTTACAATTCCAACTGAAAGATCTTGCGTTATATTACAAAGACAAACACGATCTTGTTGAGCAGAAGTTAAGCAGCAGAGATGATGATTACTCAAGAAGAGACCGTGGACGTGATAGAGACAGAGATAGAGGTCGCGACAGAGATAGAGGAGATCGAAGAGACAGAGATCGTGGTGGAAAACCAAGAAGAAAAGATGAAAACATGGTAAGATTCTTCTTCAATCTTGGTAAGAAAGACCATTTAAAGAAACTTGATGTTTTAGATATTATCAATAAGGCTACTGCTGGTGGAAAAACCAAGAAAAGAGCTGAAATCGGAGATATCGAGATTCTTGAGAAATTCTCTTTCTTTGAAGTTGAAAAATCATTCAAAGACAATGTTTTAAGTAACATTCAATCTATGAAATTTAAAGGAAAAGATATGAGAGCTGAAGTAGCTAACTAATCTCTTTCTATACCATACAAAACCGGCAGTAATGCCGGTTTTTTTATTTGGTAATCAGCGCATAAGCGAATGTTAACAAAACTTAATGTTATATAGTTTCAGGTACAATCCTTTTTTAAGAAATTTGCACACGAATTATAAATACTAAAAAATGGGAATTGGTAATATTTTCCACGCTTTTCAACCAAAAGATAAAATCTTCTTTGTACTTTTTGAGAAGGTAACTGAAAACCTAGTTGCAATGTCTGAAGAATTCAACGCTGGAATTAAGGATTTCGATCTTAATGACGATTCAATGCTGAAAAAAATGAGTGACTTCGAGCATAAGAATGACGAGCTTACTCACGAAATCTTCGTAGAACTGGGGAAAAATTTCATTACTCCTTTTGACCGTGAAGATATTCACACATTGGCAACAGGATTAGATGATATCGCTGACTATATCTATGCTTCTACAAAATATATCTTCTTATACAAATCTCCTGAGATGAAAGCTTATTCAGATTTCTCTCTGCTGATCCACAAAGCATGTCTTGAAATACAGAATGCCATGAAAAACCTTAAAGGGTTCAAGAATATGGAGCAGGTGAAAGAAGCTTGTATTAAAGTAAACTCTATTGAAAATATTGCAGATGACCTGCTTTCTAACTCAATGGTAGATTTATTTGAAACGAATGATGCAATTAACATTATTAAAGTTTCATCGGTATTGAACTATCTTGAAATCGTAACAGATAAAGCAGAAGATGTTGCCAATACAATTGAGAACATCATGATTAAATACGCCTAAAAGATAACAATACATAGCAAAAAATGGAATTTCCGATTTTACTTGTAGTTATTATTGCGTTGGCGTTAATTTTTGATTATATCAATGGTTTCCATGATGCAGCCAACTCGATTGCAACTATCGTATCTACAAAAGTTTTAACTCCATTCCAGGCTGTACTTTGGGCGGCACTTTGGAACTTTGCAGCGTTCTTTATTGCTGCTTACATTATTGGAGAATTCAAAATTGGTAATACAATTGCCAAAACAGTTAATGAGAACTTTATCACGCTTGAAGTTATATTTTCCGGTTTGGTGGCAGCCATTGCCTGGAATCTTTTGACATGGTGGTTTGGAATTCCTTCCTCATCATCACACACCCTGATTGGAGGGTTCCTGGGGGCAGCATTAATGCATGCTTTTATGATGGACTACCATGATGTGGCAGCAGCACAGCCAGGACTTGGGTTCTGGGGTACGGCTAAAGAAGCCTTAAGTCAGGTAACACACCAGAGTGTTGTAAAGTTTGATAAAGTAATTCCTATTTTCCTGTTCATTTTCATGGCACCAATCATAGGGATGGTTATTTCTGTTATCATTACACTGATAATTATACACCTTTATAAAAGATCAAACCCGCACAAAGCAGACCAGTCTTTCAAAAGACTTCAGTTAGCTTCTTCAGCTTTATTCAGCTTAGGACACGGTTTGAATGATGCTCAGAAAGTAATGGGGATCATTGGAGCTGCAGTAATTTATTATCACGTAAATATGCTTCAGGATGTACAATATTTGAATATTCCTTCTGCGGAACGTTTTGACTACTTTGCACAGCATTATATCTGGGTACCTTTGGTTTCCTTTATTGCCATTGCATTAGGAACAATGAGTGGTGGTTGGAAGATTATCAAAACAATGGGAACCAAGATCACTAAAGTAACTTCATTAGAAGGGGTAAGTGCAGAAACTGCAGGAGCAATTACTTTATTCATCACAGATCACTTTGGTATCCCTGTATCTACAACACACACCATTACAGGTTCTATCATTGGGGTAGGATTAACGAAAAGAGTTTCAGCGGTAAGATGGGGTATTACAGTAAGCTTACTTTGGGCTTGGGTATTAACTATTCCGATTTCAGCTTTAGTAGCTGGTATCACTTATCTTATTGTAACTTTCTTTTCTTAAGATAAAAAATCACAATTATCATATAAACTTTGTCCGTTTGGGCAAAGTTTTTTGTTTTATAAAGCCCCGAAAAATTGTATTTTTGTTCAAATTATAAGATTTTATGGAATTTTTAGACAGATACCAGCAGATTGTTGGGGACGCCATCAATAAGTACACTTTTAAGGATAAGCCTACAGAGTTATATGAGCCGATGAATTATATTATTTCCCATGGTGGAAAACGTCTTCGTCCCATTATGGTGCTGATGGCCTGTGATCTGTTTGGCGGAGACCTGAAGCAGGCAATAAAACCCGCTTTGGCAATAGAATTTTTCCATAACTTCACCCTGATCCATGATGATATTATGGATGAAGCCCCTTTAAGAAGAAATAAACCTACGATCCACACTTTACACGGTATCAATGTGGGAATTCTTTCCGGAGACGGATTAATGCTTAAAGCATATAAATTCTTTGAAGATCTTGAACCGGAAATTTTCAAAGCTTGTATCAGAATATTTACCCATACAGGACTTCTTTTATGTGAAGGACAGCAATATGATATTAATTTCGAAACACAGGAAAATGTGACTTTTGATGATTATATCAGAATGATTACTTATAAAACAGGAGTATTAAGTGCTTCTTCTTTTGAGATTGGAGCCCTGATTGCAAAAGCGGACTTTAAGGATGCCAAAGCGATCTTCAACTTCGGGAAACATATCGGTATCGCATTCCAGATTATGGATGATTATCTTGATGTATTCGGTGATCAGGCGCAGTTTGGTAAAAAACATGCCGGAGATATCTATGAAAATAAGAAAACAGTTCTGTACCTGCTGGCAAGAGAACATGCCACAGATGAAGAAAGAAAGGAACTGGATTACTGGTATTCTAAAAAAACAGAAAATATTGATAAGATCTACGGAGTTGAAAAGATCTTCAGAAGAACAAAAGTGGATGAAAAAGCACTTCGTCTGATCGAAAAACACAACGAGATCGGGCAGAGCTACCTTCAGAAAATTGATATTCCGGACGAAAAGAAAAAACCATTCATTGAGTTGGCGAACTATCTTTTAAGAAGAGAGAGTTAAGATGATCATTGGGCATTATGTAATCCGCACCTATCGTAAATTTAAGAACCAGGGATTGGGGACTAGATTTGTGATAGTGGGAATTCCGTTAATTCCGGTACAGAGCTTTTACATCTTTAAAGATACCGGCCGAACAATGGAGGTAGATTTATATTGGAAACAGGCGGTGAAGGTTTACTTTATCATGATTTCAGTATTCTATCTTTTCATTAAATACTTGAAGGGATCGGATTATGACGAAATGCCGTTTGAAAAGCTTTTATTGGTGGTGCTGGCGATTAATTTGCTGGTGTATTTCCTGTTTGATTCTTATACAAGAAAAGACAGGCAGATAAGGGAACTGCTTAGTAGATCTGTATACATTAATGCGCTTCCGAAATTTTTAGGACAAACAGCAGCTTATAATGTTCAATCAGGGTTTATCCGTTCCTTCAGGGAACATTTTGGAGCAAACTGGAAGGATGTGATGAAAAGCGGAACATATACCGATCAGCATATTCCACTTCTGTTTCCGATTTTACTGTATGATCTGTATTTATATGAAAACGAAGCCACAAAAAGACATTTTGAAACTGTTTTTAAAAGATACAAAGAACTTGAAAATATCGGATAATAGCCAATAAAATAAACCTGAAAAAGAAAAATAAAATATAGATAACAATAATAATAGGCTGCGGGTAAAAATGGTTTCCGGGCAACCTATTACCTACTACCAGGGACCTGCACAATGAAGTTCAGAACAGAAGTTGATATATCGAAATCGGAGAAAAAAATAGAAATTGAAGACCGGATATTTTCAATCGGATCCTGTTTTGCCTCAGAAATGACAGAATTATTGAAAGACGGACAGCTTCAAACTCTCAATAATCCCTTTGGAACAATATTTAATCCGTTTTCCATCAACAATGCGGTAAAAAGACTTCATGATTCGGAGTTTTATACAGAAGATGAGTTGATTATCTATAATGAAGAATATATTTCTTTAGATCACCACACCAGTTTTGATACAAGATATATTCATCAGACATTAGACAAGATTAATGAGGCTATTGAATCAGGAAATGCTTTCCTTCAGGAGGCCGACTGGATCATTATTACCTACGGATCCTCCTTTATTTATGAGTTTCTTCCAAAGCAAAAACTGGTAGCAAACTGTCATAAAATTCCACAGAAATTCTTTGAGAAGAGATTATTATCACACCAGGAGCTTACAGGCTCTATATACAATACCATTCTGGAACTAAAAGATATATGTAAGGAAGGAGTTCAGATTTTATTTTCTGTTTCTCCGGTGAGGCATACCAAAGATGGAATGGTTGAAAACCAGTTGAGTAAATCTAAGTTAATTACAGCTATTCATGAATCTATTTCTTTATTTGAAGACTGCCATTATTTGCCGGTTTATGAGATTTTGATGGATGACCTCAGAGATTACCGCTTCTACAAAGAAGATATGATACACCCAAGTACTCAGGCTGTTAATTATATTTTTGATAAGTTTGGGGATTCATATTTTTCAGATGAGACCAAGGAATTTATCAAGGAAAACTTTAAGATTATGAGAGCTTTGGAACACAGAACTAATGATGTAAAAGATCCTAAATTTATAGAGTTCAGAGAAAAATTGGATCAAAGAATAGAAAATCAACGGAAAAAAGTAAAGCATACCATTTTCAAATGATTGATTTTACTAGGATTGACTATCTGAAAAAGGGGAACGAAAGACAGATAAGAGCTTACGAAGTTCTTACAAAACATCGTATTTTTGAAAAGTTAAAATATTATTCACCAATTTTAGCAGGAACTATACCTATTGAAATTGATATAGAAGGAAGTGACCTGGATCTTATTTTTGAGGTAGATTTAAGATATAAAGAAAAGTTTATCAATGATTTAATGTTCAGTAATTTTATTCCTTACGGTGTGGAAATGGAATATCCCATCATAAACGGAGAAAGATGCATTACGTTAAACTTTATGCTCGAAGGACTTCCTATTGAAATTTTCGGACAGAATAAGCCAACGGTCCAGCAGAACGCTTATCTTCATATGGTTGCTGAACACAAAATATTACAGGAAAAAGGAGAAGAGTTTAAAAATAAAATAATAGAGCTTAAAAAACAGGGAATGAAAACAGAACCGGCTTTCGGAAGGTTACTGGGACTTGAAAACCCTTATGAAGACCTATTGAAATTGTAAATAAAATGATTGATACACATACCCATTTATACGCAGAAGAATTTGATGAAGACAGAAAAGAAGCTATACAAAGGGCTTTAGACAAAGGAATTTCGGAATTTTATCTCCCCGCTATTGATTCGGAATCCCATGAGAAAATGCTGGAGCTGGAAAAAGAATATCCGGGACAGGTTTTTTCAATGATGGGACTTCATCCTTGCTATGTAAAGCCGGAATCCTGGGAAAAAGAGCTGGAGATTGTTAAAAATTATTTAGACCACAGACATTTTCCTGCGATAGGAGAGATCGGGATTGATCTGTACTGGGATAAAACAACTTTAGATATCCAGGTAAAAGCTTTTGAGCAGCAGATTGATTGGGCCATAGAAAAAGATCTTCCGATTGTAATCCATACCAGAGAAAGCTTTGATGAAACATTCGAGGTATTGGAAAGAAAAAAGCACCCGAAATTAAGAGGGATCTTTCATTGTTTTTCCGGGAATCTGGAGCAGGCGCAGCATGCCATTGACCTGAACTTTATTTTAGGAATTGGTGGAGTAGTGACCTTTAAAAATGGCAAAATAGACCAGTTTTTGAGCGAAGTTCCTTTAGACAAAATTGTATTAGAAACAGATTCTCCTTATCTGGCACCTGTTCCTCACAGAGGAAAAAGAAATGAAAGTTCATACCTTGATCTTGTAGCCGGAAAACTGGTGGATATTTATGGTAAAGAATTTTCTGAAATCGATAGAATTACCACTGAGAACGCAAGAAAAATGTTTATCAGTATTAAATGATAAGTAAAGAAAATTCCTCTCAAAAAATGAGAGGAATTTTTTATTTTTTTCTGGTAAAATTCTTATTCTTTGGCTTTTTAAATCCAGTAGAAGGAGTTTCAGAAGGTTTTGGTTTCTTTTTGTTTCTGTTGTTATTAGGTCTGGAGCTGTTACTCGGTTTCTGTGATCTCTCGGCACCTGCAGGAACCGGTTTATTATTAGAATCTCTTTTCTGTACTACAAGATCATCTGTATGGAACGGATGGTTTTTGATCACAGGGATTTTCTTTCCAATCAGCTTTTCTGTATTCTTCAGATTAAGAAGATCCAATCCGTCAACAAAAGAAATGGAAGTTCCTTCTGCGCCGGCTCTGCCTGTTCTTCCTATTCTGTGTACATAAGTTTCAGAAACATCAGACAGTTCAAAATTGATGACAAATTTTAGTTCATCAATGTCAATTCCTCTTGCAGCAATATCAGTAGCTACAAGAACCCTTGTTTTTCCTGATTTAAAGTTATTAAGGGCATTCTGTCTTGCATTCTGAGATTTGTTTCCATGAATAGCTTCTGCAGAGATATTATCTTTCTGAAGCTTTCTGGCAATTTTATCGGCACCGTGTTTTGTTCTGGCAAATACCAATACAGAATCTGAAATATCATTTTGAAGAATATGGGATAACAGATTCAGTTTGTTTTCTTTTTCTACAAAATAAACAGATTGCTGAATAGTATCAGCGGTAGAGGACACAGGCGTAACTTCTACCTTTACAGGATTGTTCAGGATAGAATTAGCAAGTTTCTGGATTTCTCCCGGCATCGTTGCAGAGAAGAATAATGTCTGCCTTTTTTGTGGCAAAAGCTTGATGATTCTTTTTACATCATGCACAAATCCCATATCAAGCATCCTGTCTGCTTCATCAAGAACAAATATTTCAAGATTTTTTAAGCTGATGATGCCTTGGGCAATGAAGTCAAGAAGCCTTCCTGGTGTGGCAACCAAAATGTCAACCCCTTTTTTTAGTGCAGCTTCCTGATTTCCCTGTTTAACCCCACCGAAAATAACAAGTTCTTTTAAGGGAAGATATTTACCATAAGCATGAATATTTTCTTCAATCTGAATAGCCAATTCTCTTGTAGGCGTAAGGATTAAAGCTTTAATATTTTTGTTAGGTATCTTATTTTTAGATAGGTTCTGCAGTATGGGAATAGCAAAAGCTGCTGTTTTTCCTGTTCCGGTTTGTGCACAGCCTAAAAAGTCTCTGCCTTGTAAAATTTCAGGAATAGATCTTTCCTGAATGGGTGTTGGAGTGGTATATCCCTGTTCCTGAATTGCCTTGGCAATAGGTTCTATTAAGTTTAAGTCTGTAAAATTCAAATGAATTATTTTAAAATTTTAAATAAAAATTCCCTCTGTCTGAAAGAATTACATCCTGCAAAGGTACTCTAAATATTTTTAAGAATTTTATTATGGAATCTTCAAAGATATTATTCTATCCTTTTCCAGTCCTGATTAATCTTAAATCAAATAACAAATCATAAAGTTTTTTTAATCCATAAGTGCACACTAATTCATAATCCTGGATCTTTTTTGTTTTTCCATTGCCATATGTTATGGTTACTTATGAAGTTGGATTATCTGTTGAAGATACCGAATAGAAATCTTTTAACTTTGAAAAATTAATGTAATTGAGTAACTCTTCAATTGTATTAAAATCAGATATTTTTATTTTGCTTTTAAAGATGCCTTCTTTTTTACCTTTATTTAAATTTTTTAAAGCCTTTGTTTTTGCTTCCGGGTCTTGGTCAAATTACATTTACACTTGTATCACAGGAAATTTCTTTTTGGGGTTCTATAGAAGATTGTACGCAGCTTTTATTATCACCTATAAAAAGAAGATCAGTTTTGCCATCAACCCCTAGGGCTTTTGCTTTAAGCTTAATTTTTGAAGAAATAATTTTATCATCAAAATCTTCAATCGTTTTCAATGTAAATTCAGAGAGGAAATCATCCTTGCTTTTAGAACAGGATCTTATAAAAGACTCAACCTCGGAAATGGTTCCGAGGCTGTCTATTTTTGATGTGTTACTTTGTGAGAAGTAATACTGATGAATTACAAAAAGTAAAACGGTAATTATTCTTTTACCCATGTAGTTGTTTCCAGATAGCATCCTTTAATTCTGTAAGACCTTCTCCTGTAACTCCTGAAAAGAATAAAGGCTGTTTATTCTCTGGGAATTCAGCAGCAATTTCTTTTTTCAGTTCATCATCCAGAAGATCCGATTTTGAAACGGAAATAATAAAGTCTTTATCTAAAAGTTCAGGATTGTATTCCTTTAATTCATTTTCCAGAATTTTAAACTCCTGGAAGTGATCTTCAGAATCTGCAGGAATTAAAAACAACAGGATAGAGTTTCTTTCAATATGTCTCAGGAATCGGTGTCCCAATCCTTTTCCTTCTGCTGCACCTTCAATGATTCCCGGAATATCAGCCATTACAAATGATTTGTAATTTCTGTAATCCACGATACCAAGGTTAGGAGTTAAAGTTGTGAAGGCATAGTTGGCAATTTTAGGTTTTGCCGCAGAAACAGAAGCCAGAAGAGTAGATTTTCCTGCATTTGGAAACCCAACCAATCCTACATCAGCTAAAATTTTAAGCTCAAAGACCACATATCCTTCCTGCCCATCCATTCCTGGCTGGGCATATCTTGGAGTCTGGTTGGTAGAGGATTTGAAGTGTTCATTTCCTTTTCCACCTTTTCCACCTTCCATTAAGATAATTTCCTGTTTGTCTTCAAGGATCTCACCGATAATTTCTCCATCTTCATTTTTAGCGATAGTTCCGATGGGAACATCAATATAAATATCAGAGCCGTCAGCACCGGTCAGCTGGTTTTTTGCTCCGTTTTCACCACGCTCTGCTTTAATATGGCGGGTGTATCGAAGCGGAAGTAAAGTCCATTCCTGAGCATTTCCTCTCATGATAACGTGGCCGCCACGGCCTCCGTCACCACCATCGGGACCCCCTTTAGGAATATACTTTTCACGGCGAAGGTGGGCAGAACCAGCACCTCCGTGTCCGCTTTTACAATGGATCTTTACGTAATCTACAAAGTTAGACATATAGTATTTGTTACGAGTTGCGAGCTACGGGAAAATACGAATCCCGTATCCCGAATCTCGATTATTTAATTTTTTCAACTTCAGCAAAAAGTTTCTGGGCAATCTCATCAATTTCTCCCACACCGTTTACTTCAACATACTTACCCTGCTGCTTATAAAGTTCGGCTACTTCTGCTGTTTTAGTATAATATTCTTTAATTCTGTTTTCGATGATCTCAACATTGCTGTCGTCTGATCTACCGCTGGTTTCTCCTCTTTTCAGAAGTCTTTCTACCAAAATTTTATCTTCTACAATTAATGAAAGACAGATATCAATCTCATCATTAAGCTCCTCTTTAACGATTTTTTCCAATGCTTCTGTCTGAGCAGTAGTTCTTGGATATCCATCAAAGATAAAACCATTGGTATCGGTAGGCTTTCTGATCTCATCAATCAGCATATCTGTCGTTACCTGATCCGGAACCAATTCTCCCTTATCGATGTAAGACTTAGCTAGTTTTCCAAGTTCAGTGTCATTTTTCATATTGTATCTGAAAAGATCACCTGTTGAAATCTGCTTTAGATTGAATTTCTCGATTAGATTCTGAGCTTGTGTTCCTTTTCCACTTCCTGGAGGGCCGAACAGAACAATGTTTATCATAATGTTGTTTCGCTTCCGGCAATTGGCTGCTGCTTCTTGCTTTTAGCTTTATTTAGTTAATATTTTACTTTATTTCGATTTAATATTTAAAGCTAAAAGCCAGTAGCTAATAGCTATAGGCATTTTAATGATTGATTTGTCCTTCTTCTAATTGGTACAGATTAGGTAGGTTTCTTCCCAATTCATCATAATCCAATCCATACCCGAGAACAAATTTATTTGGAATCTCTTTTCCAATATAATCCAGTTTGAAATCTTTCTTGTAAACCTCAGGTTTCAATAAGAAACTTGCTAATTTTACAGATCTGGGACGTTGTGTTTCCTGGAAATATTTGAAAAGACTTTCAACTGTATTTCCTGTATCAACGATGTCTTCTACAAGAATAATGTGACGGTCTTTCACATCTTTTGTAAGTTCCATTTTCTGGTAAACAATCCCTGTAGATTCAGTTCCTACGTAAGAACTCATTTGAAGGAAAGCGATTTCGCATTCCCCAGGATAATATTTTAAAAGATCTGAGAAGAACATGATAACCCCATTCAAAACACCAATGAAAACAGGAACTTCGTCTTTGTAATCTTCATAAATTCTTAATGCTGTCTCTTTTACAATTTCCTGAATTTCGGCATCCTTTAAATAAGGAACGAAAGTTTTGTCGTGAACTTTAATACTTTCCATAAAAATTTTTAGTAGGAGGCAAAGTTACGGATTTTTGATTTTTCATTAAAATCTTTTTGTGTTTAATCATGGATTTGTGCTATATTTGTTCTTTCAAAACCCATAAATACAGACATGTAGGATATAATTTCTTTCAGATTCAATGAAGCGGTAACCAAAGAGTTACCGGTGTTTAACCTTTATTAAGAAAGAAATCATGATTTTACTGCAAAATATATCCTTTGGGTTTCCGGGAGGGGATCTCCTTTTCAATCATATCAATTTAACAATACCATCTCATACCCAATCAGCTTTGGCAGGAAGCAACGGCATGGGAAAATCAACCCTGCTGAAGATCATAGCAAACAAACTACAGCCACTGGAAGGAACTGTAAATATCCAGGGTGAAATTTTCTATGTGCCTCAAATATTCGGAAATTTTAATCATTTAACCATCGCAGAGTGCCTGAACATCGATCAAAAGCTTTTAGCCCTTGAAAAAATTACGAGTGGGGAAGTGGATGAACATTATTTTGAAACTTTGAATGACGATTGGGATATTGAAGAACGCTGCCAGAATACATTACAGTATTGGAATCTCCAGGATTTTGATTTAAACCAAAAACTGGAAGGATTAAGCGGTGGGCAAAAGACCAAAGTGTTCCTTGCTGGAATTCAGATTAATCAACCCAATATTATTCTTTTGGATGAACCTACCAATCATCTTGATCTGGAAGGAAGAAAATTGCTTTACGACCTTATTGAAAAGATCAGTGCTACCGTTGTGATCGTAAGCCATGACAGGGTATTACTTAATCTTGTAGATACGATTTTTGAATTAAGCAATCAGGGAATTGCTGCATATGGCGGAAATTACGACTTTTATGCTGAACAGAAAGAAATTGAAGATGAAGCTTTACAGAATGATATTCATGCGAAAGAACGGGCATTGAAAAAAGCAAAAGAGAAGGAACGTGAAACCATAGAACGTAAACAGAAGCTTGATGCCAGAGGAAAACAGAAACAGGAAAAGTCCGGAGTAGCCAGAATTATGATGAATACTCTTCGGAATAATGCCGAAAAAAATACCTCAAGACTGAAAAGTGTACATGCTGAAAAAATCAGTGGAATTTCGGGAGATTTAAGATACTTACGTTCCTCTGTCAGGAATTCAGATCAGATGAAAGTAAATTTCAACGATTCCGGTTTACATTCCGGAAAGGTTTTAATTACAGCAAA
This sequence comes from Chryseobacterium bernardetii, assembly GCF_003815975.1. Lineage (NCBI taxonomy): Bacteria > Pseudomonadati > Bacteroidota > Flavobacteriia > Flavobacteriales > Weeksellaceae > Chryseobacterium > Chryseobacterium bernardetii. The sequence goes on from NZ_CP033932.1 coordinate 2,543,359, forward strand.
GGATATTAACTTTAGCTACGGTGAAGACAAAATCTGGAAAGAAAATCTCGATATTGAAATAAGAAGTGGAGACAGGATCTCCATTAAAGGATCCAATGGTTCAGGAAAAACAACCCTTATCAAACTTTTGCTGGGAAAGATACAGCCTTCTGTAGGAAACATCAACATTGCTGAATTCAATAGTATTTATATTGACCAGGAATATTCATTAATTGATAATGAACAGACCTTGTATGATTTTGTACAAACATTTAATGATAGCGTTTTACAAGAATCAGAAGTGAAGACATTGCTGTCAAGGTTTTTATTCAGTAAGCATACATGGGATAAAAAATGTGCGGCTTTAAGCGGTGGAGAAAGGCTGAGGCTGCTTCTGTGCGGGCTTTCCGTCAGTAATAAAGCCCCTGATATGATAATCCTGGATGAACCAACCAATAACCTGGATTTACAGAATGTGGAAATTCTTACCAGTTCCATCAAAGATTATCATGGAACTTTATTGGTGATTTCCCATGATGTAATTTTTCTGGAGGAGATTGGGGTGAGTAGTGAGGTTTCATTAGGGTAAAAAATAATGAAGATTTCGTCCTGTTTGTCATTCCGCAGAAATCCAAAAGGTTTCTGTGGAATGATAATTATTTAATTTTGGATAATGTCCAGTCAAATTAAATATTGTATTGGAGCAGATGAATAACATTTCAGTTTGTATACTTTCATAAATTATTAAAAACAATTAATAGTAGGGGAAGATCACTGTCATGTTAAGATTGTATAAGCCTTAATTACTTTCAGAAATCTTATTGATAGAATTAATATACTCTCGGGGTGTGACTCCTTGTATTTGTTTAAAACAGCGGTTAAATGTAGATTGATTAGAAAATCCGGCATCTGAATAAATATAGAGTAAAGTAACTTTTTTCAGATCCACGTTGCTCATTTTATTTTTGATATACTCTATTCTTAATGTATTGATATAATGATTAAAATTATTATAGTTATTATAATGAATTGCTTTAGATATGTAGGAAGGATTTACTCCTACAACGGCAGATAATTTGGAAAGGCTGAAATCGGAATCTTTAAAAAGCTCTTTCACTTTAATTTCTTCATCAATTTTGATAAATAACCCTTCAAGTAACTGGTCATCAAGTGATATTTCTTTATAGTTTTTTACAGTAGGGATCTGATTACTGTTTAATAGCTCTAATATATTAAACATTTCTATTTTTTTTATTTTTTCCCGATAATACAGTAATAAAACAATCACCCATAAATTTACCGTATATACCAGAAGATCTGATATAACGATCTCATTGCGGGAATAATTTCTCATGTTAAATTGAACAACACCATTGATGGCAATTGCAATAGATATCAGGATGATTATATAAATGCTGTATAAATACACATCTTTTTTAGTAAGAAAAATATGAGCAGCCAGAGGTATCGGAAGAAACCATGTAATATTCACTATTGTATATTTCCAAAAAATAATCAGTAAAAAAAGAGAATATAATGGAGCTATAAACATGTAAAGCCTTACCAGTACTGAAATATTATTATTTTTTTTTATGATTAGTAATATACTTGAAGTCAAAACGAATCCGACAAGTGCGTATTTTACTATAAAACGATCAGGAATGAAGAGTTTAAATAGGATTATATACAATATCAGTGCAGCTATCATCGACCTCATATAGTTGATAACTAAGTTTCTTTTTTCTATTTCTATCCCTTTTTTATAGACAATATTAATCATGATTTTACTGTTACTAGTTATTTATTGAATATGACTTATGTAAGTTGTTGAAAATTAAATATTTGTGTTAAATAAATGATTTGTTGATATTTCATTTAAATAGAGATATAACCTGTTTTATCAATATCTATCTTTGAAAAAAACAATCCAATCATTGCATTATGCTGCAAAGTTATATAATCTGGATGCAGATTTACTAATTAAAATTTAAATTTTTGGTAAAAACAAAAATAAGGCTTGATGGTAGTTTTTTTGAAGTCATAGAATTCAATGAAAGGGAAAAATTTGGGGTCTAAACCCTCAGGAGCAATCATAATTAACCTGTTATTTTTTTTCAAATATTGAAAAGAGTTTGGCTATACAGAAATACAAAAGAGAAAAAATAAAATATTTAAAATTAACAAAATGAAAAAAAAATTATCACTATTGGGACTGCTCTCTTTTTGTTCGTTAGCTTTCTCGCAGGTAGGCATTAATACCCAAAATCCCCAGGGAATATTTAATGTAGATGGAGGAAAAAACAACGCAGCAACAGGGGTGCCAACTGCTGCCCAGCAAACAGATGATTTTGCTGTAAGAGCCGATGGAAGCGTAGGGATTGGAACAACCCTTCCGGACCCTTCTGCAATGTTGGATATTACCTCGGTCAGCAAAGGGTTACTTGCCCCGAGAGTAGCACTCATATCTAATACAGATAACACTACAATTCCTTCACCGGCAACTGGCTTATTAGTTTTTAATACCGGTACTGCAGCACTTACTTATGTAGGATATGTTTTCTGGAACGGTACAGAATGGAGAACATTTAGTGGCAGTTCTCTTGCCCCGGGAACAATCGGAGCAATACTTTGTGACCAGGTAGCGCTTACACCTGATAATTATGCTAACGGAACTCCTTATAATGGGACTATGAGCGTAGCATATACCGGAGGTAACGGAGGAATTTATCCTGCACAGACCATTACTTCAACAGGGGTTACTGGTCTTACTGCGACTCTATCTGCGGGAAGTTTTGCTGTGGGTTCAGGAACTGTAACATATACCGTATCAGGAACACCAAATGCAACAAGTCCCAATATAGCTCATTTCGCTTTAAATATCGGAGGGCAAACCTGTGATGCGCAAGTAGGCGGCGGATTATCACAGGGACAGGCAAGATATTGGTACGGACAAATGCCGGGTAATGTAGGTTCAGGTGGAGCAAATGCAGCAACCTCTGTGGCAGATAATTATTTGAGTAATTATCAGACTTCAACCAATCAGGTTCCAATCATTGATGGGATAAGATTCGATTATTATGCTATTACACCTACAGGAACTTACGGTTCTATCTCGGGAATTCCACGTATGGTAAATGTATCAGGAAGCAATATGATGGTAACCTGGTCCGCTTTTTCCTCTTTGCAGAATTACAATGAAGCTAATATATATTTAGCGAACGGGCAGTTTATCAATTTAGATGATGGTATATATGACGGGGTTGGGCTAAATTCAACTACAAGCAGTACTCCATCAAGCCTTGCGACTACCAGAGGAGATGTGATTGAAATTGAAACGGTTGATGTATGGGTAAATAACCATTGGTACAGAGCTACCTATTTCCCTGTTGTAGATAATAACAATACAACCACCTTAACAGATGACATCAGAAAAGTAGCAATCTCTGTACAAAGATTAAAATAGGATTAAGCTATAAACCGTTGTGCATTTTGAATTTAGTCTACTTAAAATTCGGTTTCTGCTTATATAGGCGATATAATGCCTTATAAGTAAAATCATTCATCATATTCTCATTAAATTACAATTCTTCTTAAATGCACAGCGAGTTTATTGTTTGTTTTTCAATAATTTATGTATTTAGCCAAGTCACTGATCTTATATAAATCAGATTATCAAAAGAAACACAAGTGTAATAATAGCCAATTGGCAATCCATTTTAAGCTAAACCGAATACGGTTACAAAATGGAAAAACTTTTCTCTATTTTTAACAGAGTTTAGAGAGATTTAATGTAAAGAGATTATTTTATATCTATGGAAATAATCTCTTTTTTTATTATTTATAATACAAGCCAATAATGATGAGTTTTATGACAGCCCATAAATAACTGAATGGATATTACTTTATCTCAATGTCAGGCAGTTTATAAATTCCAACAAACTCAACTAATTTAAAAGAATTAGCTTTTAGATCTTTAAAAAAATCCTCCATGTTTTTCTCATATCCTCTTTCACTTAAGGCAAAAAGAAGTACACCTTTATTTTTGATAAGGATGTAACGGTAAATATTTCTTTCTGCAATGAGTATCTTTTGTCCGTCTTTTGAATTTTTACTAACAAGAAAGTCCAAAATATATTCTCCGTTGTTACTTTCAAAAATCTCATAATTAACAATCGGGTTGCTTTTCTTTATTTCCTGAAGTTCAGCTACCTTTTGATCAATAACATCTTTAAGATTAAAATCGCCTTTTATAAATTCAATTAAAACCATGCTGTTATACTTATCTATATCTTCATCTGAACTTAAATATTCCTGTTTGAAATAATTGTCATTAGGATGTGAACTCCAAACGAGATTATATTCTTTTAGATTCAATTTAATGGGATCTGGTATATTTAAGTAATCATGAGTCTTATTTTTATTTTGAGCTTTCAGGGAAAAAATAGGAACTATTAAAAGTAGAGCCCAAACTTTAATTTTCATTTGTGTAATTTTTATAGTAAATATAATTCATTTTGTATAGAGGTGAAAGGAAAAATATAGCAATGAAATGATATCCAACCTCATGATTTTCACCCCAACCCCAAAATAAATTTCCATATAATTTGGCTGTCATTTTTTTTAAAAGTAATTTTGCACGAATCTTAAAACAAAAGTAAAATATGTCAACTTATGTAGTTGTAGGTCTTCAGTACGGAGATGAAGGCAAAGGTAAAATCACGGATGTTTTATCAGCAAAATCAGACTATGTGGTGCGCTTCCAGGGTGGAGACAACGCAGGTCACACGGTATACGTTGGTGATGAAAAATTCGTTCTGCACCTTCTTCCTTCAGGAGTTCTTCAATGCAAAGGGAAATGTATCATTGCAAACGGAGTAGTGGTAAACCCTAAGTCTTTTATTAAAGAAGTTGGTCAGATCGAAAGCAAAGGCTTGAGAACAGACCATATTTTTATCAGCAGAAGAGCGCATGTTATTATGCCTTACCACATCCTTTTGGATACTTACCGTGAAGAGGAACACGGTGGAACTCAGATCGGAACAACCAAAAAAGGAATCGGACCTTGTTATGAAGATAAAATCGCAAGGGTCGGAATCAGAATGGTTGACCTATTAAATCCTGAGATTTTAAGAGAAAAAATTGAGAAAAACTTAAAAGTTAAAAACTCTCTTTTTGAAAAATATTATGGAAAACCAGCTTTAGATGTTGAGGAAATCTACAATGAATTTTTAGAGATCGGAAAACAGCTTCAGGACAGAATTGTAGATACGGAACTTGAACTGAATGAAGCTATTCATGAAGGAAAGAATGTGTTGTTCGAAGGAGCACAGGCTTTAATGCTTGACATTGATTTTGGTACTTATCCATACGTTACTTCGTCTTCTCCATCTACAGGAGGAGTTTGTACAGGAGCAGGAGTACCGCCAACTTCACTTCAGAATCTTATCGGGGTTGCAAAAGCATATTGTACAAGAGTAGGAAACGGCCCTTTCCCTTCTGAATTAGACAACGAGTTAGGGGAAAAGATTAGACAAATCGGTGGTGAATTCGGAGCTACTACAGGCAGACCAAGAAGAACAGGTTGGTTAGACCTTGTTTCTTTAAAGCATGCTTGTATGATTAACGGAATCAACAATCTTGTGATTACAAAACTTGACGTACTTACAGGCATTGAAAACCTGAAAATTGTTACTCATTACAAAACAGAAGATGGAAAGATCATCGATTACTTCACTTCTTCTACTACAAAACTGTATGATTATGAGCCAATTTACCAGGATTTACCAGGTTGGGAGGAAGATATTACAAAGGCGAGAAGCTATGATGAACTTCCTGCAAACGCTCAGAAATATATCGAATTTATTGAGAAATACTTGGGAATTAACGTTTATTTAGTTTCTGTAGGCCCAGAAAGAAGCCAGAACATCATCAGAAAAGAATTATTCTAATATTCTTAGACTATATAATAACAGGGAGACTATCATTTTGGTAGTCTCTTTTTTTTGATTTATTGAAACTCTTATATTTAACTTTTATATATAATCAAATGGAAAACAATGGTATTGTTGTTTATTTATTTAGGATTACCTATAAATATTCATAATAATTTCCTGCTGAAGCTATTTATTGTTTGTAGCCTGTTATTTAGTATTGCTGCTATTTATTTTGCTGGTAAAAGTTATAAAAGAGCAAAAATCAGTTCTGTTATTCTCATCATTATTAATGCAGTGGGATTATTAGTACCATTAATTATACTGCTGATGATTTTTACATAATTCAATACTTTGGTGGAATTTGTCTGTATATTTTTACTGTTTGAAATGTTAAATTTTAAACATTTTCATAAAATTTTATAATATTATGTTGTTTTGGTAAAATTATGGCAAATCTTTTGATATTGAAACATTGCTTATCGATAAGAACTAATAAAACTAATAATCACATTTTTTAACAGTTTAAATAGTAATAGTGATGAAACACCATAATCAGAACCAGGAATTTCGTTTTAACGAAGTTCTTTTTGAGCACCGCAACAAAGAATACGGGGCCTATGTATTAAGAAACGAATCAGATAGAATATTAACCAAAGCACTTTTTATAGGAGTAAGCCTAATGGCTGCAGTTTCTATTACACCAGCTGTAATTTCTGCTTTAAAAGGGCCAAGTATTACAGAGCAGATTATTGCTTGTGATTTTGGACCAATTGATATCAAAAATGTAGATACACCAGAAGTGATACCACCAATTGAAACTGTAAAACCAGCCACTGCTCCAGATGCAAAAACATTTGACAGCACAGTTCCAACACCATCACGCAAAGCTCAGGACAATGTAAAAAATGATCCTGTTCCGGATGACGCTGTAGCTGGCTTTAAAAATGATTTTAAAGGCAATGTAGTACCTCAAAATACGTATGTACCAACAACCGCACCTACAGGGCCGGTAATCAATACGCCACCACCAACAATTCAGGAACCTGTTGATAAGAATAAAATTGTAGAAGCAGGAGAGCTTGGTGTAGAAGCCAATTTTAAAGGCGGAATAGATTCTTTCAGAAACAAAGTAATGAACAGCTTCGATGGTTCAGGTTTCGAATCAGAAGAAATACTAAAAACTATGGTTACATTCATTGTAGAAATGGATGGAACAATTTCAGGGGTAAAAGCTAACGGAACCAATGCCGATTTTAACAATGAGGCCATCAGAACAGTGAAGGCAATTTCAAACAAAGGAACCTGGATTCCTGCCAAAAACAAAAAAGGTGAATTTGTAAGAAGTTACTTCAAGTTTCCAATCTCCATGAAGTTTGATAATTAATATCAAAAATCAATTTTTAATAGTTATCCACAAAGAATTTTTTTTGTGGATAATTTTTTTTATCGTTAAATTGCTTATTAACAATATTTTAACTCAATTTTGATTTTCCCCATCTATCGGGAGCAAAGAAAAAAGTGTATTTTTGAAACTTAAAGTTCTAATAATGGCAAAAATCATAGGTATTGCTAATCAAAAAGGTGGAGTAGGAAAAACTACTACAGCTGTAAACTTAGCAGCAGCATTAGGAGTATTGGAAAAAAGAATATTGATTATTGACGCTGACCCTCAGGCCAATGCTACATCTGGGTTGGGAGTAGAAGATGTTCAGTATTCCACATATAATCTACTGGAGCATAGTGCAGATACAAAAGCCTGTATCAAAAGAACGGCAACGCCGAATCTGGATATTATTCCATCACATATTGACCTGGTAGCAGCAGAGATTGAATTGGTAGACAAAGAAGATCGTGAATATATGCTGAAAAAAGCTTTGGCCAGTGTAAGAGATGATTATGACTATATTATCATTGATTGTGCTCCGAGTTTAGGTCTAATTACCGTGAATGCCCTTACGGCAGCAGATTCTGTAATTATCCCGATCCAGTGTGAGTATTTCGCATTAGAAGGACTTGGAAAACTTCTGAATACCGTTAAAAATGTTCAGAAGATCCATAACAAAGATCTTGGAATAGAAGGTCTTCTTCTTACGATGTACGACAGCAGATTAAGGCTGTCTAATCAGGTAGTGGAAGAAGTAAATCTTCACTTTCCTGAAATGGTTTTTGAAACCATCATCAGCAGAAACGTAAGATTGAGCGAAGCGCCAAGTTTCGGAGAAAGTATCCTGAACTATGACGCAGAAAGCAAAGGAGCAGTTCAGTATATTCAGTTAGCTGAAGAAGTTCTTTTAAAGAACGAAAACTTAGTAAAGAATTAAATTAATAATAAATGGCACTGAGTGAATGCTAGCCATCACTTAACAAACATCATTTATCAATTATATCTATGAAGGACAAAAAAAGAGCTATGGGACGCGGCTTGGGCGCCATTTTAAGTGCAGAATCCAAAGCAACTGTCAACTCCGCTACAGATGAGGGAGCAGACAAGTTTGTGGGAAATATTGTAGAAGTTGCGCTTGAAGATATATATCCGAACCCAACGCAGCCGAGAACTTATTTTGATGAAAAAGCATTAGAAGAATTAGCACAGTCTATTAAAAACTTAGGGATCATTCAGCCGATTACTCTAAGAAAAGACGGTGAAAAATTCGAGATTATATCCGGGGAAAGACGTTACAGGGCAAGTAAAATTGCAGGTTTAACTACAGTTCCGGCTTATATCCGTTTGGTAAACGACCAGGAGCTTCTTGAGATGGCTCTTGTTGAAAACATTCAGAGAGAAGATCTGGATGCGATTGAAATTGCCCTTACTTATCACAGACTTTTGGAAGAAATTGGTCTTACTCAGGAAAATCTTAGCCAGAGAATAGGAAAAGACAGAAGTACCATTACCAATTCAATAAGGCTTTTAAGATTGAATCCTGATATTCAGAATGCCATCAGAAGCGGTGAAATTTCTGCGGGACACGGTAGAGCTATTATCAGTGTTGAAAGTGAAGAAGATCAACAGGTTTTATTCGATCTCATCATTAAAGAAAAATTAAATGTTCGCCAGGCTGAACAGGCTGCGGCAGCATTAAAGAATCCAAAGTCTGCAGCGGCTAAAAAAGCAAAAGCAGAACTTTCCAATAACTATAAAAGAGCCCAGAAGACTATCGCTGACATCCTGGATGTAAAAGTGGAAATCAAGGCTTCTGGAAATGGTAAAAAAGGTAAAATTGTTCTGGACTTCAAGAATGAAGAAGAGCTGGAATATATTTTATCCCATATTAAATAAATGAAGAAAATATTTTTCACATTTTTCTTGTGTATTGCTGCATGGGCTTATTCACAAGTTGCACCCATTGATACAGTTCGGATACAGACCCCTCCGAAAGAGGAACTTCCTGTGGTAAAACCAACCAAAACGGAGGCTAAAATTATTGAAGATCTTGAAAAAGCCAATGGGCCAACAAAGGTTACAGTAAAACTGAATCCAACCAGGGCCGGTTTATATTCGGCAGTACTACCGGGTTTAGGACAGTTTTACAATAAAAAATACTGGAAAATTCCAATCGTTTGGGGAGCTGTGGGAGCAGGAGTAGGTATTGCGATATGGAATGATAATCAATATAAGAAGTATCGCGAATACTATATTGCCAAGTTAAACGGTACGCCCAATGAATTTGTGGATGCCCGTCCCTGGTTAGATAAAAAAGCGTTAGGGAATGCTCAGGACAGAGCAAAAAGACAAAGGGATTATGCCATCGCCATTACAGGATTGATCTATATATTGAATATTGTAGACGCTGTAGTGGATGCACACCTTTATGAAAGCCGCCATGATCCTGATTTGACCTTTAAGCCATCAGTAATTCAGGATCAGTATGGATTTGATGCCCCAAAAACAGGATTCGCTTTAAGTTATAGATTTTAATAGATAATACATACATAAAACCGAAAGGTGGAATGTTATAAATGAAATAAAAAAATTACATGAAAATAGCATTAGTTGGTTACGGTAAAATGGGTAAGATCATAGATGAGATCGCACAGAAAAGAGGTCATGAAGTTGTTGCCCGCCTGAAGGAAACTCCAACTGCTGAAAATCTTAACAATCCTGATGTTGTTATAGAATTTTCCTTGCCCGAAGTTGCTTATGACAACATCAAAGCATGTCTTGAAAATAAAATCCCGGTAATCTGCGGAACAACAGGGTGGCTGGATAAAAAAGCTGAAATAGAAAAACTGGCTGTAGATAACGGTACAGCATTTCTATATGGCTCAAACTTCAGTTTAGGGGTTAATTTATTCTTTGCTCTGAATGAAAAACTAGCTGATCTGATGAAGAATGTAGACGAATATTCATGTCAGCTGGAAGAAATTCACCACATCCATAAAAAAGATGCCCCAAGCGGAACCGCAATTTCTATAGCAGAAGGGATTATCAATAACAATCCGAAATTTGATGCCTGGAAACTGGAAGAAACAGAAGGTAAACAACTGGGAATTTTCGCAGTTCGTGAAGATGAAGTTCCCGGAACCCATAGTGTTTTCTACAGAAGCGGAGTGGATGAAATTGAGATCAAGCATACCGCATTCAACCGAAATGGCTTTGCATTGGGAGCAGTGGTAGCTGCTGAATGGATTAAAGATAAAAAAGGGAACTTCGGAATGAAAGACGTTTTAGGGCTTTAATTGTAACAAATTCTGTAAATTGCAGACCAATATGAAAATGATGAATAGTGAATTGTCAATAGCGGAACAGCTGTTATCATTGATTACTCATCATTTATCATTTATATCATAAGAACAGGCACAAAAAATTATGAATTATTTTTTAACGTATACAGTGTATGTCCTCATTTTATCCGTATTAATGGGGATTTCAACATGGAAGTTATTTAAGAAAATGGGCTATAGCCCTTTATTTGCATTTATACCTTTCTATAATTATTTTATTATTCTGAAAGAAACAAAACATCCAAAATGGTGGGCTATTCTTTCCTATCTTCCGATTGTGGGTCCAATCATGATGTCTGTTTTCCATCTTTATTTAGTGAAGAAATTCGGAAAAACACTTTTTAAGGATCAGATCCTTACCGTGATTCTTCCATTTATCTATATGGCAACCATTAACTATTCCAAAGATGTAGAGCTGGAAGATGAAAATGCAAATGACCTGTTTCTTACTGATGAAGAAAAAGAAGCAAAAAAGAAAGATACATTTTTGGGGTCTATTACTTTCGCAGTAGTATTTGCAACCATTATTCACGTTTTTGTAACACAGCCGTTCGGAATTCCTACCGGATCTATGGAGAGAACCTTATTAGTAGGAGATTTCCTTTTCGTAAATAAATGGAGCTATGGATACAGACTTCCGATGCGTCCTTTAGCCATACCTTTCCTTCAGGGAACAATCATGGATACAGGAGAGAAGGGAAATCCAAAAGATGACCCTAAATCTTATGTAGACGGAGTAAAACTGCCTTATACAAGAATTTTACAGTTCAATAAGCCACAGAAAAACGATGTTGTAGTTTTCAACTATCCACAGGATTCAGTTCATACAGCAATCGACAGAAAAGATCCCTATGTAAAAAGATGTGTGGCTACAGCAGGTGATACTTTTGAAATGAGAGCCGGAAGACTTTTCGTGAACGGAAAGCCGGAAACCGTTCTGGGAGACCAGGAAGTACAGCACAGATATATTGTAACAACCGACAGTCAGTTAGATATTCCAACCTTATATAAAGCATATGGATTTTTACCGGTTCAGGAAATACAGCAGAATAATGGAGGCTTTATTTATGGCTTTCAGGGGTTAACAGATAAGATTGCGAAAGACATTAAAGAACTTCCTCATGTAATCGACATGAAAGAAGATGTTTCGGTGAAGGGAGAAGCTGCCATAGCTTATAGAGACGAAGCAAAAACCAGAATTGATACAACGCAGTCTATTTTTCCTGTTAACAAACCTTGGAATCAGGATTGGTATGGCCCGGTAAGAATTCCTAAAAAAGGAGATGTGGTAGCCATCAATAATGAAACTCTTCCAATGTTCCAGTGGATCATTTCCGAATATGAGCATAACAGTCTGGAAAAGAAAAACGGAAAGATCTTCATCAACGGAAAAGAAGCTAACCAATATACCATTCAGCAGGATTATTATATGATGGTGGGGGATAACAGAGATGCTTCATTAGATGCAAGATTCTTTGGTTTCGTACCGGAAGAAAATATTGTTGGAAAGCCTATGTTTACATGGATGAGCCTTCAGGGAGCTTTTGCAGACAGCAGTTCTAGCTATCAGGCGCCATTCAAGATCCGTTGGGACAGGATGTTTAAGGCAACAAACACAGGAGAAGCCAATAAGACTTCATACTGGTGGATTGCAGCTATGATTTTAATATTATTCTTCGGTTGGGAGTATTTCGTGAAGTTATTCAGAAAGAAAAAAACAGAAGACGAACTATAAATAAAATTAAACTTAAAATAGAATGAAGTATTTGAAAAAATACTTCATTTTTGCATTATGAATATGAAGAATGTTTTATTGCCGGTATTTTATATGCCACCGGTCTCATGGTTTTCAGTGTTTTTAGATGCTGAAAATGAAATAGTATTGGAGCAGTTTGAAAACTTTCCGAAGCAAACCTATAGAAACAGGGCTAATATCTATGGGGCTAACGGAAAATTATCACTTATTATTCCCATCAATCATAACGGGAAAAGAGAATTTAAAGATATCGAGATTTCTTACAGGGAAGATTGGAGAACACTTCACTGGAAATCAATACAAACAGCGTATCAAAGCTCGCCTTACTTTGAATATTATGAAGATAAGTTCAGAAAGATTTTTGACCTGAAAGAAAAGTTTCTTCTGGATTTTAACCTTAAAGGGTTAGAAATCATCCAACAGATACTGAAGACAGAAAAGGCACACTCTTTGAATAAAGAATATATCAAAAATCCGGAAGGGATCAGTTTCAGAGAAAAATTCTCTGCAAAGCAGCCTTCAGAATTTCAAATGGAAAGTTATTATCAGACCTTCTCAGATAAATTCGGATTTTTAGAAGATTTGTCGGTTCTGGATCTTATCTGTAATAAAGGCCCTGAATCGCTTGCTTATATAAAAAATATAAAACATTAATAGAAGGTCGTCACTATCGGATTTCAATACGAATAAAACGGATGACGGCTATATACGACTTTAAAACAAATATCAATATATGAAAAAGGTATTATTAGCAGCAGTTTTTTTAACAGGTTTTGGATTCTCCTTTGCACAGGAGTCAAAAACTAAAAGTACTGACCCAAAAGAAGATAAAAACCTAATGATGTGGTATCATAAAGATTTTGCCACTTCAAAAGTGTATGGCGTTAATACAGAAAATGCATATAAATATCTGGAATCAAAAGGATTAAAGCCTAAAACGGTAATCGTAGGAGTTTTGGATAGTGGAGTACAGGTAGATCACCCCGGATTGGTTAAAAATATGTGGACAAATCCTAATGAAGTACCTGGAAATGGTAAAGATGACGATGGAAACGGATATATCGATGATATTCACGGATGGAACTTCATAGGAGGGAAAAATGGTGATATTGATATCGATAATATGGAAGTAACCAGAGTTGTTGCCAAATATAAACCTCTGTTTGAAGGAGAAGATTCTGTGAAGAACAAAGACAATCAGGCTAAAATGCCGGAAGACTTTGCCATGTATATGAAAGCTAAAGATCTTTTCACAAAGAAAAGTATTGAATCTCAGCAAAACTTCAGAACATATTCTATGATCAATGAGCTGATCCCGAATATGGTAAAATTATTGGCAGGAAAACCGGTAACTGCAGAAAATATTGCGTCTATTAAAAAACCTACAGATCAAAGAGATGCTGTTGCTCTGGAAGTTTTAAGCCAGGTTTCTCAAAGCCCGGATTTTAAAGGAAAATCCTCTGCAGAATTTGAAGAAAAGATGAAAAAGGACATGAAGGAAGCCATCGATCATTATGCACCGGCTGCCAAGCAATATGACCTTTCCTATGACCCGAGAAAAGAAATTGTAGGAGATAACTACGATGACTATTCTGAAAAAAATTATGGAAACAACCACTACGAAGGACCAGATGCTGAGCACGGAACCCACGTAGCCGGAATTATTGCCGGGCTTCCGCAAGGGAAAGAAATACAACATGGTATTGCTTCCAAGGTTGCTAAAATTATGACGGTAAGAGCAGTACCTAATGGAGATGAAAGAGATAAAGACGTTGCCAATGCAATCAGATATGCCGTAGACAACGGAGCTAAAATCCTTAACATGAGTTTTGGGAAGCCGGTTTCTCCAGGTAAAAATGTAGTTTGGGATGCTTTTAAATATGCTGAAGATAAAGGAGTTCTTTTAGTAAAAGCAGCAGGTAATGAAAACGAAGATGTAGCAGAGCATTTGGCATATCCTACCAATTATAAAAATGTTAACGATGAAAAACCGTTTGTTAATAATGTTATCGTAGTAGGAGCCAGTACCAATGATAATAATGCCCTTAGAGCAAGCTTTTCCAATTTCAATAAAAAAATGGTGGATGTTTTTGCACCGGGAGAAAGAATTTACTCAACAGTTAAAGGAAGTAAGTATGAATATCTGGATGGAACATCCATGGCTTCTCCTGTAGTGGCCGGGGCAGCAGCTGTTCTGTTAGCTTATATGCCTAGTCTTAAGCCAGACCAGATTATTGAATCATTGAAAAAATCAAGCAATCCTAGTACAGCTAATGGATTTGCAGATTTTTCTGCAGCCGGAGGAGTAATAGATGTGAAAAAAGCCGCTGAATATGCTTATAATAACTTCTATAAAGAAAGTAAAGCTCCCGTTGTTAAAAAAGCAACTAAAGCTGTGAAAAAATAATTATTTATAAATGATTTTGATATTCGTTTTGTGAATGAGAACTTGTAGATAAAAGAGATAAACCGTAATACAACGCTGTTTTGTTATCTTCAAAAAAACATGTAAAATATTCACTTTTAAATATCTAATAAAAAAGTCCGAAATTTTTCGGACTTTTTTATTTTTTAATTACAATTTTGGCACGGTTTTTTGTAACTTTATTGGTAACAAAATAATAAACAACAAAATGAAAAAGTTACTACTTGCAGGGATGTTAGGAACATCACTTTTTGCAGTGTCTTGTTCCTCTGTGAATAACGCAGCTACATCTCAGAATCAAAGAGCAGATTTTCTTAAATTAAAAGGGGACTGGCAGATTGTGAGCATAGACTACGATAAAGGATATAAAATTAAGCCTTTTGATGAGGGGGCAGATGCGCAGTGTTTCGTTGGAAGCCACTGGAGATTAATTCCTAACAACTGGACAGGTGCTTACACTCTGAATGGAGGTGGAAGCTGCCCGGCAATTACACAGCCTATCAAGTTTGAAATTAAGAATGGTGATACATTTATGTTTAAAAAAGTTCTTGCAGGTACAAAAGCAAAACAAAACGTTGCAGGTTATACTTTATCGGTAATTAACCAAACCACAGATCAGTTTTCTCTTCAGCAAGACGTTCCGTTTGAAGGAGGAAGTGTAAAAGTAGTTTACAACTTCGAAAGAACCGGAATGAAATAATTAAATAACATAAAAGATTAAAAAATGAAATTTACAAAAACATACGTAGGAGCTCTTTTCTTGTCATCAGCATTATTATTGACAAGTTGTGAAGCCGTTCAGAATTCAAATCACCAACAAAGAGGTACTGCTGTAGGAGCTGCTTCAGGAGCTGTACTGGGTGGTATCCTTGGAAACAACGTAGGAAAAGGAGGAAACGGTGCTATTGGTGCTGTATTAGGAGGTATTATCGGAGGTGTTGCTGGTAACGTTATCGGTAACAAAATGGATAAGCAGGCCAGGGATATTAAAGAAACTTTGCCAGGTGCTCAGGTAGAAAGAGTAGGAGACGGTATTAAAGTGACGATGAATGAAAGTATTGTAAACTTTGCTTTCGACTCATCTAACCTTACTTCTGTTGCTCAGGGTAACTTGGATAAATTAGCGAAGGTGTTGGCTGACAATCCTGATACTAATATCAATATCTATGGTCATACAGACAGCGTAGGTAAAGACGCATACAATATGGCCCTTTCTCAGAGAAGAGCTGATGCTGTGAAAGCTTACTTAGTAGGAAAAGGAATTGCAGGAAGCAGAATGTTCACTAAAGGTGAAGGTAAAAATATGCCGGTTGCAAGCAACGATACAGATGAAGGAAGAGCTAAAAACAGAAGAGTTGAATTCGCTATTACTGCAAATGAAAAAATGATTAACGATGCCAAGCAAGGGCAGTAATTAATTTAATATATAAATATTTTCGTAAAAGACCGCCTCGGCGGTTTTTTTTGTATTTTTATGCCTATCAATTTTTAATTTATTATTTTTGTAATTGAAATAACATAAATGAAAAAATATTTAAAACTGCTCCGTGTAGAGCAATGGGTGAAGAACCTTTTTGTATTTGTTCCTCTATTCTTCTCTGGTAATATTACCAACCTTGATTTACTTACCAAAAGTATCTTTGCTTTTATCATCTTTTCATTCGCTGCCAGTGTTGTTTATATTCTTAACGATTATAATGATATTGAAGCAGACAGGAAACATCCTGAAAAAAGAAGACGTCCACTGGCGAGTGGTGCTATCTCAAAATCAACTGCAATAGCAATTCTTATTGGGCTTGTAATTGCAGATATTGCTTTTGTAGGGTTTGCCCAGCTGTATTTTCAGCAGCCGCTATGGAAATTTGCTACCATTATCGCTTTTTATGTGGTAATGAATCTTGCATATACCTTCAGATTAAAGCATGTTCCGATTATTGATATTTTTATCATTGCCATAGGATTTGTACTGAGGGTGCTGGCAGGCGGCTATATTACCGGGATCAGCATTTCGCAATGGGCAATCTTACTGACTTTTGTTCTGGCATTGGTACTGGCTATCGGGAAAAGGAGAGGAGAGCTTATCAATGCACAGGTTTCAGGAAAAACAAGAAAAGCTCTGGATGGTTATAATGTACAGTTTGCAGATATTGCATTGTCTATCTCTATCACCCTGGCAATTGTTTGTTATCTGATGTTTACCCTTTCACCTGAAGTGCAGGCAAGATTCCATGAAAGAGTATTTTATACGGTAGTTTTTGTTGTATTTGCTCTTTTAAGATATCTGCAGCAGACACTGGTGTACAACAGAACAGAATCTCCTACAAAAATTGTGTACAGAGACCGTTATATACAGGTTACTTTATTACTTTGGGTGGCCACATTTTTAATTCAAATTTACTTTAAGAAATGAAGCCGAATTTCACACAGAAAGTTACAAACTGGGGTAATTTCCCGGTAGTGGAAAAAGAAATGAGATCTGAGGACAGCTTCAAAAACATAAAAGAATTCGTCCTCAGCCACAATGAAGTTATTGCCAGAGGAAACGGAAGGTGCTATGGAGATGCTTCATTGGGAGAAAGCATATTTTCTACCAAAAAATTAAATAAATTCATCAGTTTTGACCGTCTGAACGGGGTTATAGAATGTGAATCCGGAGTATTGCTTTCGGAAGTGCTTGAAATATCAGTTCCACAGGGGTACTTCCTATATGTAACTCCGGGAACCAAGTTCGTTTCTGTAGGAGGAGCTATTGCTTCTGATGTACATGGAAAAAATCACCATGCAGAAGGTTGCTTCTCAGAATATGTCATCGAATTCAAACTGATGATTGAGAACGGTGAAATCATTACCTGTTCAAGAGAAGAAAATTCAGAAAAGTTCTGGGCTACTATAGGTGGAATGGGATTGACAGGAATTATTCTGACTGCGAAATTTAAGCTTAAAAATATTGAATCCGCCTATATCCGTCAGGAAAGCATCAAAGCAGATAATCTTGATGAAATCTTTAGGCTGTTTGATGAAAGTGAAAGCTGGACTTATACGGTAGCTTGGATTGATTGTCTTCAGAAAGGGAAAAATATCGGAAGAAGTATTCTGATGAGAGGAGAACATGCTTTCCAGCATGAATTACCCCAGGCTATGGCAAAAACACCTTTAAGGCTGAAGAAAAAATTACAACCCACTGTTCCTTTTTACTTTCCGGGATTTGTATTGAATGCCCTTACAGTAAAAATTTTCAATTGGCTCTATTATAAAAAACAATCCAAAAAAGAAGTTAAGAATTTTATTGATTACGAAACATTCTTCTATCCTTTGGATGCCATTAATGAATGGAATAAGATCTACGGGAAATCAGGATTTATACAATATCAGATGGTAATTCCAAAAGAATCAGGAAAAGAAGGAATGAAAAGAATTCTTGAAACGATTGCTAACAGTGGGAACGGCTCATTCTTAGCAGTGTTAAAGCTTTTCGGGAAGAATAATCCGCAAGCCTACAATTCTTTCCCTGTAGAAGGGTATACGCTGGCATTAGATTTTAAAGTAAATTCAAAGCTGAAAAAATTGGTAGACGAGCTGGATAGTATTGTTCAGGAGTTTGGAGGAAGAATTTATCTTACCAAAGACAGCATGAGCAGGTCCTCATTAACCAATTACCTGAAAAATATTAGAAGTCCTAAATTTGTGTCTTTACAGCACAAAAGAATCTTAAACAATAACAACTCATAATGATAGTTCTGGGAAGTACATCTGAAGTGGCACAGGCTTTTGTGGAAAAAGCGCTTCAGGAAGGAGAAAAGTATGAAAAAATCTATCTTTTTACCTCAAATAAAGAAACTACAGAAAGATTTGCAAGACATATTGATGTAAAATTTCTGCAACAGTCCGAAGTGATTGAACTGGACTTAATGAAAGAAATAGATTATAACAGATTTGATTATATCAATTCAAATGTATTATTTTGTGCCGTAGGATATTTAGGAGAAGGAACCGAAGAAGGGCTGTATGATAATAAGAATACAGAACGCATTATTAATATTAATTACTCTAAACTGATTCCGGTAATGAATTATTTTGCCCATAAATTTGAAAGCAGAAGATCCGGAACGATCATTGGCCTTTCATCAGTGGCAGGAGACAGAGGAAGACAGAGTAATTTGATTTACGGAAGTGCAAAGGCCGCTTTTACAGCATACCTGAGTGGTCTCAGAAATTACCTTTTCAGTAAAAAAGTGCATGTATTAACCGTGAAGCCCGGGTTTATGGCAACTAAAATGACAGAAGGGCTGCCTTTGAATCCTAAATTAACAGCAACTCCTAAACAGGCAGCGGCTTGTATTTATAAAGCGTTCAAAAAGCAAAAGGATGTGGCTTATGTTTTGCCTATTTGGAGTATTATTATGATGATCATCAGGAATATCCCTGAATTTATATTTAAAAAGTTAAAGCTTTAAAAAAAATGAAAAAGTTGTATTGTTTTGATTTTGACGGAACCCTGACGTATAAAGATACTATGTTTATGTATCTTAAATTCTACGATCCTACAAAATATAGAATACAATTTTTAAAACATGTACCACTTTTCATTCTCCTAAAACTTAAGCTGGCAGAAACTGAAAAAGTGAAAAAAAGCTTTATCGGATCTATTTTAAAAGGGCAGACTCAGGAAAAAATAGAACTGAAATCCAAACAGTTCTTTGAGACACATTACCCTAAAATAGTAAGGGAAAATGCTCTGGATTTTATTCAAAATATCGATAGGAATAATACACAGAGTTTATTGGTAACTGCTTCTCTGGATATCTGGGTGAAACCTTTTGCCGAAGTGCTGAAAATGCAGCTTGTTTCTACGCGGGCAGAGTTCAAAAACGGTGTCTTCACGGGAAACTTTATCGGAAAAAACTGTAACGGGAAAGAAAAACTGGTTCGAATAAAGGAAGAAATACATAATTCCAAGTATGATAAAATTATTGCATTTGGTGATACTTCCGGAGATAGGCCAATGTTGAAATGGGCCAATGAGGGACATTACCAATTTTTTCACTAATTTTGGGTGATAAAAGTGTAAAAAATGAAAAGTCTGTTAATTGCATCTGCAGCCATTCTGATGAGCTGTGCAAGTACAACATCATCTCAACAAAAATTGTCTGATATGGAGCAGAAAGCAGAACTTCTTGTAACCAGCTCTCAGGGAGGTGCCGAAAGACCGGGTTTCAGGATTATTAAAGATGAAAAAGAATACCTTGCTTTAGGAAAAAGTGGTTTTCAGTTTGTAGAGGATGGAAAAGATCCTGCCTCTCATTATCCGAAATTTCCAAAAGATAAGAAAGTTGTTGTATACAATCTGGGAGGCTTCAGATCAGGCAGCCATACCATCAATGAGATTAAAGGCGTATCTGTAAAGAATAATGTACTGTATGTAGAAGTTCCGGCTGGAGAACCTTCCGGCGGAATGGAAATTCAGGTGCTTTCCAATCCTTGGTTCGTTTTTGCTGTTCCTGCAGATTACCAGTTTACTTCCGTAGAATTAAAATATTCAAAATAATAATGGATAAAATATATTTAGATAATGCCGCAACCACTCCGCTTGCAGAAGAAGTTATAGATGCAATGGTTGATACGATGAAGATGAACTTCGGAAACCCATCTTCAACTCATAGCTTTGGACAGGAAGCCAAAATCCTTATTGAAAATGTAAGAAGACAGGTTGCAGAGTATCTTCATGTAACTCCTGCTGAGATCATTTTCACTTCCTGTGGAACAGAATCCAACAATATGATTATCAAATCTTCGGTAGAGCACCTTGGAGTAGAAAGAATCATCAGTTCGCCTTTAGAACATAAATGTGTTTCTGAAAGTATCCTGGATATGAAAGCGAGAAAAGGAGTAGAAGTAAATTATATCCGCCCCAACGAAAAAGGAGATATTGACCTTAATAAATTAGAAGAATTATTAAAGTCCTCAGATAAAAAAACATTGGTAAGCCTAATGCATGCCAATAACGAAATCGGAAACCTGATGGATCTTAAAAAAACTGCTGAACTTTGCAAGAAGTATAACGCTCTTTTCCATTCAGATACTGTACAGACGATGGCTCACATGAACCTTGATTTCTCAGATATCCCTGTAGATTTCGCTTCATGCAGTGCACATAAGTTTCACGGGCCAAAAGGTTCAGGTTTTGCATACATCAGAAAATCAACGGGTTTAAAAGGTATTATTACCGGAGGACCTCAGGAAAGAAGTCTTAGAGCCGGAACAGAGAATGTTTGTGGTATCGTAGGGCTTGGAAAAGCATTGGAGATTTCCCTGAATCATATGAATGAATATACTCAGCATATGCAGGAAATTAAAGATTATGCTATTGAAAAGTTATCTGCTGAAATTAAAGGAATAAAATTTAACGGAAGAAGTGCTGAGAAAGAAAACAGTCTTTATACTGTTTTAAGTGCATTGCTTCCTTATAAAAACCCATTAATAGGTCTTCAGCTGGATATGAAAGGAATTGCTATCTCCCAGGGAAGCGCATGCTCTTCCGGCGCATCTAAACCTTCTATGGTGATGATGATGGTGCTTTCTGAGGATGAAATGGAGCACTGTACACCGCTACGCATCTCTTTCAGTCATTTAACAACGAAAACTGATATAGATGCATTGGTAAATGCCCTTAAAGAAATTTCAAAAGACTATACTATAGAAAAAACTAATGTTGAGCATAGATAGTCTTATGATGTAAAAGTCGTAATTTTGAACACTCGATAGACGTAAAGAAGAAAATAATATTAATTAAAATAAAAGAAACAAAAATGGCTTTAGAAATTACAGACAGCTCATTCCAGGATACGGTTTTAAAATCTGACAAACCAGTTTTAGTTGACTTCTGGGCAGTATGGTGTGGGCCTTGCAGAACATTAGGACCAATCATCGAAGAAGTAGCTTCAGACTTTGAAGGAAAGGCAGTAGTAGGGAAAGTGGATGTAGACAACAACCAGGAAATTTCAATGCAGTATGGCATCAGAAATATTCCTACTGTTCTTATCTTTAAGAACGGAGAAGTAGTGGATAAATTAGTAGGTGTAGCTCCTAAAGAGGTAATCGCTGAAAAATTAAGCGCACACTTATAAAAAAATAAGTTTGATAATGAATGCCTTCCACCATTGGGAGGCTTTTTTTTTGAAAATAATTTGCAGGTAATAAAAAAAGGTGTAATTTTGCAACCACGAAAAAGAAACGAAGTTCTTTCACACAAAACAATGATCCGGTAGTTCAGCTGGTTAGAATGCCGCCCTGTCACGGCGGAGGTCGCGGGTTCGAGTCCCGTCCGGATCGCATAAAGTTTTTCAATTACTTTTTAAAAAATTGATCCGGTAGTTCAGCTGGTTAGAATGCCGCCCTGTCACGGCGGAGGTCGCGGGTTCGAGTCCCGTCCGGATCGCAAAAGTTTTTCTCAATTTCTTTTAAAAAAATTGATCCGGTAGTTCAGCTGGTTAGAATGCCGCCCTGTCACGGCGGAGGTCGCGGGTTCGAGTCCCGTCCGGATCGCAGAAGTTTTCTCAATTTCTTTTTAAAAAAATTGATCCGGTAGTTCAGCTGGTTAGAATGCCGCCCTGTCACGGCGGAGGTCGCGGGTTCGAGTCCCGTCCGGATCGCAACTACAATATCAAAGTAGTGCAAAAAGCTTTAAAACATATGTTTTAAAGCTTTTTTCGTTTTATGTCTATTCAAAGAAAGTTAAAAAAGCACAATTTGAAAGTGACCTATTCAGTGACCTGTTAAAATAGGTTTAAAAAGGTCACTGAAAATTCAACAAACCCTGTTCAGTAGCTAGTTCAGGAACTGAATATCTTGTGATAAGTTTTTGCTAAGATTAATTTTAAATCTCAAACCCTTTACGAAATGAACAAGACATTCAATTTACTTTTCTATGTAAAAAAAGCTAAAATCAATTCTTTAGGAGAGTCTCCTATTTACTTACGAATTACAATTGATGGCAAGATATTCGAGATAAGCACAAAACGTACAGTAAAGGCTTCAAAATGGAATTCTGCAATGCAGAAGGTTAGTGGCTCTTCTGAAGAATTTAGATCACTTAATTTTTATTTGAAAACTTTTGAGCAGAAAGTTTATGATGCCTATCACGAATTAATCAGAGATAAGGAAACAGTAACTTGTGAGACTCTTAAAAATAAGTTAGTTGGTAAAGGTAAATTGACCAGAATGCTCATTCCTATTTTTCAGGATCATAATGATCGAATGGAGAAACTGATTGAAAAAGAATTTGCACAAGGAACATTGACACGTTATAAAACATGTCTCAAACATACAAAAGATTTCTTGAAATGGAAATATAGTATTACCGACATTGAAATTAAAAAGATTGATTATGCTTTTCTAAATGATTTTGAATTTTTTTTAAGAACCGAGAGATCCTGCAACAATAATTCTGCTGTTAAGTATATTAAGAATTTTGGTAAGATTGTTCGTATTTGTCTTGCGAATGGATGGATAGAGCGAGACCCTTTTATGAACTATCATTCTAAGTTTAATGAAGTGACGAGAATGTTTCTTAATGAACAGGAAATTGAAGTGCTTTTTACCAAAGATTTTACAAATGAGAGATTGTCTTTGGTTAGAGATATTTTTCTGTTCAGCTGTTTCACCGGACTGGCGTACATTGATACCCAAAAACTAACATATCAAAATATCAATTTAGGTCTTGATGGCTCTCAATGGATTTATACCAAACGTCAGAAAACTAAAACTACTTCTAATATTCCCATACTTTCTCAAACAGAGAAAATTATTAAAAAATACAAAAATCATCCGGCTTGCCTTAATAGTGGAAAACTTCTGCCTATTCTTAGTAATCAAAAGATGAATGCCTATTTGAAAGAAATTGCAGATCTGTGCGGTATCAATAAGGAATTAACTTACCATATTGCACGCCACACTTTTGCAACAACCGTTACTTTATCTAACGGGGTCTCTATTGAAAGTGTAAGTAAAATGCTAGGTCATAAAAGTATTAAAACTACGCAGCATTATGCGAAGATATTAGATAGCAAAGTTAGTGAGGACATGATGTTACTTAAACAAAAATATCTTGACAAAAGAATGTAAAAAGATTTCTGAGATAATTAAATTATCAGACAAAGATAGTTGTATAGAGGATCTATATTCGAAGTTGATATGCCTTGTAAAGTAATGATACAGTTTTTTTAAAAAGATATTGAAATTTGTCTGTTAAGATTTCAAAAATGTCTTGAAGAAGACAAAACTTAAGTTCGACATCCTAAAAAAGCTGCTAGTCATCTTTTGTTAATAATCTTCATATATTTTTTATTTATATATCTTTCGATTTCCAAGAGAGATCGTAAGATTTGAATTTAGCAAAAAACATCCTAATATTTTTCCTGTAGGGAGTTGTGTGAGGTTAGCGGAGTATTTTTTATTGAAAAAGAAATCCAGCTTAATGATCAGAAAGAAAAACATTTTTTTCCAGAGATATCCTGTATTTATAAGTAAAGTTGTGAGAGATATAGCATCCTTCTTAGTGTCTAATAATTAGAAACAAAAGGAATGAGAGCTTCACATTCATTTATCACTGGATTTATGCGAGAAGATTGTCTTTAAAAGTTGTAAAGAAAAAATTTTAGAAAATTATTAATAATGTGTATGATTTTGTCTCAAAGATGGTAACAAGTTCAAAATATAATTTTATAAAAAATAGAAGTTATATCCTGATACCTTTTTTAAATATAATTTGTAAAAAGCTATTAAATCTTTTTGTATTTCAAATTTAATATCGTAATATTGCGATATTAAATAATTAAGTATGGGGCTTACAAAATCAGATATGTTTTCAGATGAACAAAATAAATTAGCTTCTTTGTTTAAAGTTTTTGGACATCCTGCAAGGGTAGCTATACTTCAATATATTATCAATCAAAAATCCTGCATTTGCAATGATTTGGTGGATAAATTAGGTTTGGCGCAAGCGACAATCTCGCAGCATTTAAAAGAGTTGAAATATATGGGTATTATACAGGGTACAATAGATGGAAAATCAGTTTGTTATTGTATAGAAGAAAAGAAATGGAAAGAGATACAAGAGTATTTCAATCAATTCTTTGAACAGGAAGTAAAAGTAAATCAATGCTGTTAAAGGCATTTTTTTACATTCCTTAATATCGTTATATTGCAATATTATGTATCGATTAAATTTGTATATAAAAAATAGAATTCCAAAGTATAGAAAAATATCATAATAAAATAGAAGATTTATGAAACTATCAGACATCAAAGAAATCTTACCAACATTAGATAATGTTGAATTTCAATTAGAGAACGGAATATTTGTACCAGAACACTTTCACGTTACAGAAGTGGGTGTAATTACAAAGAATTTCATCGATTGTGGTGGAACAATCAGAAATGAAAAAGTGGTCAACTTTCAATTATGGAATGCAGATGATTACGAGCATAGATTAAAGCCGACCAAACTATTAAACATCATCAAGTTATCTGAAGAAAAATTGGGAATGGAAGATGCTGAGATAGAAGTAGAATATCAAAGCGGAACAATTGGCAAGTACGATTTGGAGTTTAACGGGAAAACATTTGTACTAAAAAATAAAACGACTGCGTGTTTGGCTCAGGATGCTTGTGGCATTCCTTCAGAGAAACAAAAGAAAAATTTGACTGAATTATCTGTAAACAATTCAAACGCTTGTACGCCAGGAGGTGGTTGTTGTTAATATCTTAATAAGTAAAACAAAATTCAAAACATAAAAATCAATAAAAATGAAAATTGCATTATTCAGCGACATTCACGCCAATCTACCTGCCTTAGAAGCATTCTTTGAAGATGTAGAAAAAAGAAACCCCGACAGTATTTATTGCTTAGGCGATTTGGTAGGTTATAATATTTGGGCAAATGAAGTTGTAAACGAAATCCGTAAAAGGAAAATACCAACCATTGCAGGAAATTATGATTTTGGCATCGGGCGTATGAGCAACGATTGTGGATGTGCGTACAAAACAGACGGGGAAAAAGATAATGGGAAAATCTCTATTTCATTTACCAACTCTATTATGAAAGATGAAGAAAGAGCCTATTTGCGTACACTTCCTGTACATATCAAAGTAGAATTTCAATTGAATGAAGATAAGCTCAATTTATTATTAGTACACGGAAGTCCAAGAAAAATAAACGAATACTTATTTGAGGATAGGGAAGAAAAAAGTATGCTTAGGATAATGGAACAAGCTGATGCAGACGTTATGTGTTTTGGGCATACACACAAGCCATACCACCGTATTTTAAACTCCGGTATTGACGGACAAAATCATTTTAGACACGCCATAAATATAGGTTCAGTAGGTAAACCAAAAGACAGCGATGTAAGAGGTGGTTATGTAATGCTTACAATCAATGAAGATAGTTCAGTATTGGATAAAGACAGTATCAAAGTAGAATTTATACGCTTTGATTATGATATTGAAAAAGCAGCAAAAGCAATTGAAGAAAGCCCATTACCAAACGAATACGCAGAAAATTTAAGGAGAGGTTATTAATCTAAAAAATCAGAAAAATGGAATTTCCAAACGATTTAAAATATTCAAAAGAACATACGTGGATAAGCGTACAGGATAACATAGGTACAATAGGCATCACAGAATTTGCACAAAGTGAATTGGGCGAAATTGTGTATGCAGACTTATCGAATGTTGGATATAATTTTCAGCAGGATGAAGTATTCGGCTCTGTTGAAGCGGTTAAAACGGTCAGCGATTTATTTATGCCTGTATCGGGTAAAATCATTGAAACGAACGACATACTATTGAAAGTACCTACACTAATCAATGACAACCCTTATAAAGATGGTTGGTTGATAAAAATTGAAATCAAAGACCTTACAGAATTAGAAAACTTATTGACAGCAAACCAATATAAAGAACTTACAAATTAGCAACGCTATGCAACCAAAACTAAAATTTCTTGACCGTTACCTTACCTTATGGATATTCCTTGCAATGGCGGTAGGTATAGGATTGGGACATTTCTTTCCGGGTATCTCAAAAATTACAGATACCCTATCCGCAGGCACTACAAATATTCCGTTGGCAATAGGTTTAATACTGATGATGTACCCGCCATTGGCAAAAGTGGATTATTCATTATTGCCCCAAGCATTTAAGGATAAAAAAGTAATAGGGATATCATTATTGCTCAATTGGGTTATCGGTACAGTATTGATGTTCGGATTAGCGGTTTTGTTTTTACACAATGAACCCGATTATATGACAGGCTTGATACTGATAGGTTTGGCAAGATGTATCGCAATGGTAATCGTATGGAGCGACTTAGCTAAGGCAAGCAGGGAATATACAGCTATGTTAGTTGCATTAAACAGTATCTTTCAGATAATAAGTTACAATTTTTTAGTTTGGCTATTCATCAACGTGTTACCGAGTAAATTAGGATTGACAAATTTCAATGTAAGTGTATCAATGAAAGATGTTACAACAAGCGTATTGATATATTTAGGCATTCCATTCTTAGCAGGTTTTATAAGCCGTTATGCATTAGTAAAATCAAAAGGGATAGAATGGTATAACAGGAAATTTGTACCCAAAATATCGCCCATTACATTATATGCTTTACTGTTTACTATTGTTTTAATGTTCAGCTTGAAAGGCGATAAAATATTAGAGTTACCAATGGATGTAATAAAAGTAGCCATACCACTAATTATCTATTTTATACTAATGTTTTTCGTTAGTTTCTTTATCAATAAAGCCTTAAAAGTTCCTTACGACAAAAACGCATCCATCGCATTTACAGCCACAGGAAACAATTTTGAATTGGCTATAGCAGTAGCAATATCTATTTTCGGTATCCATTCCCCACAAGCATTTGTGGGAGTTATTGGACCGTTGGTAGAAGTTCCCGTCTTGATACTATTGGTAAAGGTAAGTTTGTGGTTAAACGTGAGATATAGTAAAAAAAAAATGAGTTAAATTTGAATAGTACAAAAAATTAAAGAGATATGTCATTATCTGATAGAAAAAATCATTGGGAAAAAAATATACAATACCAAAGCTTTGGAAGAAGTAAGCTGGTATCAGCCTACACCCGAAACGTCATTAGCATTTATTAAAGAATTCAATGTATCAAAAACGGCCAAAATAATTGATATTGGCGGAGGAGATAGTTTTTTTGTTGATCACTTGCTTGACTTGGGTTATCAGGACATTACAGTTTTAGACATATCAGAGACAGCACTTAGTAAAGCTAAGCAACGACTTGGCGAAAAGTCAAACCGTGTAAAATGGATAGTTGAAGATGCCGGTACATTTAAACCCACAGAACAATATGATTTTTGGCACGACAGGGCTGCTTTTCATTTTTTGACAGAGGATAATGAAATTGAAAGCTACATCGATACGGTTAAACAGAACATTAAACCAACAGGAATTTTGGTAATCGGGAGCTTTTCAGAACAAGGTCCGATAAAATGTAGTGGTATTGAAATCAAACAGTATTCTGAAAGTTCATTGGAAAGTCGCTTTAAGGAACATTTAAATAAAATAGAATGCTTTACCGTAGACCACAGAACACCTTTTAATACCAATCAGAACTTTGTGTTTTGCAGTTTTAGAAGAAAAAGATGAGTTGGAATAAAAATATCGATAAAAAAATGAAATGGCAGATCTTATCAAAGTTTCACCATTCATTTTAGTTTGTTGATATAGTAGACAGACAGCTTCACAGTATCATTAGTCAAAAATAAAACAGATGAAAAATCTACATTTGATTGTCGTTTGTTAATAGTTGCGAAATTTAAAAAGTTTATTAATAATAAGTTTTTGTTTTTCAAGAATTTTTATTTTAAAAGTTTTTAGAATATTTAGTTAAACTTTGAAAAATATATTTATATTTGTAAAGTGAGATTAGTTAAGTTCTTTTTAATTATTTATTTCATGGTGCTTGCCGTAGTGCCTTGTAGTGATATCCATGCGCAGTCTCCAAATAATTCTAAAGATTCTTACAGTACTATTAGCAATTCTGAAGATTCTCATTCTAAAGACAAAGGAGATATTTGTTCTCCATTATGTACCTGTAACTGTTGTCAGATAACAGTAGCATCTTCTAAAATAGAGCCTTTAATGCCTTTATCACAAAAGGTAACCGAATATTTCTCAAAAAAAATTCATTTTCAAAAAAATGATTTTGCTCATTTGGTGTATGACCAGATTTGGCAACCCCCTAAAATTTAATTTTTATTGATTTAATGTAAGACGTGTGTCTTTCATCATTTTGTCGTGGAAACTTTGCAATATCATTGCATCGTGTTTCCGCTCATCTTTGTCGTTCATAATTCATCCTTTTTTTTTGATGAAATGAGCTCGACATTCAATAAAATTTAAATCCAATGTTAGATAATATCATAAGATTTAGCATCAAAAATAAAATCATCATAGGCTTGATGACTTTGATGTTAGTCATTTGGGGTGCTTGGAGCGCCACAAAATTACCTATTGATGCCGTACCGGACATCACCAACAATCAGGTACAGATTATTACAGTTTGCCCGACGCTTGCAGGACAGGAAGTGGAGCAACTCGTTACTTTTCCAATCGAGCAAAGTATTGCCAATGTCCCAAATATTGAAGAAACAAGAAGTATTTCAAGGTTTGGGCTATCAGTTATTACCGTTGTTTTCAAAGAAGATGTAGACGTTTATTTTGCCCGTCAGTTAATCAGCGAACAATTAAAAAGAGCTGCCGAAGAAATTCCGAAAGGTGTGGGAACACCTGAAATGGCTCCTGTAAGTACAGGTTTGGGCGAAGTCTATCAATATATTCTTCACCCTAAAAAAGGCAGTGAGAAAAAATACAGCAGTAAGGAGCTAAGAACAATGCAGGACTGGATTGTCCGCAGACAGCTTAACGGAACTCCTGGTGTTGCGGAAATTAACAGCTTTGGAGGAGAGTTGAAACAGTATGAAGTTGCAGTAAATCCAAACCGTCTAAAAGCAATGGGAGTAAGTATTACAGATATATTTACTGCTTTAGAGAAAAACAATCAAAACACCGGAGGTGCTTATATTGATAAAAAGCCGAATGCCTATTTTATTCGTGGAATCGGAATCGTTACTTCGATTGAAGATGTAAAAAATATAGCTGTCAAAAATGAAACGGGTAGTGTTCCGATTTTCATTAAAGATGTAGCCAATGTTGGCTTAGGCCACGCAGTCCGTTATGGAGCTTTGACTTATAATGGCGAAGTAGATGCAGTGGGAGGTGTAATTATGATGCTGAAAGGCGCCAATAGTAATGAAGTCGTTCAAAGAGTTAAAGAAAAAATTCCTACCATTCAGAAATCGCTTCCGGCAGATGTTGTGATTGAGCCATTTTTGGACAGAACAGATCTGGTAGGAAGAGCAATCAGTACTGTAGAAAAAAACCTGATTGAAGGAGCATTGATCGTAATCTTTGTCTTGGTTATTTTCCTTGGAAATTTAAGAGCTGGTTTGATTGTAGCTTCAGCAATTCCCCTTTCATTGCTATTTGCTTTAGGAATGATGAATGTTTTTGGGGTAAGCGCCAACCTGATGAGTTTAGGAGCTATTGATTTTGGTTTGATTGTAGATGGTGCAGTGATTATTGTCGAAGCCACCCTTCATCATCTTGGAATGAGAAAAAGTATGAAGGTAATGACTCAAAATGAAATGGATGAAGAGGTTTTCCTTTCTGCGTCAAAGATTAGAAGCAGTGCTGCATTCGGAGAGATCATTATTTTAATCGTTTATATTCCGATTCTAACTTTAGTGGGTGTTGAAGGTAAAATGTTCACACCAATGGCTAAGACAGTAGGATTTGCAATTCTAGGAGCTTTTATTTTGTCACTGACTTATATTCCTATGATGAGCGCCTTAATCTTGTCAAAAAAGCCATCTCATAAAGAGACTTTCTCAGATAAGATGATGAACAGACTCCAAAAAATCTATCAGCCACTTCTGGAAAAAGCCCTGAAAATTAAATATTGGCTTGTAGGAGTGACAATTGCCATATTTGCCATTGCAGTTTTGATTTTTGGTAGAATGGGAGGAGAATTTATTCCTCAGTTACAAGAAGGAGATTTTGCTTTTCACTGTATTTTACCACAAGGAAGTTCTTTAAGTCAAAGTATAGAAACTTCTATGCAGGCTTCAAGAATTATCAAGCAATTCGATGAGGTAAAAATGGTTGTCGGAAAAACAGGAGCTGCAGAAGTCCCTACTGATCCTATGCCGCCGGAAGCCACGGATATGATTGTCGTACTAAAACCACAGGATGAGTGGAAAACCAAGAAATCTTATGAACAATTAGCCGACGAAATTTCTGAAAAACTGGAGACCATTCCAGGAGTTTTCTTTGAAAAAAACCAGCCAATCCAAATGCGTTTTAATGAACTAATGACCGGTATCAGACAGGACGTTGCGGTGAAGATATTTGGTGAGAATTTAGATTCATTGGCAATTTATGCAGATAAAACAGCAAAAGTTATTCAATCGGTTCAGGGAGCAACTTCCCCACAAATAGAACGTGTTAGTGGACTGCCGCAGATTAATGTAGAATACGACAGAACAAGAATGGCCAATTATGGACTGAATATTCAGGATGTCAACAGTGCTGTAAGTACTGCATTTGCGGGACAGGCAGCAGGACAGGTTTTCGAAAATGAAAGAAGATTCGATCTTGTTGTCCGTTTAGACAGTCTGAACAGAACTAATATCGATGATGTAAATAACCTGATGATCTCCACCAATTCCGGAGTGCAGGTTCCTCTTTCACAGGTGGCAAATGTCAGTTATAAATTAGGTCCCGCACAAATCAGTCGTGAGGCAGGAAAAAGAAGAATTGTTATCGGTTTCAATGTCAAAGGCAGAGATGTTGAAAGCGTTGTGGAAGATATTCAGAAAAAGCTGGATCAACAGGTTAAACTTCCGTCGGGATATTATTTCACCTATGGTGGTCAGTTTGAAAATCTAAAGGCGGCGAGCGCAAGGTTGATGATTGCTGTTCCTGTGTCGTTGCTACTGATCTTTATGCTTTTATATTTTACATTTCACTCTTTTAAACAGGCTGCGCTAATTTTTACAGCCATTCCAATGAGTGCTATTGGTGGTGTTTTCGCTTTAATATTAAGAGATATGCCATTCAGTATCAGTGCAGGAATTGGATTTATTGCTTTATTTGGAGTTGCGGTTTTGAACGGAATTGTTTTGATAGGCACTTTCAACCAACTGGAAAAAGAAGGCGAAACCGATATTCTAAAGCGCGTATTGGTAGGTACCAAAACGAGGTTGAGACCCGTTTTGATGACAGCGACGGTGGCTTCATTAGGATTTTTGCCAATGGCAATTTCTACGGGAGCAGGAGCAGAAGTTCAGAAACCACTGGCAACAGTTGTTATTGGAGGTTTGGTAACAGCTACATTCCTGACATTATTTGTATTGCCTATGCTTTATATTATTTTTAATACAAAAATCAACATAAAGAAAATAGGTAATAAATCAGTTGCAACACTTGTGATATTAGGATTCTTATTTTTAGGTCAGACTTTTAAAGCACAGCAGGGTAATCCGTTGAGTCTTGAGGAGGCTACCAAGATGGCGCTAACCAACAATAACCTGATGAAGTCAAAAGATCTGGATATTAAGGCCACGGAAGCATTATTGCCTACCGCCAAAGAACTTCCTAAAATGAATGCAGATATGCAATTGGGACAGTATAACTCGAAAAAGTTTGATCAAATGTTTTCCATTTCTCAGACAATTCCATTTCCCAGCTTATTTAAAGCCAAAAAAGACCTTATTAACGAGCAGGTGAAAGGTAAACAAATAAGTAAAGAGGTGTCTGCAAATGAACTCGCTAAACAGGTTAGAACATATTATTATCAGATTGAGTACTTGCAGTACAATCAGACAAAACTTCAAAACCTGGACAGCTTATATACCGATTTTATTAGAATTGCAACAGTTAGGTTTAAAGCGGGAGATGTTAAAAAAATTGAAATTAATACCGCTGAAACGCAGAAAGGAGAAATTAATCTGTTACTCAAACAAAATTGGGTGTATTTGATTAATGCTTACAAAAACCTAAAGGCACTTTTAAATACTTCTGAGGATTTTACCATATTATATGATGAGAATTATCATCCTCTGAAAGCGGATTATGTTCTGGACAGTACTGTTGTTGCAAGACATCCTACGGTAAGGGCTTTTTATCAGGATATGGAGATTGCTGAGAAAAACAAAAAGGTTGAAAAGTCCCTAGGTTTACCGGATTTCACAATAGGTTATACAAATCAGTCACTGATTGGTTTTCAGACTGTAAATGGAATGGATCAATATTTTAACGGAGGAAACAGATTTCATTCTGCAACAATTGGAGTTTCTATTCCATTAACTTTTGGTGCAACCAAGGCGAGAATTCGTTCACTGGATTATCAAAAGCAAATGGCGGAGTCCAATGCGAAGTTTCAGCAAAAACAATTGGAAGCACAGCTTGAAAATGCTTTGAACCAATATCAGCAAAATATAAAACAGTATGATTACTATGTCAATCAGGCTATTCCAAATGCTGAGAAGATTACAAAAGCAGGGCAGTTGGGATATAAAACAGGGGAAATATCATATGTGGAATATCTTTTTGCTTTGCAGACTTCTACCAATATTCAGTTGAAATATCTGCAATCCATTCAGCAGGTCAATGAATCTGTCATTATCATTAATTCAATAATCAATCAATAAAATGAAATGCCTGTAATGCTATTAATTAATCAGTATTACAGGTACTTCATCTGACAAATAAATTTATAAAGATGAAAATCAAATATAGTATTGTATCTCTAGCTTTAATTTCACTTTTTGCTGTTAGTTGCGGAAAGAAAGATACAGCGGAAGCAACAACAGAAAAACCCAAAACAGAACAAGCTGAAGAGGGTGCTCACGAAGAAGGACCGAAAACTATTGCTGAACTTACAGAAGAACAAATGAAATCTGTAGGAGTCTTACTGGGACAAGTTGAAATGAAAGACCTAACGTCAACCATAAAAGCCAACGGATTGTTGAGGGTTCCTAATGATAAAAAAGCTACAGTGACCTCTTTATATGGAGGTGTTATTAAGACCATTAATTTTCAGATTGGTGATTATGTAAGAAAAGGGCAGGTGTTGGCAAGCATCAGTAATCCAGAATACATTCAGCTGCAGGAGCAATATTTAACCGTAAACAGTCGAATATCTTTTGCAGAGCAGGAATTCAGAAGGCAGAAAGAGCTATTTGACAATGATGCAGGAGCCAAAAAGAATCTACAGAGTTCTGATGCCGAACTGAAGAGTCTGAGAACACAAAGAGCATCTTTACAGAGACAACTTCAGCTGATGGGCATAAGCCCAGGAAGAGTCAACAATGGAAATCTCCGTTCAGGATTGGTTATTACTGCTCCTATCAGTGGTGTAATTAGTAATATCAATGCACAAATAGGAAGTTATGTAGATGTTTCATCACCGGTTTTGGAAATGATAGATAACAGTTCAATTCACTTGGATCTTCAGGTATTTGAAAGAGACTTACCTAAAATGAAAGTAGGTCAGAAAGTACAGTTTAAATTAACCAATAATCCTGAAATATTTTATAATGCAACGGTTTACAGTATCGGTTCTTCTTTTGAAAATGAAAGCAAGACCATTTCTGTTCATGCCAATGTTACAGGAAATAAAGTGGGGTTGATCGACGGAATGAATATCACAGGTGTAATTAATCTTGAGAGTGCGACAACGCCTGCAGTTCCCGATGAGGCAATTGTAGAGGCTGACGGTAAGTTCTATGTATTTGTACAGACAGACAAAAAAGCTGAGGAGCATGAAGCTCTAGAGAAGGCAGATGATGATCATGGACATGGACATGATGAAGGAGAAGCTGAACACGGTCACAAAAATGAACAGGAAGCTGGTAATCATGCAAAGGAGCAGGGAAAGAAAATGAATTTTGAGAAAGTGGAAGTAGCCAAAGGCTCATCTGAAATGGGATATACTGCTATTACTCCTGTCGTTGAAATACCAAAAGATTCAAAAATTGTAGTGAAAGGAGCTTTTTTCGTGAATGCTAAATTATCAAATGCCGGAGATCACGGACATTAGTAAACTAAAAGAGTGAAATTAACCTTAAGGTGTTTCACTCTTATTTAAAATTTAATGATTATGGCCTTAAAACAAGAACTTGAAAAACAAGGTAACTGGCTATTCAGATACAGAAGTTTTTTACCGCTCATCATTCTTTTCATTGGTTTAGCAGTTTTTATTGAGACCAATTGGAACAGAAGTATCTCTGAATGTAATGTTTATTATGAATTGTTTTGCCTCCTTATAAGTATTTTCGGATTAAGCATAAGGATTTACACAGTTGGCTTTACTCCAAAAAATACATCAGGCAGAAACACAAAAGCGGGTCAGGTAGCTGATGAATTAAATACGACAGGAATTTACAGTATTGTCAGAAATCCACTGTATCTCGGAAATTTCTTTATGTGGCTTGGTTTAGCTCTGTTGACTGAAAGCATATGGTTTATAGTTTCATTCGTCCTTTTTTATTGGATCTATTATGAAAGAATCATATTTGCTGAGGAGCAATTTCTTGAAAGAAAATTTGGGGATTATTATATCAGGTGGACTGAAAGAGTACCTCCGTTTATACCTAATTTTTCATTGTTCAAAAGTAATCAGCTGAGGTTCAGTATCAGAAAAGTTTTGCTTAAAGAAAAAAACGGACTTTTTGCCATCTTTCTGATTTTTACTGTATTTGATATTTCGGCAGAAGTTATGAATAACCATCTTCATTTCAATAATGTTTTTATTATAGGTTGCATAGTGACTATGCTGTTATATGTTGTTTTGAAAATAATAAAAAGAAATAAAGGGTTCTCCCTAGAAATTAACAAGTAGAAAAAATATAAATATCAAATACAAAAAAGCGATGTTACTCAACAAAAGAATTTCGATAGGATATTTTGTCCGTCAGATTAAGTACCAGATCATATTGATTGTATTTTTTGCTTTTTTTATAGGTTTTTTGGATGATATATCTCTATTTAAAAAAATATCTATTCCATTAAGTATCCCCGCATTGCTGGGAACGGCAGTGTCATTACTTCTGGCATTCAGAACAGCACAGTCATATGAAAGATGGTGGGAGGCAAGAACCGTATGGGGCGCTATCGTCAATGATTCAAGATCTTTTATAAGATTAGTAAGACAGTTTGTTCCTGAACTACCCGAGGAGAGCAGGCTAGTTGCAGAAAGACAGATTGTGTGGGTGTATGCCTTGGGTGAAGCATTGAGAAAACAGGTATTTTCAGATAAAGTGAAGAATTATCTGCAGTCCCATAACATTACAGGAACAAATATTCCTAATGCAATTTTGGATAAGCATTCCGAACAGATTAGAAAAATTGCTGCGGAAGGTCATATTTCTGATTTTAAAGAAGTTCAGTTAAATGAGGTTCTTATGAGATTATGCGACAGCATGGGAAAATGCGAGCGATTGAAAAATACAGTATTTCCAAGAGCTTACAGTATCCTGCTGCATACATTGATTTATGTTTTTGCTTTTTTATTGCCTTTTGGTTTGGAAGATTCTCAGTTGACTGTCGAAATAGTCACTACTATTATTGTCCCTATTATATTTATTACGATAGAGAAAACAGCTATTATCATGCAGGATCCTTTTGAGAATACTCCTGTTGATACACCAATGACAGCTTTGGCTCAGACGATTGAAATCAACCTACTTCAAATGATTGGTGAGAAAAATATTCCCGCTAAAAAAGAGAATGATTCCTATTTTGAAATGTAGTTTGGATATAAGATAACATCTAGAAATTATGAATAACGATAATAAAAATCTTTCAGCCTCATCAAAGCACAAAAAAAATCTATTGATTGTACTGTGCTTAAGTGGCACATATATGATTGCAGAGGTAATAGGAGGTATTACAACAAAGAGTCTCGCGTTGTTAGCTGACGCAGCACACATGTTGACAGATGTGGTAGGGCTATTTTTAGCATTCGTTGCTATCAAGATAGGTGAAAGAAAAGCAACTTCTCAGAAAACTTTTGGTTACTATAGAACAGAAATATTGGCTGCCGTTATTAATGCGGTTGTTTTATTAGGTATTTCTATATATGTTTTGTTTGAAGCATATCAGAGATTTAATAATCCTCCAGAGGTACAAAGTACTCCTATGTTGATTGTAGCTGGGATTGGTTTAGTGGTAAATATCATAGGGATCATAATTATCCGTAAAGATTCTTCCGAGAGTCTAAATATGAAGGGCGCTTATTTTGAAGTTCTTTCCGATGGATTAACATCGATAGGAGTAATGATTGCAGGAATAATAATGTTAACAACAGGTTGGTATTATGCTGATCCATTAATTTCTGCTGCAATAGGTCTTTTAATATTTCCAAGGACTTGGAAACTGTTGAAGGAGGCTATAAATGTCCTCTTAGAAGGTACACCAAATGATGTCAACATAGAAGATTTACGGAAATCTCTTGAATCCATAAATGGAGTCAAAAAAATACATGACCTGCATGTTTGGTCTCTTACTTCAGGTGTAAATGCAATGAGTTCACATGTCATTGCTGACCGTAGTGAGGATATGAATATTCTACTAAAAACACTTACAGAAAAAGCTACTACTGATTTTAAAATTTCACATACTACTTTTCAAATTGAAACAGAAGGACACAAAGAAGGCGAAGCACATCTTTAAAGATTTACAATATTAATAATCAAAAATATTGGAATATGGAAAACAGATTTGATGTCATAATTATTGGCTCTGGCCCACGTATTATCAATCACTTCAGGAAGCTTCCTTGGCGGTTCATGGGATCGCTATCCACATTTAACTTTAAAATAAATCTATTCTCGGTATGAAACCTAAAAGTCTTTTTAAGAGCAGCTATGCATTGCTTACCAGATTTTTTCTATTATTTATCATAATGTCTTTTTTACTAAGGCTGGGATTTGTATTGTCCTCATTTCCTAAGGCTGAGTTTTCTGCAGTAGCTTTTATTAGAGTATTTTTATTAGGACTTATATATGACATAGGGGTAGGTTTGTTTTTCATATTTCCATATAGCCTTTATTTGTTGATTTTGCCCCAACGATTGGTAGATTCTAGATTAAATAAAATCATTACCTACTTTTCTTTTTCT
Source organism: Chryseobacterium bernardetii (assembly GCF_003815975.1). Lineage (NCBI taxonomy): Bacteria > Pseudomonadati > Bacteroidota > Flavobacteriia > Flavobacteriales > Weeksellaceae > Chryseobacterium > Chryseobacterium bernardetii. The sequence goes on from NZ_CP033932.1 coordinate 2,581,452, forward strand.
CTTGTTGTATTGATTCTGTTTTTTTCCTTTTTTGCTGAAATAACTTTTTGGCAGGAATTTGAAAGCCGGTTTAATTTTATCGCTGTAGACTATCTTATTTACACTTACGAAGTAATTAATAATATCAATGAGTCTTATCCCCTGCCAATATTAATTGCAGTGATGATAATTCTCACATTTTTTGTAATTTTTTTCTGTATCCGAAAAAAATATTTTTTTGATACTTTCAAAGGCACTACCAGATTTTTTTCAAGGCTGAAAATAACGGTTGGAATTTTTGTAGCAACTCTTGTTTATGCTTTCTTAGTCGAAAACAATTTTGCGGATTTGAGTACCAACCGCTATCAAAATGAATTGTCAAAATCAGGAATCTATTCATTCTTTTCTGCTTATAATAATAATGAAATTAATTACGATCATTTTTATCAACTTATGGATAATAAGGATGCTTTTAAGATTATTAAAAATGATTTGAAAGACAGCAGTTCTATATTTCTGCAGAACAGTTTCTCAATCGAAAGAAAAATTAAACCCACCACAGCAACTGTACAAAGACCTAATGTAATTATGATTACAATGGAAAGTTTCAGTGCAGATTTCATGAAAACTTTTGGAAATAATCAGGGTATAACTCCGGTATTGGATTCGCTTGCAAAAGAAAGTGTTTTATTTACAAATATGTATGCTACAGGTACGAGAACGGTTCGAGGAATGGAAGCTCTTTCTCTTGCAATACCCCCTACACCAGGTAATAGTATCGTCAGACGAAAAAATAATGACCAGCTGACAACAATAGGATCAATTTTCAGTCAGCAGGGTTATGATACAAGTTTTTTTTATGGAGGGGACGGATATTTTGATAATATGAACAAGTATTTTGGGAATAACGGATATAACATTATTGATAGAAACAGAAATGCATTTGCAAAGGAAAACTATCTTGCGCCAAGAACTTCAATCGATGATAGAAATATTACTTTCGAAAACGCATGGGGTATATGTGACGAGGATCTTTACAATGAGGTAATCAGAAAATCAGATCAGCAATATAAAAGTGGCAAACCCTTCTACGACTTTGTTATGACTACGTCAAATCACCGACCGTTCACCTATCCGGATGGAAAAATTGATATTCCCTCTGGTTCAGGAAGAGAAGGAGCAGTTAAATATACAGATTATGCAATAGGAGCATTTCTGAAAAAGATAAAAAATAAGCCATGGTATAAAAATACTGTTATTGTTATTGTTGCAGACCACTGTGCCAGCAGCGCTGGGAAAAATGAAATTGATATATCAAAATACCATATTCCCGCGATGATTGTAAATCTTCAAGACAAGCAGTCTTTGAAAATCGATAAAATGTGTTCTCAAATTGATTTGTATCCTACTTTATTTAACTTTTTAGGATGGAAATATACAAGCAATCTGTATGGAAAAAATGTACTTAGCGACAACTATATTCCCAGAATATTTGTTGGGACTTACCAAAAACTTGCCTATATGGAGAATGATGATCTCGTCATCCTTTCACCCCAACAAAAAGTTGAGACTTTTAAATATATACAAGGAAAAAACGATCAGATTGCTGTATTACCTAAGCCGGAAATAGTAAGAAGGGCAATTGCGAATTATCAAACAGCCTATTACCTTTATAAAAATAATGGTTTGAAGCAGAATCAAAAAAAATAATTGATATGAATATGGATCTCCGCTTTGAGTTAATTATTGCAGCTAAACTCTTTTTGTCAATAGTATTAGGTTGTATTATAGGTTTTGAGAGGGAAACATCCCATAAAGATGCGGGAATCAGAACTTTTGGTGCAATTACCTTGGCTTCGTGTCTGTTTGTTGCAATTGCATCTCACCTTACAGATGATAAATCTGCTATTGCACGAATGCTCGCTGCGATAGCAACGGGACTCGGCTTTATCGGCGCAGGTTTGAGCTTTAAGGATAAAGGCAACGGTCTTATGGGGCTAACAACGTCATCTGCCTTATGGGCTACGGCTGCAGTCGGCTCTGCAGTTGCTCTCAATATGTATGTACTGGCCATATTTTCTACCGTTTTAATTTACATATTATTATCTCTTAATAAATTCACATGGTTTAGAAAGATAATAAAAAGTAATATTTCAAACAAAAGTAATCATGATGAAGGAAACAACGTTTAGCTTACTTTAAGATTTAAAAATGTAAACATTTAATCAAAATATTATGGAACACATTCACAAGTATGACGCAGAGGGCAAACAGCTCTGCTGCTCTGCACAAGAGGAAAAGATTGATAAAAAGGCTGATAATCTCCTGAAAAAATCGAAACATACAGCGAACGACGGGCATGATCATGATCATAGCGATGAAGACGGACACGACCACGGAAGCACGGATAAAACTATTTTTCAAATGTTTTTACCATCAGTAATATCACTTGTGCTTCTATTAACGGGAATTGTATTTGATAATTACGTTAAAATTGAATGGTTTGATGGATGGATTAGGACAATATGGTATGTGGCTGCTTATGCTCCTGTTGGCCTTCCTGTTATAAAAGAAGCTATTGAAAGTATCGTAAAAGGTGATGTTTTTTCGGAATTTTTACTGATGACCATTGCTACTGTCGGCGCATTTGTTATCGCAGAATATCCTGAAGGTGTTGCTGTAATGTTGTTCTATGCTGTAGGAGAGACCTTTCAAACTCTCGCAGTTACAAGGGCTAAGAGTAATATTAAAGCTTTACTTGACCAGCGACCAGATGAGGTTACAATTTTGGAGAATAATATTCCTAAAACTATAAAAGCTGCACAAGCTAAAATAGGAGAGATTATTCAATTGAAACCTGGTGAAAAATTAGCGTTGGACGGTGAATTGCTAAGTGATTCGGCATCCTTCAACACCGCTGCTTTAACAGGCGAAAGTAAACCAGATACGAAAAGCAAAGGGGAGTCAGTTTTAGCAGGAATGATCAATCTGACGAGCGTCGCACAAGTAAAGATCACTACTGCTTACGAAGACAGTAAATTAAGTAAGATTTTGGAATTGGTACAGAATGCCACATCACAAAAAGCCCCTACAGAACTTTTTATCAGAAAATTTGCTCGTATATATACACCTATAGTCGTCTTATTGGCAATTTTAATCTGCGTTGTACCATATTTCATTGTTGATGATTATGTATTTAGAGATTGGTTGTATCGTGCGCTGGTATTTTTAGTGATCTCATGCCCTTGTGCATTGGTAATATCGATTCCTTTAGGATATTTCGGAGGGATTGGTGCCGCAAGCAGAAATGGGATTTTATTTAAAGGAAGTAATTTTCTCGATAAAATTGCTGAGATACAAAACGTTGTAATGGACAAAACCGGAACAATGACTGAAGGTGTTTTTAAAGTTCAGGAAGTTAAAATTGAACCAGGTTTTGACCAGGATGAAATTCTTAAACTTGTAAATACGCTGGAGAGTAAGTCAACGCATCCTGTCGCAACCGCTATTCATGAGTATGTTGGAGAAATTGATAATTCTATCAATCTTGATAATACTGAAGAAATTGCAGGTCACGGTCTTAAAGCGACTGTGAACGGAAAAGATTTGCTGGTGGGTAATTTTAAGCTAATGGATAAATTCAATATTAAATATGATATTGACCCTTCCACAATTATTTATACTATCATCGCAATAGCATATGAAGGAAAATTTGCTGGCCTTATTACTATTGCAGACAGTATAAAAGAAGATGCAGGGATTACAATCAAAAAACTTCATAATCTTAATGTTAAGGTGACTATGCTCAGTGGGGATAAAAGTAGTGTGGTTAAATATGTTGCGGACGAGATAGGAATTGATAATGCTTTTGGTGATTTACTTCCAGAAGACAAAGTCAATAAAGTTAAAGAGATTAAAGCAAGAAAAGAGAGCGTCGCATTTGTTGGTGACGGGGTAAATGATGCACCAGTGGTTGCATTGAGTGACGTAGGAATTGCTATGGGTGGATTAGGAAGTGATGCGACTATTGAAACAGCCGATGTCGTAATTCAGGATGATAAACCTTCAAAAATTCCCATGGCAATCAATATCGGTAAAAAAACAAAAAAGATTGTTTGGCAGAATATCATCCTAGCATTTGTAGTGAAAGCAATTGTGCTTATTCTTGGAGCTGGTGGTTTAGCAACCATGTGGGAAGCTGTTTTTGCTGATGTAGGAGTTTCACTTATTGCTATTCTGAATGCCGTAAGAATTCAGAAAATGAAATTTGAATAATTACTTTTCAGATTTTTTTAAACATTGCAATTCAATAAATAAAATGAAGTTTTTAAAGCAACCTCCAATATCTAACTAATCTTTAAATCAATATAATTCTATTGTTTTTATTCCGGTTTTATATCGGAACATCAATAACTATGTTCGAAAATAACCACTGAATTAAATCAAAATGCATATTCCCATGACAAATTTTTTCAAAAAATATATGCTCATAATATTGATGCAGATTTGTTGTTTAGCCTCAGCACAAGACAGTCTGAAGTTAAATACTCTAGATTACTATGATTCTTTAGAAGTATCTGATCTGAAACATCATCAATTAAGTTACAAGAAATTAATTATCCCGGCAAGCTTGATTACAGTCGGTGCCATCAGTTTTGTTGTTCCTGAGATGAAAGAAATAGATCGTGATGTTAGGGGAGAAGTGAATGAACATAATTTGTCCAATTCAAAACTGGATAATTATACACAGTACGTCCCTGCTGCAATGGTGTATGCCTTGAATTTAGCAGGGATGAAGGGTAAACATAATTTTAAAGAAAGAACAATTATTTTTGCAACCAGCCAGGCTTTGACAGCGGCTATTGTACTTCCAAGTAAGAAATTAATCGGAGAAGAGCGACCTGATAAATCCAATAATATGTCGTTTCCTTCGGGACATGCTGCTGTTGCCTTTTCGACTGCCCACTTTTTATTCCGTGAATATAAGGACACCAATTACTGGCTTGGAATATCGGGATATTCATTTGCGGTTTTTACAAGTGTATACCGGGTAATCAATAACAAACATTGGGTAACTGATGTATTTGCAGGTGCTGGAGTTGGGATATTGTCAACAGAACTAGCTTATTGGTTATATCCCAAAATCAATTCTTTGTTTAACATCAGCAAGGGTAAGTCTGCTTCGATGATTTCGCCATTTTATCAAAAATTTGATAAAACGAATATGATGGGGCTAAACTATCAATTGTCCTTTTAAAAGTAATATAATGAGTTTTAAAAGGACATTAAAAAGAAAAGCAATACGTAATAGTAAACATAGGGTTTCCTCAAAGGATATCTTTTATCTGATATGTTGTGCCCTTTTTTTTCTTTTGCTAATAATACATCAGACTTATAAATTTAGTGTTAAGTATACAAAAATTCATCCCAGACCATCTAACCATCAAACACACTCTAAATAGTTAAAATACAATGTATCATTTTCTGAATAATACTTAAGTATTCTCCAAACAATATTTTCCAAACAAAAATTCATTCAAACAACTTTTATTAACCTTTTATTTTTTAACATTAGCATGAAAAAATTATTACTAAATCTTTTGACGGGCTTTGTATTTTGTACAATCTCTGCACAAGCACCAACGAATTATTATGACGGAACAGCAGGTCTTTCTGGAGCAACCCTAAAATCAAAACTTAAAACAATAATTACCAATGGGCACCAAGACAAAGGGTATGCAGGATTATTAAATGCATTTCAAACTACAGACCGAGATTATTTTTATGAAAACGACGGAACTGTAATGGATATGTATTCAGAAAATCCACTTGGATCAGATCCATACAACTATAACCACGGTTCTAACCAGTGTGGTAATTACAGCAGTGAAGGAGATTGTTATAACAGGGAGCACGTAGTACCACAAAGCTTATTTAATCAAAACTTACCAATGAGATCTGATGTCCATTTTGTGACACCAACTGATGGCAAAGTAAACGGAATGCGATCAAATTACCCATTTGGAAAAGTAGGAACGGTTTCTTTTACTTCATTAAATGGCTCAAAATTAGGAAGTTCGGCTTCCGCAGGCTACGCAGGTACTGTTTTTGAACCAATAGATGAATTTAAGGGAGATATTGCAAGAATGATTTTATATTTTGTAACAAGATATGAAACACAACTTTCTGGTTTCAGCAATGGAAACATTTTAGGCTCTGTGGCATTTCCAGGTCTTCAAACTTGGGAACTCAAACAATTACTTGCGTGGAATGATGGAGATCCAGTCTCAGCTTTTGAAATAGCACGAAATAATGCAGCTTTCACATATCAGGGAAATAGGAATCCATATATAGACCGCCCTGAATTTGTTGCGCTGATTTGGGGAGCTTATATGGGTGTAGATGATGTTTCATCAATATCTAAAAATCTAACCATTGTTCCAAATCCAGTTAGAGGAAATGTCTTAAGAGTAACTGGCGAAAAAGATTTGAAAAAATTTAAAATTGCATTAATTATTAATTCTGCTGGACAAAATGTTCAAACAATTGAAAAACCATTTGAGAATGGGAATACAGTTAATTTGAAAAATCTACCAAAAGGAGTTTATTTTCTTAAATTAGATAATAGCAATACAAAATTTATTATAGAAGATTAAAAAAGCAAAAGGAAGTGTCCTAAAAGTCAGATAAACCTTCTGAGAATCAAATATTCATATACTCCTCCTGTATTGGGGCACAAATAAAACCAGCAAAAATTGAGGCTGTCCAAACTTTTCGGACAGCCTCTTTGCTTTTTTAATCTAGTAATTAATTGTATGCGTCGCCAAAAAAAGTTTGGACAGAATTATACCTCCGTTTCTTACACTATAAAAATCTTCTATTACGATTACTCTGAGTAGAACTCTTTTAAAATTTTTGGAATATGACTATGTGTTAAATAAGATAAAAGTTCAAAAACCGAAATCCAGATTAAATATTACAATAAAATTAGATTAATATAAACAAATTGTTAGATTAGTCTAACAATTTGTTTATATTTGAAAAAAAAATAATCGTGAGTAAAAGATATTTATCTGTTGTTGTACTTTGCTATCTTGTTTTTATTATCGTGCAGGCTTGTGATAACCTCCATCCGGAAGCAATAGACGAAGGCGAATTATTAGACGGTCCGATTGAGGGTTTGTCCTACGCTGAAAACCAGCAATTTTTGAAAGGAGATATTGCTTTTAATGATGAAATTTTCACAGTTGAAAAAGGGCTTGGGCCTACATTTGTAGCAACAAGTTGCGGCAGTTGCCATGCCGGTGACGGAAAGGGCACGCCTTTTTCTACGCTGACTCGTTTTGGTCAGGTTGACGAAACGGGTAATTTATTTTTACATTTAGGTGGTCCCCAATTACAGAATAGAGCGATACCGGGTTATACTCCGGAGACAATTCCTTTCGGAGCGACATTTTCCAAATTTACTCCGCCTGCAAATACAGGATTGGGTTTTATTGAATTGGTGTCCGATACAGATATCTTGGCAATGGCTGATCCTTTTGATGCAGATAATGATGGGATTTCAGGAGTTCCAAATTACATAGTGCTTCCAGCATATCAAGCGCCATTTCCTTTTGCGATCCCAAAAGGAGGGAAGTATATCGGACGATTTGGTAAAAAAGCATCCACATACAGTTTACATCAACAGACTGTTAATGCCTATAATCAAGATATGGGCATTGCTTCAACATTTAATCCTCAAGATGTTTATTCAGGAATGAACATTGACCCAGAGGTCTCTGACAAAACCATTGCAGATGTCGTATTTTATCTGCGTACATTAAAAACGCCGATTCAACGAGATCCAGAAAACAATAGTGTTAAGCAGGGGCAGGCTCTATTTACCCAAATAAGTTGCATTAAATGCCATGTCTCGGAATTAAAAACTTCATCATCTTCAATTTCAGCATTATCAAATAAAAAGTTTTACCCATACACAGATCTATTGCTTCATGATATGGGCAATGCTTTGGATGATGGATATACAGAAGGATCTGCAAAGACCTATGAATGGCGTACTCCTGCATTGTGGGGACTGGGTTTATCACCAAAATCACAAGGGGGGCAATATTCCCTAATGCATGATGGTAGAGCAAAAAGTATAGAGGAAGCTATACAACTGCATGGTGGAGAAGCTACAAATAGCAAAAATAAATACATGCAGTTATTATCTCAGGAGAAAGAAGCTATTATTAAATTTTTAAAATCATTATAAAAGTGGATAGACTTGAATTTATAAAAAAATGTGGTTTTGCCTGTTTGGGGATTACAGCACTTCCTATCGTTCTTTCAGGGTGTATAAGCAATAAAATAGTTGCTGGAACAATTGAAGAAGATTACATTATATTGCCTTTGGTAGATTTTGTGGAAGCAAAATATCCAGATAAAAAACGTTCTTATGTCATCATTCAAAATGATATCCTGAAATATCCTATCTGCGTATTTCGTTTTTCAGAAACCCAATACGAGGCATTATGGATGCAATGTAGCCATCAGGGAAGCCAATTGCAAGTGTTTGGAGACAAGCTCCAATGTCCTGCACACGGTAGCGAATTTACCAATAAAGGGCATGTACAAAACGGTCCTGCTGATAGGGCACTAAGAAAATTTCCGCTGTACATAGAATCCGATTTTTTGAAAATTTCTTTAAAGAAACCCGTATGAAAAAAATCCTCTACCTTACTGTATTTTTAATATTTCAAACAACCATAGCACAGGTCGATACTGAGCTATTAAAAAGAATTCCTATAGACAGCGCCCAATCTTTAAATATGGATGCTGTCTACACACGCCCTTTCTTAGGCCTAGGAAAAGTACCTGTCTCTATCGGAGGCTATGCAGAACTCAACTGGCAGCACATCAGTACCGACGGCGTATCAGAAGGACATCAATTTCAATTACGAAGAATGACACTTTTCGTATCTTCTTCAATTTCGTCCAAAATAAAATTTCTTAGTGAAATAGAATTGGAAGAAGGTGGTAAAGAGATTAATATTGAATTTGCTGCCATTGATGTGGAGCTTAATCCCCTGCTTAATTTGCGAGGAGGAATTATCATGAATCCAATTGGGGCTTTCAACCAAAATCATGATGGTCCGAAATGGGAATTTACTGATCGTCCTATATCAGCAACACAAATGTTGCCTGCAACATTTAGCAACGCCGGCTTTGGGTTATATGGAAAAATGTATAAAGCAGATTGGATGATTGGCTATGAAGCCTATCTTTCCGGAAATTTTGATAATTCAATTATTGATAATAGTCAGAACAAAACTTATTTGCCCGCTGCCAAAAGTAATCCCGAACGTTTTGAAGGAATCAATAGCGGCATCCCTCTTTTAACCGCCAAAATTGCTACAAGACATAAAAAAGCAGGAGAGATTGGAGTTTCTTATATGGGAGGTATTTACAATAAATTTCAGGATGATGGTCTCCAGATCGATGATAAGAGAAGAGTAAGAGTATTTGCATTGGATTATAATAATACACTTCCAAATTTGGGAACTTTTATTACTGCGGAATGGGCATGGGTAAAAGTAGATGTTCCTGAAACTTATACACAGCAATATGGGGATAGACAATATGGAGGATTTCTTGATATTGTGCAACCCATAGTTAAAAGAAAAATTCTAGGTTGGGAAAAAGCCGTTGTTAATGTTGCATGCCGTTTTGAATATATAGACTGGAATGTAGGCCACTTTAGAGAAAATAACAACAAAATTGGAGATGACCTATGGAGTGTAATGCCTGCAATTAGTTTAAGACCAAATGCACAGACTGTTTTTAGAATTAATTACAGATTTCAGAAACAAAGAGATGTTTTTGCAAATCCTTCATCAACTACGACAGGCTTCAGTTTTGGAATTTCTACCTATTTTTAATTTTTACTAAGAAATTGAAATATATATAGCTAAGCTGTTGAAAATATATTTTTATTTGTAAATTTGTTGTGTTGACAAATTTAAGAATATATACGAGTGTGATAACACTATTTTGTTTGGGTTTCTTTTTGATACCTATTCAAAGCTATGCCTGTTCCAAAAAATCAACAAGCACTGAAAAAAAGTCCTGCTCAGAAGAAAAATCTGATAAATTGCACGACAAAGACAGTTGCAAGCACAAGTCAGATAAAAAATGTAACGATGGTAACGACTGCGATGGCAATTGTAAACACAGCTCTTGCAGATGCAGTACTTCTTCATCTTTTGTCAGCTTATTAATACCAATTGATTTAAATATAACAGACCCTTTTGCTGAAAACAAAAAGCAAAAATTCGGGTTTGAACAAGCCTACTATTCTTTAGGCTACTCATCCATTTGGCAACCGCCTAAAATAAGCTAAAACGGAAGCTTTACAGCCAAAGTTATGTCTTGTCGAAAACCAAATCCGGTTTTCGCACCCCTTTTGTATTTCTAATTAAATTAAAAATTTTCAAAATGAAATCATTATCAAAAATAGTGATGGTAATTACCGTATTACTATCATCAATAAACAGTTTCGCACAAATCAAGAATGCGAAAACAGAAACCGTAAAAATTTACGGCAATTGCGGTATGTGTAAAGCCACTATCGAAAAAGCAGGCAACTTGAACAAGATAGCCAGTGTAGAATGGAATAAAGACACTAAAATGGCTACACTCACTTATGATAGCGGTAAGACCAATCAGGACGAAATATTGAAACGTATCGCTTTGGCAGGCTATGACAGCGAGAAGTTTTTAGCTCCAGATGATGTGTATGCCAAACTTTCAGGATGTTGTCAATACAGCAGGGAATTAAAGCCGGTCGCAAAATCTAATGACGCAGGTATGGATATGAAAAATCAACACGCAAATCACAACGAAATGGCAACAACAAAAACTACCGATGCCCAAAATTTACCACAATTGAAAACTGTTTTTGACAATTATTTTTCAGTGAAAGATGCTTTGGTAAAAACTGATGCAGGCACTTCATCCACAAAAGCTGCCGATTTAGTGAAAGCCATCAAAGCGGTAGAAATGGCAAAACTTTCTACCAAGGAGCATAGCGTTTGGATGAAAGTGATGAAAGACTTGACTGCAAATGCCGAAAAGATTGCTGCTTCAAAAAATGTTGCCCAACAAAGGGAAACATTCGTTTTGCTTTCTAATAATATGTATGAGTTGGCTAAGGTATCAAAGCAGGAGATTCCTGTATATTATCAGCATTGCCCAATGTATAATAACGGGAAAGGAGCAAATTGGCTGAGCAAGGAAGAAGCTGTTAAAAATCCATATTACGGTTCTCAAATGCTAACCTGTGGTAAGGTAGTAGAAATGATAAATTAAAAACAAAGGAGGCTGTCTCAAAAGCGAGATAGCCTTTTTTATGCAAAAAAGGAAAGCCGAGGCTTTCCTAATTGTAGCAAATTTTGTAAATTGCTGTGTGTTAATTAATTAAAAGGTAGTCTTTAAAGATTACAATCCCAAAGAAAATTTGCTTTTTCCTCCGAATTTGTCGGAGTTGATTGATGACAAGCATCCTGTGAAAATAGTTTCAAACATTATCGATGGTTTGGATATTAAAAACTTAATCAAAACCTACAAACCGGGAGGAACATCGTCTTACCATCCGAAAATGCTTTTGAAAGTATTGATTTATGGTTATTTGAGTAACATTTATTCAAGCCGGAAAATGGAACAGGCATTGAAGGAAAACATCCATTTTATGTGGCTTTCGGCGATGAGCCGTCCTGATCATAATACTTTGAACAGGTTTCGAAGCGAGCGATTAAAGGGTGAAGTAAAAGCCATCTTTACACAAATTGTTTTGCTTTTGGAGAAGGAAGGTTTGGTAAGCCTGGAAACCACTTTTGTAGATGGGACCAAGATAGAGGCCAATGCCAACCGCTATACTTTTGTTTGGGGAAGAGCCATCAAGAAGCATCAGCTAAGAATTGCAGAGCAACTGGAAGAACTTTGGAATTATGCAGAAAGTGTGGCAAAAGAAGAGCTTCAAAACACTGAAAACATCGATTTTAAAGAGATTGATTCAGAAAAAGTAACACAAACCATCGACAAGATCAACGAGGTGTTGAAGGATAAAAAAATACCTTCGAAAGTTCGCCAGAAACTGAATTATGCCAATAAAAACTGGGCAAACAATTTGGATAAATACAAAAAACAACAGGCGATTTTACAAGCCAGAAACTCTTATTCCAAGACCGATACAGATGCTACTTTTATGCGGATGAAAGAGGATCATATGCGAAACGGACAACTCAAAGCGGCCTATAATCTACAGATTTCTACGAATAAACAATTTATTTTACATTATTCCATTCATCCCAATCCTACGGATACCAAAACATTGGAGTCTCATTTAAAAGGTTTTGAAGACAGCTATCATAAAGTTCCGAAAGAGCTCGTTGCCGATGCAGGCTACGGTTCGGAAGAAAACTATAACCTACTGAAAAACAAGAAAATAAAATCTTATGTTAAATACAATTACTTCAGAAAAGATCAAAAATCGGGACAAATAACCACTTCTCAAAACAATCCGAAGCTGGCAAAAATCAGGGAAAGGGTTTTCAAACTTCTCAATACCAAAAAAGGCATCAAACTCCGAAAACAGCGATGTCACGATGTTGAACCTGTTTTTGCAGAGCTCAAACACAACAAAAATTTTAAACGTTTTATGCTTCGAGGAAAAACTAAGGTCGAAGTAGAAATCGGCATTCTCGCCATTGCCCATAATCTCAAAAAAATGGCAAAAGCAGCCTGAAATAGACTGTTTTTTTGACTTTTTTAGCTTTGTTTTTCAAAAAATCAAAAATAGAAAACTTCAAAAATCGGATTTTTAAACAAAGCACAAAAAAAGACTGTCCTTTTGAGACAGCCTCTTTTTAGTAATTATAAAATTGAAATTTCTAAAATGGTTATTCAAAAAAATATTTATAAAAAACTGTTGCCAATAGTAATATTACTATTGGCAACTCAAATAATTTACGCCCAAAAAGTAGTGCGATACGAGCTGTATGTAAAAGATACGCTTGTAAACTACGCAGGAAAAGAAAAAAGAGCCATTGCCGTAAACGGTCAAATACCGATGCCAACGCTCACATTTACAGAAGGCGATACTGCCGAGATTGTAGTGCATAACCAATTAAAGGAAAGCACATCATTACATTGGCACGGCGTATTTTTGCCCAACAAAGAAGATGGTGTGCCTTGGCTTACACAAAAGCCAATTGAAGCAGGTTCAAGTTACACCTATCGTTTCCCAATTATTCAAAACGGAACACATTGGTATCATTCCCATTCAGGTTTGCAGGAACAGATTGGTATGTACGGCAGTTTTGTAATGAAAAAGCGTAATGACGATAAAACCTTTAGAAAAGGGATAGATGATTTGCCTACCGTACCCATTATTTTAAGCGAATGGACAAATCTAAATCCAGATAACATTAACCGGATGCTGCATAATGCAAATGATTGGGCGGCTATCAAAAAAGGAGCAACACAATCTTATGCAGAAGCTATTAGAGAAGGGTATTTTAAAACAAAATTAACCAATGAATGGAAACGTATGTTGGCAATGGACGTAAGCGATGTTTATTATGATAAAATATTAATCAACGGTAATCATACTACCGATTTAAAAACCGTTGATGGAAAAACACTAAAAGCCGGAGATAAAGTAAGATTAAGGGTGTCAAACGGCGGAGCCTCATCCTATTTTTGGTTACGATATGCAGGAGGTAGAATTACAATGGTTGCCAATGATGGTAATAATATAGAGCCAGTAGAAGTTGATAGATTAATCATTGCAGTTTCCGAAACGTATGATATCGTAGTAACCATTCCTGATGATGGCGTTGCTTATGAGTTTTTAGCCACAACTGAAGACAGAACACAATCTGCAAGCTATTTTGTAGGTAACGGTATCAAGCAATTGATTTCTCCGCTCCCACGATTGAAATATTTTGAGGGAATGAAAATGATGAATTATATGATGAAGATGAATGGCGATTTGGATGATATGGGTATGAAAATGAGCCTTAACCAAATGGATATGAATGTAGTGATGTATCCCGAAATTACAGGAGAAGCAAAGCAAAAGCAAGACCATAGCCAGCACAATATGAATATGGATAATGACCCCAACCGTTACAATGCAAATGCTTTAGGAGAAATCAAAACACTGAATTATGCAATGCTACAATCGCCGAATAATACCTCACTACCCAAAGATGCTCCTGTTAAAGAATTAAAGTTTACCCTTACGGGAAATATGAACCGCTATGTGTGGAGTATGGATAATAAAATACTTTCTGAAACCGATAAAATTCCTGTAAAGAAAGGAGAAATTTTACGCATCACCATTTACAATAATTCGATGATGCGCCATCCAATGCATCTGCACGGTTTCGATTTTAGGGTAATAAATGGCAAGGGCGAAAAATCTCCCCTTAAAAATGTAGTGGATATAATGCCAATGGAAACGGATACCATTGAGTTTTTGGCAAACGCAGAAGGAGATTGGTTTTTCCACTGTCATATCCTCTATCATATGATGTCAGGGATGAACAGGGTTTTTGCAGTGGATGATTATCAAAATCCATATTTACCCAACAAAAAACAAGCATACAATAAATTGCAGAGAGAAAGCAATATGCCTCACTTTATGGCACAGAATGATTTTGCAACCAATGGAAATGATGGTGACGCGATGCTTCAGAACGCAAGATGGAATTTAGGTACAGAATGGCGTCTAGGTTATAATGATATGCACGGTTATGAAGTAGAAACACACTTAGGTAGATACATTGGTAAAATGCAATGGTTTATGCCATTCATCGGTTTTGATTGGCGTTACCGAAAAATGGGTATGGATGAGCACGAAACAAATTTATTTGGACAGAAAAATGAAAAAGATACACGCAGAGCTTTTAGTCTAGGTTTTATGTACACTTTGCCAATGTTGGTTAATTTTCAGGCAGAAGTATATCACGATGGCATTGTACGTCTGTCATTAATGCGTGAAGATATTCCTATCTCTAAGAGATTAAGAGCGGGCTTTATGGTAAATACTGATATGGAATATATGGCAGAACTTAGATATATCATTACCAAAAACATTGGTATCCGTACACATTATGATAGTGATATGGGTTTTGGTGTAGGAATGGCATTTACATACTAAATAGCAGTTGGAAAAATGAACTATTAAAATGTTTATAATAACAGAACCTTAATTATACTAATTCAAACAATGCATAGTTATTTTCAGAACAAATAACAGTTTTAAAAAAACTTCTAATCTGTGTGCATTGTTTGATTTAAAAAAACATCAATGTTTCGGAACTAAATTAATTGATTTCATAGTTAAATATTGCAAAATTAGAAACAGAATTATCGAGATTGATAGCTGAAGACTGTTTCTTAGTTTGAGTAAAAGAGATTTAGGTTGTATATAAGTAAATTAAGTATAGATATAAAAACAAAATATGTATTAGCGTTTTGATATCATTACTTTGTGATGTTTTTTATCTAGAGCTCTGAAAAATTGATAGTCTTTTAAGACAAGATCGTTTTTTTATACAAACATCTAAATTTTTACAATCAAAGCGACCTTGTTTTTTGCATAGAATGCAAAGAAACTTCTTAACTCGTTTTTTAAAATATAATAAGATTTCAAATTAACTGCAAAGCTAATTCGATTATCCTCTTATAATGTAAGGAATGATTTTGATATAAATCAGTTCAAATATAATTTCTACAATGGTCTGAGTTACAATTACCACTCCAACTAATTGATTATCGGGAGCAGGTAGAGAAAGTCCTAAAGGTAAAACAACTAATGAATTTCGCGTACTTGTAGAAAAAGCTATTGCCCTCGTTCCATAAAGATTTACCTTAAATATTTTGGATGATAGCATACCAATAAATGGCGCACATATGGCAAATGCAATATAAATAGGAATAACAGTTAAAATAGGTTCAGGATTATTGTAAAGTGATGAAATTTGAGACGCAGTAACAACAAAAAATGTCAACGCCATAAATGGAACAGGCAACCAGCTCGAAAAGTCCATTATTGTATTTCCTATTTTATTATTAGATTTCGAAGCGGTTTGCGTTAAAACTGATAATATAAAAGGTATAATTATCAAGTAAATAAAAGATTTGACAAAAGGAGTAACTTGAATTATGTTGATTATTTCTCTTCCCAAAAAAATCCATAGAAATAAGGGTAACAACAACATCTGAATGATAAATAATAAGGGTGTTGAAGCTAAGACAGATTGAGAATCACCTTTTCCTAAGTACGTAAATACAATTACATAATCTATACAAGGTGTTAAAAGAACTAAAAGAACGCCAACACTAATTAAAATTGTTACAGGAAATATGCTTATTAAAACCCAAACAAGTAATGGTATAAGTATGAAATTTCCAACTAAAAGAGCTTTAAAAAAAGAAGGATTTTGAAATGTTTTTTTTAGTTTCAAAAATGGTATCTGACAAAACATACTATAAAGCAAAATTCCAATAACTGGTTCAATTGTATGCTCAAGAATTTTGCTATTACCCCAATTCAGTCCAATAATAGCACTTATTAAAAGTGTGACTATATATATACCAATCTGTCTTTTTTCGAGTATTTCTTTAGTAATCATTAGTTATAGCAAATTTTTTTAGATTGAATACTAAAATCCAATTCTATTTTAATACCGTCAACAACTTTAGTTTTTAATTAAGTTTTACCTTTTCATCCACTGACAGATATTGCAAAAGTATAAAAATCAAAGCATTCTATTCAGTTTAGTAACTTTGTATGTTCCAAGGAATTTATATGCAAAAACTTTTTTTAGTTCTCTCCTCTCAATAATTATGATTTTCAGGTTGGCAATAACCGTTTCTTTTTCTTAATAATTTGCAGAATATTTTTTCTGATTTATTTTTTACTAATCTTGTTTTTGGTTGCACCGTTTAATATGATGATAACAAATACAATAAAAACGAATGCTTTAACAAGATTGAAAAAAAACTTGTAAATCAATCAAAGAATCAATGAACTAAAGCTGTCTGAACCCAATTGTTGACTTGGGGAAAAATGGGAGAATGATACAGGAAGTAGCGCTGAAAAAATCAAATGAAAACTGTCCTAGTCTTCTAATTGTTAATCAAAAAGAACGCCTCAGTAGAGGCGTTCATATTTAAATTACTATGCTTTCTTTTTGTTGCCACCACAGCAAGAACCATCAGCATTGCATGACTTCTTCTCATTAGATGTCGTGGAATTTTCATCAATCTTACAAGAAGGTTCTTTCTTCGATTTTGAAGTATTGGACTTTTTTTTCGATACAGAAGTTTTTTCTGCGTTTTTCACTTTTGGCTCTGTTTGTTGAGCATTTACATTTATAGTTAAAGTAAGCAATAATACAGCGATTATACTTTTCATATTTATTGTATTTAATTGTTAAAAAATTCTAGATATAACAAAACTCTCACTTCCTTATCTTTTGATAAATCTAGAGGGGTATAAAATTTAAATCTTAGATTTTAAATTGAAATTTAACATAAAATTTTGGAGGATGCCAAATATCACAATTTCCTAATAAAAGGTAACATTGATTTAAGCCAAAGTTATTTTTGCTTACTAAATTTGTTATTGAGTGACTCTGCTTTAATATATCAGAAATCAATATGTTTAATTTAAAACAACAAGTAAACGAAGAACAACTTTGCTCCTTGCACTTGTCTTTTTTCTTTTTAGCATTTGTAGGTTTTGAACAGGACTTAGCACATTGTTCAGATTAAAATTTTGCATAAACAATACTAACTGTCGGAGTGGCAATAAGACTTATTATATAAAAACTTGTTATAAACGCTAAAAATTTCATTTGACTGTAAAGATAGTAAATAAGATTTTAAGATACTTTAGTGATAAAGGAGCTCGGATTTAATTTTTTTTGATGGCAGTTGCTACAATGGTCTATTTCCTTTATAAAGCTTATAAAGCCATTGTATTTTTCAGACTCAAAGATAAATATATCTACTGTGCAATCGATTCTGAAATGGAGATCTTATTACGAAGGCTATGCTCCGTTGATTAGGATTTTGAGAACGCTCATTATAATTGATAAAAATCACATTGTTCAGAACATCGATATTTTTAGTAATTTGATATACTAAAGAATATTGCATCCTGCAGTTATTGTATTATCAATTGGTATTTATCAAACCCACCAAGACTATATTAAAGTCAAAAAAGAATATAAAGAAACCGAGGAGGTTCTACAACAATGTTCAGATCGCTATTATAAAGAAATAGCTATTTCGAAGTAAACAAAATATATTTGCAATGATTCTCAATCTATTTGGGTTTCCATTGTTATTAGTTTTTATCCCTTGTTATTTAGGGATTTTGAATAAGACTTGATGAAGTAATACTCATATAAAATAAACTATTCTTTAGGATTTTCAATCTTTAAAAATTTCAGCAACATTTAAATCCAATTGCTTACACAACTTTAATAGCGTAGAAAATTGAAAATCCTCTTTACCATTTTCCATGTCACTGATTTTAGAACGATCAACCTTCGCCTTATCAGCCAACTGTTCTTGTGTTAAACTCTTTTCAATTCTTTTATTCTTTAAAGCTTTACCTATTGCTTTATAGGTAGCTGTGAAATTATCACTCATTTTTTTTATTTTTTTTGTGGTTATATTGCCACATTTAATAATTATTACTATATTTGCTCAAGCGATTATAAAATATAACTGGTTAAAATTTAACCATGTAACGATGTTTCTCGTTCCGTAAAGTCCTATTAGCAGACGAGAGTATCGTGAAATCGCTCCATGTCGAAAAGTTTTCTACTTTTGCATACGGCATGCGAGCGGTCTTCACGCAAGCTTTCATTTGCAAACAATATTTTATTGTTAGGGTCGTAGGACACCCTCGGATTGAAAGTGTGAGACCGCTCCTTGCTTTTTGTGGCACAGCTATCTTACATTCACACATTGTTCCCGATATATATAAAACTATATTTATGAGAACGATCTTTTCAACGATTCTGCTTATTTGTCCACCAGAGTAGCTGGTGAGCATTGTAGAAAAAATTACTGCTCTATATATATCATTTTAGCCCAATAAAATTAGGTGAGGAATAAAAGCCCCACTAATATATATCCGACACACTCCGAAATTCCCTTAATAGTTAGAGGAAGCCAGACTACACTTTAAACTCACACTTTAAAAGTACTTGCTTTCTTTTAATTTTCCAAATTATTTTTCAGAACGAAGGGAATTTAATACAAAAGTACATTGCTAAATGGGAGAGCTGTTTTTATTTGTGGTAAAATATATTTCTCACTTATGACATTTTACAATGAGGTGTACAACTCATTGCGGCTTAACAGGCTTTAACGAAACACAATTTTCATTCATATTAATTTTTTATGATTGTTTGGGTAGGAGGTTTTCCACCACCACGGATGCCTCCACTCAAGCATATCATTTCAAGCAACAACTAAAACAGATATAAGACACAGATAATTTACAGCAACCCTTAGAAAAAGAAAAAGCCCTTTCCTCAGTTTGCAGACCACAGGAAAGAGCATAAGAGTCATTAATAATCATTAAAAACCTATTCAAAAATATGAAAAATATTTTTTGCAGGGGATCTATGTCCCTTACTTTTACACTTGTGGTGGCAACCACATCCTTTGCCCAGAACAAGTCTCTTAAAATTGGAGATTCCCTTCCTGAAAGTTTTTGGACAACACCTTTACAGGTTGTCAACCATCCTCAGAAAACCATCAATCTTTCAGAGGAAAAGAACAAATTAATACTGATTGATTTTTGGACGACTTGGTGCAGTGGCTGTCTGATGAGCCTCCCTAAAATTGAAGCCTTACAGCAAAAGTTTGGAAACAAAGTAAAAATACTTCCTGTAAGCAGTCAGGATAAAGCTGCTTTGGATAAATTCTTCTCTTCATCCAATGGAAAGAAGTACAAAAGTATGACGTCTACGTATGAAGACAAAAAGCTTCACGAACTATTCCCACACGCAGGTGTTCCATTCATCATTTGGATAAAAGATGGAAAACTATTCAACTCCACCGATGCAGGACAGCTTACTGAACAGACTATCACTGAAGTTTTGAACGGTGATAAGTCGTCTTTGCAGACCATTATCCAAATGGACAGAGCAAGACCATTGATGCTTTCAGAAGATTACGACCGTCAAAGAAATGTCGAACTCCTCAATTATTCATTTTTTGCCAAAGGACAAATCCCTGATATTGGTGCAGGAGGAACGTATCGCAAAACAGCATCAGGCAAAATTCACGGAAGACAGTTTACCAATCTGTCATTATGGGATATATATTATCCTATAGGATACGAGCTTATCAAACAGCAAGATAAAATATCTTTCACGGAAAAAAGGATAATTATCGATGTCAAGGAACCTAAACAATTAATGTCGATAGAAAAAGCAGACGGCTCAAATGATGGAGCAAACCTTTATAATTACGAATTCATTATCCCAGAACAAAAGTCTGATTCTCTATACAATTATATGCTTGAAGATTTGAATCGTTATTCCGGCTATACCGTGACCCTTGAGAAAAGACCTGTACAATGTTTTGTATTAGTAAGAACAAGCACGAAAGACAAACTGGCAACCAAAGGAGGAGAAAAACGCTCCACATTTCCACAAACCCCATCCATCCTTAAAAATGTACCTCTTAAAAATATGGTCAATATGCTCAACGGCGAGATTCCCATCAAGGAATTGTTTATCGATGAGACAGGATACACAGGGAATGTAGACCTGGAGGTTTCGGGAGTCAAAGATATTGCCACCTTAAAAAAAGAGCTTCAGAAATACGACCTTGACCTGATACCTCAAGAGCGTCAGGTTTTGATGATGGTCATCAAAGACTCGCGGAAATAAACATTCCCACGCATGAACAATCATTGAATTTACATTAATGCAAAACTATATCAGACTATGAAGAAATTATTAGTGCTTCCCGTCCTATGCTATTGTGTGCCAATAATGGCACAGCAGATGTTCACGGGAAGCGTTATCGACGAAACAACCCGCTTACCCGTATCAGGCGCAACCATCGCCATTCAAAACTCAAAAATGGTTACGACTACGGACAGATATGGAAACTTCAGTCTTACCACCAATAACAAAAAGATTAATCTTGTGATACTTGGAAGAGGTTATGAAGAACAGATCATTGTTTTGGAGCTTCCTTTAAAAGAACCCTTAAAAATCAATCTCTCTGAAAAGGTAGCCCAAATTGATGAGGTAGTACTTACAACAGGTTATCAGAAAATCCCTAAAGAACGTTCCACTGGTTCTTTTTCATCGGTGAGTAATTCAGCCTTAAATACACAGGTTTCCACCAATATCCTTGACCGTTTAGCTGCCACAGCTAATGGAATCGTCATCAACAAAGGGACATCTCAAGGCGGATCACAAATTATGGTCAGAGGTCTGAGTACGATTCAGGGACCTAAATCGCCTTTGATTGTGGTTGATAACTTTCCCTACGATGGTGATATCAGCAATATTGACCCCAACATTGTTGAAAGCATTACCGTTCTCAAAGATGCCGCCGCTTCGAGCATCTGGGGAGCAAGAGCCGCCAACGGTGTAATTGTTATAACTACCAAAACGGCAAAATACAATCAGCCTGTGACGGTTAATTTCAACACTTACTTAATGACCAGTCCCAAGCCTGATTTTAATTATCTGAAAACAATGTCAAGTGCAGACTTCATTGATGTTGAACAGGAACTATTCAAGAAGAATTTTTACAACACCGATATCAATTCCACAAGTCATCCTGTATTATCTCCAGTGGTTGACCTTCTGAACAAGGAAAAGAAAGGACTGCTTTCACCTGAATATGTAAGAAACGAAATAGAACGCCTGAAGACGATTGATTCCCGTGACCAATACCGTAAGTATATGTACCAGCCTTTGGAGAACAGGCAGTATTCACTGAGTATGGCGGGTGGTGCTCCTCAGTTTTCTTGGACTTCATCTTTAGGGTACGATGACAATACCGGAAACTTAGGAGAAAAATACGAACGTGTAAACCTCCGCTTTCAGAATACCTGGCAACCTCTAAAGAACCTTACACTGAATACAGGAATCTTTTTCACGCACTCAGCAACTCAAAGCGGACGCAGTGCCTTTGGAAGTATTATTATGAAAACCAATGCTGTTCCCTATATGGAAATGGCAGACGCATTCGGAAATCCGTTAGCAGTTTCAAAATCTTATGAGCAGGGTTATAAATCAGCATTAGGCAACGGGAAATTATTGGACTGGAATTATTATCCGCTAAACGATTGGGAGCACAATACAGCCAAAAGCAAAAGCTCGGAGATCATTCTCAACGCAGGATTGAACTATAAACTACTAAAAGGATTGGATGTTGATATTAAATATCAGTATCAGATAACCGCAGGACTTTCCAATACAATGTATGTTGAGGGAAGTTACTTTGTAAGAGATTATGTAAATAGGTTCACAGTCATTAATTCCGATGGCAGTCTGACCTACAATGTACCCAAAGGTGCAATACTGGATAAGACCAACTCGCAATTGCACATCAACAATTTTCGAGGACAGCTCAATTTCAACAGAGGTTTTGGCAAACATCAGGTGTCGGCTATTTTGGGAAGTGAAGTAAGAGATTCCAATTCACAGTCGAGCAATAATCGATATTATGGTTATGACCCCAACAATCTTTCCTTTGGAATGGTCGACCTCAGCAAGAGATTCCCAATCATTGCAGGAGGTACAGCTTTTATCGATAATCTGAATTCTTTGAGAGAATCGACCAATCGTTTTGTATCAGTCTATGGCAATGCAGCCTACACCTATGATAACCGATATACCATATCGGGAAGCGCCCGTCGTGATGCCAGCAACTTGTTCGGTCTAAAAACCAATGACCAATGGAATCCCTTTTGGTCGGCAGGACTTTCGTGGAATGTAGCCAATGAGAAATTTTATGCTATAAGCTGGCTTCCGAATCTGAAGCTAAGAGGTTCTTATGGTTTCAATGGAAATATCAATCCTGCAATGGTTGCCGTAACAACAATGGCATTACTCGGTGTTTCAACATACACGCAGGAGCAGATGGCGAGATTTGACAATTACTACAATCCCCAACTTCGGTGGGAAACGGTCAGAATGATCAATGCAGGATTGGATTTTGCAACCAAAAACAACAGAATCTCAGGTTCTGTGGAGTATTTCCAGAAAAAAGGAGAAAATCTTTTCGGACAGGTTCCGTTGGACTATACTATTGGAATAAGCAGTCTTGTATGGAATGTTGCAGGAATAGAAGGAAAAGGTGTTGATGTTGAACTTAAGACCATCAATATCAACAAATCTTTTAGATGGTTGACCACACTTAACTTCAGTACCTACAAAGATAAAGTGACGAAATACTATCCGAGCAGTACGATGGCAAGGAACTTCGTACTTGCTTCTGTTCCCATATCTGGAATTGAAGGCTTGCCTGTCTATTCTATTTTTGGCTATCAATGGGCAGGGCTTGATCCCCAGACGGGTGACCCAAGAGGTTATCTTAATGGAGAGGTCAGTAAAGATTACGCCAATATAATGGGAGGTGATGTCAAAGATCTGCAGTATTTCGGTTCTGCTGTACCTACTGTTTATGGTTCTTTCACGAATACATTTGTTTACAAGCAATTAAGCCTTGATGTAGGAATTACTTATAAACTGGGGTATTATTTCAGAAAACCATCCATTAACTACACGAGCTTATTCAGGGAATGGAACGGTCACAGCGATTATGAACAAAGATGGCAGAAACCGGGTGATGAAGCTTTTACCAATGTGCCTTCCAACCTTTATCAGACAAATTCCAACAGAGATGCATTCTATGCAGGTTCGGCTGCTCTCATTGAAAAAGGCGACCACGTTCGTCTGCAGTACATCAATCTTGCATATGAGATCAGCAAAAGACAATGGCAAAGTTTGCCGCTCAAAAGTCTTCAACTGTATGCCAATGTGAGTAATCTCGGAATACTCTGGCAAGAGAGCAAAAGTGGAATCGACCCTGATTTCAATTTGGGAAACAATACCTTAAAACCTCCTATGACCTTTACCTTAGGATTAAAAGCTAAATTTTAAAATGGATAGATATGAGAAAAACTAAAATACTTTTAATATCATTATCATTAATTCTGATTTCCTTTGGATGCAGTGATTTTTTAGACGAGAAGTCTGACCTGAAATTGGCGACTCCAGACAGATTGGAGGACAACCAGATGCTTCTGAACAATTATGGTTTCCTCAATGTGGAGTTTGCTTCAAGTGGAGAAACGAGTTCGGATGACTACTATCTTACAGATGCTGATTATGATGGCTTAAGCTTCGAAGAATCCAAACGTCTTTACACCTGGATGCCGGATATTGTAGCCCCTCCCATTGAATCAGGAAACGATTGGTCTACCTGCTATAGAAGTATCTATATCTGCAATGCCGTTTTGTTCAATATGCAGGATAAGAATTTTACAGGTGAGCAGGCAGACAATATCAGAGGACAGGCGTTGGCACTTCGTGCTTTCCGATATCTGGATGCCGCTCAGATATGGTGTAAGGCTTACAATCCTCAGACTGCTGGAACAGATTTAGGGCTTCCACTAAGACTTGACCCTGATATGAATATTCCATCGGTACGTTCAACAGTCAAGCAGACCTATGACCAGATCATCAGTGACCTGCAAACTGCAATACCACTGCTATTACCAAAACAGATTTCAGGGATGCGCATATCAAGAGCGGCTGCTTATGGTTTGTTGGCTCGCACTTA
Source organism: Chryseobacterium bernardetii (assembly GCF_003815975.1). Taxonomy (NCBI): domain Bacteria; kingdom Pseudomonadati; phylum Bacteroidota; class Flavobacteriia; order Flavobacteriales; family Weeksellaceae; genus Chryseobacterium; species Chryseobacterium bernardetii. Next base: position 2,606,325 of record NZ_CP033932.1, read on the forward strand.
TCTTTTTATGGGAGATTATACCAACGCGCTACATAATACTCAGCAGGCACTCAGTATCAATAATGACCTGATGGATTTTAATACGCTGAATCCCAATGATGATTATCCCATTGAGGAAATGAATAAGGAAGTCCTTTTGTGGACAGCTATAGCCTACGAATCTCACTTAATGCCAGCTAAGATTCCAGACAATATTTATCAGATGTATGATAATGATGACTTACGCAAAACCGTGTTTTTTAATAAGAATGCAGATAATGAAGTTTTATTCAAAGGGTATTACAACAATGTCAATGGGCCGATAGTGAGCGTGGCAACTGATGAACTGTATTTGATGGCTGCCGAATGCAATGCAAGACTGAACAAGATTCAGGAAGGTATGGGTTATCTCAATAACCTGCTTGTCAAAAGATGGAAAACAGGAACTTTTGTTCCGATAACAGTCGGCTCACAAATAGATGCTCTGAATATTATTTTAAAGGAAAGAAGAAAAGAGCTTTTGATTCGTGGACTAAGATGGTCTGATTTAAAAAGATACAATCGTGACGGGGCAAATATTACATTGACAAGAACGGTTAATGGGCAAAGCTACACTTTACCTCCCAATGATCTGCGATATGCCATTGCTATTCCTGAAGATATTATTTCGCTTACGGGGATGCCACAAAATCCAAGATAAAATAATAGGGTTGACAAATTATTGTCAACCCTACTTTTTAATACTGATTGAAAGGACTATTATTGTCTTCTTTCACTTGGATGAATAGCAAGGACCTGCGCATTGGTCATTCCTCCAATCACGTCAACCAAGTCTTGCCCTTCAGGAACTGCAATTGTACAAGGTTTGTTTCCTGTTGTAAGACAAGATGAACCTGCTCCTTCTGCCCAGTTGGCTACATTAGCGAATGCACCTGCAGAAGTACTGGTACTATTGTAATAGAACTGTTTGTCGGCTGCTTTTTTTTCTACGATTTTAAACGACATAAGAGCACCTGTAAACATAATGGCAGCTATCGCTACTGCGTTGATTTTCAAAAATTGATTAATTTTCATTGTTATGGTCTTTTTATACATCAAAAAAGATTACCTTAAAAACTTTAGAAACCTGTCTGAGAAGTACGAAGAGTAGGTTGAAAAATTAATTATACCCATAGATTAACAAATCTTGTCGTACCAAAATATCCCATTCTACATATTCCCAAACAAATTTTTGTTGATAAATTCATTTTAAAAATCTTGATTGTTAAACAGCTTTCAGCTGTCTAATTTTAAGGTTAAACATTAATAACAAATTCCAATCATAAACATCCGTAAACAATTACGGTAACATACTCACTCAGCAGGCCTGCTGTATCTTAGATTTAAACCTAAAGCAATAACAGAAAGAATAACACAGCCTATATTAAAATACAGATGCTGATGCCAGCTCATTTTCTCCAAAATTCCTCCACAGGAACAAGGAAGATTATCGCTTGTACTTATTATTAAAGCTATATATCCTGTGAAGACGAGCATCAAAATAAGACTACCAATCAGTCCTATATTTCTTGTTTTTCGATAGCATAATAATCCTGCAATGAAAAACTCAGCAATGATTATGGTGTAGGGAAGGAACTGCGAAAACCTATTCAACAAAGGAGATTCTGAAATCCGAGTTTGAAATTCATCAAAATCCATTAGTTTACCCATTGCTGCATAACAAAACAGCAGTATAAAAAAGTAGCTGATGAATTCTATTATTCCTGTTTTAAAAGTTTTCATAATATTAGTTTTTATCCTTTTCTAACTAAAATCCATTTTACGTTTTTCCCGCAGTAGGTGGGCATTACTTCGCCTTTTGAAACGTAAACTACAGTGCTTATTCTTCCTTCAATCTCCCATTCTCCACTTTCGGTACATTTCTTTCCGGTGCTTAAGATCACTTTCTGATTTTCCATTTTTTGAAACTGTTCAGTTTAGTAGAGGTCATATTTATCAGATCGTATCCTGCACTATCCTCCAGTGCTGCTTATCTTTTTTAGGCTCATCGTCATCACCCGTCTTAAAATTATTGGAGCCATTTGTTTCTGAGGATCCGTCTGCATTCTTTGAAGATTCTTTATTGTTTGGAATTTCAATGCTTTGTTGTTTCTGTTCTGTTATTTCAGAGACAGAATCGGTTCTTTCACAAGACTGCATTAAGAATGCAGCTGTTAGACTTAAAAGTGAGATATACTTTTTCATTTTTTTTATAATGGTTTTAAAAGTTATCCCGGCCGGTTGTTGATATTGATTAGAATTCTGATGTCGAAATTAGGAGGGTTAGGGAATTAAAAAAAACTATTGTTGCATCAATTGATACATTCAATGTAATTATTGATCAATTCTACCAACAAAAAAAATGATTGTAATGTATTGAAAATCAGTTTTTTTGTTATCATTTGAAATATTGAACGGGCTCTTAATTGCGAGTTTTTCATTAAATTTGCAAATATCTTATCATAATGTATTATTGTAGTAGAATTTTACCAATGTTGTTTACTTTGTTTGTGCTTATGACACAAGGTCAAGAGATACAGCAACAATCTTACAAGGAGATCTCCCGATTGATAGATTCATACTCAGAGAATGACGAAAGAGCAATGGTTTTTGTAAAAATGTACATTGACAAAGCAAAAAATGACCATAACCTTAAAAAACAGATCCGAGGTTACGAAGAAGCTATCTACTACAGCAAAGAAACCGGCAGGAAATTATCTTACGCTGACAGTGCCATTACCTCTGCATCAAAATTAAACGACCAGGATCAGATCGCAAGAGCCTACGCAGGAAAAGGAATTATTTATTACTATAATCTAAGACAATATAAAAAAGCTTTAAAAGAATATTTAATAGCATTCAAATATTCAAAAAATTCAAAAGATGGTTACCTTAAGAATAAGATCATCTATCATTTGGGAATGATCAAAAGCTATTTGGGATACTATAAATATGCAGCCGTACATTTTGAAGAGACAGCTGATTTTTTTGAAAAAAATGCCAAAGAGAGTTTAGATAGGAACATCAGGTTCAATAATGAATCAGGTTATTATAACAGTATTTATCGCTTAAGCACTTGTTATAGAAATCTAAAATTATATAATAAGGAAGACTCCCTCATAAATATTGGGCTAGAAAAACTTCATAACAACAGCGAGCAAGTGATTGAGTTTGGGTACTTCCAGAAAGGAAGGGGAGTGCAGTTACTTAGAAAGGGAAGAGCAGATGAAGCATTGAAGCACTTTAAAGTGTCTCAAGATATTCTAAGCAGTAATCAGGATTACGCTTCATTGACGAGCGTCTATTTTTATATAGGGAAACTATATAGATCAAAGGGAAACAGAGCTGAATCGTTAAAATATTTTAATAAAGTTGATTCGCTGGTCAATAAATTTTGGTTTATTACCCCTGAGATCAGATCAACTTATCTGTATCTGATTGATGATGCTAAAAAAAATAGGAATTCTGAACGGAAGATGTACTACTCTGAAAAGTTGTTAAAGGCCGACTCCATTATTAATGCTGACTTTGTGATGCTCACGGACAAAATTTATAGCGAGTATGATACAGACAATTTAATAGAAGAGAAGAAGCAGATGATCAGAGGTCATCAAGTTATTTTATATTCTTTCATTGGTGCGGGACTGGTAATATTGTTTTTTTTAATTTGGAGGTTCAGGAAAAGAGAAAAAGAATTGAATGCCAGGTATCAGGAAGTGCTTGAAAAATTAAATAGCTCAAAAGAAACCATTAGTTTCGACGTCATACCACCCGCTTCATCTGATGAAGACAATTTAGACTTATACAGTTCAGAAATTATCGAAGACATCAAAACAAATCTAAAGATTTTTGAAGACGAAAAACAATTTCTTCAGCCGAATTTAACACTTGAAATTGTTGGCAAAATGATTGGAAGCAACCGCACCCATTTATCATATGTACTCAATGTACACTTTGATGTAACATTTCCAACATATCTTAAAGCTTTAAGAATCAGATATATCACCAATTTGCTTGTAGAGGATACTAAATATCTTAGTTATAAAATTGAAACACTCGCCAAAATATGCGGGATGGCGAACAGGCAGATCTTCTCAGCACACTTTCTTGAGATCAACAGTATCAGGCCTAGAGATTTTATCAGAATGAGACAGGAAGAATTAAAGAAGACCTGACTTTTTTATTTTTTAGCCCGATTTTTACGTTAACAATAAATTGAAAAACGTATGAACGGACAAAATTTTAAAAAAAAAGTTGATCAACTTTGGAAAGATCTTTCAACAGCAGTAGATCAAATCAACAGAAGTGAGAATGATATTGTGATTCGCACAGAAGAAATTCTGATGGAAACAGACGCTTCTATAAGACAATTGAAAGACCTATTGCGCCAATATCAGTTTCCGGACTGGAGTAATGAAATATATTTCTTTAAAAACACCAAACCACAGTTCGTAGCAGTATATATCTACTATTCCAAAGTTTTAGCCATTGAAGCCTCAAAACCCTACGCAGATTCGCAAGCGTTAAGATCGTATTATGAAAACGAGAGATCCAATCTTTTATATTTCTATAATGAGCAAAGGGACTTCATCAGTTATTATCGTCGTAAATCGACATATCTTGACAAAAAATATTTCGTTCGGCTCAAATTTGATTTTAAGTTGAAGCTCAGTCCGGAACTGTACAGTTATGATGAGGAATTTTCCACATCTCACGACCATATTGTATCCCAAATTATAGCAAATGATCTTTTAGAACAATATTTAACAAATAAAATTGATTCAAAAGAGAGTAGAGAAAACTCTATTAACCATATTAAGAATCTGGAATGGACGGCTCCGAAAGTTGCCCTTATTGAGTTGTTGTATGCAGTTCATCAAACGAAGTGCTTTAATGGAGGTCATTCAGATCTTGCGGAAATATTCCGCTGGGCAGAAAATTCACTAAATATTGGTCTAGGGAATTATCACAAAACATTCAGTGAAATACGGTTAAGAAAAACGGATAGAACAAAATTTTTGTCATTGCTTCAGCATAATTTTAATCAGTATTTGGATGACTTAGACCTGTAGGAGAACTAGTTTCTACACAAAATTCTCCAATTTCAAATAGGATCATATTCTATTTTTACCAGTAATAACATATAACACCTTAAGCTGTTTTAATATCGACGGTCTGTCGCTTCAGAGCTATTATCGTTTATAATTCTAACGATTGACCTATGAAAATAGTGTTTTACAGGAATTGTAATTGTAAATCTTTCGGTAGTATCGATGAGCTACCGAAAGATCTTCTTTGCGATTTACTAATAAAGCAGCTTTATACACAACATTACCAACGAGATTGCTATTAAGACTGTAGTTAAAAGTTTTTCAAGCTAATTTGAATTCGATCAAGATAATTCTTAAAAATGTTGTGAAAACTATAGTCTTAATGGCAAGAAATAAAAAATTTATATAAATATTGAATGATAATCTAATAAAAGTGTTGCTTATCGCAATGCATTGTATGTTTTTTTCACAATTTCAAAAAAAAACAGTTTAATCACCATTAACCATTGATCTAAAACTCCATACTCAAAGGATGTATAAGAGAATCTTTCGGTAGTACCGAGAAACTACCGAAAGATATTAAGCGTGATTTTGAAATTTTGTCAAACAAAATAATTGACAAATGGCAATATCTATTATCACCAAGGAGGATCTTCAGCAATTTAAAATTGAATTGCTGGAAGCTATCAAAGAACTATTACAAGGTAATACTACAGAACAAAAATTGTGGCTTCGCACCTCTGAGGTCAAGAAGATGCTTAATATCTCTTCAGGCACATTACAAAACCTAAGAATTAATGGTACACTATCTTATAGTAAAATTGGAGGGACGTTGTATTACAATTACAAGGATATTGAGAAACTATTGAAAGATTTCAAACATTAATTGATAGTCAACAGTTATGAAGCAATCTAAAAATATCATCAGTTTCTTTGGCTCTTTTATTCAGGACAGCCGGATGTATCCTTCACATATCAGCTTATATGTTTCGCTTTTCCAATTGTGGAGTTCGAACAAATTTCAAAATCCCTTTCGTATCTGTCGCGAAGAATTAATGAAGCTAAGTAAAATTAAATCTTTTGCGACCTACCATAAATGTATTAATGAGATACATAATGCCGGATTTATTAATTATTCGCCGAGCTACAATTCTTACGAAGGAAGCTCGATTGAAATTATTGATTTTGAAACTGTAGATAAGAACAAAAATGAAATAAGCTTGGAAGAAAAAAACCTACAAGAGGAAAAAATTAATTTTTCAATACCGATGCTTTATGAGATTGAAATGTATTTCAATGAACGGGATGTAGTATCTGAAGAAGCGTACCAATTTTATTCATTGTATCAATCTAAGGATTGGAGATTGACAAATAGTAATCCAATGAAATGCTGGAAATCAGCTGCAAGAAATTGGATTTCTAAAATCAAAAACATTAATCAAAACCAGAATCTATGAAAGTGATTAATCTTAAAACCCCAATCTGCGATTTGACTGTTGGAGAATTCTTAGAAATATTAAAGAATGTGGTAGCAGAACAGAAATACGAATACGGGCTAAAAGGGTTAGCTAAAATTCTTGGATGCTCAATTTCAAAAGCTTCTGAAATAAAATCTTCGGGAATTTTGGATAAGGCGATTATTCAAAAGGGCAATATAATCATCATTGATAAGGAAAAGGCTTTGAAGCTTTTTGCGCAGAAGTAAGAGATGTATTACCTAGAATTAATACAACGGTTTTGGGACTTTAATCGGATTGCCAAAATAAGTCCTACTGAGATTGCTGTGTATTTGTATCTGCTTAAAATTGGTTATGAAAAGGACCGCTATGATTTTAAAACCTCTGATGTAGAATTAGCAAAAGAGTTGGGCTTGACCAGAGTTACCATCAAATCTTCAAAAGAGAAGCTCAAAAATAGAGGATTAATACAATTTCAGACCAGCAATGGGCTTCCTTGTTACTACCGTTTGCTATTAGACTATTCTTTTCAGACTGAACCGGAAACAAAAGAAGAAAAAAAAGGCACTGACACTGAAAATCTCCTAGAAGCGGCATCTTTAGAAATTTCTCCGATAATTGAAGACGTAGCCAATGAAAGTAGCATAATCCCTTCTTTGCAGGAATTTATGAGTTATGCAAAGGCATTGGAAAGCTACGAATCTCAATTGGATTTTTCCATTGAAAAAAAATATAAAAGCTGGGTAGATAAAGGATGGAAAAATGCATTTAATCGTCCAATCAGTAATTGGAAAGCAACACTAAAAAGTGCACTGCCTTATATGAATAATTCAAATGTAGACAATCCAATTTCACTAAAAGACATTCCAAATATAAAGCACCCCTAACTCAGAATTAATAATCATTAAATCAAATTTCAAAAAGTAATGAGTAAAAAAGAAGTTACAATATCCGATTTAAAACCTGGACAAAAGGTTTGTATCAATGGTATGCTTGCAGAATATAAAGGCATCCAAAAAGTGCGAATTTTCAATTTGGGTAAAGCTGACAAAAGAGTTTTTAAAGGAGAAGAAGTTAATATTTTTAAATATTACAGCTTAGCTGATGGCTCGAAAACGCTTAAAAGTGAAAAAATTAAATTGATTTAGTCCTGCCAGTCAATTTGAAATATAGTTAGATTAAATCATAAAATATCTTAAACAATAGAATGGCTAATCCAGATAAGGATTTTCGATTAATCCGTAACAAATTTGAAATCAAGAATGAAATCGTTCAGGAAAGAATACGGGTTGGAAATCGTTTTGTTGATGATTTTATTTTCGATGATAACGAAGCTGCGGATATTCCAATTAATGCGTTACGTGTTATTTTCAATATTATTTCAATTATCAGCAATGAACAGTTTCGTCCGGAAGACCGACCTAAGCAACTATCGCTTTTTGATGAAGAGTTTGAAACGGATAACAATATTTTTGCTTCCATTAGAATAAGAAACAGTAAAATTTCACCAAGTGGTTCAACACAACAGGTCGTTGATGCATATGAGTTTCTTGCACGATTCAAAATGGGTTGGTATAAATCTTTGAACTCGAAAGGGAAAGAAATTAAAACTTTCGGTGGATTGATTTCTGCACCCAGTTATGACAAACGAGGTTATACTACATTTTTAGTCAGCAGTTATTGGCTTAAGCAGCTGTTAGTCATTCCTGAATACAACTACATTTTATATAATTTGGTTTACAGTGTAAGAAACAATAAGCATATTATTTTTGCCATCTGGCTTTCAAAAATACCTGAAAGTGGAACAGTTCTAAAGTTATCGACATTGAACAAAAAATTTGGACTTAACTATAAAACAGCCAATGATTTCTGTTTTAAGTTTCTAAAACTTGCAAGAATCAGCTTGGATAAATATAATAGTTTGTCTTTCAACTACCAGTACAAAGGGGATTCTATCTTTATATTTCCTTACAAAACCAAAATGAGTTCAGATGTTTTAATGTCCGAAAACTCAAAAAAAACACCTAAAATCACTAAAAGATTAAGCTATTTCCGGAAAAGATTTGGCTTACAGGAAAATGAAATGAATCAATTCTTTCATCAATACAGAAATATTCCCCAAACCCGAATATTAATAGAGAAAGCTTTTACTAGGTTCATTAAAATCTGCAGATTAAAAAAAATACAGTCTGTCACATTTCGGGGGATAGCCTTTTTACAGGAAATTCAGAAGCTTGTTATAGAAATATATCAGGAGAGTAGAACTGGAAAATTAATTCCCAATGGTTATCCGATAATACTGTGAATTCGGAATTGCGCTCATTCTGATTTCGGAATTGCGGTAGCTGAAGTTAAAAAAATCTTAAAATATGAAATTTTCAGTTATTGTTTTCGGAATTGCGCTCATTCCAAAATATTAAATACCACTAAAAGTGATAGCTAATCATAAAATCGTGAAGAACTGCGAGAATTTATAAGCAATTAAAAAAGGCATTTCGGAATTGCACTCATTCCAAAATGTGGGTTTTCTCGGAATTGCGCTCATTTCGATTTCGGAATTGTACTCATTTTAAATTCGGAATTGCACTCATTCGAAAAATACTTGAAATCCTTTGTGGTAAGACGATATAGCGATTTACTAAAAGTATATTAAAAGATGATAAAAGGTTTTTTTTATCTAAAAGGAAAATGAAGATGAAAAATTTGCTTTAAAAAGAAAAAAAATGAATTGCGAAGAAATAAAACAAAAAATAGGAATCAGAACAGTTTTGGAGTCGTTCAACTTATTTCCATCCAAAGAAAACCGAAGAACAGCTTTTTACTTTGCAATTGACAGAGAGGAGAGGACACCAAGTTTATCTGTTGATTTTGTAAAAAATAAGGCATTTGATTTCGGGACCGGCAAAAGTTATGATGTGATTTCAATTGTGCAGCAAATTAATCAATGTTCTGTTTCTGATGCTTTGAAATACTTGGCAAAGTTTGACTTTTTTCTCCGGAATGATATTCAGAAAGTGGAGTCTAATCAAGAAGTGGAATACGAAATCTTAAAAACGAGTGAAATTAGGCACTTTGCATTAGTTCAGTATTTAACATCACGTAGAGTTTATGAGCAAAAGGATTTGGTCAAAGAGGTTCATTACAAAATGAATGGCAAAAAGTATTTTGGAATAGGCTTTTTAAACGACTCTGGTGGTTTTGAAATACGAAACAAATATTCTAAAATCTGTTTGGGTAAGAAAGATGTTACATTGATAAAAACTCAAAACAACTTTGATGAAATTGCAATCTTTGAAGGCTTTTTCGATTACCTGACTTACAGAAATATGGAAAAAGAACAAAGCACAGATTATCTTATTCTCAACTCTACGTCAATGCTTTTTAAAATTGAAAACGAATTGAAGAAGTATGATAAAATCTCATTGTTTTTAGATAATGATTCCAACGGAAAATCTGTCAAAACGAAAATCGAAAATCAATATAAGAATGTGGAAGACTGTTCTTTGATTTACAACGGTTTTGAAGATTTGAATAAATGGTATTGCGAACGAAAATAGAGATTGTTTAATCAAAAAAGAAATATTTTCGATACGGTTTTCCGTAATGCAATTAGAATATTAATGATGACCTTTAAAACTGTTTAACAAAAAAAAATACTTTTATGGAAACAGTTAAGGCTATTAAGCCAGGTCCAAAACCTAAAAAAGAAGATGGAACGCCCGATAGAAGACCTCGGGTAACTCCACCAAACCAACCGAAGCATCCGGATTTGAAGCCGCATACGCACAAACCCGGAGATTCCAAGTAGTAAAAACAAATCCCAACTGAAAAGCTGGGATTTATTTTTTATCAATTATTTCTTAGATTCTTCAACAGAGATTTTTCTAAAGTCTTTAAATAATTTACTCAGTTCCAAAGCAGATTTTCTTGCTCTAGTTCCGGCTGCTTTGTTTCCTTTTTCAACTTGTTGGTTTGCTTCTGTAGTGAACGCCTCAAATTCTGCGTTGATTTTTTCGATAAGTTCTTTCATAAGGTATGTTTATATATTTAATAAGTCCGCAAATATAAATTTTTATTCCTTTCTATAAGCACTTTTAAGCCTATTTGTAAATTTTTATAGAATCATAAATGATTAAACGACTTGAATTTCATTTTAGAAAAATGAGACTGTAAAAAACGGATTTTTTTAATGGATTTTCCTTTGTTTTCCGTTGACAAAAACGTCATTGAACCAATTCATCACTGTGGTTTGTGCTTTTTACTATTGCAAATGTAGGACAGCATCATTCACTCAAAAAAATCTTTTTGGGTTTCTACAAAAATTCTTTCCACTATGCTCCAATAATTTTTCCAGACACTCCTAAATCCTTCGGACAAAAAGATTTCAAGCCCGATTCAACACTGTAATCCACTACGGGAAGTGAATCGGGTTTTGTGTGCCTGATGCTTTCCTATAATCATCGGCAAAGAAAAAGCCGGAACCTCAGTTATACGAATCAATTCAACTCAAGACGTTCTTTGACATCAACGAAAAAACAAATGGAAAAACAACAGAATATACTGTTTTTCAAAACTTAAATATAAAAAAGAGAGCCGAGTGTCCTCGATACCAAATCAAATCACTCAGAATTTAAAATTAAAACAATCAAGAATTATCAACAAAATTTTAACAAAATAAATCGAAACATTATGAGTACAATTATCGGTAGAGTTACCAAAAACGCAGAAATCAGCATTTTAAAAAATGACAAACAAGTAGTTAATTTTTCAGTAGCTATTAATGACAGCTACAAAAATAAACAAGGAGAAAAGGTGGAGCAGACCACTTATTATAATTGCGCATATTGGCAAAGTCCTAATGTCGCAAAATCTTTAACTAAAGGGACTTTGGTAGAACTATCAGGCAGAACGAGTTCAAATGCGTGGATAGGTAAGGATGGAGAGATAAGGTCTGGATTAAACTTCCATACTTCAAACATAAAGTTTCACGGAGGAGGAAAACGAGAAGGTGTACAAAACTTTGTGACAGAAAAAGCACAAGACAAAAAAACATTTGCAGAAGATACAGACGACGATTTACCATTTTAATTACTCAAAATTATGGAAGCACAATTTAATTTTCAGATAAAGCAGAAAAAAGATGAAAGAGAATGGGAGGACATCGAAGTCTATTATGTAACCAATTGCGACAGAATCACAGCAATACGATACGCAAGAAATATTTCCAAAATTTTCAAGTCGGAAATTCGATTGACACAAGGTAAAGAACCTTTTAGAACAAGTGGAACTTATATCTATGAAAACAACTAAAATTAGAAAAATATGGCTAACAGATGCAACAATAAGGTAACATTTAAAGGAAATCAAGCAAGTTTGAATCAAGTATCGGATTTGTTTCGCACAATGATAGATAATGAAAGTAAAGGAAAAATAGGTCAATTACCCGATTTCATTCAAAGCGAGTACGGATATTTTTCTGAAATCTATAAAGACGAAACAGAAGAATGCTCTTTTCATTATGATACAAGATGGAGTCCAAACATTGAGGTGTTGTGGACGATTGCAAATCATTTTGATGTCGAATTCGTGTTAAGCTATGAGGAATCGGGATGTATGCTTTTAGGCAAGACCTTTTATGAAAATGAGATTTTGAAAGATTATTGTTTAAACCAAAGTGACTTTCAAGATTGTAGCTACAATGAGGAAGAAAATAACTATCAGTTTGAGGGCAATATCTATGAGTACAAAGATGAAATAATGAAAATCCTTTTAGGAAGGAAAATAGCTTTCGGACAATCTTAATAATTAATACAAACTACCACTTTCGATAGTGGTAGTTTTTTATAACAAATAAAAAAATGAAAAAATCAATCAAACCAACCGAATATTTATTAATAAAAGCAAAGAGCGAATGGGACGACTGTGATTTTGCAATTATACATATCTCCGAAGAATGGAAAAAAATCCAAAAGAATAGATTGAAAGTTGTGAAAATTGTTGAAAATGATTCCGATTTGAAATGGCTCAACTATGAAGATGTCAATGTTGAGTTTTTCAAATTCTCTAAAGAAAACTACCCTCAAATTGAAGAATGGCTTTCGGAGAAAAATCAATTTTTCGTCGTATTGGAAAAAGATGATTTGAAACAACTTTTACAGCCCGAACACGATTTGCACAACCATCAAATGCAAGTCTTTAGAAGTGGAAATGCCATCTACAACGCATTCGGAAAACACACAAGTGAAGAATTTTTCACAGAACAATTTTCATTGGTGGAACTCATAAAATAAATTAAAGAATCAAAATCACAAATCATAACAATTATGCAGACCAATTTTTTCAGACATATCGCAAAAATGGACTTAACGGGAGATTTGCAAATCACACTTCGTCCGACGACTGAAAATTGCTTTGTTCTTTCCATACTGCTCAACAATGAGCGGTGTGGAGACGAAGCAAGGAAATTAATTCCACCTCTTAATCTTCGTGGAACGGCGGAGGAACTTGATAACGGTTTTTTTGAACAAATAACGACACCATTGCAAACCGCTTCGGGATTGATGGTGGATATGGAGGCTTTTATGAAGCAACTTGAAGAAGTCAAAAAGAAATCGGCAATGGAAAAAGAAAAGAGTGACAAGGATAAAAAGGAAAAAGATGCTAAAGAGAAAAAGTATAAAGAAGCATTGCAAAAAGCCGAAGAACTTGAAAAGGAGGGGAAATATAAAGATGCTTGGACAGCACTTCCAAAAGCTTCTGAGTATCCCGACTTCGCAGAAATCATACGCAGTAAACAAGACGAATACTCAAAACATCTCGCCCCAAATCTTTTTACCGAAGCTAGCGACGAAAATGTGCCAATTGAAACTATCTAACCTAAAAAATTTTAAAAATGTTACTTGCAACACTATTAGAAAGAGTTTTTGTTTTGAAAGACAATGGACACGAAATAAAACTTACAGACCCCGAACCTAAATGGAGTGTAGAAGCTGTGATGAATTTTTACGCCAATACTTACCCAATATTAACCACTGCAAAAGTTTCAGCACCGCAGATTAAAGATGATACTATACAGTACAAATTTGAAAGTGTAATGGGGACTAAGGGATAGATAAATATTGCTACTTGTTAAGAGCAAATTAATTTAAAGCCAGTCCTCCTTTTTCAGCAACCAACAACAAAATAAAAATGAATGCAACAAAGAAAAATTATATCGGGAAAAATAAAGTTGCCCGAAGAAAGACAACAAGAAAAGTTACATCAACAATTGGGCAGGTTCGCTCATTGGCTTCAAAAACCAAAGACCTTGAACGAAATTCGGAAAGACAGACAGAAATCTGTACCAATAACAATGCTTCCAATGGTTTTCTAAGATGTAAGTTTCTTCCTAAACAAGAAGAAGTATCACATTTTCAAGATAGCAAGAAAATACTTAACACAGAAAGGGACTTTTATAAGTCCCTTTCTAAATTTTCCAAACAGTATGGAGTAGAGCCAATGCAAACCAAAGACTTTGGTTTTCCATATAATTTGGCTTTGGCAATATGGGATATTGAAACGAAAATGAAACAGGCTAATGCAGATTGGAATCAATTCAAACTCATACGAACTAACGAAAAGTTTCATTTTGCAAAAGAAGAACAGTTCTGCACTAATACATCACTACATTTTATTCCAGTTGTGCCACTTTTTAAAATGCTTCACGACAAAAATTATAAAAAGAATGCCCAACTTCTACTTTCTGTTTTTAGCTATCTCTATCATATTGCCAACGTTCCGTATTACAGACAACAGGATAGTTATCTCTATTGGATATACGAAATGCACGAAGAGTGGATGGAACAGGAAGAGGAGGAAGCAAGAGAGGATTCACAGAATTATTGGCGAGAATTTAAAATGTCCAAGAATATAGGTGACAAAATTGAAAAAAAATTATTCAATCTAAAAAATTTGGATTTTTTTGAACAGCGTTTGAATTGTTTTAAAATCCAAAATGAATTTGACATCATTTGCCACAAAGTTGCTTTCGAAGCTTTTGCTCTTTATTCAGAATATCCAAATACAACAATTTTCAGAAATAAACCATCATCTGAAGAAAACCCATACGATGACGATTATTCCAATAAAGCTATATCAATGGATATGTACATTTCATTTGTAGCTAATACCAAAGGCTGTTTGTACAATAATATTGAAGATAGCATTAATGCGGAGTTCAATGAATACGGAAGCATTGAAGAGCCAACTATTTACCTACCTATTAATGGAACAGAAATTCCAAAAGCGGATTTTGATTTTGAAAATCGATTATTCACTTTAATGGAAGAATTACATCAAGTGTTAACCTATTAAAAAATTAGAATGAATAATGTAATTGATACCAATAAATATTTAGGAATGCTGTACGAACCAAAATCTGCATTGGTTTTTTACGAGTCCTTATATAAAAATGAAATGTATGTTGAACACTTTGATATGGACAGAAATGGAAATCCAATCAATGCACATCCGTTAACTGTAAACGAAGCAAAAACGTTAGCAAAATCTTTAGTCATTGATAAAGAAATCGAGAAAGCCTTTTTAAAGTCTAAAGGAATCTTAGCCAATAACATTTTGCATATTAACCCAAGCCAAAAAGGTTCAGTGATTTGGTACACCAAAGCACAAGAACGACAAATGTATTTTGTGAAAAATCTGGAAATACCCAGCGGAAAAGCAAAAGTTCCTGCTATGCTTTGGATTGCGGATAAAGAAAACCTTTCTGTTTTTGCATTATCAAACGATAAAAGACCAACAGAAAACACAACATTACATTACGCTCCATTCTTCAATGTTTATAACGATGGTGATGTTTGTATGGGAAATGTCGATATAAAAATTCAAAATTCAACTTCGGTAGAGGAATTTATAGAACAATGGGAGAGCTATTTTTTCAATTCTTATTTCAGCCATTTGGTAGGAGGTCATAATCCTATTGATGGGAACTTAGTAAACCTTTGGAAGAAATTGCTCAAATCAAATGAAGCGTTTCCCAATGAAATATTAAAAAAGAACAACAAAACCCTTAAAAATTTATTGCGATGATTACAACAAAACCAACCGTTCATTTTGTGGACAATTCTTTGCTTAGTCCAACGAATCCGATTTCAGTTAATCTTATCGGTGGTGGGGGAACAGGTTCAAAAGTCTTGACCGCTTTAATGGAAATGAATCACAGTCTTATTGAATTAGGACACGCAGGATTACAAGTTCGTCTTTGGGACGATGATATTATCACAAGTGCCAATATAGGAAGACAACGGTTTGCGGAATGTGAAAGAGGATTGTATAAATCCGTTGCATTAATCAACCGTATCAATCGATGGGCAGGAACCAATTGGAAAGCCGAAACCCAAAAGTTTGAAAAAGATAGTTTCGGCAGATTTTCAGTAGATGCTAAAGCAACGATTACGATGACCTGCGTAGATAATGTACAGGCAAGGTTTGGTGTTGCAGAAATTTTAAAAGAGAAAGATGATTACAAAAGTTTTAGCAATCAACCGAAGTATTGGATTGACTTTGGGAATGGTAAACATACAGGTCAGGTCTTGTTATCTACTGTAGGAAATTTAGGACAACCCAAATCCGAGAAATATGAAACAAGAGGTCATCTTCCATTTATTACTGAGGAATTTGGAGACCTGCTAAAACAATCCGAAACAGAAGATGATACACCAAGTTGCAGTCTCGCGGAAGCATTGGCAAAGCAAGATTTATTTATCAATTCAACTTTGGCTCAAATGGGATGTTCGCTTTTGTGGAATTTGTTCTGTGATGGATTAACTGAGAACAGAGGTTTTTTTCTTAATCTAAAGAACTTCCATTCTCAAGCGATTAAATTGTAGATTTTGCTGTCCGATGAAAGTCGGGCGGCAAAAATGCAATTCCTCCCTTGGGGTCGGAAACGCATTTTTGCAAAATAAGAAGCAACCCCATTTCAAAAACATCTCCGTGCGTGAACTTTGGATGTTTTTGAAAAAAAGTTGCGGAGTATTTTATTTTTTTGAATTATTAAAATCAAGTAGATTCAAAAAATCTTGTTCAGTCATCTTAGTTCCAAACAACTTTTAAATCTTTAAATTCTAAGTTTGTTTTAGTTTTCTCAAACGTATTTCTCTCTGGCTGTGAGGTAGTTTTGAATTTAAATATTTTGATAAATAAGGGTTCACCTTGTATATCTTTAAATGAAAAATTTAGTTTCAAAGGAACATTTTTGGCCAATTCAGGAAAGGTTTTGCTGGATTTATACAAGTCAATTTTGTGTTCATTACCTTCAATATCTACAATACTAATATCTTCGATTGTCATTTTTTTATTCTCATCCTTGGACTCAATAATGAAACTTATTTCAATGTTTTTCCCAGCTCTATTACCTGTAACTTTTGTGATTCTATAAGAAGAATTTTCTGTTTCTGTTTCGAGAATTGGCTTATTGATGTCAAGCACTTTTTTTAGATAATCGTTTTCAGAAGTCAAAACTTTATTGGTTGATTGCAAAGCTTCGTTTTCTTTTTTTATAGCTTCACAGTTTGTTTGGCCAAATCCTGATATTGCAATTGAAAGTACTGATAAAGTAATTAGTTTTTTCATAAACCCTCTTTAATAATGTGTTTGTTTGATATTCAAATATACGATTATTGATTTCTATTTCCTGTTTTACAATTGAAAAAAGGTTCTAATTCTTATGCTTTTTTTCTGACTACATAGGTTGTTTTCAGTTTGCAAAAATATAAATCCTGTTTCTGCTCAAAAAAATCTTTTTGGGTTTCTAAAAAAATCTTTCCACTTCGCTTCAATAATTTGTTCAGACACTCCTAAATCCTTCGGACAAAAAGATTTCGAAGCCTTCATTTCATTCTTCCATTTCGGTTTTGACTGAAACTGGATTTCTATCGTCAAAAAGCAATGAAAAACAACTCAATAGTCAGAAAAAATTAAAGCACAGCAATCTGTGACTTTTCCAAAAAATAAAACAAAATACAAACATTTTTAAAATTTCAATTATGAAAAATCCAAACATTTCAGCCAATGATTTTTATGACAATTTTATGGGAACAGAATCTTATTACTCCTATATAGGAAAACTGTTATTAACAGATGGTGTCATAACTATAGCTCGGGAAGAATCTTGTTTCTGGTTTCTTGACTGCATCGCATCCTACCAATTTTCAGAAAAATTTCAAAAAGAAGAATTCCAAGTCTGGAAAATCGAAAGAATTGAAGAGAATAGATTCAACCTTTCTGCGACTGACGGAAATGATAATGTTCTGGCTACACAAGATATTGAGTTTTCTGATTTCTTCTTTAATGAGTTTACAATCTGGAAAGAAGATAATGTTTTACTCCTACCAAGTGAACATTAATCACAAAGAACCTCACGATGTACAGGCAATCGTATTTTTTTAACTTAAAAATTATTACAATGGGAACATATTCAATAATATATCTGAAAAAACCAGAAAATGCTAAAGAGATTAATGAACTTCTTAAAGAAAAATACAACCTAAAATATGAAACTTACAATGGAATAGAGTATGGTCTATTCTTTTCGCAAGAGATGTTTGATGAAGATTTACGATATATGAATGAAGAAAAGGAGGGATTTTCTAATTTACCACATTTTAAACGCCCTATTTCCAAAGAAACTTACTATTCTCTTATTTTCGGAGCAGGAAATTGTTTTGGAGATATAGGAACTGTCTGCATTAAAATCTCAAGTATTTCCGAAAAAGACATAGATACTATTAGGTCTCTTCAGGAATTTTCAAAAACTCCGGAATTTAAAAAGTTGATTAATTTCAGAAAATCTAAAAATCTTCAAAGATTATTGCAGACTAAAATTTAGTTAGTGATTATAAAGCCAATTGGAAGTATTTTCCAATTGGCTTTTTTTATAAAAGATTCGCAAAAATGCATTTCTTCTCTTTGGTCGAAAATACATTTTTGCGAAATATAGAGCAACCATTTTAAAAATATCTCAGGTCAAAACTTACCAATGATTTTGAAAAGAGTTTATAGATAAATAATTTTAGTGGATGTTTATATGAAACCATCATTAAATTTTAAAGCGGAATTATTTTATTCTTCTTCAGCCAACCGTAGTCTTGAACGCTCCAACCATTCTTTATCAATGTTAATGATGGTGAAAGGAGCTTCAGGATTGTTTCTTTGATTAAATACAAAAATCTTGGAGAAAAAATCCTGTTTTATGCCAAGTGCTACTGACTTGTTTAGATTAAAGGATTTCCAGTGGCTAAAGATTCGTTTTGGTACATAAAATTCAAAATCTGTCGATTGAGTCCGATTTTGTGGGTTGTAAACAGTTAGTGTCCAGATGTTAGGATTATCTTCTGTCCAATGTATTTCTGCTTTTAAAGTGTAAAAGATTCCGTAATTATTCTGCCTATTTAAAATGTTGTCTTCGGTTCTCGTTCGTGAGAATAAAAAAACCATATCACCAGTTTCCAATAATCCTACATAAGAATATCTCAAAACTGTGTTAGAAAAAGTAACAATATCCCCAATGATGTTATCATCACTCAAAAAGTTATATGCTCGTCGGTAATTAAAATTCGATAAATCACCATCTCTATCTTTTAAAAAGTTATACAAGTTTTGAATATCATCTTGATTGAAACTGTCAATAAGCCTTTGAGTAATTCCATTAAAATTATCTATTGTACGTGGACCTAAAAACCAGCTTAGAGATAACAAAGGTATTTTGTTATTTGATGCGAATTCTACAGCAGGTTTACTAAAGTCATTCACTGACGCAACGCCTACCTGATACAAAAAACGGGTTCTGGTATCTATTGCGTAAGAAGCTCTTCTATTATTTTGCCTTTCTAAGATACTTTCTCTTGTTACAATTTCAAAATCATTCAAATCATTTCTTAAGCCAGCAGCATTCCTTACAATTGTTAGACTTGTAACTGATCCGTAAGCTTTGCACTCAAAGAGTAATTGAGTTGGATAGGCAAAGGGCATCTGAATTGGAGGATTCATTATGATATCGGCATCGTGTGCAGCTCCTTTGCCATTTATAAAAAATAGCCCTCCTCTTTCAAAAGAAAAAAATTCTTGGGCTTGCACATTGGTGAATCCACAATTTTTCAATAGCTGTCGAACAATGTACTCTAGTAAAGCTCCTTTAATATTGCCTGCTTTCATTAGAAGATGTTATTAGTTTTAAAATGAAAATCTAAAAGTCAAATATTCTGTGTTTGCTTATCATTAAATAAGTTATTAACAGAGCTTCCACGCGCTTTCAGAAATTTTGATTACATCAGATTCAGACAAAATGCTGGGCATTACACTAACGTCTTGTACCAAAGTACGTGATATTTTTATTCCATAATTATTGTTTAATCTAACCGAGTAATTAAAGTCATCGTTTAAAAAGTGTTCAACATACAAACCTAAGTCTGTATTTATTATTCTAGTCTTATTAACTAAATCAATTACTGTGGATGTGTTTTCTGTAGTTTTATGCATATATTTTTATTTGTTTATCCATCTAATCAATTCCTTTTCTCCCTCTACCAAATTCGAGTTGTACTCAAAGACTAAATTATCATAAAGTCCTTGATTAATAATATATCCTAGATCTTCATAATAATTTGTTTCTGTCTCTGTAATTACAGTTAGACAAGTATTATTCTTTTTGTTAATTTTTAAGATGTTTGCAATAATGTGGTTTTGAATATCCAAAGAGGCGTGCATAAAATAGTCGAATTGTTTAGTGCTGTTATCGACAATTATTAAGTTCATAATGATTATAAATTTGAGTATGGTTACTACCCAAATATACGCAAAAATTTGCGAATTTTTTAAATTTGAATTACCGGTGAAATCTAAAAATAATTTATTTTTAAACTTTTTACAATCAATAATTAGGCGTTACAGTAATTATAGGATGCTTATTTTTATTGTTCGATAAGAAAAATTCCCGACTATTTTCGTTTTTTATTCTTCTTTCAAGTAAGTTTACGAAAGGTAATTTAATTTCTTGCGTACTTATAATGTTCTTCTATTTATTTTGCTACCTGTATAAAATTTGCACACTCAAATAAAAGGGGTGTTTAAATTTTATACACTCAATTCTTAAAAGTGTACAAATTATTACCCACAATTCATTAATAATGTACAGAAATTGTACATTCTCAAAATAGTTTCTTTCTAATCTTTTTTATTTCAAAAGCAATTTTAGTACAAGAAGTTGATAATTAGACTAATAGTTTGTTTTTTGGAGCTCTGAAAAAAGTAAATTCCTTATACAGCAAGATGTGTCTTTGTATATACAAACTTTTCAAGTTTGATACACAAAGACTCTCTTGCCTTTTCTTCAAAAAGGGTAAAAAACTGCGGAACTTGTTTTTTTGTTTTCTGTGAAATTAGGTTTAAGATTCCAGATTAATCCAGATTATTCTTTTTTAATCTCCAGAGATTCCAGAATCATCCAAATTCATCTTATTTAGCCCAGCTCCCATTAACACTATTGTTTTCAAGGTTTTGATGTCCCAACTTTGCAGAAGAAATGTTAACCAAAAAACGAAATGAGAATACCTTTTTATTTTTTTCTGCTATTTACTGTGATAACTATGCGAGGGCAAGTCGGAATCAATACCAAATTACCAGAAGCTACTTTGGATGTTGTAGGAAAACCAAGTGATTCTAATCATTATGATGGCGTAATTCCTCCTCGTATTACAGGCGACCAGTTATCTGCTAAGGTATATACTTCAGGTAAAAAGGGTGCTATCGTTTTTGTGACATCTCCTGCGACCAATTTAGTCGGTCAGGTTAAGTCTGTTGTTGAAACAGGATTATACTGTTTTGATGGAAGTTTTTGGCAGCTACTTTTACAAGATAAAGATCCAATCGAATATTTCATTTTACTGACATTCGACCCAACCAGTACTGCAGGTCTTACTGCAACATCAACTTGGTCAACTCCGAGAAATCAGTGGGGTAATACAAACGCATATTTGACTTCATCGAAATCTTACTCTGTAGGAACAAAAAATTTTGGAGGATTAAATGGAAATATATCTTTTAAAAAAATTAATGGTATTGTCAATATCCGTTTTCAGTTATACAGATTAGATAGTGAACCAATCACAGGAAATACTTTCATAAACATTGGAGATATATGCAGTGATTTAGGGTTTGTTCCGTATCAAATCGCCCTACTGCATCGAGAAAATTCAACACAATATTTTCCAGCCTTGCTTGAAAATTATGGTTTTCAAATTCCGCAAAGCACTTTAAGTTCAATGTCACCCTCATTTTATACATATGGAGAAGTGCAAAGTTATTCTAACTGGAGGAAGCCATATCTAAAATAGAATTTTCAAAATTGAAATTCTGATACAAGTGATGAAAGAAAGCGATTCTATAACCAAATGAATTTAAATAAAAACAATAATAAAATGAAAACACTTATTTATCTTTTTTTGTCCTTTTTTGGTATAGCGGTTCACGCTCAAGTCGGAATCAATACCCAAACACCAGAAGCAACATTAGAAGTTGTAGGCAAACCCAATGATACTAATCATTATGATGGAATTATTCCACCACGTATCACGGGAGAGCAACTGGCAACAAAAACTTATTCAACTGCGAAAAAGGGAACAATAGTCTTTGTCACATTACCTGCTACAAATTTAGTTGGCCAAGTCATTCATATTACAAAATCAGGTTTATATTATTTTGATGGTAGTGCGTGGATACCTTTTATTCAGGAAGACCCTCTAAATAACGTTGCTCTCAGAGGAAACTCCTCAACTGTCGAACTCGTTGTCAAAAGTAATCTCCATCTTGATTTTGATAGTAAGGAAAATTATACACTTGGAAATTCCCGAAGTCAAATTACAGGCGAGTATAATTCCATCGTTGCAACAGATTCGAAGATCACTTCAGGAAAAGGAAATTCTGCTAGTTTTTACGCAATGTCTCAGGGAGAAATAACCGGTAAGTTAAACTATGGAGCAGGTGTATCAGCACTAAATGGAATTGCAAACGGAATAATTTCAGGAAACAGAAATATTGGAATCGGAGCAGGAGCAATGTCATACATCACTTCCGGAAATGATAATATATCGATAGGATATTTGTCAGGTACAGGAAACCGAACAGGTTCAAACAATGTATTTATTGGTGTTGGAGCAGGTAGTCCAGCTTCTGGAAATAGAAGCGTCAGCAATAAATTAGCTATACATTCAACCCCCGTTACAACAAGTTCAACCAACTTCTGGGATAGTATCACAAATAATTATACTGATTACAAATTCGCGTTGATTTCGGGGGATTTTTCTGAAAGATGGCTCAATATCAATGGAAAATTAAGTGTCACTCCTTCACAAATGCCAAATGCAGATAACGATTCTTCATATACGAAAAGAGTGGTGGCTAAATCTGATGGATCATTTGGTTTTGCTACTGAATTAATTCCTCAACCACCACCTGTAGGAACGTATGTTCTAAAGAGTGTAAATGGTGTGGCAAACTGGGAAGCACTTTAATGCATTGCAAATTTAATTGAACTTAAAAAAATAGAGTGATGAAAAATTACCAAATATTTTTAATTCTGTTATTATGTATTTCATTGACCTCCTGCAAAACCATAGTAGCTAATCCTGGGAAACCATTAATTGAAAGTTCAATAGAAGTTGGCAGAAGCTATGAAGTTCAAGATTTTAATGCAAAAGTACTTAATCTAAAAATAACGGGATTTGATAAAGATTGTATCTATGGAATTTCAGCTAAGAAAGAACAGATTAGCCTTGAGAAAGCAGGCATTAGGCAAATGAAGAAATGGAAAGTATTGAATTCTGTTTTTGTTGGCGCTTTAGCAATTGCTGCTCTAATTTTTATTCCAATTTAGATATACCAGAATGAAACTATTTACTATTTCAAATGAGTCCGATTGAAACCGAGAATAAGACTATCATTTTTAGAATCAGTAATCAGAAAAAAGAAAAGTGGAAAAAAATATGCGACACAAGAAATATTTCTCTTACAAGTTTAATCATCAATTCTGTCGAAAACAGAATTTTGGAAGATGAAAGAAGAAAAGTTCTGGAATTCATTGAAAAACAAGATAATGTTTTTGTAAAGATCGAAACCAATATCAATCAAGTTGCCAAGATTGTAAATGCCCAAAAATTCATTAGTTCTGAGGATTTAAAAGTTTTTTCTGAAAAGCTTTCAGAAGTAATAATTCTAAAAAAAGAGCAGAACAAAATATTTGAAAACATTTATTCTTTGCTATCTAAATGATTGTTAAGATAATGAATCCAGCAGGATCCGACTTTCCAGGAGTTAATTACAATGATAAAAAAATAGACAAAGGAAAAGGGGAGTTGATGATGATGAAAAACTTTCCGTCCTTCATTAATGAACATAGCAATAAGCAACAGGTAAGAGATTATTTAAAAGCTATTTCGGCTGGAAATAAAAGAGTAATTAAGCCTCAATTTCACGCAACAATTTCAACCAAGTTCAGGGAGCATTCCAAAGAAGAACTTACAAAAATTGCTGATGACTTTATGGATGAATTGGGATATGGAAAGCAACCATTTATTGTGGCTTTCCATAATGACACAGAGAACAATCACATTCATATTGTTACGACTCGAGTAGATAAACAGACTGGAAAGAAGATTAATGACAGTTACGAAAAGTTAAAAGCTCAAAAAGCTTTAGCTAATACTCTCGAAAAACTTTACGGAATCAAACCGGAGGAAGTATTGAACAAACTGTTGAACTACAAAATGAGTTCCCTCCATCAGTTTGAAACTTTACTTAACAGAAATGGCTATAAACTGGGCAAAAACACAAATGATGCGAAATCTTTGACCATTTTAAAAAACGGAGTAATCCAGCGAACATTATCAGGAGACCAGATTGTTTATGATAATAGAAAGAATGAAAGAAGAACAAAACAACTGAAAGCCATTTTTTCCAAGTATAAAGAGATTTATTCCAACAAGGTTTTCAAAGTTGAGGATTTTAGAAAGCAGGAAGCGATGCTTCCTGAAGAAAAGCAAAAAGCTGATTGGACACCGAAAATTGAATTTGAAAGTGAACTTCAGAAGAAGCTAAGAGATGTTTTTGGGATTGACTTGGTTTTCCACCATAAAGATGAATTTCAACCTTTTGGCTATACTGTAATTGATCATAAAACAGGCGCAGTTTGTAAAGGAAGCGAACTAATGAAAATGAATGAGTTGTTTGAATTCACTTCGGCGAAAATGGACAAGAAACTGTTTGAAAGTCTCAAGGATTACAATATTCCAAATGATGAAACTAAAGCAGTACTGCAAAGGTTTTTGAAAGATAGAAACCCAAAAAATGAAATACAATACTTTATGCTTTTTGAGAATAAAAAGCTGAAAAATAAGGACACATTCACAGCTATCAGAAACGATGTAAAAGAATACGTGAAAATCCAAAATAATAAAGATGTTAATATAATTAAGTCGGAGGAAGGAAAATATTACGTCATTTATTCGAGACTTCACTACATCGGAGAATTGAAACCGATGATTGGAGAAAAGCAATACCAGGAATTCCTAAATCCTCAATTAGAAAGTACCAAGGAAAATAAAGAAGGAAATGAATTGAAAAAAGCAGTCAATGAGATGTTTTTTGAACTGATGAGAAGCTCAGCCAATTCTAAAGACCCGGCAGAAAATGAATTGAAGAAGAGGAGGAAAAAGAAAGGTCGCTGAAATGACTGGCTTTCAAGAACCTGTAATCAATGTAAAATTATGATAATCACATTTGCAACGCAGAAAGGAGGAACAGGTAAAACAACGCTTGCAATTGCTTTTGCCAATTATGTTTCTGCTCATTCTAAAAGAATGATCAAGGTCTTCGATTTCGATTTTCAAAAATCGTTTTACCACAAATGGAAAGAAGATGAATTGCTGGAAATTCCAAAAATATATGATGTTGAAATCATTGATGAAGAGAATGAAGAACCCTTCACGGATTTTGATAGTTTGATAGCATTGAAAGAAAGTGAAGAGATAAACATATTCGACCTTGCAGGAACATTGGATGTAAAGTACAGCGACCTTCTTATTTACAGTGATTTTATTGTCATTCCCTTTGAATATTCAAATGTCTCAGCAAAATCAACTTTGGTCTTCATTAATTTTTTGGGATTGTTGGAAAGTCAGGCAGAAAGGGTATTCATTCGCTCACGATTTGATAAAGGCTATGTATACCAGAATCAAGAAGGAATGGACGCCGAAATCAGCAGGTATGGACTGCTATTGAAGAATCCTGTATTCAAAAGAAATTGTCTACAAATTCTTGATACCAGAAAATTAACGAATCATCAGAGATATGCTGTGGAGAAATCATTCAACGAATTAATTGACCACATTAACAAATGCCTTGAAATTACATTATAACGGATCACTATAAACTCATTACAAAATATGATTAAAATAATTACCTCTATCATAGCCATTTATCTGCTTTATTATGTAGGGAATGTATTGTATGATCTTTTTTTGAAAAAAGACAGTTCAAAAAAAACGGATGAAACTGAAGAGTATTCTTTAACGGAATTTTCAGAAGAGAACAAAAACGAAGTACAAAGAATAGAGATCGATGATGTAGAAAATATCAATACTCCTAATTCTTTTAACAAGAAAGAGCTATTTCGGGCTAATCAGGAAGAGCAACAAGATGAAAGCCGTGACCTTGATCACTTTCGAAAGAAGTTTGAGTCTGAGCAGAATATTGATGATTTTTATAACGTTCCCGAAATACAAGAAAAGCCAAATGAAAAAGAACAAAAGGAAACTGTTTCACTTGATTCCCAACAGGAAAACATTATTCAAGAGCAAGAAAAAAAAGAGATTCCATCCCCAAACCTCGACGCCTTACATAAACAGTTTAAAGACTTTCTAAATCTCGCCGAAACAAGCGTTCAGGTTATTCTAAACCAAGATGGACATAAGGTCTATCAATCAATGATCTAAGAGGTTAATCAAAACTTTTCACTACTAAAATGATCCGCCTATAAAAGGCGGATAGCACACCCCTTATGCATAATTCTAAGCTAAATAAACACAATTCTAAACATAAATCCTTAATCATTATGAACTACAAATCGAAACATTACAAGCTGTTTAAAAAGTTATTGACTGCTTGTGTAATCCTCCTTGCTGTAACCCCAGCATTTGCACAGGGTGGTGCAACAGCAATTTCCAATGCAGCCAATGACATCAAAGATTATTGGGATCCGATCAAGCTTATCCTCAAAGCTGTCGGAGGATTGGTCGGTTTCATCGGAGGTCTGAGAGTGTACAACAAATGGACAAATGGCGATCAGGATGTCAACAAAGAGATCTTGGGCTACGGAGGTGCTATGATCTTCTTATTGGTAGTTCCGGAATTCGTAACAGCATTCTTTGCTTAATATGGGGTTCTATCTCTACAAGGGGCTTAAAAAACCCCTTGTATTCTTCGGGCTTAAAGGCAAATACATCTTTTATGCAGTAGGAGTCATTGGAGTCGGTGTCATCGCAGCACTCATATTATCCAAATTCGGATTGCTGGGTTCTCTTTTAGGACTCGCAGGTACAGGAGGAGGCGTCTATTTCATCTTCAAAAGACAGGATAAATATGGTCTGTACGCTAAGACCAAAAACTTCGATCAAGTTTTGATTTTCCCCAAAAAAATAAACAATAAAACACTTTTAGGTTATGTCCAAAATAAAGAAACAAGCATTTGATATTCCTTTTATCGGTTTTGATATTGGAAAAGATTTCGGATGGGACTTTGATGTTTTATTTGGGCAGTACGGAAATCCTATCATCGGAATCAAAATAAAAAATCCTGTTGAGCAATATTCGGCAGATCCTGACAATTATCTGAATTTCCACACGGTTTTAAATCAGGTTGTATCTATTATAGGAGAGAGTAGAATCGTACAAAAGCTTGATATTTTTTCAAAAAAGAGATATACAGCCGAACAATCCAATCAATTTCTGCAACAGAAGTATTCGGAGCATTTTGAGGGGAGGCTTTTCAAAACTATTGAAACCATACTTTTCTTCACAGATATTGTCGATGATAAGCTGAAAAAGAAAATGAAGCACTACCATTTCTCTGACAAGAGTTATAAAGAGCTTCGTGATAAATGTCAAAAGGTATTTATGCTTTTGAAGCAAAGCGATTGCGAACCAGAATTTTTATTTGAAAAGGAGTTTGAACATTATATATCCGGCGTATTGTCGATGCAGTTTTCAGATGTTCCCACTTTTGATAATATTAAATCAACCAATGAATATCTGCAGATAGGAAATAAGTTCGTTAAGAATATTTCATATGTCGATGTTGAAAACATTGATCTGCCTTCTGAGATAGAGCCTTATTCCATACTTGGTGGAAATGGCGCAGCTGCAGAAACGGCTGTTGATAATTTCACATTCATCAATGATTTGGAGGATTACGAAACCATCATTTACAATCAGGTAATTACGATTCCTCTTCAGGCACAACAACAGAGAGAACTCGACAAGAAAAAGAAAAAGCACGAAGGTGCAGCCAATAATTCTCCTTCCAATGCCATTATAGCGGAAGAAATACAAACTCTTCTGCATAACATCGCTATCGATGGGCAATTGGTTGTCAATGCGCATTTTTCCCTACTATTTTCAACAGACACATTGGAAAAAATGGAGGGAACACAATCCCTGATTGAAAATAAGCTATTCACGAAAGGGATCATCGTTTCCAAGAATGCCTACAATCAACTGGAACTCTTCCGGTCTGCCATTCCAGGGAATGCCACAGAGCTCAGGGAATACGATCTTTTTATGACGACAAGCGAAGCGGCCTTGTGTTTTTTTTTTAAAGAGAGTTACCCCCTGAATGAAGAATCCAATTTCTATTTGAGGTTTACAGACAGACAAGGAGTTCCATTAAAAGTTGATCCTGCTGACGTACCGATGAAAATTGGCAGAATTAACAATCGAAACAAATTTGTTTTAGGACCAAGTGGTTCAGGAAAGAGTTTCTTAATGAATAATATAATTGAGCAGTACCTTACCTATAATTATGATGTCGTCATCGTCGATACCGGAGATTCTTATTCAGGAACCTGCAAATACAAAGGTGGGAGATACATTCAGTACACTGAAGAAAAGCCGATCACAATGAATCCTTTTCTGATGGATAAGAAAGAATTCAATATTGAGAAAATAGAATTTTTGACCAATCTGATCTTCCTTATCTGGCAAGGTCCGGATGCGTCAATGTCATCTGCCCAGAAATCAATATTGGACAATGTGCTGATGTCCTATTATCATCAATATTTTAATTCGGGAAGTGAATGGTATGAGAATAAAACTTCAGAAGAGTTAATTCTTTATTTGAATAAATACAACATTCACGAAGAAGATATTTACGCTCAGTATGAGAGTAATGTTAATGAACGGCGGACATACTACGATGTTTTAGGAATTGCCTTCAATGCAAGTACTGAAGAGATCAAGGATGCAGGAAGAAGACTATTAAAATTCTATCATCCTGACAAGAACATCAATAATCCTGATTATGACAATGAAAAATTTTATACAGTTTATGAAGCTTATGAAACGCTGGGTGATGAAGAGAGAAGAAGAATTTACAATGAAACCCAATTGATTCTTATCAGATCCAATGAAATCATCAAAAAGGACAAAACGGAAGAAAACTGGGATGAATCATTTAGGAAAGCCATTATCATAAAAATCAAAGAACTTGAAGAGAAGTTGGATGCAAAAGAACTTTCCTTTAATGGTTTCTATGACTATTGCGACAAATTTCTTCCTCTTTATCTGAATAATAAGAAACACAGCATCACAGAAAGAGAATTTAACCTGAGAACTTTTCTATTCGTTCTGAGGGATTTTTACAAAGGTGGACGTTATGGAACAACGCTCAATGAAAATGCAGATAATACTTTATTTGATGAGTCATTTATCGTTTTCGAGATTGATAATGTTAAGGATAATCCCAAGCTTTTTCCAATCGTGACACTCATCATAATGGACACGTTCATCCAAAAAATGAGACTCAGAAAAGACCGCAGAAAAGCTCTGATCATTGAAGAAGCGTGGAAAGCCATTGCAAGTAAACTGATGGGTGGATATATTTTGTATCTCTATAAAACAGTAAGAAAATTTTGGGGAGAAGCGGTGGTGGTAACACAGGAGTTGGATGACATTATTGGCAATGCTGTTGTAAAAGACAGTATCATCAACAATTCGGATACATTTATTCTTCTTGATCAGACCAAGTTCAAGGACAACTTTGACCGTATTGCAGCTTTGCTTTCATTAAATAAGGTGGAGCAGAACAAGATATTCACAATTAACAACCTTAACAACAAATTCGGACGTAGCAGATTCAAAGAATTTTATCTGAAACGTGGTTCCAAAGGAGAAGTTTACGGTAATGAAGTTTCAATAGAGCAGTACCTTACCTATACAACAGAGAAGCCTGAAAAGTCAGCAGTAGAGTATTATGTGCAGAAGTACGGAAGCTATGATGAAGCCCTTATTAAAATTGTATTTGATTTAAAAATTTTTGGAGACAACCTTGAAAATCTTGTTTCACTGGTCAATCTGTATCAGAATCCTCTAGACCAAAAGATTGTTTCCTATTACAACAGGATGAAAAATGAGAACAAAGGCAAAAATGTTTTCAAGGTCATTTCACAGGAGCTTGAAGATCATCAAATCAGTTTTTCAGAATTAATCAATAAAAATTATCTGTATGAAAAAGTTTAGTCTCCTATTTCTAGGATTCAGTAGTTTTTTATTTGCACAGAATACCTACATCGATCCTACGGTAACGGCTGCAATGATTCTGTATTCAGAAAATCTGAAAGCCAAGCAGAACGAGGTTATCGAAGAAACATCAAAATTAAAGGATGCACAAACCTGGGTCGGAACCCAAATGGTAGCCGCCAATGATATTCAGAATAAAATATTAAAAGGTTTGAAAGAAGTTTCCGGAACACTACAAAACGGTATTCAGGTACAACAGATCTACACTGAGTTGAACAAATGCTACGATTATTCTGCTCAGGTTGTCCAATTGGCTTCGCAGCATCCGCAATATGCCATATTCGGTACCAAAGCTTCACAAAAAACCTATGAGCAAAGTCTGAAAATAGTCACCGATATTACGGATATTCTGGCATCTGGAGAACTGAATCTGGCTACTGCAGGAGATCGATATAAAATCCTGCATAATATCTCAGGAAATGTAAAAAATCTGAAACTATGGCTTTTGGCAATAAAGCTAAGACTGGAAAAAGCCAATCGATTGGGAT
Organism: Chryseobacterium bernardetii; assembly: GCF_003815975.1. Taxonomy (NCBI): domain Bacteria; kingdom Pseudomonadati; phylum Bacteroidota; class Flavobacteriia; order Flavobacteriales; family Weeksellaceae; genus Chryseobacterium; species Chryseobacterium bernardetii. Next base: position 2,637,237 of record NZ_CP033932.1, read on the forward strand.
TTTGGAATTCCATCAATCCTTTTGCTGGATACATCAATACCGATAAAGGCATTGTGGAGAACATAATGAATAAGTACAAGAGAAATTTTTAAAAGTCAAAAAATGAAAAAGATTTTTCTAATGCTGACCATTCCTATTTACATCTTAATCACTTCTTCAAGCGGTGGTTCTACACCTGCGTGGCAACAGGAAAATGTTTCTTTTCCAATGATGGATCTGGAGATCAATGCAGCGATGAAAGAACACGACCGACAAAAAGAAATGAGACAGAAGCAGACTGCAAATGCCACTGTGGAAACAGTTAATCAATCACAATGGAAAGATTTCAAGGATAAGATTACCAAAGTACAGGACAGGTTACGAATTGTATCATTTGCTGTTCAGGCAATACCAACAGGAATCGCTATGAGCAGAGAGATAACGAAGATTACGGATAATCAGACCACTATTATTAATGAAATCATTACTGCACCATATTCAATCATAACTGTTCTGCCATCGCAAGTACAGTTTGTGGATGACCTCCAAATGGTCACTCGATTAATTACAGGAATCATCCTGTCTTATGGGGCAATCAACCAAATGGAAAAATCGGAACGAAAAATTTTGCTGGATTATGCATTGGATGAAGTCAAAGCAATAAGTAGAAACTCTACCCATATGCTTTTAAAGATAAGGGACATCAAAGCAAAGGTCTTACGTAACAAAAGAGCATTCCAGTACTATGTCAACAGAGATAAACAAGTTGTGGAAAGTATAATGAATAACATCAAATCTTTTTAAAATGAAAAAAATATTAATACTTGGAGTCGTTGCGTTATCTAGTATTTTAGTAAAAAGCCAGCAGATTGTTATCAATGATAAACTGTTATCACAAATCACGCTTAATCACGGTGTTCGACTGGCAAGTGAGCAGGCTTTTTTGGATTCCTATGAAAAACAAAAGGAGCTGTATGACGAAATCAACAACAAGACAACTCAAATTATTGCGATTCAGGAATACATCTATCAGCAGCTTAAAAATGTCAATTCAGCGCTTACACAAAGCAAGAAATTAATCTATCTGTATCAGTATTTAGGAAAGATTGCTACCAATTCCAACAAGATGCTGGATCTGTCGGCACAACATCCTGAATATGCAGTTCTGGTTTCAAAGTACTATACTGAAATTGGTAAACAGGTTATTAAACTCCAACAGGAAGTTACCCAAGATGTCTTGAACGAAGACAAAGATTTCCTGATGGATGCAATGGACAGAGAAATGCTGATTGAGAAAGTTTTTACAAGGGTAAGAAATATCAATGGGAATATCCTTTATATCATTTTACGATTAGAGAATGCCAAGAAAATCCCATATCTGTTCCAAGTCCCTGTACTAAGAAATTACCTCAATGTCGATAAGGCGATTGTCGGTGATATTATTCAAAAATACAAACACCTATTCAACTAAAACTATGGAAAATCTACTTAAAAAAGGAAAACTTTTTCTCTTACTACTAGTTGCGGTAAATGGCTTTGGACAAAGTGTGAAAAGATTGAATGACCCTGCAATTGTTGCGCAGCATAAAAGGATGACTTTTGAAAGCTGGGGTGATTGGCGTCCTTATCCTAAATATTTTCTGGGTATTCAAACCAATTTTGCTTATGCAACAGTTTGGGGAATGTGGGCTCCTAAAATTAACAGGGATTATAAAGATGGTGATGATATAAGACCTCTGAAACCAACCGGAGAACAGAATATACGATTTGCTCAACTGAAATTTCAGGAAGAAGAAGCGAAGAAGATCAAAGCTGCTTCCGATACAATTTATAAGAGAAGTGTTCAGGATCTTGCCCATTGGACTTCTGCTACGGTCGATGCAGACCCGCTCTGGCTTTTATACTACAAGCGAATGCTGAAACCCATCACAGAGTTTCCAGACACACCACAGAATTTTATTGAATGGAGACTGAAAGATCAGCAGACTTATGAAACACTCAATACGACTGGTACATTGAAAAGACTGCAGGAAGAACTTGATCTCATTAAAGATAAGTATTCTATGTCCCGCTCAATGGATATGCCAAGAGGAAAACGCTTTGTAATGTATCACGAAACGCTTATGAAATGGAGAAAATTTGTTCAGGAATTAAGAAAGCATAATAACAAAACGACTTTGCTTCTGGATTACAAAAATATACTGAATAGCCATTTACCCACAGCTTTACCGACGCAATGGGCACCTGCTTCAGATAGACAGATTGTTCAAAATGTGATGCAGCAATACAAACACAGATACTAATATGAATAGAAAATTGACATACTTTTTTTGCCTCTTTGCAATAGGATTACCAATAATGGGCTTTGCCCAGACCGATAGTGATTACAGCAATCTGTTGCAGTTTTTAAAAGGCGACGGTGCTTTTGAAAAATGGTTTATGGAGGTGTTTACTAAATTGGACAACAGTGTACAGGATAGTGCGGAAGGTTCAGCTTTGGTAGGACGGGCTATAGGCGGATTGGGAGCATTGATGTATCTAGGATATATGGGATGGCAGATGGCAGCCGGAGATCGCGAATGGGAAATTGTACCAATGCTAAAACCTATTTTAATTGGATTCACACTGATTTACTGGACTGGATTTGTCAATCTAATTCAGGCACCTTTTGAAGCCATTGCAGAACCGGGGATAGCCATCTTTAGTGACATCGAATCTGAGGTAAACGATTTGAGAATTGAAAGGTTCAAAAAACAACAGCAATTGTTGGATGCAGTCATCAGGTTAAATGCTGAAGAGGATGCCAAGCAGGAAGTAATCAATAATACCAGCGAGGATGTGGACGATTCGTGGTATGATATCAGCGAAGGCATTGATAAACTGTTGCAACCTATCAAGGAATGGCAGATCCGAATGGAGTTTCAATTACAAAAATTAGTGGCAGAAGTCATTGAGTTTATATGTTTATCCATACTAAGAATTTGTGTTTATCTCATCTTCTTTATCCAAAAAATATGGGCATATATATTAATAATTCTTGGCCCTATTGCAGTGGGAATGTCAATGATTCCCGGATTTGAAAATTCTTTATACAGTTGGGTTTCAAAATTCATCAATATCAACCTGTACACTTTTGTTGCCTATACTATTATCAATATTGGACAACAGCTGATCGCATCAGGCTATACAATGGAGATTGAACGATATGATACGCTTTTAACCAATGGAATTATTACCAATTTGGATGCTTTAATGGTTTACGTGTCAAATTCCGGAATGATCTACAATCAACTCTTTACCTGTGTGGCTTATATCGTCACAGGCATTGGAGTTCTGATGACCCCAACCATTGCCGACACAATTGTTACTGCAGGTGGAGCAGGGGCGATGACCAAAATGAAAAGTGCAGCAGGCAGAATTGCAAGCGGTGCAAAAACAGCGGTTTTGGCGGTCAAGACAGGCGGAGCATCCGCAGTGAAGTCTGCGGCGGCTGCTTCTGCATCAGGGAGGGTAAATGATGCAATGAAAAATAAAAAGTAATCAGACTAAAAAAATTCGAGAATGCTTATAAAAAATATAGAACAAAGAATTAAGATCAACAAGGTGGTTTCATTGGGAGCGATTGTATTTGCTGTCTTTATCATTATTGCAGGGTTTTTATTTGCCTACAAAATGATTCAGGATTCAAGAAAGTCAATTTATATTCTTGATAACGGAGTTCCGGTACTTGCCAAGCAGACCGATGTGCTTCTGAACAGACCTGTGGAATATAAAGCCCAAATCGAATTATTCCACAGATTATTTTTTACGCTGGCTCCTGACGACTCCTATATCAAGGAAAATATCCAAAAATCATTATACCTCATTGATGATAGTGGAAAAAAAGAATACACCAATCTAAGGGAAAAGGGATTTTACAATCAGATCGTTGCTTCCAGCTCAATGGTCAGCATTCATACTGATTCTATTACTCTGAATATGGAAAACAAGAAATTCCAGTATTTCGGAAAACAGATGATCACCAGAAAATCTTCTGTCATTACCCGAAAATTATTTACTGAAGGTTTCTTTGATGACATTATACGAAGTCCCAACAATCCGCACGGTGTTCTTCTTAAAAACTGGCGGATCATCAATAACGAAGAACTCTCTAACCAAAATAAAAACTCTTATTAAAATGAATGCTTTTGTTAAAAAGATTGGGCAGAAATGGTTTGCCTGGACAGTCAAAAACCCTAAGGAATTTTTTATGTATTCGATGGCTTTCCTATCAGTTTCCTTCATCATATCAATTGTGCAAGGAATATTCTTTCCTTCTGATATGACATTTAAAATCAAGCCTCCTGTGCTTTATTCCAAAAGTTCGGTAGGTCAAAATACTTTAAAAAGTAATGATAAGGAAATGAAAAAAATAGTGGTTGAACTCCAGTCACTCAAAGTAAAAAGAGATCAGCAAAAACTACGGAAAGATGACAGCCTTAGAATAGAATATCTGTTTAACCAATACCAACACTTAAAAAATGGACATTAATAAAATCAACTTTAAAGAAAAGAAATATGTTCTGCCACTCCTTGCTCTGCCGTTCGTTTGTCTTTTTGCATATGTAGGTGCTCAATTTATGAAAGAAGATAAACCTGCAGACAAACCGAAAGAGCTTTCTATGTCACTTGGTGAATCTCAGGATTCCATTATGACCAAAAATGATGCGTATGATGCATTCTTTAAAAAGGAGGATAACAGAACAATGCTTGGAGGATTGGACAAGGAACAGGATAGTCTGCTAAGCTATGACGACCAATTGTCGTTAGCTCAGAAAAGAAGGATTGATTCTTTAAAAGCTGTCAATTCAAGGCAGAGTCAATATGAGACCACAGGAAATCCATCATCCTATTATGATCCTAAGCAGGGTAAAGAAGATCAGGACTATAAAAGATCAACTGAGATTATTAAAATGCTAAATGACAAATCCTACGGAAAAGCAGAAGATAATATTCAGATTATAAAGCCTAAAACAAAAGAACAAAATACACAGCAAGATCCTGTAAAATATCTAAAGCAGCAAATGCTGGTGATGGATTCTTTAGAGAAAGCAAGAGATCCCGAGTATCAAAGCAAGCTGGCGGCTGAACAAAAGTTAAAAGCCAATAAAGAAAAGATGGACGAGTTCCTTAACTCTACTTTCAACGTCAGTAAGTCTGGTATCAATAATGACTTCAACGCCATTTATAAAGACAAGGAAAATAGTTTTATCAAGGCTGTTATCGATGAAAACAACAAAGGATTTTTAGGAAGCAGGATTAGATTCAGGTTGCTGGAAGACATCTTTGTTGGAAACAGAAAGATCAGTAAAGGTTCCATTTTATATGGTCAGATTTCTGGATTTACAATGCAGCGAGTTGACTTGAAAATCATTTCGGTATTTGCTAAGGGAGAGATCTTTCCAATCAACCTATCTATCTACGATGTTGATGGTATGAAAGGATTGTATGTTCCACAAAGTGTTTTTAGAGATATGATCCGTGAAATGGGAAGCAATTCTGTGCAAGGAACACAGATGGATATGGGAGGAGAAGGATTTTTTACCACCATTGGTTCCAAATTATTTACGTCCACCTCCAAATCGATTGCGAATCTCATTAAAACCAACAAAGCCAAATTGAAATACAACTCTTATGTATTTCTGATTGACGAAAAACAATTGAAAGAGTCACAAAACCAACCAAAACCTTAAAAGCAATGAAATCATTTTTATATACACTTTTACTATTTACTGTTACACTCAATGCACAGACAGCAACAAAAGAACAAATTATTTCTGACCTGCCAGAAATAGAAATCACAGAGGGAGTCAATCTGCATATTATTTCTCCGGAACCTATCCAGTACGTTGATCTGTCTACAGAAAAACTGACAGGAGATTTACCGACGACCAATATTGCAAGAATCAAAATTACAGACAGCCAAACATCTGAAGAAAAAGATAAAAAGAAAAAGACCTCCATCTTTTTTAATGGAAATCAAGTCGGAATTATTACCGTTGTGGGGCAATCTTTTATTGCACAGTATAAAGCGGTTTACAGACATTCTGAAAACTTAAATACAATTACCAATATACATATTCAGCCAGAAGCGATGCAGCCCATTGAATTTGATAAAATGGTGTTCTCTAACCTTGAACTCAGAAAATTTGCAATGGGAATTATTCAGAAGAAATCTGAAGGTAATCCAATCAGGGAAGAGAAAAATCTCAAACTTAGTTTCCAGCTCAACAATGTGTATGTCATTAGTGATTACATCTTTCTTGATATGACCTTTAAAAATAACTCTAATCTGAGCTATGATATTGAGGCGTTAAAATTTTCCATAGAGGATAAAAAAATCCATAAGGCTACAAATAGCCAAAGCATCGAGATGACGCCACTTTTTCAGTTGAATCCTCAAAAACATTTCAAGAAGAATTTCAGAAATATTTTTGTGTTCAAAAAGTTCACTTACCCGAATTCTAAGGTAATGATGATAAGGTTGATTGAAGAACAGCTGTCGGGTAGAACCATTGAAATGAAAGTTAATTATTCTGACATTCTAAAAGCTGATACTTTCTAGGCGGAAGTTCCGCTTACCATTAATTAATATGAAACTATAATAAACTGCTATGCAAGAACAACAACATCAAATTAAAATCTATGGATTCCTGCAAAAGGTGGTCTATGCTGTAGTTGCATTGGATTGTGCTTCGCTGTTTTATCTGAATGCTGATGTTCCTGTAGTTTCCAATTTATTGAAGAACTTCTCTAAAATGAGTTTCATTTATCCTCCCATCAATGCAAAATTTGCCACGGTGGTTTTGATTGGATTGGTTGCTGTTGGAACAAAAGCTAAGAAGAAGAGAGACCTTAATATATACACAAAGATTGGAATTCCAATAGTGTTAGGGTTATTGATGATTTTCTCATCCTTGATCTGGCAGGATGAAGCTGGAAATAGAGAGCTTCCGCATATCTTTCCGGGGCTTAATTTTTATCAAATCATCTATGCAGTTCTTTCTTTTTTAGGAGCAGTTATTCTTCAGATGGGAGCAGACAGTATTTCTAAATTGATGCAGCAGAAAATGGGAAAAGACCGATGGAATGTTGAAGAAGAATCTTTTGATCAAAACAAAGAACTTGTAAACACGGATACTTCTATCAATATCCCTTATATTTTTAGATATAATAACAAAACCTATGAAGGCTATATTAATATCGACCCTTTTAGAGGAACAATTGTAATCGGAGTACCTGGCTCTGGAAAATCATTTGGGGTTATTAATCCATCTATTAGACAAATGATTGCTAAAGGATTTTGTCTTTGCATTTACGATTTTAAGTTTCCTGACCTGGCGCAAATTGCTTATTATCATTACTTATTGAAAAAAAGTAGAGAATCAGATTACAATTACAGTTTTCATATTATTAATCTTAATGAAGTAGAAAAATCAAGAAGAGTAAATCCGTTCCATAAAAAGTACATTCAAACATTGGCTGAAGCTCAGGAAATGGCTGAATCTATGGTTTCTTCATTGCAAAAAGGAGGATCCAGCTCAGGAGGAGGTTCCGAAGCTTTTTTTACTCAATCGGCAATTAACTTTCTTTCATCTTGTGTCTACTTTTTTGCTACGTTGGAAAATGGGAAATATTCAGATCTGCCGCATATTCTATCTTTTATGAACCGCAGTTATAAAGAGATCTTTGATACACTTTTTACCAATGAAGAGATTCTTTCCTTGCTTTCACCATTCAAAACAGCCTATGACAACAAGGCTTTTGATCAGTTGGAAGGACAAATTGGAACTTTGAAAATCTTTCTTTCCCGATTGGCAACTAAAGAGAGTTTTTGGGTATTCTCAGGAGATGAAGTTGAGCTTAAAATAACAGATAAGCAAAATCCTTCAATTCTGATTTTAGCTTCTGATCCGAGCACACAGGACATTAATTCAGCCTTATACTCTTCAATTCTTAATAGGACCTTACGCCAAATCAATTCTAAACATAATTTACCTGGTGGAATTATTGGCGATGAATTCCCAACAATATACATTCATAAAATTGACAATATAATAGCAACAGCAAGAAGTAACAAGATAGCTGTTTTATTAGGGCTTCAGGAAATTCCACAGCTTCGACAGTTTTATAAAAAGGAAGTCGCGGATACTATTTCAGCGATTGTCGGAAATGTTCTTTCCGGTTCTGTAAGAGATAAAAATACCTTGGATTGGCTTGAAAAATTGTTCGGAAAAATTAAACAAAAGTCTTACTCCCAATCTATTTCGCAGCAAGGAACATCGACCAGCATCAATGAAAAAATGGACTTTATGATTCCTGCAGGAAAAATTGCTGCACTCAAAACCGGTGAAATGGTTGGAATGATTGCGCAAGGAGAAGAGAACAGTAGTGAGGAATATAAAACTTCTGCAATAAGAGGAAAAATCAATCTTGATATGAAAGCTATCAAGGAGGAAGAACAAAACTATGTAGCTATGCCTAATTACTATTCATTCGTCGATAAAAAGGGCAATAATCGTAAAGAAGAAGTTCTGATGACCAATTTTAGAAAAATAAATAGAGAGGTGGAACTCATCGTAAACGAAAATATTAAAGATTAATACAGTGGGATTAAAAATGAAAAATATAATAACAGTGCTGTTTTTAGGTTGCTATTCGTTGGTTTTTACACAGTTCAATACACTGACTCCTAAAAAGGTTACATCCAACGAGATTCTTAAAGAACAACAAAGTTTTCAGAAGCAATCTACCTTCAAAATAGAAAAGGAGCAAAAAAGCATTATTAACAGACTTTTCAATGCTCCAACTAAAAAAAATCTGAAAAAGGAGATTGATTCTCTGAAGACATTAATGCTTCGTTACAATGTATCAAGAATTGAGGAAAGTAAGGCAGACTCAAAAATCGATAATGACTCACTCTTACAAAACTATAAAAAGCAATCAACAAATCTGGAAAATTCAAATACAGAAAAGCGTATTAAAAAGTTTGATTTCGTTAATGAAGAGGAATCTATCTCAAAAATAAGTATGCCACTTAACAATAGGATGATGGTTACTTCTCCTTTCGGATGGCGGGTTCATCCTATTTTTGGAGCTAATAAATTACACAACGGTGCAGATTTTAAAGCCAACTATGAAAATGTATATGCTGTTTTAGATGGAGTTGTAATTGCATCGGGTTGGGATTTAGGTGGAGGAGGGAATTATATTAAAATCAGGCATTCTAATTCATTTATAACCTCATATCTTCACCTTTCAGAAATGTATTACAAAGCTGGAGAATTTGTAAAAGCCGGATTCATCATTGCAAAAAGTGGGAATACCGGAAATTCTACCGGCGCGCATCTTCATTTTTCAGTGACAGAAAATGGAAAATACATTAACCCCATCCGATTTCTAAATGATCTTATTAATGCCAATAATTTAATTGCCAACTACTATGAATCACGAGCAAACTCATACAACCAACATTAAACTTCTAAACATTATGCAAAATCACAATTTACCAACGGACGAACTTAAAAACTTTGGAATTATCAATGACGATTTTACATTTTCCAAAAAGCTAAGCGAAGATGATATTCAGAAATTTCTTCAAGGATATACCATCGTTGCCGACAATGATAAGAATAGAGCCACTTTTCAGCTCACAGAAGATAATACAAAACTGAAGGTCATCTTTCTTGAACGAGATAAAAGCCTAACTAAACTTCTTGAAAATAGTAAAGAGAAAGTTCAATATACGGACATTAAAGAGCTTTCAAATGAATTTCCTTCACTTGAAAAGAAGGCTTTTGTATTCGATAGTGAAACAGGAAAAGTTGTAGAGTTTGATTTCATCAAAAATGCGACAGAGCTTACTGCTATCATTGCTGATAAAAAGGATGCGCAGGAACTTAATCGTTATAAAAACGAATTGCTAAAACTTAAAGGCTTTCTACAAGATAAAGTCGACCAATATCCTGAAATAGCAAAGGAAATCACAAACGATGTAAACATTGTTTCGAGAGAGATTGACGCTGTAAGTCACATTACTGAAACTGAAAAACAACTTTCAAAAGGAGGTGATTCAGATATTCAACTGAATGTGAATGATAGAGATATGTATGAAGATGCTAACAGAAACAGGAAGGAGCAGGAAGAACAATCTGAGGAACAGGAGAAAAGAAGAGGATTCAGAAGATAAAATCTCAAATAATTAAAAATTGTGGAGAATAAATTATCCTGGTTCGACAGAGTGATTACTCCAAAAACCAAAACTTATAAAGATTTTGAAAAAGAAATAAAAAATACAGCTCCCGAAAATTTTTTTAGAGATGGAGAAAGAAGGTTTTCCAATCAGGAAAAAAGATTTATGCAAATCTATAAATCCAGAGAAAGTCAAATGATTCAGGGATCTGCTTTTACTGTGAATTCCATTTTTAATTCAGATAGTAAAGCATTGATTAAAACAAACTTTAAAAGCTTTAGTGAAGCTGTAAGATTCCTTGATAAACAGAGAATCGATGACAGATTTTTAATAGTACAAGATAATACTTCCTTTAAAGAAGTAACTATTAGCGATGAAGCTTCAAAGCAAAAATTTCTTTCAGATTCTTGGGCAAAAGAATTGGAGAAAAGAACAGATTTAAGTTTGGGGATGACCAATACACAAATTGATGAACAACAGGCCCACCATTACCGGAATTATGAGATTGAAGCAGGAAAATTGGGAATAGAAATTAATCCACTCACTGAGGAACTTCACAAGAGCTGGGAAAATAGTAGTCAACTTGATTGGGAAGAAGACAGTTTCGAATTTGATGACCTGTTTTCAAAAGATGACTTTGATGAAAGTTTGGTTCCTGCATCTGGTCTTCCTGAAGGATGGATTTGGCGCGAGTACGATGATGGGAGCGGTTCTCTGAAAAGTCCAACTGGTAATATTTATTATAGTTATGATATACAAACCCAAGAATATAAGTCATCCTCATTTGGCAATGGTTGGACTGATATGAAAGATCTTTATGATCGACCGAAAAGTTTGAACGAATTCAAAACCTATGTGGAAAATGACCTGAAGGGAAAAGCACCTCAAAATAATCTTACCCCTAAGCTTTCTGAAGATGAAAAAAATAATCTGCTCAATTACGTACTTATTAATAAAGAAAATGAATTTATCCTAGAAAATCTGCACTTAACAGATAAGCAAAGAAAGAGTTTTTCAGAAAAAGTAGAATTTGGAACGACGGAGGGAGATTACACATTAACAAATAAACAATTAGAGAAAATTCCGGATGTACTTGACGGACATCACTTATCAAAGAATGATAAATACGCCTTGGCTTTTGGCTTATTGGAAAGACAAGGGAATGGCGAATCCTATAAATTATTACAAAATGGAGAAATTTTAAAAACTTATCTCGATGAAGATAACTTATCAATATTCAGAATATTAACAGTCAATGATATAAATTTTAACAATCAAAACCCAAATATTATGGAAAAACAACAAGACTTTGACCAAGTAAAATATCTTAAAGACCAAATGAAATATCTCGGTTTTGGAGAAGAGGAAAAACTTCACAAAGATTTAGAAAAAGGTATCAACTCAAAAAAGCAAGAGTTTGAAATTAAGACTAGCTCAGATAAAACCTTACCCGCAAATAAGGTTGATTTTATATTAAAATTCAATAAAAGTGAAAGCGGAGGTGTTTTTCTTAATTCCTACAATGCAAAATTGACTAATGACAACAGTGAGGAGATCTCTCATAATTTTCCTGTTAGCCGGGATAATAGTTTTACAGCAAAAGAAGCGGTCAATCTTTTGGAGGGACGTAGCGTGAAAATTGAGTTTCTCAATCCAAAGAGTCAACAAGTCGAACCTGCTTTTGTTCAATTTAACTTCAACGAACCGAAGACCGAGAAGGGAAATTATTACTTCCAAAATTTCTACAAAAACTATGGTGTCAATACGGCTAAGATTGTTGACAAATCTAATCTCGTATTTGACAGACCTGAATGGAAAGAAAGCGCAATAAAATCTCTAGAAAAAGGGAATGTATTAAAAGTAAAATTCAAAGAGAATGATCAGGTCATAGAAGGAAAAGCAGTTCTGGATCCTCAAAATCGAAATCTTAAACTTTATGACAATGAAATGAACAGGCTTAATACTAACAAACCTTTAGAAGGCCTGGAGCAAGATAACAAGAACGATAAAGCCAATGTTAGGGAACAAAGCATCAAAAGATAAAAATTTTACTTACCATAATACCATCGGAAGCGGTAAGTCAATATGATTTGCCGCTTTTTTATAAACTCAATTGAAATGAAACTAAAATTAATATTTCTACTTAATGCAATTCTATTTACAGTAAGTTCTTGTCACAAGGAAATCGTTTCTGAAAGTGGAGGGATTGATCTTATTTCCAATGTCTATTTTGATGCTTCGAAAGGTTTGGACCAAATGGAAAGCTTTCATCTATCTAAAATAAACTATTCTCAAAATCATTTGATAGAATTGGTTCCCGATACTTCGTTTCCGGAAATTAATAAACAAACTTACTACATTAAAGATTCATTGTACTTCCAGGTAGATCCATCAGAGAATAATATCATATTTTCAGCAGTTTCTCAAAAACAAAGACCATTATCGGTTTGGGACAAAAAAGTAGGTGCTATATTTTCCAAGGATTGGATTCTCAACTACAGAAACAGAAGAAATTTGTCTGATACAGTATTATTCAAAAAAAAATTTAAACGCTTTGAAATCAACTCTCCTTGGAATTATACGCGTTTTTACATTTATCCTACAGATACTATTTTACCATATTCCTTTTACAGACACGCCGAAAAAGACTACCATGGTAGACTGGAGCGCATTGATTCTTATAATAAGAAGAGCGACATTTTCGTAACCCTTCAGCTGCTACCCAGAAAAAAATGGGATGATCAGGCAAAAGAATTATTTGAGTTCAACAACTTCGTAACAAGCAGAAAAAACAATTGAGTATGTCATTGGATTCTTCAAATTTTAAAGATGATATTTCTGTTATCAATGGAAGCAAGAATGAGCTTGTTGTATTTGAAAAGGAAACTGATACGCTCTCATTTCTCGAATTATTGAAGTTGAATAATCAAAACAATAACAGAACTCTTGTTACACTTAATTCTGCGAGTAATACTAATAAATTTCTCAACCGATTTAAAGATTTTGATGGGAAAATATTTTTATGTTTGGAAGCAAGCAGAATAGGGGATGCTGCAACGCTTAAAATTTTAATGGAATTGAAGCTGAAGAATAAGAATATTAAAGATATCCGAAGTATGTATGAGGTATCCCAAACCGCAAATAAGAATCTGAATGAATATCTACAAAACAAATTAAATCTTCAGAATAAAAATATTAATTTAGTTGAACCAAAAAAATCAGAGGATGCAGAAGTTATCATTAGACCAACAAGAATTTCCGACACTCAGCACTTGGGATCCAAATTTTCTGAACGAAATTCTGGAGAGTCTCTCCAAAGAAGCCAATCCGAACAAAACGGAGATTACTCAGGAGGACAAACTTTGGGCAGCAACGATGCTGGAAATGGACTTGAAAAGTCAGAACGGAACGATCTTGGAAACACAGGAAGAGAATCCATTGACAGAGCACAACCTGAAAATGTTGAAGAAAATGAAGACAGAAAACATTCCTTGGACGGAATCCTATCCGGGAGAATTGTATCCGATAGAATCGAAAGAAGAGTAGATGATTCCAAAAATATTGAGGAATTAAATTCTCTTATTTCAAAATATAAAGGTCAAAAACTGACCAATGAACAAGTTGCAGAAGTAGTTTCTGCAGCTTGTTTTGTTTCCGAGGATAGAAAAATTACTTTACATCCAAATGTTGAGATTTCTGACGATGTAAAAAATATTTGCAATCAATACAAAAGTGGTGGTACTGCGAAGGAAGGGCGTGGAATCCTTGATGAATATTACACGGATTCAAAGATTGTGGAGGCAATTCGCAATCTTATAAAAGACCAATTCAAAAATCAAAAAGAGATTTCAGCTCTAGAGCCAAGCGTAGGAACCGGAAGTTTTCTTTATGCTATAAAAGATCTCTCTGTAAAAATAAATGTTACAGCTTTTGAAATCAATGATACTACAGCTAAAATTGCCAAAATTTTCCATCCTGAAGCTGACATCAATCTGCGCTCGTTTGAAACTGAATTTATTAATGAAAAAGGTCAAAAAACTGACGCAAATGACTATAATGAAAAGTATGACTTGGTTATTGGGAATCCGCCTTATGGAGAACATCGAGGTCTATACAAAGGATTAGGGGAAGAACCCAAAATTAGTAAGTACGAAGATTATTTTTTCAAACGTTCTTTAGATTCTTTGAAATTAAATGGTGTTTTGGCAATGGTACTTCCTTCAGGTTGGCTGAACAGGCAGAAGAAATTAGAAAATGTAGAGATTATGAAAGCCTACAGATTACCTTCAGGGGCTTTTGCCGGAACTCAGATCGAAACTGACATTATTATCCTTAAAAAATCATCGGTAAAAATCACTCAGGATATATCTGATTATTTTGAAAAGAACCCAGAAAATATCTTAGGAGAAATTCGGAAAAAAAGCAATCGTTTTGGGAGAATGGAGCAATATGTCCACGGCAATTTGGATAATGCTTTACATATTCTGCACCGGCTTCAAAACAAAAATGAGACAGAAAGAATTGGAAATCTGTTTGAAGATTTTATTCCAGAGAATACTGAACCGGAAAACAAAAATACAGTCAATGATAAAACGGAAATAGATAATGAAACCGAAAGCGGAGTAGCACTGAATGATGTTACAGACAAAATCACTGAAGTTCTTTCATCCTTAAAGGAAATCAAATTTAAATCTCCGGCTATTGTCAAAGAAATTGAGAAATATTCCAAGCTCAAAGAACAGATAGAAAAAGATGCTCAATCTTTTAATTCCAAAGAGCTAAAGGAGGTTTTTGATAAATCCGAAAAAATAATTCAAACTCAAAAAAGGAAAGACTCAGAATATAGAACTCAGACAAAACCGGAAATCAAAAAAGGGGTTTTAAAATATCTGTTTTTCAAATCTGATGAAGTTCTAAATACTTCTCTTCAAAATAGCAGTTCAATTTCCAAAGAACAAATTGATGCTTTTCGTGATACCAATTATGACGGGATTTTGAATAATTATGGTAAACACTATCAATTTGCCAATTTTATTGATGGAAAGTGGATGCACGATTTTTATTATGCAGAAGGAAATATTTATGCAAAGCTGGAGCAGTTAGAAAAAGATTTTGCTGATAAGTATGCTGTTGGCGGAACAGAAGATCAGTATGATAAGCAAATGAATCTGCTTCTTAGTGTTGTACCAATTCCTAAATCTTTGGATGACATATCCATTAGTCCCAATCACGAATTTGTACACAAGTTTGCACTTGGTCAAGTAGAAAAAGAGAAATATAACCCAAATTCAAAACTGGTCGAAACTGTAATTGTAGATTACAATCTTGCAGAAAAGTTTAAAGATTTTGTAGGAGATTTATCAAGTGATGCGTTTGCAGGTTCTTCAGCTTGGGAGGTCAAAAGTTTCGTAGATAATGAAACAGTTACTGGAAGTGACAAGGAACGAAATGCTTTGGTTCGTGAAAGGCGTAAAGCTGCAGCTAATGATCTGTTTCAAAAATTCATTCGTGAAGAATTATCTGATGAATTGAGAGAACGTTTTGTAAAAGAATTTAATAGAAACTTCAATAGCATTTACGTTCCGGATTATTCCAAATTCCCATTGTTTTCGAAAATCTATCAGAATTTTAAAGGAAAAGAACTTAGATTGACTGAAGTTCAAAAAGCGGGAATCGGAAGATTAACAACAAAGGGAGTTGGGTTGCTTGCTCACGAAGTTGGTTTTGGAAAAACACTTTCTGGAATATTGTCAATGCACGAAGCGATGGAGCGTGGAAACGCTAAAAGACCTTTGATTGTTGTACCCAACGACAGTATTTTAAAACAATGGATAGAAACAATTTTTGAAACTGTTCCGAAGGCAAAACTAAATGTGCTGGGCAATCTTGGAAAGGATTATGATCTTTCCAAATTTGATAACAGAGATGGAGAAATCACAATCGTTACTTATGAAGGTTTTAACAATATTGGTTTTTCAGAAAATATTACTCAAGATTTAGCCGCAAAGTTTTCGTACATCTCAGAGAGTGAACTAAGAAGTGTGAACTCCATCAGCGAGCGAGATTTTCAGATAGAATTAGAAAAAGAGAGGGAGCTGGAGGGCAAAATGAAACGTGGAAAAATCCACGACTGGGAAGATTTTGGTTTTGATCATCTAACTTTTGATGAAGTTCACAACGCCAATCATATTGTGGGAAAAGTAAGAATTGAGGATCGAAGATTTGCATCCGATTTTAGAAGCCAAAATCAACAGACTTCCAAACTTGGGATCAATACTTGGATGGCTTCGCAATATATACAGGATAAATACAATGGCAGAAATGTTACGTTACTTTCAGCTACGCCTTTTACCAATAAGCCTCTGGAGTATTATTCAATTCTTTCATTGATTGCCAATAAGAGGTTGGAAGAATCTGGCTACTTTAATGTCAACAACTTCTTTGAAACCTTTATGGAGGCGGATACTGATATGGAAATTGATGCTAGAGGAGATGTAAAGTTCAAGGCCAATGTTCGGAGGTTTAAAAATAATTCTTTGTTTCAACAGCTTTTGTCTGAGTTTATTGATATAAAAGGAGAAGATGATAACCCTGAACTGATTCGTCCTACGAAAATCAATAAAGAGTATAAAATTGAGCAGAATGATTTAACTCAAGAACAGTATGATTTACTGAAAGAAAATTTTGAAGAAACTCAAAAGGGAGCAATTTTAACTCACATACTAAATGCGAGGCTTATTGCAATTTCACCATATCTGTCACCATATTATGATGGAGAATTACCTTCAGTAAAAGAATTTATTGAAAATTCTCCAAAGCTTATTGATACAATGAATCTGATACGGCAGAATAGAAATGATATTCCCGATGCAGGCCAGATCATTTATTCTGAGTTAGCAGTTTCAGAGTTCCCTAAAATTAAGGAGTATCTTGTAATAGAAGTTGGTTATAAACCAGAAGAAGTGGGTGTCATTACAGGAGCAACGAGCAAACCAAACAGATTGAAAATTCAGGATGATTTTAATTCCGGAAAAATTAAAATCATCATTGGCAGTGAAGCCATTCAGGAAGGAATGAACCTTCAGGAAAATACGACCGATCTGTATATGCTTTCTCTTCCCTATAATTTTACAACCTTGAGACAAGTTGAAGGTCGTGCTTGGAGACAGGGCAACAAGTTTGAAAACGTGAGAATCAATTTTATGCTCACTAATGATAGTATCGATGTGTTTATGCTACAAAAGTTACAGTCTAAACAAGCAAGATATTTAGAAGCGATGAAGAAAGGAGCGAATGTATTAGATATTTCTGACATAAGTACCCAAGAACTCAAGACCTCTATTATTACTGATCCGGAAACGAGAGCAAATATTGAAATAGAACTCTTAAAGAAGAAAATTGAAATTGAAAAAAATAAACATCTTGCAGACATTGCATTTGTACTCAGAAAACACAATGACTTCCTAAAAGTAAAGGAGATGGTCACCAAAGCTGAAGAGTCATATAACAGAATCTTAGGTTATTCTAAAAATGTTGATGGAAATACTGATTACTGGAAAAATCAACTTCCATCTTATCAGAAAACGATTGACTTGGCTAAAGCTGAAGTTCAAAAAACAGTAGAATTATTAGCTGAAAAAGGAGTTAATGTTGCAGAAATAGAAGTTCAATCCAAAAGTACAGAAGATAAAATTGTAGAGTTTGATAAGAAACTTGAAAATCTTCCTGAAATTAGAAGTAAATTGGTAATTCAATACAAAATTGAAAAAGAGGAACAAATGAAAATTAATAAGCATAGAGACTATGTAAGAGAAAGAACCATTGATAATCGTATTTTGTATAATAGTTTCTTAGCAGTAAGCTCCAATAATAATGTTGAAAAGGTTTCTGTCATAAACAGAAAGAGGTAAAGAAACCTTTAAAATTCTATGATTATCATAACATATTAATTATCTATAAAATTAGGCTCAACTTAAAATCAATAAAAAATTAAATGATTTTTATTTTGTATTTCAAAAGTACATCGTAATATTGCAATATAAAATAATGAAATATGGGGGCAACTAAGACTGAGCATTTTACGGACAAACAAAACCAAATTGCAACAATTGCAAAAGCATTAGGACATCCTGCGCGAATAGCAATTATCGAGTATTTGATGAAAGTCAATGAGTGCATCTGTGGAGATATCGTGAACGAATTGCCTTTAGCCCAACCAACAGTTTCTCAGCATTTAAAAGAATTGAAAAACGCAGGAATTATAAAAGGTAACATTTCTGGAAACGCTATCTGCTATTGTATAGACGAAAAGACAATAGAAATTCTAAACACTTATTTTTCAGCTATAGTACAAACTGTGACCAAATCAAAATGCTGTTAAGTATTTTTTTACCTTAATATATCGCAATATTGCATTTAAGCTATAAAGATTCAATTATGAAATTATCAGAAGTAAAACAAATTTTGCCAACATTAGAAAATGTTGAATTCCAATTAGAAAATGGAGCTTTTGTTCCAGAACATTTTCACGTTACAGAAGTAGGAATGATTAATAAAAACTTTATTGATTGTGGCGGTGTGATCCGTTCAGAGAAGGTTGTGAACTTTCAGCTTTGGAATGCAGACGATTTTGAACATCGTTTGAAGCCTAAAAAATTACTCAACATTATCAAACTTTCTGAGGATAAATTAGGAATCGAGGATTTTGATATTGAAGTTGAATATCAAAGTAATACTATTGGAAAATATGATCTGGAATTTAACGGGAAAACATTTATTCTAAAAAATAAGACTACAGCTTGCTTAGCACAGGACGCTTGTGGAATCCCATCAGAAAAAGAAAAAAAGAATCTAATTGAACTTGGTGTAAACCAAAACAATTCTTGTACGCCAAATTCTGGATGTTGCTAATTCAATTGCTATGGAAATAAAGCCGATTACCAAAGACAATTTTGCAGATTTGGTAGAGATCTATGGTCAGGGATTAGCTACCAATATTGCCACTTTTCAAAATGATTTACCAATATGGGAAGATTGGGATAAAGGACACCTTAATTTTTGCAGAATCAGTATTTATGAAAATAACGAAATGCTTGGTTGGGCTGCATTATCTCCTGTCTCCAGCAGATGTGTTTATTCGGGTGTAGCAGAAGTAAGTGTTTATGTAGCAACAATTGCAAGAGGAAAAGGGATTGGTAAAATGTTGTTGAATGAATTGATTAGACAAAGTGAGTCAAGTGAAATATGGACTTTACAATCCGGGATATTTGCAGAAAACCAAAATAGCATAAGATTACACGAGAAATGTGGTTTCAGGATCGTCGGTTATAGGGAAAAAATTGGAAGAAAGAATGGGGTTTGGAAAGACACTGTCTTGATGGAATGCAGGAGTAAAATTATCGGAATAGATTAAAAAATAAAAATTATAAATCAATAAAAAATGAAAATTGCATTATTCAGCGACATTCACGCTAATCTCCCTGCATTGGAAGCATTCTTTGCAGATGTTGAAAAAAGAAATCCCGACAGCATTTATTGCTTGGGAGATTTAGTAGGTTACAATATCTGGCCAAACGAAGTGGTCAATGAAATCCGTAAAAGAAAAATACCAACTATTGCAGGCAACTACGATTTTGGCATTGGGAGAATGAGTAATGAATGCGGTTGCGCCTACAAAACAGACGCTGAGAAGGACAACGGCAATATTTCCATTTCTTTTACCAATTCTTTGATGAAAGATGAGGAACGTGCTTACCTGCGTACACTTCCAGCCCATATCAAAGTAGAATTTCAATTGAACGAAGACAAGCTAAATCTGCTTTTGGTACACGGGAGTCCGAGAAAAATTAACGAATATCTCTTCGAAGACCGTGAGGAAAAAAGTATGCTTCGTATTATGGAACAAGCCGATGCCGACATTATGTGTTTCGGACATACGCACAAGCCCTATCACAGAGTTTTAAATTCGGGTGTTGATGGTGAAAATCATTTCCGCCACGCAGTGAATATCGGTTCCGTTGGTAAGCCAAAAGACAACGATATAAGAGGTGGTTATGCGATGTTGACAATTAATGAAAACAGTTCTGTTTTGAACAAAGAAAGCATCAGTGTAGAATTTATCCGTTTCGACTATGACTTTGAAAAAGCTGCAAAGGCTGTGGAAGACAGCCCTCTTCCAAACGAGTACGCAGAGAATCTAAGACGTGGCTATTAATCTAAAAAATCTAAAAAATGGAATTTCCAAATGATTTAAAATATTCAAAAGAACATACGTGGATAAGCATACAGGACAACACAGGTACAATAGGTATCACAGAATTTGCACAAAGTGAATTGGGCGAAATCGTATATGCAAATTTACCAAACATTGGATATAGTTTTCAGCAGGACGAAGTATTCGGTTCTGTTGAAGCGGTTAAAACGGTCAGTGATTTATTTATGCCAGTATCGGGTAAAATCATTGAAACGAACCAACTCTTATTAGAAGAGCCAACACTAATCAATTCAGAATCTTTTGGAAACGGTTGGCTGATAAAAATTGAAATCAAAGATATTACAGAATTAGAAAAATTATTGACATCAAACCAATATAGAGAACTTACAAATTAGACACACAATGCAGCCAAAACTAAAATTTCTTGACCGTTACCTAACCTTATGGATATTCCTTGCAATGGCAATAGGTATAGGTTTAGGACATTTCTTTCCGGGAATATCAAAAATTACAAATACTTTATCCATTGGAACTACAAATATTCCATTGGCTATAGGTTTAATATTAATGATGTACCCACCATTGGCAAAGGTTGATTATTCATTATTGCCCCAAGCATTTAAGGATAAAAAAGTAATCGGTCTGTCATTATTGCTGAATTGGGTCATTGGTACTTTATTGATGTTCGGATTAGCCGTTTTGTTTTTACGCAATGAACCCGATTATATGACAGGGTTAATACTGATAGGTTTGGCAAGATGTATAGCAATGGTAATCGTATGGACCGATTTAGCTAAAGCAAACAGAGAATATACAGCTATGTTGGTTGCGTTAAACAGCATCTTCCAGGTACTTTCTTACAGTTTCTTAGTTTGGTTATTTATCAATGTTTTACCTTCAAAATTAGGATTAGCTAATTTCAATGTAAGCGTATCAATGAAAGATGTTACAGAAAGCGTATTGATATACTTAGGTATTCCATTCTTAGCAGGATTCGTTAGCCGTTACTTCCTTATTAAATCAAAAGGTACAGAATGGTATAATCGAAAATTTGTACCCAAAATATCGCCCATTACATTGTACGCTTTACTGTTTACGATAGTTTTAATGTTCAGCCTGAAAGGTGATAAAATATTAGAGTTGCCAATGGATGTAGTAAAAGTAGCCATACCATTAATCATCTATTTTGTACTGATGTTTTTTGTCAGCTTCTTTATCAATAAATCTCTAAAAGTACCTTACGACAAAAACGCATCCATCGCATTTACAGCAACAGGAAACAACTTTGAATTGGCAATCGCTGTTGCTATAGCAGTTTTCGGTATTCATTCCCCACAGGCATTTGTAGGCGTTATTGGACCTTTAGTAGAAGTTCCGGTACTGATACTTTTAGTACGTGCAAGTTTGTGGTTGAAGAAAAAATATTACAGTTAGAAATAAGTAATAGAAGTTATGAAACGACAATAGGATTTCAACCGATGTGCAAAAAATATAGGGTTCAATAATTAAAACAAGCGTACAAAATGATAGAACTAATTAAACCCATTCCCGCATTTCTTGTACGGAAAATTAATAAGGCAGTTAAGTTTTATAAAGCTCGATTTGGTTTTGAATGCAGACATCAGGAAGAAACTTTTGCAATATTAGTTAGGGGTGGTATAGAGCTGCATTTGTGGGCTTCCTGTAATTACAGTTGGAAATGGAAAAGTGTTTTTTTATTTCTAAAACCGATTAGTAGCGGAGCAGAAAGTTTTTTGGCAGGTACACACAGTTGCAGGATTGAAGTAAAAGGCATTGACTAACTGTATAAAGAACTAAAAGAAAAAGAAGTTTTACACAAAAACGAAAATAAAAAGCACATATTATGGTACAAGAGAATTTGCAACATTAGACTTGTATAGGAATTTGATAACTTTTTATGAGGATATGATATAGCGTGAAAAATAATTATAGAAAGAGTTAGTGTATAAAAGAGCCTTGTTAAAACTGTAAAGAACAAGACAATGAAAGTTAAATTGTTTATTTAAGCAAACGCTAAAATAAACAAATTAGCTATATTTGCACCATGGATAGTATTTCTTGCATTAGACAACAGGCAGACATTAAACAAATCAATCGCTGTAAAGAACGAGTTTCGGAACTCCAAGGTTCGTTTGACTATTTATCTAACGGACTGGAATTGGCGGGAAACAATGTAAGACTGAAAATCCTGTTTCTTATTTATGAAGAACGAAAACTTTGCGTTTGTGATTTAAGCGATATTCTCGGTATGACAATTTCTGCAATTTCTCAACATTTACGAAAACTCAAAGACCGTAAACTAATTGAAACTGAAAGAAAAGCACAAACTATTTTTTATTCATTAACAAAAGAGTATGAAAAAATGCTGACCCCATTTTTTGAAATACTTAATGATAATAAAATTTTAGAAACTATATGAAAACGGACAACAAACTAATCGGTACTGGTCTTTTTACGGCAATTGCTGCTTCATTATGTTGCATTACACCTGTTTTGGCTCTCATAGTAGGAACAAGCGGGGTTGCTTCAACATTTTCTTGGCTCGAACCTTTCCGACCATATTTTATTGGCTTGACAATTTTAGTGCTTGGTTTTACTTGGTTTCAAAAGTTGAAACCCAAAAAGCAAATTGACTGTAAATGTAAAATAACTGAAAAACCCAATTTTATGCAAACAAAATCATTTTTAGGAATTATTACCGTTATGGCGGCTTTACTTTTATCATTTCCAATTTACGCTCACATCTTTTTTCCAAAGCCCGAAAACAAAACAATTATTACCCAAAGTTCCAAAATTCAGAAAGTTGAGTTTACAATTAAAGGAATGACTTGTTCAGGTTGTGAACATCATATTAAAACAGAGATTAGCAAACTAAAAGGAATTATCGAAGTTGTCGTTTCCTATGAGAAAAGCAACGCTATTGTCAAGTTTGATAATAAGCAAACCAGTATTGCTGAAATCGAAAAAGCTATCAATTCGACAGGTTATAAATCACTAAAAAGTAAAGTTATATCATAATGGAAATTAAATTACAATCAATAATAACTTGCCCAAAATGTGGGCACAAAAAAGAGGAAACAATGCCAACTGATACTTGTCAGTATTTTTATGAATGTAAAAATTGCAAAACAAGGTTAAAACCACTACAAGGCGACTGCTGTGTGTATTGTAGTTATGCCAGTGTTCCTTGTCCACCAATACAAAAAGAAAAAAAATGTTGCTAAATAGAACGCATTTTATATAAATCACATAAAAAATCGGTAGGTTTTACTAATTATTTTTAAACAATTGTAAGAATAACTTATGGCATCAACAGAAAAAACATTATCAGAGGTAATTGAAATATTAAGACTAAGAGGTTATACTGAAGATTTTAACCTATTGGAAGAAAATATCTCATATAAAACAGGAGGTGAAAAGGTCAATTTAAGTGACATAGTTATTGATAAAATTTATCGTTTTACAGGGCTGAATGACTTGGAAGATGAAGCTATCTTGTATGCAATGAGAAACCAAAAAGACGGAGCAAAAGGTATTTTCGTAAATGGCTATGGCACGTACTCCGACAGTGTAGCAAATAGCATCATAGAGCAAATAGCAGTTAACGAAGATGATAACAATGATTGGACAAAAGAAATTTGAATTAGAATGACAGAATTAGAAAAAATTTTAAACCAAAAAGGCATAAAGCCTACCGCTATGCGTTTGTTGGTGGTAGAAAAGCTATTAAAACAACAATACGCAGTAAGCCATAAAGAGCTGGCAGAACAGTTTGAGAAAGCAGATAGTGTTACCTTATTCAGAACATTCAAAATATTTCTGGAACACAAACTCATCCACACCATTGATGATGGAAGTGGAGTTGTAAAATACGCACTATGTCAATCTGGATGTAATTGCAATTTATCAGAACTACACACACATTTTTATTGCACCGACTGCAAACATACCTTTTGTCTTACGGAAACTGAAATTCCAAACATCAAAATTCCTCAAAACTTTAAATTAGAAGGAGCTAATTTGGTTCTCAAGGGGAAATGCTCAAGCTGTAGTTAATACACCTTTAAACTTTGCAATTCAATTGCACTAATTATATTTTACATTTGTAGTCTGATGAAAATATTTGTAATCCTATTCAGTATATACTTTATGGCATTATCGGTAATGCCGTGTACTGATGCGTGCGATATTAGCATAAACAATACTACAAAATCAGAATTTATACAAGCGGGTGATGGTCAAGAAAATAGCATTGACGTATGTAGCCCTTTTTGCTCCTGTGCCACTTGTCACACTGTTGCTGTTTTTACATTTCAAACTTTCAAAATAGGCGAAGCTAAGTCTAGTTTCGACAAAATACAAAAATTCCCACTTTGGGATTTCGGGTTCAATTCCAACTACCACGGAAATATTTGGCAGCCGCCAAAGATTAATGCCTAAATTTTTAGCGACTGTATTTTATTGTCGGTGTATGGGCATCCATTCACTATTAAATAACGTACCCCCTCAGTCGAGCATTTAGCTATTCATTTCACATATATGGAGTGGAAGAATTTATATCCACTATTTATTAATCTTTAATCATATGAATTGTGTTAGACAGTATCATAAAATTTAGTATAAAGAACAAACTTGTCATCGGAATAATGACATTGTTACTCATTATTTGGGGAGTGTGGAGTGCCACAAAATTACCCATTGATGCCGTACCCGATATTACAAATAATCAGGTACAAATAATTACGGTTTGCCCAACATTGGCAGCTCAGGAAGTAGAACAATTAGTTACCTTTCCCATAGAGCAAAGCATTGCTAATATTCCCGATTTAGAAGAAACCAGAAGTATTTCGAGGTTTGGTTTGTCCGTAATTACAGTTGTATTCAAGGAAAAAGTAGATATTTATTTTGCCCGACAGCTCATTAACGAAAAACTGAAAGAAGCAGAAGAAAAAATTCCGAATGGAATAGGAACGCCGGAACTGGCTCCGGTAAGTACAGGACTTGGTCAGATATACGAATATATAATACATCCCAAAAAGGGAAGTGAAAATAAATACAATGCCAAAGACCTACGTACAATGCAGGACTGGATTGTAGCAAGGCAACTGTATGGTACTCCCGGAATTGCAGAAGTAAATAGTTTTGGCGGCGAGCTAAAACAATATGAAGTAGCTGTTAATCCTAGTCGCTTAAAGGCTATGGATGTAAGTATTACCGATATTTTCAACGCTCTTGAAAGAAACAACCAAAATACAGGGGGAGCATATATTGATAAGAAACCAAGTGCTTATTTTGTTAGAGGTATTGGTATGGTTACATCATTAGATGATATAAAAAACATTAGTGTAAAGAATAATCCTGGCAGTGTTCCAATTTTTATAAAAGATGTGGCGGATGTACGATTTGGTAATGCTGTAAGATATGGAGCAATGACATATAATGGAGATGTTGATGCAGTAGGTGGTGTTGTGATGATGTTAAAAGGCGAAAACGCCAATAATGTAATTGAAAAAATAAAAGAAAAGCTTCCTACTATACAAAAGTCATTACCTGATGATATTATTATTGAGCCCTATATAGACCGTTCAGTTTTAGTTGACAAGGCAATGAGTACCGTAGAAAAAAACCTGATAGAAGGTGCATTGATTGTAATCTTTGTATTGGTACTTTTTTTAGGAAATTTTAGAGCAGGATTAATTGTAGCTTCCGCTATTCCCTTAGCAATGCTGTTTGCCTTGGCGATGATGAATGTGTTTGGTGTAAGCGCCAACTTAATGAGTTTGGGAGCCATAGATTTTGGGTTGATTGTAGATGGGGCAGTAATTGTTGTGGAAGCCACATTGCATCATTTAGGCTTACGAAAATCTAAACAAAGGCTTACACAAACTGAAATGGATGAGGAAGTTTTTCTGTCTGCCTCCAAAATTCGTAGTAGTGCAGCATTTGGTGAAATCATTATACTAATTGTTTACATTCCTATTCTTACGTTAGTGGGCGTAGAAGGCAAAATGTTCCGTCCGATGGCACAGACTGTAGGTTTTGCCATTTTTGGAGCTTTGATTTTATCCTTAACATACATACCTATGATGTGTGCTTTGTTCTTATCCAAAAAGCCTTCACATAAAGAAACCTTTTCCGATAGAATGATGAATTGGTTACAAAGAAAATATCAGCCTTTGCTTGAAAAAGCGATTAGCATAAAGTATTGGTTCGTTGGTATCGCCATTGCCATATTTGCAATTAGTATTTTCTTGTTTAGCCGAATGGGAGGAGAATTTATACCCCAACTACAAGAAGGAGAATATGCGTTTGAATTTAAAATGCCTATTGAAACCTCATTATCACAAAGTATAGAAACTTCGATGCTTGCTTCGAGAATTGCCAAACAATTTGATGAAGTAAAAATGGTGGTAGGTAGAACTGGAGCTGGTGAAGTACCTACTGACCCAATGCCTCCAAGTGCAACAGATTTAATAATTATTCTTAAGCCTGAAAGTGAATGGAAATCCGGAAGGACATACGATGAATTAGGCGATGCAATAGAAGAAAAAATAGCCGTAATACCTGGCATTATTGTCGAAAAAAGCCAACCCATTCAAATGCGCTTTAACGAACTTATGACAGGGGTAAAACAAGATGTTGCAATTAAGATTTTCGGAGAAAATTTAGACACACTAGCGTTAAATGCCGATAAGGTTAGCAAAGTTATACAAACAGTAAAGGGAGTTACAGTGCCTCAGGTAGAACTGGTAAGCGGGTTACCTCAAATTAATATTGAATACGACCGAACTCGTTTAGCCAATTATGGAGTAAATGTAGAAGATGTAAATAATGTTGTAAGTACTGCTTTTGCAGGAAAAAGTGCAGGTGTGGTTTTTGAGAATGAAAGGCGATTTGATTTAGTTGTGCGTTTAGATAGTACCTATAGAGGTAGTATTGAAGATGTAAACAATATGATGATACCAACTAGCACAGGCAGTCAAATTCCTCTATCACAGGTGGCTACAATTGACTATAAATTAGGACCTGCGCAGATAAGCCGTGAAGCTGGAAAGAGAAGAATTGTAATTGGTTTTAATGTTGCAGGCAGAGATGTACAAAGTGTGGTAGAAGAAATTCAAAAAAAGTTGAACAACCAAGTAAAATTACCATCAGGGTATTATTTCACTTATGGAGGACAGTTTGAAAATTTACAGGAAGCAAGCAATAGATTACTGATAGCTGTTCCAGTTTCTTTAATATTGATATTTGTACTGCTTTACTTTACTTTCAGTTCCTTTAAACAGGCAGGATTAATTTTTACAGCCATCCCAATGAGTGCAATTGGAGGAATACTAGCTTTGTTACTTCGAGGAATGCCTTTTAGCATCAGCGCAGGTATTGGATTTATTGCATTGTTTGGCGTTGCTGTCCTAAACGGAATTGTACTGATAGGTATTTTCAATCAATTAGAAAAAGAAGGAGAAAAAGATGTATTGAAACGGGTAATCGAAGGAACTAAAATCCGTTTGAGACCAGTTTTGATGACTGCAACAGTAGCCAGTTTAGGATTTCTGCCAATGGCTTTGAGCAGTAGTGCAGGCGCAGAGGTACAAAAACCATTGGCTACAGTTGTTATCGGTGGTTTGGTAACTGCAACATTCCTTACCCTATTCGTACTGCCTCTATTGTATATCATCTTCAATTCAAAAATTAATTTAAAAAGAAAATTTAAAGTGAAACCCATTACAACTATCGTTGTGTTACTGCTATCATTGGTAGGTTTTACAGCAAACGCACAAACGAAAGATTTATCCAGTGTTGATGAAGCAATAAACATCGCGCTGAAAAATAATCAAACCATAAAGGCTTCAGATTTAGAAATTGATGCAAGTAAAGCCTTGAAAAAAACTGCCGGAGAATTACCAAAATTAGGTTTTAATGCACAATTGGGGCAGTACAACAGTACAAAATTCGACCAGTCTTTTGAAGTGGCACAAACTATTCCTTTTCCTACATTATTCGGAGCAAAAAAACAATTGATTAATGCCGAAATAAAAGGGAAAGAATTACAGAAAAATCTTACCGTACTAGAGTTAAAAACGCAGGTCAGAACTTACTATTATCAAATCCTATATTTGCAACATAACCAAAAGCAATTACAACAGTTAGATAGTCTGTACAGCGATTTTATAGAAATAGCACAGCTTCGTTATAAAACCGGCGATACAAAAAAAGTGGACATCAGTACGGCAGAAGCTAAGAAAGGGGAAATCAATTTATTGTTAAAACAGAATAAAGTGTTTTTAAATAATGCTGTTGCCAGTCTGAAAACTTTGATGAATAGAAGAGAGGATTTTCTCATTGCAGAAAATGGAATTTTTCAACCTTTACAAATCAGCAATTTATTGGATAATGATGTAGTAGCAAGTCATCCCGCCATTCAATCCTTGTATCAGGATGCTGTTATTGCAGAACAGACCAAAAAGGTAGAACGTTCCCAAGGTTTACCTGATTTTACAATTGGTTTTACAAATCAATCTTTAATAGGTTTTCACACAGTAAATGGTATGGAAAAATATTTTAATTCTGGTAACCGTTTCAATTCTGTAAATATTGGCATTGCAATTCCTATCACTTATGGTGCTACCAAAGCAAGGATAAAATCTTTGGACTTCAGAAAACAGGCTTCCGAAGCCAATGCTCAGCAGCAGCAGCAAGCATTAACAACACAATTACAAAATGCTTTGCAGCAATACCAACAGGATATGCAACAGTTTAATTATTTTCAGCAAGAAGCATTGCCTAATGCCAAAGAAATAGTATCAGCGGCACAATTAGGGTATAAAACAGGAGAAATTAGCTATGTGGAATATCTTTTTGCATTGCAAACCGCAACCGACATTCAATTAAATTATCTGAAAAGTATTCAGCAGGTAAACCAGTCTGTAATCAATATTTATTCTCTCATTAATCAATAAGTAAAAAATGAAATTCAACATAAATAAAATCACAATTGTAACAGTGATAACTGTTTTAATATTTGCATTTTCCGCTTGCAATAATCAGAAAGATGGAAATGGGCAGAACCAGGAAGCAAAAGAAATTCAAAGAGAAGAAGCCGAGGAAGAAGTACCAACCATTGCCACTCTTTCAGAGGAACAATTAAAGATAGTTGGAATAAAAATAGGCACAATAGAACAAAGAGAGCTGTCTGCAACTATCAAAGCAAATGGAAATCTGAATGTTCCTAATAACAACAAAGCCAACGCTACAATTTTATATGGTGGAGTGATAAGAACATTGAAAGTTCAAATTGGGGATTATGTTAGAAAGGGTGAAATAATAGCAACTATTGCCAATCCGCAGTTTATACAATTACAGGAAGAATATTTGAGTGTAGTAAGTAAGATAACTTTTGCCGAGCAAGAGCTATCAAGACAAAAAGAGTTAAATGAAGGAAATGCTGGCGCAAAGAAAAATTTACAAAGTGCAACAGCCGAATTGAACAGCCTTCGTACTCGAAAAGCGTCTTTACATCAACAACTACAATTAATGGGCATCAATCCCAGCACCTTATCAAACAGTAATTTGAAATCTGCTCTGACAGTAATTAGTCCTTTAAATGGCACAGTAAGTAATGTTTACGCTAAAATTGGAAGTTATGTAGATGTTTCTTCGCCGGTAATTGAAATAGTAGATAACAGCTCATTACATTTGGATTTACAAGTATTCGAAAAAGATTTACCACAAATAAAAATCGGGCAAACTATTCATTTTAGATTGACAAATAATCCAACCACAGAATATGAGGCTACGGTTTTCAATATCGGTTCATCTTTTCAAAACGAGAGTAAAACTATTGCTGTACGTTGTCGTATAAAAGGTAGTAAAATTGGTTTAATTGATGGAATGAACATAACAGGGGTTGTAAGCTTAAGCAATGTAACTACACCTGCTGTTCCCAATGATGCCATCGTAAATACTGATGGTAAATATTATATTTTCGTACAAACCGATAAAAAAGCAGAAGAGCATCACGAAGAAGGTAAAGAAGAAGAAAATCATAAAGAGGGAGATAAAAATGAAAAAGAAGATAAGGCAAGTATAAATTTTGAAAAAGTAGAAGTATTGAAAGGGGTATCTGATATGGGGTATACCGCAATAACTTTTGTCAAGCAAATTCCTGTCAATGCCAAAATCGTTGTAAAAGGAGCATTTTTTGTAAACGCAAAATTATCTAATGCAGGAGAAGACGAAGATTAACCAATAATAACTAAACGATGATAAATACAGATAAAAATCACAAGCATATTTATGATGCGCAGGGCAAGCAACTCTGCTGCACGGAGGAGAACAAAAACGATGCCCAAACAAATACAGGGCAGAGTACTGATAATGTTTGTTGCTCAACGGATGAAAAAGTTAATCAAAAGAGCAATGAACGAAGTGAAGCTGTTGATAAAAACAGCGTTGTAAAAATGTTTTTACCAGGAATTATTTCTTTGGTACTATTGCTAATTGCTATTTACTTAGACAATGTCTTGAAACCTGAATGGTTTCAAGGTTGGGTAAGAACTGTTTGGTATATAATAGCTTATGCACCAGTCGGATTTCCTGTAATTAAAGAAGCTTTTGAAAGTATTGGTAAAGGCGATGTTTTTTCAGAATTTTTGCTGATGAGTATTGCTACTATTGGAGCCTTTACCATTGGTGAATACCCCGAGGGTGTTGCTGTAATGCTGTTTTATGCTGTTGGTGAAGTCTTTCAGTCATTAGCAGTAAAGAGAGCTAAAACAAATATCAAATCTTTACTCGACCAACGTCCTAATGAAGTAACCATTTTACAAGGCACTCAAACAAAAGTTGTAAAAGCTGAAACAGTTACTATTGGAGAGATAATACAATTGAAGCCTGGAGAAAAGTTAGGATTGGACGGAGAATTATTGTCCGAAACTGCATCTTTCAATACAGCAGCTCTTACGGGTGAGAGCAAGCCTGACACGAAATCAAAAGGTGAAACGGTACTGGCAGGGATGATAAACTTAAATACCGTTTCACAGGTAAAAGTGACAACTGCATATACTGATAGCAAGCTGAGTAAAATTTTAGAATTGGTGCAAAATGCTACTGCTCAAAAAGCACCGACAGAATTATTCATTAGAAAGTTTGCAAAAATATACACACCGATAGTTGTACTGTTAGCTATTCTAATTACAGCATTGCCCTACTTCTTTGTAGAAAATTATGTGTTCAGCCAATGGTTGTATCGTGCTTTGGTATTCCTTGTTATCTCTTGCCCTTGTGCATTGGTAATAAGTATTCCTTTAGGCTACTTTGGCGGAATTGGGGCAGCGAGTAAAAATGGAATATTGGTTAAGGGAAGCAACTTTTTGGATGTTCTTGCCAGCATACAAAATGTAGTAATGGATAAGACAGGTACAATGACGGAGGGCGTATTTAAAGTTCAGGAAGTTGTATTTGACAAGGCATTTGATGAGAAAGAAATTTTAGAAATGGTCAATGCTTTGGAAAGCCATAGTAGCCACCCCGTAGCAACTGCCATTCAAGAATATGTAGGCGATGTAAACCACAATATCCCATTAGAAAATATAGAGGAAATTGCAGGACACGGACTAAAGGCTAATGTAAATGGGAAAGAATTATTGGTAGGGAATTTTAAGCTGATGGATAAATTTTCTATTACTTATGACATAGACCCGAACAGCATTGCCTACACGGTAATCGCAGTGGCTTATGATAGAAAGTTTGTTGGTTACATTACCATTGCGGACAGCATAAAAGAAGACGCACAGGAAACCATAAATCTATTGCATAAGCTCAATGTTAAAGCTACTATGCTTAGCGGAGATAAAAGTACGGTTGTAAAGTATGTAGCGGAACAGTTGGGGATAGATAATGCTTTCGGAGATTTATTGCCTGAAGATAAAGTAAACAGAGTTAAAGAAATTAAAGCCAAAGGCGGAAGCGTTGCTTTTGTTGGCGACGGTGTAAACGATGCGCCTGTTGTGGCTTTGAGCGATGCGGGTATTGCAATGGGCGGTTTGGGAAGCGATGCGACCATTGAAACGGCAGATGTGGTAATACAAGACGACAAACCGAGTAAAATACCTATGGCAATCAATATAGGCAAGCAGACAAAGAAAATCGTTTGGCAAAATATAGCTTTAGCATTCGGAGTAAAAGCTATTGTACTAGTTTTGGGAGCTGGGGGCTTAGCGACTATGTGGGAAGCTGTTTTTGCCGATGTTGGGGTTGCCTTATTAGCTATACTAAACGCAGTAAGGATACAGCGGATGAAATTTTAAGATTAGAACATCCTAATGATGAATAAAACAGACAATTCGTAAGAAAGGCAAAAGTTATCAAATGTCAATTTGTCGAAGGAGAAGAAGAAAAGACCTTCGCTCTTTATGATACTTTTTGGGATATTTTTTAGCTCTGTGTCTTATTGCTTTGATATACATAAAACTAGACACTATTATATCTATCCCTATCACTAAAAATGGACTTATTAGTTCTGTATCGAGCAAAAACCAAAGTTCCAAAAGAGAAACCCGAAAATGCAAATTTCTTTCAAATATGACAGTATTTGGGCTTCTCTATTATTGTTTAAAAAATAGATTTAGGATAACGGATGGATAAATTTTATAACGAAACGCTGGCTAAGCTGGAAAACGAAATCAAAGAATTTGAGATTGAAGCAGACTGTTCGATAGAACGCATTGAAGCAGTTATACAACTTATTATCAAATGTTTATTCGACGTAAAAAAATATATTTTAAAAAGAGGATTTAAGAATGTTGATGAAGAAATTCGCTTTTTTAAATATCAAAAGCCAATTATCGTTTCAAAGCTCATCTATTATAATGCCATCTATAAAATCGAAACGAGAAGACCGTATGGAAATAAGCGTACCAAGAAATATTTTGTCAAAGAACTGAAAAAGCTAAAAAGGTTCTTTGAAAATAACCTTGATTTTTATAAGTATTACCGTAGCAATAATTCTTTCTTTGACGAACAATTTTTTGTACGTGGCAAGCACGATATAAGACTATGGTTAGACACTTTTTATTTTGAGGCAGACCATCGCTTTTCTACTTCGCACGATTATAAGGTTGCCAAGATAATTGCTAATGACCTGATACAGGTATATTTGGAAGACAGGTTAAATAACATCAACGTTAAAAAGGTTTCAGATAATTCGTTGATATGGACAGCAAGCAAAACTGCACTCACGGAACTCATTTATGCACTGTACTCCCACGGTGCATTTAACAATGGGAATACAGAAATAAAATTGATAGCCAAAACGTTTGAAGATGCCTTCAATATTGAGTTAGGCGACTTTTACCATACGTTTATGGAACTTAAAGCCCGCAAAATAAACCGAACGAAATTCCTCGACAGGCTGTGTGAAGCACTGATAAAGAAAATGGACGAACAAGATGAAAAACAGTAAGTATATATGTACACAGGCTTTATTCCTCTTGGCAAGAAGTCAGAGTAATTAAACTTAAATTGTAAATTTGTTTATTGCTTATGTATTAAATACTAAACGTAGTCAGTAAATAAATATGAATACAATCTTTATTAAAAATATGGTTTGCGACCGTTGCATTATGGTGGTACAAAACGAATTGGAAAAACTGGGATTAGATGCTAAAAATATAAAACTGGGCGAAGTTATTCTTTCCAAAGAAATAACATCTCTGGAAAAAGAGAATTTGTCCAAAACTTTAGAGCCATTAGGATTTGAAGTAATTGACGATAAAAAAGGCAGGATAATAGAAAAGATAAAGAACATTATCATTGACCTGGTACACCATCAGGATAGTGATGTAAAAACCAACCTTTCCGATGTATTGAGTGACAAATTGCATCACGATTACAATTACCTGTCCAATCTGTTTTCAGAGGTAGAGGGTACAACCATTGAAAAATACTTTATCGCCCAAAAGGTGGAGAAAGTCAAAGAATTGTTGGTGTATGATGAGTTGTCATTAAGTGAGATTGCGAACCGCCTAAATTATTCGAGCGTGGCATATTTGAGTAACCAGTTTAAAAAAGTTACCGGGCTAACACCAAGCCATTTCAAACAGATTAAAGAGGATAAAAGAAAACCGTTGGATAAAGTGTAAGTAAATCTTACAAATCAAATCCAAAATTTCACACCAGTACCCATAAATATAATAGCCAATTTTGTATTGTAAATTAAAGCAGGCAAATATGGCGACAAACAGAGAAAATATATACATTCCATTGGAGGATGTAGAAAGCGAACACTGTGCATTAATCGTTGAAAAGGGATTGGCACAGGTAAAAGGCGTAGAAACCCATAAAGTAGAGCTGAACAACCGAAGGGCAGCGATTACAGTAGATAGCAATGAAACCGTAGGCGAGGCTGTTAAGGCAATTAAAGATTTAGGTTACGGAGTTCCTACGGTTAAAAGTGCTTTTCCGGTATTGGGCATGACCTGTGCATCCTGTGCGGGCAGTGCCGAAAGCATTGTGAAATACCAACCGGGAGTAGTTAATGCTTCCGTGAACTTTGCAACGGGCAATCTTACCGTGGAATATCTGCCCAATATGACCGATGCCTCCACCCTGCAAAAAGCGGTTCAGGGAGTAGGTTACGACCTATTGATTGAAGACGAAACCAAGCAGCAGGAAACGCTCGAAGCCATCCACGAAAAGAAATTCCGAACCTTGAAAAACAAGACCATTTGGGCAATTATCCTTTCCCTGCCCGTGGTAATCATAGGAATGTTCTTTATGGATATGCCTTACGGCAATGAAATTATGTGGGCATTCTCTACACCTGTTGTAGTGTGGTTGGGCAGGGATTTTTTTGTAAATGCGTGGAAACAAGCCCAGCACCGTTCTGCGAATATGGATACATTGGTAGCATTGAGTACAGGTATTGCATACCTTTTTAGTGTGTTCAATATGCTGTTTGCCGATTTTTGGCATCAAAGAGGTTTACACGCCCACGTTTATTTTGAAGCAGCAGCCGTCATTATCGCATTCATTCTGTTAGGCAAATTATTAGAAGAAAAAGCCAAAGGCAATACTTCATCAGCCATTAAAAAGTTAATGGGCTTACAGCCTAAAACCGTTATCGTAATACAAGCAGACGGAATGGAAAAACAAACCGCCATTGAAGATGTAAACGCAGGCGATATTATTCTTGTAAAATCAGGCGAAAAAATTGCAGTGGACGGTATGGTTACTTCGGGCAGTTCTTACGTTGATGAAAGTATGTTGAGTGGCGAACCTGTACCTGTACTAAAAAAAGAAAACGAAAAGGTATTTGCGGGTACGATTAACCAAAAAGGAAGTTTTCAATTCCGAGCCGTTAAGGTAGGCAAAGAAACAATGCTTGCCCAAATCATCAAAATGGTACAAGATGCACAAGGCAGTAAAGCACCCGTACAAAAGTTGGTAGATAAGATTGCAGGGATTTTTGTGCCTGTTGTCATAGGAATTTCAATACTCACATTTGTTTTATGGTTGGTATTGGGTGGCGATAACGGAGTTGTGCAGGGATTATTGGCGGCAGTTACGGTATTGGTTATTGCTTGTCCTTGTGCTTTGGGATTGGCTACACCTACGGCAATTATGGTCGGAGTGGGCAAAGGTGCTGAAAAAGGCATTTTAATAAAAGATGCTGAAAGTTTGGAATTAGCCAAAAAAGTAGAAGCCATTATATTAGACAAAACAGGAACGATTACAGAGGGCAGACCAGAGGTAACAGGTATTCAATGGCTCAACAATGACGATACCACCAAAGGCATTTTAGTAAGTATCGAAAAAAAATCGGAACACCCATTAGCCGAAGCCGTAGTAAAGCATCTTGACGGAACGGTAAACACAGCTTTAACACAATTCGAGAGCATTACAGGTAAAGGAGCAAAAGCCGATTACAATAACGAAACCTATTTTGTAGGCAATAAAAAACTGTTGGCAGAAAACAATGTCAGTATTCCCGAACAATTACAACAACAAGCCGATGAATGGGGCTTACAGCCTAAAACCATTATTTGGTTTGCAGACAGTAAACAAGCACTTGCAGTAATAGCCATATCCGACAAAGTAAAAGAAACATCGGTACAGGCAATCAAAGAAATGCAGGAAATGGGCATTGACCTGTATATGCTGACCGGAGATAATGAAGCTACCGCTAAAGCCATTGCGGAGCAGACAGGCATCAAGCATTACAAAGCCGAAGTTTTGCCACAGCACAAAGCCGATTTTGTAAAAGAGTTACAGCGTAAAGGTAAAGTAGTTGCAATGGTTGGGGACGGTATCAATGACAGTACAGCTTTGGCAACAGCCGATGTAAGTATAGCAATGGGAAAAGGTTCAGACATCGCAATGGACGTAGCCAAGATGACCATCATTTCGTCCGACCTGACCAAGATACCGCAGGCAATACGCTTGTCCAAACAGACCGCAGCCACCATCAAGCAAAACCTGTTCTGGGCGTTTATCTACAACGTAATCGGCATTCCGGTAGCGGCAGGCATCCTTTACCCTGTTAACGGCTTTCTGCTCAACCCGATGATTGCAGGTGCGGCAATGGCATTGAGCAGCGTGAGCGTGGTCAGTAACAGCCTGCGGTTGAAGTGGAAGAAATAAAACAGTAAATCTCACAAATCAAACAATAAATAACGCAATAAAGGCGAACAGCATTATACTGAAATTTGCAGTATTAAATAACATTCTAAATTTTTAAAACAATGGAAAATAAACAATTTCAATTCAAGACGAACATCAATTGTGGCGGTTGTATCGCATCTGTAAAGCCGCACTTGGACAAGGCAGAGGGCATATGCCATTGGGAAGTGGACACGGCCAACAAGGACAAGGTACTTACAGTGAAGTCCGAGGGCATTACCGAGCAGGAAGTAATATCGACCGTACAAAAGGCAGGCTTCAAAATAGAACCTTTGAATGCCTAAGCCAACTACATTTTGAAATGTCCTTTTTCCGACCGAATTTTCTGAAGGTTGGGTTGCTAAAAAAGGCATTTCATCAAATCCTGAAGAAAGAGGATGTCTTGTTGTGGTCGTAACATTGTTTGTTTGTATAGAGAAATTTTGCCTATATAGCAAAAAAAATTGTAAAAACAATATAAAAAACCAATCTTATTTGTAACTTTGTTGAGTTGAAAAATTATAGAATACATATAGGCATTTTGACACTCTTCTGTCTGGTTTTCTTTATGATACCAAGTCAGAGCTATGCTTGTTCCAAAAATTCAACAAAGACCGAGCAGTCTTCCTGCTCAAAGGAGAAATCCAAAAAATCAGAACATAAAAAAGGTTGCAAGGGCAAATCCTGTAAAAAATGCAAAAGTGACAAATGCGGGGGCGGCTGTTCACACAGCTCTTGCAGGTGCGGTGCTTCAACCACTTCCCTAAATGTCCCAACCATAATCGAATTAAAGGCAAAAAATCACTTAGCAGCAGCTAAAAAGCAAAAATTCGGTTTCAAAGAAGCCTACTATTCTTCGGGCTTTTTCTCCATTTGGCTACCGCCTAAAATAAGCTAAAACTATGGCCTGATAGCCATAGGTGTGTCCTGTCAGAAGCTGTTCCGGCTTTTGCAAATCCCCTATTTATATCATTTACTTAAAATTTAAAACAGAAACGGGTTTATCAATCCCCCGTTTCTCAAAATGTAATTATTATGAAATCATTATCAAAAATAGTGATGGTAATCGCCGTGTTACTATCATCAATAAACGGCTTCGCACAAATCAAGAATGCGAAAACAGAAACCGTAAAGATTTACGGCAATTGTGGTATGTGCAAAACCACCATCGAAAAAGCAGGTAACGTAAAAAAGGTAGCCAGTGTTGACTGGAACAAAGATACCAAGATGGCTACGCTCACCTATGACGGCGACAAAACAAATCAGGATGAAATCCTGAAACGTATCGCTTTGGCTGGTTATGACAGTGAGAAGTTCCGTGCGCCGGATGACGTATATGCTAAACTGGCTGGTTGCTGCCAGTATGATAGACCAGTGAAGACGGTTGCCAAAAACAAGGAGGCGGGAATGGACATGAATGCCGGACATGGCAATCACGACCATAGCCAAATGGCAGCTAACAAAGATGCAGCCCAAAACCAATCACAGCTAAAGGCTGTATTTGACAACTACTTTTCAGTGAAAGATGCTTTGATAAAAACCGATGCGGCGACCGCATCTGCCAAAGCCGCTGAATTGGCTGCATCCCTTAAAGCAGTCGATATGAATAAGCTATCGGCAGAGGAACATACGGCTTGGATGAAAGTGATGCAGGACTTGACGGCCAATGCGGAAAGCATTTCAAAATCAAAAGATGTTGCAAAACAAAGAAGTGCTTTTGCGGCACTTTCGGAAAGCATCTACACACTTGCCAAAGTTTCTAAACAGGACACCCCCGTTTATTACCAGCACTGCCCTATGTACAATGGAGGTAAGGGAGCCAATTGGCTAAGTAAAGAGAATGCGGTTAAAAATCCATATTACGGCTCACAGATGCTTACCTGCGGCAGTACCGTTGAAACCATTAAATAACAGGTCTGAAAGCTATGGTACAGTACAATGACATGGTGCAGGCGCTTAAAGACCTAAGACAGCGTGGATACAGTATGGACTTTAGTCTGTTGCCGGACTGCCTGTACTGTGCGTCAAGGAGCCTGAAACTAAAACCGGAGGATTTTACGGTTACGGAAACCCATAGGTTTGAAAGCCTCGACAGCAGTCCTGATAACAATGCCGTGATTTATGCCATATCGTCCAATGATGGTAAGAATAAAGGCGTACTTGTGGATGCCTATGGTGCTTATGCCGAAGAAATGACCCATGAGATGGCAAAAAAATTAAGTGCAACATAACTTTTAAAACCCCTT
Source organism: Chryseobacterium bernardetii (assembly GCF_003815975.1). Classification (NCBI taxonomy): domain Bacteria; kingdom Pseudomonadati; phylum Bacteroidota; class Flavobacteriia; order Flavobacteriales; family Weeksellaceae; genus Chryseobacterium; species Chryseobacterium bernardetii. Next base: position 2,676,586 of record NZ_CP033932.1, read on the forward strand.
ATTATGAAAAAATACACGTGTCCTATGCACCCACAGGTGCTAAAAGACGAACCGGGAAAATGCCCGCTCTGTGGCATGGCATTGGTTCCCGTTGGCGGTGCGTCAGCTTCTCATGAACACACATCAGGACATGGGCATTCCGGGCATTCTCAACATGGCCATGCTGACGAAAACTTTAATAAACATGAGGGGCATCATACAGGCGATTTCCTCACACGTTTTTGGATAAGCCTTGTCATTACAATCCCTATCCTGCTCCTGTCACACATGATACAGCAATGGTTGGGTTTCTCCCTTGCTTTCAATGGCGATAAATATGTGCTGCTGGCATTGGGTACGGTGATTTATTGCTATGGAGGCTTACCGTTCCTAAAGGGAATGATTGGCGAGGTGAAAGCCAAAGCCATAGGGATGATGACACTTGTTGCCATTGCCATATCCGTAGCCTATGTTTATTCCGTAGCCGTTGTATTTGGCTTGCAGGGTATGGACTTCTTTTGGGAACTGGCAACCCTAATTGACATCATGCTGTTAGGGCATTGGCTGGAAATGCGTTCCCAAATGGCTGCTTCACGGGCATTACAGTCATTGGTGGCTTTGCTGCCCAACGATGTTACCGTGGAACGTGGCGGAGAAGCTGTAAAGATAAAGCTCGAAGACCTGCAAAGCGGTGAAACGGCTATCATAAAACCGGGAGAAAAAATTCCAGCCGATGGATTGGTACTGGAGGGGCTTTCGTATATCAACGAGAGTATGCTTACCGGAGAAAGTATTCCCGTGAAAAAGGAAAAGGACGGAAAGGTCATCGCAGGCTCTATCAATGGCGATGGTGCGCTGAAAGTTAAGGTAACAGCCGTTGGAAAAGACAGCTACCTGAACAGGGTTATCAATCTTGTGCAGGAGGCACAAGCTACTAAGTCCAATACGCAAAACCTTGCGGACAAAGTTGCCAAATGGCTCACCTTTATTGCCATTGCCGTTGGCATAGGCACATTTGCCTATTGGTATGCAAGCAGTGGAGATATTGCCTTTGCGCTTGAAAGAATGGTAACGGTAATGGTAACGGCCTGCCCGCACGCATTGGGCGTGGCTATCCCGTTGGTGGTCGCCATTTCCACAACGCTATCGGCGACCAATGGTCTGCTCATCCGCAACCGCACAGCATTTGAAACCACCCGAAAACTTTCCACTGTCATTTTTGATAAGACCGGAACGCTCACCAAAGGTTCCCATGCCGTAGAAAAGGTTATACCGTTAACAGACGAATATAATGCCGATGAGGTTATCCAGTATGCTGCCGCAGTACAGCAAAATTCGGAACACCATATCGCCAAAGGCATTATGGCTACATTGAAAGAAAAGAGCCTTGCCTTATGGAAGTCTGAAAACTTCAGCTATATGCAGGGCATAGGTGTTAAAGGTGTTGTGAACGGGAAAAATGTCGTAGCTGGCGGCCCGAATTATTTCACCGAAAACCACCTTTCCCTGCCTGAAATTCCAAACGAAATCAATCAGGAAGCAGAAACGGTCAACTTTGTCCTCATTGATGACCGGGTAATCGGCCTCATTACTTTGGCAGACAGCATCCGTGAGGGGTCGGCACAGGCGATTGAGGAACTCAAAAAAATGGGCATCAAGTCCTTTCTGCTCACCGGGGACAACGACAGGATTGCTGCTGCCGTAGCCGGAAAATTGGGTATGGACGGGTATTTGGCTAATGTGCTTCCGCACAACAAGCAGGAGAAAGTAAAGGAGTTTCAGGCAAAAGGCGAAATCGTAGCAATGACTGGTGATGGTGTAAATGATGCACCTGCACTGGCACAGGCAGATGTGGGCATTGCCGTGGGTTCCGGTACGGACGTGGCTGCCGAAACAGCGGATATCATATTGGTAGACAGCGACCCGAGGGATGTGGTCAAACTGATTGACTTCGGCAAACTTACCTACAAAAAGATGGTACAGAACCTGATATGGGCGGTTGGCTACAACGTGGTGGCAATACCGCTTGCGGCAGGCGTACTCTATCCGAATTTTGTTTTAAGTCCCGCTATGGGTGCTGTGCTGATGAGTGTAAGCACCATTGTAGTGGCTATTAACGCAAGTTTTTTAAAAATCAAAAAATAAATAAAAATGAAAAATCTAACATTATCAATCATTGCTGTTATCATGGCATTTGTAACAGTATCATGCAATCAGGCATCCAACAAAAACGAGCAGTCTTCAAAAGATACTACTGTTGTATCACAAGAACATCCTGCTTCCCACTTAAAAGGGGATGACACTGCAACTACCCCCGACGTTAGCGGTACACCGAGCGGTCAGGATGCAGAAGCTAAAAACTTTTCTATTGCACCTATAGTTACCGATTATCTATCATTAAAGAATGCTCTTGTTTCGGACGATGACAAAGCTGCCGCCAGTGCAGGGAAAAAACTGTTAGCTACGTTGAACAAAATGGATATGAAATCCATTCCTGCCGATAAACACAAAAAGTACATGGACATAGCAGACGATGCAAAAGAGCATGCAGAACATATTGGCGAAAATGTTGGTAATATCCACCACCAGCGGGAACATTTAGCCTCACTTGGCGAAGATTTGAAAGACCTGATTGATTTGTTCGGTACATCACAAACATTGTATCAAGACCATTGCCCAATGTTCAATGAAGGTAAGGGTGCTGTTTGGTTAAGCGAAACAAAGGAAATCAAAAATCCTTACTACGGTTCAAAAATGATTAGCTGTGGTTCTGTAAAAAAGCAGTATTAAAATGAAAAATAAATCATGGTACAAAAAATAATAGAACTGTCCTTGAAAAACAGGTATATCGTGCTGCTTATAGCAGCCGGTTTACTTGTTTGGGGCATTTCAGCAGTTAAGAAAAATCCGATAGATGCAATTCCTGACCTAAGTGAAAACCAAGTAATAGTTTTCACTGAATGGATGGGACGCAGTCCACAGACTATCGAAGACCAAGTAACCTACCCTTTAGTAAGCAACTTACAGGGAATACCCAAAGTAAAGAACGTAAGAGGCACATCAATGTTCGGAATGAGTTTCGTGTATATCATCTTCGATGACGATGTTGATGTTTATTGGGCTCGTACACGAGTCATGGAAAGACTTAATTATGCTCAAAGGCTATTGCCACAGGAGGTTGTACCAACGCTTGGTCCTGATGGGACAGGCGTTGGTCATATATACTGGTATCATTTGGATGCACCGCAGATGGAACTTGGAGAGCAGCGCGCATTGCAGGATTGGTATATCAAGTTAGCACTGCAAACTGTACCAGGTGTTGCAGAAGTAGCCTCCTTTGGAGGATATGAAAAACAATATCAGTTAGTCGTTGACCCCGTAAAGCTCCAGTATTACAATATCTCCCTTATGGATGTAATGAATAAAGTAAAAGCAAACAACAATGATGTTGGTGGTCGCAAATTTGAAATGGCAGATATGGCTTACATTATACGAGGTTTGGGGTATATAAAGAATACTGCTGATATTGAAAAAATTGCAGTAGGCAACTATAATGGCATTCCGGTAAGAGTAAAAGACATCGGAAGCGTACAAATGGGCGGAGATTTGCGGCTGGGTATATTTGACCAAAATGGAGAAGGAGAAGTTGTGGGAGGAATTGTAGTAATGCGCTATGGCGAAAATGCAGACCAAGTGATAAAAGCCGTTAAAGAAAAAATCAAAGATGTTGAAAAAGGTTTACCGGCTGGCGTAACATTAAAAACTTCTTATGACAGAAGTACATTAATCGAAGCAGCTATCGAAAATATCAAACATAAGCTCGCAGAGGAAATTATTGCAGTCGCCTTTATTGTAATTCTTTTCCTGTTCCACTGGCGGAGTGCATTAAGTATCATTATTCAAATTCCAGTTACCGTTGCCATCAGTTTTATCATATTGAACGCTTTTGGGTTATCATCCAATATTATGTCCCTTACCGGAATTGCGCTGGCAATCGGGGTAATTGTAGATAACGGAATTATAATGTCAGAGAACTCTTATAGAAATCTTTCCGTTTGGCAAAATGAGCGTAAACAAAAAACATCCGACCCATCATGAAAATAAAATGGTTTAAAAAGAAAGCCAATAAAAATGTTGGCTACGAAAAAATTCCAGAGGAAGTACGACTTAGTATCATTGAGAAATCATGCAAGCAGGTTTCAAGAGGCGTATTTTTTTCAACGATTATCATTATAACTTCATTTTTACCTGTATTCCTACTCACAGGGCAGGAAGGCAAACTTTTCCATCCGCTTGCTTATACCAAAACGTTTATATTGGTCGTGGATGCTTTATTGGTACTTACGCTTGCGCCGGTGCTGATTTCTTTCTTTATGAAAGGCAAGTTTAAAAGTGAGCATTCAAACCCAATAAACCGGGGCTTGGAAAAGCTGTATGAGCCTGTTATAAAATGGTGTGTAAAATGGCGAAAAACCGTATTGGGTATCAACATCGCTGCACTTATTATAAGTATTCCAATGATATTAAATCTTGGGAGGGAATTTATGCCACCACTCGATGAGGGTTCATTGTTATTTATGCCCGTTACATTACCCGATGTTTCTAATTCAGAAGCCAAACGAATATTGCAGGTTCAGGATAAGATTATTAAATCTGTACCGGAAGTAGCGCACGTTTTAGGTAAAGCTGGCAGGGCGAATACTGCTACAGATAATTCTCCAATCAGTATGATTGAAACTATCATTTTGTTAAAACCACAAAATGAATGGCGGGACGGAATAAAAAAGAATGACATCATTAATGAACTAAATGCGAAACTTCAAATGCCCGGAGTAACAAATGGTTGGACAATGCCCATTATAAACCGCATCAATATGTTATCAACCGGCATCCGTACCGATGTCGGCATAAAAGTTTATGGTCAAAATCTCGATAGCATCTATTCATTATCGCAAAAAATTAAAACGGAGCTTGATGGCGTGGCAGGTATTAAAGATATGTATGTAGAACCAATAACGGGAGGTAAATATGTTGATATTGTTATAAACCGAGATGAAATTGCCCGATACAATATAAGCATAGACGATGTAAACAATTTGGTTGAAAGCGCGTTGGGCGGTATGAAATTGACCACTACCATTGAGGGAAGGCAGCGCTTCTCTGTAAATGCCCGTTACGGACAGGATTTCAGAAATAATATTGAAGCACTTAAACGCCTGCCCGTTCAAACAATGGATTTTGGCTCTATTCCATTAGGAAGTGTTGCAGAAGTTAAGCTATCAGAGGGGGCTCCAATGATTAACTCTGAAAATGCAATGTTAAGAGGTACAGTTCTGTTCAACGTTAGGGAAAGAGACCTTGGCAGCACAGTAGAAGAAGCTAAAGCCAAGCTGAATAATATGATGCTTAAAATGCCTCAGGGATATTTTTTAGAGTGGAGTGGACAATATGAAAACCTTATAAGGGGCGAACAAACACTGAAATGGATTATGCCCATTGTATTAGTTATCATATTTCTGTCTATGTATTTTGCTTTTCATTCTATGAGAGAGGCTTTCTTCAATCTCATCAGTATTCCATTCGCTCTGATTGGAGGAGTATTTATGATTAGTCTATGGGGTGTAAACCTTTCTGTAGCTGTAGCTGTTGGATTTATTGCCCTGTTTGGCCTTGCTGTCGAAACAGGAATTGTTATGGTCATCTACCTCAATGATGCCATGCAACAATTGGTGCTATTAAAAGGAAATAGTCGTGAAACCATTACAAACGAAGACCTTAGAGAATACGTAATACACGGTGCGGCAAAACGCTTACGTCCAAAAATAATGACCGTGTGTGTAACCCTGTTCGGGCTGGTTCCCATATTATGGAGTACCGGCGTAGGCAGTGATATGATGAAACCAATCGTATTGCCGATGGTTGGAGGCGTATTTACTTCAGCAATCCATATTCTGCTGGTTACACCAATTATCTTCCTGATGCAAAAAGAATATGAGCTGAAAAAATTCGGAAAGATTGACGTATTAGATGCAGCACATTAAAATCAAAAAATCAGAAATGAAAAAGATAATTTTTACAGCATTTATAGTATGTCTTTTTACCAATATAAATGCACAGGTTATAAGCCTCCAAAATGTTATAGACAGCATACAAACCAATCATCCCATTGTGAAGATGTACGACAATGAAATTCGTTCTATGGATGAAGCAGCAAAAGGCGCACGAAGCTGGATGCCGCCAACAATTGGTGTTGGACAGTTTATGACACCTTACAACGTGAACCTTTGGAAAAGAGATGGTGAGATGAAAGGAATGGGTTCGGCTATGCTGTCGATAGAACAGATGATACCCAATAAGAAAAAGTTGGATGCTGAAGAAGCATATATGAACGCAATGTCATCCGTAGAAAAAGAAAATAAAGGAGCGGGCATAAATGAAATTATACAGGATGCCAAACTCTTATACTCCGAATGGATTGTGTTACTGAAACGACTGGATGTAGTTGCCGAAAACGAAAAGATGCTCAACTTCATGATTAAGAATGCAGAAATACGGTATAAGAACGGAGTAGGTAAAATAGGTGCATATTATAAAGCTAAAGCAGCGCTCGGAAGCACCCATAATATGCAGATTATGTATGAAAATGATATCAAGGAAAAACGCATCAGATTAAATACCCTTATGGGGCGAAACCCTATGGCTCCTTTTGAAATTGATACAATATTTTCATTCAACGATTATTCGGATATGGTATTTGATACTGCACTGTTCAACAAAAACCGGAGTGACCTGAAATCATTAGACCAGCAGATACGGTTAACAACTCTGAAACAGGAAACAGAGCGACAAAGCCTGAAACCTGAATTTGGTGTTCGATTTGAAAATATGTATGGCTTTGGAGGACAGCCCATGCAATACACAGCAATGGCAATGGTAAAACTGCCTTTTGTCAATTGGGCTTCAAAGATGAGCAAAGCTAATATTGCAAGTTTGAAGTGGAAAGCAGATGCCCTTAGTTCTCAAAAAAACATGATGATAAATGAATACAGTGGTATGGCATATGGCATGAGAAATGAGTTCGACCTCAAAAAAAATCAGCTTAGTCTTTATAGGGATGACATCATTCCGGCTTTGAAAAATAATTTCAAAACAATGCAGCTCGGTTACGAGCAAAATACCGAGGAATTATTTATGCTGTATGATGCATGGGAAAAACTGAACATGACACAACTGGAATACCTCGATATTTTATCAAAAGCATTTGAGATGCAAATAACAATAGACCGTTTAATTGAAAGAAAATGAAATATATAATTTGTTTTTTGATGATTATTCTTGTACTGTATAGTTGTAACAACAATACAGACAAGACCAGTCATCCCGACAACAGTCACACTGCTAAAAATAGCCCGACATATACCTGCCCCATGCACCCCGAAGTTACCAGCAACAAGCCCGGTAAATGCCCCAAGTGCGGAATGGAATTGGTGCAAAAAACAGTAAATACAAATGAAACGGAAAGTATTGAGTTGAATACACTGCTTAAGCCGACTAATGAATTTGTTATATCAGACATTCCTACTATTAGGATGCAGTCAGAGCATAAAGACATAACCGTACAGGCTCTTGGAAATATTGCTTATGATACCCGACAAACGGGAAATATATCCGCCAGAATATCCGGCAGGATTGAAAAGCTTTATATACGTTATAAATTCCAAAAAATAGCAAAGGGGCAGAAAGTGATGGATATTTATAGCCCCGAACTGATGGAAGCGCAAGTGAATTTATTGTTTCTATTAAAAAATGATGCTACGAACAATATGATGATAAATGCGGCTAAGCAAAAATTGCTATTACTTGGAATGAGCGAAAACCAATTGCAGAGTATCATCCAAAAAGGAAAGCCTGATTTATCCGTATCTGTTTACAGTAACTATGCCGGACATATTCACGAAACCGGCACAGCCGGGTCAATGGGCAGTAGTACATCACCCTCAAATTCGATGGGAGAAATATCTGAAACATCTTCTGAACTTAGCCTGAAAGAAGGTATGTATGTTCAAAAAGGACAAACTATTTTTAATGTATTTAACCCGGGAAAATCGTGGGTGTTGTTAAATATTTTCCCCGAGGATGTACCGCTTGTAAAGACAGGTCAAACAGTAAGTATTATACCGGAAGTAGCTCCGGAGAAGAAATTTATAGGAACTATTGGGTTTATAGAACCATTTTTCAGACCCGGAAGTAAAACGTTATCCGTGCGTGTCTATTTTGATAATAACCGTATGCAGTTACCAATCGGAAGTCAGGTTAAATCTGAAATATCAACGGCTGGAATTTCCGGCAATTGGATACCTAAAGAAGCTGTCATTTCCCTTGGATTAACCAAAGTCATTTTGAAAAAAGTAGATAGAGGGTTTATCGTGAATAAAATTGAAACAGGTAATGAAGCGAACGGATATATAGAAGTATTGCAGGGGCTGTTACCCGTGGAAGAGATTGCAGGAAACGCACAGTACCTTATGGATAGTGAAAGTTTTGTAAGAACAAAAAATAATTAGAATATGAAATATTATTTAGTCATAACAATTGCCCTCCTTATGTCGGTTTTGTTGTCTTGTAAAGACAATAAACATGACCATGCAGGTAATAATGATGGTAGTTACTATACCTGTTCCATGCACCCACAGGTTGTATCAGACAAACCCGGTCACTGTCCTATATGTCACATGGAGCTTGTTCGGGTTGAGAAAAGCAAACAAGCAGACCCCAATACCATTCAACTGAATAGCGAACAGATTAAGTTGGGCAACATAAAAACAGACACCTTAAAAGATGGTCTTTTGGGGGATAGAGTAATACTTACAGGTGTATTAAATTTCAATCAGTACAATATGCAATCCGTAAGCTCCAGAGTTATGGGACGGGTAGAAAAACTGCATTATAAAAACGTTGGTGACTTTGTAACCAAAGGTTCCCCGTTAATGGAAATATATAGTGAAGAACTGAACAATGCAAAACAGGAATATTTACTGGCACTGGAAAAGAAGAAAACTTTTGGAAATATTAATTCAATAGATTTTGACCAGCTTATACAAAGTTCAAAGAACAAATTGTTATTGTGGGGTATGACGGATAATCAGGTTAGGGCTTTACAAAGTGCTGGCAAAATTTCGGCAACAACTACATTTTATAGTACGGCTTCGGGTTACATCACAAGTTTGCAGGTTGTAGAGGGCGGTTATGTGGCAGAAGGCGGCACGATAGTAGACTTGGCTGACCTATCTACAATTTGGGCAGAAGCACAGGCTTATTCCTCCCAAATGTCACTTATCAACCAAACAAAAACAGCAACAGTACAAATTCCTGACCTGAATAACAAAGTTATTACTGGCAAAATAGACTTTAGCAACCCCGAGCTTAATCCGTCTTCAAGAATTAATTTGATACGAATTACAGTACCTAATCCAAATAAAGATTTGAAGCCCGGAATGCCTGTATATGTTTTTCTTGAAACGCCGAAGACTAAAGGCATAACCATGCCGGTAGATGCTGTAATAAGAAATGGTAAAAGTGAAACCGTATGGGTACAAACAGGAGAAAAGACATTTAAAAGTAGAATGGTAAAAACGGGAACGGAAATAGATAACAGAATAGAAATCGTTTCAGGATTAGTAGATGGAGATATTGTAGTTGTTTCAGGTGCTTATCTTTTAAACAGCGAATACATTTTTAGGAATGGAGCAGACCCGATGGCAGGACACGACATGAGCAGTATGTAAAACTAATTCAAATGAATAATAAATTAAGAAAACTAAAACCGTTCAATATAGCTGTTGGGATATTGATAATTATTTCAATCTGTATCCAGTTTATCCAGCCGTTACGTAACCAATCAGATGTAGTGCCAGCCACCCATATTGAAAGGGTGTACACCGTACCCCAAAATGTAAAGACTATCCTTGCCCAGTCCTGCTACGACTGCCATAGCAACAATACCCGCTATCCGTGGTACAGTCGTATCCAGCCCGGAGCATGGTACATGGCAGAGCATATAAAAAAGGGGAAAGAGGAACTCAACTTTAGCGAATTTGGCGAATATTCTGCCCGCAGGCAGCGTAACAAGTTCAGGGCTATGGCGGGGCAGGTCAAGGACGGGGAAATGCCTTTGTCGTCATACACACTCATCCATCGCAATGCAGTATTATCACCGGAGGATAAGCAGGTTTTGATGGCGTGGTTTGGCACAATGGAAGACAGCATTAAATAAAATTTTTCAACGAATGAACAGATATAAAAAAATACCCATAAGAATACTGCAAACAGTGCTGATACTGCTTTGCACCCAAACGTTGTTTGCACAGAAAGTAGTGCATTACGACCTGTATGTAAAAGATACCCTTGTCAACTATGCAGGTAAGCAAAAGCGGGCGATTGCCGTAAACGGGCAAATCCCCATGCCCACCCTTACCTTTACCGAGGGCGACACTGCCGAAATAGTGGTGCACAACCAATTGAAAGAAAGCACATCACTTCACTGGCATGGTGTGTTCCTGCCCAATAAAGAAGACGGTGTGCCCTGGCTTACACAAAAACCCATCGCACCGGGCACAACCTACACCTACCGTTTTCCGATTATCCAGCATGGTACGCACTGGTACCATTCCCACTCAGGATTGCAGGAGCAGATTGGAATGTATGGCAGCTTTGTAATGAAAAAGCGCGATAACGATAGAACATTTAGAAAAGGAATTGATGATTTACCAACCGTACCCATCATTTTAAGCGAATGGACAAACCTTAACCCTGATAACATTAACAGAATGTTGCATAATGCGAATGATTGGGCAGCCATCAAAAAAAATGCTACCCAATCTTATGCAGAAGCCATCAAGGAAGGTTACTTTAAAACAAAGATTAAAAACGAATGGAAACGAATGTTGGCGATGGATGTAAGCGATGTATATTATGACAAAATATTAATCAACGGCAATCATACCACAGATTTAAAATCAGTTGATGGCAAAACACTAAAAGCGGGAGATAAAGTAAGATTAAGAGTGTCAAACGGTGGAGCTTCATCCTATTTTTGGTTACGATATGCAGGCGGTAAAATTACTGTAGTAGCCAATGATGGTAATGATGTAGAACCTGTAGAAGTTGATAGGTTAATCATTGCAGTTTCCGAAACTTACGATATTGTAGTAACCATTCCTGAAGATGGTGTTTCTTACGAATTTTTAGCAACTACCGAAGACAGAACACAATCTGCAAGTTATTTTGTAGGTAATGGTATCAAGCAACTTATTTCTCCACTTCCAAAATTGAAATATTTTGAAGGAATGAAAATGATGAACGATATGATGAAAATGAATGGTGATTTAGATGATATGGGAATGAAAATGAGCCTGAACCAAATGGACATGAATGTGGTAATGTATCCTGAAATTACTGGAGATGCTAAGCAAAAGCAAGACCACAGTCAGCACAATATGAATATGGATAATGACCCCAATCGTTACAATGCAAATGCTTTAGGCGATATCAAAACATTGAATTATGCTATGTTACAATCCCCATACAATACCACACTTCCTAAAGACGCACCTGTAAAAGAATTAAAGTTTACCCTTACCGGAAATATGAACCGCTACGTGTGGAGTATGGATAATAAAATACTTTCTGAAACCGATAAAATACCTGTAAAGAAAGGGGAAATTTTGCGCATTACCATTTACAATAACTCAATGATGCGCCATCCAATGCATTTGCACGGCTTTGATTTCAGAGTAATCAATGGTAAAGGAGAAAAATCACCATTGAAGAATGTGTTGGATATAATGCCAATGGAAACCGATACCATTGAGTTTTTAGCGAACGAGGAAGGAGATTGGTTTTTTCATTGTCATATCCTCTATCATATGATGTCTGGTATGAACAGGGTTTTTGCAGTTGATGACTACCAAAATCCATATTTACCCAATAAAAAGCAAGCCTACAATAAATTGCAAAGAGAGAGCAATATGTCGCACTTTATGGCACAGAACGATTTTGCAACCAATGGTAACGATGGGGATGCAATGTTTCAAAATGCGAGATGGAGTTTGGGTACAGAGTGGCGTTTAGGCTACAACGATATGCACGGCTACGAAGTAGAAACTCATTTGGGAAGATACATCGGAAAGATGCAATGGTTTATGCCCTTCATCGGTTTTGATTGGCGTTACCGAAAAATGGGAATAGATGAACACGAAACCAATTTATTCGGACAGAGAAATGAAAAAGATACACGTAGGGCAATTAGCTTAGGTTTTATGTACACATTGCCAATGTTAGTAAATTTCCAGGCAGAAGTATATCATGATGGTATTGTACGCCTTTCTTTAATGCGAGAAGATATTCCTATTACAAAACGATTGAGAGCAGGGTTTATGGTCAACACCGATATGGAATATATGACTGAACTCAGATATATCATTAATAAAAATGTGGGTATACGTACCCATTATGATAGTGATATGGGATTTGGTGTTGGCTTATCTCTTAATTATTAAAATTATAAATTCAACAACCCTATCAGAGGTTTAAAGAAGTATACACGATTCATCTTGATTCTTTTCAAACAAATACAGATATGTATTCATATCTGTATTTGTTTATTAACTATATTTTACGAAAAGAAGCAACCTATCTGCCTTTAAAACAAAAAGTCCTTAAAAGGAGATGAAATCTGATTTTAAGGATTGCATATCTTGATAATTTTATAGTAATCTGTAATGAATTCACGATTATCAACTATTGATTTGGAGTGTTGTACTACTAAGAGAGGTAAAATATCCATTTCTCGTTTTATACACTACAGAATATCCTCGTTAAGTTTTAAAAATAAATCTTTTGAGTTAACTGTTATTCCTGACATTTGAGCATATTTCAATTCCTGTTCAATCAAATTAATATTCTTTGATTGTGCAAAGTTGATAAATACAGATACAATATTTTGATTTTCCTTTAATATTGCTGTGACTTCTTCTTCAAGATGCTTAAAATAATTCTTTTTAAAATCGGACATTTCGCTCATAGTAAATCAGATATTTTAATTATTTTTTCTCTTGTTAAGATATCAAAATACCTATTTTCCTTTTTATTTTTCTAATCATATATAAAACCATTAAAATCAAAAGGGAAAGGGAAGTTTTTACACAGCATCGTTAGATAATTGAAATAAGGTTGTTATATACTTGGATGTAGTCGCCAAATATTATTATACTCTATCCAGTTTAATTCTATAAAAATGATTGAGTTGATTTTTATTAAAATATAATATTTTACTTCCAAATATATAGGTCACTCAATTTACTTTAGATTAAAATTTTGAATATTTACCATAATGTATAAAGCATATTTAGATTAGATTTTTCAATTTAAGGAATATTTAATCTTCCCAAATAATACTTAGTGCACAATTTTCATACACTATACAATGTTCATAGAAAATTCTTCTGGAGTCTTCGGATTTTACATTTTCAAAGCAATCAATAGCAAAAATTTCTTCTGGATTTTCAATTGAAGTTTTTACATTTTTAAAATAATCAGCCATAGCTAAACCTTCAGGAACTTTTTTATCATTAAGTAAGTTCCAGAAAGGGAAGCCCTGACTGTTTTTTTGCCATTTCACAAATCCATTCTCAGCATAAACTATTTTGATAGGATGATTTCCTATTTCTGCAAATCTGAGTGCACATGAAGTTTTACTCACATTATATTCCTTGCTTAACTCATCAATCACTTTAAAACTAAATTTTTTTCTCTTCCATAAATTTCGTTGAAAAGATTCTTCTGGCATTAAGAGACAAGCCGCAAAATAATCTGCTTCTCTTTCAATTTTATCGAATTGAACCCTGTCAATTTTCGAGGGATGAGGTTCTAAAATTCCCAGTTTGAGTCCAACGCGATGTGTGTCTATAAAATAGTGCCCAAGTTCGTGGGCTAGTGTAAATCTAGAACGCGGAGAATTAAACCTATTATGATTATCTATATTAATATGAATATAAAATTCATTATCATCATAAACAGTCATTCCATCAAAAGTCCCTTTGTCATAATGATCATAAAATACCTCAATGTCCTCAGATTCTGCAATAAGATGTAATGGAATTATTTTTTCAGTATTGAAATTTCCACTAATGGATCCAGCAAGCTTTTTAATTTTTGATAAGGAACTGCTATCAATCACCTTTCTTCTTTTTCTGATTCTGTTTCATTTTGTCAAAGACGCTTTGAGAAATATTGCTTTGCCCTTTTCTGGCGACCATTTTCAAACTTTCTATTTCATGACTTAAGTTTGTGTCAATTGATATAATTTTTGATTCTTTTTCAACGCAAAAAGAACCATCAATAATTGATTTGACATTAATACCTGTGTTTTTCAACTTAAAATCATAATCTTCATAAAGTTTATTAAACCTCTCTATCTGAGTTTTATTCTGAGGAAATAAAAAACCTGTTGAATGTAACCAATCATCAAGGTTAGTCTCTGTAACCTTTCCTATATATTTTTTATCTATTCCCATTGAAAGCTTTTAGATAGTTATTAATGTGATCATTAGCTTCTTTTTTATAAACCTGAATTGAATTTTGAACTAAATTCAATCTGTCTCTCAATTTTTTACCCACTGACCTTGGTATATTTTTTTTTCCGGTATTTTCGTAAGCTTTATATGTAAGATACACAATCTTATGTTTTTCAGATAGACCAAGCATAGCTCTCTCAATGATTTCTAATCTAATTTTCAGCTCTCTTTTCTTTTGTATATCATCGTCTCCTACTGTTAACGAAATTAGATCATCAATATTCTCTACAATTGATAAATCGTCTTCATCAGGTTCCGCACAGGTATTTAAATCTCCATATTTTACCAATTGAGTATATACTATTGGATAAAGCCATAACAAAATCGACCGATCAATATCATCCGGATACTTGGCTTTACTTTTATTAAAAGAGTGATATTTCCAAACGCGGGCAAAAGCACAAGTTGCTATTTCAAGTGCAACAACCTCACTGTAATTAAATTTATTACAATATATTTCTGCTTTTTGCAAAATATCTCTTTCAAACCTACTACAAAACTCGGTAAACGCTGCAGCAGCTTCTTCAGGATATTCTTCTTTAAAAGAAATATAATCTATAAGCTCATCACTGGGTAATGTCTCAAAAACTATTTCATCGGTTTTTTTTTGTTCTACATTCATCTATATACCAAAATGCATTACTAATGGAATTAGTATATGAGTGGATAGGCTCATATACTTCAAAGTTAAAAAAATCTTTCTAATGGAATTAGTATATGATTGAAGTTTGTTCAATGGTCAATTCCTTTATGGCCTAGAATGTTAAAGGAAAAAATGCTTACTAATTATGGCAACTAACAAACCGACTGGAGACGGTCACAGAAATGGAGCAGTTAAAGGGCGTTCACAAACCTACAATCCACAAACAGATTCTTGGGTGAAACGCGATACTGCTACAGGTAGATTTATGGATGTAAAAACTTCTAGTAACACTCCCTTCAAAGGAGTTACCAAGGAAAAGTAACTCCATTTAAACTCCAGGTATCCTAAAAATGATACTTGGAGTTTACCAATTTTTAATATCATTATATAAATGAGAAAGAGCTAGTAGTTTTTTGAGGTTCTTTAAAAGATTATAATATGCTTACGGATTTCCGTAATATATTTTTGAAAAATAAAATTACATTTGGCTCTATTTATATTAAAATCAGACTTTTATGACAGTTTGTCATTACTGCTATTGTAGGAGAAAAGTTTGATGTAATAAATTTAATAAACAAAAAAAATGAAATTATCAGACAAAGATTTACAGTTTTTTATTAGTAAAATCAAACTGCAGCCTGAAAACATGGGCAAGTATAGAGATCAGGTAAACAACCTGAAAGAAAAATTAGACAAAAAAATTGCTGAAGATGACAGACATGGATTAAAGGTTGAGAAATATCTTCTCGCTGGTTCGTGGAAAAAACATACGATTTTGAAACCTACGGGAGACCATCCCATAGATATTGATCTTGTACTTTTTGTTACTGGTGATGAAGATATTCATAATGACATTGGGAAGCTTTTTGATTTTATTGTAGAATATTTGGAAGAAATTTATCCACAAAAAGACATTTCTAAAGATGTGGATGCTGCTGGAAACACAAAGTCGGTAACCATTTATTTTTCAGGTTCCGGACTAAGCGTTGATATTGTTCCTGTAGTCCCATTAAGCACACCAAAGGATTATGTATGGCAACCCAGCAGACATGGAAATGGTAAAAAGTATATTACCAGTATTTCCAAGCAGTTAAGTTTTTCACTTAACAGAAGACAAGAAAATTCTGCTTACACTTCAATTGTAAGAGCTATAAAATGGTGGAGAAATTACAAAGAATTAAAACCTTCTGATAATGAACCAGGATTATCTTCTTTTACGATTGAATTGATTGTTGCCTATCTTGACATAAATAAAGGAATCCAAACAAATATCGAAGAAGGAATCATTCGTTTTTTTGAATTTGTAAGTTCTACTGAATTTCCAGAAATTATTTTTCAAGATTCCATTCGTAGTGTTCCGACACAGTACGATTCAGCAATCTATGTTGCTGACAATACTAATAAAGAAAATAATGTTGCAAAGAGAATGACCAAACCAAGATGGGCCGAAATTATTGAAGAGGCTGAAGAGGCATTTGATACTTTGAACTTTGCTCAAGCAAGAAATAATGAAGGAGATACTATACAAGAATGGAAAAGTGTTTTCGGTCCAACCTTTAACATTAAATAAATTAAACTATGTACGGAACAAATACAAAAACAAATACTTATACGGTCCTTGATATAAGAAAAACATTTGAAAGCTGTGAGGCAGATATCAGAACAATTGCCAGACGCACTAATAAGTGGACAATGGAATACGTAGATAAGGTTTTCCATGATGTGCTCAAATATGCAGAAAAATATTATTTACAATCAGTAAGCATAACCTTGATCAATACCAATACGGGTTTGCCAGTGAAAGCAGCTAAATTTATTGTAAATGATTTAGGTGATGCAACCGACAGCGAACGCGCTGGGAAAAATAATGATTGGCCAGATACTGATAACACTTCACTATCAATTATATTATCTCATACTCAGAAATGGAGGAACCTAACTTCTGAAGAGAAAACAAATTTTCAAAAGGAATTAAAACTCAGTTGGGGTAGTACAGATATTAATACTAATTTTCCGCATCTGCAACAGTCAGATGCACAGTTGTATGCAAGTAATGGATATGAATTACAAAAAAAGAATTTTAAATAAATATGAGTACAATTTTTGATAATATAACAGAACTTCCTAGTAGAGAAATTGCCGAAAGAGCTAAACACTTAATTGGTTTTGAAAACAAATATAATAGGATACTTTCGAACTTAAAGCTCTTGCTGGATCAAGAAGGTCTTGTTGAGTGGAGCAAAAAATTTCATAAAACAGAACTTCCAGTAATTTCACAACTGAAAGAAAAATATCCATTAATTATATTGGCAGGTGACGCAGGAACAGGCAAAACTGTTTCTGCCGAGGCCATTGCGGACAGAATGCTTAGGGAATTAAAAAAGGAAGGTTTTTTTCTAAAACTGAGTACAAGAGTTAGAGGAGAAGGTCTTCATGGTCAAATGGGGAATTTAGTAAATGATGCATTTGCTGAACTAAAAACTCAAGCAGGTAAGAAACGAATAGCATTTTTACTAATTGACGAAGCTGATGCAATTGCTTCGACAAGATCTACCATGCAGATGCATCAGGAAGAAAAAGCAGCTGTAAATACATTAATTCAAAAAATTGATGAAATTCGTGAACTAAATGGGCGAGCAATATTGTTTATGTCGACAAACAGATTGCATTTTCTTGATGAAGCTATTGTGAGAAGGGCGGCAATTATTTTAGAATTTGAGCGTCCCACCTTTGAGGAAAGAGTGCTTCTTTTTAAAACCTCTCTCGCTGGTGTTGAAATTACAGATAAGCAGTTAGAGGAATTGGCTAACCTGTCAGGAGAGGAATCGAACAATGGACTTTCTTTTTCTTTTTCAGATATAAGATTAAGAATATTGCCAGAAGCTGTTGCAAAATGTTTCCCGGATAAAGCTTTAGATTTTGAAACTGTCGCCGAGACAATTAAAAAACTTAATCCAAGCCCTAAAATTGTATGAAAAAAGGACCTATCTTTCTACAAATAATTCTGTCTGTTATTCTAATCGTTGGAGGATACATCGAAAAAGGAAACTGGACAGAATCTAAATATTCCACTACGGGATATATCACATTACTTACCTTCATTGTAACTTTTGTATATGAAAACTACAATAGACTTGGGTTTTATTTCCAGTCAAAGGTTTTGTTAAAAAATACTGATGTTCGTGTTTCTATTTCATATCTGTATAGAATAAAAGTTGAAAATGAATACTTGCTTGTTAAAAGCAGAACAAGAAAATATTTTCAGCCTGTGGGTGGTTGTTATAAAACATTACCTGGCTGTGAAAGAAAATTCGAAGAATTAGATGTTAGACCTGATAGAAAATTTGAAACTGAAAAGGGAATTGCAAAAAATGATCTGCGTGTTCATGTAAAAGGTAAAAATCTAATTGAATTTCTTAAATGGTTTGATTCAAAGGAGGATCGTGAGATTTCGCCTTGGAGAGAATTTTGTGAAGAATTAATTGCAACAGAAATTTTAACCTGGCGGCCTTTTAGATACATCGACTATAGATTTAAGAAAAAAATTCAATCACCTATAATTGATTTGGATATGGGAGGTAAAGGTCTTTTTATTTATGAAGTTTTTGATTTAGTAATTAATGATGAGCAAATGCCATTACTTAAAGATTTAAAGAATAAAACATCTGAAAATTACATCTGGGTTACGGATGAAGTTATTCAAACATTAGGTCATGAGACCGGTTCGAAATCTTTTCCACATGAAATTGGACCACATACAAAGTATGCACAAAACTTAAAATGGAGTAAATAAAACATCAATTGTTGATTTTTATGACATAGTACGTTATCATTAGGAGATAATTTGCATTGAATTTACTTTATTAAAATTTTACAATTTATCAAATATAAACCAGATTAGCACAAAAGTAATTTCGTAGTTTTTTAATGTCGTTTATTCAAATATATAATTGACAATTTTGTTATCATGATTATTATTTTAAGAGTGAAAAATATGGAGAGGAATTTTTTGTCTTTGAAAGTCTGTGTTTTAGTAAAAATTAGTGATCAAAAATGGTCTTTTATTTGGAAAAACTAAAAAAAGACATATATTTGCACCAGTAAAAACAAACAATCTTAAACTTATTTAAAAAAGTGACCTATTCGGTGACCTAAAAATAAGAGAACGATATAAAGCTTATGGATAGGGAGTTTTTCAAATAAGAACAAGTCCCGTCCGGATCGCAAAAGTTTTTCTCAATTTCTTTTTAAAAAAATTGATCCGGTAGTTCAGCTGGTTAGAATGCCGCCCTGTCACGGCGGAGGTCGCGGGTTCGAGTCCCGTCCGGATCGCATAAAGTCTTCTAGAAATAGAAGGCTTTTTTTATTAACAATTCAAAGCAATTTTCAGTAGATCAAGCGCAAAAGTTGGGGACTAGGCAAAAAGTTTAGCTAATCTGAAGATAAAAAAGGTTCTGTCTTTTACTCCTCTGAGCTGCATTCTAAAGTTTTTTATTTTCGCATTGAAAGATTCAGCAGCAGCATTGGTGCTTCTTTGATCAAAGTAGTTGAGAATATTTCTATAACGATTCATTATTGTTTTTCTTAAGGTAGAAAAAGATTTAAAATCTGCTTCTTCCACATTTCTAAACCAATGGGCCAGTTTAGTCATGGCTACAGATTTCGAAATATTTTGGTTATAAATTTTTCTAAGTCCATCAGTCAACCCATATGCCTGTTCCAGATCAGGATACTGGGTAAAAAGGATCGAAGCTCTTTGTTTCTGGGACAGAGTCCATTTCTCACGGCTTTTATATAGTAAATACCTGCTTCTTGCCAGGAGCTGTTTCCGGGTATCTCCGTTTGCAAAAACTTCTGTTTCAGCTGAGTGACTGTTAAAAGGATTGTTTCCATTTCAATAGCCTCCCAGCGATGCCTGATCTATATCAATCACTTAATTTTTTATTATAAAATTTTTGAGTAAAAGTTTATAATAATCCCTCATGTATTCAGTAGAATATGTAAATAACTAAATTACATTACTTTAGATAATGAATTTATCAAAATCAGTGTTTTAATTCATTCATTTTTTTGAAATTTATAATTAAAAAATAATTATATTAATTAAAATTTAAAATAATGTTTATATAAATATATAATAAATTATATTTTATTTATTATTTTTGGTAATATTTATAAATTAATGAATAAATTTTATTTCTTAATAGTTTTTTTTATTACACAATTTTTTTATTGCCAACTGGATAATACACATTATCTACAGCCTATCGTGTTCGGGGCATATGGTTCAACTGCAGCAACTATTAGTGAAGAATATATCTATTTGTCTACTCCATCGGCAAGTAATATATCTGTAACGATAAGAATGGCTGATGGAACGACTATCCCAAGATTATCGGTCTACAATATTAATGCTGCTACCAGTAGTATTGTTACTAATGGTGTTGTTACATTTTCCAACACCTCTCCGCTAAGGCTATCAGTTATCAATGCTTCAAATGTTGTTTTAGCGCCAGGAACATCACCCATGACAGTTGCAACTACCAGGGCAGGAACTATTATTCCTGCTAATGTCGGGGGAATGATTTTCCAGTCGACATCTGACTTTTTTGTCAATTACAGGGGAGCAGATCCGTCTCAAGCCGGATCCTCACTTACAAAAGGTAAGGTTGCACTGGGGAAAAACTTCTTTTGGGGCGGAACACCGAATGAATTTACCACTCAAGTTCCTGAGGTAGGAAACATGGTGTCTATAATGGCAACAGAAGATAATACAATAATTACTATTAATAATATCGATTCGGGAACAGAATTCATTAACGGAGCTAACGCAACCCCTCTTACAGGGACTACTTTTACCAGAACACTTCAAAAAGGGCAATCTTTCATATTGTATGCTAAAGTGAAGATAAATACATTCAGTTTACAGGATAAAGGATGGTTAGGAGCCAAAATATCATCAGATAAGAATATTGCGGTTACTGTAGGAGGATTAATGCAGCAGGGCAGTGTAGATACAGGAACAGTATCAGACAGCCGTGATTTTGCTGTAGACCAATTAGTGCCCGTGGATCAATTAGGAAACGAATATATCGTGATGCAAGGCAATGGAGGAGTTTATGAAAGGGTCATTGTTATTGCTACAGAATCCAATACTACAATAACAATGAATGCTAATACTAATCCAAGTTATACATTAGCTAATGTTGGGGATTATGCAATAGTACCTGCTACTTTTTTTACTAATAAAAACATGTATATAAAAACCAATAAAGCCGTTTATGTATTTCATAAGATTTTTGGAAGCAGTTCTCTTGCTACAAATAGCTTTATGTTTATCCCTCCTATTTCATGTTTTGGGCAAACCTCAGTGAATATGATACCCGATGCCAAGCAGATTGGTAGTACTGTTTATCCGAATACAGAACTTGCCGTGCTGGCAGCAAGCGGGGCCGCAAACGCTCCTGTAGTAACAGTATCAGGTAGTGCTGCCATAGCTCCTATAGTAGCAGGAGGTACTGCTGTACCGGGAAATCCTAACTGGAGAAGTTACAGATATGATATTGCTAATGCAGCAGGTGGAACAGCGACTGTTAAAAATTTAAGGGTCAGCTCTGCTGCAACGATACAGGCTGAACTAATAGGAGCTAGTGGAAATGCTGGATTTGGAGGATATTACTCAGGATTCGGAACATCTCCAATTGTAAATATATCAGTATCAAACAGTCCTACTATAAGGCCATGTACAGGAAATACTGGGAATTCATCATTATCTGTAAGCTCAGGATTAGGAAGCTATCAATGGTACAAAAACAATACACTGATTGCTGGAGCAACCACGAATAGTTATGCAATACCTGCCGGAGATACTACCTCAGCAGATTATAATGTTATAATAACAGTTCCTGGAGGTTGTGTCCTTTATTCAAATGTAGTAAGATCCTATGCATGCCCTTGTTATAAACCAGGAGCAACAGGAACTCCTGAAATTACAAAAATTGGTATTTCAACAAGAGCTTCCAAAAGTACAGCAAATTGGCCAGCAGATATTAATAACGGCTTTATTGCTTTAGAATCAAATGATAAAGGTGTTGTTATCACTAGGGTTTCTGATCCCGAAACATCAATTACAAATCCTATTGACGGGATGATTGTTTTTGATACTGATGATATATGTCTTAAAATCTACGATGGAACAAAATGGGGATGTATTAACCAAACATGTAACTAATTATGAAAGCAATAATTTTATTTTTACTGATAATTTTATCCTCTCCAATAAAAGCCCAAATAGGATTTGAAAAAACTATTATTGATGGTAGCGGATTGATAGATTTTCCTATTGGGACCACAAAAGGAATTATACTTCCACAGGTTGCTGATAATACTAGTATGACAGATGTTTCTGAAGGAACATTTATTTTTGATGGTACAACTTCAAGAGTAAAATATTATAATGGGATAACCTGGATTGAGTTAACCGGCCAAACAGGGACTTCAAGAACATTACTTCCCGGCGCAGAGAACAACCAATCTAAAGGGATAATAATTGGAGCTTCTGATTCTGATGCAAAAGGGGTGTTGATTCTTGAATCTCAGGACAAAGCTTTAATTTTACCAAAAGTAATAGATCCGGCAACCAACGTAAAATCACCAAGTCCAGGTATGATGTGCTACGATCCTGTATTGAAGTTAGTCTGTTTTTATAATGGCACCTCGTGGGCTTTCTGGGGAAATATTGATTAGCGTAAATTTATACAATTATAATATTGAGTCTGCCTAAAACAGGTTGATATAAAATTAGACAATAAACCTGTTTAAACTTTTATTTTTCTGAGAAACCAAAAGAAAAAGCCTGATAATGCGGGCTTTTCCAAGTTATATTCAAAGTCTCAAATCTCGGATCAAGCGTAAAAGTTGGGGCTAAGCAAAAAAATATATGTTTACGTAATGTAATATAAGAATAAAAAAATTACTGCCTTGTAGGACAGTAATAGTAAAAATCAGTGATATGGTGGGTGATCAGTTTGTAAGCAGAGATTTATGCTTTTAAAAGGCTGATCGTTGATGTTGCTTTTAATTCGGTCAATTATTTAATATTTAGTCTGAATTAGGTGTCATTGTCTGAGTTATTTTACGATAAAAACTTGACGAATCAACTTATTTGGACCGAATTTCTGGCAACTTCTATATCATGGTTATTGATAACATTGTTGGTGTATTTTTCTGATTGCTTTCAGATTTATCCTAACGTTTTCCTGAAAAGGTACAATCATGCAAATCATTTGCAAATGTATATCACGGTATTTTGAAGATTGCTACACTTTTGTGTAGATTTGTGGTATTGAAGCTAAAAACTATACTTTAGTGTAGTAGCGAAAGAGCTTTTCTAAACTATGGAACAAATTAAAAGGTTTTTTAACGAAAAAAATGAGGTCAGTAAAGATGCTGATATAGATTTCAGCCAGGACGGAGAATATCTTGAAGCTGTAAAAGCTCTTGCCAGAACCACTTACCAGAGTCTGTATGTTATCAATTATCAGACAAAAGGATTTGAATATGTATCAGAAAATCCTCTTTTTTTATGCGGAAAAACCTCAGCAGAGGTAAAGAACCTTGGGTATGCATTTTATTTTCAGAATGTGAAGCCGGAGGACGTAGAGATGCTGATTAAAATTAATGAGGCTGGTTTTAAATTTTATGATAAAATTCCGGTAGAGGATAGGAAACTGTACTATATTTCCTATGATTTCTATCTGATCAATGGCCAGAAAAATATGATTCTGGTGAACCATAAACTCACCCCTATGTTCCTTACAGAAGATGGTCAGGTATGGAAAGCACTGTGCGCAGTTTCATTATCCAATAATACCTCTTCCGGAAACGTAGTACTCAGTAAGGAAGGTTCTGATGAAATCTGGAGATACGATCTTACAGCAGATAAATGGGAGAAGGATGAAAGAGTAAAACTCTCCTCCAGAGAACATGAGATCCTGAGTCTGTATGCCAGTGGTCTAACGATCAGTGAAATAGCTGAGAAGCTTTTTATTACAGCTGATACTGTAAAATTCCACCGTAAAAAACTTTTTGAAAAAATTGAAGTCAGCAATATTGCTGAAGCTTTATCTTACGCTAAAACCAATAAACTGCTTTAAAAAAATATAGAATTACCGTTTTTTTACGGTATTTTTCAGAATGTCTTTTAGGATTCAAATTTAGGTCTGATATTTGTACTGGGTAGCCAAACTAAATGACCTATTTTATTTATGAAGAACATATTTGTGAAAAAAACATTTCTATATGCCTGTTTATGTGCAGTATTGCTTACTTCATGTAAGAAAGAAATAGAAAAAATCAGCGATACTTTTAAAGACACAGTGTCTGCTTCCGAAATCCCGGAAACAGAAAAAGACACTGTAAAGAAAGATTCAGTGCCTGTGGTGAAAAAAGAATCAGTACCGCCAATGATGCAGGAGAATGGTTTTTATAATGCCTTTGTTATTCCGAAAGATAAAAAACTGCGGGATTCTGTATATGCGGAATTCAGTAAAAAGTATAACGAGCAGGAGCGTACCGCTATTTTAGCGTTAAACAGGCTGGATTCTAAAAGTAAATGGAATGCTGATACCTTGGTGGTGCCAGCCAAAATAGACACTACTTTGATGGCGTATTCACCATTTCCTATGCAGCTTGATGTATTAAGTGGCGTAAAGAAATTTGTGATCTTTTCATATCCTATTCAGGCCTATGCGGTGTACTCTAATGGAAGCCTTGTTAAATGGGGGCCAACAAGTATGGGAAAAAAGTCTGCACAGACCACAAGAGGGCTAACTTTTGCCAATTGGAAAAAGAAACTGTCTATTTCTACAGTGAGCAGTGAATGGAAGCTTCCCTACAACTTCAATATCCATAATATAGGCGGTATCGGATGGCATGAATATACACTTCCGGGATATCCTGCATCCCACTCTTGTTTAAGATTATTGAGAAAAGATGCCCAATGGCTGTATTCTTATGCTGATACCTGGATTCTGAATCCTGGTGGTGCTACCACAAAGGCAAGAGGTACTGCAGTAATGGTATTTGGTGATTATAACTGGGGAGGAAGAAAACCATGGAAAAAGCTTCTTGATGATCCTAATGCCAATAATATATCTGTAGAAGAATTAACAAAATTATTAGAACCGGATGTTCCAAAAATGCTGAAAGAGCAGGCCAACAGGGAAAAAGTAGCTGATTCTATTAAAACAGCTAAAGCAATGGCAGCTCCCATTCAGAATGAAAGGGCTACAGATACTTTATCTAAATAATTTTCTTCTCAAACTGTAAAGTGGATTCTTCAGCAAATTGTCTTAATTTAAGCATTTCATCTTTCCCTTTATGCTGTCCGAATCTTGCAGCAACATAAGTGAGAAGAATAAAAAATAGCATGACAAAAGAAGCGCTCAGTGCCCAAGGGTATTCAGCGCTTTTTATTTGTTTTTCCACATAATACATGGTAAAGAAGGTCATCCAAAGAATAGAAAAGGAAAAATAAAGGAACATAAAAAATGTCCAGACTGCAGAACTGGGGCCAAAAACGCCTCGTATTACCGTTTCCTCATCTTCTATTTCAACACGTAAAGCAAGACGGGGTTTCCAGTAATTGTCATATTCTGTTTCCACCCAGATGGTAGCAACCTCCTTATTGATGTTGCCGGAAAATTCTTTTTTATGTTCAGCAAGGTATTTTTTCAGATTTTGTGCATACTCTTCTTTGGTAAGATGGGTAAACATCTTAAATCTTGGCCTTGTTCTTATTCTGTCTAAGGTTGTTTCTTCAGTTGTCATATTATTTATTCTTGATAAGGAATCGGATCTTCCAAATTAAAGCGGAAAGTCAGTGTTTCTTCTTGTCTTTGAATTACCATGGTGATTGTTCGCCCTTCTGATGATTTCATAATTTCAAGAATTTTCTCAAGCGTCATGTCTGATGTTTTATCACCATTGATGCTGATAATCTTATCATCCTTCTTTAAACCTGCTTCATAAGCTGGTGAATCTTTCCTCACGCCTGCAATTGAAAATATAGGCTTCAGGCTAAATTTATATTGAAATGCGTCTTTATACACTTCATTTGCGTTAGTTGTGCCAGACATGGGCTGAGTTTCAATTTTAACCCTATCCTGCTGCCATTCCAATCCATCCTGTTTGAAATCCAGTCCACTCATATTAAAGTGAAAAGGATCATCAAAATTCCTGTTTTTTTTCAAATATAGTTTATTGTTAGCATAATCAAAAATGAGATAAAACCGTCTCATTATTTCACCGCCTACAGAGCCTTTCCTGTCTTTTACCAGGTTTACATGCTGAATAGAGTATTCGTCAGGCATTGCGGTAAGAGGTTTCTCAAATCTAAAATCACCAAGATAAAAATTATGGATCCTGCTTCTTTTACCATAAATGTCTCCATTGAATCCACGGCCAAGAAAATCATCAATATTAGGTCTGTTATAAACAAAATCTTTAATAAGGGTAGGGAATAGCCAGATAGCATCACTGTTTCCAAGATCAATCAGAAGTTTAGATTCTTTCTTTTCACGGGTCATTTCTACGTCGGCATTAATATATGGCTTATTATTTTCAATGCTGATCGGCATTTCATCAAATTTTCTTCTTTTTCTTTGTAAAGCATCTATATTTTCATAGACTGTTATTTTTTTAGAAATATAGTCAATAGCAATAGGATGATCTTTGAAAAAGTGATACCCGATAACGCCGTTTACAGGAATTCCCACATGGGATGATATATTAAATTCTTCATCAAGAATTACATAGAGAGACATAGAATTATTGATGATATTATCACCAATTCTTCCCAGATTACGGTCCGATTTTAATCCGTCTATACTTAAGCTTCCTCCAAGCCCGGAAAATTTTATTTTTTCAACATTTCCCAATTGAAGCTCCTTGTTTTCCAAACTGAATAAAATGGTTTCCGCTACTCCGGTATCCACCATAAAAGTAAGGTTAGCTCCATTTATATTGATGGGAATGAAAATAAGATTGTTGATAAGCTGAAAAGGAATGACTGCTTTTGGGGTATTGATCAGCCGGAAAGAGTTCTGGGCATGGACAACAATGCTCAATAATAAACCCAGTAAAAGTAGCTTCAGTTTCATTTACTGAATTTACTGAATTTATCTTTATTGTAATAAAAAAACATTCCAAAAGCAGGAATGTTTGTATAAAGAACAACAGATGTTTTATTTCTGTTGAATTTGTTTCAAAATTGAAACAGAAGATTATTTTGAGAAAAAATCCATTAAATCCATGTAGTTTTTCTGATTGACACCGTGCCCGCTCATATATTCTCTGAATGTGAAATAGCAGTTAAGGTCATAAAGCAGTTCAGCAGCCTTTCTACCCCAATCAATCGGGATAACAGCGTCATCTGTACCGTGGGATATAAAGAACCTGAGTTTTTCCAGTTTCTTTTTGTCCCTCACAATTCCGTCCAGGATTTTCTCTTCCGTATAAGCACTCAGGCAGGCAACATATGTAAATAATTCGGGATATTTCAATGCCAGTGCATAACATAATATTCCTCCCTGGCTGAATCCACATAAATGTACTTTGCTTTCGGTAAGCCCGTAATTATTTACTATTTTTAAGATACTTTCCAATACAGCATTTAAAGATTCCTTAGCCTGAGGAACGTCGATATAATTTTCAGGATCATTGAAATTGATATCAAACCATGAATATCCTTCAAACTGAGTATCTCTTGGGGCTCTGAAACTGATAATAATCCAATCCTTCGGAAGGGTTTCTCTAAAGCTGAAGAGGTCCTGCTCATTGCTGCCGTAGCCGTGAAGCATAAAAAGTATAGGAGTAGAAGAGGTTATATTTTCCGGCTCTCTTACTATGTAATCTAAATTCATACAGCAAATATAATTAATAAATTAGATTGTAAATCCTAACTTTTATGTTTGCCGTAAAGGAGTATACAATCATTTCATAAGTTAAAATTAAGAGCTGCTTTTTAATAAAAACACGAGAGTTCCATTGTGGGTATTGTTTGCCTTTTATAAGGATTAAAATAATTCTGGAGATAAAGATGTTTCATGTTTAATAATTAAAGAATTACGTTGTATTATTGAGTTTTTTAAGCTTATTTTGTTTTTGCTGATTTGATATTTTTTATAAAAAAATGTTGTAAAATTTTTATTAAAGATATTTTTATATTAATAAAAAACCTATATTTGGAACATTAAAAAATCTATTTGGAGAAATGAAGCAATTTTACAATTTAAAAAGTTTACTTAGACTTTCTTCTTTATTCGTTTTGTTATTTTCAGTGATTACTGTTGTTAACTCGTGTAAAAAAGATGACGAAGATGAATTTCAGGATCACGTGGTTCAGTTTGTAGCAAAAGCTACTACAGGATCAGAACTCATCTCTGTGGTAACTCAGGTAGGAACTGCCCAGAATACTATCTACAGTACTCCTACTGCTCCTTTAAAAGAAGGTTGGACCAGCGGAGAAATGTGGGTTAATTCCAGCCAGGCCCAGATCAATTTTGCTGCTAATGCAATGTTGCCACAAGCAAATTCTGAACTTACAATTACTCTTTTAATAGATGGTGAAGTTGCCAGAACAGCTAAAGTTACAGGAAAAGGCGACAATCAGGTTGTAAAAGTTGCTTACAGCTTCCTTGAACCGTAAATAAAAATTACTATATAAAATAGAAACCGCTCTTGGAGCGGTTTTTTTATTTTTCAATCAGATTATATTCTATAGCCTGATTTACCAGTTCCGTTGAGTTCTTAGCCTGGAATTTCTGAAGCAGGTTCTTACGGTGGGTATCTACAGTAAGTGGACTTAAGAAAAGCTCTTCTGCGATCATATTGCTTGTTTTACCCTGTGCTACAAGATGGAGGATCTGTTTTTCCCTTTTGGTCAGTCTGGGAATAGGAATGTCATTTTGAGAAGGCCTGCTGATGATCTGTTTGGTTTCATTACAAAAAACGATGTCTCCGGATAACGCTCCCTGGATGCATATCACCAATTCTTCAATGGAGGTGTTTTTAAGGAGATACCCGCTGGCTCCATTTTGAATAGCCTGCATAATGATGCTTCTTTCAGACCGGTTACTGAACATAATGACTGAGGTTTCAGGAGATATTTTCTTGATTTCCCTGCATAATTCCGTGCCATTGGCATCAGGCAGAGCGATATCCAAAAGAATAATATCTGCCTTATTGCTGCCAATGAAGCGGATAATTTCCGAACCGGAAATGAATGTTTCAGGAATATTGAAAGAAGGCTGGCTTTTCAGCATCATTTTCAATCCTTCAATGACGATAGGGTGGTCGTCTACGATAACAATATTTATTTTTTCATTCTCCATCGATGTTGAGTTCTATATTAATGGTTGTACCTTGGCTGTCTGAACTTATTTCCATGGTTCCTTTCAGGTAATCAACCCTGTTCTTCAGATTGCGGAGTCCCATGCTCTTTGTTTTTTGTGCTTTAGTGCTTTCAAACCCTTTTCCATTGTCTTCAATAGTTATGAAAAAATCTTTTTCAGATTGAGAGCATTGTAATAAAATACTGGTGGCTTCAGAATGCTTGATGGCATTAGCTAATAGCTCCTGTGCAATCCTGTAAATATTAAGCTGGATATTTAAAGGCAGTTTTTTTTCAATATTGATCGCCTGGAAGTCTATGTCTATATCTTTTCTGTTGTAAAATTCACAAAGGTCGTTCAGAGCGGTCTCCAGCCCAAAATTAAGCAAGGATTCAGGCATAAGATTTCTTGCTACGTGCCGAAGTTCACTTACAGAATTATCAAGCTGCCCCAAAATTTTGTAGAACTCCTGATCTTTTGCAGCATCCAGATGGCTGGCAGACCACGTTGAAAAATTAATTTTTACTCCGGCCAGCATTCCGCCTAAGCCATCGTGAAGATCTCTTGCAATACGCTCTCTTTCCCTTTCTTCTCCCTCAAGAATAGCCTTTGTTAATGAGAGTTCTTCCTTTTGTCTGATATCGTTAATCTTTTGCTCAGAAATCTTTTTATTTTTTCTAAAAATGATATACAGGAAGACCAGAAGGCTTATAACCAATAATAAAATAAGGCTTAGCCCCCATAAATAAGAGTTTTTCTTATTTACCTCAAGTTCTTTCTGATTCTTTTCCGCATTTAATGTAGCTATTTTTCTTTCCTTTTCCGCAGCATTATATTTAGCCTCAATTTTATTGATCTCAAGTTTTACATTTTCAGTATTCAGGCTGTCGTTAAGTTTAGAATATTTCTGTTCCCAAACCAAAGCTTCCTTTGTATTTTCCATCTCTTCATTTAAAGAGGAAAGCTGTTTATAAATGGTTTTTCTGTTATTAAGGTCAAGAGCAAGTGATTTTTCTGTTAAAACATCTTCTAACGCACCCTTAGCTTCGTTATATCTTTTCAGTTTCCTTAAAATATCATATTTATTGAAATAAAACATCTGTGCCAGTAGATTCTGATTAAATCTTTTAGCATAAAAAAGTCCCTTTTCAATAACAGGTAATGCTTCAGGATTCTTTTGTCTGGTAATAAAATAAAGCGTTTTGCTATAATAGTAGAAAGCGTTAACGGAAGAATCCGGATAAGGGCTGATGAGTATTTCTGCCTTATCCAAAAACTTTTTAGCTTCATCTCCTTTGGCCTGATAGCAAAAATTATTAGCCAGATTTAAGTAAGTAAAAAATAGTTCAGGAGAATGGGGATAATGCTTTTCAAGAATTTTTAATGCTTTAGTATTATAATCTTCAGATTTTTTGAACTCTGCATTGTAAGTAAGAATAACGGCAAGCTGGGTATACAAAAGCCCAAGATTGCTGCTATTCTCATATTTTTTAGCCAATGGAATACTTTTTTCAAGAATGGTCTTTACTAAAAAAGGGTAGCCTTCTTTGTCTTTCTGGGTTACTCCATAGCTATACCAGGCAGCTGCCTGAAGGAGATGAGATTCTTCATTTTTGAATTGTGATAATGCTTTAATAGCCTTTTGATAAGCGATGGCAGCTTTTCCTTTATTTCTGTCCAGATTATATTGCGCTTCGTAGAAATCATATTTGGCAGAGAGAAAAGGATCATTTTTAATAAATGCCTTACCGTTTTGCAGATATCTTTTACTTAAAACGGAATCCATATTCCTGTAATAATTCGACAAAAGGAAATTGGTATTTGCTTTTGCTTTTGTAGTTCCATTACTTCTAAGAATGTTTTGTAAACTGTCTAAGTAGGGCTTTTCATTAAGCGGAATCAGTTGTTGTGATTGTACGCTGAAAGCCAGTAATATGTTGAATAGGATCAGTAATCTCTTCATCAGGTATCAGTTCTGGAGAATTTATTTTTAAAAAACGCTCAATTTAATTAAAAATTTCAGCATAAAAAATACCTGAATTTAGGTAGAAAAAATTACACAATTTTCAGGATTGATAAAGTTTCATGACTCTAATAGCTTTGCAGAAGCGAAATCACTAATCATAGAATATCAAATAAAGTAACTAAAATTTAAACAAAAAGATTATGAAAAAAACGAGAATAAACCAGCTTCTGAAAGGTACATTCGTCGTGCTGCTTGCAACTGTATTAATGGGTTTTGTATCCTCTTGCAGTAAAGATGATGACGATGATAATAACGTGATAGGAGCAGGGAAGAGCCACAAAGTAGTTTTTAAGGCTATTGCTTCTGCGGGAGCTGATATTGATGGGGCTGTATACGGAATTGATAGTAATGCTACAACTGCTTCCAGCCTTAGCGGAACAACATGGTCAAGTCCTGAAGTTACTGCAGAAAAAGGGTCTTATAATGCGAATGTGGTTGTAAATGCTATAGGCCCCAACGCTTCTTCTACTTTAAAGGTTCAGATCTGGGTAGATGGTGAGCTTAAAAAAGAAGGAACTTCAAGCGGGCAGTATTTATCAGCTTCTGCATCATATACATTTTAAAATAACTAATACCTTCAAAATAAAAAGTGGCGCCGGGATTCATCCCGGCGCCACTTTTTATATTCTTTTTAAATTAAATAACTTTTACAATGAAATAGCTTTTTTTACCTTTTTGAAGTAATAAGAACTTACCATCAATAAGATCAGTTTCATTTGCTGTAAAAGTATCATTTACTTTTTGCTTGTTAACAGAGATTGCATTTCCTTTGATTTCTCTCTGTGCTTCACTCTTAGATTTCAGGAATCCTGATTTTTCAGAAAGAAGATCAACAATGCTGATACCCAATACATCGGCTTTTGCTATTTCTTTTTGTGGAACACCGTCAAAAACTTCAAGGAAAGTTTCTTCATCAAGACTTACCAGGTCTTCAGCAGTAGAACGTCCGAAAAGAATTTCAGAAGCTTTAAGCGCCTTTTCATATTCTTCTCTTCCATGTACCCAAACTGTAACTTCTTCAGCCAATTTTTTCTGAAGTTTTCTTTCATGGGCTGCTGTTTTGTGCTCTTCAATTAAAGTTTCAATTTCTTCTTTCCCAAGGAATGTATAGAATTTAATAAATCTTTCAGCATCTTCATCGGTAGCATTCAGCCAGAACTGGTAGAATTTGTATGGTGAAGTTTTCTTTTTATCTAACCAATAGTTTTCTCCGCTTTCAGACTTCCCGAATTTGGAACCATCCGCTTTTGTAATCAAAGGAACGGTTAGAGCAAATGCCTCACCCTGAGCTTTTCTACGGATTAATTCTGTTCCCGTGGTAATATTTCCCCACTGGTCAGAACCTCCCATCTGAAGCTTCACATTGTTATTTTGATATAGGTGAAGGAAATCATATCCCTGAATCAGTTGATACGTAAACTCTGTAAAACTCATTCCATCTGCGCCAGACTCTCCAGAAAATCTCTTCTTTACGGAGTCTTTGGCCATCATGTAGTTCACTGTGATGTTCTTCCCCACATTTTTAGCAAAATCAAGGAAAGAAATATTCTTCATCCAGTCGTAGTTGTTTACTAATTCCGCTTTATTAGGCTCATTGCCTGCAAAATCAAGGAATCTTGAAAGCTGGTTTTTCAGACAGTCTACATAGTGTAAAAGCGTTTCCTCGTCCAAAAGGTTTCTCTCTGCAGATTTTCCGGATGGATCACCAATCATTCCCGTAGCTCCTCCTACCAAGGCAATTGGCTTGTGGCCATGCTGCTGGAAGTGGGCTAAAATTTTTATCTGAATAAGACTTCCGATATGTAAAGAATCGGCCGTTGGATCAAAACCAATATATGCAGTTGTTACCTCTTTATTCAGTTGTTCTTCGGTTCCGGGCATCATATCAGCAAAAAGACCACGCCATTTCAGTTCTTCTATAAAGGAATTCATTGATTTTTTTCTTTAAAATTTTACCGTGCAAAGATAATAAATTCAGAAGTATAAAGTCAAAAGCCGGCAAAAGTAAAATAGCAAAAAAGATTGATAGAGTAAATAAAACAGATATTTTATTTCCTTAATGCTTTCTTGCCAAGCAAAAATCACCATTAACAGCCGATCCCGCTTTGCATTTTCAACCCAAATAATCTATATTTGTTATTAATGAAAGACGAACAGCTATTTCTGCTCATTCAAAAGGCCAAGGACAAAGACCAGAAGGCTCAGACTAAACTCATCAATGTTTTTTGGGTGGATGTATTTTCATTTGTCATGAAAAAGGTGAAAGATGAAAATGATGCCGATGAGATCACCGTGAATGTTTTTTCCAAAGTATTATCAAAATTGGATATGTTCGACCCGCATTTTCAGTTTAAAACCTGGATTCTAACCATTGCCCAGAATACTGTTATTGATTTTTGGAGAAAGAAAAACCGTGAAAATGAAGATGCCATTGAAAATCTTGATGAGGTAAAAAATCAATATGCAAAATCCCCTGAAGAGCTTTTAATTTCCGAAGAAGAGCAAAAGAAAATCATCAAAACCATTGAATCCCTGGATGCCAATTATCAGGATATCATCAAGCTAAGGTTTTTTGAGGAAAAAAGCATCAAGGAAATAGCCGAAGAATTGGGAATTTCTGTAGCCAATACAAAAGTTCGTGTAATGCGGGCTAAAAAAGTTCTTGCTGAGCTGCTTAAAAATAATGAGTTTGAAGATAACTAGACTGTTGTTGGAAAATACGAAGAGACGGGAAGTTAGAAATTATACTGTGCTTTAAGGCGGTAAATTATATAAAAATTTCAGCTTTGGTTTTAGGAAGTATAATCTTTATACTTTTGTCATTTCTATTCTGAAGCTTAATTTTGATACCCTTTTTAATGTATGTTTCTTTTTGGGAAGGTCCATATTCTTTAATATTATCAACATCATTCTTAAAATGAATCTGTCCTGTGGAAAGGTTGAAATCTACAGTTCTGATATAATCTCCCGGTCTTCCCGAACTTGAAGTATGTCCTATCAGTTCAAAATGACCGTTCTGGAACCTGTATTTATCAGTATAAGCCCATTTCCAGCTGCTGCCGCCGAAGTGATTGATAATTAAAATACCTTTTTCTATAGTCGTTCCTGAATAAGGGTCACCCATAATCCCGCCGGATTCACTATCAAGAATAGCATGTATAGATTTTTCAAGGATTTTCCATTCACCATTTATCTTTTTCAGGATCTGAATTTCACGGAGGTCACCAAGTTCGCCCGGGTCTTTTGTATTGTAGACCATGACTTTTTCAGGAATATTATCTCCATCCAGGTCTCCATCTATAGTTTGCAGTATGGTAGAGCCTTTTGGCTGAAATTCTTTTTGAGCCCAACAAAAGGTACCGGAAATCAATGATAGGATACAGAATATTGTCTTCATTACATATTTTGAGTTCTGAAATTACAAAATTATATGTTTCATCAATGTCTGTCTTTGATTGTTTCGATAAAAAAATCACTAACTTTGAACCTCAATTTGAGAAATAAATGGAAAATTTAGTTCAAGATACTACCGTTCAGAAACCAAAATGGATTCGTGTAAAACTTCCTACCGGAAAGAACTACAGAGAATTAAGGACTTTGGTTGATAAATATAAATTAAACACCATTTGCCAAAGCGGAAGCTGCCCGAATATGGGTGAGTGCTGGGGAGAAGGTACGGCAACGTTCATGATTTTAGGAAATATCTGTACAAGAAGCTGTGGATTCTGTGGAGTAAAGACAGGAAAACCGCTTGATGTAAACTGGGATGAACCTGAAAAAGTGGCACGCTCTATCAAATTAATGAAAATTAAGCACGCTGTTCTTACTTCTGTAGACCGTGATGATCTGAAAGATATGGGTTCTATTCTTTGGGCAGAAACTGTAAATGCTGTAAGAAGAATTTCCCCAGGTACAACAATGGAAACTTTAATTCCGGATTTCCAGGGAATCACCAAACATATTGACAGATTGGTGGATGTTGCCCCGGAAGTGATCTCCCACAATATGGAAACGGTAAAACGTTTAACCAGAGAAGTGAGAATCCAGGCTAAATATGAAAGAAGCCTTGAGGTTTTAAGATATTTAAAAGAAGCCGGACAAAGAAGAACCAAAACCGGAGTTATGCTTGGTTTAGGAGAAACGAAAGATGAGGTTTTCCAGACAATCGAAGATATCAGAAATGCGAATGTAGACGTTATTACTCTAGGACAATACCTGCAGCCAACCAAAAAACACCTTCCTGTAAAGAGATTTATTACTCCGGAAGAATTTGATGAACTGGGAGACTTTGCAAGAAGCTTAGGTTTCAGACATGTTGAAAGTTCACCTCTAGTAAGAAGTTCTTATCACGCAGAAAAACATATTCATTAAAATAACAGACCGCTCAGCAATGGGCGGTTATTTTTTTGGGATAGATATGGATAATAGATTGGCACTTAAAGCTATTTTAACCCAAACCAATAAGGAATGGATTTCATCATTTCCCTTCTACAGAGTGGGTGTTAAAACCCTTTGAATTTTTAACGGAATGGTTTTAATTGAATATATGTAACCAAATGCCTGTAAATCATCGCTATCTGTAGGAAAAATAAAAGCAGCCATCTAACCTCTAAAATATAAATCTACATGATAAATATCAAAACGATTTATGACAAGAAGACTCTCTATTAATCACCCCTATCCGTCCATTGATTTCAATAGGCTTAAAATGTTTTTTCTTAAATTCTGAAGGAGTTTCCCCTGTATGCTGTTTAAACAGTTTATTAAAATAAGAAAGACTTTCAAACCCCACCTGAAAACAAACTTCTGTAACTGAAGAATCTTTTAACAGATAAATTTTAGCCTGGTTGATCCTGTAATTATTAACAAAATCCGTAAATGTCATATTCGTTTGCTTTTTAAAATAACGACAGAAAGCAGGCGTACTTAAACTGACGATCTGGGCAACCTCATTTACATTAGGTTTTTTATCATGATTTTCATGGATATAATCGTAGATGGTTCCCATCCGTATCTTATCATTCAGAAACCATTTGATTCTTGTATCTTCCTTGTTAAGTTCATATACTTCTGTAGAGTTGGCAAGAATCTGTAAAATCTCAATAAGTCCCATTAAGGATTCAAAAGAATTTTTTTCCTTAATGATCTTAAGTTTCTCAACAACAATATTTTTAGTTTCTCCAAAGAAAGACAATCCAAGATACGATTGCTCCAGAAGACTTTTAATATTTTCAAATTCAGGAATCGGAAGAATAATATCCTGAAGAAAATTCTCCCGCATTTGCAATACCAGCTGCTTACATTCGGTCTGAATCCCATAATCAAAATTAAGATGGGGAACATTAGCTCCAATCAACAGAAGTTCACTGTCTGTAAAACCCGAAATATTCTTTCCCACATGCCGGATTCCATTGGATGCT
This sequence comes from Chryseobacterium bernardetii, assembly GCF_003815975.1. Taxonomy (NCBI): domain Bacteria; kingdom Pseudomonadati; phylum Bacteroidota; class Flavobacteriia; order Flavobacteriales; family Weeksellaceae; genus Chryseobacterium; species Chryseobacterium bernardetii. The sequence continues at coordinate 2,713,680 of NZ_CP033932.1, forward strand.
TCTACATATACCAATTCTATTTCAGGATGGTAATGCCAGAAAAAGCAGTTTTTCAGACTGGGAGCAAATATCTTGAAAGACTTTCCTTTTTCAAATTCTATCGTTTCTTTCTGGATCTTCATTTTATCCTGTTTTGATTGTTTGTTGAGTTAAAATTAAACAAAAAGGTTAATATGGAGCAAATTTTTATCATTCGAAGAGGTGTGGAATCCAATCTTTCTTTCGAATTTTGCACTTTCAAAATCAACATGGGCAACCATTTTTAATTCAATAGGTTAATTCAGAAAAGAAAATACAATGAAGATTGATAAAAGAATAATACCGCTGGCTATTGGCGGCTTGGGAATAGGAACTACAGAGTTTACCGTAATGGGGCTATTGCCAGATATCGCAAAAACACTGGAAATCAGTATTCCGCAGGCAGGGCACCTGATTTCTGCCTATGCTATGGGAGTGGTAATTGGAGCACCCATTCTAATCGGATACTCTGTAAAATATCCACCTAAAAAAGTATTGATCGCTTTTATGATCCTGTTTACTTTATTTAATGCGCTTTCTGCTATTGCACCCAATTACGGAACAATGTTAATCATCCGATTCATGTCCGGGCTTCCTCACGGAGCTTTCTTTGGAGTAGGAACTGTAGTGGCAGCTAAAATGGCAGGAAAAGGGAAGGAAGCATTTTATATATCGATGATGTTTACAGGGCTCACCATAGCCAATCTGGTGATGGTTCCTTTAGTAACCTACATTGGGCATACCTTCCATTGGAGATTGTATTTTGCTATTGTTGCTTTGATTGGAGTTTTCGCCCTGTTATTTTTAAAGCTATGGCTGCCTTCAATGGAGGCCAATCAGAATACCCATTTCCTGGAAGAACTGAAATTCCTGAAAAAGAAACAGTCATGGCTGGTATTAGCTATTACAGCAATTGGATTTGGTGGTCTTTTTACATGGTTGAGCTACATTACCCCTTTAATGACTGTAATTTCCGGAGTTGAAAGCAGTAATATGGCCTATGTAATGGTTCTTGCAGGAGCCGGAATGGTGGTTGGTAACCTTGCAGGAGGTATTGTTTCAGATAAATTAGGACCGGAAAAAACCTGTGCACTTCTGATTTTCTTAATGATGATTTCTCTTGTTGGAGTATTTTTACTTTCCGAACACCAGAATATTGCTTTCATATTAACCTTTATGTGTGGTGCCTTATCAATGTCAATTGCTGCACCTATTAATATTATGATGATGAAAGCAGCTCCGAAAAGTGAAATGATGGCTGCTGCTTTTATGCAGGCAGGATTTAACATTGCCAATGCAATGGGAGCCTTCCTGGGGGGAATTCCTTTGGAATATGGGTTGTCATTTAACTACCCGTCGTTAGTGGGAGTGGGGATGACTTTTATAGGATTTGTAATCAGTATAAGATACATGTATCTGTATGGTTCACCGACAACAAATGATGATGAAGCCGTAGCAGAATGTGTTTCATGTGATAAATAGCAATAATATAATTACAGAAACCAGAATCTGAAATATATAAAAGGCTGTCTTAAAGTCAATGGTAGGCTTTGAGACAGCTTTTTAAATTAATACATTATTATTTTTCAGACTAGAATTTAAAGACACAGCTGCAAACGCTCATTTTGCCTTCTACAACTGTTGTCCATTGTCCGTTCCATGTACCTCCATAGGATGCACAGATAGAGGGACAAATCGCTTTAGCGTCTTCATCGCTCCAGATTGGGCCGGCTAAAACGTTTAAAGTATATTCCGTACTGCCGGTTGGTTCAGTATTCAACTCAACTTCTATAACGCTCATTTGTCCCTGTACAATAGTACTCCATTGTCCGGTAAATTTTCCTAGATGTGCCGCAGCAATACGTGGTCCTAATTTTTGTGCTTCGTCATTACTCCAAAGTGGTCCTGCAATAATGTTTGTTTTGAATGTTGACATGGTATTAATTTTTATTGGTTTAACATTACAAATTTAATCACCATTTTGGGATATAATTACAGTGGAATGTACCAAATTTATTATTAGGTGTTTTTACGTATTTATCTGATAATGATTGGTAGGTAATAAAAAAGACTGCCTTTTTGAGACAGTCTTTCATTATTTCATAAGGCAGACTAAGCTTCTACCTCATTCCCGTTTTTGCACCAGTAAAGGGCATTGTATAAATTTTCTTTTGGGAAAGATTTAAACTCTCCCGGCATCAGAACACTGAAGATATCCGTAAAGTTCTGTACGCCTTCTTTGTCTGTAACAATAGCTGTCCGATTCCATTTTGCTAGATTTTTTAATCCCAGCAAGAGATCTTCAAGCCATGCTCCCATGGTAAACTTATCCAGATCGGTATCCAAATACAGCAAGTAATTCAGCTCACCAAATTGGTCTACTTTCTCTTTTACGCGCGGAATTACCAGTTTTTCAAAATCTTCTTTAGTCACTTCTCCTGTCGCATTGAATGCCGCAACATTCTCCGGAGCTTCTGGAATAATTGTTATCATAGTAAATATTTTATGGTGATTGGAATTAATAAAGCAACAATAATTGAACCACAAATTCAGTTGAAATTGTTAAAATAGGTATAAATATTGTTATTTTTAGTGTAAAATATTAATATGGATCTCAAATCTAATGAACCTTTTTGGCTTATAAAAAACGGGCTGATTGCTACTTATCCTTCTTTAAAATCAGATGAAAAATGTGATGTTTTAATTATAGGAGGCGGAATTACAGGAAGTCTTATAGCCCATCAAATGATAAAGGACGGCTATGAAACAATACTCATTGATAAGCGTGAACTTTGTAATGGAAGTACCTCTGCCACCACTTCAATGCTGCAGTATGAAATAGATGTTCCTCTTTATGAATTAACAGAAATAATAGGGGAAAAAGGTGCTGTTGCCAGCTATAAAGCATGTTCAGATGCTATTGATACCATTGAAAATCTTGTCGGAAAAATACACTCTGAGGCAGGGTTTAAGCGTAAAAAATCATTGTATTTCGCATCAAAAAAGAAAGATGCGGAATGGTTAAAGAAAGAATATGAAGCCAGGAAAAATGCAGGATTTGAAGTTAAATGGCTCAATGCAGATCAGGTTTATGAAAGATTTGGATTTGAAAATACTTATGGAGGCATTTTATCCAGACAGGGAGCCAGTATTGATGCTTTTCAGTTTGCTCATGAACTGTTTAAGCATAATATAAGGAAGGGGTTGAAAATTTTTGATAAAACTGAAATGACAGAAGTGGAATATCACAAAGGCTTTAATAATGTTAAAGTAGATAGTGGTTTTCAGATCAGAGCAAAGAAAATAATCTACTGTATTGGCTACGAAAGTAAAACTTTACTGAAAGAAAATTTTGTTAATCTGAAAAGCACATATGCTGTAGTCTCCGAAGTAGATAAAGACAAATTTAAAAATATTACAAGAACCCTGGTATGGAATACAGACGATCCTTATCTCTATATGCGCACTACTGATGATGGCAGAGTATTGATAGGTGGCGGGGATGAGGATTTTTATGATGCTGAAAAACGGGATGCTATTCTCAGCAAAAAAGAAAGGGAAATTTTAAAAAACTTGAAGAAAATAAAGCCTGATTATCATTTTTATCCAGATTTTGTCTGGGCCGGGACTTTTGGAGAAACAAAAGATGGATTACCCTATATTGGAGAACATCCAAAATTTAAAAATTCTTATTTTGTATTAGGTTTTGGTGGGAATGGGATTACTTTTTCAGTAACCGGAATGGAAATGTCCTCTTTGTTTATGAAAGGTAAGAAGCATCTGTTGTCCCCATATTTTAGGTTTGGAAGATAGGAAAGATCTTTAACAAAAATAAGTACACTTAAGCCGGAAAATAAAAATTCCAAGCTTAAGTGTAGTTTATTTCATAAGGTTTTCGGTTTAAGAATATTTTTACCCACTCTTGCAGTCAAAGTTTTACAGACTATAGCCATTTTTCTTCGCCAGTTCCTGTATAGAGTTTTCGATTGCTTTTCCAAGATCATCAGAGTCATCAGTTCCTCTTTTTTTCATTTCATCATTAATGTAGATCTGACGTTTCTTAGAGAGCTCTTCAATCTCTTTCTGAATCTTTTCACGCTCTGCTGATTTTATAGACACTGCTTTTTTTATTTCCTCTTTGCTTTTTCCTTTCAGTTCGTCTGGAAGCTCACCTGGTTTCATATTGGTAATGAAACTTTCATCCTTTTCAGCTTTGTCTACCAGATCCCAATGCTCATTTTTATAAGCATTCTTTTTTGATTTGGAAACCGTTCTTTCTACCAGGCTAGAAACCGATTGTACTTCTGCATTTTTATCCTGGGTAATTTGTTTCATCTTATATTCAGAACCATGGTTTCCGTAATAAATATAAGTGTCATTCAGTTTAGTGTTACACTCGGAAATTCTTGTATCATAGGGTGTTTCAATATAGATCACCCTTTTATCACTGTCTATGTTGAAATATTTTCCACATCCTGTTGTGGCCCCATTTTGCCATAAGTCCTGAATTCCTTCTTCCCGGCTTCCGCAATAAATGGTATTGGTATAAATATTTTTATTTTTTGCTTTTGAGATAACTTCTCGATAGTCAACCTTTCCCTGGTTGAATGGTTCATTCCCCGCAATATAGATCAGTTTCATACTTTTTTCATTGCTGTCCCAGTTCAGGTTGGCAGAAGCATCACGGATAACAGCGCCACAATATTCACTTCCTCCATTAGTCCTTAAGGCGAATAATTTTTCAGAAACCAGATCAAGATCCTGAGTAAGCGGAGTAACCTGACGGATATAGTTTTCATCACGAATACCATCGTTTCCATATTCATAAAGAGCAATTTCAACTTGTGGAGTCTGGCCGTTATACTTTAATGAGGTTAATGTATTGACGATGTTCCAGAGCCTGGATTTTGCCTGTTCAATTAATCCATCCATACTGTTAGAAGTATCAAGTAAAAGAGCAACCTGGATCTTATTATCCTTGGATGTAGTGTTTACAGGGGAAACGGATGCATTTTGTACCGTTAACTCAGTGAGGTGGGAATCACTTTTCGAGCAGCGGACAGCCGGATTGATACCGGAGTTTAAAAAAGCTGCTCCAATGGCTAAAATTTTTAAAGTTGTCATATTATTATTTTTTATTGGATTAACTGCTGTACCATTGAATCTGCATTATCTTTCGGAATACTTTGAAAGTAAGCTTCCGCTTCCATTTATTGAATCAGGGCAGCCTTATCTTCGAGTTTGAGTCTTTTATTTTAAAGGATCTCGAATCTCGTTTTAATACTGTATTTCAGCTTAATATTTTCAATATTGTCAAAAGAAAAATCTACGGGAGCATCTGCCATTTCAAGCTGTACATTGCTCATTCTGCTTTTGTAGGCAACTGGCATTACCGTATCACTGGTATAATCTTCAATTTCTACGATTTCAAGAACATTGCCCACTTTTTTACCCATACTTTCCAGCAGATAATCTGCCTTTTCTTTTGCCGCTTTTAAAGCATTAATCTTTACTGCTTTTCTGAAATCTGCGATCTTGGTGCTCTTTACTTCTGAGATGCTCAGGCTGCTTACCCATTTCTGGTTCAGGTCTTCAAAAACCTTGCTGAGATTTGATTTTGCATTCGCTTTAAACACATAGTTCTTGGAAAACTTTCCGTTTTTAGCGTAAATGTTCTGGTATGAAGACTTAAACTTGATATCCTCGTTCTTTATTCCTGCATTCTTAAGGATATCGAACATCTTCTTTTCATTGTCTGCCAGATCATTTTTGTTATCTCCTTTTATTCCGATACTGAAGGTAACTTCATCCGGTTCCACTTCCATTTCAGCAACACCTGTTACTTCAATTGCATTTTTCTTTATTTCCTGGGCATTTACAAAACTTCCCAGTGTTAAAATTCCGGCTAATAAAAAATGTTTCAATTTCATAATTTCTTGTTTTTACTTTTAAATTCTGATGTAAAATTAGTTCGATCTCAAGCAAAAAAACGGGAGACTTGGTGAAATGGAACTTTCACTTGGTGAGTTGGAAAAAAACGGAACTTTATTTAATTAACGCTAAGAATATGCAAAGGCTAGAGGAAAAGTAATGCTGGATATTTTCTTTCGCAGAGCCATTTCATTCTCAGCAAAGCACATTGTTCGTTTTCACTTGCTGAGTGTTAACGTCCTTGCGAACGACTCTAAGTATAACTTATAAATATCTTCGAAACTATACGTTTAAATATTATCAGCTCAAAAAAAATTAATGATAGCCAACTTGGTGAAATTATATTTTGACTTGGTGAAGTATAGAGACTGATCGATAAAGTTTTACTTACTTTGCAGTAAAGATTCGGAATCCGTGAAATTAGTTTTTAAAATACTGTTTATTTTAATATTGATGGTGGGAAATAATTTCTCAGCACAGGATACTGCAAAAGTTTCCCAGGCTGTGAGATCTGTCGCAAAATTGAGAAAAGCAGTAGATAAAAATGATGACAAAGGAGTTGCCGACACTTATGTAACAATGGGCACTGATTACTACAACCAGGGAAATTATGCAAAGAGTGAAGAATATCTGGTTAAAGCCAAAGCTTTGTATCAAAAGCTTAACGACAAAAAAAGCCTTGAAACAGTTACCCGGAAATTAGCTCAGTCACAAGAAAAGCAAAACAAAATAGCTCCTGCACTCAGCAATTACAGTATGGCAGCACAGATGAGCTACAGTGAGAAAAGTAAAACCGTTAATTCCAATGATGTGGCCAGGCTTTCTTCTCCTACACCGGAACTTCGGGCAGAAGCTATCCGGAATAATATCAATATAAGTAAAAAAGAAAATGATCAGGGCAATGTAGCAGAAGGATACAGTCAGCTGGCAGATGTTAATATACAGCAGAAAGATATTTACAAAGCAGAGGAAAACCTGAATAATGCCTATCAGATTTCAAAAAAAGAAGCACCACAGCAGGCGTTGGCAATTAATCAGAAACTGGCAGATCTTTATGTTGAAAATAAAAACTTTGATAAAGCTATTGAAGCCAAAAAGAAAGTCTTAAAGGAAAATTTTGTAAAGGAAAATTCACAGGAGAAAGTTAATCAGATTCAGGAACTGGCCGATATTTATATTAAAAAGAATAATCCTAAAGAAGCAGTGGACCTTTTAAAAAACGCATATGGTATTGCTTTGGATAAAGGCCATACGCTGGAAGCTCAGAAGAGTGTAAAAAAACTGGACAGCTTATATGCTATTTCAGGAAATGTTGATGCTTCAGTGCAGCTGTACAGAGACTTTTTGAGTAAACTTCCCAGTCTGGTTTCTAAAGACAGAAGTTTGGTTGACAATAAGATTTTGGAAGATACGGAACAGAGGATTTCCCAGCTGGAAAAGGAGAAAGAATTAAAAGATGAGCTTATCCGCAAGAAAAATATCTTCAACTATGGTCTAATAGGTGTTCTGATCTTACTGACTGGTCTCATTGTTTTTATTTTCAGGACTTTAAAGAAGGTTCAGGTTAAAAATAAAAAAATAGCGCTCCAGTCGCTCAGGCGGGAGATGAACCCACACTTTATTTTTAACAGTTTAAACAGTGTCAATCACTTTATTGCTACTAATAATGAATTGGAAGCTAACCAGTATCTTACAAGGTTTTCAAAGCTGATGCGGGGAGTAATGGAAAACTCTACGGATGATTTTATTCCTTTCCAACAGGAGCTGGATCTCTTACAGAACTATCTGGCATTGGAAAAAACACGTTTTGCAGATAAATTTGATTATGAAATTGATGTAGATGAAAGCTTGAATCTTCAAAGCCTGCAGGTTCCGGGGATGCTTGTACAGCCTTTCCTGGAAAATGCTATCTGGCACGGATTGCGTTACAGGACAGAAAAAGGATTTTTAAAATTAAGCTTTGAGAAAAGCGAACAATATCTGAAAATTACCATTGAAGATAATGGAATAGGAATTGAAGAAAGTAAAAAACAGAAAACCCGGCATCAGAAAACCCGCGAGGGGAGAGGAATGAAAAATACCCTGGAAAGGATTCAGCTGCTGAATGATCTGTACAAAAAAAATATTACCTGCTCTGTAAAAGATAAAGAGAATAACAGTGGCGTTTTGGTTACCATTCAAATTAATCTGGCATAAAAGAATACCATGAAAAGAAGTATATTTCTGTTTACCCTGATGATGAGCCTGTTTTCCGGATTTATATCCGCTCAGGATATTGACAGTATCAGATTAACTCATATTCTGAAAAGCCTGAAGATTGATAAAACAAAGATAAGAGAGGAACTCTGCGTGGAAAAGAAAATGCCCAATGCGGAAGATTCTTATATTGCGGTTATCCCTGTGGTTGTAAATCAGGATCAGGAAGATTATGTTTTTACCGTTCAGAACTATATTCTCATTACAGATATCAATGGAAACATCAAGAATAAATATTTAGACCCAACAGAACTGAATTCTGATGCTGTTTATCTGAGAAGTTTTGCCATTGATACCGGATTGTACAATATCAGTGCGGGCATCAGGGCATTCGGAGTAAAGGCAGATTTCGTAGGAAACAGTAAGCCCAATCCTTATGCTTCGGGTACAATCTCAATGTATTACGCAGAAGGGAAAACCCTTAAAAAAATTCTTGACCAGTTTGAACTGGATTCTTCAAGAGGTGAGTGGGATACCCGTTGTAACGGGGAGTTCGAAGACAACCATTCCTATATTATGATGGATTCTTCCAAAACCAATAATTTTACTGATCTTAAAATAAAGACCGTCTCTGTAACCATAATAAACGAAGAAATAAAAGAGGAATGTAATACTAAAGAAACCTCAAAGACAACTTATAAGACATTGAAGTTTAAAAACGGGAAATACCAATAGTACATAGCTGTAACTTATTAATATTAAAATCCAATGAAGATCAAAGCCGTAATTGTAGATGATGAACTGATCGCAAGAGAAGTCTTGAGAAGCTATCTCACCAAATACTGCCCACAGGTAGAAATTCTGGGAGAAGCGGAAAATATTAAAGAAGCTGTCCCTTTAATTGCTGAAAAGCAGCCTCAATTGGTTTTTTTAGACGTAGAAATGCCTTTTGGAAATGCTTTTGATGTCTTGGAAGCTACCAAAGAATTTTCCTATGAAACGATTTTCATTACTGCATTTTCGCAATACTCTTTACAGGCTTTAAATAAGTCTGCAAGTTATTATATTCTAAAACCTATTGATATTCAGGAACTCATTCTGGCAGTTAACAAAGTTGCAGAAAGCATAGAAAAACAGGAAGAACTCAACCGGAATAAAATTCTGTTGGAAAACTTAAAATTAAAACCTGAAAAACAACAGCTTATCCTTCCAACATTGCAGGGATTTGACGTGGTAAAAACAGAAGATATAATAAGGCTTCAGGCAGACGGAAACTTTACCCAGGTTTATCTTACGGATGGCTCAAAGAAAATGGTGTGCAGGTTTTTGAAACATTTTGATGATCTTCTGGAAAATCCCTTTGTAAGGGTACACCGTTCTCATATCATCAATACATCATTTGTAAAATCTTACCATAAAAGCGGAACAGTAATGCTTGCCGATGACATGGAAATAGAGGTTTCAGGAAGCTTTAAAGACAATTTTCTGAAGGTCTTTTCCTAGAAATTATTGTTCCTTAACAGCCTTAAGGCATTATTTTTGACGTTTTTATTACATCACACAAATATTTCTGTTATGAAGACTTTTCACAAAATAATCCTTCCCGTGTCATTGGGGGCTTTGGCCTATATGGCTTTTCATTCTTATTCTGTAGGAATTCCGAGGGGAGCTGTAGCAGTAAAGAATTTTGATATTAAAAAATATCTCGGAAGATGGTATGAAATTGCCCGTTTTGATTATAAATTCGAGAAAAATATGGATAACGTTACTGCAGAGTATTCGGAGAATCCTAACGGCAGTATCCAGGTTAGAAATAAAGGGTACGATTATATCAAAAAAATATGGAATGAATCCATTGGGGAAGCTAAATTTGTTAAAAATACTCTTGAAGCAAGGCTGAAAGTCTCTTTTTTTAAACCCATCTGGGCAGGTTATAATGTGATTGATATTGATGAAGACTATCAATATGCCCTGGTTGCCGGAAGCAGTTTAAAATATCTTTGGATCCTATCCCGAACCACAACCATTCCGGAAAGCATCCGGCAGCGTTTCATTGAAAAAGCCAGGAAAATTGGTTATAATACAGATGAGCTCATTTGGGTAATACATAACAATGATAAGGTATAAAGGCAAAATCACGCTATGGTAAATTCACCTTTCGCCCTATTATTTTTTATCCTTTTATATATTCCTTCCACTCCTCAAAGCGGTAATCAATGACCTGTTTCATCAGATCATAGTTTTCGTAGGTATCTTCAATGTGGTAGAAGGTTTCATATTCGTAATCATTTTCTTCAGCTTTGGCATCAAAAAGATTTACATAGTCATCGGCAAAAGAACTGTATCTGTTTCCAAAATCAGTGTCATCTGCATAGTAATCCTTTGCAAAGCTGTTTCCAAGATCGTTCAGGTCATATTCAGAGAACTTTCCGTCACAGGAATCCATGATAAATTCTGCACCTGTAATTTCTCTTCGTTTTAGTTTTTCAATTTCCTCTTCATGATCTTCTTTCAGTTCATCGGATATCAGGTTATTATGGATACACCAGTTCAGGAACATACCGGTATGTGTTGCTCCGTTTTTTTGAGGGAGTCCTTCAGGAAAATCACCACCATAATGCCATGAAGCATCATCATATTTAGACATAAGTTTAACTAATTTTCGTCAAAAATAGAAAAAATCAATTTATATTGCCGCGGCCGCATATTTTTCCGTCATTTGCAGGAGAATTTTTTTCAAGAATCTCATATATGGAAAAAGCAGTCCTCATCACTATTGGTGACGAAATCCTTTCCGGAAATACGGTAGATACCAATTCCAATTTTATTGCCTCTGAATTGAAGAACATCGGGATAAAGGTTGTGCAGATCTTTACTATTTCAGACGAAATAGAAATCATTAAGAATACATTAACTGAAGCCTTTCAATTAGGTGATCTAATCATTACAACAGGAGGATTAGGGCCTACAAGGGATGATAAAACCAAAAAAGCGCTTGCGGAATTTTTCAATGACGAAATTGCGTTGGATGAGGTCACTTTTAATCATCTGAAAGGATACATGGAAAGACGTGGGAGAGCAGATATCCTCGAGAGAAATAAAGAGCAGGCTTTTGTGCCAACAAAATCTATTGTTTTTCAAAACCATTTCGGAACTGCCCCCTGCATGATGATGGAGCTGGATGGAAAGCTGAGCTACAGTTTGCCGGGAGTTCCCTATGAAGTAAAGCCATTAATCAAAGATCAGATTATTCCTTATCTACAGGAAAAATTTAACCTTAATTATATTCACTCAAGGATTGTTTCCGTAGTTGGAATTCCGGAGAGTATTCTTGCAGATACCATTGAAGACTGGGAACTTGCCCTTCCTGGCAATATTTCATTGTCTTATCTTCCGGTAGGAACAAGGGTAAAGTTGAGAATAACAGCATCAGGTAATAATGAAGAAGCCTTAAAAAAACAGACTGAGGACGAGATCCAAAAATTACTTCCACTCATCAGTGGCAATGTGATTGCGGTGTCTGAAGATAAAATCGAAAACATCCTGGCAGAAATTCTTACCGAAAGAAAGCTGACCATTTCTACAGCGGAAAGCTGTACAGGAGGAGAATTGGCAAAAATGATAACTTCTGTTTCCGGAAGTTCAAAATATTTTCTCGGGGGAATGGTAGCTTATGCCACAGATAAAAAAATAAGAATTTTGAATGTCTCCCAAGAGACAGTAGATCAGTTTACCGTAGTCAGTGAGCAGGTAGCCCAGGAAATGGCAAAAGGTTGCCAGGAATTATTTGATACCGATATTTCCCTCTCTACCACTGGAGTGGCAGGCCCTGGAAAAGGAGAAGACGGCAAAGATGTGGGGACAGTTTTCTATACCATAAGAATTAAAGATCAGGAAGTAACCTCAAAATTATATATGCCTCATCTGGAAAGAGTCGACTTTATGAACTTCGTTTCCCAGAAGGTAATTCAGGACCTTGTAGGGCTTTTGATAAATCAATAAAAGAAACATTGATTTTTTAATTTTTTTTTAATTAATTTTAATATGCTTTTTCACACTTTTTGAAAAGCATTCATTAAAATTTTAAATCGTGGAAAATTCCAAACAGATTTTTCAGACTAACAGCAAAAAACGCTGGAAAAGTGTCCAATGGAGCAGCCGCTTCTTTATTTTTATTGCGGTGCTCCTGTTTTTGGCTTTGGGTCTGATGATGGCCGTGGACAGAAGTCCGAAAATACCTTTTAAAGAAGACTATAAAGCTGTTATTACAGCCAATAAGCCTTATCTTCAGGAAAACAAAATCTCTAAAGAATATAAAGGGTTCAGAAGTTTTATTTCTGAAAAAACAATGCATACCAATCTTTCCAAGATCGAAAAAGCAAGAGCGGAAAGACTTAAAAATCAAAACAGAAGCTGGGCACAGTTTCCGGGTGGAATCCGTTCTGCCTTCTATGTGGCTTGGGATCCACAGTCCCTGATGTCTTTGAAGCGAAACATCAGACACATTAATCTTGTGTTTCCTGAATGGTTTTTCCTTGATCCTAAATCAGGAGATCTGAAAACCAATGTTGACCCTGAAGGCTATAAAATAATCAAAAGAACAGGGGTAGCAGCCATGCCTATTCTGAGTAATAACTCTAACCAGGAATTCCGTTCCGAAGGACTTGGTAAAGTCCTGAATGATCCTCAAAAAAGAACTGCTCTTATCCAAAAACTGACTCAGCAGTGTCTGAAATACCATTTTAAAGGGATCAATATCGACTTTGAAGATATGAACCTGAATTCTGATGAGAACCTGATTGCTTTTATGAAAGAGCTTTCAGGAACATTCAGACAGAACCAGCTGCTGGTAACAATGGATATTATGACGGATAATGATGATTATAATGTCCCAAGATTAGATCCGTATGTGGATTACTTTGTTTTGATGGCTTATGATGAATATTCCGCAAGCAGCGATGCAGGGCCTGTTTCTTCACAAAAATGGATTGAAGCCCAGACTGGAAAAATAGTGAAGCAAACTTCTCCTCATAAAATTATTCTGGGGTTGGGGGCTTACGGATACGACTGGAGCTCCAATAAGGATGATAACACTTCCGTAACATATATGCAGGCCATTACTAAAGCCAGTGCCAGTAAGGCTGTAATTGACTTTAATGACAATACTTTTAACCTGAATTATTCTTATACAGACTCTAAAAGTAACACCCACACCGTATTTTTTAATGATGCTGCTTCCATTTTTAACACCATGCGTTTTTCATCCGAATATCCATTAGCAGGAACAGCACTTTGGAGATTAGGAAGCGAAGACAGCAGGATCTGGAACTTTTATGATAAGGATCTTACCTTCGCAGGACTCTCCAAACTGAATCTGAAAACACTGGAGAATGTAAAAGGACAGACCATGGTAGACTACATCGGAGACGGGGAAGTTCTTGATGTTTTGAATACTCCTCATGACGGAAAAATTGCACTGGAAATAGACCCGAAAGAAAAAATTATAACAGATGAAAATTATGTAACCTATCCAAGTTCCTATGAAGTAAAAAAATATGGAAGTGCCCCTCAAAAGGAACTGGTACTTACATTTGATGACGGACCGGATGAAACCTACACTCCCCAGATATTAGATGTATTGTCCAAATACCATGTTCCTGCAGCGTTCTTTTTAGTTGGCTTAAATGCAGAGAAGAATCTTCCGCTGGTAAAAAGAATCTACCGTGAAGGTCATGAAATAGGAAATCACACCTTTACCCATGAAAATGTAGCGAAAGTAAGCCCGGAAAGAGCTTTGCTTGAACTGAAACTCACAAGACTTCTGATAGAATGTGTAACAGGACACAGCACCATTCTTTTCCGTGCTCCTTATAACGCAGACTCTGAGCCTACCACTTCGGAAGAGATTATTCCGGTGGCACTGGCAAGACAGCAGAATTATCTGGATATCGGTGAAAATATTGATCCTGAAGACTGGCAGCCTGGAATAAAAGCAGATGAAATCATAAAACGTGTAATGGATGGAATCAAAAAGGAAAGAGGAAATATCATATTGCTTCACGATGCCGGTGGCGATACAAGAGAAGAAACCGTAAAAGCGCTGAAGATCTTAATTCCAACTCTTCAGAAACAAGGGTATCATTTTACTAACCTGACCAATATTCTGCATAAAAGCAGAAATGAGCTGATGCCTGAAGTTCCTAAGACCAGATCTTATTATATCATGCAGCTCAATTTAGTACTGGCAACCGTGATCTATGGAGTGAGTCACTTTTTGGTGGCTTTGTTTACCATTTTCATTGTACTGGGGCTGATAAGATTATTGTTGATGGCTTACTGGGCTTTCAAAGAAAGAAGAAAAGAAAAAAAACTGGGTGAATTTCCACTTTTGGCATCTTATCCAAAAGTGTCTATCATTGTACCAGCTTATAATGAGGAAGTGAATATTGTCTCCTCACTGAACAATCTGCTGAAACAAACCTATCCTAATTTTAACATCATCATGGTGGATGACGGAAGTAAAGATTCAACCTATGAAAAGGCTAAAAAAGCATTTCCCAATCATCCTAAACTTGAAATATTCACCAAAACAAATGGTGGTAAAGCTACAGCTTTAAATTTTGGAATTTCACAGACTGATGCTGAATATGTAGTGTGTATAGATGCAGATACCAAACTGCAGCAGGACGCAGTGAAATACCTGATTGCAAGATTCCTGAATGCTGGTTCAGAAGAAAAGATAGCTGCAGTAGCAGGAAATGTAAAAGTAGGAAATACCGTAAACTGGCTCACCAAATGGCAGGCAATAGAATATACAACCAGTCAGAATTTTGACAGACTGGCCTATGCAAACATCAATGCAATTACAGTTATTCCGGGTGCTATTGGTGCATTTAGCAGATCTGTAGTTCTGGAAGTAGGTGGCTATTCATCAGATACTCTTGCTGAAGATTGTGATATTACAGTGAAAATTCTGAAAGCAGGTTATACTGTTGCCAATGAAAACAGAGCTATTGCCGTAACAGAAGCTCCGGAAACCGTAAAACAGTTCCTGAAACAACGTTTCCGCTGGACGTACGGAATCATGCAGATGTTCTGGAAACAGAGACAAACCTTCCTTAACCCCAAATATAAAGGATTGGGGCTTTGGGCCATGCCGAATATTTTATTGTTCCAATACATTATTCCATTCTTCTCTCCATTGGCAGATGTGATTATGTTTTTTGGAATTGTATCAGGGAATGGAAGTAAAATATTCAGCTATTATCTGATCTTTCTTCTGGTAGATGCATCACTGGCTTTGGTAGCATTCATTATGCAACGGGAAAAATTAATAAATCTGTTCTATATTATTCCGCAAAGATTTGGATACAGATGGTTGATGTATATCGTATTGTTTAAAAGTTTAAGAAAAGCATTGAAAGGCGAAATGCAGTCCTGGGGCTTCCTGAAACGAACAGGAAATGTAAAAGAGATCGTAACATCTTAAAGAACGGAGACCGGATGATGGTAGCTGGAGGTAATGAAAGTCATAAAGAAAATAACTTCCAGCTTCCATCATCCAGCTTCTAACCTTGCTGAATTATAAATTCCTATTTATACTCTATTGGTATTTGTTTAAATTTGTTTCACAAAAAAGTAACAAATAAGAAATAAATCATACATATTGTATAAATTGTTATCATAATGAAAAAACTAACGCTTTCTTTGTTTCTCATAGCAGGGATCTGCTCTCAAAATACAGTGAGTGCACAAGGTACAGCTGCTAAAGTAGCAGTAAATAACACAGATAAAGGTTTAGACCTTAGCCTAATGGATACATCAGTGCGTCCACAGGATGATTTTTATAATTATGTGAGTGGAACCTGGATGAAAACAGCTAAAATTCCAGCTGATAAACCAAGTTGGGGAAGCTTTAATAAATTGAGGGAGGATACGGATAACAATTCCATGACGATCCTGAATTCTCTTTTAAAAGATAAATTTGCAGAAGGCAGTGAAGGGAAAAAAATCCAGGATCTTTATGCTTCTTACATGAATATGCAGAAGAGAAATGCTGACGGAATTAAACCTATTCAGGATAATCTGAATAAAATTGATGCCATCAAAAATATGGCTGATCTTCAGAACTATTTAACTTCTGTAACAAAAGAAGGTGAAAACCTTTTCTATGGATGGGGAGTATATGCTGATTTAAAGGATTCTAATATGAATGCCGTTTACTTAGGAGATGCAACTCTTGGATTAGGAAGAGACTACTACCAGAAAGTAAATGAAAAAAATACAGAAGCTATTGCTGAATATCAGAAATATGTAGCTTCTATGTTGAAGGAATTAGGATATAAAAATGCTGATGATGCGGCAAAAAATATCGTTACCTATGAAAAAAGTATTGCACAGACGCTTTTAACCAATGAGCAGAGCCGTGATAATACCCTTCAGTATAACCCTCAGACAATGGCTGAGCTTTCAACTTTGGTAAAAGGGGTAGATCTTCCTGCCTACCTTAAAAAAGTTGGGGTAAATACAGACAGAGTGATTATTGGAGAATTGAACTACTATAAAAACTTCGACAAACTGGTAAATGCTCAGAATCTTCCGATCATTAAAGATTATTTAAAATTCCACATGCTTAACGGAAGTGCTTCTTATCTAAGTGAAAAGCTTGGAGACATGAAGTTCGCTTTCTTCGGAAAATACTTAAATGGGCAGCAGGAGCAAAGAGCATTGAACAAGAGAGGATTCGAATTAATTAACAGAAACTTAGGGGAAGCTTTCGGTAAACTATATGTTGATAAATACTTCCCGGCTGAAGCTAAAGCCCAGATGGTAGAATTGATTGACTACTTAAAGAAAAGTTTCGTAGTTCATATCAACAATTTATCATGGATGTCTGCTACTACAAAGGAAAAAGCACTTAAGAAGCTGAATAAGTTCACAGTAAAAGTAGCTTATCCTGATAAATGGAAAGATTACTCAAAATTAGAGATCGTTCCGGAAGCTAAAGGAGGTACATTGTACAGCAACCTGCAGCGTGTTGGTGAATGGCAGTACAACAGAGAATTGGCTAAAATCGGAAAACCGGTAGACAAAACAGAATGGGGAATGACTCCACAAACTGTAAATGCTTACTACAACCCTGTATATAACGAAATCGTATTCCCTGCAGCCATCCTTCAGCCGCCTTTCTTCAATCCTAAGGCTGATGCGGCAGTGAACTTCGGAGGAATTGGGGCAGTTATCGGTCATGAAATGAGCCACGGATTTGATGATTCAGGAGCTCAGTTTGACGCAGACGGTAACTTAGTAGACTGGTGGACTCCGGAAGATAAAGCTAATTTTGAAAAGGCTACAAAAGCTTTAGCAGCTCAATATGATAAATATGAGCCTGTAAAAGGAACATTCGTAAATGGTACCTTCACAAACGGTGAAAACATTGCCGACTTAGGTGGAGTGAATATCGCTTATGATGCCCTTCAAATGTACTTAAAAGATAAAGGGAACCCAGGAAAAATCAGCGGATTCACGCAGGATCAGAGATTCTTCCTAAGCTGGGCAACCGTTTGGAGAACTTTATCAAGTGAAAAATATATGATTAACCAGGTGAAGACAGATCCACACTCTCCGGGTTACTTCAGAAGTTTCGGTCCGCTAATTAACGTTGATGCCTTCTACAAAGCATTCGATGTGAAAAAAGGAGACAAATTATACAAAGCTCCGGAAGACAGAATTAAAATCTGGTAAAATAAACAAACTGCTCAGTAATGGGCGGTTTTTTGTTTTTTGATGGTAGATAATAGAGAATAGGTCAGAATAGTAAAAAGCCTATTTAACCTGAATCACTTTAAACTCCAAAATCACATTATTCTCATCACTTATCATTAAAGTTTGTATATTTGGTAAGTTTGTGTATAATCAAAAATTATCTTCAATGAAAAAGCTAAATATTGGGATACTTGCCTTTTCGGGTATAGTATTGCTTAATTCGTGTGGTGCAGCAAAGACTGCAGGGACAGAGACAAAAACAGAGGCTACAGCTAAAGTTGGAACGCCGGTAAAAGAAGAAATGAAAGAGGAGGGGATCAATCTATCATATATGGATACAGCTGTACGCCCGCAGGATGACTTTTTTAGCTATGTGAACGGAAACTGGGTGAAAACTACACAGATTCCGTCAGATAAAGCCAATTGGGGTTCTTTCAATGCTTTGAGAGAAAATGTGGATGACGCTTCATTGGATATTTTGAACAAAATCCTCACTGAAACATATCCTGAAGGTTCTGAAGGACAGAAAATCCAGAGTCTTTATGCATCTTTTATGGATACAGCCAAAAGAAATGCGGATGGACTGAATCCTATCAAGGCAGATCTGGCAAAAATTGATGCTATTAAAAACCTTAATGATCTTCAGAAGTACCTCTTAGAAGCTACAAAACTGGGAGATAATTCTTTTTATGGATGGAGAGCAGGAGCAGATATGAAAAACTCTAAGATGAATGCCGTGTATCTAGGAGGCCCCGATCTTGGATTAGGAAGAGATTATTATCAGAAAGTAAATGAAGCCAATACCAAAACATTAGGGCAATATCAGGCTTATGTAGGAAAATTATTCGGCGTTTTAGGATATAAGAATTCAACTCAGGCAGCACAGAATGTAGTTGATTTTGAAAAACAGCTGGCGAATTACCTACTGACTTTGGAACAGAACAGAGATGCCAATTTAAGATACAACCCTAAAAATGTTTCTGAATTATCCGGTTTAGTGAAAAACGTAGACCTTGCTAAATACCTTAAAGAGGCAGGAGTAAATACAGACAGAGTAATTATAGGAGAACTGAAGTACTACCAGAATATGGATCAGTTCATTACACAGAAAAATCTACCTTTATTAAAAGACTATCTGAAATATCACCTGATTAACGGGAATGCAAGTAACCTGGATGAGAATCTTGAACAGATCAGATTTGATTTCTATGCTAAAGATTTACAGGGGCAAAAAGAACAGCGTCCTATGAACAAAAGAGGTTTAACCCTTGTAAACGGTGTTCTTGGTGAAGCTTTCGGGAAATTATATGTAGAAAAATACTTCACTCCTGAAGCAAAACAACAGATGGAAACCTATATTGATTATCTTTTAAAATCATTTAAAGCCCATATCGATAATATTGATTGGATGTCTCCTGAGACCAAAGTGAAAGCTCAGGAAAAACTATCCAAGTTTACGGTAAAGATTGCGTATCCTGATAAATGGAAAGATTATAGCCAGCTAAAAGTAGAATCTCCAAAACAAGGAGGGTCATTATATGCCAACTTACAAAATGTATCCGCTTGGCAATATCAGAGAAATCTGGATAAAGTAGGGAAACCGGTAGATAAAACAGAATGGGGAATGTCTCCGCAAACAGTGAATGCCTACTATAGTGGATCAAACAACGAAATCGTATTCCCGGCAGCAATCCTTCAGCCTCCTTTCTACAACCCTAAGGCTGATGCTGCAGTTAATTTCGGAGGAATTGGTGCAGTAATCGGTCACGAGATCTCTCACGGTTTTGATGACAGTGGTTCCCGTTTCGATGGTGATGGAAATCTTAACAACTGGTGGACGGATGCTGACCGTAAGAACTTTGATGCAAAAGTGGCTCAGTTAGCCGCTCAGTACAGTGCTTATGAACCCGTAAAAGGAAGCTTTGTGAATGGAAAATTTACAAGTGGAGAAAATATCGGTGATTTAGGAGGGGTAGCGGTTGCTTACGATGCCCTTCAAATGTACCTTAAAGATAAAGGAAATCCAGGAAAGATCAGCGGATTCACGCAGGATCAGAGATTCTTTATGAGCTGGGCTACTGTTTGGAGAACAAAAGCAACCAATGAATATATGATTAACCAGGTAAAAACAGATCCTCACTCTCCGGGTATGTACAGAGCTTTTGGCCCGCTGGTGAATCAGGATTCATTTATCAAAGCATTTGATATCAAACCGGGAGATAAAATGTATAAAGCTCCTGCAGACAGAATAAAAATCTGGTAAACATTCCAGAAAAATTGTTAGAAAAAGTAAGAATCCATCTCAAATATGAGGTGGATTCCCTTTTAATATGCTTTTTTATAATTCCGGATGACAAACTTTATTCCCGTTTCTATAATATCACCCATGGTTTTGCAATATTTGAAGTTTACATCGTAGGTAAGCTTCTGCAAAGCTGTTTTTAGTTCTGTAACATTGGCTTCCGGTGCAATTTCTTCCTTTTTCATAATAGAAATGAGTTCATCAAATCTGTTTTTACTGCTGGTTACCCTTTTTACAATTTGGGAACGTACTTCCTTGCGATACTGTTCTATAGAATTAGGCTTCAGCTTTTCCAGCACCATCGTAACCATTGGATTGTTTTCTTTGAAATACTGGGGAAGATAAACTTTCAGATTTCCTTCATAGCTTTGCTGATCAAAATCGATGGGGCGGATCCTGTAAATAACCTGGTCAAAATCATGAATTGGTATAACAACATAATTATAAGAACGCATATCACCCAGTAATCCAATAAGACAGCGTTCATTGAACTTCACAAATTCTTTGGAAATCTGTGCCTTTTCCAGCTCTGTACAGTTAGGCATGTGTTTCTCAATAAATACATCTCCGGGAATTCCTAAAATATGTTCTTCTATTAAAGTGTTTTTGTAAATCAGAAAGTTAATCCGGTTGGGAGAAAGAAGGTCTTCAAGCTCCAGCCCATAGATGCGGGAAGCGTCGGCCTGTTTAATATAAAAGTTGGTATAATTGTCATTCAGAATATTCCTTACCCGGATTCGGAAAGGTTTAGAGTTACCGAAAGTACAGAAATCGATAGTATCCACAGTGAGATAAGGCAGAGTAGCTTCATCTCCGTCAGAATGAAGAAGGGTGTAGATTTTATTTAAATTAGCCTCTATTTCTTTAAACTCAAATTCAGGATACATCACACCAAGCCATAAAGTATCTTTACCCTCTTTATCAAGAATACTCACACTGTCACTGAATCTTAGCAGATCTTCATACAGAAACTGGATCTTAGTGGTTCTGTTATGTTTTTCCAGATACTGCTGTAATGCTTCTGAAACAGGATATATGGGTTTTCTGAACGCGATCTTTACATCTTTCATTGTTTGTGTTTACTTTATTTAAATATAAAGAATATTTTTCCTCACATCACAGAAATCTTATTTAACACATGGCAGTTTTTTTATAAACTGAAAGCCAGGATTTTATTTTATCTTTCTATGGTTGGTTTTATTATTTTTTTTCATAGCTTAGTGATATCGTAAAATAGTGATTTTATGCTAAATAAATACAAATAAATTTAAATAATTTAAGAAAAATCTTGACAAAATTTTGTATGTTACAGTTTTTTTTTAAATTTAAACCTTGGATTTGTAATTTATAAGATCCATGTATAAATTGCTAAAAGACAGATCCAAACCAAAATAGTAAATCTCAAAATAATAATAATATGGCAATGTTTAATTATGGTGTTGGCGGAAACGAAGTAAAAGTAGACGCTAATGAAGCTATTCAGGAAATACAGGAAAATAAATCACTGATAGTAAGCCAGCTTACAACAGAAGAATCTTATACCCCTGAAATTGTAACAGGATTAAAAACAGTAGAAGATGTGTTCAAACACTTCCAGCCTTCTGTGTCGGTACAGCATGAAACAGAAGATGGAGGAGTAGTTGATGAAGAATTCCGTTTTCAGAATCTTGGAGACTTTACTCCTAAAAGCCTTACTCAGAAATCTGACTATCTTCAGCAGCTGAGCATGGAGCAGGAGCAGTACAACAAAATTGTACGTCAGTTGAAAACCAATAAAATTCTTCGTAATATGCTGGAGAACGACCAAACCAGAGCGGCGTTCATTGAAGTATTGAAAGAAGTAGCACAAGAACTTGAAAAATAATTAAAGACTTACATTAAATCATGGATAGCAAATTACAGGCGCAAGAAAGCCAGCAGCAGGGACAGCAGCAACGTGCAGGGCAGCCGAAGGGTAACCCGCTTGCAGAGCTCAATAAAATAGGAGGTTTTGGCTTTGTTGAATCCGTTGTAGACGGTATCGCCAATATGAACCCTACAAGAAAAGCAAGGAAAGAGATCTTCCTTAACGATAGCAATAAAGCAGAAGAAAGAAAAGAACTTCTTCAGAAGATCAATCTTTGGGTAAGCCTTTTAGAAGGTAATGAATCTGCTGATAAAATGGCTGAAACTTGCAAAAATAAAGCACAACAGGCTGATCAGAATTTAAAGAAAAACCTTAAAAATACACTGGATGCAGTTCGTCTGTTGGAAACGAACTACAGAACGGTAGCCCAATTCTACAAAAATACAGAACTGGATAAAGTAGATAATGTAAGTATTGTTAATGCAAGTCTTGAACAGGTTTCAGACTTAGACAATCCTTTATTTATTGATGCCATTGCTGAAGAATTCAAAAATTACTACGACCGTTTAGACCTTAGAGATAACTACTCAATCCTTGCTATCCCTGGATATTTGGGATCTAATAAAGTGATTGAAAAGTGGGCTAAAATCTGTAACGAGAACAAAGTAATGATGGTTACAGACTTTGCCAATCTTGATAAACCGGATGATGTAGTAGACTTATTCCATTCTGCAAACCTTACAGGTGGTGAACTTCACAGAAGTAACGTTATCATGACGTGTAACTGGCTGGTAGGACGTGGAAAAGCTGAAGAAGTAGGAGAAGAAGAAAACGTAGAGCTTCCACCTTCCACTTCATTAGCAGGAAAAATCCATAAAACACTGATGTCTCAGGTAGCAGCAGGTAAAAAACATGGTAACATCAACGAGGTAGATGCTGTAAAATTCGAATTGAAGAAAAGTGAAATCTC
Source organism: Chryseobacterium bernardetii (assembly GCF_003815975.1). Taxonomy (NCBI): domain Bacteria; kingdom Pseudomonadati; phylum Bacteroidota; class Flavobacteriia; order Flavobacteriales; family Weeksellaceae; genus Chryseobacterium; species Chryseobacterium bernardetii. Next base: position 2,736,708 of record NZ_CP033932.1, read on the forward strand.
TCAATTGGAAAAAATGGGTCTTGTACCAATGGTGAACGAATATGGTAAAATTATGGCTTTCTCTGCAAAGACACTATTTACAGGAGACAATATCGGTCTTCAGACCTATTCCGTAGTTCGTGTATTCGACTATGTAACTAAAGTATTACTGGACTTCCTGAACAGAAGAGCATTCGAAAACTGGAATGCGAAAAACGAAGACGATTTGAGAAGACAAATTGTAACATTCCTTGACAATATCAAAGGACCAGACAAGTTGATCGAGAAATTCAAGATCGTACGTTTCGAGCAGGATAGAGTAAACAAAGACAGAGTGTGGCTTGATATCCGCATGACCCCTTATTTCCCTACAAAAAGTTTCGTTATTAAGCTAGACGGACACAAAGGAGATGATGGTAACGAATGGGATGCAGAATACGCTCAGGAATAATAACACCTTATTTTTAATCATAAAAACCGATGCATTTTTTACATCGGTTTTTTTCTACCAATATCTATGAATATTAAAATGAAAAGTAAACTTATCATTAGTCTGCCTGCATTATTAATGGCTCTTTTGGTAAGCTGTGAAAAAAAATACCAAAGTCCCGGGCAATACGAAGAAGATCTTTTTGCAGACGAACGTCAGGAGGGAAAAGCCTATATTATGAATGAAGAAGAATGTTTTGATGGCAGTGAGCTGGTTCTGGCAAGCTCAGAAGTAAAGCTGTCAGACAGTTCAAAGGGCCGTGGAAAAGCATTTTTCCTTTATAAAGTAAGATCAGGAAAAGTTTTGAAAACAGTAAGGGATTCTGCTGTGGAAATGCCAATGATGTTTTTATCACCGCACAAGCTGAAACTGAAAGAAGATTCTATGTACTTATACCTTAAAAAACTGGAAGGATACCGTTTTATTGCTAAAGACAGAAATCTGAAATACCAATGGTTAAGAGGCGCATCCGTATATTCTGTGAAGAAAAAATAAAATAAACCTATCTTTGTGGTCTTTAAATAATGCTGAAGAGGCTAAATTCCCTTCAGGACTCTAAACAGATTGGTTTTTGGAAAAGAATAGTACAGCCACAGAATTTCTTCATATAGGAAACAGGCTTTTGGAATGGTATCGGAATAATGCAAGAGATCTGCCTTTCAGACAGACAAAGGATCCTTATAAAATCTGGATCTGCGAAATCGTATTTCAGCAGACAAGAATCAATCAGGGGCTTAATCACTATAATAATTTCATTAAAAGATTTCCGGATGTAAAAACTTTGGCCGAAGCTGAGGAAAATGAAGTGTTGCTGTATTGGAAAGGGTTAGGCTATTATTCAAGAGCCATCAATATTCATAAGGCTGCCCAGCAGATCATGAATGATTATGATGGTGTATTTCCCAATCAGTATGAAGAAATTTTAAAGCTGAAAGGCATTGGGAAGTATACTGCAGCCGCTATTTCAAGTATCTGTTTTGGTGGAAAAATTCCGGCGGTAGACGGAAACTTTTATCGTGTTCTCAGCCGTTTCTTTGCAGATGATTTTGATATTTCAAATTCAAAAGCATTTATTTATTTCTCAGAACTGGCAACCTTGGTCATGCCGGATAATGTTGGAGATTTTAATCAGGCAATGATGGACATCGGTTCAGAGATTTGCAAACCTAAAAATCCTTTGTGCGGTGAATGTCCTATCAATGAAGGCTGTCTGGCTTTTTCCCTTCAGAAGACCTCTGATTATCCTGTTAAAACAAAAAAAATAAAAGCAGAAGATCTTGCTTTAACCTATTATTTTGTTCACAGAAGCGGAGAATTCCTGATCCGTCAGCGAACAGATGATTTTATCTGGAAAAAACTGTTTGAATTTCCTACAGCTATTTCTAATGATATGGAGCCTTTTATTACAGGTTCAAAAATAATTTCCCATAAACTCACACACAAGAATTTAAGCATTGAAATAGTGAATGTTGAGGTAACTTCAGAAGATATCTGGAATCGTTTTATAGCTGAAAATCAATACCAGATTACGGATGTTGAAGGCTCTCATGAAAAATCATTTCCAAAGCCTCTGGAAAATTACATTCAAAACTCATTGAAAGACTGAAATTTGTCTTCCGAAATCTGAAATCTAATTTGTACTTTTGCAAAATGATTAAAAAAGTCATTTTTATTTTTGTATCACTGCTTTTAATTTCATGTGGAAAAGACCCGGTTCCGAAACCGTACGGAGAGCTGCGTCTGGAATATCCGGCTCCGAAATATCAAAAGTTTGAAAACAACTGTGCCTATACTTTCGAATATTCGGATTTTGCCAATATTACAGCTGCGAAAAAACCTTGCTGGTATTACCTGAACTATCCTAAAATGAAGGCAAAGGTTTTCGTAACCTACTATCCGATACAGAATGACTTTGCTCAACACATCAAGGAAGCAGAAAAAATGGTATATGAGCATACCATCAAAGCCAGTTCTATAGACACGAAATCCTTTGAATACCCCGAAAAGAAGGTATACGGGAACTTCTATGAACTGAAAGGACAGAGTGCTTCCAATCTTCAGTTTTACATTACAGACAGCACAAAACACTTTGTGACTGCTTACTTATACTTTAATACGAGACCGAAACCGGACTCTCTGGCTCCTGCAGTAAACTATATCAAGAATGATATGAAACACCTGCTGGACTCTTTTGAATGGAAAAAATAATTACTTTTAATATACATTGAAAAATATATGAAACTTTTAGTTGTAGGAAGTGTTGCATTTGATGCAATTGAAACACCATTTGGTAAAACGGACAAAATTTTAGGCGGAGCTGCTACTTATATTGGGATCACTTCATCTATTTTAGGCGTTAAATCCGGTATTGTTTCTGTAGTAGGAGGAGACTTTCCACAGGAACACCTTGATATGTTTACAGACAGAGATGTCAATATCGAAGGAATTGAAATCGTAAAAGAAGGAAAAACATTCTTCTGGTCAGGAAAATATCATAATGATTTGAATACCAGAGATACTTTGGCTACAGAAGTAAACGTATTGGAGAATTTCGATCCTAAAATTCCTGATTCAATGCAGGATGCCGAAATTTTATTACTTGGAAACCTACACCCTGGAGTTCAGTTATCCGTATTGGAGAAAATGAACAACCGCCCTAAGCTTGTTATCCTGGATACCATGAATTTCTGGATGGATTGCGCATTGGATGTTCTGATGGATATGATTGCTAAAACAGATGTAATCACCATTAATGATGAGGAAGCAAGACAACTTTCAGGAGAATATTCTTTAGTGAAAGCAGCTAAAAAGATCCACACAATGGGTCCTGAATATGTAATCATCAAGAAAGGAGAGCATGGAGCTTTACTTTTCCACGATAATAAAGTATTTGCAATCCCTGCACTTCCGTTAGAAGATGTTTTTGATCCAACAGGAGCCGGAGATACTTTCGCCGGAGGTTTTGCCGCTTACCTTGCTAAAAAAGGAAAAATTGATTTCGATACCATGAAGTCTGCATTAATCGTAGGATCTGCAATGGCTTCATTCACTGTAGAGAAATTCGGAACAGAAAGAATCCAGGAAGTACAGGAATCTGATATGTTCAGCAGATTGAGACAATTTAAGGAATTGACGACATTTGATGTTGAACTGCAGTAAATAAGTCTTTTTAAGAAATATTTATAATAAAAAATTGAGTGAAATTCGTTAAGAATTCTAAATTTGCAACTTGTTAAAATAGTAAAATGACAAATAAACTAAAAATCACTTATCTTCTTGGGATTTTCATCATGATATTTTCATCCAATATGATGAATGCCCAGCTAAAACCGGGAGATTTAGTGGATGGTATTGCTGCTGTAATCGGAAATGAAATTGTTTTGGAATCTGATGTTACAGAGCAGATGAATTATGGAAAACAACAGGGAGCTACCAACACAGACAAATGTGAGTTCCTTGAAAGCCTCATCAACAATAAACTTCTTGTATACGAAGCAAAAAAGGATACGCTAATTGAAAACCGTTCCGCAGCGATCAAAGAACAGGCTAATCAGAAATACCGTCAGTTGCTTTCTCAATTTCCGGATGAAAAAACATTATTAGCTGCTTATAAGTTCAGGAATTCTTATGAAATGAAAAACGCTATCGAGAAAATCGATACGGATCAGTATTATGGTCAGGCAAAATATCAGAGAGTTACAGAAAAAGCAGACGTTACCCCTAATGAAGTAACTGATTTTTATAATATGTATAAAATGCAGCTGCCACAGGTAAAAGACGAAGTTACTTTAGCGCAGATCATGATGTATCCTAAATTAACGGAAGCCCATAAGCAGGATCTTATTAACAGACTTAAAAAAATCAAGCAGGATATTCTTGGCGGGGAAACTTTTGAAAGCCAGGCAAGAATCTACTCTGAAGATGAAGGTTCAGCTTCCAATGGTGGATTATATAAAAACATCAATAAAGGACAGATGGTGAAGCCATTTGAGGCTGCAGCATTAAACCTTCAGGAAAATGAAATCTCAGATCCTGTTGAATCTGAATTCGGATACCACATTATTCAGCTATTGAAGAGATCAGGGAAAGTATATGATGCAAGACACATCCTACTGAAAGCTACTCCTACAGATGAAGAGCTTAAAACAGCGAAAGCTAAGCTGGACAGCATCAGGGGTCTTATTATAGACGGGAAGATGACGTTTAAAGATGCAGCATTCAAGTTCTCAGATGATAAAAGAACTAAATTCAATGCAGGTATTATTCCTGGTGGAGACGGTTCTGATAAAATTGAAAGAGAAAGCATCCCCGGAACAATCAGTTACGAGTTGGCAGGTCTGAATAAAGGAGATATCACTACTGCTTTTGAAGATGAAGACAACAGAAGAAAAGCTGTTAAAATCATTAAAGTGGAAGACGTAATTCCTGCACACCAGATTACTCTGGAAACAGATTTCAGCCGAATCAAGCAGATGGCTCTCAATAAAAAGAAAAATGAAATGGTTGAGAAATTTGTCAACTCTAAGTTGCCAACCACTTTCATCTCCATAGACGGACGTTACGATAACTGTAATTTCAAATCGAACTGGAAGAAAGAATCAATCAAAAAATAAAATTAAACCTTCAGAATTTCTGAAGGTTTTTTTATGTCTGAAAATTAGTAAAGGAGATCTTTAACATAAAATAAAAGTCTTATAAACAATTCATTTAAAACAAGCGTTGTATTTATCATTGACTACATCGAAACTTCGATTTCTGACGAAGGAAGAATCTTCATAGAAGATGTTATCAAAATTTAATCATAGATTATTTTCCAGCTATTTCAATCCAAAATTATTCCCGTAAAACCTTTGTTTTTAGTATTTTTACAACATGAGCAATTTTATAGATTTCAATTCGGCAAAAAAATTACACAATATGCAGGCCAGCCAAAATAGAATTTCAGAACTTTTTAATATTAAATATCCGATTATCCAGGCAGGGATGATCTGGCATTCCGGATGGAGACTGGCATCAGCCGTTTCTAATTGTGGGGGATTAGGTTTAATAGGTGCGGGAAGTATGTACCCTGATATCCTTAGGGAGAATATTCAGAAGTGTAAGCTGGCTACCGATAAACCTTTTGGGGTGAATGTTCCTATGTTGTATCCCAACATTGAGGAAATCATTCAGATTATACTGGAAGAAGGAGTTAAAATCGTATTCACTTCAGCCGGGAATCCTAAAACTTATACAGAAATCTTACAGAAAGAAGGCTTGAAAGTAGCTCACGTAGTTTCCTCTACAAAATTTGCTGTAAAATGTGAAGATGCAGGAGTAGATGCGGTGGTGGCAGAAGGCTTTGAAGCCGGTGGCCATAACGGAAGAGATGAAACTACAACATTCTGCCTTATTCCAAATGTTAAGAAACATATTTCAAAACCGTTAATTGCAGCTGGAGGAATTGCTTTAGGTTCGCAGATGAAAGCGGCTATGATCCTTGGAGCTGACGGAGTACAGATCGGGTCCCGTTTTGCAGCAACTACAGAAGCAAGTGCTCATGAAAACTGGAAAAAGAAGATTACAGAGCTGCAGGAAGGAGATACTCATCTTACCCTGAAAGAACTGGCTCCCGTAAGGATGGTTAAAAATAAATTCTTTAATGAACTGGAAGAGATCTACCAGTCCGGAAGGAACAAAGAAGCTCTTATTGCATCATTAGGAAGGGCCAGAGCAAAAAAAGGAATGTTTGAAGGGGATATGGAAGACGGTGAACTGGAAATAGGACAGGTTTCAGCACTTATTGATGATATCCTTCCGGTTGAAACAGTATTTAATCATTTACTGAAAGAATTTGAAGAAACAAAAATGCCTTCTTTTTAAAAATTGCATGAGATCATATTATAATTTGACTTGATGGAGGGAAGAATTATTGATGTAAAGGGAAAACAACTATACACAGAATACTACAGCTCATTTGAAGGTAATCCAACTATTGTCTTCCTGCATGATTCTCTGGGATCGGTACAGCTTTGGAGAGATTTCCCGGTCAGGCTTTCAGAAGCTGCAAAGTGCAATATTCTTGTATATGACCGTTTAGGATATGGGAAATCTAATCCTATGCCTACTCATGTAAGACCTGTGAACTATATGGAGCTGGAAGCAGATTTATTGAATGATTTGCTGTTGGAACTCAATATAGACAATGCTGTTCTGTTCGGCCATAGTGATGGTGGTACCATTGCTTTAATCACCGCAGCAAAATACCCGGAAAGAGTAGTATCAGTCATTTGCGAAGCAGGACATATCTTTGTGGAAGATGTTACTTTAAAAGGTGTTTATGATGCCTGGGAGGCTTATAAAACCACTAGTCTGCCTGAAAGACTTCAGAAATACCATGGCGATAAAGTTGATACATTATTCAAAGCATGGACAGAAACCTGGACACGCGATGATTACAGATCGTGGAATATAGAATATCTTTTGAAGGATATTACCTGTCCGCTTTTGTTTATTCAGGGAGAAAAAGATGAGTATGGTACTTTGGATCAGGTGGAGAAAACCGTTACCCAGGTTAGCGGCAGCGCAGAGAGATATATTATTCCGGATGTAGGGCATACACCCCATAAAGAAGTTCCGGAGTTGGTATTGCAAAAAGCAGTAGGATTTATCAGGAATAATTTTTAATTCTAAATAAATTTAACGGAATAAAACATAAAGCTGTCTCAATTTTTGAGGTGGCTTTTATTATTCTTACAATATTCTGTATGCTTATTTACTGGTTAATTTACATATTTTCAGAGATTTTGTACAATATGTATCTTAATTAAACTCAGATTATATAGCATGTATTTTAATCTGATAAAAAAGTATCTCAATTATTTTTTCTGAGTTATAAAATTAAGTATAACAAAATATATCTGATTTTCTAAAAGTGTGAATGATTTTAATATGTGTTTAAGATGTTCATACTGGATTAAATTTACAATAAACTTACAATAAATATCACATTAAAGAGATATAGTATTCTTTATCTTTGAAAATAATTTATTAGTAGAACCAAAATGAATGATGCGAATCATTAAGTGTTTTGTTTGATGTGAATGTGTGAAGAGATGCAATTTTTGCATCTCTTTGTTTTTAAGATATTATAATAACTGAATTTCAGCCGCAATGTTTGATCTTGCCTGTATTTCATACTTCTCTTTAAAATAATCTGTTTTAAAGATGTTTTCAAGGTCCAGAAAATGTTTAAGCACCTTTTTTCTGCCTGGTTTATAAAGAAAGTCAGGATAGATGGAATATTCTTTTCTGATCATTTTGGTATAGGCCAGATAGGTATCAAGATCCTTTCCCAGAATTGAAAGATCGGCATCCAAAAGATAATTGGTATCCCCATCTTCTGATTTCTGATGAAATTTGGTAGCCAGAATCTGGTTAGAAACAGAGATTATGGTATTTTGCTGTAAACCAATTTCAGGCAGCCTTTCCACAGCCTTTAAAGCACTGTTTTCCTCATTGGATTTAGAGCTCGCATTATAAATAATATCATGATAGAAAACAGAAAAAGAAATTGCGGTAAAATCAGCAATATCACTTTTTACGGAATCTAATTCTTTGAACATGTTTTCAAGATGAAGAAGATTGTGATAATGTCTGCCTCTTTCAGTATATTTTGCTTCAATCTCTCTCCATAGGGTATTGATTAAGCCCATATCTTTATTGAAAAGTAAACAGAGCTGCTCAAATTGATTTCTCAGACTCATCATGGAATGGTATAAAAAAAGGAACTTTTAAAAAGTTCCTCTGTTTGCTTCAAGAACAGCTTTCAGTTCAGCCCAGCCTCCGCCGTTGTAACCGTCCTTTAATCCTTGAGTGTTAAGATATTCCAATGCTTTTCCACTTCTGTTTCCGCTTCTGCAGAACAAGATCACCGGTTTTTCGATAGAAAGGATTTCATCCTGTCTTTCTTCTACTTCACCCAGTGGAATATTTTTGGCACCATCTATATTTCCGTCCATTTCAAGCTCCATAGGCTCACGAACGTCGATCAGTTCATAGTTTCCAGATTGTATTACTTCTATTAAAGACATATTTGTTTGTTTTTAAACATTAAATTACAGACGAAATTACGTAATTTTTTTTTGAAAAACTTCTTGTTTCCACTATTTAAAATAGTGTGTATCCTAAAATTAGAGATACAGTCTTATAATCAGAATCTATACTTATATAATTTCGGAGCAGATTTCTGGATGTTCCAACTCTAACTTCAGCACTGAACTTATCATTGTACTTATATCCGGCTCCAAAAACAAAATTATATGCGGAAGCAACTTCTAATTCTTCCCGGTTGAATTTTAAGGAAGAATTTAAATTAACACCAATTGCATAATCGGCATTATTTAAAGTTTTTTGCTTTTAAGCGTAAAGTTTTAAAAAATGACAAATTTATAAAATAATCTTAATTTTGCACTGTGAAATTAATGAATGCTGGTGCTGAAAAATATTCCGAACTGATAAAATCCAAGGCTAAAAGCTTTGGCTTCCAGAATTGTGGCATATCTAAAGCAGATTTTTTAGAGGAAGATGCTCCACACCTTGAAAAATGGTTGAAAAACAATTTTAACGGGGAAATGAAATATATGGAGAATCATTTCGATAAAAGACTTGATCCTAGATTACTGGTAGAAGGCTCTAAATCTGTAATTTCACTTTCTTACAATTATTTTCCTGAAGAAAAAATCTCTGTTCTGGAGAATTTTAAAATCTCAAAATATGCTTATGCTGAGGATTACCATGAAGTTATCAAGGAAATCCTTCGTGAAATGGTTGCTGAACTGCAGGAAGAAATAGGAGAGTTCGGGTTCAGGGTTTTTGTAGATTCTGCACCGGTGCTGGAGAGAAGCTGGGCAAGAAAATCAGGAATCGGCTGGGTGGGGAAAAATGCAAATCTGATTACCAAACAGAACGGATCCTTCTATTTCTTAGCCGAAATTATCTGTGACCTTGAGCTTATTGTCGATCATGAAACAACAGATCACTGTGGTACCTGCAGAAAATGCATTGATGCGTGCCCCACAGATGCTATTGTTTCTGAAAAGATCATTGATGGAAGCCGTTGTATCTCTTACGCTACTATAGAATTGAAAAACGAAATTCCGGATCATTTCAAAAATAAAATGGAAGACTGGATGTTTGGCTGTGATATCTGCCAGGATGTATGTCCCTGGAACCGTTTTGCGGCTCCTCATAAGCAAAGCAGATTTAAACCCAATGAAGCCCTGAAAAATTTCAAAAAAGGAGAATGGAAAGAACTTACCCAGGAAATTTTCTCCGAGATCTTCAGAAAATCACCCGTGAAAAGAACCAAATTTGCAGGTTTAAAGAGAAATATTGAATTTTTAGATCGGTCTTCAGACTGATTTTTGTCTGAACTTTTGGTGACAATTCCCACTTTGGAAATTTTTCAAGTTCCAAACAAAAGCTGACAAATGACCATTCCTTAGATTTTCAATGCTAAAGAGGCTTTGATTTAACCGGACAAACTGTCTAAAAAGTTTTTTCCTAAAAGAAAAATTGATTTTCAGGAGATCAAAATCTCACCGAAAATCAACGTCTTTTTTGTATTCTTTTTGGAGCAGTTTTTACTCTTATTTTAAATCTTTTCTGTGACTTTGTATTTTTACGCATATTTGTGAATATTTCGTAATTAAATATAGCCATTTTTTCGATTAAAACAAATACTTTTACGAAAAATTATATATTAAATTTTATTCAAAAACATGACTGTGAAAACTATATTAATATTGATTCTGAAAATTGTAGGTATTATTTTAGGAATTGTAATTGTTTATATTCTCCTCGGATTACTGATCCCTTTCATTCCGGTTTCTGCCAAAGATGATGGTGAACAGAAAGATATTCCTGTTTATATTTATACCAACGGCGTGCATACGGATATTGTAATGCCAGTAAAGAACGATCTCAAAGACTGGAGTCTTATGATTCCTTTTGCAAACACAAAATCCAAGAAAACAGATTATCAATATATCGGAATAGGATGGGGAGACAAAGGCTTTTACCTCGATACTCCAACCTGGGCAGACCTGAAGTTTTCAACAGCTGTAAAAGCCGCATTTTGGCTAAGTGATTCGGCTATGCACTGCACTTATTATTATGAGATGAAAGAAGGGGAAGACTGTAAAATGATCATGATCAGCAGAAGCCAGTATGAGAATCTAATCAAATTTGTAGAAGATAAGTTTGACAGAGACCCGAACGGGAAGTTCATATTAATTCCTACCAATGCTGTGTATGGAGATAATGATGCATTTTATGATGCCAAAGGAACCTATAGCTTTCTTTATACCTGTAACACTTGGACAAATAATGCACTGAAAGCTGCAGGACAGAAAGCTGCTCTTTGGACACCGTCAGACTTTGGAATTTTCCAGCATTATAAATAGGTATTAAATCTATTTTTACGCTATTACTTATTGTTAAAAGAAAAAAGTAGATATAATTAAAGACGTAAGATGAAACATAAGCTTTTCCGTGAACAGCAACTGAACTGTGATCTAAAAACCGCATGGAAGTTTTTTTCCTCAGCCAATAACCTTTCGGAAATAACTCCAAAAGATATGGGATTCACATTAGTAACAGAAATGGAAGATGATGAAATTTATGAAGGAATGCTCATTGATTACTATGTTTCACCATTATTTGGAATTAAAATGAAATGGCAGACTGAAATTACGCATATAGATTTTCAGAAAAGTTTTATAGATTTCCAAAAAAAAGGGCCTTACAAATTATGGAAACATCATCATGAGTTTATTCCCAACGATGAAGGCGTTTTAATGAGAGATACTACAGATTATGAACTGCCAATGGGCTTCCTGGGAGAAATTGCCCATTCTTTATTCGTGAAAAAGAAACTGGATTATATCTTTGATTATCGTTTCAGGGTACTGAGTAAAGTATTTTAAAAAAACTAAGGTGTTGTTTGGTGGACAAAAGTATTTCCCGCATAGCCCACATATTTATAATTTACGATCTGCCATATCAGCTAAATCAGTGAGATAACAAATAAAGAGCTTCTTTGTTATTCTGACGGAGAAAGAATCTCATTATTTATCAAAACAAACATGATTTTATAAGCATTGTTTAAGTTTTTTTAACAGTTAAAGAACGGTAACTCCATCAAAATTTCTTATTTTTGCACCACTATCGTTTTTACTGAAAAACTAAGTATTCTGTTGACATGGCAAGTCTGAGGTCATTTTTCTATTTCTATATCCTGCTCGTCTTTACCCTATTCAATTCGAATTGGGCAGAAAAGTCATTGCAGAATATACCTCACATTCCGCATGTAAACAATATCCAGTTGCTGGATGTTTACGAGGAAGCAGATATGAACACGCATGCATTGCCTGCTGCTTCTAAAATTGTAAAGCATTCACTTCGTAAAGATGATGCTGCAACCGGAAATTTCTCAGCAGCTTTAAAAATTGCTCCGAAAATCACACTTCCTGACATTGCCGTTTCCATTATTTGTGGAGTAAAGTCTTTTCTCCATCTCCTCCAGTTGTATTAGGTTTAAGTTGTTGAATTCCAATTTGTTTTAACGAAGATTTTATAACCTAAACATTCAGAAATGTATTTTAAAAATGTAATAATTTGCAGCTTTGCAATATTATTCGCAGTGTCATGCAATAAAGACAAGAAAAAAAACAATCAAAAAGAAAAAGAAGTTCCCGTATTGGAAATCAAGGAAAAAGATACCTTGGTAAGCAATCAGTTTGTGACGGATATTCAGGCTAAGAAAAACGTGGAGATACGTTCCAGGATTGGGGGAATTATTCAGCATATCTATGTGAATGAAGGTCAGTTTGTTCATCAGGGACAGCCTTTATTTAAGATCAATGATGCCGAATTACAGATGGAGCTTCTAAAAGCCAATGCAGCTTTGAAACAGTCTCAGGCCGATGTCCGTATTGCTGAAGTAGAACTGAAACAGATCCAGAGTCTTCATGCTAAAAAATTTGTTGCCAATAACGAGCTGGAAATGGTGAAGGCAAAGCTTTCATCTGCTCAGGCTAAACATGCTTTTGCAGATGCAGAAAGAAGAGCAGTACTGCAGAAAATAAGTTTTACAAAGATTACTGCCCCTTTTGATGGTGTAATTGACGTGATACCTCATAAAGACGGAAGTCTGGTGGAAAACGGAACTTTACTCACAACCTTATCTCAGCTCAATGAAGTGTACGCTTATTTTTCAATTCCGGAAAACCTGTATTTTGAGCTTTTAGCCAATGATAAGATAGGAAATCATCAGAAGATTGAATTAACCCTGCCAAATGGAGTGAATTATCAGTTTAATGGAGCTTTAAAGACTGCTGAAGGAGAAATTGACAGAACTACGGGATCTATCCGGTACAAAGCTCTTTTCCCGAATCCGGACCGTCTGATTAAACATGGTACGTCAGGAAAACTGATTATTTCCGAAAATCAGGATAACGCGATTCTTATTCCGCAAAAATCAACTTTCTCTATTCAGGATAAAACCTATGTTTTTGTAGTGGATAAGAAGAATAAGGTGAAAATGACAAACATTAAGATCGGAACTACATTAAGAGATTCCTATATGGTGGAAAGCGGCCTTAAAAAGGGAGATTTAATCATTTATGAAGGTACTCAGTCCTTAAAGGATGGGGATATCATTAAAATTAAAAAGAAATATTAACCTTTCATAATCTTTAAATCAACTTATTATGGTAGAGATGTTTATAAGACGAAAGGTTCTTTCGTTGGTTATTTCTATATTATTTGTATTGCTGGGAATTATGGCGTTATTAAAGATGCCGATTACCCAGTTCCCGGATATTGTACCGCCTTCAGTAACGGTAACCGCAAAATATACCGGTGCCAATGCCGAAGTATCTGCCAATGCAGTTGCATTGCCATTGGAACGTGCCATCAACGGAGTACCGGGAATGACATATATGTCAACAGTGACTTCCAATGACGGGCTTACCCTTATCCAGGTTTTCTTTGAAGTGGGAACAGATCCTGATGTAGCGGCAGTAAACGTGCAGAACAGGGTAACAACCATTCTTGATGAACTTCCTGAAGAAGTGATCCGTGCCGGGGTAACTACTGAAAAGGAGGTGAACAGCATGCTGATGTACCTCAACATTACGAGTACAGACCCAAGTCAGGATGAACAGTTCATCTATAACTTTACGGATATTAACGTTCTTCAGGAACTGAAACGTATTGATGGAGTAGGACGTGCCGAAATCATGGGACAGAAAGAATACTCCATGAGGGTATGGCTTGATCCGCAGAAGATGGCAGCCTATAATATTTCGGCAGATGAGGTTATTACTTCGCTGCAGAAACAGAATATTTCGGCAGCACCGGGAAAAGTAGGGGAAACCTCAGGAAAAACTTCCAGCCAGCTTCAGTATGTTATCAAATATAAAGGGAAATTCTTTGAACCTAAACAATACGAAGAAGTTCCGATCAGATCAGATGTAGACGGAACAATCCTGAAACTTAAAGATATTGCCAAGGTGGAATTCGGGGCAATGAATTATGGAATGGTTTCCAAAACAGACGGAAGACCCTCTGCCTCCATCATGATGAAGCAGCGTCCGGGTTCCAACGCTTCTGAAGTAATTGAAAGTGTGAAGGCAAAAATGGAAGAATTGAAAGTCACGTCCTTCCCTCCGGGAATGGAATATAACATGGCCTATGATGTTTCCAGATTCCTTGATGCTTCTATCAGTGCGGTATTAACAACTCTTATTGAAGCCTTTATTCTGGTAGGAATCGTGGTATTTATCTTCCTTCAGGACTGGCGTTCCACATTAATTCCTGTATTGGCTGTTCCTGTTGCGTTAGTAGGAACCTTTGCCTTTATGAATATGCTGGATTTTTCAGTTAACTTATTAACACTATTTGCCCTGGTACTGGCTATCGGTATTGTGGTGGATAATGCCATTGTTGTTGTAGAAGCCGTCCATGTAAAGATGGAAGAAGGCATGAATGCTATGGATGCAACCATCAGTGCTACAAAAGAAATCGCAGGAGCAGTAGTGGCTATCACTATTGTAATGTCTGCTGTATTTATTCCGGTGGCTTTCCTGGATGGCCCGGTGGGAGTATTTTACCGCCAGTTTTCATTAACGCTGGCTATTAGTATTGTGATTTCCGGGGTAAATGCATTAACGCTTACTCCTGCATTATGTGCCATTATTTTAAAACCTCATGATCACAATAAAAAGAAAACAGTCATTGACAGGGCTTTCCAGAGCTTCAATACAGGTTTTGAGAGACTAACGAATGGCTATGTTGGGATTTTATCAAAATTTGCGACAAGGACTACTGTTACCTTTGGCTTGCTATTCCTGTTTATCGGATTAACTTTTGTGACGAGTAAGTTCCTTCCAACCGGATTTATACCGATGGAAGACCAGGGAATGGTATATGTAAGTGTAACCACTCCTCAGGGAGCAACGGTTGAAAGAACAGAAAAGGTATTGGATGAAGTAACGGTAATAGCCAAGAAAATAAACGGAGTAGAAAACGTGACAACTTTGGCTGGATACAGTATTGTAACGGAAATCGCCGGCTCATCTTACGGAATGGCGATGATTAACCTTAAAGACTGGAAAGAAAGATCTATTTCAGTTGACGAGCTGATTACAGAACTATCAGAGAAAACAAAAGGAATTGCCGATGCCCAGATCGAAATCTTTGCTCCACCCACCGTTCCGGGATTCGGAAATACAAGCGGTTTTGAATTGCGTTTACTGGACAGAACAGGCGGATCTATCGAAAATACTGATAAAATCACCAAAGACTTTGTTAAAAAACTGAATGAAGCCCCAGAGTTGCAGAATAACTTTACCAGCTTTGATGCTACATTTCCGCAATACATGATTAATGTAGATTATGATATGGCTGCAAAGAAAGGAGTATCTGTAGACAATGCCATGTCCACATTACAAACGATGCTGGGCTCTTATTATGCAACCAATTTTATCCGTTTCAGCCAGATGTATAAAGTAATGGTTCAGGCAAGTCCGGAACACAGGGATACTCCTGAAAGTATTTTGAATTTATACCTGAAAAACGATAAAGGGGAAATAGTTCCATTTTCAACATTTATCACCATTGAAAAAGTATATGGGCCTGAAGTATTAACGAGGTACAATATGTATATGTCAGCTATGATTAACGGAGAACCCGCAGAAGGTTACAGTTCTGGGGATGCTATTGCAGCTGTAGAACGTGTAGCTAAAGAAAGCCTTCCGAGAGGTTTTGATATTGAATGGTCGGGGATGACAAGAGAAGAAATCTTATCAGGAAATCAGACCGTATATATTTTCCTGATCTGTTTGCTTTTCGTATATCTGTTATTAGCGGCTCAATATGAGAGCTTCCTTCTTCCGATGCCTGTACTATTGAGTCTTCCAACAGGAATTTTTGGTTCTTATATCGCATTGGTAATGGCCGGATTGGATAATAATATCTATGCACAGGTAGCTTTAGTCATGCTGATCGGGCTTTTAGCAAAAAATGCAATTCTTATCGTAGAATTTGCCGTAGCCAGAAATAAACAGGGCTATGATATTATTCCCGCAGCTATTGAAGGAGCAAGGCAGCGTCTTAGACCTATTCTGATGACCTCATTTGCTTTTGTAGCAGGGTTGATTCCATTATGCATTGCATCAGGAGCTGGAGCCATCGGTAACCGTTCCATTGGTACGGCAGCAGCAGGAGGAATGCTTATAGGAACTGTTTTCGGACTGGTCATAATTCCGGGGCTGTATATATTCTTTGCAAAACTTGAAAATAAGAAGAAAGATGAAAAGATTAAATCATAAATATATATTATACGGTATAGCTGCCTTAAGCTTGGTTTCATGTGCTGTTCCAAAGGTTGCTGATATTAAAAAAGCTCAGACGCTTCCGGAAATACCGGCCAGAGCAGCCAGCTCGGAAGAATTTCAGCAATTGAACCTGAAAGCCTATTTTACCGATGCACACCTGCTTGAGCTTTTTGATAAAGTGGTACAGGCTAATCCGGATTTTCAGATCGCACAGCAGAGAGTGGAAATTGCCAACAGTTTCTTGCAGAGATCAAAGATGGATCTTTTGCCTTCCCTTGAAGTAGGGGCAGAAGCCACAGGAAACCGCTATGGAAAATATACGATGGAGGGAGTGGGGAACTATGACACCAATCTTTCCCCCAATATCACGGAAGAACAGAAGATCAACCGTGATTTTACTCCTAATTATTGGCTTGGAGCAAGAAGCAGCTGGGAAATTGATGCATGGGGCAAGCTAAAGAACAAGAAAATTGCTGCCCAGAAGAAATATCTGGCCTCTACAGAAGGATTGCGATTGCTTCAGGTAGAGCTTTTCACAGATATTGCGAACCTTTATTATCAGCTGGTAGCCTTAGATAACCGCCTGGCAATTTATCAGAAGAACTATAACCTTCAGCAGAGAGCCTTTGAAATTGTCCTGGCTCAACGTGAAGTGGGAAAAGCAACAGAACTTGCAGTACAACAGTTCAAAGCTCAGAATAACAACTGGCTGGCAGAAATAGAGCATATTAAAGTTGAAATTGTAACTGTTGAACAGGCTATTACAACTTTAACGGGAAGTTATGGTGGAGAGGTAAAACGTGGTAAAACGCTAATGCCTACCAATATGGACGTTTTAAACAAAACTATCAATGTAGAAGCAGTTATCCATGCGAGGCCGGATGTGGCAGCCAATTATTATGTGTTGGAAGCTTCGCAGGCAGATGCAAAGGCTGCAAGAGCTGCTTTTTATCCTAAAATTGACCTTGGAGCCGGAATAGGGATAAATTCTTTCTCTGTAGAAACACTTTTCAAACCAAGTTCATTGGCAGGACAGCTATTAGGTGGATTAATGGTTCCTGTTTTTAATAAGGGCCAGCTGAAATATGAGTTTAAAGTTGCCAGTAAAGAACAGGAGATTGCTTTTTTAAATTATCAGAAGAGCATTACCACAGCTTTCAATGAATTGCAGTCTATTTTGAAACAGACTAGGATCTATGAAAGGGTTTTAAAATTAAAATCAGAAGAAGTAGGCTTTCTGGACCGTGGGGTTGAGGTTTCCAATGATTTGTATCTGACAGGGTACGCGAATTATTTTGAACTGATTAACTCACAGAAAAGTAAACTGACGGCTGAACTTGATCTGTTACAGTTCCAGCATCAGAATACCAGAAATAATGTTCTTTTGTTTAAAGCCTTAGGAGGAAACCTGAATTAGAAATAAGCAGAATTTTTTCGGTTTTTTGAACCGGTCATTTTATTTTTACGATGAAAAAGGGGCTGTCTCGGTGTGAGGCAGCTTCTTTTTGATTCTGATGATTATTGATAAAAAAAGAGACCATCATTAAGACGGTCTCTGTATAGTTTAAAAACATATCTGCAAAACACTGCAGAATATGTTGATCTTATTTAACAATCTGGATCTCAACTGCAGAAAATCCTTTCGGAGATTTTTCTTTCTCAAAAGAAACTTTGTTTCCTTTCTTTACGGGTTCTGCACAGTTGTTATTGTGGAAGAAGATATTTTCTTTGGTGTTATCTTCAGTAATGAAACCATATCCTTTTTCGCTAAGGAAGGTAACAATCCCTGTTTTTCTTGGATCTTCCTCAATAATAGGAGCTGCCCCCAACTGAATGTCATCAAGATTTACTTCCTGTCTTTGTTCTGGCGGAGTAGATGTTAATCTTCCGAATTCATCTACGTACATGAAGACATCCTCCATGTCCTTACCTTTGTTGTTGTTCGTTTTACGTTCTTCGCGTCTTAGCGCTTTTTCTTTTTGCTTTTGAATTTTTTTCTTGAAATTTTCCTTTTTAGAAAAAGAATCTGCCATAAATTATTTTTAGTATTTAGTTTCTATTAATTGTATTGTTCACTCCGGCCTGTCTTAGACCTTAAAGCCCGTCGATGTTTCCTGTTCTGGGTTTCCTAATCATACAGAGCTTTAAAATTCCGACAAGTATTGTTCTGGGTAGAAGAATAAAAGTTAAAAATATGGCTGCTCAAAAAGCAAAGACTGAATACGTATATTCTGAGTCGTTACAGAAAACAAAGTAGTGACTTTGGTTAATAATATGCAAATATACAATAATAAAATGAATAAAACTGTTTTTAAATGATTGATTATCAGAAATGGTTTTATCCGTATGTTCTTATTTACAGAGGGATAAAGCAGCCTTGAATATTTTTCACAAAAAATCCCCAGTAAGCTGAGGATTAAAAAAAATATATTAAGAATGAAATGGTGTGTGTTAATACGGGTGGGAGAGCATCAAATGCTGTGCCTAAAATTCACTTAAGCTGGAAAAGTTAAGCATGTGTTTAATTAAATAAACAGGATGTAAACTCTATCTGCTTGGAAGATAACAGGATATTGGAATTAATATGTTTATATAAATTTTTAATATTTTTTCATCCCAAAAACTCAGCCTCCTCCGAAACTTTAGTTAAATTCCCGAAAATTTCACCATGTTGAGACCACTTTTATTATTCATCTTTGCTTCATCAACAATTAAAAATTAAAAATAATGTCAACACAAGATGTAAACGGAAAAGTTGTTTTAATTGCCGGAGGAGGTAAAAACCTTGGCGGATTATTAAGCAGAGATTTTGCTGCAAAAGGAGCTAAACTGGCTATACATTACAATAGTGAAAGTTCCAGAGCAGAAAGTGAAAAAACGCTGGCCGAAGTTCAGGCATTGGGAGCTGAAGCATTTTTATTTCAGGGAGATCTTACCAAAGTAGATAATATTGCCAAGTTTTTTGATGAAACTATTTCCCGTTTTGGCGGAGTGGATATTGCGATCAATACGGTAGGAATGGTACTGAAAAAGCCATTTTCAGAAACTACAGAAGCAGAATATGATACCATGTTTAATGTGAATTCAAAATCAGCATATTTCTTTTTACAGGAAGCGGGTAAAAAGATAAATAACCACGGGAAGATCTGTACCATTGTAACTTCACTACTGGCTGCCTATACAGGATTGTATTCCACTTATGCGGGAGCAAAAGCACCGGTAGAGCATTTTACAAGAGCTGCCTCTAAAGAGTTTGGAGCCAGAGGAATTTCCGTAACGGCTGTAGCGCCCGGTCCAATGGATACTCCGTTCTTCTATGGGCAGGAAACAGATGATGCCGTAGCTTATCACAAATCAGCATCTGCATTGGGCGGACTTACCGATATCAAGGACATCGCTCCATTGGTAGAGTTCCTGGTAACTGACGGTTGGTGGATCACCGGACAAACAATTTTTGCCAATGGCGGTTATACAACAAGATAATCTGAAACGTATTTAAAAAAAAACTCACTGAAAACAACTTTCAGTGAGTTTTTTATTTATTTTTGGAAAGAATTATACTGTTTTCATCTTTCCTTTTTCCAATACGCTTTTGATAATGAAGAAAAGTCCCAGAAGAACAAATGGAATACTTAAAAGCTGTCCCATATTTAGGCTCATTCCATGTTCAAATTCTACCTGGTCTACCTTTATAAACTCAATCAGGATTCTCATGATAAAGATTAAAAGAATACTGATTCCGAAATAAAATCCTTTCCCGATCCTGAAGATATCTTTCTTGTAAATAAGATAGACAAGGAGGAATATAATAAAATAAGAAATTGCCTCATAAAGCTGTGCAGGATGTCTCGGAAGATTATCTACCTGACGAAAAATAAAAGCCCATGGAACATTAGTAGGGGTTCCGATGATTTCCGAATTCATAAGATTGGCAAGCCTGATAAAAACACCTCCCAATGGTAATACAATCGCGATAGCATCTAATACCGTCATTAATGAAATTTTAAACTTCCTGGAATAGATCAGCAGCATAATCATCAGTCCAATTCCGCCTCCATGGCTTGCAAGTCCTGCATAACCGGTAAAGTGGTAAGCACCATCCGGACCTCTCTGGATCGGTAGGAAAATTTCTAACGGATGCTGGGAATAATAATCGAAATCATAAAAGATACAATGTCCTAATCTTGCACCGGCTAATATTCCGATAAGCGCATATGAAAACAGGGCATCATGCGCCTGTACACTTAATTTTTCTTTTTTATAGATGCTTTTTAAAATGTTAAAACATAATACAAGTCCTGAAAGGAACAGCAGGCCATAGTATTTAATAGGAACACCTAAAATATTGACGATTTCGGGATTCACATCCCAGTTGATATATAATAAACTCATTGATATTGTTATCGGATTTTACGGATGCAAAGATAAGAAAATAGGATTTTCTCGTGAAAACAGGGCATCTGCTAAGTCCTATGACCTGAGTCATAAAGTTTTAAAGTCATGTTTTCTACTTTTGATATCACACACCACAAAATTTATTATATGAAATCTATTGTAACATTCACCCTACTGGCAAGCTTTTTTGTAGTCAGCTGCAAAAAAGAGCCTCAGGCCCAACGGACGAATACGGATACCATCATGGCTTCCGACAGCCTCACTTCCGGCTCAGCCCAGATCTCACCGGATTCAGCAGATAATACAGCTACTGTAGACAGCACATCCTATGATGTGGATTCTATTAAAAAAAGCAGAAAGCAACATATTTCAGAAAAGGTGGGGTAACCTTTTTCGAAAAACATCAATAACCTGTTGAAGACATACATCAGGAGTACGCATCATTCATTAATCCATAATAATACTGTTATGGCAGATATTGCATTATTTAAAGAAACCGGGATACAGATTACCTTATTGCTCACATTAATGGTTATTATAGCCGGGCTTATCGTTGTGGTTCTTAAATTTTTATCTATTTATGGTAAAATATTAAAGCGAAAAGAATCCGCTGAGGTTAAAAAAGAAATAGAACATCTTTCTCCCGAAGAGATTGCGGCTTATGAACAGAGGGAAAAAGAATTGAACTTTACGCCCCCTGAAAATGACCTGTCGGGGACTTTACCTCCTGCAGATACCAAAGGAGTTATTCAGAATATAAATTCAGTAGAAGAATTAAGGGTATTTCCTACTAAAAGAAGGACATCTTCCTTCCGGAAATATATCTCTCCTGAGTTGAGCCGGCTTATTCTTTATTTCCTGGGGACCGCTATTTTCTGGCTGGTTCTGGGAACAACTTTTGGCTTGTATGCAGGTATTAAGCTTGTAGCTCCGGATGTTGAGCATACAAGTTGGTTCAGCTATGGAAGGCTGAGACCTGGTCACACCAATGCAGTATTCTGGGGATGGGCATCATTGGCAATGTTAGGATTAGCACACTATGTCATTCCCAGGGTAAGTAATGTTGAAAAATTTAATATCAGGCAAGGGTATGCCTCTCTTATTTTAGTGAATTTGGCAGTTCTTACAGGAACAATAAGTGTTCTTTCCGGTGTAAATAACGGAGGAGGGAAATACAGGGAATATATCTGGCCTATTATGATAACCTTCGGAATTGGGGTTGCTCTTTCACTGCATAATTTTTTTAAGCCTATTGTTCATCGGACTACCAAAGAAATTTACCTTTCCAATTGGTATATTGTATCCGGAACAATGTTTATTGTTCTCGTTATAGTGATTGCCTATATCCCGATATGGCAGGATGGTGTTGGAGAAACCATTATTCAGGGGTATTATATGCATCAGGCAATAGGAATGTGGTTCATGATGATTAATCTTGGATTAATGTATTGTTTTCTTCCCCAACAGCTCAATAAACCTATTTATTCATATAGTTTAGGTGTGCTGGCATTTTGGACTCATACCTTATTTTATACATTAATTGGGACTCATCATTTTATTTTCAGTGCTATTCCCTGGCGGCTGCAGACAACGGCAATTATTGCAAGCGTCGGGATGTTAATCCCTGTAGCAGCAGGAACAGCTAATTTTCTTCTGACATTTAACGGAGCCTGGTATCAGCTTAAGACAAGCTATACACTTCCTTTCTATTTTATGTCTATCATATTTTATTTCACAGGATCATTTCAGGGAACCGTGGAAGCATTCAGATATACCAATCTGCTTTGGCATTTTACAGATTTCACAGTTGCCCATTCCCACCTTACGATGTATGGGATCATTACTTTCATGCTTTGGGGGTTTACGTATACATTAGTACCAAAGCTTACCGGAAAAGAACCTCCTAAAATATGGGTAGGAATTCACTTCTGGCTGGCTCTGATAGGATTACTGTTTTATGTTATTTCTCTGATGATTGGCGGAACACAGACCGGGCAGCTTTGGATTAAGAAAAAACCTTTCATAGAAGGAGTAATCAATATGGCTCCTTTCTGGTTATGGAGGGCTATCGGTGGATCTCTGATGTGGGTTTCTCATCTCATTTTTGCCTATAATTTTTATAACATGGTGAAAAAGAGTGACGAAATAAAAGTTCCGAAAACTCCTGCACAAATTTTAGCAGCTAAAAAGCAATTCGGGAATACTGAGTTTAATACTTAAAATTTAACAAAATGATATTTTTAAATGATCATAGGATTCTTTTTGGGTCAGCACTCTGTCTTTTTGTTTTCCTGACACTTTATATTGCTGTTTTGCCGGCTTTGGACAATCAACGTATTAATAAGCCGCTGCCGAAACAGTCCAGAATGCTTACCAAAGAAGAAAAAGCAGGAAAAATGGTTTACATCGCGAATGGGTGTATAGCATGCCATACCCAACAGGTAAGAAATGTAGAAATGGATAATGTTTTTGGGAAAAGACCAAGTATTCCTGCTGATTTTGCCATTAATACAAGAACTGATTTTTGGAGAAATACTGCTAATCTGATGGGAACGCAGAGAACAGGGCCGGATCTTACCAATATCGGAGAGCGGCAGCCTAGTGCAGAGTGGCACCTGATTCATTTGTACCAGCCAAGAGCAGCTGTAGAGCAATCTGTTATGCCTGCTTATCCGTGGCTTTTCATAGAGCGTGATTATCTTCAGCCGGGGGATATAGAAGTAAAGGTCCCCGAGAAGTTTATCAAAAATAAGTCAAAGAAAATTGTTGCAGGCCCTGATGCACTTTTGCTGGTAGCCTATTTAAAATCGCTGAAGCAGACAGATTATACTGATAAATCTATTGTACCCGCTTTTTTATACAAACAGAAAAAAGAAGAAGGAGCAGCACAAGGCGGGGGAAATTCAAATTTGCCCGATGGGGAAGCACTTTTTACAGCTAACTGTGCAAGCTGCCATCAAGCCAATGGGGAAGGAGTTCCCGGGGCTTTCCCTCCTCTGAAGGGAAGCCCCGTAGTAACAGGCGGCGACCTGGAGCTATATGTTACCATCATCATGAAGGGATATGACCCAAGGCCGGAATTTGCTACTATGCCGGCTGTAGGAACCAATGCCAATTTTACACCTGAAGATGTAACAGCAATTATGAATCATGAAAGATCAAGCTGGGGGAATAACGCAAAAAAAGTGACCGTGGAAGAAGTAAAAACAATAATGGATAAAATAAAATAACAATGAAAAGCCTTTTAAAAAATATAACCGTATTGGCTGGTGTACTCTTTAGTGTGTATGCATATGCCTGTGATGCTTGTAAACTTCAACAGCCCAAAGTGACGAGAAATTTTACCCACGGAACTGGCCCTGAAAGTAATTGGGACTGGTTTATTGTGGGCGTTGTCATATTGATAACTGTGCTTGCTTTTGTACTTTCTGCCAAATACCTTATTAAGCCGGGAGAGAAAGATAAAAACCATATCAAGTATTCTCTGTTTTCAGGTGAAAATTGAATATCATGACAAAAGATAGAAGTAAAGTTTTTTTGTTTATTGACGATGATCCGGCTCCCATTGCTGAGCTGGAAACTCCAATTGTCTTTGATCTGGATACTAAAAAAATGACAGATGGCGAGCATATCCTCAGAATAGTAAGCCATTCACCTTCCGGAAGAGAAGGAATAAGAAAAATCCATTTTACTGTAGCCAACGGCCCGGCTATCAGAATAGAAGGACTTAAAAATAAAGATGTGGTAGACGGAACACTTTCCTTAATGATTAATGCTTATGATAAAGGAAATCAGAAGAGCTTTTTGATTAATGGAAGTGAAACGCCGCAGACTATTCCGTTCTGGATATGGATCATTGTTATTGTATTTGCAGCGTGGGCAATTTATTACGAAATAACAAGTTACAATGTTCAGTAATTGTCATACCCAATGAAATTTTCATTGGTATAAAATAATGAAGAGGGAACTTAAAAAAGACAATATGATTATTAATGATAAGATTTTAAGTTCTGCAGGTGCAGAAATAAAAGAATACAGTCAGGGAGAATTTATTTTTCATGAAGGAGCCAGTCCGTTATACTATTATCAGATTATTAAAGGTAAAGTAAAACTTAATAACAGTAATGAAGATGGTAAAGAATTTATTCAGAATATATTATCAGAAGGGCAAAGTATAGGAGATTCTTTACTTTTTCTGGAACGCTCTTATCCCATGGATGCTATAGCGCTTACGGAATGTACGGTGTTAAGGTTATGTAAAAATAATTTTTTCAGTATGCTCAGGCTTTATCCTCATTTGTATCTTAATGTATGTAAGGCAATGTCCGGTTCCTTATACTATCAGTACATTATGATGCAGAAAAATTCATCCCTGCATCCTGCCGAACGCCTGATGGGAATAATGGTTTATCTTAAAAGTTTTCAGAAAGAAAAAGAACCCTTTTCTTTTAAAATACCCTTTACCCGGCAACAACTGGCTAATCTCACCGGTATTTGTGTAGAGACCGCCATCCGCACCATAAAATTTATGGAAAGAGAAAATATAGTGAAAATTAAAAACAGAAAGATATTCTTTTAATTAGTATGATTAATGTTAGACAAGTCGTACGGATCATTTTCGTATGACTTGTTTTTAAAGCATGTGTAATAAAAAATCAATTCGTATGAAAAAAAACTTTTTTGACAGATTTGCTGATTGGGCAGCTTATTTTACCGGCAGCCCATGGGCATTCTTAGGTGCGGCAGCGTTGGTTTTGATATGGGCGGCTACAGGTCCGCTTTTCCGTTTTTCAGAAACATGGCAGATGATCATCAATACAGGAACAACAATCATTACATTTTTAATGGTTTTTCTGATCCAGAAAGCACAGAATAAAGATTCGAAAGCTATTCAGATCAAGTTAAATGAACTGATTGCAGCAAGTAAAAAAGCAAGCAACCGCATTGTGGATATTGAGGATCTTACGGAAGAAGAACTGGACCAGCTGCACAAGTTTTATGAAAACCTCGGAAAACAGCGTGAAAAGAAATCTGTGCCTGATAGCGAATATCAGAAGAGATAAACTCTAACCGTAGGTATAAGTAATTATTGGTTTAAAAATAAAAGATATGAACGGAGTTATTATCCAGTTTTTTCATTGGTATCATCCAGGCAATCTCTGGCTCGAGTTTATAGAAAAAGCAACGGATTTAAAAGAAATGGGCTTTTCTGCAGTCTGGTTTCCTCCTGCCTCCAAATGCGTATTAGGTGTGGACGGGAGGGGGTATGATGTGTACGATCATTATGATCTCGGGGAATTTGATCAGAAAGGAAGTATTGCCACCAGATACGGAACCAGGGAAGAATATATCAGGGCTATAGAAAAAGCGCATGAACTGGGAATGTCTGTTTATGCAGATATTGTTTTGAACCACAGAATGGGTGGTGATGAAAAAGAACAGATCATTGTACATCAGGTAAAGGAAGAAAACAGGAATGAGATAATTGGAGAGCCTTTTTCCGCATTGGCATTCACAAGATTTACTTTTCCGGGAAGAAAGAAAAAATATTCAGAATTTATTTGGGATTACCAGTGCTTCAGCGGAATTGATAGTATTCATCAAGGAGATAAAGAAATAAAAGGTGTTTTTAAAATCTATAATGAATATGGACAGGATTGGAATTCATCAGTAAGCAGCCAGTTCGGAAATTATGATTATCTAATGGGGAATGATATAGAATACCGTAATCCCTATGTTGTGCAGGAAATGAAAGACTGGATCAGATGGTATATTGAAACAACCAATATTGACGGGCTTCGTCTGGATGCCCTTAAGCACATTTCATCTGAATTTTTAAAAGATTGGATCTCCTATATTAAAGCAGAAGTGAAAGATTGCTTTATGATAGGAGAATTCTGGAAAGATAAAGTAGAAAAAATCTCTGATTTCTCTGATGAGATGGATGATCTCATTTCTTTTTTTGATGTGCCGCTTCACTATAACTTTTTTCAGGCTTCCAAAGAAGGAAAGAACTATGACATGAGAAACATCGTAAAAAATACTTTCCTGGAATGGAAACCCATGTCCTCCGTTTCTTTTGTTGAAAATCATGACACGCAAAAACTCCAGGCATTGGAATCTGCGGTGAAAGACTGGTTCAAGCCTATTGCATATACCATTATCCTGATGTCTGAAAATGCCTATCCGTGTGTTTTCTATCCCGATCTTTTTGGAGTGGAATATGTAGAAATACAAGATAACAAAGAAATAAAGATCGTGATGCCAAAAGTAAGTATCCTTACCAGGTTATTAGAGGCTAGAAAACGGTTTGCCTATGGTGAACAGATCAGTTATTTTGATCATCCCAATTGCATAGCGTGGCTCCGGAAGGGAGATGAGGTACATCAGAAATGTATTGTTATGATCTCTAATAATGAAGAAGGAAATAAAGAAATTGAAGTGGATATTGCCCTGAAGGGTTCCGTATTTTATGATTTTTTGCAGAATAGGAAAGAAGAAGTTGTTCTGGATGAAAACGGGAAAGGAATTTTTTATGTAGCAGAAAGATCATCAAGTATCTGGGTAATGAAGTAAGTTATAATGCATTTATTATGAAAACAGATAAAATACTACCTTACAGCCAGCTTTTTTACTATCTGCTTACTGCAATATGGCCATTTGTTCACCTTGAAAGTTTTTTTGCAGTCACAGGACCTAAAACCGATATATGGCTTGTAAAAACAGTAAGTCTCCTGCTCTTTCCTTATACCTTTCTTATTCTGTATATCATGCATGTAAGATATAGTCCTCTGATTACAGTAACCATTATATTGGGCTGTCTGGGACTGGCAGGTATTGATCTTTATTATTATCTGAAAGGGGTTATTCGGTGGGTTTATCTTATAGACTTCATCCTGGAATTAATTTTTGTAATGTACTGGATATTTTATATTAAAATGAATACAAAAAAATAATTTTCAGCTTTCTTATCTTTGTGATAAACTGATTATTATGAACCAACTGTTGATCTCACTTACAACTACTTTTTTAATACTGGGTAATTTTCTTTATTCACAGAAAGCAACTCTTCAGCCATCCGTCAAATGCCATATTTACCTGACATTTGACGATGGTCCGCTTAACGGAAGTGAAAACATCAATGATATTGTACTGAAGGAGAAAATCAAGATCAGTGTTTTCATGGTAGGAGAGCATGTGATTAAAGATAAACAGATGGATACCTATGCAAAATATTATGATGAGAATCCATATATTGATGAATATAACCATAGTTTCACCCATGCCAATAATCATTATGAAGCATTTTATAATAATGTAGGCAAATCCGTTAAGGACATCGTTTATAATCAGAGTGTATTAAAATTGCCCTATAAGATCGTACGCCTTCCGGGAAGGAATATCTGGAGACTGGATGGAAGGTCAAAGAATGATGTTACCAATGGAATACAGACAGCAGACCAGTTAGCAGCTTTAGGTTATAAAGTGGTTGGCTGGGATGTGGAATGGCAGCATCGTCCGGCTGATGGGACACCTGTCCAGACCGTCAATGAAATGTATACTTCCGTTCAGAAATTTTGCAGTTCAGACAAGACATTTACAAAAAACAATGTGGTTATATTACTCCACGATGAAATGTTCCAGAAAAGCTGGGAAGAATCGGAATTAAAAGGATTAATTGATCTCCTGAGGGCAAACCCCGGTTTTAGTTTTGAACAAATGAGGTTTTATCCGCAATAGAATATAATTAAAAATGATTCTTGATGAATATTTTATACCTTTAATGTGAGCTTTATACTTTATTAAATTCCAGATTCCAAGCTTAATCATAGCTTAATCAATAAAATATTCTTGATATGCATCATCAACTTGAAAAGCATTATATAAACAGGGCGGGCTGGCTTCGGGCTGCCGTATTGGGAGCAAATGACGGATTGTTGTCTACAACTAGTATTGTTATTGGAATTGCTGCAGCAGAACCGGAAAGACATATCATTATTCTGGCTGCTCTTGCCGGAATGATTGCAGGAGCAATGTCTATGGCGGCCGGAGAATATGTATCGGTAAGTTCACAAGAAGATACAGAAAAGGCAGACCTGATCCGCGAACAGCGTGAACTAGAAGAAATGCCGGAAATAGACTGAGAGAACTTGCCAAAGTGTATGAAAAAAGAGGCTGTACAAAAGAAACAGCAATGCAGGTCGCAATTGAACTTACCCAACATGATGCATTGGGAGCCCATGCCCGGGATGAATTGGGGATAAACGAAATAACACAGGCTAAGCCTTTGCAGGCAGCGATGGCATCTTTCAGTTCTTTTGCTGTGGGAGCATTGTTGCCGTTTACGGTTTCCCTTGTGGCTCCCCTTAAGCAAATGGTATACTTCCAATATGGGTTTGCGATCGTATTTTTGATGCTTTTAGGGGCAATTTCTGCCAAAGCAGGAGGTTCCGGTATAAAAATAGCTGTATTGAGAATCTGTTTCTGGGGAACCGTTGCCATGGGAATTACAGCACTTGTAGGACATGTCTTCGGAGTTAATGTTTCGTGAAAACTATGCTTAATTTTATGTGATACAGACATTGTATCCAGGGGTAATACACTATTGGTTTTTGCTTTATTCAGGGTAATGTGTTGGTTTACAGCTGATAGATCGCCTAACAAGTGTTAGTCGTAAAAGTACTACACTTTTTCACATTTATGCATGAATTGTATGTTGTTTCGCTTAATACTTCTAAATTTGGTGATATAACAAACATCAAATCACAAAATATTAACGGTTAAAATTTACAATCATGGCAGAAAGAAATTCAAGAGGAATTTTAAAATTCAACAACGGAGAAGGACAAAAATTATTAAAGCTGAATTATAGTGTATCAAGAGCAACAGACGTATCCGGACGTGTAGCATCAGATCCTTCCAATGCATTGATCAAAATTACAGTAGAAGCTACTGAAAAGTCAGACATCCTGGAAAGTTTACTGAACGGAAAGTATAAGCCTACTGTAGGAGAAGTTACTTTCAACAAATCCCACGAAGAAGGAACTTTAACAACATTGAAGTGGACAAACGGTTATGTTATCCAGCATGAAGTAGATTTCGATGCGGTAGATGAAAACAGTATGTACATCAGTTTTGTAGTAAGTGCAGAGCAAATTGATCTTGGAAATTCTTCTTATGACGGAGGATGGCCTTCGTCTCAAGGATAAATTTGTTAATGATCGCACAGGTATAAAACAGAATGGTACATCAGGATGCTGTTCTGTTTTTTTGTCAACACTCACCTGTAAAGATACTCGCCTCACTAAGATTTAAAAAAATAAAGCTGATAATGTGAATTGTGGAAAATTTATAATTTATAGAAATGTAATTTATTTTAGATTTTTTCTGAAATAAAAAAATTCACCAAAGACCCACATAATATGAATAAAAATATCTCGAATTCCGAAAAGATTTCAGAGAATCATATCCCTGGAATCAACCGTGTGGTGAAACTGGATATTGTCATTGAAGGTAAAATAATCAAACACTTCAAGCATTTCCGTTTACAGCAAAGTGTAAAAAATCACCATCATTTCGAGCTTACATTAGCCCATGATACTTTAGACGGAGTACAGAATCATGATCTGGAAGAAGCTCAGCAGTTTTTAGGAAAACGACTCACCGTTGTTTTTAAATATAAAGATGTAGAAGGCAGCCCGGAAAGAACTTTTGTAGGGGTGATCACTAAAGTAGGGTTCAGCCAGGAAAACCATAGCCTGGGAAATGTTGTATTGAAAGGATACAGCCCTACCATTTTACTGGATGCGGCACCGCATACCCAAAGCTTTGGCGGGGAAAAATCCGTAAATATGGGCATTATTGCTGAAGAGGTTATCAGGCAGGGAATAGAAAGCAGTAAGTATGATGTGAAGGTCAATGCAAAGGCATCATCTCAGATCTTTTACAGTGCCCAGTATAATGAAACCCATTATAATTATCTCTGCAGAATGGCAGAGGCTTATGGAGAGCAGTTCTATTATGATGGGGAAATCCTGCATTTCGGGAATATGCCTCCTCAGAACAAATCTCTGGAACTGATATACGGAAGCAATGTTTCCGATGTGAATGTAGAGCTGAGCGCGGTACATATAAAACCCCAGTTTTACGGCTATAACAGCAGCGCCAATGCTAAATTGATTTCCGGTGAAACACCTATAAAACATGTAGGTAACCTTGCCCAGAATGCCTATAAAAAAAATGAAGGAATATTCAAAACACCTTCTTTGCAGGTGGCACCTATAAAAGCAGCCACTGATATGGATGTCGTTATTTCCCAGACGAGTCTTGCGGGAAGCAGGGCTGTGGAAGTATTTACCGTTTCAGGAGGAACTACAATTCCGTTCTTATATCCAGGGTGTGTAGCTGATATCAATATGCGGAAGACTGACACCAATAAAACAGCTTATTTCACCAAACTGATGGTGACGGAAGTTATTCACGAGGTGGATACTCTAGGACATTATAAAGGAAGCTTTAAGGCTATCGCTTCAGATACAGGATATATTCCGACACCGGAGTTTACCATACCTATTGCACAGCCACAGATTGCCACTGTAATATCCAACACGGATCCGCTGGGGCAGGGAAGAGTTACCGTGAGGTTCGACTGGCAGCTGCATGATACAACCAATTTCATCAGAATGATGGCTCCGGATGCCGGCGGCACAGATCAGATCACTCAAAACAGAGGATATGTGGCCATACCGGAAGTGGGAGATCAGGTAATGGTAGGTTTTGTTCACAATCATCCGGACCGCCCTTTCGTAATGGGTGGGATGTTTCACGGAGGCACTGCTCTTGGAGGCGGGGCTGATAATCATTTAAAATCAATACAAACCAGAAGTGGAATCCGGATTTTAATGAATGATGCTGAGGGAAGTGTGAATATTATAGACGCGAGCGGGAATAATTATTTCATGGATGGGAAAGGCAATATTGTAGTGACTGCTCCTAAAAATATGACGTTCAATGCAGGGGAAAACCTCAATATTAATGTAGGAAAGGATATGAAAACAAGTGTTGGCAACGACAATGCTGTTAATATTATCAACAATCATAATTTTACCTCCAAAAATTACAAGCAGACCATTAACGAAAACAAAACAATTAATGTGACCGGTGATTTAAAGGAAACGACGTCCACAACTACGCATAAAGCAAAAAATGGCGATATTGTACTGCAAAGCTCAGGAGTCGCCAAAATGTTGGGTAAAATAGATGCTAAAGTGAATAAAGGGTAATATGTTAAAAAAATCATTGATCTCTTTCGTTTCATCTTTGCTGGCTGTAGTGCTACTTGTCATTATTGAATTAAGTTTCATAGATATGACACAGTTTCGAAATGGAGATTATGCATGGGTTGCCCTATGGCTGATTTTGGCATTTTTTCCGGTACTGTTTGCCCTGCCGTTCTTCCTGACTTCCATCAATAAGAAAAATGAAATAAGAGACTTTGTTTTGTACTGTTTTTACTCTTTTGGAATATGCTTTATCGTGATATCATTGATTTTAATAATTATTCTTCCTTTGCTGGCATAAGAATAACCGCCACTAAACTATTTTTAAGGTTGTAAGATGTTTATAATGAATAAAATAATAAAATACCTGCTAAGCTTTTTATTTTTCACCCAGATCTCGTGTCAGGAAAAAAAAGAAGATCAAAAAACTAAGACTATGACAAAATATGAATGGACAGAAGGAACTTCAGCTCCCTTAGGATATCCTATGGAAGTATACAAAGGAGGAATAGAATGTGAAGGAGGAGAATGGGTAGGTTTAGGATTTGGCATTGTACCTGGCAGTAATGCCTGGGGCTCAATCAACCATGGAATGGATAATGGATTTAAAAGTCTTCCGACCCGACTGGATTTCGTCTGGATGTCTTATATGGAAAACCAGTTTTACCAGATAGATACGGATATTGATACAGAAAAAATAAGAAAATATTTTAGTGAGGGATTTGAAATAAAAGGAGCGAGTGGAAAAGTACAACATTTAAACTATAATGTTATCGCAGTTGGTATGGCACCGGGAGGAGTAGTAGTTGTTTGGGTGGCCGGGGTTGGATGGCAAAAAGAAATAGGAAGATATCTGGGGAAAAAAATAACCATTCCGGAATCAGAAATTGCTAAACTGGATAGTCACGAAAATCGGTTTTGGCGAAAGGACTATTTGGATATGGTGCATACAAGAGAACAGATTATCCCCAAAAAAATACAGGAAGAAAATACTGGAAAACCTATACCACTGGGGCTATGGGATGTTTATAGGACAAGATTTAGCTGGAAAGTCATTTTTGAACTTCCGGAAAATTCAAAGTTAAACCCTTTTAGAGATGTTGGAATCGATATGATAAATGGTGAAAAAGAACAATTTGATGCAGCAAAAAATCCTTTGTCGGATTATGTTTTGAGAGCAATTCCCAGTTCAATTTCAATGTCAGTATTAGATAAAGATAATAACAGATATGGGGCAGGATGTAATTTGGATACCAAATCCAGCTTTGACGCTTTCAATAAAGTTTTCGGAGATGATCCCAAGAGTACCAAAGCCGAATTAGTTATAAAAGTGAACGAAGCATTTAGCTTTTTTACGGTAAAACTAAAAGGGGAAAATGGTAAAGAAGCTTTTATTAAGACAGATAGTTTAGAAATGTTTAAATCGAAAAAGAAAAATTAAGAAGTTTCAAAATTTAAGATTATGGGAAAAACATTTGTGTATAATACAGGAAATAATACACCACCAATTGATGAGCTGCATTTGGAGATAGGTGTTTTCTTTGATGGAACTTTAAATAATCTTAAAAATACTGAGCTCCGTCAAAAATATAAGGACGGTAAAAACAAAATTGAAAGCACAGATTCTGATGAAGTAGTTGCAAAAAAAGAAGAAGCTATAGAAGCTGCCACTAAGCAGCAGGAAAAAGAATATGATAATTTAGATCATAAAAAAAAACCGGATGCGGGTTCCGAGTATGACCAGTATCTTAAAGCGATTCACAGAAGCCGCTTAGATAAAATGGGGGTTGACAACAGTTTTAGTAATGACTTTACCAATGTTGCACGGTTATATAAGTGTTGTGAACAGAATACTTATGCTATTTATATAGAAGGTATTGGAACGTTGGATAATCGCAGGGATGTAGATGACGGCTTCCAATACGGGTCCGGTATCACAGGGGTAAGAGGAAAAGTAAGAAAAGGATGTGAAAAACTGGCAGATAGAATTAAAGTCATCATTAGAAATAGCTTAAATGCGGATAAACAATTTACAAAAATATATATTGATACCTTCGGTTTCAGCCGTGGAGCCGCAGCTGCAAGGAATTTTGCCTATGAGATCAACGGAAAGAAAAGAGCCAAAGATGTGGAGATCAGAAAATCAAGAAAAGTGGTTGGCTATACCCAGTTCAACTCTCCTGAAGGCCCGGTGATGGTTCCTGAATATGGTGATATCTGGCTGGATAAAGATGATACTGAAGTAGACCCTCAGTATATCATAGATGGTAAACTGCCGAAATTTGGTTTTCTTGGATATTACCTTTTAAGTAAAGATATTCTGACAAAAGAGGAACTGGAAGATTTAGAGCTGGATGTTCGTTTTATCGGGGTATATGATACCGTTTCATCATATGAAGAATATGGTGATATGGGAGGAATGAGACGTGTAGGATGGGAAGGAATGAAACATTCTGTTTTAGGTCCCAAATATAATTTTGGAGATGATGTGGAGCAGTTACAGTTATTGAATCCCGGGTCTTACTTTAAAGCAGTTCATTTTACAGCAGAAAATGAACATCGTGAAAATTTTTCGTTAACAAGGTTCCCGGGCAGTATTGAAAAAGAATTTCCAGGAGTTCATTGTGACATTGGTGGTGCTTATGAAAGCGGAAAAGAAACGGTAGATGAAATAGAAACATCCAATCATAAGCCGGTGTGGTTCCTAAATAAGCGCAGACAGCAACTGATTGATGAACATTGGTTTAATAAAGATCAGATAGAAATTAATAACAGTTTCCTGAATGTTTTAACGATGGGGGCCGTATACCGGAAGATTACCGGGATCCGCTTTCTGAGAAAAGAATACAGCTATATTCCTTTGCAGTTTATGGAAGAACTTGGAAAAAATCTGT
This sequence comes from Chryseobacterium bernardetii, assembly GCF_003815975.1. NCBI lineage: Bacteria > Pseudomonadati > Bacteroidota > Flavobacteriia > Flavobacteriales > Weeksellaceae > Chryseobacterium > Chryseobacterium bernardetii. Next base: position 2,771,626 of record NZ_CP033932.1, read on the forward strand.
ATGATCACCAGTTGAACATAAAAACAGAAACCACTTATTCTATAGAGCACGATAATTACCTGAATCAGGCAAAAGATATTTTGCATCATTATGTCTTTGACGGCGGAGAAAAATGGAATTTTAAACCGGATGAAGTAGTGGAAAAAGAAAGACAGGAAAGAGCAAGAGCAAGGTTAGAAAATCCGGAGCCGGTACAGGAGCCAATACCTGATGAAGTGGTAGATAAAGACGGTAATATAATTAAAACAAAGACTCTGCAGGAGGTGGTGGTTACGGCTTATCCCCCTCAGACATTGTTGAGAATTATACGTAATAAATACCTTCATTGGTCGGCAAACAGGGACTGGATGGGTATGGATCCCAATAATGATTACCAAAGAAGAATATACCCTTAATGATGATTACTGTATTGGAAAATCTTCATCGGAAAACCTACAGGCTGGAAACAATCGTAACTGAGCAGCGGAATCCTGTTTATGCGGTCACCAAAAGCTATGCCCGGCAGATTGAGATCTATTATATTGGAAAGGCCGGGGAAGAGCACCTGTTTCAGATTCTGGTGATTGACTTCGATTTTTCGGATAACGATACGGCTATGGGGAGATTGATAAAAAAGATCAGTTATCTGTTTGACGAACTGGAATGCAGGGTTGATCATGAAGGCAATCTTACAGCAGTAGATAACCTGCTTTTTCTTCGGCTGAGATGGGGGAAATTGCAGGCTGAATTATCAAAAAACCATAAAGGGGAAGCCATAGATAGCTATTTCAGTCAGATCAGCAGCCTATTGGAAGATGAAAGCCGACTGATTGATTTTTTGACAGAATATAATATGTTTGGATTGCTCTTCAACGGTTTGCTACAATCATTTGACACCCCAAGAAAAAGAATTTCTCCGGAAGGATTTACAGAAATCATAACACCTGAAAAAGATGGAGAGAAAATGATTTTAAAAGTCTCTGCCCAAAATCTGGAACGGGCGGGGATTGATGATTTCAGAGGAATATTTATCTGTAAAGGAAAACACTATGAAGAAGGTTTTGTAGAAATAAAAAAACAGAATTCTCACTTAAAACATTCATTATTATGGATAGGCTAAAGAACGAAGGAGAAGGTAATACTCCGGAAACCCAGAATCAGAATACGGCACAGGATAACGACAAAATAAAGGCTGATAATAAGCAGAAGATGGATGACAAACGAGCCGAAAATGATGAAAAAGACAAAAAAGATGAAGGTTTATTATTGGCAATAGATGGGGCAAAAATAAAATTCAATGCCCATTTGGGAAAGTTTAAAGTATTGAATAATGTGCCGACAACACAAGATAAGCTTACAGGAACTGTCGTAGAAAAGCAAATACCCAATTTTATCTTTGATGATGGTTTTCAGATGATTTCCCTTACGGAATGGCAGGATTTTGGAACTGCAAAAGTGCAGGAAAACTTCGTGCTGCTAAAAAAATCTACTTTACCAGGAATAGGAAAAATGCCGGGCAATATACCACCTGAGTCAGGGAAAATAGAATTTGTAACCTCCGGACAAGTAAATGCTCCGGAAAAAATTGATCCGAAGGGAGCACCGGTACCGGAAGAGAAGGATGATAAAAAATGTTTTTGTGAGAAAGAATTTACAGAAGATGATATAAAATCTTTCTATAAATCTAAGAAATTATTTACTGCAAAAAATTGTCCTTTACCTGAGGAAATGAAAACATATAAGGCTTTTACAAATGCTCTGAATAAAGCAATGAAAGATAATAATATAAATACATGCCTTAGAAAAGCTCATTTTCTAGCTCAGATTGAAACAGAGTCTGATAGACTGAATACAACTATGGAATATGCTTCAGGATGGGATTATGATCATTCTACCCATCAGGAAGGGTATGACAGCTTTAAACCTTACGCTAATTATAAGAAAGATAAAAAGTTAAGTGCAGAACTTCATAAAAAATTTAATGCTCAGCAAATTAAACAAATCCAAAGAGCTTATAATAGATATAATGAATGTATAAAGCACGGACATAATGTTAAAGGTTATGGACCAAAATATAAAGGAAAAGGATTGATACAATTAACATGGAAAGATACCTACGAAAAGTATTTTAAACATATCGGTAAAAAAGACTTAATTGATACACCAGAGGTTGTTGCAAATGATTTAACATACACTTGTGATTCTGCAGCTTGGTTCTGGGATGATAGACAGCTTGGTGGTTATGCAGATAAAGATGATCTTATTTTTATTTCTGTTAGAATAAATGGAGGTTTAAACGGTTTTGATCATAGGAAAAGTAATGTAAAATCCATTATTAAATTAATGAAAATTGAGCAGGATTGTAAAACAAATAAATTAAAATCAATAGGTACATATAAATATGAAACAAGCGATATTAAAAACCTCAAATGGGGCAAAAATAATAAGGCTAAAATTGAGAAACTTGATGATTAAACCATTTATATTTTTTATTTTTTTCACTTCCCACTTTGTGTTTTCTCAGGATATTGCAGGCAATTATTCACCTGTAGAATCAAAATGTAAACTAAATTTAAAAATAAATGATGATAATACTTTTACTTTTAGTGTTGGAAAAGTAAAGAATAAAGGATTTTTAAAGGTATTTAAAGACAGCAATGTAACTTATCTTGATTTTACAGATGGTATATCAGGTATGTATGCAAATGACACAATCTCTATACAAAATTCTGGTAATTCAATGAATAAGTATACACATTTTAAAGAATGTAATGAAATGTACATCCATTTGGTTAAAAAAAGTTATTTCGATAATTTATACTCATTATTGTCCTGTCAGAAAAATCTTTCAGATTTTGTTGTTTCTTGTAAATTATCTGATATTGAGAAAATGATTATTGAAATTCCGGTAAAAGACAATAATATAGATCAATATAATAATCTTGCATATTATTTAGCTAAAACTAAAAACGGGAATCAGTTTGCTATCATTATATTAAAAGAAATAATTAAAAAATATCCCCATAGAACTGTCGCTTATTTAAACTTGGCTGATAGTCTTTGGATAGCTGGGGAAAAAGAGGAAGCAAGTCTTAATTATAAAGAATACCTTTCTTTAATGAAATCTCAAAAAAAAGATCTTAATAAAGTACCGAAATATGTTGGAAAGAGAATAAAATGATACAATATCTGTTTACTATATTATTCATTTTTACGGTGTTTTATACAAACGCCTGTGCACAGGCATCTAAATCATATAGTATTACCCATATTGTTAATAAAACTATTGACAATGGAGAATATGTTGATGATAAAAGGATTGATAAAAATGACAAGATAACTACAAGCCATCTTATTTACTTATTAAGTCCAAAAAAAAGACAGTGTCGCTTTTTACAGATTTACGGACTCGGAGGTATCAGAAAAGAAGGTGCCGGATTTATATACCCTGACAAAAAAAGAAAATATCCTTTTGTTAATTTCTAAGAATGAAAGCTATATCAACCAACTTAAAATTGTGTTAAATGATAAAGATATGTCTGTTTTAGTTGGAGATAAAGATGTATTTTATTTAGACAGCCCTTATTATACCTATTTACAGAAAAATGTAGGTAAGGATTTAAACATTCCCGATCTTATTGATTTTTTGGAAGATTTCCTGATAGGATATAATCTTGATGATCTAAAATATATTTCATCATATGAAAAATATAGACATAAGGGCTTTAAGATACTAAAGGGATATATGGAGTCTTACAGAACCCAGGCGAGTGATTATCTTAATAAATGGAATCTTAAATTCTTATATAATGATGCCGGTATACAGAAATATATGTTAAAAGAGTCTACGGAAGGAGATCAGGAAATAGAAAAAAAAATAATTTCATCTAATAAAGGTTTTTTTACATATGCAAAACATGTCAATATAGAAAACAGGCTTATTACGGATAGCAAAATTCTTATACATCCTGATAAAAGTATCTATGACGAAAAAGTAACTTCATTGCAGACAGGATTAGGAAAAGAAACCCGATATGAAATTAAACAGATTTCTTATAAAACATTTCCAACCAAGGTATTTAGATTAAATTCAGCGAGTATTGCTAAAATAAATTCATCAAAATAAAGTATTTCTAAGATAACAGATTATTAAAATAAAAGAACACCTACCCCCAGGTAAGTGCTCTTGATATTTGTGTTAATAGAATTTGCCTAAACAGGTAAAAAGGAATTTTACCTGTTTTAATTTTAGTTTATTAATCAATACGAACAACATTGATGGTAAAGGGAGCTGCAATATTGGTAGTGTTTGGCGTTGATCCGAAAGTAAGTGCCTGAAATGAAAGAATCTGGCCGGCATTCATTTTTATAAAAGTAGAATTGCTGCAGGTGACAAATGAAGGGGCTCCGGATGCTTCCGGTAAAGTAACTTTAGTATTGGTGAATGACTGCTGGATACCGTTCAGGCTGACCTGTGCATATCCTAAATATCCGTCTCCGTCATCTTCTGATGCTGCTCTTTGGGGATAATTAATGGTAAAATCAACCTTATATAATCCTGTTGAGGTAGCGGTAAAAGTATTACCGCTCATTTCAGTAAGATTGTCAAAAGTCTTTGTTGAAGGTACTGTATTTACAAAGGTATTGTTTGTTGTAATGATTACTGTTCCGGTACCTCTTGCTGCACTGATGCTTGCTGAGTTTTTTAACTGTACAACTCCGTTACTGTTTACCGTTAGGCTTCCTGAAGTTCCCGAAGCATTTTGTAGCCCTTCCAGTCTCAGAGGATTTGTCGCATTGACATGAAGTTTATTTGTCGCAATAGATGTCCCGATTCCCACATTTCCTGTTATAGGGTTGATCCTCATTCTTTCAATTAAACCGCCACCGGTAGAATTTCCGATATAAAAGTCCTCTTCTGAACCATTCATCATTGTAGATCCTGTACGAACGGATCCTAACGCCCAGTTTCCACCTCCTGAAGAAGGTCCGTTATTGGTAAAGCTAAGCAATGAAAAATTTCCTGTGGCCAAAGCAGAAGTATTTCTTAAAGCAACAATTCCGTATTGGTTGTTGCTGGCTGTAGCGTCAATCAGATTATACCGGTTTGAAGCAGGAGTGGTGGAAACTACATGGAATTTTGTTTCCGGAGTGCTAGTTCCCAACCCGATTCTGTGATTGGCCCCATCTACCGAAAGTGAAGCTCCATCAACAGAAAAACCATTGGTTGCCGTAGTTGTAAACGCCAGAGTATTGGCATTTTGGGTCACAACTCTGTTTCCTGAAAGACTTCCGTCCGTATTATAAATATTCATGGCAAAAGGAACCCATTGAAATCCGGTAAAATAATAATATCCGATGTTATCAATGCTGCCAACCTCTGCTATACTTGGTGTTGTGCCGGTAGGCGTAGCTGCGTCTGTGACATAGACGATGGTGCCTGTCTGGGCACTTCCGTAGATTCCGACATCTTTAGACGCCAACTGCTGCTTTGAAACTCTGGGAGGCAGAATGCCATCTCTCATACTCGTATTGGTACTTCCTGCAACATCTAAAGTTGCCTGTGGATTTGTTGTATTGATCCCTACCTGTGCCTGTATGCCTGCTGTTGCGGCACATAGTGCGATCAGGGGATAAAATTGATTCATTTTCATATCGTGGTTATTTAGCTTTTAACTTTTCTGTACTGACTTCTCAAATCATTAATATTTTTAATTTTAACCTACTGAGATATTATTTTATATTGAGCAAGTCACTGTAAATCAGAGATACAAATTTATTTTAATTTTATATTGTATCCGATCAGTAGAAATACTGCTTTTTTTTATAAAACAAAATCTACAAAGTACTGCTGCTGGGAGTGGCTTGAATAGAAGAGGAGGCGGGAACGGGACATGCGTCGCAGATCTGCGGTAAAGGTGATTCAGAAAAAGATTATTGTATTTTGAAATCATTCCCTAGCGAGTTATGCAGATATACAGTATATTAAAATAAATAAAAGCAATAGATAAAGGGAATTATGAATTGTAAGAATTTTTGATCAGTTATTTTGACGGCTGTTTCTCTTAAGCTCTCTTTCTACCTCGTCAATTTCGGGTAGAGGAAGAAGATAACTGTCATGAATATATTGAAGAATATTTTTATGTGTTTTATTATTTACCTTTCTGATAAAAAGATGATTGCCGGACCTCAGTAATTCGATTAAATGATCATTATACTGTTCTTTGTTAAAAAAAGCTTTTTCAATGATTGCTCTTTTATCGTCATTTACAATGATATCATTAAAGGCCGTATTCATGAGAACAGTCTGAAAAAATGATTCGGCAGGCAAAAGAGTATGGAGATAATAGTCTTCAAAATCCATGACCCTCTTGTTATTGGTCATAAATGCGCATGTTTCTCTTGTAAAAATGAACCATTTGCCACCAATATAAGGTATAACGCCTTTCATAAATTCTCTTTTATAGATAAGAGAAGATACTTTATGCGTTAGTTCCGTAAAATGGTTTTGTATTCTCTGAAGGGTATCAGGTCTGTAGAACTTCTGATCATAATAGAAAATATAATTTCTTCCTTTATTGGCTGTAAGGAATCTGCGTATAATATTTTGTGATTTGAGCGGGTAATCTTCACCGCTTAAATTAATGAAATAGTCCCATTCCAGGCTTACATTGAGCAGGTACTCCATAGCATTGAGTTCCGCCTGGATCACACTGAATCCTCCGGAAACAATATTCATGCTTTCCAGTATATATACGTTAGGGAAATGTACTAAATACAGCTGTATTTCTTCTGTCATTTCTGCATTGGCCTTACGGTCAATATGAATAAGGTAGAATTGATCTCTTGTGTATATTTTCTGAAACATTTCTTTAAATACCTCCGGTTGATGATGGATCATAATAAAATACGCAATTCTTACATGAGGTGAAGATTGGGTACGGGTACCGGAAGTCTGGGGCAGGGGATGTGTTATGGGGTCCGGAGTTTGCATAGGGATTGAATTTAAAAATCATCCGCAGTGTGCAAACAATTTAGTTGTGTGCGAAAGCTACGAATATATTTTTGATAATCAGTTAATTAAATTGGATTTTATTAGGTTAATTTATTGTAGCTTTGCAGTGCATTTATAAAACAGGTTTCTGCCTTTGCTACTCTGTAATAGTTTAAAATCACATTTTTTCTTTCAGTTTTTGCTTTTTCAGCTGCCCGATTATCAATCTAATTCCAAATAATAAGAATTGATGTTTTTAAAGGTTCTTTTTATTTTAGAGTGATACGTTATTGCAGGCTTATCAGTACTATTTTCATCGTGGATAGTTATTGTAAAAGTTAAGCAAATCAGAATGATGAATAGAAAAGAAAATTCTTATTTGTTTATCCTTACAATACCCCAATTCAAGTTCTGTAAAATGGATTTGTATATAAAATACCGGGATTCCCGAAATTTATGATGAGTTTTAAAAATTTAAATTTAATTAATCCGATTATCCGTGCTGTAACAGAAGCAGGATATTCAAAACCTACTGAAATACAGAGTTCTGCAATACCTTATATCCTTGCCGGAAAAGACCTTATAGGATGTGCACAAACCGGCACCGGAAAGACCGCTGCATTTGCAATGCCTATTCTGCAGCTCTTAAAAAGGTATACCCCAGAACATAAAGAAATAAGAACTTTAATCCTTACCCCAACCCGCGAACTGGCTCTACAGATTGAAGAGAATTTTTCCATTTACAGTAAATATTTACCATTATCCCAACTTTCAATTTTTGGTGGTGTTTCCATTGGGGGGCAGCTTGCAGCCTTGAGAAAAAGAGTGGATATTCTGATAGCAACACCGGGAAGATTACTGGATTTAGTTAATCAGAGACATATTGATCTTTCCAAAATAGAAATTTTTGTTTTGGATGAAGCTGACAGAATGCTTGATATGGGATTTGTGAATGATATAAAAAAAGTTCTGAACCTTATTCCTCAGAAAAGACAGACATTGTTTTTTTCTGCTACCATGCCTGGAAATATCAGAAAGTTTGCAGACACTATCCTGCATCATCCTGTGGAAGTTTCCGTGAATCCCATTTCTTCAACGGCTAACAGCATTCAGCAGTCTGTCTATTTTGTAGAGAAAAGAGACAAAACAGGTTTGCTGATTGATATTTTACAAAATGAAAATATGAAACGGTCATTGGTTTTTACCCGTACCAAACATGTTGCCAACAAACTTGTTCAGCAATTGGAGAGCGTAGGGATTTTTGCCGCTGCCATTCATGGAAATAAATCGCAGACCGCAAGACAGAATGCCCTTGATGACTTTAAAAGCAGTAAAATTAAAGTATTGGTAGCAACAGATATTGCGGCAAGAGGTATTGATATAGATGACCTTCCGCATGTGGTCAATTATGAACTTCCCAATATTCCTGAAACCTATGTTCACAGGATTGGAAGAACAGGCAGGGCAGGAGCACAGGGTACAGCCATTTCATTTTGTGATTCGGATGAACGTCCGGATCTGAAAAATATTCAGAAGCTGATAGGATTTACAATGCCTGTCAGATTATTTCAAAAATAGAACCTGTAAAGTTTACAGATTTTAATACATATAATTTTTAATAACAGTTACAATGCAACAAGGCACAGTAAAATTTTTCAATGAAGCAAAAGGCTTCGGATTTATTTCTCCTACAGATGGGAGTAAAGATATATTTGTACATTCTTCAGGATTAGACACCCGTGTAATCCGTGAAAATGATAAAGTAGTTTTCGATGTACAAAAAGGTGAAAAGGGGTTAAATGCGATCAACGTAAAGTTGGCGTAATGAAACCTCATATGCATCAGGAATAGATAATTTTCAGTATCATATTTTTTATATTTTTTTTACAATGTAAAATCCATAAACCTTTTGGCAGCTGGATATATTGTTTGAAAGGACATTAATGTAAGTTAGATTACTTTTTATTTTCCATGATGTTCATAAACCTCTCGCTTTTGGTGAGAGGTTTTAAAGGATTAAAATGAGACTGTTGAAACTGAGGTAAAAAGATAGGATGATCTTTTATTGCCGATATTGTTAATGCATATATCTTCTCAATAGCCATTCACAAATTATAAAGGGCCGGAAAGGCCGCAAAATACTATGATCGTCATCAATAACTTTAATGAGTATAAGTCTTTCGAAGGTCAAATGATCGGAACTTCAGAATGGCATCTTATAGATCAGGATCAGATCAACCGATTTGCGGATGCCACATTGGATTACCAGTGGATTCATACCGATACGGTAAGAGCAGAAAATGAAGGACCCTTTAAGTCTACGATAGCTCACGGTTATCTGTTGCTATCCCTAATTCCCTATCTATGGAAGCAGATTGCTGATGTGAAAAATGTAAAGATGGAAATCAATTATGGAATAGAAAATTTCAGGTTTGAACAAGCTGTGCCGGTAAATAATGAGGTCAGGCTGCAGGCTACTGTCAAATCAGTGACTAATCTTAAAGGAACCGTAAAAGTAATTGTTCAGGCAAAATTACTGATTAAGAATCAATTAAAGACCGCTTATACAGGAGATGTGATCTTTCTCTATCATTTTTTATGAGGTACATAAAATAAAACCAAATCTGGGCTCAGTCTCAAAAGTTGGGGGGAATGTTAAGTAGTTTTATCTTTGCATCATGTTAAGCGATCACGACCTTCTTAAATTATTACTTCCGGAATTTTTAGTAGAGCACTTTGATATCCTCAAAGCAGAAACTCATGATGCAGAACTTCATATTTATTTTGAAGAAAGAAACAGTATTCCCCATGAATTTAAAGAAAGGAGACTTGAATCCAAGGGCTTTTTACCTGAAATCATTGTAGATGATTATCCATTACGGGGTAAAATCGTAAAGCTCCATGTTAAAAGAAGGAGATGGACAGATAAATCCTCCGGTGAGATCCTTCAGAGAGACTGGCAGCTTGTAGCGAAAGGCACACGGATGACAAAGGATTTGGCAGTCTTCTTAAAAAAAATTAGCAGACACTAAAGCTCTTCCCCTAAAAGTTATAGCAGAATTTTTCGGGATCAAAGGCAAGACCTTCCAGAGGCAATACAAGAATAATCTCAGCGAATATCATAGCTGGGAACAAAAACCGCACGCAGAGGACTGGATCATTTACCCTGAAAATGTCTCAGCCTCCTTATCTTTAGACGAAGTAGCATTATCTGATGGAGAACTTTATACCGTTCTTACCTCCAAAAAAGCAAAAGGGAGAAAAGGAAGTATTGTTGCTATGATAAAAGGTACCCAGAGTGATTTTGTCATCACACATCTTTTGAAGATCAGCAGAAAACTTCGGATGAAGGTAAACGAAATTACATTGGATATGGCGGGTTCCATGAAGCGTATTGCCCAACGCTGCTTTCCTGATGCAGTACAGGTTATTGATCGTTTTCATGTTCAGAAGCTGTCCATAGAGGCCCTTCAGGAGATCAGGATCAGGCATCGCTGGGAAGCCATTGAAATGGAAAACAATCCTTTTAACAGTCACTCAGCTGAAACAGAAGTTTTTGCAAATGGAGATACCCGGAAACAGCTCTTGGTAAGAAGCAGGTATTTACTATATAAAAGCCGTGAGAAATGGACTCTGTCCCAGAAACAAAGAGCTTCGATCCTTTTTACCCAGTATCCTGATCTGGAACAGGCATATGAATTGACTGATGGACTTAGAAAAATTTATAACCAGAATATTTCGAAATCTGTAGCCATGACTAAACTGGCCCATTGGTTTAGAAATGTGGAAGAAGCAGAGTTTAAATCTTTTTCTACCTTAAGAAAAACAATAATGAATCATTATAGAAATATTCTCAACTACTTTGATCAAAGAAGCACCAATGCTGCTGCTGAATCTTTCAATGCGAAAATAAAAAACTTCAGAATGCAGCTCAGAGGAGTAAAAGACAGAACCTTTTTTATCTTCAGATTAGCTAAACTTTTTGCCTAGCCCCCAACTTTTGCGCTTGATCCCAAATCTGTATAATGGATTGAGTAAATAATTCATTTATAAATTTAAAAACCTCTGAAAATCAAATGATTTCAGAGGTTTTTTGTACCCAGGACCGAACTACAATTTATTTTTCGTTAATTTTTCTATTCTTAAACTCTTTATATATCAGTACATTTGGGATATGTGGAATTTTGAAATATAATTTTGTCTGATCTTTCATTCACTTAATTTTAAAATAAACCACCTTTTTAGCCACCCTTTTATTTATTTAATGCAATTTGAATTGTAATGAAAGTAAGTTTTGAATTAAGAAAAGAGAAAATGAATGCAAATGGATTAATACCAATCCAGTTTGTTGTCAGAGCTGAAGGTTCCCGCATCAGAAAAAATATTGGGGCATCGGTTCTTGAAAAATATTGGGACGGATCCAGAGTAAAACCAAACTCTAAAAGAGAGCCAAGTAATAATTACCAGTTTATTAATGACAAATTGCAGAAAGCAGAAGAAAGAATTAATGATATTTTTTTCTTTTTCAGAGCCAATAAATTAGAATTTTCAAAAGAATTGTTTTTAAAAAAGTTTGAAAGTGAGGAAGAAGTGGCAAAAATAACTTTCGATTTTTTCGAGTGTTTTAAAGAATTTGTAGAAGTTGGAAAACTTTCAAAAGCATATAATACAACTAAGGCTCAAAATACAGTCAAGAATTTTCTTCAGGATTTTCAGAAAGATAGAGACTATTTAATCGAATTTGATTCGCTAAACGATCACTTTTTTGAAGAGCTATCCAGATATTGTTTTATTGATAAGGAAATAAAGAATAATTATTTCGCAAAGATCGTTGCTGTCTTAAAAACAATGTTGCGATGGTCTATTAAGAAAGGTTATACAGATAATAGAAACTTTGAAGATTTTAAAGCTTCAGAACATGATATTGATATTATTTATCTGACTTTTGAAGAACTGATGAAACTGTATGAATATGAGTTTAAGACAGACAGATTAAATCATGTGAAAGATTTTTACTGTATGGGTTGCTTTACAGGATTAAGATTTTCTGATCTTTCAAAACTTCACCTGGCGAATATCTCGAATGAACATATCATGTTGTCTTTACAGAAGACCAAAACACAAAACCACGCTATTAAGCTTAATAAATATGCAAAGGCAATTTTAGAGAAATATAAAGGAACAATATACGAACCGTTACCAATTATTTCTTCTCAAAAATTTAATGACTATATCAAAGAATGTTGTGAGCTGGCTGAAATAGATACTTTAACAACAATAAATTGGTTTGTAGGTACAAAGAAAGTTTCAAAGACAGTTCCAAAATATGAACTTATTACAAGTCATACAGCTAGGAAAACATTTATAACCAATTCTCTCCTGCTGGGCATGGAGCCAAAAGCAATCAAGAAAATAGCTAACATTAAAAAAGATGCTGTTTTGGATAAATATATGAAAGTTACTGAAGCGTTTACGGATAATCAAATGGATAAAGCATGGAATTAATAATAAACAATTGGAAGTTATTTTTACTAGTCATAGGATTAATGGGTATTATGCTCCTTATTGGATTTAAGATATTTATTTACAGTATGGATAAACATTTTCATCATGAAATGACATGGGTTTTACAAAAAACCGTATTTAGATCTTATTTAATTCCCATTATGCTTTTATATGCATTTATAATACTTTATATATTTATTTGTTTATCGCTTATTTATGATAATGAATTAAAATATTTAGGATATATATGTTTAGGTATAACAATTTTTTTGTTAGTGAAAATGTATAAGGTGACTAAGAATAATAAATTAAGTATAAAAGAAAATTTTGAATTTCAGAAATATACTACCAAAGTCTCTTATTATAATAATCAATCTCAAGAATATAAAGTAAAATGCTACAATTCAATTATTGACAGAATAAAGAGGATAACTTTTAATACTATTGATAATGATGAATATAACAGAATTCTAATAAATGATTATTTATTAAATATTGAAAATTTAATATCATTTGAATACTTTGATGCTAAACTATATAATTCAATTTCAGACCATACTACAGGGGTACTGTTTTACTCAAAATTTAACAGAAATTTATTAGAAATACTAAGTCGTATTAACAAGATTACAAATGGACTAGAATCTATTGACCGTAATTACAAAGATATAATTTCTATATTTCTAAATATTAAATTGCTAAGGTTTGATGATAATCAAGGGTTACATTATGATATTAATCTTATTGATTTGGAGGTTGAGAGACTTTTAAATACTGAATATGATGATTTAAATGTTGAAAAGGGTTTAGCTGTTGTTAATAATTCGCTAGAAAATATTCAAATGGTACTTGAGAATAATTATCATACTATATCAACAAATAACAATATTTTGGTTATGCTGGAAGAAACAGTTGCTGAAATACAAAAAACAATACAGTCCCCAATTAACTATAAGACTTATAAATTAGGGGAAAAATTTCTGATCAAAGATATTATTACAACTTTAATTAATTCTTTTATAATAACTCAAAAAATAGAACTTCTTCCAGAAAATAGGAAAGATATTGAAAAGTTTGTAAAAGATAGGTTTAGAAATCATTCCAATAAACAACCTGCAAGAATAGCAAAATATATAAATAAGGGATTTTTTATTGAAAATAGAGATGAATTCTATATTGCTATATCAAAATTAATAACAAAATTTGATCTACAGAAAGCGCTACTAGCAAATATTATTTTTGACGAATTTCCGGAGATGGGATATGAAGTTAATACTATTAAAGAAAAGATAAGTAATAATAATTAAAAATTTAAAAATAGATTTTCTATTTTTAAATTTTTAATTTTATTTTATTGATTAATAGTGTGTTATGTGCTAATATAGATATCTTAAAATAGTCGAATGAATTTTTATAAATCTTTGTAATGCAATTAAAGATAGTTGCATTTAACTAAAATTTATAAAAATGTCAGTACAACTTTATTCACATTCTAAGAATGATTTAGAAAAAGCAGTTGAGATTATTCTCAACAAAGCCCAAGGTTTCATTGTACCTTCAAAAAACGAAGAAAACCAACCCGAAGACCTCATATCTCAAACCGAGGCTTCAAAATACCTACATGTTTCTATCCCTACAATCATAGACTGGAGAAAAAATAAGAGTCTTCCTTACTATAATTTCAGTGGACGTTTTTATTATTCTAAAAAAGAGCTTCTGGAATACGGTAGAAGAAATCGTAAATAATCAGACTTGTAATGAACGAATTACACGAGTTGATTAAAAAGCTAGATTCTCTCCCTAATAATACAGCTAGAAAAGTTTTTTTGAATTCCATTCAAAGAGACCCGGAACTGCCAAGACATCATCCTAAGAGATTAGCTTGTAATATTCTGGTTCAGGACAATTTTGTGGAAAAATACTATAGAATAAATTTTAACGAAATGTTGAAGATAATTTTTTCAAAAGTAGTTTCAATATTTCAAAAAGATTAATGGAATTTAAAAAATGGTACATATGATTTCCAATCAAAATAAGAAAATTATTAGGAAAAATTATAACGATATTGAGAAAGCTGAGTTTATAAGGATAAGTAACCAATTTGCCGATGACTTTTTGTTCCAGGATAATAAAGCAACGGATATACCCATAAATGCCTTAAGAATTATTTTCAACATAATCTCGATTCTTAGAAATGATCAGTTTATGCCTGAAAAGCAGGTGAGACAACTTGCTCTTTTTGATGAAGAATTCGAAACTGAAAATAATGTTTTTATCTCAATGAAAATTAGAAATAAAAGGATTTCAGAAAAAAGATCTAGTAAACAAATTGTTGAAGCATATGAATATCTTACAAAGTTCAGAATGGGTTGGTATACTTCAAAGAATATGGCAGGTAAGGATATCAAAACCTTTGGAGGGCTTATCTCTTTACCTACCTATGAAGAAAGAGGATATACATCTTTTTTAATAAGTAGTTTTTGGCTTAAAAAATTGATTGTCTTAACTGAATATAATCATATAATGTATGAATTGGTTTATAAAATAAGAAATAACAAACACGTTTTGTTTGCAATATGGTTATCGAAGATTCCTGAGAACGGTACGACTTTGAAACTTTCAACTTTTAATCAGAAGTTTAATCTTAATTATAAAAATTCAAATGATTTCTGTATTAAGTTTTTGAGGCCAATTAGATTAAACCTCAATAAATTAAATCATTTATCATTCAATTATAAATACGAACATGATGCAATTTCAATTATTCCGTATTTAAATAAGAATATTGAAGAAGGACTCTTAACAGAGAAGGCTAATGATGTTAGGCTTATAAATCGCAGAATAAGATATTTTAGACAGCGGTATTATTTAGAAAATGTTGACTTAACCAGATTCATGTATAGTTATTCCAATATTTTAAAAATAAGGCTTCAGATTGAAGAAGCTTACAAAAGATTTATTAAAGAAAATAGGATTAGAGGAAAAACTTCTACCAATATTAAAGGAATCTATTTTCTTCAGAAATTACAAGAATTTCTTATTGAAGTTTACCGGGAATCAGAAACCGGAAAAAGATATCCGGATGCATATCCAGTCATTATATAGTTTGCGGTATTGCACTCCTGTGTTTGCGGTATTGCGCTCTCTCCAATTGCGGTATTGCACTCTCTGAAGTTAAGAAAATGTTAAAATTTTAGTTTTTACCGTCACGTTTGCGGTATTGCGCTCTTTTCTACATCAAATTTTTAGCTGAAAAGCAGCAATTAGGAAAAATCTTGGTGAATTCACCAATTGTTTGCGGTATTGCGCTCGGACATAATTGATGTTTTTGCGGTATTGCACTCTTGTTTTTGCGGTATTGCGCTCCTGTCAATTGCGGTATTGCACTCCTGTCATTTTAAACTCAAACGACCACCTGCAAAGGGTTTGCAGGAATTACTAAAATATATATTAAAAGTATTTAAAAGTTTTCTTTTTTATTAAAAGGAATTTTTGCTAATCAAAAAAAAATGAAAAATTGTAAACAGATCAATTCTATACGATTGGAAGAAATCCTCTGTTCTCTTGGATGCTTTCCAAATAAAGAAAATGAAAATGAAGCCTGGTATCTAAATCCGTTTGGAAGCGAAACAAAAGCTTCTTTTAAATTAAATAAAAGGAAAAATCAGTGGTATTTATTTTCAGAAGGTGTTGGCGGAAACAACATCGATTTTTTAAAGAAGTATTATAATTATTCAATCAATGAAATTCTATCGTGGGCATCAGAGAAAAGTTTTTCTTCTTTTCATCAGCAGATGGAAAATGAGAAGCCAAATTATAACATTACTGAAGTTGCGGAAATTCAAAATTGGAACCTTAAAAAATATTTATTTGAAAGAGGTCTTACCCAGAGATCCTTCAAATTTTTAAAGGAGATAAAATTTACAATCAATAATAAAAAATTGTATGCTGTTGGATTTGAAAATTTATCCGGAGGATGGGAATTAAGAAATTCATTTTACAAAGGTTCACTTCTAAAAAAAGATATTTCCATAATTAAAAATGATAGCGATAGAATTGTTGTTTTTGAAGGTTTTTTTGATGCGCTTTCTTATATAGAACTTCAGGAAAACCTGAAAGAAGATATCTTGATCTTGAATTCAATTTCGATGTTAAATAAGGCAAAAAGTTATCTCCAAAACTACTCAGAAATTCTTCTTTTTTTAGATAATGATCTAGCCGGAAAGAAGACAAATGATGATCTGATATCTTCATTTCCTAATGCAATAGATTACAGTTTTCTGTATAATGATAATAAAGATTTCAATGAATTTTTGGTGGCTGTTAAGCGTGGATTTATCCAGCTAGATGAAGCTGGGCAGAGCCACTGCTTTATCTAGCCCCTTCGGGGAAAATGCTGCCCGTCAATAAATTACATTTTGAAAGCATTTTGAAACAATATATCGATGATATATAAATCTTTTGAAAAGCTTTATTCATCGAAGTAATTATATATAAATCAATATAATGGAACTCAATAAAAAGCCAAATACTACCATTGCAATTTCACAACAAGATCTAAAACGATTAGAGGGCTTCGTGAAAAAAAAAGGAATTTCAAAAAAAGATTTTATTACCATTTCTCTAGACTTTTTTGAGCGAACCGGTCTTGATCCAAGCAAACATGAATCACCAAAAGCAGAATTGGAAAAAGTACTTAAAAGGATAGACCAGGTAATTGCTTTTATTAAGACACAGGAAAAGGAAACTTTAAGGCCAAGTTTTGAAGCAATTGTATCGAGTGAGGAAAGAATAAAAAATGATCTTTCAAAGATTCTGAAAATAGAGCACTTCAATGACTTTATAAAAGGATTCAATGCCTTTGCGATGGAAACTAAAAATTCTCTGCAGTCAATCAACCATAAGAATTAAGCTTAAGAAGAATGAATATCAAAATTCAAGGTGGAGAAAACGGAAAGTATTCCAATTCCGGAAGTTCAACAAACCTTGTTAATTATCTGGAGCATGAAGATATGGACAGGCTGAAGGATGGGAAAGCAATAGAACATTTTTTCTCTCATGATCAGGATAAAGTTTCTTCGGCTGAAGTAATTAAAGCGATTGACAATAATAAGCAAAAACTGATGAAAGAAGATGCTAAGTTTTTTGTCATAACGGTAAGCCCTTCAGAAAAAGAATTACAGCAGATTGGTAAAACTCCCCAGGAAAGGAGTGATGCTTTAAAAAATTACATCAGAAACGAAGTAATGCAAAAATATGCTGAAAATTTTGGTAAAGGTCTTCAGGCAAAAGATATCATGTACTATGGAAAGGTTCATCATGAGCGAAATATGAAGAATGAAATTGATATGCATGTTCATATAGTAGTAAGTAGAAAGTCCTTGGATAAAAAGATGAAGCTTTCTCCAATGACGAACCATAGAAATACCACGAAAGGGCAGGTAAAAGGAGGTTTTGATCGTAAAAATTTTATTCAGAAATCAGAAGAAGCATTTGATACAAAGTTTGGCTTTCAAAGAAACTATAAACAGAGTTTTGAGTATTGTAATTCAATGAAAAACGGAACACTTCAGGACAGAAGAAATGCTATTGAAAAAGCAATAAAGCAAGAATCATCCAAAAAAATAGAAATTAAAAAAGCCGTCGAACAGACTAAGAAAACTAACCAAGGTTTAAGCCTTTAACTAAAAATAATAATTATGGAAAAAGATCCAATCTTAATGGTAAAATTTATCATTGTCTCAATGGCCTTATTCGCCCTATATATGTTGGGTGTGAAAGTAATCGGCTTTAACTCATTTTTATACGGTATTTCTAAACAAGGATTTACCATGTTATTATCCCCGGATGTGCCGTTTTTATCCAGACTTAAATTTTTAATTACCGGGATTGTATTTGGATATGCAGAACTTTTATATATTCTTGTTCAGTTTTGGGTAGTCAAAACCCTGATCCCACCGCTAAAAGGTATATTCTATTTTTACCGAAAACTTATACTTTATCCATTTGTATTAGGGAAAGAGAAACTTCAGGATATTAAAATTTTCGGAAATTTTACAAAGACAAAATCTCAAACTTTAACTCTTAAGACAACTAAAAGAAAAGTTGAAATTCCTAATCCTTTTCGGGGGATTTTAGTAATCGGGGGACCTGGAGCCGGAAAATCTGAAAGTTTTGCTGTTCCGTTTTTAAGGGAATTGGCTGAAAAACAATTTTCAGGAATCTGTTATGATTTTAAATATCCATCACTGGCAAATGATGTGGAACTTTTTTATTCAGGAACGACTATTAAACATTATGTATTGAACTTTAATGATGTGCTCAAAAGTAATAGATGCAATCCTTTAAACCCTAAATACCTTCCACATTCTGCTTATGCAAGAGAGTATGCTTCTGCCATTACCAAGAATCTGATGAAAGAATCTATAAAAAAAGAAGATTTTTGGTCCAGATCTGCCACTGATCTGCTAACAGCCTGTATATGGTTTTTAAAAAAAGAATATCCGGAGTATTGTGATCTGCCACATACTTTAGCACTCATAGCAACTAATCATACAGATCTGATCGCATTATTATCTTCAAATACCGAAACAAAGGCTATGATTCTTTCATTGGCTACAGCATTAGAAAGCGAAGCAAATTCGCAATTGGCTGGAGTAGTAGGTTCGTTACAGGGAGCTGTAGCACAAATAAATACTCCTGAGTTCATGTATATTTTTGGAGGGGAGGATTTTGATTTGAACATTAACAATCCGGAGAACCCAATAGTTTTAACGGTTGGAAATAATCCATCTATTGCAACAACCCTGGCTCCTTTATGTTCTCTTGTAATTTCAGTGGCGTCGAAGCAATTGAATCAACCAGGCAAGCACCATTCATTTGTTTTATTGGATGAATTTCCAACAGTTTTTATTAATGATATCCAAACGCTTCCAAATACAGGGCGAAGTAATAAAGTTGCCAGTATGTTCTTTTGTCAGGATCTTTCACAGCTTACTGATGGTTATACAAAAGAGAAAGCAGATGTTCTATTTGCGAGCTGTCTTAATCATTTTTACGGGCAGGTCTCCAGTAGCCACACTTCAGATGTTTTAAGTAAGCAATTTGGTAAAACAGATCAATATTTTGAAAGCAATAATACTTCCAGACATTTCCTGAATCCTTTCAAAAAGAACGTTGGAAGAAGTCATTCTGTTCAGGAGAGGGATGTTTTCCGGAATTCAACTTTTATGGAACTTCCGGTGGGGGTGTTTATTGGTAGGGTAGCGGAGAGTACTGAAGCATTTATTCATGAAAAATTTTTACCGGTTAAACGAAAAAAATTGACTTACGATATCGGTAGTAAATTCAAGAATCAACCTGATTTTGTTGTGACAGACTACTATGAAAAAGTAAGGGATGATGTGAACGAAATTATTTCTCTTTTCAAAAGCAATATTGGCAATAATCAAAATGTACAGTCCAGAACCAGGCAGATGGATCCGAATTCAGATAATGGATCTGAAGAATTTAATGGTATCAAAATAATTGAGGAGGAAGAAACTGGTACTTCAGGCATCTACGATGAGAATGAAAGGAATTTTACAAGTTTTTCCGGAAGGAGCTTATAAGTGTAATCTATTAATAATTATAAAACTTTAAATCTATGAATACAGAAAACAAAGAAACAGCAAAAGTTTGCTGCCCGCATTGTTCAAAAGAAATTGATGTGGATCAGATTCTTTATCAAAAAGTTGAACTAAAAACACGCAACGAGTATGATGCAAAATTTAAGGAATTAGAAGATGCAAAATTGAAAATAGCTGAAAACATGCTAAGGAATGAAGCTGATTTGCAAAAAAAGTATGAAAAGCTATACGAAGAAAAGGAATCAGAGTTAAAGAAAAAATTAGAAAATCAAAGTTCAGAAAGTTTTGCAAGTATGCAGAAAGAGCTTGACGATCAGAATGAGAAGCTCAAAGAATATAATTCTCTTAAATCTGAGGTTTTAAAGCTTCAGCGTAAGAATGATAATATGAGAACTGAAATAGAACTGGAGCTGAATGAAAGCCTGAATAGTGAAAGAGAGAAAATTGCAAAAAAAGAGTATGAGAAATTTGAATTAAAATTTTCAGAAAGTCAAAAAATCATAGATGATTTGAGCAAACAACTTTCCGAAGCTCAAAGAAGAGCTGAACAAGGTTCCGTTCAATTACAAGGTGAAGTTCAGGAACTGGCTATTGAAGATTGGTTAAAATCAAATTTTTCCTTAGATCTTATAAATGGAGTTAAAAACGGAAAAAGAGGAGCTGATTGCCTTCAAACAATAAATACTTATACAGCTCAAAATTGTGGAACCATTTATTATGAAAGCAAGAGAACTAAAGAATTCCAGGCAAGTTGGATCAGTAAATTTAAAGATGATATGAGGGAACAAAATGCCAATATTGGGGTTTTAGTGACTGATGTATTGCCAAAAGGATGCGAAAGAATGACACAGATTGATGGGATTTGGGTTTGTACTTATTCTGAGTTTAAATCACTATGCTTTGTTCTGAGACAACAAATAATACAAATATCAGCTGTTTTGAATGCTCAGGAAAATAAGGGAGATAAAATGGTCATGTTGTATGATTATTTAGTAAGCGAAACTTTCAGAAATCATATTGAAACGATCATAACTGCATTTATAGAACTGAAGGAAGAATTAGATGGAGAAAAGCGCTCTATGCAGGGAATATGGAAAAGACGAGAGATAAGGATAGAAAAAGTTTTAACAGGGACGAACTATATGTATAACTCAATCAAGGGAATTGCCGGAAATGTAATAAAACCTATTCAACAATTAGAACTTCCAACTGAAAATTTAAATTAATAATTATGAAAACAACAAACAGCAAGCAGTATGCAATCTATGGAATTTTATTCCTGAATTTAGTAATGGTTATTTTAGTATGTATTGCTATCAAACGTACTACACCAAAGCCAGTTGATACTTTTAAGACAGATTACCCGGAGCTGGATAAAATTCTTTCCGGACAAAAAAATGATTAGCATCAAATGAGAAAAAAAATAAAACAGCTTATCGAAAGCTCTGGCAAAAAAGGTGCAGTCACATACAAAGGGAAAGATAAAAGAAAACAATTTGATGAAAGTGTAACTCATAAAAAATTGCAAGCCTTTATACATTTTGTTGGAGACAAAACAAAAGTAATTTCCCAAATACTATTAAAAAAGTAGTTGCTACATAACTACTAAAAGGAGAAGATCAGATTTGTTTTTCTTTTCCTAATCCTTTCCTAAAATCTAGTCAATTGCCGAAAACCTACTGAAACTTTTGGAGTATACCAAGAGTAGGGAAATTCATGTAGGCTGACAATGACTTACAAATAACAAAACAATATTAACTTTTTTAAATTATTTAAAATGAAAAACAGAATTTATATACTAATAATAAATACGTTATGTTTAATTAGCTTTAATATGCTTTATTGTGGATCTTATGTATTCATCGAAGAAAAGCCTTTGCTAAAAACTGCTTTTACCTGTGGTGGATCAGAAAGTTTTGAAAATATTCCTATAGGTTCCGGTTCTTTTGAAACAAATACTTGGATTAACAATAATATTACCTGGACAGCTTCTGACTCAAGAACTGATCAATCTATTAATGGTAAAGCAATTACTATCCGGAATGGTAATTTAATGAGTTCTACAATTAATGGAGGTATTAAAAGTCTTACTATGACTACACAACTGAAATTTGCTGGAAACTCTGGTGAACTTATGGTAGAAATAAATGATATTCCGGTTGGGACAATACCTTTCAGTTCCATTGCAACTGTGACTACTATTGATAATTTGAATGTAACCGGTGATTTTGTAATTAAAATTTTGAACCCCAATACAGGACAGCGAATTGCAATTGATGATTTATCCTGGACATGTTACTCAAGTTTAGGAGTTAATGAAAGCACTAAGTCAGGTCAGCTTCCAATTTATCCTAATCCAATTAAAAATGGTGAATATCTAAATCTTAATGAAAAGGTAAATGAAATTCTTATTTATAATATTGAAGGAAGACTAATTAAGAAATCAAATTTAAAAAGCAATTCAATATTAATAAATGATCTATTGAAAGGTATGTATTTTCTTAAAACAGAAAATACGACCCATAAATTTATAGTTAATTAATCATGTGAATTGTACATCTTTAAGACAAAAATCCATCTTCAAAATTGTTTGAGATGGATTTTTATAAGTTTCTTTTTAACTTAAAAAGAAAAAACTGTTCAGATTTTAGAAATCCTGCCATTAAACTGTTCAGATTTTATTTACCCTGTTTTTTCGTTGTTAAAAGTAAGCATAATTTTTTAAGAAAATAAATATCAATGGAAAATATAATTTTTTGGCGTTATCAAATTATCAATACAGGAACAAAGGAAGCTCCTTTTTATGGAGTGCATGAAGTTTATTTCAACGAAAAAACTGGAAAAACTATTTCGTGGACAGAAGATCCGGTTGCTTTAGATAATTATGGGAATCCAGAAGAATTAAGAAATGATCTAGAAAAGATTTTATCGGATATTAAAAAACAACCAGTTTTATTTGAATCCGAACTTGAACAGGATCTGGATCTAGAAAAAGATAATATATAAACTTTGTCTAAGGTGCTGTATCAATTACTTAATTAGTCAATACTTAATCTAGTAGTTATCAACAAATCGAATAACTTTAAAACAGATTAAGTATTGACTAATTCAGAATGAACTTCTGTTTTTAATATTTTTGTGATTATCTAGGTAGTACAGTATTTTTTCTATGCAATCATCTAAGTTTTTCTTTACATCCTTACTCCAGAACCTCAAAATATTCCATCCGCTTTCGAGGAGAAAAGTGTTTACTTCTTCATCTCTTTGAATATTTCTCTCAATTTTTTTGTGCCAGAACTCTGTATTTGATTTAATTCTGTGTTTTTCAGTTTCCCAATTTTTACCATGAAAAAACTCACTATCAACAAAAACTGCTAACTTATATTTCTGAAACGTAAGGTCAGGCTTTCCAAATACTTTTTTATTATTCTTTCTATATCGATATCCTAAACTCCATAAAGCTTTTGCCAGGCGAACTTCATCTTTAGTTCCTGTAGCTTTAATTGCTCGCATATTTGTTGAGCGTTGCTCTGGAGTATGGACATCCATAAACTATAAGCTTGTAATTCCGATACGGGATATATGACTGGCGTACCTATGTCCTAACATATCCATAATTTCCTTTTTTAAGACAAATAATTTTTCACCAAATCTTGGATCATTCGGTTTTGCACTAAAAACATAATTAAAATTAATCCATATATGACAGGGGTTTTCCTCATAATAAAAGCTACATCCACCAAGGAGATAACAGTTTTCTGGTTTACTTTTTAAATTTAAATCTTTATCATTTAGGTTTGTAGATAGGGTACCTAAAATATATTTATTGATTCTTGATTTTTTATTAGAAAAGTCACATGCTGCACTTATTTCTATGGCTATTATTTTAGAATTACTTAATATCTCTAATGTTCTCTTTTGAATAGTTGAATTGCTTTGATCTCTAAATGGAATTGTTTTCATCATCCACTTATTTGCATCTTCAATATTAAACGATTTTAATGGTTCAATAGAGTTTTTATCAATTTCAATTAAACTACCTCGGGCATCCTTTTTTTGATCAATAATTTCTTCAATATGATATAAGGAGTTTAATTTATTTTGAATGGAATTATCTGAAATAACTATATTTCTGCAATCGGTAGATGTATGTAATTTTGCTAAAATCTGATCCCAATCTAGTGCAGTTTTGCTATTTATTAGTTCATAATTAATAATAGGTAAAAGACCTTCATAAACTGCTTTTTGTTTGTTTTCTTTTGCATGTTCACAACCTAAAGTTGAAGATGCTATTTTTGATAATACCATATCAAGATTTTCAAAGAAAATACTGCTTTCTCCCCACAATTCATCTTTTGGTATTATTTTAAACAATCTGTTAATAGTTTCTTCTCCTGCTTTACGAGAGTTTTCCTGCAAATCAAATAAAAATTTTATTTTTTCATTAGAATTAATTATTTCTAATATTTTATCTGGTAATGTGTTTATTTTTTCTCCTTCAAATTCAAATTTATCAATGCTATAAATTTGAAGAGGGTTTAGAATATCAATTTTTCTTTCATTCACATATTCTTTAAAAACATCAACTAAACCCTGATTTTTTGTCCAGAAAATTAAAATATAAGGACCATTGTCAGGGGAAATAAATTGAGATATAGCAGTTGATAGATCATTGAAAACCTTAGAGTTGTTTTTTTTTAGTTCTTCCTTATTTTCAGTACCTACAATCTCGGCAAGGTTAGCCAAATTTATGTCGAAGAATGCTATTCTAACATTTTTTAATGCTTCATTATCATAGTCTTGGGTATACAGAAATGTTCTGCATCCTATCCCTGTTTCTAAAAATGCATTTCCTAATCTTTTTAATTCTTGTTCAGAGTCGTCTACAATAATTATTCTATTTTGTTTTTCAATCATGGTTATTTATTTTGGAAAAACTAGAGCTATACATGCTCCATCATAAGCTTTTGGTATTTCTAAATCAAGGGCATCTGGGAAAATTAATTTTCCTCCTACCATATTCATAACAACGTCTGTAAAATATAAACCTAGTCCCATTCCTCCATTTTTTTTAGTTTTAAATGGTTGAGTCATAACTTCGGGTTCTACTGAAAATCCTAAACCGTTGTCTGCAATAATTATTGCAGGACCTTCAAAGGAGGTCATGTCTGTGCCAATATATATAGCTGGTTTAAAGGTTTCATTATTAATATTTGTAATATCTGCTTTTGATTTTGTCCAATATATTGAATTATCTATTATATTAGATATTGATGATATTAGTAAATTTGAAGGCACTTTAAATGAAATATCAGAATTTTCACCACTCAGTAATGGACTTGAAAATACTATTTTATGATATTTAAATCTATTAATGTTCCTTTTAACGGCTATTTCTATAATTTTTTTAGCAGATGTTAAAGAGGTTTGATTCTGACGTAAAAGAGGAGACAAACTTTCTAAGATGTGAACTAAATTTTTTATTTTATCTTTAATAGTATGTATATCTACATTTTCTCCTTCAATGTTTAATTCTTGATTAATAATACGAACTTCCCTATCTACTTCATGAAATGCAATGCCTAAATTTAACCCTGTCATACCAGAGTTAACCATTATATCACGCATGACTGTATAATCATTGTCAATTCTTTTCAATAGTGGTGAAAGTTCCTTATCTAAGTTTTTTATTTTTAAACTTTCTTCAAGTTCTTGAATAGTGTCTTTAAAGCCTATTTTTTTCATAGGCTTGGTGCCTTCCAAATATTCTTCAATTTTATCTTTATCATTTTCAGACTCTTTTTCAAATAAGTAAAAAACTTCTTTTGTTATTAATCTGAATTTTTCAAAAACTTGATTCTCAATAAATCCTTCACGATTTGTTTTCTCAATAAGTCCATCATTACTTTTTTGCAGATTTAGTTCTATGGCACCAACTGTAACTTTTTTTCCAAAATGATCTCCGGCTCGTTGAATTTTGTCTAAATCTAATCCTAACCAGTCATCAAAAGGTTCACCGTAATTATATACTCTAATATTGTCTCGAAAGATTTTTACCCCACAATTGTCTTTTATAAATTGTTTGATAGCATTAATTTGTCCTCCAAAATGCATTTTTAGTAGATTAGAGTTTTGATTAAAAACATAAAATTGACCTCTCAATGGACCAATACCATCTAGATCATTATTTCTTAAAAAGTGATTTATGTTATCCGTATCAATATCCTTAAAGATTGTTCCTATATGAAATTCCTGTTCTATAATCTTCTCTTTTTTTTGTAAGCCCGTTTGTGATGGTGGATTAAAATAATAATGAAATTTTATCAATACAAAATCATTGTCATTATTAAAATTGTTTAATTCAAATTTAAACTGATAAAGTGAGTCTTCTAAAACATCCATAGTATCCTTAACTTCCTTTATCCATTCATCATGGAAGTCATTTGCTTCTACAGTAATTTCAAAATTGTTATTTGAAGAAAAAGGATTTTTTATATTATTGATTTTTCTAACTAAATCTTTGAGAGTTTTCTTACTCCAAATTTTTGTTGTCAAATTATCCAGAATAATCCGCGTACCATGACCGTTTTCAAATAATGAATTTTCTGCTAATTCGATCTCAACTTCTAAATCTTGAATAAATTCTTTAGAATTTATTAGTTTTGGCCAATCTATTTGTAAACGACTTGGATGTAAACTATTTCTAGCCTGAGTTTCTAAAGTAATAGTTTTAGCTAATTTATGAACCGCAAGTCTTCCCACTCCCTTATTACCAAATGAAACTCTTTTTAAGATAGGGCTTTCTTTTCTGTTTTTACCTCTTTTAAAATCTGTTCCAATTGTTAACCAAACGTCCTGAATAATCTGTGAAGACATGCCATTACCGTTATCTTCTATTATTATTCTCTGATTAGGTTGATTTAAGTTGATAAATGAAACTTTAACTTTAGTTGCATCTGCATCATAAGCGTTCTTAACTAATTCAAAAATAGCTAAGCTATCACTTCCAATTAATTCGTCCCCAAGCAAAGATAAAATATGACTCTTTGCTTTTATTTTATGTGTATTATAATTGCTCATAAATTTCTTTCATTTTTTTTGCAATTGCATAAGCCATTAATGGTGGAACTGCATTTCCTATTTGTTTAAAAGCTGCAGATCTTGAGCCTTCAAAATAAAAGTCATCGGGAAATGACTGCAGTCTTGCAGCCTCCCTAACCGAAATAGAACGACATTGATTCTCATCAGGATGTATATAATAATGTCCGTCTTTAGCTATATGTGCAACAACTGTATGCGAAACACTAGAACCGTCTACAACCTTAAATCTATCAATAAATGAAGATTCGTTTTTATGGTTCTTTAATTCTTCTGGTAAATCAGGATATTTAAGTCTTATTTTTTCATGATTCCATTTTTGAATAGCAATTTTATATATTGCTAGATCTCTTTCATTATGAGGCCTAGAAATATGTTGAGTTACAAAGTCAATACCGTTTCTTATTCCTGATGTTTTTAAATAGTTATTCCTTTCAGAAATATATTTGATATATTTAAATCCTTCTCCAGGATATAATTGAGGTAAATCGCTAAAAGCATCATTTACAGAGTGTTTTTTTATTGTTTTTTTAAAATCAGGAAATCCTAGGTTAATTTCTTTTTTCCAGCCTACAATAATTATTCTTTTTCTAGCTTGAACTACACCATAATCGGAAGCATCCAATGTTTCATGATATACTTCATAGCCAAGCTTTCTAAAGTAGGCTTTGAGATTTTTAAAATGTTGACCTTTATTGGCACTCAATAATCCGGGAACATTTTCGAATACAAAAGCTTTGGGGTTATATTTTTTTAAAAATCTGCCATACTGAATATACAGCTTATTTCTTGGATCATTTTCCATGTTTTCTTTATGTCTTCCCAGCAAAGAATAAGCTTGACATGGTGGTCCCCCAATTATGATATCTACTGATTGATTTTTAGATGTTATATTTTCAAAAATGTCTTTGATTGAGTTATCTGTAATTTCAACATTAATAACAGAATTAAGGATGTCTTTAGGAATTTGTTCGTAAAAATTATTACGAGTAATATTTCCCTTAATATATTCATAATATAGATTGAGATTTTTATTAGATTTTAAATAATGATAAGCAGCCCTTGTTTTAATTGTATAACAAGCGTCTGTATTCATTTCGATATGTGCAATAGGTGTAAAGCCTGCCTTAATAAAGCCTTCTGACATTCCTGATGCACCAGCGAACAAATCTATAAAAGTGGGTTGATTAGTTTTAATCATTTCTAATGTAATTATCTTTCTCTAAATTATAGAATAGTCAATCGGTAATAAAATTAAATATTTCTTTGCGTCTGTACAACAATAATGAAATAAATTTTAGCCACCCTTTTGACCACCCTAAAAAGTAAAATCCCCTGAAAATCAAATGATTTCAGGGGATTTTTGTACCCAGGACCGGGATCGAACCGGTACTCCTAAGAACTGGTGTTTGAGACCAGCGCGTCTACCAATTCCGCCACCTGGGCTTGATGTTTACTTCAAACGTGATGTTTGTTTCAAATTGGTGTGCAAATATAGGAACTTTTTTCAATGTTCAAAAGCTTTTTCCATAATTTTTTTAAAAATTAATCTCCAAACCATCGTAGGCAAGATGTATTCCATCCGGAAGCTGTTTATCTTCAATATCATGAAGCCCCAGATGATGACTGATATGGGTTAAAAATAATTTTTTAGGTTTTAGCTCTTCAAACAGTTTGATTACATCAGGAAGGATAAAATGGGCCGGATGCGGATCAAATTTCCTGATGCAATTTAAAATTAGCACATCCAGATTCTTTAACTTTTTCTTTTCCGTATCAGAAATAAAGCCTGCATCTGTAATATAAGCAAGGTTTTTAAATTTATATCCAAACACGCTTATTTTAAAGTGAATTACTTCAATAGGAGTGATATCCGTATCTAAAACCCTGAACGGTTTATTCTCGATCTCATGAAGCTCAAAAGCCGGTGCACCAGGGTATCTTACATCAGCAAAAGCGTAAGGAAAACGGTTTTTGATTTCATGGGCAACTCTTGAATAGCAGTAGAGCGGAACGTCCTTTCCACTTTTAAAAATGAGTGGACGCATATCATCAAGTCCAATCACATGATCATTATGTTCATGAGTAATGAGTGCCAGATCCACAGTATGTTCGTGGTTGGTAAGCATTTGCTGCCTGAAATCCGGACCGCAATCAATAAGTATTTTTTTATTTTCATCCGTAGTTACCATTACGGAAGAGCGAAGACGCTTGTCTTTGGGATTTTCGGAAATACACACCTCACAGGTGCAGCCAATAACGGGCACGCCCTGGGAAGTACCGGTTCCTAAAAATTTCAACTTCATTTTGTTTTGAGGTTGGTTTAATTTTGGTAAATTTACAAAAAATTTAATGTCCTAATGTATCAGAAACTAACTCCTAAACAAAAAGCATTAACAATTAATCTAGATCCTACTATTTATGGTACTTTCGCAGAAATTGGAGCAGGGCAGGAGACTGTTCGTCATTTTTTTAGAGCAGGGGGAGCTTCCGGTACGATTGCTAAAGCGATGTCTGCTTACGACAAAGATTTTAGTGATGCCATCTACGGAAAAGAAGTAAAAAACAGGTATGTTACCCAGAACAGACTTCGCAAAATGCTCCGTTATGAAGTAGCATTGATCGAAGAGAGAATTTCAAGGGATAATAACCCGGACAGAAAGTTCTTTTCCTATGCCAATACAGTAACCACCATCAACTTCGATAAAACAGTAAGAGGCCACGGCTGGGTGGGAATCCGTTTTCAGACTAAAGAAAATGAAGATTACAACGAAATTGTAATCCATGTGAAGTTCAAAGAAAATGATGCTACTCTTCAGCAGGAAACCTTGGGGAACCTTGGAGTAAATCTTATTTTTGGGGCTTTTCATTACTCTGATAATCCAAGAACTTTAGTAGAATCTCTATATGATGATATTGCAAAAGATAATCTTGAAATTGATATGATTGATTTCAGCGGGCCTGCTTTTGCTTATGTTGATAACAGACTGATGTCTCTTCAGTTGGTGAAGAACGGAATGACTGATGCGGTGATCTTTAACTCTCAGGGGAGCAATATGCTTCCGGCAGATGTTCTTTACAAGAAAAATATTTTTGCAGTAAGGGGAAGCTTCAGACCGGTAACCAAAGTAAATATTGATATGCTTCAGAAAGGGATGGATATGTTCCTGAAAGATGCCATCTGCACTCACGAAGAAACAGAGGTGCTTATCGAAATTACCATTTCCAACCTCAGAGCAGATGGAGATATTGATGAAAGAGACTTCCTGGATAGAGTAGATATTCTAGGTAAATTAGGATATACTGTTATTATTTCAAACTTCTCAGAATACTATAGGCTTATTGATTATTTTGCGTCTTACACGGGTGGAAATATCGGAGTAGCAATGGGTGTAAATAACCTATTGATGGTATTTGATGAAAAATATTATAAAGACCTTTCAGGAGGAATCCTTGAAGCATTCGGTAAGTTCTTCCGAAACGGGATGAGAGTATACCTGTACCCTTATAAAGATCCTGAGACCCATCAGCTACTGAACTCTACCAATCTTAAAGTAGAGGAAAACCTTAAGGAATTGTATAAATATTTCATGCGAAACAACCGTATTGTAGATATTACAGATTACAATCCTGAGTTTTTGGAAATTTATTCAAGGGAGATTTTAAGAAAAATAGCTTGTTGCGTTAAAGGCTGGGAAACTCAGGTTCCGGAAGGCGTAGCGGAAATGATTAAAGAGCGCGGAATGTTCGGTTATAAAGAAGAACTTCCTTTAAAACAATTCTCTTAAAAATATTAATATAATGTCAGAATTAAAAAAAAGACTTTCCTCTATTCTAGAAAGTCCAAAACATAATACAGAAGAGAAGCTTGAAAAAGTTTGCCACCTGTTAGACCAGGAAATCTCTTATTTCAACTGGACAGGTTTCTATTTTAAAAACGGAGATAAGGATGAGTTGATCTTAGGACCTTATGTGGGAGCCCCAACGGATCATACCATCATTCCTTACGGAAAGGGGATTTGTGGACAGGTAGCTGTTTCCAATGAAACCTTTGTAGTGCCTGATGTACATGAAGAAAGCAATTATTTAAGCTGTTCAATTGATACCAAAGCTGAAATTGTAGTCCCGATATTTAAAGACGGAAAAAACATCGGGCAAATTGATATTGATTCTCACACTATTGATCCTTTTACGGCTGAAGACCGTGAATTGTTGGAATGGCTTTGTAATGAAGTTTCCAAGATTTTGTAAGTAAATTTAATAAGAATATAAAAAACTCCGGCCATAAGGTCGGAGTTTTTATTTTTATGGATTGTTGGTTGTAATAACAAACATGATTAAAGGCTCATCACCCGTATTTTCAATAGAGTGATACCCTATAGAACTTATGGCTGTAATATCTCCTTTTTGAAGCGTTTTTGTACGGATGGCCCCCTCTGTTCCGGTTCTTTCCCGGTATTCACCTGTTCCATGTACAACCACATACAATTCTTCTTCATTTCTTACATTATGAGTATGAAATCCGGACTCGTCACCTTTGTTCAATAAAACCATATAAGCCGCCAGCCGGTTATTAGCCAGTTCGTTCTGATCGAACATCTGTATCATATGTACAATTCCCTTTCCACCATACATATTTTCACGTTTATCAATACGTATGAAAGTTCGTTCATTTTTTCCAAATGGCATTACATACAGGTGAATGTATTTCGAAACCTCCTGTATAACATGATTGAATTCTGTTCCCTCAGATAATATAACAGTACCGGACATATAAAAAGTTTAATGTTTAGAGTTTATAATGAAAAAATCAGCTTTGCTGCATGGCATGTATTTCTGCCAGCAATTCTTTAAAATAGTTCTCACACTTTGCGATATGGGTTCCATACCAGGAAAATGCTTCACCATCCACAATCATGATCTTTTTATCGGGATAAAAAGCTCTTAGCTCTTCAATATGCTTTTCTTTGAAAGGGAATGGTTCGGAAGACAGCATAATCACCTCTGCTTTACCCAGGTCTTCAGCGGTAATTTCCGGATACCTGATTTTATCTTTAAAAATATTTTCAAAACCTATTTCCGTAAGTATTTTATGAATGAACGTATCTGAACCAATGGTCATATACGGATTTTTCCAGATAAGATAAGCCGCTTTTACCGGGAATTCAAGTTTAGTCTGATTAAGAATCTCGTAGATCTTAAGATTGAAGAGTTGTGCCCTTTCTTCCTTACCCAGCATTTTTCCAAGGTTTTTAAGCAGGTAATAATTATCTTCAATGGTTTCTACATTGGTTACCATAACCTTGAAGTTATCCATTAAAGCTTCTACCTGTTCTTTGATATTTTCCTCTTTATTGGCAAGAATGATATCCGGTTGCAGCGCCTTTATTTTATCAATATTAATATTTTTTGTTCCACCAATAATAGGAACATTTTTTACCTTTTCTTTGGGATGAATACAGAATTTCGTTCTCCCGATAATTTCATTTTCGGTAAGGCCTAAATCAAATAATGCCTCTGTGATGGATGGTACTAGAGAGATCACTTTCATCTCTTAAAGATAAGAAAATATATAAACTTGAGATAATAATGGTGGTTAATCTGTAAAGTAGTGTTTTTTTAACTATTGTGTTTAAATTTTCCCTTACTGGTGATTCATGTTGATTAATTTGTTATTTTGGTTCAATGAAAACAGCGGTACCTGAAAAGCTAATAGAGTAGGGGGATTAATTAAAAACGATTTTAAACATGAAAAATTTAAAAAGTATTGAGAGAAAAGAGCTGAAAAAAATTAAAGGTGGTGAAAAAATACCACCAAAAGGCGAGTGTACAATGTTTTGTGAAATTACAGGAACTCATGTACCATGTGATTTAATGAGTATATTTTGTCCACAACCCTAGACAATAACCATTAGCTCTTCATAATCCTGAATAGGGTTATGGAGGGTTTATTCAATATGTATTTAGGTCAGATACCTCTAAAGTAATTTTCCTGTTAGAAATAAACCGGCTACCGTAAAATAGATGATTAATCCTGTAACATCTACCAATGTGGCTACAAATGGAGCAGAAGATGTGGCAGGGTCAAGCTTTAACTTCTTTAAAACAAAAGGAATCATAGAACCGGATAAAGTTCCCCATAGTACAATAGCAATCAGGGAAACGGAAACACTCAATCCTACATACACCCAATATTGGCCATAGTCGAAAAGCCCGATTTTTTGCCAAAGCATAATTCGGATAAAGCCAATTACTCCCAAAATAGCTCCCAAACACAAACCGGAGATGATTTCCTTTCTCATAACGTACCACCAGTCTTTAAGATTGATCTCCTGAAGCGCCATAGCACGGATAATCAAGGTTGCAGCCTGGGATCCAGAGTTTCCTCCACTTGAAATAATCAATGGAACAAACAGGGCAAGAACAACTGCTTTTTCAATTTCCTTATCAAAATAGCCCATTGCTGAAGCAGTCAGCATTTCAGAAACAAATAAAATAATAAGCCATGTTGCCCTTTTCTTAATCATTTCTGTCCACGAAGTTTGAGTATAGGGAAGATCTAATGCTTCCAATCCCCCGAACTTCTGAATGTCCTCGGTATTTTGCTGTTCAATCTGGTCAAGGATATCATCAATTGTTACAATTCCCACCAGAACACCAGCCTCTGTTATAATAGGAAGAGCACCGCGGTCATATTTTTCGAAATATGTTACTGCATCCTCTTTAGATGTTGTGGTGGTGATGGCTACAAAATGATTGTCTGTCATATCCGAAACCAGAGTATCCTCCTCTTCCAATAGTAAGGTACCGATTGCAAGGTCATCAATCAGGCGGTTTCTTTCATCCACTACATACAGGTAGTTCATGGTTTCCACTTTTCTACCTACCTTTTTGATCTGCTGCAGACATCTTTTTACAGTCCATTCCTTACGGATCTGGATATAATAAGGCGTCATCAGACGGGCAATAGAATCAGAGTTGTAACCCAATAGTTTTAAGGCAATTCTTCTTTCCTGTGGATTAAGGTGATTGATAGAATACTTAATCAGTTCATCAGGAAAGTCTTCAAAAAGAGCAGTCCTGTCATCAGGAGTCATGGCATTCAGAATTTCGGAAACCTCGTCGCTTCCGATACTTCTGATCGTATCTTCCTGAAAATCCGGATCAAGATGGGAAAAAACTTCTGCTTTGTACTCTTTAGGAACCTTCAGGAACGCGAGCAGCCGTTCATCAGCTGGAAGTTCGCTGAGAGTTTCGGCAATATCGGCAGGGTTGAAGATAAGTTCGTCTCTAGAGTTCAAAACGTGAAATTTTAGGATATGCAAAAATAATTCAAATTTTTAAGACTGAGCAATAAACTGGTAAAATTAAGGATTAATTAAAGTTTATTACTTCAGTATAAGGGCAAAAAAAACACCCGCCGAAGCGGATGTGCAAAAATTAAATTTTAAATTCCAATATTCTTTAAATTGGTTCGCATTCTGAGGTGGGAATATATATACAGACAGCATTTGTACAGCATTGGTATGGTCCGCAATCTGAATTGTCACCACACTTTTTTATTCCACTTCCTTTAATGTTTTTTTGTTCCGGCCTGCTGAGCTTCTTAAGCTTTAAATTCTTCATAAAGTATGACTATTTAATTAAGGCTCTATCACACAGTCATGATCAAGGCATTCTCCATTACAGCAATATCCAACGGAACAAGGTCTTGTTGCACTGCATCTGAACAGTCCTATACCGCCATTAATTTGTTTAGCAGCTTTTCTGCTGAGTTTTTTTAGATTTTTCATATAGTTATAGTTTAGATTAATGTTAGACTAAAATAGTAAATATTTCTATATTATTCATTTGTATGTGAAAATATTTTATTGTCAATCAATGATTTATTGATGTCTTAAATGAAAATATTTACGAATATAGGTGTCTGTAATGATTGTATGTTATTCCAGGGGACATGGATTAATAACACAGGTATTGTGGCAGCATGATCCGCCTGGGCACTCATAATGCTCTGTACATCTTTTGAAAGGCCCGCTGCCTTTGATTTTCTTTTGTACTTGTCTGCTGAGTTTTTTTAAATTTTTCATATTATCTGTATATAAAGGTTAGTATTCCAGGCAAATAAATGGTGAGCAAATTCCATTACAGCACCATCCCACCGGGCACGGATTGTTTTCATTACATCTTTCCATCTTTCCGCCATTAATTTGTTTTGCGGTTTCTCTGCTGATTTTTTTTAAATTTTTCATAGATTTTTGGTTTTTAATGTAAGTCTAAATAGTGATGGTTTTTAAATTAGCCATTATTTTACCATGGTAATATTCTGATAATCAATATTTTGTTTTTTTTGATTTCTGTTATAAAAAAGCATCTGCTGAAGCAGATGCTAAGTGCATTTTTATTTTCTAATCTAATATAGGGCATATGTAGGGACTACAAACACCATCACAACACCATCCTATTGTACATGGTCTTGTATTGCTACATCTTGCAATAGCTCCTCCATTGATTTGCTTTGCTGCTTCTCTGTTGATTTTTTTTAAATTTTTCATAGATTTTTGGTTTTAATGTTAGTCTAAAATAATAATTTTTTTCAATTATTCATTATTTGGTGAAAATAATTAATTAGATATCAGTTGTTTGTTGTTTTCTTTTTGAAAATAGAAAAAACTGCTTATGATAAACAGGCATGATGAATTGGAGGCAAAAAGGATTATAATTCTGGATAATTATGTCAACCTAAAAGTAATGAAAGAGGAGTAGTAATGTAAATAATAACTATATATAAGAATAAAGGGTTATGAGCAGATATTGCCTGCCTGCCATGTTCTTATTTTGATGATTGAAAATAAAGGAGAAAATAGAATTCGGACCATCATCGATGATTTACCTGCTAAGCAAATTGACTAATGAAAATTCCACCAATGGTAATATTTCTGACTGAACTTTAAACCTAAAACCTTGAACTTTACAATTCCGCTTCCGTTGGTTTCAGTTTTCTCAGTTTTTTAATGATTCCTTTAATAGCTCCTTCTGTACCTATTTTTACAGAATTTACTGTAGATCCCAGTAGACGCATATTTTTGCGGTAGGTATCATGATCTGTTTCTGTAACCAGATTTCCGTCAGCTCCAAAAAGCTTCATGCTTACTACCACCTGATTAGAGAAAACATATTTTCCAAAACCTACCTTAAAATAACGCACTTTAGAAACAATAGCAAAATCTGCATCATTATTGGAACAGTAATCCATGATGGTCTGTTTGTCTATACTATCAAAAGGAACCTGAACTTCTGCACGAAGCATTTTATTTCTTCTTCCACTGAAATTATCGGAAACGGCATCAAAGAATGCATTATTGGTAGGTTCCTTAATTTCATCAATATCGGGTTCTACCTCGGGATTGAAGTATAGAACTTTTTTTATTTTATCATCAGCGTTTCTTTGTGCTTTTACTGAAGTAAAGCCAATAAATAAAAAAGTAGTAACTGCTGTAAAGAATATAAATTTTCTCATTTGTAATTCGAATGCAAAATTACTGCCTTTTCGTTGAATTTTGTGAAATTTATTAAGAAATTTTTAACATTTTTTTCTATCAATTTTGATTCATGAAATCAATAATGTTTGTGGAATCAAAAAATAATCGTAATTTTGCACCCGTTACATAATAATCATTAAATAATATTGGAATGTACTTAACAACAGACAAAAAGCAGGAAATTTTCGCACAACATGGAAAATCTGCACAGGACACAGGAAGCGCAGAAGGACAAATCGCTCTTTTCACTTTCAGAATCAACCACTTATCTCAGCACTTAAAGGCTAACCGTCATGATTTCAACACAGAGAGATCTCTAGTGAAATTGGTAGGTAAGAGAAAAAGTTTACTAGATTACCTTAAAAAGAAAGATATCGCAAGATACAGAGCTATTATTGCTGCATTAGGTTTAAGAAAATAATCTATAAAGATTTTCAAAATAAAGCAACTTCGAAAGAGGTTGCTTTTTTTATTGTGCATGTGTCCCATCCTGAAATAAGTTGAATAGAGAGGCTTTAGGTGGAGAGTTCAGAAACAAAGTTACGGATGAAAGCTACCAATAAGTTAACGCCTGGTTATTACTCAATATATCCTTAATAATAAGATTTTTATTTGTTACCGTATAGGAACATGAATGAAGTCTTAAAAAAGAAACAGGCTGCTTCAAAAGTGAAGCAGCCTGTTTTTTGATATGTGCATTATTTAATGTCCTGATTTGGCCTCAGTGGCTTCTACATGCCCAAGATATTTGGTACAGTAAGCTCCAAAAATTAGGATGATGAGATAACAGAATACAGGAATAATGAATGAATGCTGTACGCCGAACTGATCGGCAAGATAACCCTGGAAAATAGGAACAATAGCTCCTCCCAGAATGGCCATTACCACTAAAGATGAACCTTGGCTTGTATATTTTCCCAATCCTGAAATTGCTAATGTATAAATATTAGAGAACATGATGGAGTTGAAAATCCCGATTCCTAAAACGCTGTACATTGCCATTTCTCCATGGCTAACCATTGTAGAAATCAGTAAGATAACGTTGATGGCTGCAAAAATAGAAAGGGTTCTAGCCGGAGCTGCTTTACCTACAAAGAATGCTGCGAAATTCAGTAGTATGAAGACTAAGAAAAAGCTGATCTGCTCAAAACTAAGATTTACAATACTGAAAATAACCAGGAAAACCAAGGTTGCCGCACCCAGCATAAAAACAGCTTTTTTTGCCTGGCTAATGGATTGGTTTAATGAAATTGCTCCTAGGAAACGCCCGATCATGGCTCCGCCCCAATATAAAGAAAGATAATTTTTACTGATGGCTTCATTGAACTTCATGGTTTCTTCAAGGAAACTGATGATGAAACTTCCTACGGCTACTTCACCTCCCACGTAACAAAACATAGCAAAAACTCCAAATTTTAAGTGGCTGAATTTCAAAGCACCCCAGCCTTGTACGGTTTCTTCAGTTTCCGTTTGAAAAGAAGGGAGTTTTACTCTTGAAATTAATAGCCCTACCAATAAAAGGATAGCAGCAAAAATTAAATAAGGAATTCTGGTTGCCACCGCACTGAAAGTTCCGTCGGGTTCAGAAAATAATTCAAAAATCAAGTGTCCACCCAATACCGGTGCAATCGTAGTTCCGAAAGCATTGAAAGCCTGGGTCATATTCAACCGGCTGGATGCAGATTCTTCTGAACCAAGCAGGGAAACATAGGCATTGGCGGTGATTTGTAATACGGTGAAGCCTAGTCCAAGGATAAATAAAGCTCCCAGGAATAGTGGGTAATAAGAGAATGTGGCTGCCGGATAAAACAGGATACAGCCCAATGCGGCCAAACCGATTCCGAACAGGATTCCTTTTTTATATCCCACTTTGTTAATAGGGTCACCCTTTGAAATGGAAATCAGGAAATAAATTAATGAACCGATAAAGTAAGCTCCAAAAAAACAGAACTGTACCAACATGGATTCGAAAAAAGTGAGCTTGAAAAGCTGTTTCAGATAGGGGATCAGGATATCATTCATGCAGGTAATGAATCCCCACATAAAAAAAAGCAGGGTAATGGTAATCAATGGAACCGTATAATTCCTGCTTTGCGATTGTACTTCTTTATTCATAAACATTTATTTAATATAGGAGAGCTGATGAGGCTCTGTCTTTTGTAAGGAATTATCCTTATTTTTTGCCAACAACATATTAATTTGTGAAGTAGGGCAAATATAAGGATCAGCCTATGTTTCTGCAATGGTTTTACTATTTTTTATAATGACATGTATATCTTTTGGGAAGATAAAAATACTATTTTCTTTTTTTGGGACAATAAAAAATTAAACAATACTATTTAAAATAAAGAAACAGCCTTTTTAGGCTGTTTATAATGATTGATAAAAAATCAATTAGCTTTCTAAACTTGATTGGTGCATATCGTTATTTAGCAAATGAAATTTTGAAGGATCTCCCATATAAAAAATGTTTTTGGAGGACGCAGATGGAATATATGCATTGTAATAACCAAAAGAATTACTTAACGAGCTCATATATACCTGATTGTTGTATAAGTTATTAATAACTACATCATTGGTTCTACCCACAATATTTTTGTTAAATGTATTGGAAATTAAAGATAGAGCGGTCATTGACGAAGTTTCAAAATAAAGATCGTGATTGGCGTTGCTTTCAAAATAGTTATTTACCAAACTTAGAGCTTCACGGCCATTATAACCAGCAAATGTAAATTGCAGACCTACTCCGAGGTTACCTTCAAAACCACAAGAATCAAATTTCACAGCGTGTCCGGAAATAATGACAGCACCATACATCACATTACCTAAAAAAGTACAATTACGGAAATTAAGCAGGTTGGGGTAAGTGAATCCCTTAGGGATTTTAGTTATTTCATTGTACATACCATAATTACAATACTTGGAAACCAAAAAAGAAATCTGAGCATTGCAGGTATTAATCAGTTGAAAACCGATATCAAATACAGAAATTTCAATATTGTTAACATTGGCACCCACAAAATCCTGAATTAGCAGTCCGGCTCCATAACGAGTTTGTCCTACTGGTTTAGTGATTGTAAGGTCGCTGATAGAAAAATAGGGAGGCTTAGAAGGGTCTGCTGGTCCTTTAATCAACAAGGCAATAGAAGTAGGTCCTGAGTTTGTAATTATAGAATTTCCTACCCCTTTTCCAATGATCTGAATACGGCTGAATATAGTTTCTTGTAATGAAAAATCTAAAATCAGTCCTTGGGTTGTTTTCATGGTTCCGGAAGGAAGAATAATGTTAAGTCCCAGTTTGCAAGCTGTATTGAATGCTGCCTGTAATGCTGAAGTGTCATCTTGAATATCATCAGCTTTTACTCCAAATATTCTTACATCTAAATCACCATTTAAAACATCAGTTCTTACATAATAAAAGGGATTATCGGAAAGATTCGTTTTTTTTCTGTAAATAATGTTATCAACTTTGGTATCGTCCATTGCTGTTCCGTCAATCCATACATTGGTTTGTTTAAAGTTTACATTTTCATTGGTATAGCTATCAATAAGTTGTACCAGGCTGTCGGTATTAGTATTTGCTGTTGAAAAAAAGACATCGGTAAAAGTCATAATTTTGTTTTTTGGATAATATAAATAGTGAAGTTTTCTAGAGAAGTTTTATCTATGAAACAAAAGTAATGGGTCAATACGTCAGAACTTGACGCATTATTTATTCATATGAAAATTTAATATATCATTATTAAATATTACCTTTGCAGACGAAAATTTAAAGAGTTTAAATATTAATCATACTCAATACGGAGTATAAAGAAGCAAATTATATGAGTATACCTCAAGCGTTTACAGAAACGGTTATCCTTGCAGACGGCAGGGAAATCACTATTGAAACGGGGAAGCTGGCTAAGCAGGCCGACGGATCCGTGGTGGTTAAATGTGGTGGAACAATGCTTTTAGCAACTGTTGTAGCCAACAAAGAAGCAAATCCTGGTGTAGATTTTTTACCATTAACGGTAGATTACAGAGAAAAGTTCTATGCAGGTGGAAGAATTCCTGGAAATTTCTTCCGTAGAGAAGCAAAACCATCTGATGATGAAGTGCTTACAATGAGATTGGTGGACAGAGT
This sequence comes from Chryseobacterium bernardetii, assembly GCF_003815975.1. NCBI lineage: Bacteria > Pseudomonadati > Bacteroidota > Flavobacteriia > Flavobacteriales > Weeksellaceae > Chryseobacterium > Chryseobacterium bernardetii. The sequence goes on from NZ_CP033932.1 coordinate 2,812,498, forward strand.
ATTACGTCCTCTTTTCCCTGAAGATTTCCACGCGGAAGTTCAGGTGATGATCTCATTGATTTCTTACGATAAAGCAGTAATGCCTGAAGCTTTAGCAGGTCTGGCAGCTTCTGCAGCAATCGCAATTACAGATATTCCTTTTGATGGGCCAATGTCTGAAGCGAGAGTAGTAAGAATTGACGGAGAATTATCCGTTAACCCAAGCTATGAAAACTTATTAAAAGCTGATATTGATATCATGGTTGGAGCAACTAAAGACTCCATCGTAATGGTAGAAGGGGAAATGAAAGAAATTTCTGAGCAGGAAATGCTTGAAGCGATCAACTTCGCTCATGTGGAGATCAAAAAGCAGATTGAAGCTCAGGAGAGATTAGCGGCTAAAGTAGGGAAAGCTTTCCCTAAGAGAGAATACAGCCACGAAGAGCACGACGAAGAAATTCGTGAAAAAGTATGGAAAGAGTGCTATGATAAAGTATATGAAGTAGCAAAAACTCCATCTAACAAAGAAGAAAGAGGAGAGAAATTCAAAGCGGTTCTTGAAGAGTTCTTAGCTCAATATGCTGATAATGAAGAAGAATTAGCAAGAGTAACACCTTTCGTTAAAGTATATTACCATGACGTAGAGAAAGAAGCGATGCGTCAGATGATCCTTGAAGATAATATCCGTCTTGATGGCCGTGATCCGCAAACGATCCGTCCAATCTGGTCAGAAATCGATTACCTTCCGGGAGCTCACGGTTCAGCAATCTTCACAAGAGGAGAGACTCAGTCTTTAACGGCTGTAACTTTAGGTTCCGTAAAGGACGCCAATATGATCGACAGCGTAATTACGCAGCACGACGAAAGATTTTTCCTACACTATAACTTCCCTCCGTTCTCAACCGGTGAAGCAAGACCTTTGAGAGGTACTTCAAGAAGAGAAGTAGGACACGGAAACTTAGCTCAGAGAGCTTTAACAGCTGTTATTCCGGCAGAAAACCCATATACTATCAGAATCGTTTCTGATATCCTTGAATCTAACGGTTCATCTTCAATGGCAACAGTTTGTGCTGGTACATTGGCATTGATGGATGCCGGAGTTCAGATTACAAAACCGGTTTCCGGTATTGCAATGGGATTGATTACTGATAAGAAATCAGGAAAATGGACTGTACTTTCTGATATCTTAGGAGATGAAGATCACCTTGGAGATATGGACTTCAAAGTAACAGGTACTGCAGACGGTATCACTGCTTGCCAGATGGATATCAAAATCCAGGGATTATCTATGGATATCATGGAGAAAGCTTTGATGCAGGCTAAAGACGGAAGATTACACATCCTGAACAAAATCACAGAAACAATTGCTCAGCCAAGAGCAGACGTGAAACCTCACGCTCCGAAAATGGTAGTAATGGAGATCGCTAAAGACTTCATTGGAGCAGTAATCGGGCCTGGTGGAAAAATTATCCAACAATTACAAAAAGATACTGATACTGTTATTGCTATTGAAGAGATCGGAGAAATCGGACGTATCGAAATTGCAGGAACAGACAGAGAAAAGATCAATGCTGCTATTGCTAAGATCAATGAAATTACTTTCGTACCGGTTGTAGGTGAAGTTTACAAAGGTAAAGTAGTGAAAGTAATGGACTTCGGAGCTTTCGTTGCAATTGCTAAAGGAACAGAAGGTTTACTTCACATTTCAGAAATTGAATGGGCTCGTTTAGACAAAGTTCCTTATGCTGAAGGTGATGAAGTAGAAGTTAAATTTATGGGTTACGATGATCGTAAGAAAATGAAACTTTCCCGTAAAGTTCTTTTACCAAGACCTCCAAGACCAGAAGGTAAACCAAGACCGGAAGGACAAGGAAAACCTGACGGGCAAAGAAGACCTGAAGGACAAAAGCTACAAGGTGAGAAACCAGCCGCTAGCCAGGAGCCTTCTGCTGAAGCATAAGAATTATTCTTAGAGATAAAAGAAAATCCCTCAATTTTGAGGGATTTTTGTTTTTGTATAGGTTTGTTTTTGTTGGAAATCATTGTGTTTCTAATATAGTATCCAACAGCTCTTCAGGATCTAACTTCCCACTCTCTGCTTAAGATCATCTGCTCCTCCTGTCTTTCTGGGCTGGCCATTTTTAGAAGAACCAAAATTATAGGTGTAAGAAAGGGTTACCACACGTGTATCTCTCTTTACTGCAAAGTTTTCTAAATAATCATTATAAACAGTCTGCCCTTTTATATTGCTTGTAAAGAACATATCCGTGAAAGAGAATTTCAGTATGCTGTTGTTTTTAAATTTCTTCTGAGCTCCAATATTCAGATACCAGACCGGACTCATATCCAGATAGGCATACACTTCTCTTGCTTTATAATTTCCTGTAAGTTCTGCAGTGTAACCGTTGCCAAGCTTGAATGAATTGATGCTATTGATATTAAAGGTGAAGTTTCCTTTATTATTGATTTGTGTTCCGGAAACATTTCCGGTATAGGAACCATAGTAAAAATTAGCACTGTTGTTCATATCCCACCATTTGGTCACTTTTACCGGGACAATGAGATACAGGCCGAAGTTAGACGCAGAATTGAGGTTTTCAATGGTCTGTACTGTAATGATCTGTCCGTTTTCCACTACAGGTTTAAGGATATCTGTAATATTGTCTGAGGTTTTGCTGTAGCTTAATGTGGCGAAATATTTGTTGCTAAGGCTGTAGGTTAGCTCATAATTCATTGTGGTCTGGGCATTCAGGTCAGGGTTTCCGGCTTTCAGAGTGGTGGGATCAAGGTAGAATTTAAAAGGATTAAGCTGGTTATAGCTTGGTCTTGTGATTCTTCTGCTGAAATTGACCTCAAGGTTGCTTTTATCCGTGATATCATAAGAAAAAACAGCACTTGGAAATAATTGTGTATAATTTCTTTTATTGATCTGGTTGGTGGTAAGCTGGGTTCCTTTTACATTGGTGTTTTCCATTCTTAAGCCTGTCGTGGCTTTGAATTTATCCCATTTTTTTGAGACATTCCCATACAATGCATTAATATTTTCTTCATAAATAAAATGGTTGGTTTTGGAAAGGTCGGGGATAAGCACTCCGGAACTGGCATTGAAGAATTTCAGATCGTTATCTGTTTTTACAAAGCTGGTTTTAATTCCCGTTTCCAGTTTCCAATCATTTTTAAAGTTTTTATTCAGATCAGATTTTAAGGAATAAATGTTCAGTTTTCCGTCCATATCCCCTTTGATAATATCCAGGTTATCCGTTCCATCGGCTATTTCATGAGTTCTTGTATCAAAACTTTGCAGTGAAGAATTAACATAATTAATATAGTCAAAATCAGTAGAAATTTCAGAACCTAAGGAGTCAATTGTGTATTTGTGGTTAAGATTGAAAGAAAGGTTCGTCCAGCGGTCGTTTGAGGCATTTACAGTAGTGAAAGTGCTTTCCGGAAGATGATTGCTTCCCAGGGTTACATTGGAATTATCACCGTTGATATTGAACTTGTTAGACACCAATCCTACAGAAAAGCCAAGTACGTTTTTATCATCCAGATAATAATCCATTCCTGCTTTGGCTACATGACTGTTGAACTTGAATTTCAGATAATTATCCTGTATATATGCTTTCCTGAAATTGTTGTTCTCATAAAAATTTCTATCCAGTACCAATCCGTTATAGGCTTCCCTGTAAGCAAAACTGTAGTTCCCGAAAATATTGATCTTTTTATTTCTGTGATTGATGCTGAAGCTATTGTTGTTCTTTACATATTTTCCGGTTCCTAAAGAGGTGGAAATACTTCCGTTGGTGCCTTTTCTCTGTTCTTTTTTAAGTTTGATATTAATAATGGAAGATCCTGCTGCATCATATTTTGAAGAAGGATTGGTGATGAATTCTATTTTATCAATGGTAGAGGAAGGGATTCCTTTAAGATAGTTGGCAAGATCACTTCCTGTCATGGGAGTATTTTTTCCATCAATCTGGATCAGCAGATTTCCTTTTCCGCGGAGGCTGATATTGTCATTGTTATCAATATTGATTCCCGGAGCCTTTTCCAAAACTTCAAAAGCTGAATTTCCAGTGCTGGCAATGCTGTTTTCTACATTCATAATCATCTTGCCATCCTGCCTTTCAATCATGGGCCTGGCTTTGGTAATCGTAACTCCCTCAATAGATTTTATAGTAAGATCAATAGAAGGAAGGGTAGTATTATCTGCTAATGAAATATTGTCTGAGTGGTAAACCTCAGATCCGTTTCTGCTGATTTTTAAGTGATAGGCACCGCTTTTAAGATCACTGAACCCAAATTTTCCATTGGAATCTGCAATTTCTGTTTTTATCAGTTTATTGTCAGCATCTAAAAGGCTGATCTCCATCTGTTGTACCTTGTCAGATTTAATACTGCCCGACAGGGAAAAATTCTGTATTGTTTGGGCTGATAGCAAGCTGGTGAACAGCAGCAGCCACAAATAAATGAGCGAAAGTATTCTGGTCATAGTGTTTTACTTTTTAGGGTTGAGACAGTTTTCTGAAATTTTGAGTAAAGCGGAATACATCATTTCAAGCTCATCTTTTGAAACCCCTTTCAATGCAGCTTCACGGTTAATTTCCACAATATTCTGTACTTCTCGGATAACTTTTTTACCAGAATCTGTGACTTCAAGGTTTGTTTTTCTGCGGTCATCAGGATGAGCGTGTCTTATAATATATTCGGACTTTACCATTAAATCAATAATTCTCGTCACAGAAGCATTGTCCTTGAAAACAAGATCACCAATTTCATTCTGGGTAATTCCCGGGTTTTCCAGAATTGCTTTGATGATCAGCCACTGATCAATGGTTATGCTAAAACCATGGGCTTTCAGTTGGCGCTGTGCATAGTTTCTATAGGCTCTGATGGCTTTATCTATGTTGTAGAATATGATTGAATTTAATTTTTCCATACTTTCAGATTAAAATGATTTATCAATTATTGATATGTCAATTAATTTGTTGATGGGATTTTTATTTTGTTACAACTTTTTGAAAAAAACTTATGAATGAATTGAAAATGATAGTTGAATTTGAAAAATATTAATTCAAACTATAGGGAAAATACCTATATGACTTTTAAATAATTTTAAGTATACTTGTCATCATAAAAACACAAATTCAATGATTCTTTATTTCACCAAACCTGGGCAGTCCCTTACTGACCTCTGTAATGAGATACAACTTGAAAATCCTGAATATTTAAAGGACTATCACAATCTGCGCTGCTCTTTATCGGAGCGCTTTGATGGTGATATTGTTCAGGGAATGAAATTGTATATTCCATCATCATCTGAAATCCTTGAGCTCAACAAAAAAATCAGAGACGATAACCAGAGTTTTTATGATTTTCCAGCTAATGGAAAATTCTCTTTTGACTTTAAGCTTTGGGAAGGAAAGTATCAAATTACCCAGACTGCCTATTCTGACGATACAATGCTCGCAAAATATGAAAACAAAGTAAAATTAGAGTTTGAAGGAATTAAAGATGGGTATTATCACTTTCTCTTTTCAGCATTTGATTTCAGAAAAAATGAGGATACTTCAGATACCAAAGTGGATACCCTTGCAAAAATGTGCATAGAGGTTATCTATCCAATCCGATATCGTATAGATCCTGAAGGAAAACTTATTGATATTGTACTGACAAAGAAAACAGAAGATATTGTTTCTGAACTAGACTCGATAAAAAACTTCTTTCCAGATCAATATTCCTCTGATTATGTTGAAAAGATGAAAGATATTGTAAAAAGCTCGGAAATCATTTTACAGAAGTTTAGAAATACGTTATTCAACTCTTTTATGTTTGGGGCATTCTACAGAGCTCAATTAGGAGATTGGATTACTTCAAATATTTACTATGATTTTTATCCCTGGATCTTTGATGCTCAGCCAATACGTTTTGAATTCCAAAATACCTTGCTGGCAAAAGATATTTTAGATGATAAACGGGTAAGAATTCAGCAAAAAGGAATTTCTTCGGATAATCGAAATCTGGAAGGCCTATACTTTACGGATTCCAGGTTTGATGATAAGACAGATATAGGAAAAGAGCCGATAGATTGTGAACATTTTGCTGAATATTTTTTTAACCGGGAAAATTTGTCAGTGTATAAAATTGAAGCAGGATTTCAATATTTCGGGCATGAAAATACCCAAAGAGAAGATTTTTTATTAGAAAGAATTACAGATAATTATTAGATTTGAAAAACACCAAAATCACAATACGATGTCAGAAAATACTTCCCCTCACGATGGTAAATATTTCGTGATTCAAAAAGGAAAAGCCCTGTGTAATCAAGGGAATCAGTTTCCACAGTTTAAAGTAACCTCACACGAGAAACATTATTGGAATAATAAAGAAGGACAAGCGGATTATTTAGCCGTTACAGAAGATGATGTGCAATTCACCCCGCCAGGTCCCAGTTTTGGGCAATGCAAGCTAAAACCAAGTTCAGGCGGTTATTTGCCTTGTGCATTTGCTCCGGCAGGAAAATGGCAAAAAGCCTATGAGAAAGTAAAGATTATGAATAAAAGCTGTATTACAGAGCTTTCTGAGCTTATGTGCGCAACAGGTGGAAAAATAACCATAAAAGAACATGGGCAAACTGCAGAGATAACCCAACAAAATGTCAGGAATGCAGATCCAAAACAGCAGCAGAATATTAACCCATTGCTTGACTACAAAGAATTTCAGGATGAACAGGAAGAAGATCTAAACATCTGTAATTAAAAACACACAAATATGGGAAAATTAACAATCATTGGAAACGATAAACCTGTAATCGGAAAACAGGAAATGTATTCTGTTGCTGCGATAAATGGCTGGCTGAATCCTTTACAACCTATTAAAAACCCTTTGCAAGTACCCCAAGCACATTGGGAAGTGATGGTCCAGACCAAAACAGGCTGGAGAAAAGGCGGAAGCGATAAAGAAGGTCAAGTAGTTCCTTATATGTTCGGACAGAAAAGCTTATTGCACAAAGGAATCAAAATTGTTGTACAGTAAGGTAACGATAAGGGAGAACTTATTGTCCATCCGCAACGGGCTAAAGAACCAAAAATAACCAGGGTGGAACTTCTGGATGCCAATTATAAACCTATTCCAAAAGGTAAAAAGCTGAGCTACAAAGACACCATTATTGCAAGAGCCTATTGTGTAGAGATGTTCGGGATGAATATTGCTTTTACCCTTTGGGAAGATGATGCCCAGGGAGAAGGACATAACCCCACAGTAAATGCTCTGAATAAAATAAACCCTGTCCCTGTTCTTAGCAGAGTGAATGAAAAAGGAATGGCAGAAGCTGTTTTCAGATTACCTTTTTACACAATGGCTGTACTAATTGCCAATGCACACACTGCATCAGGTGACAAGAGCGAGGGAGCCACCCACGAATATTATGTAACGGCTGATGTGGTTAGTAAACATATACAAAAAGCAAGTCCAAACGTTAATGTAGTTAATCCTACTCATAATCCAGAACCTCCAAGAAAAAGAGAGGTTCCTAAAGGGCATACTCCCTCACCAGCAAAACCTAAAACAACTCCTGCTCTAGAGAAACCCAAACCTAAACCTGATGGGAATTCAGCAAAATTCCCAGTCACCACGGGCGGGAAAAAGAGTGATGATCCACAAGGAAAGATCCTGAGTGCTGAATTTGTTGATAAAGCTGGAAACAGGCTTCATTCCTCGAAAGTAGGAACTACTGTAAGAATAAAGATTGTTGCAAAGGAGATGAAAGGTAAAAAAGTCAAGGTGAAAATATGGGAGGAAGATAATATCAAATGGACTCATGATATGATTTTCGAGAACGATTGTATCTTAATTGGTGACAACAATTACCTCAATAATGTACAACTTACAAAGCAAATGTTTGATAAAGCCAATGATGGAGGCAGTGATAGCGCAAAACAGGATTATTTTATAGAAGTGATCCATAATGATACGTCTGTAAAATCTGTTGTGATGCCTGTAAGTGTGGATGCGGAGCCTACAAGGGTTGAGAGTGGGGATAGTGCAACGGCTGTTAAAAAAACAAAATTGAAATTTGATAAAGTTGTAGGTCTAGGAAAAGAAGCTATTTTACATATAACAAGTGAAATTGCAACAGAAATAACTGTTGATAAAAATGGTAAAATAACCTCTTATCCTGATTATGGAGGATATAATGGGATGAATGAATATAAAGAAGGAAATAAAATATACACTAAAAAATTAGCTAATGGGAAAAGTGCATTTCCATTGTATAAAATGTATATTTATAGGGGAAATAAAACAGGTGAAGCCGTTCAAAAACTAAAACAAGATATTGAGAATAAGACTCATGAAAATGCAGAAACTACGGTTTTAACTGTCGCAAGACATGCGCAAACCAATAATAAAAATTACGGGTCAGAAGGTCCGTTACCGCCTAATACAATAACGACCCTTTATAGGATTCGGTATATGCAAGCTTGGAATCATGCAAAAAAGGAAAGTTTTAGATATAGAATTGTAAGCGATAATACTTCTAATATGAAGCCTTTAAATGACACAAAAAAAGAGGTTTCAAGTGGGGCGATGTCGTTGGGGAATAGGGGCTCAATATCTATTGACCCGTGGAGTTCGGCAGGTTTAATTGGATGTATAGGAATAAGAAATTCAGATGGAAAAGTTCATTCAAGTTGTGAAAAAGAATATCCTAATCAGGATAAGGAAAATTATAAATTTATATACCATGCATTAAATAATTATTTAGAAACAATAATTCCTGAGCTAACTGGTGTATATGGAAGACGAGGATATTCCAGCAATGGTAAAGTAGCTGTGGTAGCTTCTAGATATGAAGAAGAAGTTAAAGTTTTTGTTTTAACAGATTTATTACCTGAATTGAATAATTGTAAACTGAATCTAAAAAAAGATGGCAGAGAAAAATTCTATGATGAATTTGGAGAATCTGCAATAAAAATGGTGGAAAATCAGAAGAAATCAAATAAATTTAAAGGTCTGTATATTATTGCACAAAGAAGACAAGAAAATGGACTTAGTTTAACGGTACCTAACAATAATCCCATGAATATCAAAGATAGTGGTGATCTAGGTAAATCCGACTTGTATACAAAGGAAGTTTTTAATGGGAAAGAAGTATATATAAATGATGGATTTGGTAAGTTTTCCAGTGTTGAAAAAGGATTTGAGGGATATTTAAAATTACTTAATCGTAATTTTAATGATGCTTATACTGCTATACTTGATGACAGCAAAACAATTGATGATTTTTTGTCTGGAATGCAAGATACAGGAAAAAAAGGAGCATATGCAACCGATCCTAATTATAAAACTTCCATTAAAGGGATATTCAATGGTGTTGTTAAAGATTATAAAGAAATTTTGAATTATAGACTTTGTAAGGAAAAATTAGAGGAAGGGAAAAATAAAATCAAAAAAGATATAGAATTACTTAATAAGCTTAAATAAATACATGCAGACTATCAAAATATTCTTTTTTTTATATAGTTTTTTATTTTGTTTCACAAGCTGTGATGGACAAAAATCAAAAAACAGCACATGTTCAGTTGACAATGCTATAAAGACCATCAACTCATTACCTGAAGTTCAAAAACAGAGTAAATTTGTGGATTCTTTATCAAAAAACAGACAACATTTATCGTTTATGACAGACACGATAAAATATAATAATAAACAATATTACAGAATTAAAACAGGTTTCAGTGGCCAATTTCATTGGGAAACCTATACTATTTTTTACGTTGATAAAAATAATTGTAAAAGTGTAATGGTTGATGAAACAATCTCAGGTGACATTATTACATTAGAGAAGTGGAGAAATTTAAATAAAAAAAATAAAATGATTATATTAAATAATTCAGCAGATAATGTAGAGTTTTCAGATCTCTTTAATGAAGGGAGCAATATTAAATTTACCCCAAAAGATCTCAATCTAGATACCCCTGAAATAAAAGAGTTTAAATTCAAATTATCGAACTTTGAATCAAATAATTTTAAAACCGAAGAATTTAATATTGATAATTTATCTTTACTGATAAATGACGAAACATTCAGTAATAATGAGAGATATATTGATAGTAGTTGGCTAAACTATTTTATTAACAAGTATCCAATTAAACAAAATATTATTAAGCAACTTATGGATCAAGCAATGGAAAAAGAGGATTTTTCTGCTGTAAAGATATTAAGTAAGTATTATATTTTTTCATTACAACAGATTAAACAATCTGAAGCAAAAAGAGAATATAAAAATTCCTTACATGGCAAGTTAGATACAGAGAATTATTATGATCCTGCTTATTCTAAAATAGATGACATATTAGCTTTTATTACTGAAGAATATAAAGAGAATCATATTCAAGACAGTGATGGCTATACAAATCTTAGAAAAGATAAAACACCAACTTCGGAAATTCTACAAAAAGTAAAATCAGGAGAACATATTGAGGTTTTAGATAATACAGGTGATTGGTTTTTAGTAAAAACTAAAGAAGGAAAAGAAGGCTATATTCATAAAAGCAGGATAAAATTTCCAAAGTCATAAGACTTCGGAGATCATAGATTTTTAAATAACCGATCAATTTCTTTTCTGCTGACATCATTCGGACAAACTTTATAGAACTCCTGTAGAAGATCTAAAGAACTTGGCTTTTTAGGATATTGATTATGATTAAGAAAGGCCTTCAATGCAGTATTTACTTTGTTTTCACCTATTAAATCACTTAATGTTACCATCGCAACAGCCCCTTTGGAATACGAAATATGAGGAATGTCTCCAGTTGCCCTGTAGATAGGAATATTTTGGGATAATCCCTTTTCACCGTCGTAGATCTGTTGGTGAACTTTTAATCTTTCCATCATTTTTGCTTTACCATGCATTTTTTTATACAACATCATTTCTGTGTACATGGCAAGGGTTTCGGTGAGCATTACAGAGCCTTCTCTGTCATCGGGATCAATCCGGCTGTTTCCCCACCAGAGATGGGAGAGTTCATGGCCTGCCAGTTCATTAATCACATCCTGTTTCTGATCTGAATGAATATTCGCATGAAAGACCATGTTTTCAGGCATAAAAACAGCAGAAGGGTAGGCTGTTGCTGCAAAACCTCTTGTAAAAGAGGATATTTCTGCAAAATTGATGGTTTTGAAAGGATATTTTCCAAAATTCTGCTGGCAGTAATCCAATGTAAGCTGAACGTTTTTCATAAGATGCTCTATATTTTCAAAATGATTTTTATGGTAAAAAATAGTAATGATGATCCCTTTATAATTGAGAGTTTTCAGTTCATATTCCGCTGAGGAAACAGCAAAACGGAAAGGAATATTTGTTGCTTGATACTTGAAATAATTACGGTCTGACTGAGTCCATTTCTTGATGAGATCACCTGTTCCTACAGCAGTCTGATGCTTTTCTGTGGAAAAGGTCATATCAAGGTTAATAAAATCTTTCTTGAACATCTCCGGAGCTTCAGGATTCTTTATTTTTCGAAATTTTCCCAATGCGTATTGGCTGCGTATCTTCTTGTCCTGAATTTCATAATCACTCTGATAACCAATGTTTGGATAATATTTGCTGATTCTCATAAAAGATCCGTTTTCAATAATGGCATTAAAAGATTGATGCCCGTTTACAGCAAACCATTGATAGGATATTTTGAAATCAAGAGTAGCTGTGTCATTAGGCTTTAAAGCATTTTTTAATGAAACCTCGGAAGTATTTCCTGTAACACTAATGATTTCGGAACCTGTTTTAAAAACAGCGTTTTTCAGCTTAAGATCAGGATTAAAGTTGATCAGGATTTTATGGATTGGCTCTTTTGTTTGGTTTTTAAGAATATAATGGCCAACAATTTCATAGGAGTTTTGGGATGGATACAGACTGATTTCCGTTTTCACATCCGTTATATCAGGCTTTGGAAGACTTTCATACTTCCGGAAATCCTTTTCATATTGAACAGAATTCAAAATATCTTTTTCATGATCTTTAGGAATATATCCTCTCATAAAATAGTTTCCGGAAATCATTCCTGAAATGAACAGGATAATGGTGAGGGCATACTGAAGAGCAGAAACTTTTTTGAACTTAATAAAGGTATTTATCAGCCATAATAAGGCAATGATTCCGGTTCCCAATAAAAGTCTTTGTCCAAAAGCTTTTTCATAGATCCCATACCCGTTGAAATCGCTGTAGCTTCCTTTAAAATCTGAAAATATCCTTAAAACAGGATAAGAAAGAATCTTACCGGAAACTGGCCCAGCAAGTACAAAAACAGCCAGAACAGATATTCCCAACGCGATAAATTTGTTCGGAATTCTGTCATTGATAACCAGGATAAATCCGGAAAATAAGATCAATGGAAATGTATTGAAAAGAAAAACACCAAGATAAGCACTCCAATCAACATGAAAATACTGATAAGCAGCCTGAAAAATAATACCCTCTCCAATTAAAATTCCTGTAAAGAAGAACAACAGGATACTTATGGAAATGAAATGTCCGGTTAACTTTTTATTAGAGAAAAAAGTACTGTTTTCAATCATCGAAAATCCGAATGATTCCGATCTCCAATACAGGTCATTAAGAAAATAGGCTGAGATGATTAACCCAAGCAAGTGAAAATTTTCAGATATGGTGGCTGCCATAAGGCCGGAACTGGCATATTTCTGTGGAAGCCGGATGCCTTTTTCAATTTCTGCATACATTTCCATACCTATAGCAAATACCAGGAGAATAGAAACTGCGGGAACCGTAATGCTTTTGAACAGGTAAATCAGGTCTATTTTGGCAAAAGATAATGTGGATTGTATAGCAGGAATTCTTCCATAATGAGGTTGTACCGAAGCATATCCGGATTTGAAAAATTTTGGTTGAGAATCATCTTTGGGCGATGCTTTTTTTGCCTTTTGTTTTGAAATATTTGAAAAGGAGAATTTTTTTACAGTCAACCATAGAAAAAGAATAGATATAATTAAACAGAAGATTCTGTTGAAAAGCAAATAACCCGTCATAGGGACAAACTGAATGTTTTTTTGTTCAACAGTAAGCAATCTTGCATTTAGAAAGTAAGAAGATAGCCCAAAAGGATCAAGGATCGCTGAGATCTGCTGGGCTTCCAAAGATTGTGGCATAGCTCCCGCCATGAATGGTGAATTGGAAAATAATAAGATAACCATGTAGAAAATATATAATAATAAGCCACCAATCACAACCAACAGTTTTTTCCTTAAAATAAAAGTTATAGAAAACAGAAAACTGCCTACCAAAAATGTATTGATGAAACCGAATATCAATAAAGGATAAAGGTAGTAAACTATAGAAAAACCCTCTTGCATTTCACTTCCTGTGCGCAGGTTTTGGCCAATGATAAACCCGGAGATCAGAGATGAAAAGCTTAGGAATGTCTGTAGAAAATAGATCAGGAATTTTTCTTTCAGGTAGCTTTGCTTTGAAAGAGGGAATGAAAATAAAACTGTATCAAACCTTGAGTCTTTTTCTTTAAACAAAAACTGTAAGGCATAAATAGTGGCAAAAAAAATGATGGAAAGACTCAGTATTCCGGTCATAAATCCAATGGTGTAAGGTGAATTTAAATAGATTCCTTCTCCTGCAGAAAGATTGAACTGATTCCCACAGAAAATACCCAGAAACACAAGAATTAAGGCAATAGAATATGTAAGCCAGTGTTTGGTGTTGCGTCTGACTTCAAAAGAAAATATAGCATTCATGGCTAAGGTTTTTGCGTTAAGGTATAAAAGTAAAAGTGCTCCAGTAAAGGATTTACAGCATTGAAATTTTCAGGATGCTTTTCTGAAAAAATAGTGATATGATGTTTTCTTTCTATTAATTGTCTGCTGATAACTTCATAATGAGAATAATAATTTTCCAGGTCATTGTTATCAATAGAGCGGGACCATATTTTGTTCTCTAATTCAGCCATTAACTGCTTTGGTTTTCCTTTTCTAAGGATTTTTCCATGGTTCATGACTGCAATTTCTGAACACAGATTTTTCACATCTTCCACCAGATGAGTGGAAAGGATGACAATAATGTCCTGGCTGATATCATTTAAAAGAATATTGAAACGGTTGCGCTCTTCAGGATCTAATCCAGCTGTAGGCTCATCTGCAATAACAATCCTGGGATTTCCCAATAATGCCTGGGCTACTCCGAAGCGCTGCTTCATCCCACCGGAAAAAGTGTGAACTTCTTTCTTTTGGAAATCGGAAAGGTTTACTTTCTCAAGCAGATCCAGAATTTGTTTTTTCCGGCTGTTACGGTCTGTAATCCCTTTCAGTACAGCAATATGTTCTAAAAGATCATATGCAGAAACTTTAGGATATACTCCAAAATCCTGAGGCAGAAATCCTAAGTTTTGTTTGATGAATTCAGGTTTTTTAATAATATCAATATCATTGAAAGAAATGTTTCCTGAACTGGGCTTCTGTAATCCTACAATGGTTTTCATCAGGGATGATTTCCCGGCTCCATTCGGACCTAAAAGCCCAAACATTCCGTTGCTGATTTCTAAGGATATGTTATCAATGGCCTGATAACCATTTTTATAGGTAAGATTAAGATTATTGATGGATAAGGTATTCATAATAGTGAGTTTGGGGAATAAGAGGGTAGGTAATCCGGTTGGGGACTACTGTTGTTTAAAGAGACGGATTGATAACAGGCGAAGAGATCAGAGGCAAGAGTAGAGAAACAAATTATAAGACTTCCAGCTTTCAAACATCAAACGATTGAAAGGATGATAACCTTAAACGATGAACTTTATACTTTAAATGCTACGAAGTTTACTCTTTGTACTCCAGAATATCTCCTGGCTGACATTCCAGAACTTTGCAGATAGCTTCCAGGGTATCGAAACGTACACCTTTGGCCTTTCCGGTTTTAAGGATGGATAAATTAACGGGAGTAATTCCCAGTTTTTCTGCCAATTCTTTACTCTGCATTTTTCGCTTGGCCAGCATCACATCTAAATTGACTATAATTGGCATGTTAAATAATTAGGTCTTGTTCGTTTTGCAAATGTAGCCCTTGCTTAAAGATATTCGCAAGAAACAGACAGAAAATTCCAAGCATAAAGTGAATAAACACCAGTCCCCAGATAATATTTTCCACTTCTACAAAGAAACTCGCGATAATAACCAGTGGAAGCGGGATGAAAATATTAAAAAGGTAAAATCTCATAAGTTGCAGGATATGGTCTTTTGTAAAAAGCTTTGGTTGAAAAAATACCCTGAAAACTTTTGCTGATAGCCAGAAAAAGATCCCATAAGGAATTAAAACCAGCATAAATGAAAAAATGATATAGGGATAATTATCTTCTATATTCAGAAATGGCTGTTGGGTAAATGGATAGTTAATGTGTAAATATTTGCCGTTTCCATATGGGGTTACCGAGAACCCTGTGGTAAGGCAAAGCAGCGCAT
Source organism: Chryseobacterium bernardetii (assembly GCF_003815975.1). Lineage (NCBI taxonomy): Bacteria > Pseudomonadati > Bacteroidota > Flavobacteriia > Flavobacteriales > Weeksellaceae > Chryseobacterium > Chryseobacterium bernardetii. The sequence goes on from NZ_CP033932.1 coordinate 2,827,951, forward strand.
ACAATGAGGTGATCAAATATCCGGCAGATAAAATTGAGCAGATATAAAATAAAATCCTGGAAATAATTTTGGTCTGATTCATATCACGATCATTAATTAATATTGCAAATGTATAATAAATTATCGTAAAACAATAATTTATTTAAATAAAGTTTTATTTATAAGATTGATTTCATCTCTAAAGAAATTGTATTAATCCTTATCTTTAATATAAAATATATCATCATGGCTTATAATATTGAATTGGCAGATAAGGTTCGCGAATGGCTGGCCAATATACACGATATTAAGATAGAAGAAAAGAAAATGTTCGGCGGACTGGCATTTCTGGTGAATGATAAAATGTGTATCAATATCAGCCACGACAACCTGATGTGCCGCTATAATCCTGACAGAGAAGAGGAAGTAGCAGAGAAAAATGGTTTTCTTCCCATGATTATGAGAGGGAAACAGTTAAAGGAATATTGTTATGTAGAACCCATTGGTTTTCAGAAACCTGAGGATTTTGAATATTGGATGAGACTTTGTCTTGAGTACAACAACATTGCAAAAGCATCAAAGAAGAAGTAAGTTTGATGGTTTTAGAGTGGGAGAGTATGAGAGTATGACAGTGGGTGACCACTGTTGTAGCTTCCCACTATTCATTACTCATTATTTATTACTCATTGCTTATGATTTTCCGTATAATTGTTCTCTTATCTGAATCAGGATTTTGGTTGTTTTCTCCAGATCGGGCGATTCGGGAAGTAGGGAAACGGAATGATGATGCTCAATAGATTCAATGAGGTTTTCTGCTTTTTCCATCACTGCTTCATAAGACCAGTTTCCGGCTTTGATATCCAGTAATTCATCCTTATTCTCTACACGGATCTGAAGAGAATTGCTTTTGAAAATCTGTTCACAGGATTGCAGCAAACGGATGGTATGCATTATATTTTTACTGTCGTAGTTTTGTCCATGCTTCTGATTGACATTGTACCGGTCTTCATTACGTTCTTCTACCCATTTCCAATATTCCCTGTAATCTTTGCAGTAAGTAGAGTAGGCATCCAGATTGCAGAACAGATAAGCACAGGGTTTTTCTTTTTTGGAAACAGAAGATACCGAAACCTGGTTCGCTTCTTCATGCTGGATAATTCCTTTATAGTTCAATGTTTTTGAATCATCATAAAATAACGCAAACATTCCTTTGGTATGGTCAATAGCGGTCAATCCACATTTCTCCTGAATTTTTCCTTTCTCCGAAAGCCATTTTTTCAATGCAACAGAACCTTGACCGTCCAGAATAAAGCAAAAATCAAGAACAGATTTTCTTTCCTTGTCTATAGGATTTAAAATCTTTTTATGAAGACCTTTCGCTTTTTTAATTTGGGAAACAGCATATCCGGCAAAGGTATCTTTGCATAATTTGGAGAGAAAATCTTCCGGTTTCAACAGATCTATCAACGGGTGTTTGTACAGGATACAATCTTCAGGACTTGCCAAAACTTCCAGAATATTAGGGTTGTTCTTTTGCAACAGCTCCACAAATCTCCCGATTTCATAATAAGTAATATCATTCGTCTCATTAGAAATCTGCGGAATGTAGTTCAGCCCAAAGAAATCTTCCTTCGGCAGATAACACACTCCACGGATATCCGTATCCGAAGTTTCCGTTGCCAGCCCGAAAGCACGGCTTCCGGATATGGCTTCGAAGAGGAGGAGGCTACGAGTTTTAAGGTCTTGGATGGACATAATAGTTTTTTTTATTTAATATTTCTCTAAAAACCCTTTCCATTTCCTTTTTATCAACATTTCCACCTCTCAAACCCTTCGATTTTTCCTCATTATAAGCAATGGTTTTCTCCAAAAACTCAAACAATTCCCAATCATTCGGATGGTAATAAGCTTCTCCTTTGGTGGCTTTTAAGGCTATAAGGTTTTCTATTTTTATTCTGGTTTCGTGGTTTACAAAAACAAGCAGTTCACTAAATAATACTGGCGGAACCGTTCCTTTTTCTATGATCCATTTTCCGGTTAATGCAGTTCTCAGACAGTAAAAATAGCTCTTTAGTTTCACTTCATCGGCTCTGCAGGCTTCCAGGTATTTTTTGCTCATGCTTAAGTAATGATAGGAAACGGCTACCGGTGAAAAACAGGCATCAGCCAATGGCCTGAAAAGCTCTACAAACTTTGCATTTTCCTTATAGACGATAGGAGAGTAGAACCAGCTCAGTAAAGCAGCATTCGATTTCAGTAAGAGATGAAAAGTCTTTCGGAGGTCCCATCCGGAACCATCCAGATCATCTTCGGTCATAAATTCTATTGTTTCATCCTTATCCCAAGGGGAAAGATACCAGTCTTTTTCGTGACGGTATATAAAACGTATGTCATAATCGCTGTCCGGTGAGGCAAAACCCCAGGCTCTGCTTCCGGATTCAACGGCAAGAAGTATTTCTACACCCTGTGCAGCTTCTACTTCTTTTATCTTTTCTACTATTTTTGGCGTCATTGTTTTAATTTTATAATGCAAAGTAAAAAGAGTGGTGCGCAATGTTATTGCGTGGGTTTGTGGAGTTTCTAAGTTTAAGGTTGAATATTGCAGGTTTTTTAATAGCAGGTCCTGGCTTCCTTTTAAGACGTGATCTCTTCGTCCGTTATCTATTTTCTCTCTATCCATCATCAATCCATTGCACAAACATTACCCATAATACTCCTTATTTCACTAATATTGCACTTTCTCTATTTAACATAACTATTTTTACAACCATGTTGACAACTGATTTACAGCATAAAATTGATTTCAAAACAAAACCTCTTGGCGCATTGGGATATCTGGAACCTCTTGCCCACAAAATAGGAATGGTTCAGAAAACGGTATCTCCACAGCTTTCAAATCCTCATATGGTAGTTTTTGCTGCCGATCACGGGATTGCAACGGCAGGGGTAAGTGCCTATCCGCAGGAAGTAACCTATCAGATGGTAATGAATTTCTTAGGCGGCGGAGCTGCCATCAATGTATTCTGCAGGCAGCATGGAATCCATATTAAAATTGTAGATGCAGGGGTTAATTTCGATTTCCCGGAAGGTTTGGATTTAATGGATAAGAAAGTCAGAAAATCCAGTCGTAATATTCTGGATGAACCGGCGATGACTTCTGAAGAATATCAGCAAGCTTTACAAAATGGAAGTTCGGTGGTGGCAGAGATTGCTGAAACGGGCTGTAATATCATTGGATTTGGTGAAATGGGAATCGGAAATACTTCCGCTTCTTCTCTGATGATGAGCCAATTGTTTGACCTTCCTGTTGTAAGATGTATTGGTCGTGGAACAGGTTTGAATGACGATCAGCTGCAGAATAAGATCAATATTTTATCAGCAGCAATAGAAAAATATCCGGGTATTAAAACTCCGGACAAAATTGCACAGACTTTTGGTGGATTGGAAATTGTTCAGATGATGGGAGCGATGGAAGAAGCATTCCGTCAGAATATGCTGATTATGATAGATGGATTTATTGCTACTGTTGCTATAGCCACTGTATGGAAAAAGAATCCTGATATCCTGAAAAACTGTATATTCTGCCATGTAAGTGATGAAAATGCCCATCTTCAGCTTCTGGATTTATTGGGACAGAAAGCTTTGCTGAACCTTAATTTGAGGTTGGGAGAAGGAACAGGCTGTGCATTGGCATATCCGCTGATTCAAAGTGCAGTAAACTTCCTGAATGAAATGTCAAGTTTTGAGGATGCCCATGTTTCAAATAAAGAATAAATGAAAACCATAAAGAATGAACTGATCTACTTTGCAACGGCATTGATGTTTTTCACCAGAATTCCCGTTCCCTTCACCGTTCCTTATTCCAGTGAGATCATGAACAAATCCCAAAAATATTTCGCATGGATTGGATTATTGGTAGGGTTGATTAATGCTGGTATTTTATACTTGTCTGCTCAACTTTTTAATCTGGAAATAGGAATTGTTCTGATGATGATCAGCAGCGTTCTTCTGACCGGAGCTTTTCACGAAGATGGTTTTACAGATATGTGCGACAGTTTCGGTGGCGGATACGGAAAAGAGAAGATCCTTACCATCATGAAAGACAGTAGAGTGGGAGCCTATGGAACCATTGGAATTATTTTATTGTTGGCTTTAAAATTCTTCAGTATTCAGGCTTTGGGGACAGCTGACCTGATGAAAACCCTGGGAATTATCATTTTTGCCCATACTTCAAGCCGTTTTATTTCAGGAACCATGATCTACACCCATCAGTATGTGACGGATATTGACGTCAGCAAATCAAAACCTCTGGCCAATAAACCTTTGGATGCAATGGCTTTGCTGGTTGGATTTATGAGTGTTCTGCTTTCGTTTATTTTGATTCCGGACTGGCGCCTGGGACTGGTTTTTGCCTTAGCTTATTTAGGAAAGATCTGCATGGGCTGGTACTTTAAAAAACATATCGGCGGTTATACCGGAGACTGTCTGGGAGCTGTACAGCAGGTGGCTGAGGTGTTGTTTTACTTAGGAACAATGATCGTATGGAAATTCATCTGATTCGCCATACCGTAGTAGATAATCCGGAAAATCTGTGCTATGGATTTGCCGAAATGCCTCTTCGAAAAGAATATCAGCAGGATTTTGAAAGCTTAAATCTGGATGAAGATTTTGATGTGATAATTTCAAGTCCGGCGCAACGGTGCCGTCTTCTGGCAGAATATTTTAAGCTGGATTATTCAACCGATGAAAGACTTCGGGAAATGAATTTCGGAAACTGGGAGCTGAAAAAATGGACAGAAATTCCTGAGCAAGAAATTAATCCATGGTATGAAGATTTTATTCATGTAAAGGCTTCTGGTGGAGAAAATCTCCTTGAAATGCAAACCCGAGTCCTCAGCTTCTGGAATGAATTGATTGCTGAAAAAGATATTCAAAAAGTTCTGATTATTGCTCACGCTGGCGTAATTCGTTTGATTCTTCAGGCAGTACTGAAGTTTCCGTTAGACAATATGTTCAATATTCAGATTGATTACGGAAAGAAAGTAATTGTTGATGTTAACGAAGGCTATTTTTCCATTAAAAAATTAAATGTATGACTATTTAATTTAAAAATAAATCTGCGTTATCTGCAAAATCAGCGAGAGTAAGAATCCGTTAAATCTGAGCTATCTGTGGGAATAAATGCTCCCACAGATCTCAAAAGTCGCAAAAATGTTTATGTGACATCTGATCAACTTGCGAGAATAAAAATCTAAGATAAGATCATCTGCTAAAAGAAAAAACGCCATTCAAAAATTTTGAACAGCGTATTTTTATTTAAAGACTTTAATAAAGCTATCTTTTTCCAGCGTTTCCAGAGAGAAATCAAAATCAGCTTCCGCTTTTTCTGTGGTAATCTCTCCTCCAAGCTCTTTGATAAGCTCATTAAAGGACATCGCTTCATACCATTGCTGATACAATGCATGAGTTGCCATAGCAGATATTTCCGTATTTCCTGAAACATGAGAATGGCCCGCTCCGAAATTCAACAGGACGAAACATTGTTTTTCGTTTTTTGGTAGCAGCATTCCCAGAATCATTTGCTTCTGTACAGAGTTACATCTGGCTTCTGCAAAGAGTTGGTTAGGATTCATCATATAGTTATAGGAAATGTTATCTCCTTTACCGATGACGATTTTATACCCACAGTTGGCATCTCCGGTGAAAACATTGTTCATCACAAGTGTTGGAGTACTCAGGCCTTTATTGGCATAAAGATATTCAACGGCACCGTTAGGAGCAGAAGTCATATCTCCGGAATACATCAATTGTCCGTCAGCATAATTATAAGCAGCATTCCAACCTATTTTTCCGGCAATATTCAATCCTGAAAGATCCAGGTCACGGGCCCCCCATTTATCTTCCCAATAAATACCAACGGCTAATCTATCACCATAAAAACGGGTTCCGGTAGGAATATTTCCAACAAACATTTTTTCAGAAGTTGGCAGGGCAAACTCGATATTCTCAGGGAAATAGAATTTCTTTCCGGAAATATTTTCATATTTCAGTTTCAGAAAATCTAAAATAAATTCATAATTGAATTGATTTACATCAGTTTCCTTACCTTTTTTAACCCACGATTTTCCATTTCTGACTCTGTAGACAAAAGTATCCTGACCATACATTCTTGAATAACACGCTGACAGGGCTTTAAATAATGCAAACGGTGTCGCATTTTCCAGCCAATGCCAATCGCTGTTTTCCAGCAATGTATTGGTAGCATTATTCAGTGGGTTGGAAATTAATGGCTTATGATTGACTTTAGACAGCTTCGAAATTTTATTAATGGCTTTCGGAGCTCTGTTTTTATAAGCAAGGAATAACGGCTTAAATCTGTTGAAAATTTCTGCCAGTTTTTCCATACCAAAGCTTTCAAACAGATAAGTTGGGTTGAACTTACTTTGCTTGATTAAATCAATCAATTCATCATTTTTAATTAAAAGCGTCGTTTGGATGGTCTTATAGATCACATAACGGAAAAATTCAACAGGATTTTCAGGATAAGCATCGTATTGGTCAGCTATTTTTATAATGGCTTCCTTATTTCTGATATTTTCTTTTCCTGTAAAATCATATTCCAGTTCCGTATGTAGAATATGCAGTAAATCATCAATCGTTTCTTCTTTCAAAGCGATTCCGGATTGCAGAAGAGAAAGGCATTTTTCCTGCATTTCTTCTACGGTATAAGCTTTTATTACTTTAAAGATCAGCTTTGTATCCGGAACATTCAATATTTCTTCAGGAATATAGATCTCACTCTGGAAATCACTTCCATAGGTTGAAATATAATGCTGGATCTGTTCAAAAAATAAATCAGTTCTGGAAGTATTCTTTATTTTCTCCCAGGATTTATGGAATGTTTTATTCAGATCATTTCCATTCAGTTTTGCTTTTGAATAATAGGAAATAATCTCTTTTTTTGCCCAAACTGCATGAGGTTCAATAATAAAACCGTTATTCGAAATAAATGGCTCTGCATTTGATTCTTTGGCTAATACAGCATTGAATAATTCTAGTGTTTTCATTGTTTTTAATTTAAAAAAATAAGTGAGGAGTATGTTCATTAAAAGTGAAGGGTATAGGAACTCCTTTTACCTATAGTTTTATAAAGCGGGGAGTAATTAATCCAAAATATAGGAACTCCCTTTGCCTTATCATTGTAAAAAGGCGGAAAGTATTTCTAACATATAGGAACTTTCTTTGCCTGAAATTTTTTTGAGGAGCAGACAGGACTCGAACCTGTGACACACAATTGGGGTTCATAGGAACTTTATTTTGCCTGCAGCGAAAAGTAATTTTGTTGCTCTGCCATCTGAGCTACTGCCCCTGCCTTATGAAAAAAGTTTTCATGAACCTTATAGGCTTTTACGCCCATAAGGTTTGGTTATTAGTTTTGGTTATTTTGTAAACATTACTGATTATCAAAACGTATAAGGTTTATTATTAAAATTATGCTTTTCTGTATTTCTTCTTTTTCTTCCATGGTGCATTTTTCTGAACATCACCGGCCATAATACATCCGTAAGGCATCACTTCATCCAGTACTTCACAAAGTCCGTATTCTTCAATCTGTGCTCTTACATTGGCTGCACTTTTATATGCACTTGGCAGCTCAGAAATATCAATTTCGTTGGAATAGAATCTGATATCCAATCCCGCAGTTTCCTCATTGAAGATCTCTTCAGTGGTTTTATGGGCCAGAGATTTTTTATGCTGGCTTCTGCTGAAATTTCTTCCAGCTCCGTGTGGGGCAAAACCAAGGTTTCTCTCATTCGTTTTTCCCTGAACAATCAGTACCGGTTCTGCCATATTCAGCGGAATTAATCTTGGACCAGTGATATCTGGCATAAACTTATCATCCAGTGGAGTAGCTCCCTTAGCATGATAAAACAGGTCGCCATCTTTGAAAACAAAGTTATGCTCATTCCAATATCTGTTTTCTTTTTCAATTTCCAGTTTATTTAAAACCGCATCATGAATAGAAGTATGGTTTTCTTTTGTCCATGTTCTGATAAGCTGAAGCGCTTCCCAATAGGCTTTTCCTTCATCCGTATCATAAGGAATCCAGGCGTTTTCCCTTAATGTTTCAGGAGAAATATCCTGTCTGAAACGGTTGGCCACTTTCATTCCTTTATCATAAAGTGCTGCACCCGGAGCTCTTGATCCATGATGTGTAACTAACATTGTATTTCCTGTATTTTTAGAAACTCCAACAAAAAGGAAATGATTTCCGTCTCCCTGCGTTCCCATATGAGAACGGGCAATGCTGATCAGTTTTTCATCATTTAAAAATTCATTTTCTCTGAAAGCATCCATCAGTTCCTGAGACATAGGCATCTGTTCTCCTCTTGGTCTTCCTCCATATCCGAAATGCGTCACAGAATGAGCAGCATCCAGAATATCTTTAGGATTTACCTTTCCAAAATCAGTCAGCATTACAGAACAGCAGATATCTGCACTATGAAATCCAGGGTGGATGGCATTTTTTGCTACAACTACACCTCCAACAGGAATCTGACCTTCAGGACCTGTTGGACAGGCATCAGGCATTAAAGCTCCGGCGGTTAGGGTAGGTGTTTTCATCAGCTTATTCATAGTCCTGATTACTTTTTCTACATTATCATTCTCATTTTCATGTTCAGCCCTGATGTTAATAATAAACTCAGGAGCAGTTTCATGAAGCGGAATAAGTTCAGGCTGTTTGAACTGTTCCAGATATTCTTTGATCTGAATTTCATCCAGATGATTTTCATTAATATGTGCAATGGCATCTTTAAACCATTTGGCTGGTCTATATCCCAATTCGATTAAGTGATTTCCGTTAAATTCCATTGTTTTGTCATTTTGATGATGCAAAGTAATAACGTTGTTGCGCAATAGTTTTGCGTAGATAAAATATTTTTGATTATTTTTACAAAAAATATATAAAAGGTCAATTTAGTTATTTGAAATTTGCGTTTTGACCTTATTAAATAAACTTAAAACTATGATATTATTAGAACAGCTAAAGCATTTTCCTGAAACCGTTCAATTCAATGATGTGATTTCATATATAGATGCTCACTACGATTTTACACCTACTGCATTCAAAAACGGAAATACAAGAAATGAAGAAGGGCAGAACAACGGTTCATGCAAAATATTCGGTTTTGCCTCTTATCATGGTCTTACAAAAGAGGAAACGCTTCCGCTTTTCGGGGAATTTTACAGAGAAGATGTTCTTAAAAACCCTGATGGAACAGATCATCAGAATATCAGAAACTTCATGGAGTTTGGATGGGACGGATTGATCTTTGAAGGAAATCCGTTAAGAGAGAAATAGGTTTAGATAAAAAGAATAACCATGTCATCCAATAAAAACGCCCTGATCCGTTATAAAACATTAGATAAATGCCTCAAAAACAAATACCGGAAGTATACGCTGGAAGACCTTATTGATGAGTGTTCCGAAGCTTTATTTGAATTTGAAGGCAAAGAGTCTTATGTAAGTAAAAGAACCATTCAGCTGGATCTTCAGAATATGCGAAGTGAAAAGTTCGGGTATGAGGCTCCCATTGAGGTTTATGAAAGAAAATATTACCGTTACAGCGATCCGGAGTACAGCATTCATAATATTTCCGTGAATGAAAGCGATCTGAAAGCCATGAATAATGCGGTTCAGATTCTCAAGCAGTTTAAAGACTTTTCCATGTTCAAGGAAATGAATGGTGTCATTCAGAAACTGGAGGATTCTATTCATTCTACCAGCCAGAAATCAATTATTCATTTAGATAAAAATGAGCAGCTGAAAGGATTGGAACATATTGATATTCTATATGAAAGTGTGCTTAATAAAAAAGTACTGAAGATTTTATACAAAAGCTTTACAGCAAGAGAATCCAGTGTGTATACAGTTCATCCGCAGCTGCTGAAAGAGTACAACAACCGTTGGTTTCTGATATGTCTTTACAAACAGAAAATGTATAACCTGGCATTAGACAGGATGGAAAATATTGAAGTGGACGAAAAATCCTCCTATATTGATAAGAATCTGGATGGTGATGAGTATTTTAAAGATATTGTAGGGGTTACCGTTGCAGAATCAATGGCTCCCCGAAACGTAGTTTTCTTTGTAGATGCAGCTAATGCTCCTTATGTAAAAACGAAGCCATTGCATAAAAGCCAGGAAATCATCAGTGAAACCAAAGAAGGAACTTTATTTAAGATAAGTGTACAGATCAATTATGAATTGGAAAGATTACTGTTGGGCTTTGGAGATTCTCTTGTAGTGCATAAACCTCAGAAATTAAGATTGAGGATGGAGGAAAAGTTTAAAGCAGGAAGTAAAAATTATCAGGAACTTATAATTTCCTGAAATAAAAGGTTTCATGGGTTGTATATGTATTAAATCTGCTGGTTTTTATGTAAATAATTAATTAAAATATCCTGCGGAATTTTATCTTGGCTTGGTAATTGCAGTCACTAGGTACAAAATCACACTATGAAATCAAGAATATTTAAAGCAATTATTGCCATTATAGCACCTATAGCGATTGAGTATATCGTTAAAAAAATATCTGAGAAACTTGATAAAAAAGAAGATCAGAAAGAGAAAGAGCCAAAGCAGATTACTGCTTAACGTAAAAGTAGGTAAAATTTAAAATTATTGAAAAGAGACTGTCATTATGAATGGTCTCTTTTTTTATTGTAAACAAGAAAGCTGGGAGCGTGAGAATTCTGTTGACTACCACGTCAAAAATTCTTTGAATTTTTGCCACCCCTCCGAGGAGGGAAATGTGCAGCCCTTCAACTGAAATATTCGTTATAATATTCAGGAAATCGTAGATTTTCAAAAACTTAATTGTACTTCTAAAACAGTTAGTAGTAACTTGAAAATAACTTAAGTGTTAAAACTTTTGAGTCTAAAAATAAGATTTAGATTATATAAAATCATAAATCCCGTTTTTCCATCCCAAAACCTTGGAAGAATCTGCTTTTAGCCAGTTTTTAAGGATTGTGGCATATACTTTCCTGAAATCTTCTGTGTAGATCAGATCACCTTCATTCAGGTTTTGCAAATCGGGAAGGCTGTTCAGTAAACCTTTCTTCTTCAGATTTCCACTGATGAAAAACATCTGGTTAGCGGTTCCGTGGTCTGTTCCATTACTGGCATTCTGGGCGACACGGCGGCCAAACTCAGAGAAGGTCATCAAAAGAATATTATTGAATAGACCATTGGTTTTCATGTCAGCAACAAAAGACTTCACTGCTTCATTAATATCACTGAACAGTTTTTTCTGGCGGTCATTTTGGTTCACATGGGTATCAAAACTGCCAATGGAAAGGTAATAAACCTGGGTATTGATGTCAGATTTGATTAAGGAGGCAACGGTTTTAAAATCTTTTCCCAACTGAGAATTAGGATAGGTCTGCTCCGTTTTTTTCGCTTTACTTTTATCAAAGATATACCCTGCGTTATTAATAGTAGAACCTAAAGTCTGGTAAAGGTACGAAACCGTTTCATCGTCATGATGATGATCATACAGGGACTTAAAATATTTTTCCTGACTGGTTTGATATAATCTTTTTGGATCTTTAAAGGCAAAAGCTTTATTGTTTTTCCCTTTCAGGGCAAGACTGAGCATATCATCCACTTCAAGTGCCTGGGTTGGATGATCACAACGGTAACATTCCTCATCTAAGAAGCGGCCCAGCCAGCCAGTATCCAGAAATTCATCACTTCTGCATGCAGACTGCCAGATATCCATGCTTCGGAAATGAGATTTATCCGGATTGGGATACCCCACATTATTCATCACAGAAAGTTCTCCGCTATCAAAAAGCTCTTTAAAATAAGGCAGGGAAGGGTTGATTCCCGCTTCGTCTGTAAGAGGCAGAGAATCCTGAACTGCCAATGTTTTCCTTTCCCTGAAATAAATATCGTTTTTGGCCGGGATAATGGTGTTAAGACCATCATTGCCCCCTGTAAACTGAAGTACAACCAGAATATTCTGATTGGGATTCAGCGCTTCATCCAGCGTCAAAGCCTTTAGGAAATTGGGCATCAGCATAGACGCTGTAGCCAGTGAACTTATTTTGAGGAATTCTCTTCTTTTGATTAACATAGTGATTTAAGTTTAGGTTACAGGAAAGTAGGTTTTACATTAATTGGTATTCAGGAGTTGACATCAGATTGATAATGGTCATTTTCGTGCTCTTATCAGAAAAATTATTCACAGTATTGATGTCCAGACTCTTTGGGTTTTGAATCAGGTAATCTTCACAGTTTTTATGGGCGAAAATCTGATCTACACGGTTCCAGTCTATGGTAATATTGGGATTTTTAAAGCTTTTATTCAAAGCAGTCTCTTTAGATTTTAGTCCCATATCAATATCATCATCCTGCCGCGGACTGTATTCCAATGGACGCAGGCCAGACCAGATCTGTGGTACCTGAAGCCTTAACATCAAGGTAGAACTGTCAATCCAGGACCTGCCATTAGGCCACCCTGCAACATTAGGCGGATAAAGCAGCATTTGTCCCAGCAGCTTTTGATACACGATGAGATTTTCAGGATTCTGAATCTGCATCGGAAGTATCCGCATCATGCCAGCCATCAGTTCTATGGGAGATTTTATTCTGTTGCCGATATTTTTCTGATCATAAAACCATGAGCTTGTAAAGATATCAGTCATCAATTTTTTTATGTCATAACCTGAGTTGTAGAAACTGTTGCTTAGAGAGTTCACAATGTTCTGGTCTACATTTTCATTAACAAAAAACTTATAGATCTTGGCTGTGATAAATTTTGCAGTTGCTTTTTGCTCCAGGATGATATTCAATGCGTCAGCCCCATTAAAATTGCCTGTTTTTCCTAAAAAGGTTTTAATTCCTTCATCATGCTGATTTTTCCTTTCCTTAAAGTTTCCCTCTTTATCGTAGCTCCATCCTGTAAATGCCCTGGCGCCCTCTCTAACATCCTTTTCCGTATAATTTCCTCTTCCCATGGTGAAAAGTTCCATCACTTCACGGGCGAAATTCTCATTCGGATGATCTTTTTTGTTTTGCTGATTATTCAGGAAGTTAAGCATCGCCGGAGACTGGCTTACTTCGAAAAGCAAATCTTTGAAGTTGCCCAGCGCATTCTTCCGGATGGTATTTAAGAGCTGTCTGTTAAATTTGGGATTAAGAACTCTTGATGCAAAATGTCCGTGCCAAAAGAAAGCCATTTTTTCTCTTATCTGCTCTTTACTGTTCACCATTTTATCCAGAAAATTAAGATTTAGTTCTTCATTCTGTGCTCTGTAAATCCGTTGCATTTCTTTCTTTTGCTCGGCGGGAGTTGTACTATTCATATAATCTCCAGCAAGATCTATATCCGGGGTATTATAATTGACCTCTGTAAAACCTTCTTCTTTAAATAATTCATTAATGAGCGCTTTAGGGTTTTTATTTTTCAAATCATCAATTTGATTAATTCCGACGCCGAAACCTGCGCGCCAGAGAAGATGTTTGTTTTTTAATAAGGAATCAGCCATGGTGAGAGCATTTATTTTTTTGATGGTTGTGAAGAAAAAAGGTTAAAATTATAACGGGTTAAGGTTTGTTAATATTATGATAAGTAATGAGTCTGCTTTACATTTTTCAACAGCAGAATCTATTTGCATCAAATATGTAGGCTTTCTCAATCTTATTTTTTTAACTTTTTAGACTTATTTCACATTTCAGGGCTTGTTTTTTATAAAAATTGTTAAACAATCATTTAAAATTTAACTAAAATAAATAATTGATAATCATATTATTGTGATTTTTTAGAGTGTTAAAAAGAGAAGAGTAGCTTTGCTTGGCACGATTTTTACATCCTCTTGTTTAGTAAAATTTAAAAATTAGAGTTATGAAAATGTTTAAACAGGCAATATTGCTGGCTGGGATTTTGACAGCAGGTATAGCAAGCGCACAAAGTTCACAAATGAATAATATGATCAAAGTGGGCGCAAATGTTGGTTTAGCAGTTCCTGCGGATAACCTTTCTGCTGCAGTTGGAGTAGATGTATCTTACCAGAACCTTATTACACCTGGATTTGGATTGGGTATCGCATCAGGATATACTCACTATTTTGGAAAAGATAACAACGGTTATAAAAATAATGATGTAGGAGTAGTTCCTGTAGCTGCTTTAGTAAGAATTTATCCTAAACAAACTGGTTTCTATTTCGGAACAGACCTGGGATATGGTTTCTTGGTAGGAGATAAAGCTGTTGCTTCTAACACTAATGTGGAAAGAGCAAGCGGTGGTTTCTACATCAAACCGGAAATCGGATACCACAACAGAGACTGGAACTTTTTCGTACAATACCAGAAGGTTTTTGTAGGAACCAAAGGAGATTTGGCTGGTCAGGACTATAATGTGGGGAATATCGGAGTTGGATTCGGTTATAATATTCCATTAGGAAAGTAGTTAGATTTAATATATAAACAATTATTAACCAAACCTTTTCACGAAAGTGAAAAGGTTTTTTCGTTCTGTGCAGGATTTACGAAAACAATTATTATATTTGGTAAAATTTGAGGTTATGATTCTAAATCCAAAATTTCCACTTTATTTACCAGGAGTAGAGAACAGTAATAATGATAATGTTTCCATCATTGGAGCAAGTCTCCGTGAAGATATAACGATCTTAGGCTATTTTGTTTCCGGTAGCGGAGGTCTTGAGATTAAACTGCAAAATACATATTCTACTAAGGAATATCCTTCTTTTAATGATATATTAAGGAAGTTTATCCAGGATAATCAGTTGGAAAATGTAAAGCGTTTGGGAATGGCAGTGCCAGGCCCAGTGATTGACGGAAAAAGCAGCCCCGCAAGATTGGGCTGGAACTTAGACGTTGAAGAATATAAAAGAGACTTTGGTTTTGAAAAAGTAGAAATGCTGAATGACCTGGAAGCTTCTGCTTACGGAATGGCTCTTCTTGAGGATAATGATCTTGAAGCCATCTATACCAGCGGTCACCTTGAAAAAGGAAACGTAGCAATCCTTGCTCCAGGAAACGGGCTGGGAGAAGCCGGGTATTTCTTTGACGGAAAAAACCTGAGACCTTTCGCAACAGAAGGTGGGCATTCCGAATTCTCACCAAGAACGAATGTTGAGGTTGAATTTTACCAGTTCCTTAATAATATCTATGGTATTGTAAGCTGGGAAAATGTATTGTCCAAGTCAGGACTATTCAATATTTATCGTTTCCTGAGAGATGTAAAAAGACATCCGGAGCCTGAATGGTTAGGAGAACGTCTTGCCAATGGTAATTTTGTTGAGGAACTTTACAAAGCCGCAGTAGAAGATAATGTACTTATCTGTAGAATTGCTTTGGATACTTTCCTTGAGTTCCTGGCCAGAGAGGCGAATAACCTTACTTTGAAGCTGAAAGCAACAGGAGGTCTTCTCATAGCAGGTGATATTCCTCAGATGGTAAGAGAATATATTGATAAGGATAAATTCTATGAAAAATTCAAGATCAGTGATAAAATGGAGGGAATGCTTAAAAATATCCCGATCTATCTGGTCAAGCAAAATCATACAGCATTAAAAGGAGTGGCTCTGTACACTGCCTATTATCAGCAATAAGAGAAACTCCGAAGAAATTCGGAGTTTTTTTATGGGATGATATTATTCATGAAAATAATTGAGAATCTTGATATACATCAATGAAATCTATGAAATAAGATGGTTACCTTTGCGCTAAACTTAATTAAAATAATTCTAAACAATGAAAAAAATATTTTTATTAGCAGTATTAGCGGGTGGTTTAGCTTTCGGACAATCTAAAAAAGTTGTAGCATCTGACATTCACTGGTGGGGATACAAAGTAGCAAAATCTGAAGCAAGTTCTCACGATGGAACTGTAAAAGTAAAATCAGGAGATATGGTAATGAAGGGTAACCAGCTTGTAGGAGGAAGCTTCGTATTGGATATGACTTCTATTAACTCTACAGACCTTACAGGAGAATATCAGCAGAAGCTGAACGGGCACCTTAAGAATGGTGACTTCTTTGAAGTTGAAAAATTCCCGACTGCTACTTTCAAAATTACAGGAGTAAAGAAAAACAACGATAAGATCTACAACTCTTTAGTAACAGGAAACCTTACTGTGAAAGGAAAAACAAACGCTGTTACTTTCCCTGCTAAAATTTCTTACAGCAAAGGAGTGGTAAGTTTAGTATCTAATAAATTCTCTTTCGACAGACAGAAATTTGATGTTGCTTACAAATCTACCATGCAGGATGTTTTTGTGAAAGATGATATCGATATGGTAGTAAAGGTAACTGCTCAATAATTTAATCAAAAAAAGATTATTAAAAGTGTAGAAGTTCTACACTTTTTTTTATTTTTGTTGAATTGTAAATAAAAAAGAATGAAAAGATTACTATTGTTTGCTATGGTGTGCGCAAGTATATCATTTGTTTCTGCCCAAAGAAAATTTGATAAGGTTTCGAAAGTAACTTCATCAGAGATCAGGTGGTGGGGATATAAGGTTGTAAAAACTGAGGCTTCCTCCCATTCAGGAACGATAAAATTAAAAAGTGGAAAATTCAATTTCGATCATACTGTATTGGTAGATGGTGAATTTGTAATAGATATGAGAAGTATGATGGCTGGTGATGTTTCTGATGAGGACCAGATTAAACTTACCAATGACCTGAAAAGCACCAATTTCTTCGAAGTAAAGAAGTTTCCGGTTGCGAAATTCCACTTAACTAAAATCATTCCTTTAGCAAACAGTGAGTATAACTCTACCGTATACGGAGATCTTACCCTTAAAGGTGTGAGAAAGACCATTACTTTCCCGGCGAATGTATATGTTACCCAGTTTACCGTAGTTATTGAATCTGCGAAGTTCTCTCTGAACAGAAGAGACTTTAAAGTATTCTACCAGTCTTCTCTGAAAGACTACTTCATCAAGAACGAAATGGATATTCAGTTTAAGGTATCTACTGAAAAGTTGGATAATGAAAATAGAGTTCCTGTAAAGAAGAAATAAAATTAAATGTAATGTTGATAAAAGAGCAGTTCTGAGGAGCTGCTTTTTTTGTGGCATTATGATGTGATGTTTCCGTTTGTTGTTTTTATAATAACTGTATACTGAATTTTTTCTCATTTGAAAGAGTACTACAGCAGTTTAAAAAAGAAGGATTATTTTAAAGTTTTACAGGTTAATTTTTTTAATACAATGGTTGGTCTTCTGCTTTTTTTATAAATTAGTAAGATGAAAATTTATGTTGTAAGCGGTCTTGGAGCAGACTTCAAGGTACTTGAAAGATTACAGTTTCCCAAGCATTGTGAACTTATTTTTATAGATTGGCTCATCCCTGAAAAAAATGAATCTTTTCAGGCTTATGTAAAAAGGATGGCAGAGAAAATAGATACTTCAGAACCATTTTGTCTGGTAGGATATTCTTTTGGCGGTATTATGGTACAGGAGATCAATCGCCTGAAACCAGCTGAAAAGGTTGTGATCCTGGGAAGTATTAAATCTGATAAAGAAAAATCCAGATTCATAAAAACGGGAGAAGTAACAAAAATACCGAAAATACTGCCTGTAGGTCTGTTTAATACAAGAGCTGCCAATGTATATGCCGTACTCAGAAAATTGTTTGATCCCAAAAACCCAAGACTTCTTCAGTATTTCAGAGTAAGAGATCCTTATTATTTGAAATGGTCTGTGGAAAAGGTTGCTGAATGGAAATTTGAGGAGAACCCGAATGTGATTCAGATCCTGGGTGATAAGGATATTGTTTTTCCTATCAGGAACTCAAAGCCGGATTATGTAATTAAAGGCGGAACCCATCTGTTTCCTGCCACTAAAGCCAAAGAGGTTTCTAAAATTCTGAATGAAATATTTAGTGAAAACTAAAAAGTATTATTAACTGAATAGTTTTTTTAGGGGTGTTGTGTTAAATTTATGGTTTTGTATGGGATTTATGTTTAATTTTGATAGGGTTAAATGTGAATTTTATGAAAGTAGGTTTAAAATGGATCGTTTCGTTCTCTATTATTGCCTTGGTTGCCATTGGAGGTCTGTTCTGGACTCCGGTTACAGATATTTCTGCTCAGGGAGCGTTTTTAACTGAAGATAAAATTGTAGGAGCTGATGTAGCCTGGATTCTGGCTGCAGCAGGACTTGTATTACTGATGACACCGGGATTATCCTTTTTCTATGGAGGAATGGTAGGGCGTAAAAATGTAATTTCTACCATGCTGCAGAGTTTTATTGCTTTAGGGGTGATCTCTATGGTTTGGGTGGTTGTTGGTTTTTCATTATCTTTTGGAGAATCCTTAGGAATTACCATTGCCGGAAAACATTATGGAATTATTGGAAACCCGTTGAGTTACCCCTTTTTCAGTGGAGTTGGAAATCTGCCGCATAGCATGATGGCCCCTACGATTCCTTTTATTCTGTTTGCTTTATTCCAGATGAAATTTGCTGTTATTACTCCTGCTATCATTACCGGATCTTTTGCAGAGAGGGTTCGTTTTATTTCTTATCTTTTATTTATTGTTCTTTTCAGTATTTTCATTTATACACCATTGTGTCATATGGTATGGCACCCTGATGGGCTTTTAAACAAATATTTCGGAGTAAAAGACTTTGCCGGTGGAACGGTAGTACACATGAGTGCCGGTTTCGCAGCACTTGCCGGTGCTTTGGTATTGGGAAAACGGAAAAACCCTCATCATGAACCTTCTAATATTCCGTATGTGCTTTTGGGAACAGGAATGCTGTGGTTTGGGTGGTTTGGATTTAATGCAGGATCTGCCCTGAGCGCTTCTGCATCTGCGGCTACTGCCTTCGGAACTACTACCATTGCTTCAGCTTCTGCCATGATGACCTGGATATTTTTTGACAGGATCAACGGAAGGAGCGTATCTGCTTTAGGGGCCTGCATTGGTGCAGTGGTAGGTCTTGTGGCCATTACACCAGGATGTGGGTTTGTCAATATTCAGGAGAGTCTTTTTATAGGGTTTATTTCTGCAATTGTTTCTAATCTGATGGTTAACTGGAAAGCTTTAAAAAGGGTGGATGATACACTGGATGTTTTCGCATGTCATGGAGTAGGGGGTATTATGGGAATGATCCTGACTGCTATTTTTGCGCACGGTGAAAAAGCAAGCCTGCTTCATGGCGGATTAGAGGTGTTCCTTCATCATCTGGCTGCATTATTCCTGGTGTCTGTTTTTACTTTCTTCGGGTCTTTATTGTTATATAAAATAACCAATGCAATGATTACATTAAGGGTTTCGGAAGAATCTGAAAACATGGGGCTTGATCTTTCCCAACATCAGGAGCGCTTTAATTAAGTACAATATTGTTCTCTTTCAAAATAATTTAAAGAAAGGTTGATTAATGAAGCTGAAACAGATAAAAGTTACATGATGAAGAGCTGTTAATTGTGTGGCTTTATTATGCATATTATAGGATATATCATGTATCTTTGCTTTGAGAAGAAGCATTTATGGAATCAATATCGGTTTTTGAGATTATTAAAGTAGGAATAGGCCCATCCAGTTCGCATACAATGGGACCGTGGAATGCAGCATCTGCATTTATCAGGATTATAAAAAGAGAAAGATCAATAGAAGATGTGAAAGAGGTCTTTCTTGAATTCTTTGGCTCACTTGCCAAAACAGGAATCGGGCATGGAACAGACATTGCCGGAATGCTTGGCCTGAACGGTGAAGATTACAAAACCATTGATACTACCAAAATTGATGAAAAAATAGATTACATTAAAAGTACTCAAACTATTAACCTTGGGGGAGAAAAGGTGATTCCGTTTATTTATGGACATCATTTGATCCTGAATATGAAAAAATCCCTTGATTTTCACCCGAACGGAATGATCTTCAGAGCTGTATTTGAAGACGGAACTGAACTTGTTCAGGATTTTTATTCTGTAGGAGGAGGTTTTATTGCCAGTCAGGAGAAAAACTCAATTCAAAAACAATGTGTACGTACACTGTACCCTTGCCATAAAGCGTCAGATATTGCAAAATATTGTAAAAAACTGGGGCTTAGCAAAATGTCAGATTTAATTTTCATCAACGAAGAAAGCTGGAGAACCCAGGAAGAGACGAAGGCAGAAGCATTGTATATCTGGCAGCAAATTAAGGAATGTATTTACAAGGGGGTAAATAAGGAAGGTATTCTTCCGGGAGGACTAAATGTTTCCAGAAGGGCAGCCGGAATCAACAGAAAGCTGCTGGGAGACAAAATATATAAGAATAAAGATGAATGGTTTCAGCAGGTTGTTGATGCCGAAGAAAATTTCACCAATATCAATAAATGGATTGCCTGTTTTGCGCTGGCAGTGAATGAGGAAAACGCCAGTTTCGGAAGAATTATTACCGCACCTACTAATGGGGCAAGCGGTGTAATTCCCGCAGTTCTGATGTACTCTCAGGCCTTTACAGATTCTATCAGTGAAGATGATATCATTCGTTTCTTGTTGGTAGCAGGAGAAATTGGGACATTATTTAAGAAAAATGCAACAATTTCTGCAGCAATGGGAGGATGCCAGGCTGAAATCGGGGTTTCATCTGCCATGGCAGCAGCCGGGCTTACAGAAATCTTAGGTGGTAGTGTAGGACAGGTATTGATGGCTGCAGAAATTGCGATGGAACACCATCTTGGGTTAACCTGCGATCCTATCAGAGGTTTGGTACAGATTCCATGTATTGAAAGAAATACAATGGGCGCAATGAAGGCTATTACAGCTGCCAATATCGCATTGGAAAGCGACCCTGCCAAAGCAAAGGTAACTTTGGATGAGGTAATACAGACAATGTGGGAAACTGCTCTTTCTATGAACGACCGCTTTAAAGAGACTTCTGAAGGAGGATTAGCCATTGCTGTGAACGTTCCGGAATGTTAATTTAAAATATTGTATAATATAAAAACCTTAGATGTTTTCTAAGGTTTTTTGCTGAAATTATTTGTCAGAGCTTTTTTTGCTGAATAAATAATTCTTTCCGCCTTGTATTAGGGTAAGCTGTTTGTTTTCAGGATTAAAGGTGATCTTTATACCTGCTTTTTCAAAAGTAAACTGATCTTTTTCCGCAACAGTTAGTGGAAACTCTGCCTGATTCGTAGCCTGAGCATATAAAACTTCTTCTTTAACAAATATTTTTAAGCCTAAATCAATAGCTTTTGAAGTATAATCGCCTATATATTTTTCCAGATCTGCAACAGGAATTTTAGTATTGTTAAATACAGGATACTGATAATCTCTGCCATATATAAGATTCATCAGTGCGATGTAGAAGCTGTTATGAGGAAAATTTTGGCCATTAATGGTAACTGCATAAGATAATTGATCTGTAGGTTCAAAAGCGAGTATGGAGTGGCTTCCTGCCGTATCTCCACCATGTCCGTATGAAATAATGTTATAGAATGGAACTTTCATGATTCCAGGCCCAAATACTTTTTCCTTTTCATTGGAAATCATCATGTCAAGAGTTTCCTTCTTTATAAATTTACCATTGAATAATGCATTAATAAAGATGTTCAGATCTTCCGGAGTTGAGGTGATGTCTCCCAATCCAATACAATTATGAAAATCGAAATCTTTTATTTCTGTCCAGCTCCCTTTTATTAATTCATATGATTTGAAAATATTCTTCGGGCCGTCAAGAACAGAAAAAGTATGTGGCATTGGAGCTTTACTAAGAATGTTTTCTTTTAAGATCTCGTTATAAGGTTTATTGTGGAGCTTTTCCAATATTCTGCTCAGTAAAAAATAAGCAGAGTTGGAATACTTCAGTTTTTCTCCGGGCTGAGATTGTACACCCTCTTTTTTGATCACTTCAATAATAGCTTTATCACCTACCGGACCTTTGAAAAGCCAATTATTTTCGATGGCTTTTCCTACATAATCCCCTAATCCGCTGGTATGGTTAAGCATGGTTTGGATGGTAATTTTTTCAGCATTGGGTATCTCGGGATAGAATTTTGAAAGAGGATCATTAAGATTGAGCGTTCCCTGTTCTATGAGTTGAAAAAGCATTACTGCGGTAATAAGCTTACTGATAGAACCTATCTGATAGCCGGTATTTTGGTCATAGACTGTATTGGCAGGCAGAAGGTTTTGCCCAAAATTCCTCTTATAAACCTCAGCTCCGTTTCTGAAAATAGAAATACTACCGATTTCCTGATTGTTCTGAACCATATAATTTAAAAAGTCATCAATTTTTTGAGTGTTGATGGTTTTGACTCCAAGATTAGGGATATCAGATATGTCCGGTCTGCTGTCCTTGTAAAGGTTCAAAGGAATGATTCTGCCATTCTGGGTAAGGCTGCCTTCAAAATGATCTGTTTTATAGGTACCTCTGTATCCTGCATTAATACTTCCTATTTCAAGGCTAAGCTCATTATTGTTAAAGTCTGTTTTCTCTACGGGAATTTCCCTTGAACTTTGTTTAGGGCTTACCAGGATTGAGGTGTAGGCTTTTGTTTTTTTTGATATTTTAAAAATAACCGGCAGTTTCATGTTCTGGGTATCCAGTTCGCCGTTCCAGGTCCCTTCAATTTGGGCGTTACAAAGCTGTGCCAGGCATGCCAGCACCAATAATAATCTGATTTTCATGGTATTTTAAATAATTTTATTGATTAGAATCTGGCAGACTAAAGTGCTGACCAATGAAACAATACAAAAGAGTACAATATGCTGCCATTTCTTGATATTGGTGGCTGTTTTGAATCCGTTATAAAAAAGGGTAATGCTGTAAATAAGCGTAATAATGGAAATACAGGATACGGAGATCAGGATCAGAAAATCCAGAAAAGGAAATGTTCCTGAAGGATCAGACTCATATTGAATGACATTTTCCCCTGCAAGTTTAATGTATGGTATTTTTCCGATGTATTGAAACAGAATCAGGACAAGCTGGGAGATTAAAACGGTATTGACAATATCAATGACCCTTGTTTTACTGTTCAGGATTCTGCCTAAAATAAAAAGAACTGCAATTGCACTAAGGAAGCTTAATAGAGTAGGGATTGCTATATTTTGAAATGAAATATTTTCTATAGTACTGATCCTGTATATGCTGATGAAAGTAGTACCTGTCCAATATCCTGCAGCAATGGAAAGAATAACAGCCAGAATCCCGGCCAGTAGAAGCTGCTTTTCATCAAATCTTTCAAACGGATTAAAAATAGTTTTCCAGTTCATTGTAATGTGTTTACAGGTTATTTTTTAGTTGTTCAATCTTGGTGATCAGATCATCCATTTTATTTCTCATGGTAGGATAGGATAGCCCTGCCTGCTTGGCCATTTCTTTGATGCTTCCGCTGGAAAGGAAAAAATTAAGGACAAAATCCTGCTCATCACGGTTCAGTTTAAGAAGGACCGGAAGCTCATAATCTCCGCTTACCTCTGTTTTACAGCTTGGGCATTTCATTTGGCTTACATTAAGCGTATGATCACAGCTTGGACAGATAATTGGTAACTTCATGCATTTATTTTTTACAAAAATAATACATTTTTTAATAAAATTAAAATGTTTTTTAATTTTATTAAAATTTTCTTTTAAGAATAAGCAAAAAATAACCACAAAAGGTCTTTCTGTGGTTAATGATATCTTTTTTTAATAAATTTTATGCTGATTCCCGATAGTTTATCTCAATATACCTCTGATTCTGTTGGCATTGGTAATCAGTTCTTCCAGGTATTCAAAGTTTTCTTTTTCCAGAGCAGACTTGAATTTTCTGAGCTGGGTAATATGCTCATTCAATACATCCAGGACATTTTCTTTGTTCTGCTTGAAGATTGGAACCCACATTTCAGGATGGGACTTGGCAAGACGTACCGTACTTGAAAATCCGGAGCTGGCAAGCTGAAAGATGGTTTCTTCTTCACGTTCCTTTTCCAGAACGGTATTGGCAAGGGCATATGAGGTAATATGCGAAATATGGGAAATGTAAGCGGTATGGATATCATGATCCTCTGCGTTCATGTAAATGGTGTGCATTTCAAGGGCATTAACAATGTTTTCAACTACATTCAATGCATCTTCTGCCGATTCTTCTTTATTGCAGATGACTCCTGCCTTGCCTGCAAAACTTTCAGCAATGGCAGATTTAGGACCATTGTTTTCAGTACCCCACATCGGGTGAAAAGCTACAAACCTTGAGCGTTTCGGATGGTTCTTAACGGCAGCTACAATTCCTGCTTTGGTAGAACCGGCATCCATAACGGTTTGCTGATCAGATACAAGATCCAACACAGAAGGTAACAGTTTTCTTGCAGCATCTACCGGAATGGCAAGAATAATAAGGTCTGAACCTTTGATTCCCTGCTCCAGACCTGCTCCGGCATCAATGATTTTCAAATCCAATGCTTCGCTGATATGCTGTTGGCTGTTATCGATTCCGTAGATGAAGCTGGCGATGTTTTTTTCTCTTAATTTCAGGGCCATTGAACCTCCGATTAATCCTACTCCGATAATACTTATTTTCATCTTTCTAAATTTTTTAAATAAAAAAACCTCGTCCCAGGACGAGGTTTAAGTTATGTTCATAAGAATCCCTATCCCAGATCTGAGGTAAAAATTCTGTAATAATATGTTCCGTTGTTAAAATTCACAAAGCGAAATTATAAAATATTTTTTAAACCTGATCACTTTTTATGATTTCTTTTTGAGAATAATGGGAGTATTGTACTGCCAGTCCTTGCTGGGAACCACTTCACTTCGAAGATCATATTTTCCATCTTTCCTGTATACAACAGCAAGAGTATCGGTAGGAGTGTGGTTGTTCATTAGGTCACCTTCATTTAGGCATCGTAGTAAAGTTCCAGTATCAAATGTCCTTTTTCATCACACCATTTTATCCAGAAGTTTTTTTCATGGTCATCCCGTACCATTAACCAATTTCCAGTAATTTTAACAGGATAATAAAAGCTGTCATCATCCAGTGGTTGTGAAGAGGCTTTATTATCAGGTGCTGTTCTTAAGGGGTTTTCTTTTTCATTGAAACCCACAGAGAAGACAGATAAAATATGCTCCTCAACAGTCCGGTATAAAAACTGCGGATCTGATTCTTTTATATATTTTATGGTATTTTCATTTTCATTCACCAATACTTTATAAAATCCGTTTTCTTTGCCTAAGAATTTAAAAATCAAAAGACTGTAATCAGGCTTTATCATATAAGGGATAATATCATCATCATTGAAAGTATCTGTCAGTTGAAAGGATTTCCATTCCGAATGATCTTCATTATAAAGTTTGAGCCAGTCCTTTTGCTGGTAAGTGTTTTTTAAGACGATAAACCCTTTGTCTTCTTTTTCATCTTTCTTTTCTGTAGGAGACATCACATATTTCTCTTTATTGGAATCAGGTTTGGAAAGCTTTGTTGCTTTCTTGTCCTTACAGGAAAGCATACACAGGCTTATTAAAGTAAGGGTGGGAAGTATTTTTTTCATGAGATATTATATAAAGAAACAGATGTAAATATACTATTTGGATTGTATCCTGCTTTTATGAACATATCCTTTTTTACCTTCTTTAGGCTAAAAAATCATTATATCCATCTTGGAGCTTCTCAGATTTAATACCAAGTAGATCTACATTAATTTTATTGAAATTCTCTTTTGAGTTCGTGAATTTATGACTGTTGAAATATTTTTCAATTATTTTAGTTTCTTTATTTTGGTTGTTTGCACCTGAGCAGGAAAGAAATATAAATATGGTTAAGGTTAAAAAGTTTTTCATTTGTGCTTCATTTTTTCCTTCATTTTGTCTTTAACTATAAAATTACAGCACTCTATACAAGCTTCTAATAATAAAGATTATAATTCTCCATTTCAACATCCAAGGATTCATCCAGATAATGTAAAGAATCGGATTTGATTGTACCATCAACACTTATGCTGCTTTCTGTATAAGAAACAATACCTATTGAGTTTCCTCTTAAAGGATTTAATGGGAAATATTTTATTTGCCAAATTTTATTCGTCTTTTTATTGAAATAGGATAGGCAATTGTAGTTTCCAAAACCAGCTCCTGAAATATTTCTGTAAAATTGTATTGAGTCTGTTTTTTTATTATTGACGTAAGTAAAGAGGTTTACTTTTACTATACTTCTATCAGTTTGTTTTTTGTTGACAAGTTTAATTGAAACATTATCTTTTAAAGTAATATAAAGTTCATCGTTTTCAGATAGAGAATATTGTTTTAAATACTCTTCATTTTGATTCTTTAATACTAAATCTCCTTTTCTATTCTTTAGGGAATTGAAATAATTTGCTTTCGCGAGAATAGAATCTCCAACAAAATAGTTTTTATTATGTAAAGCATTTTTTGATGAAGTATCTACTGCCTGTTTACAGCAAATACTTATCAATATTATTAAAAATAAAGCGAAATAGCTATATGTTTTTTTTATGGTTATCATTTGATATTAAATATTTTTTTTAGATTTTTTTTATATGATCCTTCAAAATAAACTTTGTCTTCATCAATATTAAATTTTTTACACTCTAGATTTCCGTTTTTATCCAGATAACATATATTTTGTTTAGTTGCATATGGATAATCAATTTCAGAAAATATATTTTCACTCTGAAGGATATTCTTATCTTTAACAATTGCAAGATCTACCTTAAAAATCTTTACAGGGAATTCATATTCATCACTATCTAATGTTGCTACAGTTTTAAATGTTAATAATTTTCTACCATCATGTAAATTTGTAGAATCAGTAATAAATAAAGAATCTATTTTTGATAGCTTTAATATGCTGTCTTGCTTTATGAAATTGAAATAATCTGGATTCGTGTATTCGTTTTTTGTTCCTTTAATTGTATTAAAGTAATCTATTTTTTCAAGTTTAGTCTGAGCATTAATGTCGTCATTGTTAAGTGATACATTCTCTTCACTATATGTATTAACTTTCCATTCTTTTGGAAATGAATAATCTTTTATAGTCTCTAAACCTATCGGTTTAAATTGAAAAGTCGTATCAGTTTTGCTTAGTGTTGATTGAGTGTTATTATCCCGTATAGTAGTGCTTTTTTTACATGAAATATTTGCAGTCATCATACATACTAAAAATATGTTTTTCATCTGTGTTTACATTTTTACTTCATCCTGTCTTTAACTCTTTATGGCGTTCTGGATATATCTTTATTCAGTTTTTATCCTGCTTTTATGAACATATCCTTTTTTTCCATCTTTAGAAACTACCAGCCACCAGTCTCCGTTTTGATCTAAAACTTCAATTTTTTCTCCTGTGTTTATTTTTTGCAGGATTGGAGAAGAAGAACTTTTATCCTTTCTTAGATTAGTATAGCCGTCAGCATCTTGGATGTGATAAGAGCTTTTTGTATTTTGATTTTTCTCTACTCTACATTTTTTATCTCTCACATTTTCTTCAGGAATAGGTATTATTTTATCAGTCCATCCTGATTTTTGTATATCAATATTCTGAGGCACATCACAAATATATTTTACTGCATCCAGAGAAACATCCGACATTGTTTTATAGATAATATTTTTAAGGAGCCAAATATTATTCTGGAGGATAATATTATATTCTTTTTCATAACATCCACGATCAGGAAAGGATGTTTTTATAGTAAATCCTTTATTACCAGAGATTGGAAGGATATCACTAATAATATTACCTCCATCTTCGGAAAAATTTCTTGTTTCCAGCGCTAATGAATATTTTCCCTGCTTATCACCAAAAAAGATAAACAAATTTTCTCCCTGATAAGGTTTATTACTTACAATTTTGTCAGAGATACCATCTTTGTTGACATCAAAAGTTTTTATGAAATAATCTTCATTATTGATATAGGTTTCGAATGAACTTCTTTTAGTTTCATTTGAAGTATTTAATGATAATATTTCTTTGGCTATATTTTGTTTTTCAATTGTTAGATTAGCTAATAATACTTCATCTGGTTTTGGATGGGCAGAATGTAATAAAAAATTTAAAACTGATTCTGCATCATTTTTTGATAAAGAGTTTATTAGATCGTACTTTTTATTTGTTTTAATATATTCTATTGATTTTATTTTAAAATAATTTACAGCATCAGCTTCCCATTTCCCATTTTTAGAAATTTCTATTATTGAGGTTTCATATTTATTATATTGAGGCTTTTGAATTAGTGAAAACCAATAATCAATATAAGAGTTAGAATCTTTATAAAGAATTTGAGCTGAATCTTTTTCATCGTTCCAGCCAAATGTATTTTTGAAAGTTTGAAAATCCTTTGGGAAATTGTCTAAGAATTCTTTTTCTTTCTTATTTATAAAAGATTGTTCAAGATTTGTAATATTAATGTTTTTATTCCCTTCTTGTGAAGGGCTCTTGCATGATATTAATATAGCAAGTATTAATAAAAGTAATTTATTCATACGCTTGGGTAATTATAATTTTAGCATTTTTAATTCCTATTTCTTCCACATAGGTAAAGATTTCTTTTAGTTTATCTTTACTGCCACCAACAAAATCTGTAGATTTAGTTGTTCCAGGTAGTAAGCATCCTTCAGTATCATCTGCAGTATTACCAGAATGGATTAAGATTGCTCTGTCCTTAGATACAACATCGTTGAATAGCTTTAGTTCTTTTTTTATTTTTGTACCAGAATGCCATTCTAGATTGTAAGTTCCAATAGGAACACGTTGTTCTTTGCCTGAATCCGTAGTATCAGGTCCCTTTTCTTCAAGAATGAATCCTTTGATCTGAGTATTGTCAATTGTGAACTCTCCAATTGTTGATTTTTTAGTTTGCCATTTTCTAACTAATCTTATTGTTACTGAACTAGCCGGTCCATTACTAGGAGTTGGTGAAGCTTGGGCTTTATTTATACATTTTTGAGGATATTCAAATAATGTTTTCAATGTAATTACATAGGTCCTTCTTTCTTGTAGGCCATTTGCTCCTCCATTTACTAAATAACTTATCAAATCTACTTTATCATCATCAGCTATTAATCCCATATTTACTGTTCCATATTCCTTTTTTTTGCCATTATCTTCCCATGTAATTGTATTTTTAGGATAGTCAGGCTTGTGAATTTTTATATAGGAAGGAGCGTCAGCTGGGCCTTTCCATCTTGTGCCAACACTTAATATTTTTCCTTGTTTCCAATACCAACCGGCAGATTCACAGGCATTTGATAAAATATCAGAAACATTTTGAAAGTTTGTAACAACATCAATTCCAGAATAAGATTTATAGATTTTATAATTGTTTTTCCATGTTAACTGCATTAATCCTCTGCCTTTATATTTTTCACCATCTCCTTTTATTGTATTTCCACTTTTAATTGCATCTGGGTGTTTTCCAGGGTCATATTTAACTCCATCAGCGTATTCTTTCGCAGTTCGTAGACGATCAGTTTCATGATAAATTTGTGATAAAAAATGCAACTTTCTAAGGCAAGTGTTGATTTCATAACGATTGAAAATAGCATTTATTTGAATACGTAGTTTTTCTATGGTTATAGCTTCCTTATTTTATAAGATCAATTATTTTATTATTAATCATTTTATTATAATCTCCTTCAAAAAGTCCATTTTTATACTTTTTGTAATATTCTATTTTCGATGTTGAAAACTCATAATATGATTTACCTTGATCCTCATAGTATTTTCCATCTAAATAATTCGGATAATTCTTATAGTCATTATCGTCTTTAATGATATATTTACTAGGAATCTCAACTATAACGCTATCTTTAGTTTCAAAAACATTTAATATTTCAGAGTAACTAGTATTAGTTTCTTCGTAATCAGAGTTCCAATACATCACTCGTTGTCCTAATGGATACAAAACTTTATTTTTGTATAGGTACAATTTCCACCCAAAATGATTTTCACCATTTATGGGAAAAAAGATAATATAGTTTTTAGAGGTATTTGAAAAGTATATTATAGGAGAAGAGGTTTCTAAATCTTCATTATTTATTTTCCTAATTATAGCTTTTTCTATGTCATCGAAAACAAATGTTATAAGTTCATATTTGTTTTGATCACTTCCTTCAATAAGTGTATTTGATACAGAGAAATTTTTACAGTGTAAATAATAATTTCCTGTTTCAGTACTTTCTTCATTACAATTAATTTTAGCTAATTGGAGTAAGTTTTTAGTGTTATCTGATTTGCTTGAAACTTCGGCTGTTGATGTTTCTTTTTTAATGATTTTTTCTTCTTCTTTTTTCTGTCCTTGACAGGATAATAGAAAGAACGAAATTAGAATTGTTATTATCTTTTTCATATTATTAATCCCAAAACTTTTGTGCTATTTCTTTTTGATAATCTTTTTCTTTTTGTGACATTGTGTTTTCATCTTTGTAATAAACAAAAATACCTGGATGACATCGATTAGTTAATCCACCACCCGTGGCAGAACTTCTAATTTCAAAATGTAAGTGTGGGTCTTTAGTTTGTCCATAACCACTTGTACCATTTTTGCCAATGATTGTCCCACAGCTAATTTCTTGCTTGGCTTTTAACGATTTTTCTATCTCTTGTAAATGAGCATAAAATAGATAAAAATCTCCATTAAAGCTAAAACCTGGTCCGCTCTGTATTTCCCCCATGTTCGAATATTGTAAATTGAAATCTCTTTTTCTTTTTAAAAATTCTTTAGGATCTTTTACTTTCAAACAAATTACATTTCCATATCCTGATTGGATACTTATAAATTCTACATATGCATCAACACATGCATAAGCATTTGATCCTGGTAAGGCAAGAAAGTCTATTCCTTGGTGGTTGTGATTACTTCTTTCCTTTCTAACTGTTCCGAAAACATTATATCTAGGCCTGTAGTTCCCATTTTGAGTATATAGGCATAACATTGGATTGTCAACAGGGTCATGCCATTTAGTGCTTTTAGGAGGAGAACTTTGAGGAATTGTTGCATTACTTTCACATTTGAATATTTTTGGTTTATTACCTAAACCTTGGCTAAAACTAATATTATATCTACCTAATATTTCATTTCTTTGAATCTTTTTGTCATTGTTATTTTCTTCATCCACACTCTTGTTCTGTCTATATTTTTCACCATCTATATCTTTATCATATAAAACATAATCATCTTTTTTTCCAACACCTTTTGGGGCAAAAACATGTAAATAAATATCTTCTGGTGATTTAATTTTAGCTTTAGATTTTTCGAAGTATTTTTTTACATAGTCTAATTGTTTTACTTCACCCATTTTTGCAAACTTCAATTTCACTTCATGCAATTTATCAAATCCACTTCCTGATGCAAATTCTTCTATTGATTCTAATGCATCTTGAGTAAACTGAATGAGGCCAACAGCTCTAGAACTTTTTGAAACTATTTTTCCTGTTTTGTCCTTTTTATATAACCAGAAATCATCCTTTGTGATTGAGTTTATATCTTGTAAAGATTTACCCATTATCTGATGTGCTTTAAATGAACTTGCTGTTTCAACGTTCATCACAGCCATTAATCCATTGGCCATTTCAATTTTTCTATTTTCTCCCCATAATTCAGCACATATTTGCACTACTTTTTTTCTAAATTCACAACTCACTTTTCCGCCCCATACTAAATCTTTATACTGTTCCTGACAAATACAAGTTGATTTTTGTTCCGGCTTCGGCTGATTCTTCACCCCAGTCGCTGTATTCCCATTATTCTGCGGTCTCGGAGTTTCCAAAATATCCACATCAATAGTCTGAGACTTAGATGATATATTCAGAAAGATCACTTCCGCAAAGATTTCCTGTTGTCCGCCTTTCCAGTATTCTCCGCTATCCGGGTTCTTTTTATCATTTCCTAATTCTCCGGTTTTTTGCATAGCAGGAGTGAGTGGCATGGAAAGATTTATTTTGTCTGCCAGGAAAGTATGTTCATGGTTGTATAGCAGATCATTATTTCCTACCATATCATGTTCCCATATTTTAAGGATATATTTTTTGCCCACCAGATTTTTAGACTCTATATGAACAATTATGGTTTCCCCAAATTTAGGGTTTTTTGTAAATTCTTTGCCGTTTTTATCGGTCAGTTTTACCTGGGTAATTACTCCTTTTTTATCCGGTTGGTTATTAGGGGAGTGAGGTCTTGTAGACCCCTTTGGAGAATCCGGGTTAGGTTGTGGCTTAGCGCCTCCTGCAGGTTTATGGGGAGTGGAAGGAGCTTTATATTCTGGATTATCGGCATTGGCATTATCAGATGCTTTAATCTTTCCGTTGTATTCCGCGGTAACATAGTACTCATGCTGTTTTTTATCGTCTTCCCTCTGGTTGGCGATAGCGATATAGGTATTAAGCAGTGTAAAATTCCAACGGGCATACCCCTGGCTGTCTACCAGAACAGGCGGAGATTTTACGACAGATTGATTCTTTTTATTATGGCCGTCTCCCTTTTCATCATCTTCCCAGAGTGTGAAGACAATAGGCTCGCCTTCCAGCCCCTGGCATTTTGCAGTAGCCCACAGGCGGTCCCTATAGCTTAATTTTTTATTAACAGGAGTTCCATCCTGAAACGTAAGCTTTACACCAAGAATATCTTTTTCTTTTTGGGGAGCCTGCTGCTTATTCTTTTGAGGCTGTACAATGATAGACATTGGTTCTTTACCTTCAGGTTTATCGAGATATCCTTCAACTCTATAGGTATACTGCCACGCATCTTTACCAAATGTAAATTCGCCAACTTTTTTCTTGATATGAGTTGTGGTAAATTTACCATTCTCTCTCTTTCTGAACAGTTCCCAGGTAATAAGGGATTCATTTCGTTCGTTAGCCGGAGTATCGGGATACCATTCAGTAACTTTATAAAATGCTTTTTCTCCTGTTTTGGGAGCTGTATTGCCAGTGATTCTTAAAACGCCTTTTTTCGCCATGATCTTTAGTTTTTAGGGTTACCACGCTTCGGCCCCCTCTTCATCAGTTTCTGCCTGGAATTTTTCAAAGTTGACAACAGGATTATAAACCTGCTGTTCTTTAGCATCTGCACTATTCACCTGGCTTTTGCCAGCTTCGCTCTGCTGCCCGTGTTTCAGGATGGTAATTTTTCCGCCTGTGGTACACATCAGTTCAGAGATTTCAGTCAGGCAGCTTTTTCCCAGGATTTTTACCTTTTCATAAGGCTTTTGCCATTTTCCTGCAGCTGCATAAGCACAGGGAAGATATCCGCCGGCAGTAGGCTTAAGCTTACACTGTCCAAAAGGCTGAGCAGGAGGATCAAGCTGTATATCATCTTCCGTTACGGCAAGATAGTCTGCCTCACCTTCCTTATTATTCCAATAATGTTTTTGCTGGCTGGTTACCTTGAATTTAGGGAATTTGAAACCCTGGTTGCATTGCACGGTTCCTTTCTGGATAACAAAGTATTTTCCTTCATGAGGACCGGAACTGCCCTCATCATCTTTATCTTCCTTTTCTTCTTTTTTTTCCTGTTTTTGTTCTGCTTTTCCTGTTGACGGACTTTCACCGGGTTGTTCTTCTGAAGAAGATCCTTCGTTCATTACCTCATCTGTAGTTTCTTCCGGGAAAGCAGCAGGGGAGGATTGGGATTCCTTTTCTTCAGCCATAAACTGAGAATCTTCCGGAATGATAATTTTCTTTCCCGGAACAGGTTCCTGCATAACATCTTCCTGTGCGCAGTGGAGATTATGATAGGTTTTTAGGATGTCTTCGTTTTTCAGCTTAAACTGCTGAGCAAGTGAACTGAAGCTATCACCCTGCTGTATGATATAATTTTTCATATTATCCTTGTGTTATTGTGATGGTGTGTTGTTGAACTGATTCTGCTTCACGCGAGAGGTTTATACTGCCGTAGGCGCGAATAAGATTTTTATTTTTCCTGTGGGTGGTGTATTTAATGATAATTTCTCCTGAAACAGGGTTTTCAGGCGGTTGGTTATTTTTATATCCTGTTTTGAGTTCCTGCAGACTGTAAAATTCTATATTGTTTCCTGTTAAGGTGGTTATGATATGATCTTGATCTTCATTTTCATGCTCAATTTCCATATTGCATGAGACCGAAAAGGAGTTGGATAGAAAATAAAATGATTCTGTCCAGTTCGTTTTCTTATGAAACCAATCCATTTTAGGAAATAAGGTCTGAAATAACAAGGTACTCCGGAACTGTTGCAGGAAAAACTGCTCATCTGCAATATTCCTTTCGAAAGTATCCATGTATTTTTCGGATATTTGTCCGATAAAGAAGTCTTCAAGGCCCTTACGGTTTTCAGCAAATGTCTCCGTTATCTTTTTATGATCTGCAAGCCCGGTAATTTTACCTGAATCACTTAGGGTAAAATCAATTGGCATGATGCTTTTCATGCAGGCAAGGGAAAGCTCACTTATTTTACTTTCCGGAGTTTCACCATTGGTTTTGAAATGATCCTGACGGTAAGAAGTGGTATAAATATTTTTATTTTGGTCTTTACGAAAATCAAGACTAATCCTATAATCTATTGTTAAAGATTTTTCAAACGGGCTTTCAAAAGTTTCAGAGACCTGATAGGTCTTTGCAAAAAATGAAGCTGACAGCCGTAAAGGGGGAAGTGTATTTCTTCTTTCATAATCCTTTTGTTTTTCGGTTGTAATATGGATGGGAACAAAAATGCTTTTCACTTCATTAAGATGCTCAAACCATATCCGGTCTATTTTTTGACAATGGGAATTATGAAATAGTTTAAGTTCTTCTCCCGTTATGCCTAACCGGGAAGCAATGGAATTCAGGGTATCACCGTTACGAACCTTATATTCTAAAAAATCAATTTCCATCCAGAGTGAATTATAGTATAAAGCTATAAAAAAACTAAAATTGAAATTAATTTTCAGGATTAAATTTTAAAAATTGTAGTAAAACTACGACAAAGGATTCTTCAGGATTTGATTTCAGTCTATGAAAAGATTTAATAATTTTGTGGGAATGAAATGCCTAAATGATGCTAAGCTTTCCACTCTAAACATAATGGTATGAAAAATAAATGTTTACAGATTTCCCTGATGATATTGTTAACTTCCCATTTGGGATATGCCGCAAAGTTCTTTCATCAAAATTCAGAATTTCCTGTAATAAAAAAGGATACGGTAAGGATTAAGGAAAGCCTTAATGAGGAAGATATTGAAGCTAATGAATATCTGAAAGACCGGTTGAAACCTATTCAGGCTAATTTTAAGAGAATCAATTCTATAGCTAAATGGACTTCCATCAAAAAGAAAAGTATTGAAGGAGAGTCTGCCGAAGGCGGGGAGGCAACCTATTATTATAAAAATAACCGTCTGGAAAAGATTATGGCCAGACAT
This sequence comes from Chryseobacterium bernardetii, assembly GCF_003815975.1. Lineage (NCBI taxonomy): Bacteria > Pseudomonadati > Bacteroidota > Flavobacteriia > Flavobacteriales > Weeksellaceae > Chryseobacterium > Chryseobacterium bernardetii. The sequence goes on from NZ_CP033932.1 coordinate 2,863,265, forward strand.
TACGGAGAAACCGGGCAGTCTCTGATTGAATACTACCTGCTCAACGGAAAGCTATCTTTTGTTTTTGAAAAAGATTACCAGTATAATCGTCCGCTTTTCTATGATGCTAAGGCCATGAAGGAAAATAATGATACGGAAGCTTTTGATTTTGAAAAATCAGAGATCACTGAAACCAGAAATTATTTTGAAGGCGGATCCCTGCTGCATATTGTTAACAGTCAGGATTGTGGAGCTCCTTTCAGCAGAAATTATATGAAAGAGCAGGATAAAAGCTTAAAAGATGATTTTAAAAGGCTTCTTAAGCTTGAGAAAGAAAAGTAATTATTTTTATCTCACTGTATAATCACATCGATATATTTTAAATTATAAAGTGAATTACATTGCTACGGTTTTAAGTAATAATAAAAACTAAAAGTAACTTCCAGCTTCCATCTTATTAAACTTAAATATTTAAATCTTTTGGTTAAGAATTGGGTTTATTTTGCCTCTTTAATAAGGGAAAGACGTTCTTCAACCTCTTTAATCTTATTGATCCAGTAATTGATACCTTCCTGATTTGTCACCGTTTCTTTAAAGGCATTGCGGTTAACAGTCCATAGTTTGGAGCCATTTCTTTGATATTCAATTTCACGTTCTCTTTTCGTTTCCGGCTCTATACGGTATCTCCAATAGACTAATGAGCGCATATATTCTGCCCGTATTTTTTCAAGATATTGAATAATGGCTTTGCGGTCCTGCGGAATGTATCCTGGCCCGGAACAGCCACATGAATGAAAAGTAATTCCTACAGTATAAAGATCCCGGATATGTGCCCACTGTTTATGGTCATTTTTTGCCGGCGATTCAAAGTCCAGCCCCATATTGGCCATCAGATTGCCACATTCGGGGCACTTGGCTTCTACGGAAACCTGGGCTTCTCTGTCTACATCTTTTAAAACACGACGTTTGAAGGTTTTCTGACAGTTGAAACAGGCATAATGACATTTGTAAACCATCATGGCATATCGGCACATAGTTAATCTTTTGTTTTTTGTAGTTATTAATTATTTTTCTTCCTCATAGCTGAACCCCATAAAGCTGCTGGACTTCAACTTCTATTGCCTTGAAATAATACCAAAAATATCCGGTTTTCACATCCCACCTATTTTGATATTTTTCTTTATAAAAATCAGTCTCTTTCAGCTGATTCAGCAGTAATCCTTTGTACAGCTGAGTATCGAAGCCAATCAATTTCAGAGTTCCATTTTCATTGTTAACCAGCATATTCACAAAAATTGAAGCTATAAATATACCCGTTTTTTCTTTACAGACAACGAATAAAATTTACAGCTTCCAGTAGAAATAGAAAATATCGGTGTTACGGATTGGATATAATTAATGTTGATGGAATATCAGAGAGCCATAGACTCTTCGTATCGATCAGGTTTTTCCAGCTTTTGCTGCTGATGAGCATCAGATCCTGAGAATTCAGAAATTCTTTTTCAATTTTTTTCTCGTTATATAAAGTGATGTGGTTAGGTGCAACCTGTTCAATGCTTCGGATCAGCTCTTTCACTTCAATATTGTTACGGATCTGTCCTGCAGCATCCAAAATAATGATCTGAGAATTATTGTTGTTAATCAGTCTTTTTGCATATTCAAGAAGATAAAAATCACTCAGATTAAAGATCGGAACAAATACCTTATCTGCAGCTGTAAAATCCTTTTCTACCAGCACACCCACAGGAATATTGGTTTTATCCAGGATCTGTAAGGTAAAATCGTCAAAAGGGGAGTTGTTGAAGATATTTCCTTTTCCTTTTACCGTGTTCAAAAGTTTTTCAGGGTTAATAATCTTGGTGGTAAAACCTAATAATCTTCCTAATAAACTTCCTTCATACATAGATTTTCCAAGCATAATAAGCAGGAGATCATAATGACCTTTGTTGGTAATGCTGGTAAGATCATTTTCTATATCAGTAGAGGCTTTAAAAAGGGTTGTGACTTCCAGGTTGAGTTCATGCGATTTCTCAATGACATTCTGGAACTGGGATTCTTCATATTCATTCATATCATAGGCATGCAGCTCATTTACCGGAGCAATATTCATAGCGGTGATGCTTTTATTCCCATTCATTTTATGCGTGAAATCATGTGCCAGTTTCAATAGTGTACTTCCGGATTCCGGTTTGTCAAAAGATAGCAATACCCTGTATTTCGAATCGTTGGCAGGATCAACGGGTTCCCCTTCATCCTTTTTAGATTTGAAAATAAAATTAATAAAATCTAAAGCCGGACCTGTCATAAAAGTAGTGAACAAGGCCATAATTACAAGCATTGCAAAGATTTCAGGGCCTAATACCCCAAGGTCATATCCAATATTCAGGACGATAAGCTCCATTAAACCTCTGGTATTCATGAGAGCACCTATAGTTAAGCTGTCTTTCCAGTTTATTCCGACAAACTTTGCGGTGAGGGCGCTTCCTGCAAATTTTCCAATAACGGCCGTTAGAATAATAAATCCGGCGGTCATCCAGAGGTGGCTGTCATTCAGTAAGCCGATTTGAGTACGAAGTCCCGTAAAAACAAAGAATAAAGGAAGGAGGAGTACTAATGCCACATCTTCTACTTTATCAATAAACAAAGTACGGAATTTAGTATTTTCCGGCATGATGGCTCCAGCCATAAACGCTCCGAATAAAGCGTGGATTCCGATTACCTCGGTAATATACGATGACAAGATCAAGGTCAGGAAGAAAATAGCCACCATCGGTTTGCTGATCGTACTTTTTCCAGCCTGAAGATCCCCGATTCTTTTCAGGAACGGTCTTACGATTTTAATCATCAGAAATACATAAGCAACTGCCATAATGATAACATAGATGGAACTTGTAAAAGAACCTGCTTTTACGATAGCAATTACAGCTGCAAGAATACACCAGGCCGTAATATCATCTGCCGCAGCACAGGTAATAACGATGGTTCCAAGCTTGGTTTTCTGAAGATTTCTTTCCTGAACGATTCTTGCCAATACCGGAAAGGCCGTAATACTCATAGAAATGGCTATAAATAAAGCAAAAGAAGTAAACTGAATACCCGCAGGTGAAAATTCCTGATAAATAAAATAAGATAATCCGATTCCGAGAGCAAAAGGAATGATGATGCTGGCATGGCTTATCACTACAGCATCATGTGCTTTCTTTCTTAAAACACTCAGATCCAGCTCCATTCCTACAATGTACATGAATAGAATGAGTCCTATCTGGCTCAGGAACTGTAAGTTTCCTAATGATTCTTTAGGAAAAAGAAATGCTGAAAATTCAGGAAAATACATTCCTACAAGAGAAGGTCCCAAAACAATCCCCGCAATCATTTCTCCAATTACAGAAGGCTGTTTGATCTTCATACAGATCCATCCGAACAGCCTTGCTGTGAGAATAATGGTAACAATCTGCGCCAGTAATAATGCTAAAGGGTGGTGGAGATTCGTTTTAAATGATTCCTGGAAGTTGTCCCAGGTAGATCCGGTACTTGTTTTAGTAACAATATTCTCCTTGATCTCCAATGTCTGCCCTTCAATAATAAAGAAGTACATCAGACAGGAAAAGACCGCTATGGTAATAATGTAGAAAATTAAATTTCTGTATTTCCCCCAATTCATGATTCCTAATATTTTGATGCAAAGTTGGTAAGAATAAATTGAGATTAAAATACCTTCTTTTTAAAATGTAATGAATATGGTAAAAAATGTAATAAAAATCTCAATAGAGAAAAAACTCTCGCAGATTGTGCAGATAACGCAGATTTTTATAGATTTATCAATGCTATTTTGTAAACAGCTCCATTAATGAACTTTTGTAAGCATCACCAATCTGGAGCTTAAGGAAATGATCATCTTCAGCAGGAATAGTAGTAATAATTTCGTTGGTTCCCAATACCTTAATGGAAGATAATGCAATGATCTCTTTTTTATTAACCTGTGCAAAATCTTTGGATGGAAGCATTTCCAGAAGGGTTTTAAAATTAAGATTCTTTAAAACGATCGTGGTTCCGTCATTGAGAATAATATCCTTATCGCGGCTGTCAATTTCTGAAGTTTTGATGTAAGCAATTTGTTCCGTTAAAATAACGGTTTTCCCGATGTTGCTGTTCCACTCAATAAAGGGTTTCTTCTGAGTGGTACTGATCTGTTCCTTGGCCTTTTCAAAAGCCTGGATCAGGCGCTCTTTTTTGACCGGCTTTCGTACATAATCAACCACATTCAGGTCGAAGGCTTCTGCCGCATATTCTTTATAAGCGGTAGTGAAGATGATTTTTTTGGAACCGGAGATGATTTCTGCGACCTGAAGCCCAGTCATTCCCGGCATTTCAATGTCCAGGATGCATAGATTACAGTCCAGGGAATCAATTTCATTCAGGAAGATTTTAGGATCATTGAATGCTTTTATCACTTCTACATCGTCAATCTGTTCGCATAGAAGTTTCAAATAGCTGATGGCTAATAATTCATCATCCAGAATAACGCATTTTATCATAGAATTCTCCTAAATTGATTTTTAATTCTGCAGTGAAGATACCGTTTTTTGAACTTTTTTCCAGGTGGTAATGGCTGTTGTAGATCATTTTTAATCTTTGATCCAGAGACTGGCTTCCAAAACCGCTTTTTTCCTTTTCCAGACTATTTTTTAAAGAAGCTTTATTGCTTACTTTCATGGTAAATACTCTGCTTTCCAGTTCTATAAAAATGGAAATGAAGGAATCCTGAGCCAGAAAATCAGTATGTTTAAAAGCATTTTCAATAAGATCAACGGAAATAAGCGGGGCAAAAACCTTTTCTTCATAGATAGAATCCGTTTTATCGATCTTGAATTTGATCCTGAAGTCGAAGAGAGGATTCACCTTAATTTTATTGATCTCAATAAGGCTTAATGCGAAGTTGAGTTCTTCTTTTGGGCTTACGTATTTATTGTTGCTTTCGTATAAAATATAATCCAGCACATTCGCCAGCTTATCCAGAGACATATAGGTCTGATAAGCGTGGGACTGAACAGAGTTAAGGATATTTTTAAAAAGATGCGGATTCAGTTTGGTTCCTATATGCTCCAGACGGACCTCATTCAGTCTTTGTTCTATAATTTTGTTGGCTTCTGAAAGCTTGGTATTTTTCTGTTTAAGCTTCTGGTTTTGACTAAACAGATAAATACCTGTTGTAAGGAAAAAGAAAATGGCAAACACTCCGATGAATATCAGATAATCATGAATCATGTAGTAATTGCCTTCCATATACTTGTTTTTTTGAAACTATCTTAGCTTCTTAAGTGCGTTTATCGTTACGGTTTCCTCACACTTTTCAAAAGTGATCTCGTAAGACGGATTTTTTTCAGGATACGTCAGAAGATAGTCAGGACATGGCTTCTTTTGTGCATGACTTCTGTCGAAATCCACTTTCCCGTTGGTGATGATGCTGTCTTTTACAAACTTTTCATCAATTTTATAAGTAGCCATAGCAGCTTTAGCTTCATCAGAATATTTGAATTCTTTAGAAAGAGATTCAGCAATTACTCTGCTGTTAGGTAGATAACCACTGCAGCTTGCGCCTTTTTTGTTTAATATAAAAAATACGATAAGCAGCCCCGGAACGAAGCCTATTGCATAAAATTTAAGTTTTTTCATTTAGAAAATTAAAAGATTGATATCGTGGTACGTAAGTCCGAAACGGTCACAGATGATCTTTTTAGTATGTCTTCCTTTATACATATATAAGCTCTGCTTCATTTCATTTTTGCGGATCAGCATGTTTTCAAAGCCGCCCTCTTCGTCATAATTTAAAATATAGGAAAGGAAGAAATTTGAGATAGCCTTTGTAGTGGTTCTCGGCATTCTTGAAGTAAGATTCGGAAGTCCGCAGTGGATTACACCATGCTTGATAACATAAGGATCTTCCATGGTGGTTAACTCCGAGGTTTCAATAACCTTGCCGTTGTCTATGGTAATATCGATAATAACACTGCCTTTTTTCATTTTCATCACCATATCCTCAGTCACAATAGGGGTCATATTTAATCTTGGAAGCGCTCCAATCACTACATCAGCACGTCTTAAGCTTTTGCTGAGTTCTTTAGGATCGATGATGGAAGTAGGCACACGGCTGTCTACCATGGTATGAAGCCTTCTTAATTTTGATAATGAGTTGTCGAAAACTTTTACACTTGCCCCTAAACCGATAGCGGCTTTGGTGGCGAATTCACCTACAATCCCAGCTCCAAGGACCACTACTTCAGCAGGTCTTACCCCTGTAATTCCACCAAGCATTAACCCATTGGAAAGCGCTAATAATTCTGAAGCATATAAAATAGAAACAGTTCCTGCAATTTCACCGATTAATCTTACCAATGCAAGCTGTTTGTATTCATCCACGATAAATTCAAAGGCAATGGCATTTATTTTTTTCTCTGCAAGTTTAAGGAAGTATTCCTTGTCTCTGAGGTTGATCTGAAGTGCTGAAACCATATATGTATTAGGCTTCATATAATCTATTTCATCCAGAGTAGGAGGGTTGATCTTCAGGATCAGATCCTGCCCGAATGCTTCTTTAGGATCATTGGTAATTTTTGCCCCAGATTCGGAATATTGTAAATCTGTAAAAAATGAACCCTGTCCGGCCCCGGATTCTATGATAATCTCATGGCCGTGCTCTACCAATACCTGTACGGCGTCCGGAGTAATGCAGGTTCTCCTTTCGTTAAGACAGGTCTCCTTAGGAATTCCAATACTGAATTGTTTTCCTTTCTTTATAACCTCCAATTTTTCCTCTTTCGGCATCAATTCTTCTTCTGTGAAAGGAGTAAAAATATTTGTACTCATCCTTAAATTAAATTATGTCTTACAGATTGTTATTTTAATACTGAATTAATAAGCAAAGATACATAATATTTACTCGAATGAAACTTCTCTGTTTTCACCCGTATTCACAATACTCATTGTGTGGTAGTTGAGCCCGTAGAGCTCTTCCTCATATACTTCCGGCCACTCAATGATGCACAAAAAAGAATTGTCAAGATATTCTTCAATACCAATATCATACACTTCTTCGATGTTTTTTAAGCGGTAAAGATCAAAATGGAATACTTTCCCTTTGGGAGTATTGTATTCATTAACGATGGAATAAGTAGGAGAGCTTACTTCATCCGTACTTCCCAGATTTTTAAGTAAGATTTGGGAGAAAGTGGTCTTTCCTGCACCCAGATTTCCTTTTAATAAAAGGATATTATGTTGTAATTGAGGAAGAATGCTGTCAACAACTTCCTGCCAGTCTTCAATTGTATGTATAGTGAACTGCATAGGCTGATTTGTCTGCAAAAATAATGAATAAGTTTTAGAGTGGAAGCTTTTTGGGGGAATAGAGTGGGAGGGTATGGGTGTTTTAGAGTGAGAGAGTGGGAAAACATTGTTTTTAAAATTTTTGAGCTATTAAGGCTTTTCAGGGGATAAGAAGAGTTAAGAATATAACTAAAGCTATTGATGAAGCGGTATTTCTTATTCATCTTGATGAGTCTTGACTTAATTAGATTCTGTTTTTCTTAATAATTTAACGCTGGTGGGAATGTAATTTTATTATTTTTACTCATAAGAATTACAATACAACTCTTTCCTCAAATTTTCCAACTTGGATAAAATACTTAATTTTGCAGCATGATTTCTAAGCAGACAATAGACAAAATTTTCTCAACGATACGGGTAGAAGAGATAGTGGGAGAGTACGTTCAGTTGAAAAGAGCGGGGTCTAATTATAAAGGACTCAGCCCGTTTCACGATGAGAAGACTCCCAGTTTTGTGGTGTCTGCCAGCAAGCAGATCTGGAAAGATTTCTCCACCGGAAAAGGAGGAACTGCCATCTCTTTCCTGATGGAAATTGAGAACTTTACCTATCCCGAAGCCCTGCGTCATGCTGCCAAGAAATACGGAATTGAAATTGAAGAAGATCAGCGTGAAATTTCCGAAGAAGCCAAACATGCCCAGACGGAAAAAGATCTGCTGTATAAAATTCATGAAGTGGCCAATACCTATTTTCAGGAAGTCCTTTGGGATAATGAAGAAGGTAGAAGCATAGGATTATCCTACTTTAAAGAAAGAGAGCTTAGAGATGACATTATTAAGAAATTCCAGCTTGGATATTCTCCTGAGCAAAAGAATGCGTTTACAGCATATGCTTTAGAAAAAGGATATTCTAAAGAGATTCTTGAAAAATCAGGACTATCTATTTTCCCGGAAAACACGCCAGCTGGAGTTGACCGATTCCGTGAAAGGGTAATTTTCCCAATCCATAGCTTTTCCGGAAGGGTTTTAGGTTTCGGTGCCAGAATTCTTAAGAATAATGCAAAAACAGCAAAATATCTCAACTCACCGGAAACGGAGATCTACCATAAATCCAATGTTCTTTACGGATTAAACCAAAGTAAGCAGGCTATTTCAAGAAAGAATGGCTGTCTTTTGGTGGAAGGGTATATGGATGTGATCTCACTCCACATGTCCGGTATTGAAAATGTTGTGGCAAGTTCCGGAACTTCACTTACCACTGAGCAGATCAAGCTGATTAAGAGGCTTACGGAAAATGTAACAATTCTCTTCGATGGTGATAATGCAGGTATAAAAGCCAGTTTCCGAAGCATTGATATGCTTTTGACGGAAGGAATGAACATTCGTGTTCTGCTTTTTCCTGATGGTGATGACCCGGATTCTTTTGCCAGAAAACATCCGCAGGAATATGTAGAAAAGTATATTGAGAATGAAGCGATGGATTTCATCGACTTTAAAGCGGAAATTCTGTTGAGGGATGTAGGAAATGATCCTATTAAAAAAGCAGAGGCCATCCGTGATATTGTAAAATCGGTGTCCTTTGTACAGAACGCGCTGAAAAGGGAAGTATACCTGAAGGAGGTATCCAATAAATTCGGACTTTCTGAACAGAGTCTTTTCAACGAGCTGGATGTCCAGAAACAGATTACGCAGAACCAGACTCATCATGTTCAGCAGCAACAGAAGGAAAAAGCTGCTCCCAAGCTGGAGATTGTTCCTCTGGATAAGGAAAAGGAAGATCCTTTTCTGTTTGATGTACTGTTTATGGAAAATAAGCTGGTAGATCATATGCTGATGTTTGGAGATGTTGTACTGAAAAGAAGAGATGAGAATAATGAAGAATATCAGATCACGGTCATTGAAGAAATCCTTCATCACTTTGAAGAGGAACAGTATACATTTTTAGTCAAAGAAAATGAGATTATCATCAACCAGGTGAAAGAAGGAATTCAGAAAGATGAATTGAGAAGTGGAAACTTTTTTGTATCTTTTATGGATGAAGAAATAACCACAAAGGTAGTGGATGCACTGATTCCTTTGGATGAACTGGAAAACTGGGCTTCCAGAAATATTTATCCGCCCAATTATGGAGATAAAGTGGCAGACCAGATCAAAGGAGATATCTTGCTACATAAATACAGATATATTGATTATCTGATTAAGGAAACAGCAAAAGAACTGGATCAATATAGTACCACTGATGAAGCAAAGTATTATGAACTGATTAAAAAGATAACCCTGTTGAAGCAGGCTTCCATCAGATTAAGTAATATCATTGAGTATTCGCCCATCAAGGGCATCTATGTGGATAGGAAAAGATAATGTAAAGACAAAAGGATTCAGTATTCTGTGACAAAAAGTCCTATAAAATTTTAGGAATAAATATTGTAATTTAAACTTTGAAAATATTTTTAAAATAATACATAATATAAATATGGACATTAAAAAGGAATTCAGAGATTTCTCTGTAAAACATTTAGGAAATAACGGTTTGGTTACCGATCAGTATATGGGAATGTATGGCCCAACGAATTTAACTCCGTACATCATGGAAGAAAGAAGATTAAACGTTGCTCAGATGGACGTTTTCTCCCGTCTGATGATGGACAGAATTATCTTCCTTGGAACAGGAATTGACGATCAGGTAGCGAATATTGTTACTGCTCAGCTTTTATTCTTAGAAAGTGCAGATCCGTCTAAAGATATTCAGATCTATATCAACTCTCCTGGTGGTAGTGTATATGCCGGTTTAGGTATTTATGACACAATGCAGATCATTAAGCCTGATGTAGCAACAATCTGTACTGGTATGGCCGCTTCAATGGGAGCTGTATTATTGGTGGCAGGAGAAAAAGGAAAACGTTCTGCGCTGAAGCACTCAAGAGTGATGATTCACCAGCCTTCAGGTGGTGCTCAGGGAGTAGCTTCTGATATGGAGATCAACTTAAGAGAGATGCTGAAATTAAAGCAGGAGCTTTATGACATCATTGCTCACCATTCAGGACAAACTTATGAGTGGGTAGAGAAATCTTCTGACAGAGATTACTGGATGACTTCTGAAGAAGCTAAGAGTTACGGAATGGTAGATGAAGTTCTTCAGAGAGCAGAGAAAAAATAATTGATTGTACATCATATTGAAAAACGCATCCAACTTGGATGCGTTTTTTTGTTGGCCACCAATGTTCATTATTATTGCATTCACTTTCAGGGGTTATTGTTAAAATACAATTATCATTGCATTCAAGATCAGTTTATAATCAATTTATACTTTCGCGCCATAAAAGTTTATATGAAAAGATTACTATTATCTATTTTGATGATATCTGTAGTATGGTCATGCAGTAAAGATGATGACAACACTATAAATAACCAGGATATTAATTACTCTAAATTTCCTCAGGAGTTTCCTTTTACAACGCTGGCAACAGTAAACGGAGCAGAGGTAATTAATGGCGGATTCGGTTCCGGAGCGGCAGCACATCCAACAAGAAAAGGAGAGTTTTATGTTATCACAGACCGTGGCCCGAATACTGATTATAAAAGTGGAAAGAAATTCTTAATCCCTAATTTTACTCCTACCATTATGCATTTTAAAATTAATGCAGAAGGAAAGGTGGAAGTGATTAAATATATTAAACTTAAAAACCCATCCGGACAACCTATTACGGGGCTTCCCAATCCTGCAGGACTGGGAAGTACAGGTGAGGTGGCTTATGATGCTGCAGGAAATGAACTTGGGAATGATAAATATGGGTTAGACAGTGAAAGTATTGTGGCAGCACCCGATGGTACTTTCTGGGTTTCTGATGAATACGGCCCACACATAGTTCATTACAGTGCCGAGGGAGTGGAGCTGGAAAGAATAAGCCCGATTGGAGTAAATACAGGAAATAGAAAGTTACCTGCTGTGTTAGCGAAAAGAAGAGCCAACAGAGGAATGGAAGGTCTTTGTATAACTCCGGACGGAAAGACATTGGTAGGAACAATGCAGTCAATGATGTTTGTCCCATCAAAAGCCTTGGCAACAAATAAAACTTTAACAAGAATAGTAACTTTCGATATCACCACCGGAAAAACCAAACAATATCTTTATAAACAGGATGGCGGAGCTTCCGACTCTGTTTGTGACATTACAGCATTAAGTAATAATGAATTCCTGGTGATTGAAAGAGACGGTAACTTCGGAACACAGGGCGGAATTAAAAAGGTATATAGGATCAGTTTAAATGATGCAACGGATGTAACGGGAACTGACCTTGCAGCCGTAGACGGAATGAAGGTGAACGAAAAAGCCCTTGAACAGTGCAGCTGGGATGAACTTGCTAATGCAGGAATTAAGCCTGTTTCTAAAAAATTAGCGGTTGACCTGGTTGCTAAAATAGGATATGAACATGATAAATTTGAGGGGATTGTTTATTTAGGAAATAATAAACTGGCTGTTTTCAATGATGATGATTTTGGAGTAGTAGATGATGGTAACGGAAACCCTAAAGCTAAAATCCTTCCTAAAACAGGGAAGGTTGACAAAGGAACTATGTACGTAGTCGATATTCAATAATTAGATTTTTTTAACGGAAAACGGCGGAATTTATTCCGCCGTTTTTTATGTACAGACATTGAATAATTCAATGGAAATGGGCTTTAGCCCGTTTGTAAAATAGATATAAATTCCAGTCGCTTTAGCCCAAAAAAACTATAATAAAACCCTTGAAGATTACTCCAAGGGTTTTATTTTCTATATTCTTCTCAATTAATTGAATGCTTCAATAATTTTAGAGAAATCCTCTAATTTTAAAGCAGCACCGCCAATAAGACCACCGTCAATATCAGGCTGAGAGAAAATTTCCTTCGCATTATCCGGTTTTACTGAACCTCCGTAAAGGATAGAAACCTCATCAGCAACTTCCTGGCCATATTTAGCAGCAATGATATTTCTGATATGTGCGTGAATTTCCTGAGCCTGCTCCGGAGTTGCCGTTTCTCCTGTTCCGATAGCCCAAACCGGTTCGTAAGCGATTACTACCTTTTTGATTTCTTCAGCAGAAAGCGTGAAAAGAGCTACTTCAGTCTGGTTTTTCACTACTTCAAGGTGTTGTCCGGCCTTTCTTTGTTCAAGGGTTTCTCCATTACAATAAACAGGAATTAGACCTTTATCAAGAGCTAATTTTACTTTTCTGTTACAGTGAGAATCTGTTTCTCCATGGTACTGTCTTCTTTCAGAATGCCCGATTAAAGAACCTGTTGCATCAATAGATTCCAGCATATCAGCAGAAATTTCTCCTGTATACGCACCGCTTTCATGCTCACTCATATCCTGAGAGAATACTCCAATTTCATCCTTTTCAAAAATGTCTTTAGCCATCATTAAGTATAAAGATGGTGGAGCAATCCAAACTTCACAGTTGGTAGCATTATTGTTTTTATAGCTTAGTAACTGAATCATTAATTGTTGTGCATCAATTACATTTTTGTTCATTTTCCAGTTGCCTGCAACTATTTTTCTTCTCATAAGATTTATATTGATTTTATTTTACTTTTTAATTAATCCCGCATTTTAAATCTGCGTTATCTGCAAAACCTGCGAGAGTTTTTATTATTTGTTAATTCCTTCTAATTTAAACATGAAAGCATACACCAAAGCAAGATCCTTCAGATAATCAAATCTTCCGGAAGCTCCGCCATGGCCATAATCCATGTCTGTTTTTAATAACAAAACGTTCTTATCTGTTTTCATATCTCTCAGTTTGGCTACCCATTTGGCAGGTTCAAAATACTGAACCTGAGAATCGTGTAAACCGGTAGTTACCAGAAGATTCGGATAATTTTTCTTTTCGATATTTTCGTAAGGAGAGTAAGATTTCATGTAGAAATAAGCCTCCTTATTGCTAGGATTACCCCATTCGTCATATTCGTTGGTTGTTAAAGGAATACTGGCATCAAGCATAGTATTGACAACATCTACAAAAGGGACCTGTGAAATAACACCATTCCAAAGATTAGGACTCATATTAACAACGGCTCCCATCAATAAACCTCCGGCACTTCCACCCTGGGCATATAAGTGCTTTGGCGATGTATATTTTTCTTTCACCAGATATTCTCCGGAATCAATAAAATCGGTAAATGTATTTTTCTTTTTCATCATTTTCCCGTCTTCATACCACTGTCTTCCCATTTCCTGGCCGCCGCGGATGTGAGCAATAGCATAGGCAAAGCCTCTGTCCAGAAGACTCAGTCTTGTGCTGCTGAATGTAGCATCCATAGAGTTGCCGTACGAGCCGTAAGCATACAGTAATAACGGATTGCTTCCATCTTTTTTAAATCCCTTTTTATAAACTATGGAAATCGGAATCTTCGTTCCATCCTTGGCTGTAGCAAAAAGCCTTTCGGTAATATAGTTTTCTTTATTATAACCACCTAAAACTTCCTGTTGTTTCAGAAGGATTCTTTTTCCTGTTTTCAGGTCCTGCTCATATTGAGAGCTTGGCGTAATCATAGAAGTATATCCGAAACGGAAGTTATCGGTATTATATTCGGGATTTCCTGATGGATAAACAGTGTAAGCCGCTTCATCAAATTTCAGAAAATCTTTTTTACCGGTTTTTCTGTCATAGATTACCAATTGAGAAAGCCCGTTTTGTCTTTCGCTGAATACCAGATAATTCTTAAATTCAGTAATTCCTTCCATCAGAACATCTTTTCTGTGTGGAATAAAATCTTTCCAGTTCTCAACATCTGTCTTGTTTAAAGGAGTTTCTACAATTTTAAAATTAAGAGCATCCTTATTAGTGGTGATTAAAAATTTATCCTCAAGTGGAGTAACATCATATAGGACATCTTTTATTCTAGGCTGAAAAACTTTAAATGTTCCGTTAGGGTCATTAGCATCTAGATATCTTGTTTCAGAAGAAGTGGTAGCCTGGGAATAAATCATAATGAATTTCTCATTCTTGGATTTTCCTACACCAATATAGTTGGTTTTATCTTTTTCCTCATATACAAGAGCATCCTTTGAAGAATCAGTTCCCAAAGTATGTCTGAAAATCTTTTCCGTTAAAAGAGTTTCCGGGTTTTTTGAAGTATAAAATATCGTTTTGTTATCATTCGCCCATGTGGCTGTTCCGGTTGTATTTTTAATACCGAGATCAATGGTTTTTCCTGTAGACAGATCCTTTAAAAATAATTTATACTGTCTTCGGGATACATCATCCACACCATAAATCATTTTCGTATTATCCGGGCTGATACTGAAACCTGAAGCAGAATAGTAGGAATGACCTTCAGCCTGTTTATCTACATCCAGAAGAATCTCTTCAGGAGCAGTAAGACTGCCTTTTTTCCTACAGTATTTAAAATATTGTTTTCCTGTTTCTGTACGGGTGTAATAATAATATCCGTTTTTAAAAACCGGAACAGACTCGTCTTTTTCCTTAATTCTGGCCTTCATTTCCTGGAAAAGCTTTTCTCTGAAAGGTTCTGTATCTTTCATCATGTTTTCCCAATAGGTGTTTTCAGCCTTTAAATAATCAACAACTTTGGTAGAGTCTTTTCCTTTTTTAAAATAATCGATCATCCAGTAATAAGGATCATTAACCTTATCACCATGGATTTCTCTGATGTGTTCCTGCTTTTCTGCAACAGGAGCTTTCAAATCCGGAAATTTCTGAGATTGAAATGTGGATGCACTCATTACTAATAATCCTAGATAAATTTTTTTCATGATAGTTTTTTATTTCAATGAGAATTACAATCCCCATAAGTTTTTCAGCAGAACATAGAAGGTGTGCTCTTCTTCAGTTACCTTATTGTCTGCTTTAATGAGAGACTTGGCAAACTGAACAAATTTTACGCGCTCATCCTCTGTAGAATCCTCATGGAAGCATCTTGCATGGAATTCAAAGTGGTCTTTCCATTCTTCAGGCTGTAAAAGAGCCAGTGTCTCAAGTTCATTGTCAAGATTCATTCTGAACGGAAATTCATCTGCCAGATATTGCTGTACCAGCATTCCTTCTTCAGGAGCAAACTCTCCGTCTACAGAAGAAAGGATCATTAATAAGTGGTAACCGGCGATAGATTTATTTGATTTTTGCATGTTTTAATATTTTTTTACTAGATAGTCTAAGTTATTTTCTTCTAAAATTTTATCAAGATATTTTCCTCTGCTGCTTGATTTTCTTTGATAAGGAGCGAATTTTTGAGCTACTTCGTTAAACTCTTCACTCAGCTTTATCAGTTCTTCTGATTCATCATCGGTAAGTTTTTTATCAGATAGTTGGGTGTTGAAATGAATCAGTTTTTTTAC
The DNA here is from genome assembly GCF_003815975.1 of Chryseobacterium bernardetii. NCBI lineage: Bacteria > Pseudomonadati > Bacteroidota > Flavobacteriia > Flavobacteriales > Weeksellaceae > Chryseobacterium > Chryseobacterium bernardetii. Next base: position 2,878,902 of record NZ_CP033932.1, read on the forward strand.
TGCAATTTCCTTTTTTACAATTTCCTCTTCCGTAGAATGCAATGTACAAATCCCATATATCCCGTTACAATAGGCGGCCCATTCACTTTCAAATATTTCATCTAGTTTTTCCTGTTCCGGAAAAGAGGTTTTGAGCATACCATCATAAGCAAAGTTTTTATGAGGATGGTTGATCAGATGTTGGATGAAATTTCCTTTAAACTCTTCCTTGTATTGATGAATATCTTTTAAATCTTTATTCTTTTTAATCAATGAAATACAGTTTTTACTGAAATATTTCTCTGTAATCTCATTTTCAAATTCATCGTTAAGAGGTGAAGTTATTCTAATAGTCCGGGAAACCGTATAAGAGTGCTGCGGAACTAATTGATTTTGAATAAGTACAGCCAATTCATCCTTGTTGATATTTGTTATATTACATAATTCATCTTCTGTAATATAATGTTCATTAATATAATTGAAATTTTGGTCCATTAGTGTTGAAGTAATTAGTTGATATAGTCCTTTGCAGGCTGCTTGTCTACGATTTTTCCGTTTTGAAGAATTAGTACAAAAGGATTACTTCTTGCAATAGTTTTAATGGCAGTACCATCCATCATAGCATTTTTGATAGTTTTAAAAGTATTCTGGTCTGTTGAAACCCCGTAGATAAGCGCTCCTTTCTGAGCATTTACTTTTGCTTCTACTTTTTGAAGAAGATCAGCAGAAACCTCTTTCGGATGGTAAGAGAATACTAAAATAGCTTTTGGTGCTTTGATGATTTCCTCTGTAAGTTCCATTCCTGTAGGATCTTCAATCTTGAATTTTACAATCTCAGATTTATATCCTTCTTTTACAAGTACAGATTCATTTTTTCCTTCTTCAATTTTCCAGGGAGAACCCTCTGCCCAATATTTTGTCTCCTTGATGTAATCGTCCTGATTTACCTTTAAAACTTCACCGGTCTTTTGATTTTTTAAGGAATAAAAAGTCTTATATTCTGATGGGTTTTTATTTATTTTGTCTTTCTCTCCTTTAATGTCTGTCCCGATTTTGTAATCACGGAAATCGATGATCGGTTCATGCATAATTCCCTGTGCCATAATGTAGATCATTCCCAAAGAAAACACAGCAAAAAGAATGTATTTGAATTTTCCTGTAGATTCTTTTCTGCTACTGCCGTACTCATCCGTTTTACGGAAATCTTTTCTGTAAAGGACAAACAGAAGAATAAGGCCTGCAAGAAGAGCCACATCTTTAAAGAAACTCTGCCAGGGTGTAAATTTAATAGCATCTCCGAAGCATCCGCAATCTGTAACCACATTAAAATAGGCGGAATAGAAGGTAAGGAAACCAAAGAACACACAAAGCGCAATTAAAGCTGATAAGGTAAATTTAAGCTTCATTTTCAGCAGCAGCATAAATCCTAAGAAAAGTTCCAGCACAACAACAATAATTGAAAACAGCAGGGCAAATTTTTCAAAAAACGGCATATTGAAAACAGCAGGTGAAAAATATTCCTCCATTTTAAAGGAGAATCCTACGAGATCCACAGCTTTTACAAAACCTGAAAGGATAAAAATAACCGCGATAATAAAGCGTAATAAACCTTTGATCATATTAAATAGTTTTGGGTTCGAATTGAGTCTTTTGTTCAGAGAATTTAATCAGGCAGAAAACAGCATAATTCAGCATATCGAAATAGTTGGCATCAAGTCCTTCAGATACAATGGTCTTTCCCTGATTATCCTCAATCTGCTTGGTTCTTAATACTTTCTGATAGATTAAATCTGTAATCGAAGAAATTCTCATGTCTCTCCATGCTTCCCCATAATCATGGTTTTTTCTTTCCATTAAAGACTGTGCTTCATGGGAATATTTGTCATACAGACTTAAAATTTCTTCCTTATTTTCATTAAAATCATTGGAAAGCCCTTTTTCAAGCTGAATAAGCCCAATGATAGAATAGTTGACAATTGCGATAAATTCATCTTCCTCACTTTCATCCACCATTTTTACATCAGTCATTTGCAGCGTACGGATTCTGTTAACTTTGATATAAATCTGATCCGTAATGGAACTTGGCCTTAAAACCCTCCACGCAGGCCCGTAATCCTGTAACTTTTTACTGAAAAGATCACGGCACTGACTGATAACTTTCTCGAACTGTACTGATGTTTTTGACATAAAATTTCTTAATCTTCCAAATATACGAATTCGGTTTTGTTTATGAAATGAGTTTGACTTGAATCATGTTCGTATCTTGTAGAGTAGGAGAGTTCTATAGTAGAAGTCTATTAGAGAAGGAAAAGGATGATTGTTTTACCTGTAGTCATTTAATTCAAGGTATAAATCACTAATTTTGCAGTATGTAATTTACTCATTACTCATCATTTATTACTGATAAACTCCTATGCACTCAAATTCTCAAACTCTCAAACTCTCAAACTCTCAAACCTATTCCATCAACTGCAACGGCAGGCTGGTACAGCTGGATACTCCAAAAATCATGGGAATTCTCAATCTTACCCCGGATTCTTTTTCAGATGGCGGAAAATTTAATGATGAAAAACTGGCATTGGCACATGCTGAAAAACTGCTGAAAGAGGGAGCGGAAATTCTTGATATCGGTCCGCAGTCTACCCGTCCCAATGCTGAATTTTTAAGCAGTGAAGAAGAGATCAAAAGAATTGGAAATATCATTTCTAAGGTCAAGAAAGAATTTCCAGAAGCATTGATTTCTCTGGATACTTTCTATGCAGAAACCGTAAGATTCGGATTCAACGAAGGAATAGATATGATAAATGACATTTCAGGAGGACAATATGATGAAAAAATGTTTGATACAGCAGCAGAAACCGGACTGCCATACATTTTAATGCATGTGAATCCATCCTATGAAACCATGCATGATAAGATTAAGTTTGAAGATATTACTCTGCAGGTGAACCGGTATTTTTCTAAAAAGACCAATGAACTGCTCCAAAGGGGGATAAAAGATATCATTCTGGACCCTGGTTTTGGCTTTGGAAAAACAGTGGAAGATCAGATGAAGATGATCAATGAGGTTGAATATCTCGGTTTTGGAAAATTTCCTTTGCTGATAGGGATCTCAAGGAAGTCATTTATCTATAAACCGCTGGGGAAATCCCCGCTTGATATCAATGAAGAAACACAGAAATTACATATGAAAGTTCTGGAACAGGGAGCTAAAATTTTGAGGGTTCATGATGTGGCTGAAGCAAAGGAAACCCTGAACCTTTTTACACAAAAAATAAAAAATGTTAAAAAAAACTTGTAGGTTTTTAAAAAGTTTATACATTTGCAGTATGAATTTTACGAATCAGAAAAATATTATTGTCATTTCTATTGCAGCTGTTGTCATTTACAACAGTCAGGAAACGGCATTTTAAAATAGATTTTTATTTAAATTATATAAGCCGTTTCATTTTGAAGCGGCTTTTTTGTTTTAATTTTTTAGAGTACAATTATGTATCAGTTATTCGCAGTAATTATTATCGTCATTATTATTCCCTTACGTGTGTGAGACGGAAGATGTATGACTGTACATATATTGAGCCCTCTCACACTGTGAGAGGGCTTTTTTATTCCCATTTCTTAAATTTTAACCCATTATAACATGTATTACAACGACGACACGGTCATCTATTTTGATGGAAACTTCATGAAAGCTAAAGACGCAGGAACCAACCTTTACGGGCAATCCCTTCACTACGGATATTCAGTTTTTGAAGGAATCAAATCTTACAGCACAGCCCATGGAACGAGGATTTTTAAAGCTAAAGAACATTATGAAAGATTGAAAAGATCTGCAGAGCTGATGCATATTCCTTTCGGATATTCAGTAGATCAGCTTACAGAGCTTACTTATGAGTTATTGGAACGGAACGGTTTTACAGATGCTTATATCCGCCCTTTGGTAACCTGTTCTCCCAATATGTCTCTTTCAAAAGGTAAAGAATCTTATTTATCCCTCTTAGCCTGGGAATGGAATAACGGGTATCTGGCAGATAAAATGAAGATCATGACCTCAGGATTTCAGCGTCCCAACCCGAAAGCCTTCAAAGTAGAAGCCAAAGTGGGCGGACATTATGTGAACTCTATTCTGGCTTGTCAGGAGGCAAAAGATAAAGGGTATGATGAGGCCTTGGTGCTGGATGAAAACGGATATGTGGCAGAAAGTTCAGGAGCCAATGTGTTTTACGAAAAAGACGGAACATTATTTACCCCTGCAAAAGGAAGCATTCTTCCCGGAATTACCCGCCAGACTGTTTTTGAAATATGCAGTGAACTGAATATCCCGGTTAAAGAAACCTTTTTCAAACCTGAGGAAATGAGAGGCGCAGATGCAGCTTTTTTCTGTGGGACGGCCGCTGAAATCGTTGCACTGGATTCCTTGGACGATGTTCCTTTCACAAAGCAATGGGAAGATACAGCAAGTGAAAAAGTACAAAAGGCTTATTTAAAATTAGTGAGAGTTCTGTCATTGTAAATTTTTAAAATTTAAATATTTGATTATCAATGTTTTATAATCTGTTTTTAAACAATTGGATATTGTAGTTTCAGAAAAACTGAACATTGGAAAAATATTACAAACTGTAGTTTTGAACAAAAATTCAATAAAAAAACAATCATTTAAAAAGACTGGAAGAACAGCAAATGCAGGAAAATATGTTAAATAAATATTCAAAAACATTCACGCAAAACAGTGAACAGCCGGCCGCAAAGGCAATGCTGTACGGGATTGGTTTTACAGAAGAAGATATGCACAAGGCACAGATCGGAATTGCAAGTATGGGATACGATGGAAATACCTGTAACATGCACCTCAACGATCTTGCCAAAGTTGTTAAAGAAGGAACATGGCAGCATGGATTGGCAGGGCTGATCTTTAATACCATTGGAGTAAGTGACGGAATGAGCAACGGAACGGATGGGATGCGCTATTCACTGGTAAGCCGGGACGTGATTGCAGACAGTATTGAAGCCATTTGTGGAGCCCAGTATTATGACGGACTCATTGCTTTACCCGGTTGTGATAAAAATATGCCGGGAACCATCATCGCCATGGGGAGACTGAACAGGCCTTCTTTGATGGTGTATGGCGGAACCATTGCCCCCGGATGTTACAAGGGAGAAACTTTGAATATTGTTTCTGCTTTCGAAGCTTTGGGTAAGAAAATCGCAGGAGAGATTTCAGAAGAGGATTTTGATGGAGTAGTCAAAAATTCCTGTCCCGGAGCTGGTGCCTGTGGAGGAATGTATACTGCAAACACAATGGCATCTGCAATTGAAGCATTAGGAATGAGCCTTCCGTATTCCTCATCCAATCCTGCATTAAGCAAAGAAAAACAAAATGAATGTCTTGAAGCAGGAAAATACATGAAGATCCTCCTTGAAAAAGATATTAAACCTTCAGATATCATGACAAGAGAAGCATTTGAAAATGCACTCCGTTTGATTGTTGTATTAGGAGGAAGCACCAATGCAGTTCTTCATTTTATAGCAATGGCCAAAAGCGTTGGAGTATCTCTTACTCAGGATGATTTTCAAAAAATGAGCGATTGCACCCCTGTTCTGGCAGATCTTAAACCAAGCGGGAAATATCTGATGCAGGATTTACATGAACATGGCGGTACACCTGCTGTAATGAAATACCTGTTGGAGCAGGGATTATTACACGGAGACTGTTTAACGGTAACCGGAAAAACATTAGCTGAAAATTTAGAAAATGTTCCATCATTGGATTTCAATACCCAGAAGATCATAAAGCCATTATCAAATCCGGTAAAACCTACGGGACATTTGAGAATCCTGTACGGAAACCTTGCAGAAAAAGGAAGTGTTGCCAAGATAACCGGTAAAGAAGGAGAACGGTTTGTAGGAAAAGCCCGTGTATTTGACGGCGAAAAAAATCTCATCAAGGGAATTGAAGATGGAACCGTACAGCATGGAGATGTAATTGTGATCCGTAATGAGGGACCAAAAGGAGCTCCCGGAATGCCGGAAATGCTGAAACCTACGAGCGCCCTAATTGGTGCAGGATTGGGAAGCAGTGTTGCCTTAATTACAGATGGCAGATTCAGTGGGGGAACCCATGGGTTTGTAGTGGGGCACATTACCCCCGAAGCTCATGAAGGCGGACTGATCGCCTTTGTAGAAGATAATGACCTGATTGAAATTGATGCTGTAAACAATACTATACAGCTCAAAGTTTCAGACGATGAGATTGAAAAAAGAAAGCAAGGCTGGCAAAAACCTGCTTTAAAAGTGAAGAAAGGATTGCTTTATAAATATGCATTAACTGTATCATCCGCCGCTGAAGGCTGTGTAACGGATGAAATTTAAAATCAGACATTATGAAGAATTTAAATCAATCAACAGCTACAGAACTGAGCGGAAGCCGCATTATCCTTGAAGCTTTTCTTAAGGAAGGTGTGAAAACGGTTTTTGGCTATCCCGGTGGTGCTATCATTCCCATTTATGATGCCCTTTATGATTACAAAAATCAGCTGGAACATATCCTTGTCCGCCATGAGCAGGCAGCTGTACATGCTGCGCAGGGATTGGCCAGGGTTTCCGGGAAAGTAGGAGTGGTTATGGCTACAAGTGGTCCGGGAGCCACTAATCTGGTGACAGGATTAGCAGACGCTTTACTGGATAATACCCCATTAGTTTGCATTACCGGGCAGGTATTTGACCATCTTTTAGGAACAGACGCTTTTCAGGAAATAGATGTTATGAATATCACAAGTCCCGTTACCAAATGGAATTATCAGGTTACAGATGCCAATGAGCTTCCTGAAGTTCTTGCTAAAGCATTTTATATTGCAAAGTCAGGGCGTCCTGGGCCTGTTCTCGTTGATATTACAAAAAATGCCCAGCTGCAGAAAGTTACATACAAAGGATATTTCCCTTGTCATTCTTTAAGAAGCTACAAACCGGATCCTGTTCCATCACTGGAAAGTATCGAACAGGCTGCAGAGCTTATTAACAAGGCAGAACGGCCGTTCATTATTGCCGGGCAGGGAATTATGCTTGGTAAAGCAGAGAAAGAATTTCTGGAATTGGCTGAAAAATCAGGAATTCCGGTAGCATGGACTGTTTTGGGAATGGGAGTTCTCCCTACAGATCATCCACAGGCTGTAGGAATGGTAGGAATGCACGGAAATTATGGGCCTAATATTCTCACTAATCAATGTGATGTACTGATGGCTGTAGGAATGCGATTTGATGACCGTGTGACCGGAAGGTTGGATCAATATGCGAAACAGGCAAAGATTATTCATTTTGATATTGACCGATCTGAAATCAATAAAAATGTAAAAGCAGATGTTCCGGTTCTTGGAAACTGTAAAGAAACCTTACCGATTCTTACCGGATTAATTCAGAAAAGAGAACATCTGGAATGGCGTCAAAGGTTTAAAGATTGCCTTGAAGTAGAAAGTATCAACCTTATTAATGATGAACTGTTTCCGGATGAAGAAGAGATCACAATGGGAGAGGTTATCAGATGTCTTAATGAAATGACAAAAGGAGAAGCTGTGATTGTGACGGATGTTGGACAACATCAGATGGTAACCTGCAGGTATTCTAACTTTAGGCATTCTCGGACCAATATTACCAGTGGCGGATTGGGAACAATGGGCTTCTGCCTCCCCGCTGCAATAGGAGCGGCTTATGGAGAACGTAATCTGCCTGTTATTGCAGTAATGGGAGATGGAGGAGCTCAGATGAACATTCAAGAGCTGGGAACAGTGATGCAGTATCATCCCGAGGTTAAAATTTTAATCCTGAATAACAGCTATCTGGGAATGGTAAGGCAGTGGCAGGAACTTTTTCATGAAGAAAGATATTCTTCTGTGGACATTCAAAGCCCGGAGTTTGTACAGGTGGCAAGCGGATATCATATTCCGGGAAAAAAAGTTAGTCAGAGAGAAGATTTGAAGGAAGCCCTTGAGGAAATGCTTACTCATAAAGGAGCATTCCTGCTGGAGGTGATGACAGGAAAAAAGCATAATGTATTTCCTATGATCCCCCAAGGGAAAAGTGTTTCAGAAATTGTATTGAATCATAAATCATAAAATCAACAAAAATGAGAACAGAAAATAAAGAATATACCATAACAGCCTATACAGAGGATTGTTTGGGATTGATGAGCAGAATCAATGCTATTTTTTCAAGACGGAGAATTTCTATAACCCATTTTAATATGGGGCCGTCTGAAACAGAAAATATAAAAAAGTTTGTCATTACCATCAGAGAAACGGAAGAATCTGTTCAGAAGATTACCCGGCAGATGGAAAAACAGGTAGATGTCTTAGAGGTTCATTATCATAAGAATCCATATCTCACAGCAATAGAGTACGCCAGCTAAGTACAATAAATCAGCTAAGTGAAAGACTGAAATAAGGCTTAAGGTGTTTTAAGTCACAGGCCTGATGTATATTAGGTATACTTCAGTTTTTCGAAAATCCCTGATTTTCATCTTATGTGAACTTTATATACAGCCTTATTTAAACTTACTAAAGTGGGCTTAAGTGTTAAAATAAAATTCTTTTTGACTTACATATTTATTTGATAACGCATGTAAGTTTTTATTAATCAATAGTATAAATAACAAAATAAAATTATAGAAAATGGCAAAATTAAATTTCGGAGGAGTAGAAGAAAACGTAGTAACAAGAGAAGAATTCCCATTAAAAAAAGCGCAGGAAGTATTAAAGGATGAAGTAGTGGCTGTAATTGGCTACGGAGTACAGGGACCGGGGCAGGCGCTGAACCAGAAGGACAATGGAATTAATGTTATTGTGGGGCAGAGAAAGAATTCTAAATCCTGGGATAAGGCTGTAGCAGATGGATTTGTACCGGGAGAAACTTTATTCGAAATAGAAGAAGCTCTGGAAAAGGGAACTATTATCTGTTATCTTCTGAGTGATGCTGCACAAATAGAATATTGGCCAAAAGTAAAACAGCATCTAACTCCCGGAAAAGCATTGTATTTCTCTCACGGTTTTGGAATTACCTTTAATGAACGTACAGGAATTGTTCCTCCGGCTGATGTAGATGTTTTTCTTGTAGCTCCGAAGGGATCTGGAACTTCATTGAGAAGGATGTTTCTTCAAAACAGGGGGTTAAACAGCAGTTTTGCCGTTTATCAGGATGCAACAGGGAAAGCAAGAGAAAGAGTAACAGCTCTGGGAATTGCCATAGGAAGCGGATATTTGTTTGAAACAGACTTTAAAAAAGAAGTATACAGCGATCTTGCCGGAGAAAGAGGAACATTAATGGGTGCCGTACAGGGAATATTCGCTGCACAATATGATGTATTGAGAAAGAATGGGCACAGTCCGTCAGAAGCATTCAACGAAACGGTGGAAGAACTTACCCAATCATTAATGCCTCTGGTAGCAGAAAACGGAATGGACTGGATGTATGCGAACTGCAGTACCACTGCACAAAGAGGAGCTTTAGACTGGTGGAAGCGTTTCAGGGATGCTACTTCTCCTTTATTTGAGGAACTGTATGATAATGTTGCCAAAGGAAATGAGGCTCAAAGATCCATTGACAGTAACAGTAAGCCTGATTACAGAGAAAAGCTGGAAGCAGAATTAACAGAGTTGAGAGAAAGTGAAATGTGGAAGGCAGGGAAAACTGTAAGAAGCCTGAGACCGGAGAATAATTAACAAAAAGAAAAATGAAGACGGGAGAAACCTATTTGTCCGTATTGGATACTGTTTACAACGCTGCGGAAAGACTTAAAAATGTGTGCGTCAGAACACCATTGGCTGTTAACAACAATTTGTCGGGAGTTTATAATGCAAAGGTACTTTTTAAAAGAGAAGACCTGCAAAGGGTAAGATCTTATAAAATTCGTGGAGCTTATAACAAAATGTCAACCATGCCAAAAGAAGACATTTCCAGAGGAATTGTTTGTGCGAGCGCAGGGAATCATGCTCAGGGAGTTGCATTTGCATGCAATACAATGAAGGTGAAAGGAACCATTTTTATGCCTTTACCTACGCCGGGACAAAAGCTGGAACAGGTTAGGATGTTTGGCGGGGATTACATTGATATTGTTTTGTTTGGAGATACCTTTGATGAAGCAAAAGATGCTGCGATGAGGTTTTGTAACGAAAATAACGGCACCTTCATTCATCCTTTTGATGATCCTGCAATTATTGAAGGACAGGCAACAACGGCATTGGAGATTCTTGAGCAGGCAGACGAACCCATCGATTATCTTTTTGTACCGATAGGCGGAGGCGGCCTGGCCGCAGGTGTCTGTTCAGTTTTTAAAGAATTATCTCCCCAAACCAAAATTATTGGAGTAGAACCTTCAGCAGCAGCAAGCATGAAAAAGGCTCTGGAAAATGGTAAACCCGTTCATCTTGAGAAGATCAGCCGATTTGTAGACGGTGCTGCCGTGCAGCAGGTAGGAAATCTGACGTTTGAACTGTGTAAAAATACATTGTATGATGTAGTGACACTAGAGGAGGGACTTGTTTGTGAAACCATTCTTTCCTTATATAATAAAGATGCTATTGTGGTGGAACCGGCAGGAGCCCTTTCCGTAGCTGCTTTAGAAAAATATAAAGAGCATATAGAAGGAAAAAATGTAGTTTGTATCATCAGTGGAAGCAATAATGATATTACCAGAATGGAAGAGATCAAAGAGAAAGCTTTGTTGTATGCCAACTTAAAACATTATTTCCTGGTAAGGTTTCCACAGCGGCCCGGAGCATTGAAAACCTTTGTGATGGATGTACTCGGACCGAATGACGATATTACTTTTTTTGAATACACTCAGAAAAATTCAAAAGAAAAAGGAATTGCAGTAGTGGGAATTGCCCTGAAACAAAAAGAAGATTTCACCCCATTGATAGAGAATATGAAAAAGCAGGATTTTTTTGTTAACTATCTGAACAACGATCCGTCTTTGATGAATCTGCTGATTTAGTTAATAGGCAATAAATAATGATTGTAATTAATCCTTGTATTTATTCAACAAGACCAATGTCAATTCGGGCATACCATTATCCGAATTATTCATAGCAGGATGAAAAGAAACTCCGGCTCACGAATGTGAGCCGGAGTTGGTCATTTATCTTTCAAGCGTAAAATTCGAAATTACTTTCGGACGTTCAGCTTCATTGGCTACTTTCCATGATGTTCTGTACATCCATTCTGTCATTTTATACAGCTTTTTGTAATTGATGTTTTCAGATTCATCCTGTGGAGTGTGGTATTGGTCATGCAGTACACTAGTGAAGAACACTGCCGGAATACCTGCTTTTGCATACGGAAGGTGGTCGCTCCGGAAGTAAAAATATTCAGCATGATTCGGGGAATCCCAATCTTTTAAATACTTGAACTTTGTACTTTCATTATTGGCATCTTCAGCCATTTTTACAAGTTCCTCGGAGTTTTTGTGCGGAGCATTTCCTCCTAATAAAGCGGCTTCATTGTTGTCATTTCTTCCAATCATATCACCATTCAGTACTGCTACAATATCCTCTTTAGGAACTACCGGGTGAGCTGCATGCCATCTTGAACCGAGCAAGCCTCTTTCTTCAGCACCATGGAATACAAACAGAATGCTTCTTTTCCCTGGTTGCTTTTTGTAAGCTCTTGCCATAGCCAGCATTGCAACACATGTACTGGCATTATCATCAGCACCGTTGTAGATGGTGTCATTCTTTACAGGATGTCTGATTCCATCGTGATCCTGGTGTCCGCTCAGTAAAACGTATTCTTTTTTAAGAACAGGGTCTGTTCCCTCAATTTTCCCGATGATGTTTACTGAAGGATATTTATAGGTTTCAGTCATCAGGTTTAGAGAAACTTTAGGGTTATTTTTTACCCAGCCTGCATGCTCTCTTTTGATCCAGAGAACAGGAATATTATTGGTGATCTTTTCTCTTAATCCTTCCACTCCATAAGTTCCTCTTGTCATTTGAGGAAGTACTTCCGCCCAGCTCTGTTCAGAAATATCATCAGTAATGAAAATGATTGCCTTTGCTCCCAGTTCGTTCGCTTTATTGTAATATTTTGTTCTGACAAATCCGGGATATCTTCTTACGAAAAGAGTCATTTCCTTATCAATATTCTTGTCAGAAGCATTTACAGCCAGCACTTTTCCTTTAAGGTTCAGTTGGGCTAGATCTTCAGGTTCAGTATTTCCAGCATATACAATTTCTGCATCTATAGCAGCATTTACAGGTTCAGCAACAAGGAAATCTTTCCATAATTTCAAGGAGGTATCTCCGATTTTCAGACTGCTTTGTGGAGTTGTCTGATGCCTGTACATATCAAAAAACTGGAAAAAAGTACCATTATCGCCTGCAGGTTTCATCCCGGCTTCTTTGGCCTTATCTGCCAGCCACATCGATACTTTTAACTCATCTAAGGTTCCTGCTTCACGGCCCCAGAACTGGTCTGCTGCCAATTCATACATATCTTTTCTGAGATCAGCCTCTTTAATGGCCGATACCAAAGGTTTTTTATAGCTTTGAGCATTTCCGATACTGAACAAAAAAAGACCCAGTAAGGAAAAAAGATAATTCTTATTCATTAGCTTTTAATTTAGGCTGCCAAGCTTATCAGCAAACTGTTTGGAGAACTCTTTCCGGTCTTCTTCCAGTTTTTCTGCATCTGCCGGTAAAATATAGTTGAAAAGGATTTTATCTTCGTTATCTAAAAATATGATTTCTTTTTCATTTCCGTCAATCATTTGTGAGAAAATAGCCCACATGGAAGTATCTTTTAATTTCAATAATTCAAAAAAGCCTTCCGCTTTTATTTCTATTCTTTGCATATTCTTATAGGTATAATATATGTTTTAACTAACGATAAGCTATTAAAATTCAAGGAACTTTAGCTTAAACTGAATAGCGAAATTCTGCTTAAAGTGCGGAGTCGCATAATATCCCACTCTGTAAAATAATCCCAGGTTGAAATAGCTGGAAAGGAAGTTATTCCACTCCAAACCTACTTCCTGATACAGGTGGTCCAGTTTTTTAAACCTGAACTGGTGGTATTCAGGATGTTTCATATCTCCAATGGTTCCGCGCAGTACAAAATCAAAGCTGGAAACATTGTGTCCGAAACTTTTAAAATATAAAGGCAGTTTATGGGTGAAATAATAGGCAACAAATTTATCGTTGTAATATTTCCCCCCTTCCAAAGTAGCAAAACCAAGGAAGGATGTAAGGTTAAAGTTGAAGTCTTTACCCGGAGAGGCAAGCCCGTTCATTGTAAAATTCTTCCATATCGGAGCTTCTCCTAAAACAACACCTCCATATAATCTGAAACCTGTTGTTCCGATCGGGGTTTTAAAATTATGAACAAAAAGGGCATCAAAACGGGAGTAATTGAAACTTCCGCCTGCCATTTTATAACTCTGTTCATAGTTGAAATACAGTTCCGGATATTTCTGATCAATCAGGGATTTTCCCTGTGGGGTCATAATATTGGTTGAATTCGGTGAGTATTTTAACGTAAATAAAGTGTTGAAGTTCTTGAAGGAAGAACCACCGTCTCTGAACTGGTAATCAAACTGAGCTTCCTCAATATTTCTTCTTACAGCGAGGGCAAGGGTAAGGCCGTTGGTAACATCATTTAAATAAGATAATGAAGCTCCTTTGAAGTGGAAATACTTATCATTGTTCAGGTTATTTCCGAAATTCATCATTCTCATTTTGAAATTCCATAACCTTCTGTAAAATTCTCCTGAAGCCGTTACATCATCATAAAAATCAAATCTGAAGAATGAGTTCTTTTCTAAAGTTGTTTTAATATCTATTCCCATTCCGTATTTCCATCTTCTGTCTTTTACTCCATAAGCAAAATAATAATCAGGAGAGAAATAAGGATTAAAATTTTCATTAATTTTCGCCTTTAATCCCAGTCTGAAACCTTCATACGAGTTATAGTTGACAATTTCATCCACAGCAAAATCCACAATACCTACTCTGATCTGCCCGTTAAGCAGCCCTGAAATGATCTGTGCTTTGCTGTCGATTTTATATTTTTTACCAAGGCTGTCAATCGTCTTATAGGTATTCTGTTCCCTTTCAGTAAGAGGTTCTGTTCTGTACTGATCCAAAGAATGTCCGTCAATACTTTTTACGTCAAAAGTATACCCTTTAAAATCTTTAGGTCTTTCTTCAATAGGAGACTTGAAATCAAAATATTTGGAAGTAAGGAAGGCATAGGTCCCAAAACTCCTTTTATCCTTTTTATCAGCGTGTTCCTTGTCATCCATAGCCATTTTCCCCATTTTAAGTTTGGTGGTTTCATGAGCTAGGAACCATTTGTTGTTATAAAAGATCCATGTACTGGTAATGATCCCGTCGTTTTTATTTTTACTGAAATTCTCAATTTTTTTAATTCCGTAGGTCTCAGTATCAATATAGATGGCTCCAGTATACTTTCTTTTTTTATCAGGGTTCTTATAGTTTACCTCACGGAAACGGATCACGAAGTTTTTTCTTCCGTCAAGTTCTATAGTATCAGATAGGAAATACCTGTAAAGACCTCTGTTTTCAGGCTTTACCTGCTCGGGAACAATATCCCTGTTACTTTGCTGAAGAGCGATCATTTCGTAAACCGGCTGTTTCAGACCTGAAATCCTGTTATCCAGGATATTGATCTTTTCACCATACTTTTTGGAATATAAAAATTCCTGGGCCCTTTCCCAGAGGAAGAGTTTACTTTTAGCAAATATCTTTCTGGCACTGATGTTATTCAAAGAGTCTTTCTCTCTCTTTTTCTTGAAGAAATTCAGGTCATTAAAATACTGATTGAACTGGGTAAGGCTGTCCTCATCAATATCAAGGGAAATTTTTTCGTAAGATTTATAAGCGTAGGAACCTAAGCTTTTAGGAGAGTTTTCATTGAAGAGTTTATTCACTTTTTTAAGGATCTCCAAAGCTCTCGGATCACTTTTGTCTTCAATGATTACCGTCTCAATATTGGTGGTTTTTAAAGGTTTTTTTATCAGGAAAACTTCCATACTGCTTTCTACAGTTGTAGTTTCCTTTTGATAGGAATCTGCTTCAACCTCTATATTTTTGCACTCTGCTTTAAATTCCAGAATTCCCTGCGTGTTGGTATAACCAAAAATTGTACTGCCACAAAAAATTTTAGCTTTGGAGACAGGCTTTTGGCTGGCGGCATCAACAACTTTAATTTTAAGCTGTGAATACCCCAAAAAGCATATCAGAAAAAAAAATAACTGTAAACCCCTTTTCATGTAAAAAAACTACGCCAAAATTAATAATATTTATTGTGGTAGAAAAGTTTTTAACACAGTATAATATTGATTTAATCTAAGATAAGTATGAATGTTTCTTAAAAAGATCAGGTTTATATTTTGCAGACAGATGATCTTTCTGCAGTTCCTGATTTTCGCAATAAAAAACTCCTGAACAGATTCTGTTCAGGAGTTTTGATCTATTAGAATACTTTTTAAATATTCAGAGCCTTTTGATAAGCATTTTCCAATCCGTCAAGGTTTTTACCACCAGCAGTAGCAAAACCAGGATTTCCGCCGCCACCGCCCTGGATTTCTTTAGCCAGATCTTTTACAATAGCTCCAGCCTGATACTCTGCAGCCAGATCATCAGAAACCCCCACAGTAATCATTGGCTTTCCATCTGCATCAGAAAGAATGATCGTTACCGAAGTTGGGATCTCTCTCTTCAGCTGGAATACAATATCTTTAACAGAACCAGCGTCTAAAGAGGTCTTTTTCACTAATAACTGTTTGTTGCCTTTCTGTTCGTAAGCATTTTTCCAGTCACTGATTTCTCCTTTTGCTTTTTCTTTTTTAAGAGCGTCTACTTCAGATTTTAATGAAGTATTTTCCTCAATTAATTTCTCGATGGATCTTACAACATCTTTAGATTTCAGCAATTGGGAAAGCTCAATGATCTGTTTTTCAAGATTCTTGAAGTATTCTTCAGATTTGTCTCCTGAAATTGCTTCAATTCTTCTGATTCCTGCAGCTGCAGAACCTTCGGAAGTAATTTTGAAATGACCGATCTCACTGGTGTTTTTTACGTGTGTTCCCCCGCAAAGTTCCTTAGAACTTCCGAACTGGATCATTCTTACATTGTCACCATATTTCTCGCCAAATAAAGCCATTGCCCCTTTTTCCAAAGCTTCTTTGATTGGGATGCTTCTGAATTCCTGCAGTGCAATGCTTTCTTTGATCTTCTTGTTCACTTTTTCTTCAATTAAAGCAATTTCTTCTTCAGTCATTTTATTAAAATGAGAGAAGTCGAAACGCAGATAATCAGGACCTACGTAAGAACCTTTTTGTTCTACGTGAGTTCCCAGAACATCTCTTAATGCCTCATGTAAAAGGTGAGTTACAGAGTGGTTTGCCTGAGAGTTCTTTCTGTCAGTGGCATTTACTTTAGCATAGAAAACAGCACCGGCATCTTTTGGAAGTCCATTAATTAAAGAAATGATAAGACCATTTTCCTTTTTAGTTTCCAATACTTCGAAGCTTTCAGCAGCATTTTCAAGAACACCTTTATCTCCAACCTGTCCACCACCTTCAGGGTAGAATGGAGAGCTGCTTAATACCACCTGGTAAAATTCCCCGTCTTTATTTTCAACCTTTCTGTATCTTGTAATATAGGTTTCAGATTCAATCTGGTCATAACCAACGAATGATTCAGGTTTTTCTTCTAAAACAACCCAGTCATAAACCTTCTGGGCAGAATCTGCTTTGGAACGGAGCTTTTGCTTCTCCATTTCAGCTTCAAATCCTTTTTCATCAATGGTTAATCCTTTTTCCTCAGCAATAATTCTTGTTAAATCATCAGGGAAACCGTAAGTGTCATACAATTCAAAGACCTCCTCACTTGGCAATACTTTCAGGTTATCGGCAATTGTCTGCTGAATCAGCTTTTCAACTCTGATCAGACCATTCTCAATAGTTTTTAAGAATGAATCTTCTTCACTTTTGATAACCTCAGCAACCAGTTTACCCTGCTTTTCAATTTCTGGGAAGAAAGGTCCCATCTGTTCCTGTAATACAGCAACTAATTTATAAAGGAAGGGCTCTTTCATCCCTAAGAATCTGTAAGAATAAGAAATCCCTCTTCTTAAAATTCTTCTGATCACATATCCGGCACCGCCGTTAGATGGAAGCTGCCCGTCTGCAATGGCAAAAGAAACCGCTCTGATATGGTCTACTACCACACGGATGGCAATATCTTTTTCGTCCTCTAAAATTCCGGTATATTTCTTTCCTGAAAGTTCTTCAACTTTAGAAATCAGTGGTGTGAAAACGTCTGTGTCATAATTGGAAGATTTTCCCTGAAGCGCCATACAAAGACGTTCAAAGCCCATTCCGGTATCAACGTGCTGAGCTGGAAGCTTTTCCAGAGATTTATCAGCCTTTCTGTTGAATTCCATGAAAACCAGGTTCCATACTTCCACTACCTGTGGATGGTCTTGGTTAACTAATGAAATTCCCGGAACTGCTGCTTTCTCTTCAGCCGTTCTAAGGTCGATATGGATCTCTGAGCAAGGTCCGCAAGGTCCGCTTTCACCCATTTCCCAAAAGTTATCCTTTTTATTTCCGTTGATGATTCTGTCTTCTGAAATGTGAGACTTCCAGAAATCATAAGCATCCTGGTCTCTCTGTAGGTTTTCAGAAGCATCGCCTTCAAAAATCGTTACATATAAATTCTCCTTTGGTATTCCGTATACTTCAGTCAGTAATTCCCAGGCAAAAGCAATAGCCTCCTTTTTGAAGTAATCCCCGAAAGACCAGTTCCCCAACATTTCAAACATGGTGTGGTGGTAAGTATCTCTACCTACATCATCCAGGTCATTATGTTTTCCTGAAACTCTCAAACACTTTTGGGTATCGGCTATTCTTGGGGCCGTAGGTGTTTTGTAGCCAAGGAAAAAATCCTTGAACTGTGTCATTCCTGAGTTGGAAAACATAAGGGTAGGGTCGTCTTTCAGCACAATAGGAGCTGAAGGAACGATAAGGTGTTCCTTACTTTTAAAATAGTCTAAAAATTTTTGACGTATCTCTTGTGATGTCATAGTATTGCTTTTGCTTTTTTTAATATCAAATTTTGATAAGATGCAAATTTAAGATTTTTAGGCGATTTAATATCTACTATTTGATATTTTCAAGACTGATTTGTCAAATGTCAGACATAATAGTTTCTTACAGCCATAAATTTATTGACGATATTTTTGGGGAACACACTCAGGAAGTTTTGCTCATTTCCATTTAACTTATTACCTTCGTTAAGATCTGAAATAAGACAAAATAGACCTCCCATCATGAAAAATGAAATTCTGAAAAGCTGGATAGAGCAATATTCCGGATTGCTGCTGAAGAAAGCTTTATATATGCTTTCCAATAAAGAGGATGCTCAGGATGTTGTTCAGGAAGTTTTTATTGCAGCCTTTTCCAATTATGACTCTTTTGAAGGGAAAAGCCAGCCCCTGACCTGGCTGATGGCTATTCTGAATAGGAAAATTGCAGATTTCTACCGTAAAAAATATAAATCGGAACCCAATGTAAAACTGGATCATTTTTTTGACGAAACAGGCTCCTGGAAAAATAATGATGTTTTGAGGGATTGGAATATTTCAACAGAATCTGAACTTCTGGATAATAAGGAATTTAATAAAACCCTCGAAGAATGTATTGAAGAATTGCCTGCCAGATGGAAGATCTTATTGAAAATGTATTACATCGAAGAAAAAAAAGCACCCGATGTGAGTCAGGAATTGAATGTTTCTACGACTAATCTCTGGAAGATCCTCCAGAGAAGCCGTATGCAGCTTAGGGAATGTCTGGAGTTTAACTGGTTTTCAAAAATATAGTGATGATAAGAAAAATCCTACATATATTGTTCCTGCCATGCAGTGAAGCCACTTTACTGATGGAAAAACGCAATGCGCAAACCATCTCTGCCAGAGAAAACAGAAGATTAAACTTTCATATCTCTATCTGCAAATGGTGTAAGGCATATAATGAAAAGATGAAGCTGTTGGATAACATCTTTAGAAAAACATTTGCTGAAAAAACCACTGAAATAAATGAGTCTGAAATTCAGGACTTTAAAGATAAAATGATCAATAAATTAAATTTCTGAGATAAATTTTGTCAGGATTTTGAAACGGTTCCGACTATACTTTTGAAAACAATAAAGTATCAATTCAAAATTTAAAAAAATGACAGGAACAGCCCAAACATCTGGTAAAAATCAATCAACATATACCCTGGGATATTATATTTCTCTTTTCGGAGCAGCGCTCATATTGCTTTGGATCGGGGTTTTCAAGTTTACTCCAACAGAAGCTTCGGCAATAAAACCTTTATTGGAAAACCATTTTTTAACTTTTTTCGTATATAAAGTCATGAGCATTCAGGCAGTGTCAAACCTTATCGGAGCGATAGAAATTATCATTGCTGTATTACTGGTATTTAGTGCGAAATTTGCTGTGCTAAGGAGATATGCAGGAATAGGGATGACCATAACTTTTATGGTGACGTTAAGTTACCTCTTTACCACTCCGGGAATATGGAAAGTGGTAGACGGTATACCTGTAACAGACTTTTTTATCTTAAAAGACCTGATGTTTTTAGGATTTGGATTAATGATTTTACAAAACAAGAAATAATGAATAAAAAGGTAAATATGAAAAATATATTGATTGTACTCGGAATTATACTGGGTATCGCAGTTTTTGCTGCAGAAAGCGGGCTTTTTAAAAAGAATAAGCCTATTGAAACGAACGTAAAAAAAGAAAAACAAGAAATTATGGATAATAAAAACGTCAGAGAAATTTATTTTGCAGGGGGATGTTTTTGGGGAACAGAACATTTTTTTCAGCAGATTCGAGGTGTAGTGGGAACTGAAGTAGGGTATGCCAACGGAAAAACTCAGAATCCAACTTATGAAGAAGTGGTAAGCCATACTACGGGTTTTGCAGAAACGGTGAAAGTAAAATATGATCCTGAGCAGGTAGATTTGAAACTATTGATTGATCTTTATTTTAAAACCATTGATCCTACAAGTCTTAATCAGCAGGGAAATGACAGGGGAGACCAATACAGAACAGGAATTTACTATACAGATAAAGCAGATGAAGCCGTTGTGAAAAATGAAGTTCAGAAGCTGGCAAAAGGATATAGCAAACCGGTTGTAGTAGAAACTATTCCTTTGAAAAATTTCTACAGAGCGGAAGACTATCATCAGGACTATTTAGATAAAAATCCGGGCGGATACTGCCATATTGAACCAGGACTTTTTGAAATGGCGAAAAAAGCGAATCCCCTTCCTAAAACAACCGCTTATCAAAAACAGGATAAAAAAGTTTTAAAGGAAAAACTGACAGCAGAACAATACAATGTCACCCAGGAAAACGGAACAGAAAGACCATTCCAAAATGAATACTGGAATGAGACCCGTGAGGGAATTTATGTAGACATCACAACAGGAGAACCATTGTTTGTTTCTACCGATAAATTTGAATCCGGCTGTGGATGGCCAAGTTTCTCAAAACCCATCACCAAAGGTCTGATTGATGAAAAACTGGACCGTACCCATGGAATGACAAGGGTAGAAGTAAGAAGTAAAACCGGAGATGCCCATTTAGGACACGTTTTTACAGACGGCCCTGAGGATAAAGGTGGACTCCGTTACTGCATCAACAGTGCTTCCCTGAAGTTTATTCCAAAAGCGGAGATGGAAACAAAAGGATACGGAAAATACCTTCCGTTGTTAGATAAAAAGTAAATTGAAAGAAAAGAGGCCGTCTCACAACTCGTGAAAACGGCCTTTTTTGTGAAATTTTCATGTTTCCCTGTACGAGAAAGGTTTTCGTTTAAACGATTCTCAGCCTACATCATCTAGCACTGATAAGCCCCGGGGTTTAATATATTCTTTCACTTGCTTAGTTTTTGGATAAAAATAAAAATAATAGACAAGTGCAAAATGATATAGCTTTGAATTTCCTTTTTTAATACAATTGTATTCAAACATAAGGACATTCATAAAAATCAAGTTAAAATGATATTAAGTGAAATCAATTGATAGATTTTCGAGATTAAAATATTAAATTTGATAGAACTAATAGGGAATTATGAAGTTAATTGAACTGGCAGAAGAACTGAAGGTATCTGCAGAAGCCATCAAACAGTTTATTCAGGATTTTGATCTTGAGCTGGTAGACTGTATCAGTACCAACTTTGAAGTAAAGGAGGACTTTGAAAAGTTTGCCCGAGAAAATGTAGACTTTTTAAGACTGTATGAAAAGGATCTGGATAAGAATAAGACCTTGGAACAGATTGCTGAAGTCATCAATCAGCCAAAAGATAAAGTTGAAAAAGCGATAAAGGATAATAACCTTAATATTTTTGATAATGGTTTTTTCAAATCTTCCATTTCAAGTTATGGTATTGATAACAAACTGGGCGGAAATTATCAGTTTGTATACGATTATTTTGGGCACAAAACCAGCCTGCAACAGAGGGATTTTATAGGATACAGGGATCTGTTTTTTTATACCTCGGCGGTTCTTGAACCCTTTTTAAATCCGCAACAGATCAAAGATTGGGGGATTAATAAACCTGCAGGAATTATTCTTTACGGGCCTCCCGGAAGCGGCAAGATTTTCTGGGCCAATAAAATTGCTGAAATCATAGGGTATCAATTTAAGGAAGTGAAAAAGCACTATCTGGGAACCTCGTTAATTGATGGGAATCAAATCAATTTCAGTGACTTTCTTTTAGCCATGATGAAAGAGAATAAAATGCTGCTTTTCCTTGATGATTTTGATGAAATTATGATGCAAAGAAAGGCCGATAATGATATTGCATCCTGTAATCTGGAAGCTCAGGAACTTATTCTCCATTATATCGGTAAATTTGAAAAAGAAGGAGTCCTCATGGTGGGTTCAGCTAATTCTGTTTCAGAAATTGATGAAGAAATCCTGGCTCCGGGAAGGTTTGATGTGATGATTCCTATATTTCCACCTAATGCATCAGAACGCTCAGAGATTATCTTATATGCAATGACGAGAGGACTTGAAGAAGACTCTTTATTGTATAAGATTCTTAAAAATAATAAGGCAGATAAAGTTCCTTTCTGGCATGACGTTGCCTCCAGGATGAAAGCCTTCAGCAATACCATGCTGATTGATTTTACGCAAAGCTTAAAGAAAAGGATCAAAGACCTTTATCAGAGAACCCGGAATGAAAAGCTTAAAATTGATCAGAATCTCATTAATGGAGCCTTAAGAGATGCTGCTGCAAAACTTACCGAAGAATATCTTGATCAGGTAGCCCGTTTTCTTGCAGATGTTATCATCAATAACTTCGACGAATTCCGTTTTAGGATTCAGGCCCTGAAAAAAGAACTTGAAACCTATCAAGTAGTGGAAGAACCAAGAAGAGCAATCGGTTTTCATCACAACGGAGAGAAAGAAAAGTAGAAAAGATTCGGGCTTGGAATAAGGCAGATATTAGAAACTAAAACTGGGAATATTCAATAGTTACTTTTTCAATGTCTTTGTTTCTTGTCTCTTCGTCTATTTTTTTCAGCTCAAGCTGTCTTTATCATCCATTACCCATCACTTATTACTTATGACCAGCATCTGGGAACAGGAAACCTTTTACCGCAAAAGAGATATTATCATCATTGGGGCTGGATTTTCCGGACTTTGGGCTGCTATTTCCATTAAAGAAAAATCCCCTGAGAAATCTGTACTCATCATTGAAAGAAATGCAGTTCCATTGGGAGCTTCAACACGAAATGCCGGCTTTGCCTGCTTTGGAAGCCTTACAGAAGTCATTGCTGATTCTCAAAAAATGGGTTGGGAAAAAACATTGGATCTTGTCAGAATGAGATTTGAAGGACTCCGGAAGATCAGACATTATTTTAAAAATGATGAAATAGACTTTGAACTTAGCGGAGGATATGAAATTTTAAACAATGATGAGCCTTTATTATTCCTCAATGAAGTGAATGAAAAGCTTAAGCCCATCACCGGACGTGAAGAAACATATTCTTTACAACAGAATAAAATACAGGAATTTGGTTTAGGTAAATCTCAATTCTTGATTGGAAATCCTTGCGAGGGAAGCCTGCATTCTGGAAAATTGTTGCAGAAGCTTCTGGAAAAATGTTATGAGTTGAAGGTTGAGTTTTTATTCGGAACTGAAATTAATAATATAGAAGAAACTTCTGATGGTGTGAATATTTATTTTTCGAAGGATGTTTCAATAAAATCCGGTCAAATAATCCATTGCACCAATGCATTCAGCTCTAAACTTCTTGAAAAGGAAAATATAGTGCCGGCACGGGGACAAATTCTCCTGACGGAACCTATAGAAAATTTAAAATTGAAAGGAACTTTTCACTATGATGAAGGATTTTATTACTTTCGAAACTTAGGAAACCGTATTTTACTGGGAGGCGGAAGAAATCAGGACTTTAAAATGGAAGAAACTACAGCTTTTGAAACCACAGAATTTTTACAAAATCATTTAGAAAACTTTTTAAAAGAAGTCATTCTGCCTGATCAGGAATGTAAGATTGCTCTTCGCTGGTCAGGAATTATGGCCATGGGGGCAGAAAAAACACCTATTGTGAAGCAGGTTTCAAACAGACAGTTTTGTGCCGTAAGACTTTCCGGAATGGGAGTGGCACTGGCTCCAAAGATTGGTGAGGTAATCGCTAATCTGATGTAAATTAAAGAATTAAATTCAATGAAATATTTACCCTTTGAACGTATTATTTTCAATACCAATTTGCCTGAGCAGGAAGTCATGACCAGACTGTTAGACTTTGTTGAACCGAAAAAGTTCTTTAGCTGGAAACATATAAAAGATTATGAAGGATCTGTAGATACGAACAGTTTTGATATCAGCAGGGTCATTAAATACAGAAATTCCTTTCTTCCCCAAATAAGCGGTAGTATTCAAAAAAATAATTACGGAACACAGATACAAGTGACCATGAAGCTACATATATTTACATTTTTCTTTTTAATAGTATGGTGTTTAATGGCATCATCTTTCTTTATGATGATATTGATAAAAGAAATAGAAGATCAAAAAATAACAGGATTTTTTTTAATTCCTCTCATAATGCTGTTATTTATGTATGGAATGACCATGGCTGGTTTCAAAATAGAAAGTAAAAAGTCAAAAGAATATCTGAGAAAAGCCTTTGAAGCAGAAATAAGAATAGAATGAGATAAGAGACGAAGAGATAATAGATGTGGAATAAAGAAAAGTTTCAAAAGACTAAAAGATGAATTCTTCCTTATCGAGAACTTTAGACCATGAACATTAAACCTTGAACTCTTAGCTTTCCACTCTAAAAGAATTCCTTATTTTTGCATAAAAGAAAAAATCGTGATTAATAACGACCAGATAAAAGAAGCTCAATCCAGGATTGAAGACTTATACAGATATTTACAGATTGAAAAAAAGAAGATCGAAATAGCCAATGATGATGAAAAAACAGCGGCTCCTGAATTTTGGGATAATCCTAAGACTGCGGAAGCTTTTCTGAAGCAGCTTCGATCCAAGAAAAAATGGGTGGAAAGCTATGATGAAATTCATACCCAATTTGAAGATTTACAGGTATTAGCTGACTTTGCTAAAGAAGATCCTGACTCTGAAAAAGAACTGGATGAAACATTTCCGCAACTGATAGAAAAAATAGAAGACCTTGAGTTCAAGAATATGCTTTCCAATGAAGGGGATGAATTATCTGCGGTTCTTCAGATCACAGCCGGTGCCGGCGGAACAGAAAGCTGCGACTGGGCATCTATGCTGATGAGAATGTACACCATGTGGGCAGAAAAACAAGGGTATAAGATTCGCGAACTGAACTTCCAGGAAGGGGATGTAGCAGGCGTGAAAACCGTTACCCTTGAAATAGAAGGTGAATTTGCTTTCGGTTATTTGAGAGGGGAAAACGGAGTTCATAGATTGGTAAGAATTTCACCTTTTGACAGTAATGCAAAACGCCATACCAGCTTTGTTTCTGTATATGTTTATCCTTTAGTAGATGATACCATTGAAATTAATATTAACCCTGCCGATATATCTTTTGAAACGATGAGATCTTCCGGAGCCGGAGGTCAGAACGTAAACAAGGTAGAAACAGCGGTACGTCTTCGTCACGCTCCAACCGGAATTATTATTGAAAATTCAGAATCCCGTTCGCAGCTTCAGAACAAAGAAAAAGCAATGCAGCTCCTACGTTCCAGGTTATATGAAATGGAATTGGAAGAGCGTATGAAAGCCAGAAATGAGATTGAAGCCAATAAAATGAAGATTGAGTGGGGAAGCCAGATCAGAAATTACGTGATGCATCCTTATAAATTGGTAAAAGATGTACGCTCAGGCCATGAGACGTCAGATGTGGACGCCGTAATGAACGGAAATATCACACCTTTCCTTAAAGCATTTCTGATGGCCGATGGTACCGCAGTTTCCGATGATGATCTCGACCTGTAAATATCATGTGAAATTTTAGTTAAAATCTTATAATTAATTTTTGTTTCAGACATTTTAGACTTATTTTTGTTGTTCATCGATATATATGGAAGATTTCAATAGCTGGAAGGATTTATTAAACCCGGAATTTTATATTAAAATGGGAGGGTTTTGGCTTATTTTATTTATTGTGTTTGCTGAAACAGGTCTTTTTGTAGGGTTTTTCCTGCCCGGAGATTCACTACTGTTCGTTTCAGGAATTTATGCCGTTGAAATCATCAAAGAGACTTTTGGTTCTACAGGAAGTGATTTTCTGGATACAACACTTCTTGCCTCCGGAGTAGCACTTGCTGCTGTAATAGGAAATGAAGTAGGCTATTATTTCGGTAGAAAAACAGGGCCTGCTTTATACAAAAGACCGGATTCAATGCTTTTCAAGAAGAAATATCTTTATCAGGCTCATGATTTCTTTGAAAAACACGGAGCATTGGCAGTTATTATGGCGAGATTCTTACCTGTAGTGAGAACTTTTACCCCAATTGTTGCAGGAATTGTGAAGATGGATAAAAAAGAATTCTTAAGAGATAATATTATCGGTGCGGTGCTGTGGTCTTTTATTCTGATCTTTGCAGGACATTATCTTGATAAACTTTTCATGGACCAGTTTAATATAAATCTGAAAGAAAAACTGGAATACATTATCATTGTCATTGTATTGATAACAACACTTCCGGTGATTATCAAATTCATGTTCGGCAAGAAAGAAGACTTTTCTAAATACGAAAACAAAGATTTTGAATAGAATTCAAATCTTCTGAAAAATATACAAGGCTGTCTCATTTAGAGATAGCCTTTTTTATGAGCATTCAGGATGAGAAGGTAGTTTTATAGCCGCTTTAGTATACTTAATTCCTTCTTAACCCCTACAAAACTTAATGGTCCATTCTTATCCAATCCAGAATATTCGGATAAATAATGCTGTCTCTCTTTCTTTTACTGAAAAATCTTGGTGCATGACCTGTTTTGTCCATGAAGACAAATTTATGTGGAACATTCATATTGGTTAATGCAGAATCCATAGCAATTCCCTGATGCTGATTCACTAAAAAATCATGATTACCCTGAAACAGCAGAGTAGGAACATGGGTGATATTGGCAATAGGGCTTGCTTCTTTAAAAGCTTCTGAAAGATTTTTACGGTTAAATTGAGTACCTACAACTTTTTGAATGGTGGGTGAAGTATATTTAGAATAAAATGAATTCAGATATTCAGGGCTGTAAAAATCGGTAGGGCCACTTAGGGAAATAATCTTTTTAATCTGGTCAGGATGTCGGTAACCATACAATAAAGCCAGATGTCCACCGGCACTCTCCCCAAGAATAACATAATTGTCAGGGAGAAGCTCTGCTTTTTCAGCTAAAGAATTAAACTTTTCAATCACAGCACCAATATCTTCAAGCTGTTGCTTATAAGTGATCTTTTTCTTTCGGGATACCAACCGGTAGTTCATATTGATGCTTGGAATCCTGTTCTGGAAGAGCATTTTTTGGATCTGGATCATGTGTTCCTTCTTGCCCAAAGTCCAGCCTCCGCCATGTATAATAAGAATCACAGGAGAATTGTTAGCATAGTCTTTAGGGAGAAAAACATCCATTTTCTGCCTTTTATGTTCCCCGTATTTTAAATTATAGATTTTCTGTTGCCCTCCCGGGCCTACCCAAACTCTGAATTTCGTATTACAGGACTGCAGCACAAAACTGATGCATCCCATAATGAAGAAATGATACCTGAGAATGAGTTTTTTCATACATCAAATGTAAGGAAAATAAGGGATTTATGAATTGTTCGGAATTGTTATTTATTTAGTTCTTTTCTGCTAACTCCTTTAATTTCCGGTTCATAATATGGAAGCTGGCAGTGGTAGTATCAAAATTAAAGAACGGGACCAGCAGACCCGAAAATCTTTCTGACTGGATAAATCGAGTAGTGCCGTTTTTATTATCAATCAGCTCAAAGTGGTGCTCTCCGTCAAATAATCCCTTAAATAGCAGTTTTCCCAGCCATTGTAGTTCTTTATTCTCTTTTTTTAATAAAACTACAGGTTTGAAAATCATTATTTTTCCTCCCTGCGGCTTTATTTTAACCTGTATCTGATTTCCTACTTCTACAGATCCCTGGATCTCAGTAATGAAGGGGTTCCAGTCTGGATATTCATGAAAATTGGATAATATTTTCCATATTTTTTCGGGAGTGGCATGAATGGTAATTTCTGTTTCAATTTTCTTTGACATGAGTAATGATTTTATAGGCACAAAGTTCGGTCAGAGGAATTGAAATCTACTTGACAAAAATCAAAAATTTCCTGTGGCAATCTTATTTCTGATTCTGCTGAAAGTTTCGGAAGTCATCCCAAGCATGGAGGCA
Source organism: Chryseobacterium bernardetii (assembly GCF_003815975.1). Lineage (NCBI taxonomy): Bacteria > Pseudomonadati > Bacteroidota > Flavobacteriia > Flavobacteriales > Weeksellaceae > Chryseobacterium > Chryseobacterium bernardetii. Next base: position 2,906,831 of record NZ_CP033932.1, read on the forward strand.
ATATATTGCAAAGGAACCTGATTAAACAACTGTGGATTTTCATTAAAGAAAGACAAATACCTTTCTTCGGCATTCATCGATAAATGGCTATGAACCCTTGTTTCAATGGTTATAAAGCAATGAACAATGAATTTTTTTTCTAAAATGTGCCATTGGGGAATTTTATTCTGAAGCGTTTCATAATCAGCCTTATGGATGGTATATAATTCAGTATCTGTAAGGGCTTGAATATCCCATCTTGCAGGTATATCAGTCATAAAACTTGAAAGATCCGTTACAAAATATCCGGGAGTTGAAATCCATTGGGTAATTTCTTTCTTCTCTGTTTCCGAAAAAATTCTTAAAAGCCCGGATTTTATAAAACTTAACTTTGTGCTTTTCTTCCCTGCTTTTAGGAAAATATCATTCTTTTTAAGAATTTCGGGCTTAAAAAATGAAACGATCGTATTTAAATCATTAGGGTCAATATCTGCAAAATATGAATTAAGGCATTGTTTAAAATCATCATGTATTTCAATCATAGTTTCAGAAATTATAAGTTTTCAGCATATCTGTTCAGCGAGTTATTGTATCTCGGTAAATGTTTTGAAATTGCTTTTAATACCAGAGATAGGGCTTCTTTATGTTCTCCGGCAGTGGAGAGTGAAAGAGCTAAAAAAGAATCAACAGCATCATTCAGTTCATCCGAATAATTGGCTTTTTCTTCTCTTAAGATAGAGATGCTTTCTTCTGTTTTTCCGTTATTTCTTAATGTACTCGCCAGTTGAATTCTTGCTCTTCTTCTCCGTAAACCGGTTAGTCCCTTATCCAGTGCAGACCTGTACAGAGGTTCTGCCTTGGCTTCATATCCGGTAGAATCGTAAGCACAGGCCATTTCAAAATCTGCAATCGCATGAGAATCTGTCATCAGGCTTACATGATTCTTGATTTGTAGAATAAATTCTTCATTGCTTATTGTTCCCAGTTTCTGCCAGATGTTCTGTAATTGATTTTCCCAGTTTTCATCCATTATATAGATTTTGAACAAAGATATAAAATATTGAAAGCGAGAGACTGCTTCATAATTCTTAAAATAATTATCATGTTATGAATTAGAAAACCGAATAAATATTTATTTTTGTTGGACTTAACAAAGATTAAAAAAACATTAAAATATGGCGTCAGGCTTTTTTGCAATTTTGGATGATATTGCAGCATTGATGGATGATGTAGCGGTTACCAGTAAGATTGCTACACAGAAGACAGCAGGAATTTTAGGAGACGATCTGGCTGTAAATGCGGAAAAAGCCACCGGCTTTCTTTCTTCCAGAGAACTTCCGGTTCTGTGGGCTATTACCAAAGGTTCATTTATTAATAAACTGATAATTCTTCCTATTGCTTTTCTGCTCAATTGGCTGTATAAGCCCGCTATTGAGATGATTCTTATTTTAGGAGGGATATATCTTGCTTTTGAAGGAGTGGAAAAGATTATAGAATTTCTGTTTCACCGTTCCAAAAAAGGACATGAAGTTATCAAAGAAAGTGACGAAGAAGAAAACTCCGAAGTTTCTGAAAAAGCAAAAATAAACTCAGCCATCAGAACAGATTTTATCCTTTCTATTGAGATTGTAATTATCGCCTTAGGAACCGTTATCCAACAGGAGCATCCGCTTCTTACACAGATTTTAACAGTAACTTTTGTATCATTTATTGCAACGGTAGGAGTATATGGAATTGTTGCATTGATCGTAAGAATGGATGATGCAGGTTTCAGCCTGATTAAAAAGAGCCATGATAAGGGATTCTTTTCCAAACTTGGACATTTATTGGTTAAGGCACTACCAATCATTATCAAACTTTTAGGAGTTGTAGGAACAATTGCCCTGATCTTAGTTTCGGGAGGTATTTTTTCCCACAATATTCATTACCTGCATGAGTTATTACCAACTTGGCCGTCTATGCTGAAAGAATTCACATTTGGAATTGTAGGAGGGCTTGCTGCAGTAGCAGTTTTTACCTTAGGAAAAGCGATCTATTCCTTAGCTGCAAAAAAATAGTTAAAGTAAAATAGAGTAAAAGAAAATCCTACATCATTATGATGCAGGATTTTTTTATGGATTTAATTCAAATGAAAATCTTATAATTACTTGGCCAGTTCATGGAAATCTGGCTTTATATTTTATTCTGCTGGGTTGAATGTAGGAAATTGACAGTAGAACACAGGATACCTGTTTTCTGATAACGGTTAAGTCCTAAACTTTACATAAAAAAAGAGGCCTAAGCCTCTTTTATATTAATTGAATAAATCTTTTACTTTATCAAAAAAAGTTTTTTCCTTTCCGGATGGTTCTGCAACCATTTCTCCGCTGGACATCTGCTTTTCAAAGAAGTCTTTTTGCTCCTTGGTAAGCTTTTGTGGTGTCCATACGTTGATATGAATAAACATATCTCCTTTACCGTAGCTGTCTATGCTTGGAAGACCTTTTCCAGCTAATCTTAAGATTTTTCCGGATTGGGTTCCCGGATCAACGGTAATTTTCACTTTTCCGCCTACTGTAGGAATTTCTTTTTTTGTTCCTAAAGCAGCTTCAGCAAATGAAACATATAATTCCTGGTGAAGATTGTCTCCCTCTCTCTTAATTGTTTGATCTACTTCCTCTTCAATGATAACCAATAAATCACCCGGAGTTCCTCCAAATGGAGCATCGTTTCCTTTTCCTCTCACATTAAGCTGGATTCCGTCTCTTGCTCCTGCAGGAATATTGATCGTGATTTCTTCCTCATCTTTTACAAGACCTTGGGCATTAGCTCCGGCAGGAATTTTATCCGCAACCTTTCCGATTCCCTGGCAGGTGCTGCAGGTAGTCTGGGTCTGCATTTGACCAAACATAGTGTTCATTACTTTCAGCTGAACACCGGAACCGTTACAGGTAGGACATGTTTTTGAAGTGGCCCCTTCTGCCATCTTCATTTTTTTAACTTTAATGGTTTTATGGGTTCCGTTTACCATTTCCTCAAGATTCAGCTTGATTCTGATTCTTAAATTAGAACCTTTTACCTGCTGACGACCACCGCCGCCACCGCCGAATCCTCCGAAACCACCTCCGAAAATATCTCCAAACTGGCTGAAAATATCCTCCATGTTCATTCCGCCTCCGAAGCCTCCGCCTCCGAAACCACCATTTCCACCCATTCCGGCGTGACCGAACTGGTCATATCTGGCACGTTTCTGATCGTCGCTTAATACTTCGTAAGCCTCAGCAGCTTCTTTGAATTTTTCTTCAGCCTCCTTATCTCCTGGATTTTTATCCGGGTGATATTTGATGGCCATTTTGCGGTATGCTTTTTTTATTTCGTCGGCAGATGCAGATTTGCTGATCTCAAGTACCTCGTAATAATCTCTTTTTGACATGACAATTGAATAATTGATTGTTGATAAATGATAAAAGATATTGTAAAGCTAATGAGTGAAACATTCATCAATTATCACTCATCATTTATCATTTATGAATTTTAGTTTCCTGTTACTACTTTTGCAAAACGGATTACCTTATCGTTCAAAGTATATCCTGTTTCAATGACATCCACGATTTTCCCTTTCAGATCCTCAGATGGAGCAGGAATTTGAGTAATAGCCTCATGGAAATCTACATTAAAGCTGTCACCAGCATTCACTTCCATAGCTTTTAATCCTTTTTCAGTAAGTTTATTTTTGAATTTCTGATAGATAAGTTCAACCCCTTGAAGATCTGCCGGATTTCCGTTTTTAGCGATTTCTTTTAATGCTCTTTCAAAATCATCTAAAACCCCCAGCATAGATACCATCATATCCTGATTGGCATATTGGAAAAATTCCATTTTCTCCTTAGAAGTTCTTTTTTTATAGTTTTCGAATTCAGCATATAATCTGATGTAACGGTCTTTTTCTTCTGCCAAAAGTTCCTCAGCAGAAGGAGTAGCTGTCACATTGTCCTGAGACGTTGCCTCATTCTGAATATTGTTATCTTCCTGATTATTGATGCTTTCTTCGTTAATATCCTGGTTTTCCATAATTCAATATTTATTTACAGGAATGATTCGCAAAGATTCTGCCAAAGGAAAAAACAGGACATTAAGGCAGAAAAATAATGTGATTGTTTTTTGAAGAGTTTAGGAAACTAAAGCCTTTTTAAACCTCATTATTCTCCTGTAAATGTCTGATATAACAGATATGCATTTAAAACAATGATAATAATTGAAATAATCCATACACAAACCTTTAGGAAGGGTTTGTTGACAAATTCTCCCATTTTAGCCTTATCATTGGTAAACATAACCAGCGGGACAACCGCAAAGCTTAGCTGCATAGACAAAATAACCTGGCTTAAAACCAATAATTCTGTTGTTCCCTGCTCTCCATAAATAATAGCAACAATTAACGCAGGAATAACAGCTATAAGTCTCGTAATAAGTCTTCTTAACCATGGTTTTAATTTAATGTTTAAGAAGCCTTCCATGACGATCTGACCAGCCAGAGTTCCTGTCAGGGTAGAGTTTTGCCCGGAAGCCAATAACGCGATCGCGAATGCAATACTTGCCATTGATGCTCCCAAAATTGGTGTCAGCATCTGGTAAGCATCATGAATGTCTCCTACATGTTGGTTTCCGGTAGTATGGAAAGTAGCGGCAGCCAGAATTAAAATGGCTGCATTGATAAAAAATGCCAGCATCAAAGATACTGTACTGTCTAACGTCGCAAATTTGATAGCCTCTTTTTTTCCTTCCGTATCGCGGGTGTAATCTCTGGTCTGTACAATACTGCTGTGAAGATATAGGTTATGTGGCATTACAGTAGCTCCCAAAATACCGATGGCTATGTAAAGCATTGCCGGATTCTGAATAATTTCTTTTTGCGGTACCAATCCACCCAGAATTTCATTAAAAGCAGGTTTGGAAATCACAATTTCATATACAAAACAGGCAAGAATCACAAAAATAAGACCGCCTACAATACTTTCAATCCATCGGAAGCCTTTTGCCTGGAGGAGAAGAATGACCAGTACGTCTACAGTTGTAATCACAATTCCCCACGTCAGCGGAATGTGGAACAGAAGGTTTAAGGCTATTGCAGAACCAATAACTTCGGCGAGATCACAGGCGGCAATGGCTATTTCGCAAAATATCCAGAGAATGAAATTGGTGGCAGGGCTGAAATGATCTCTGCAGGCCTGTGCCAGATCTCTTTCGGCTACTACACCAAGTTTAACGGATAAATGCTGTAAAACCACCGCAAAAATATTGGAAATGAGAATAACTGATAGCAGAGTATACCCAAATTGGGCACCTCCGGCAATATCCGTTGCCCAGTTTCCGGGATCCATATATCCTACCGCAATCATCAATCCAGGTCCGGCAAAAGCAAGGTACTTTCTCCAGAAACTTGCTTTTTTAGGAACTTTAATAGAAGAATAAACTTCTGATAAAGAATGGGATGTTTTATCTTTTCGCCACGCGCTTTTTAAATTGAAATTCATAAATGTTAGAAATGACTAACAAATTTAATTAAATATATGTAAACACAAAAATCATGACATAAAAAAATCCCGGAAATAACATTCCGGGATTCAATTTTTATTGATTCTAAAGATTATTTAGCAAATCTTACAGACATTTTTCTGTCAGCAGCTCTTTCTGCATCAGACGCTTTAGCATCTACTTTAGCAAATTTGCTTCCGTAGCCTTCTGCTCCAAGTACCTGAGCCCCCACACCTGCTTTAGCTAAAGCAGCTTTAATGAAATCTGCTCTTGCCTGGGATAATTTTACGTTAGAAGCTTCGTTTCCTGTTTTATCAGTATATCCGCCAATTTTGATTTTTGCATCAGGGAAAGCCTTAAGAATAGCTACCAGATTATCAAGCTGTCCCTGTGAACCAGCTTCTAATTCTGTAGAGCTACCCATTTTAAAGTTAACGTGATCGAAATCATACCATTTGTCTTTCAATGCTGAATCATCTGCTGCATTTTTGTATCCGTCAGTTTTCAGGAATGAAATCATCTGGTCTTCCATACCACCTTTGTATCCTTTCAGCATTACCCCGTTAAGATCAATATTTTCATCGGTTTTAGCGGCAGGGGCAGCTGTGGCAGCTGGTGTGGATGTGGTAGCTGTATCTGAAGATGTTCCTGTTGAGTCTGATGTAGATGTCATGGTAGTAGTGGTTTGTTTTTTCTCACACTGCTTCCAAAGGAAATATCCGGCTGCTATTAATAATAAAAGCGGAAGCAACCATTTCCAGATTGAACCTCCGCCTTGATTATTGTTGTTATTTTCAAATTGTTCTCTTATTTCTCTTGCTCCTTCACTCACGTTTTCTCTTGCTGTGGCAACACCTTCAGCGATGTTGTCTTTAGCAGTAGAGGTTACTGAAGAAACGGTTTCTTTTGCCTGGCCGAACCAGTTCTCAGCTCCTAATCCAAAGGAAGCCAAAGAAAGACCTGCCGGAAGTAAAGAAGAAATAATGCCTTTCTGATCATTCAGTAAGCTGGAAATACCTGAAGCACCCAAATTATTGTCTGCTGCATATTTTCCTACTGTTCCTACTGTTGCCCCGGTAACCAGGTTTAACAAAGAACCTGCAGAATTGTTGCTGATTCCTGAAAAACTGGCAATGGAATTCACTAATCCGCCAATTTTATCTCCAAAAAGAGAAGATAATAAAGAGGTAATGATAGGGTTATTAGATGATCCACCTAATAAGTTTCCTAAAATTCCGCTTGAAGAGGCTTTCGTAATAGCATCCACAACACCAGGGTTGTCTGCGTTATTGGCTAATCCACCTACTACTGCAGGTAATAAACCACCAATTGCTTTAGAAATTCCGGATTCGCTTTCTCCAAACTGTGAAGCAGCCTGTGAAACCAAAGCGGGACCTAATTGTCCTTTAATTAAATCAATGACATTTAAAGACATAATAAATTTTTTTAGATTAATGTTGAGATAAATTTAAACAAAAATCCGTCTGAATGTCATTTTTTTTTCAATAATTGTTGAAAAATTAACGAAATTTCCTGAAATCGTTAAAATTATTAATACGCTTTTGCGAATAATACACGTCTCTTAGAAGGTTTTCCGGAAATTAAAGAAACCCCTTCTTCAATATCATCATCTAAAGGAATACATCTGATGGTAGCCTTAGTTTCGTCTTTAATCTGCTCTTCTTCTTCAGCAGTACCATCCCAGTGTGCATAGATAAATCCTCCTTTTTCTTCAAGAACAGTCTTGAATTCTTCGTAAGTATCAACTTTGGTGATGTTATTCTTTCTGAATTCAAATGCTTTGTTATAGATATCCTGCTGAATTGTTTTCAATAACTCCTCAATATAAGTATCTAAACCTTCAATAGAACGAACTTCTTTAGTAAGATTATCTCTTCTTGCAATTTCCACAGAATTGTTTTCGAGATCTCTTGGTCCCATGGCAATTCTTACCGGAACACCTTTTAATTCATATTCTGCAAATTTCCATCCCGGTTTGTTCTGGGTATCGTTATCAAATTTCACAGAAATACCCTTAGCTCTTAATTTAGCCTGAATATCTAAAGCCACTTCACTAATCTGTGCCAATTGTTCTTCTCCTTTAAAGATTGGAACAATCACAACCTGAATTGGAGCCAGGGTTGGAGGCAATACCAATCCGAAGTCATCAGAATGGGTCATAATTAAAGCTCCCATCAAACGGGTAGAGGTTCCCCATGATGTAGCCCAGGCATGTTCAATTTTTCCTTCTTTGTTGGTAAATTTTACATCAAATGCTTTTGCAAAGTTCTGACCTAGGAAGTGAGATGTTCCTGCCTGAAGGGCTTTTCCATCCTGCATTAATGCTTCAATACAATAAGTTTCATCTGCCCCTGCAAATCTTTCAGAAGGCGTTTTCAGTCCCTGAATTACAGGAATAGCCATGAAGTTTTCTGCAAAATCTGCGTACACTTTATTCATTTTTTCAGCCTCTTCTACAGCTTCTTCTCTTGTAGCATGGGCAGTGTGCCCTTCCTGCCACAAGAACTCTGCCGTTCTAAGGAACAGACGGGTTCTCATCTCCCAACGTACAACATTTGCCCATTGGTTGATAAGGATAGGAAGATCTCTGTAAGACTGGATCCAGTTTTTATAAGTATTCCAGATAATTGCTTCAGAAGTAGGACGAACAATAAGTTCTTCTTCCAGCTTTGCATCCGGATCTACAATCAGTTTAGAAGGATTATCAGGATCTGTTTTTAATCGGTAGTGGGTAACTACGGCACATTCTTTTGCAAAACCTTCTGCATTTTTTTCTTCAGCCTCAAATAAGCTCTTGGGCACAAAAAGCGGGAAATATGCGTTAACGTGACCTGTTTCTTTGAATTTTTTATCCATTTCATCACGCATTTTTTCCCAGATTGCATAGCCATATGGTTTGATTACCATACATCCACGCACTCCTGAGTTTTCAGCTAAATCAGCTTTTACAACCAGCTCGTTATACCATTTGCTGTAATCTTCGCTTCTTGAGGTTAATTTTGCCATTATCTTTTAAAATTTTTTTAACTTTTGCACATTATTGTTATCTAAAAATAAAAATCTATTTTTGATAGATTTTTTAATCAGTATTGGTACATTTTTGGTACAGATTGCAAATATAATTTAAATTAAAAATTTTTACGTTATCATGAAAAGAAATATACATAAAAATTTGCTTGGTCTGCTAAAATCCAAAGGGATATTGGCGGTATCAGGTGGATTATTGCTTATGTCTTGTGGTGCTCAGATGGGAGGGTATAGCGAGACAGATGGGGTATATTATGACCCCAATAAGGATACGCTGCCCGAAGGAGTTATCATTAATGGTGGCGGAAACAGAGTAGGAGAATACTACGACTACTATCAGGATTCCAACGTGATTCAGAATGCACAGGCGAATTCCCGAGAACAGCAAAATAAATATAACGAGTGGAGCGGAACAGGATGGAATTCCAATGCAACAGACTCAGACTGGGGAATGTATGCAGGTTCTCAAACCAATTACTACGATAATTCCTGGGGCTGGGGATATCCTTGGTATGGAGGTTATAATCCATATTGGGGCTGGAACCGTGGCTGGGGCTGGGGTGCCGGCCTATCCTGGGGTTGGGGCGGATCCTTCGGCTGGGGCTGGGGTGGCTCTATAGGCTGGGGCTGGGGAAGCCCGTACTGGGGTTATGGATATTCTCCTTACTGGGGTGGATACTATGATCCGTTCTGGGGTGGTTATTATGGTAATCCTTACTGGGGCTACGGAGGCTACTGGGGTGGATACAACAGAGTTTATATGAGAAGCGGTAATAGTGGTTCCGGTTTAGGAAATGCCGTATACAGAACAAATACTGCCAGAAATAACAATGGATTTAGAAACAGCTCTAATGGTGGTTTCCGAGATCAGAATTCCGGTGGCTTCAGAAACGGAAATTCAAATGGAGGATTCAGAAACGGAAATTCTGGTGGCTTCAGAAACTCAAACGGAGGATTTAGAAATTCAGATTCAGGCGGTTTCCGTAATTCCATGCCTCAATCACAGCCAAGATACAATAACGGAGGTTTCAGATCCGGTGATTCCGGTGGATTTAGAAATAGCGGCGGATTTAATAATTCCGGTGGTGGTTTCAGATCCGGTGGTTCATCTGGCGGCGGCAGCTTTAGAGGTGGTTCATCCGGTGGTGGTGGATTCAGATCCGGTGGCTTCAGATAATATTCAACTTCATAAAAACTATTAAAAAAATAATGTTAAAAAAATCTTTAGTATTAATGGGTATTGCCGCTGCATTTTATGCGCAGGCTCAGGATGTTTCATTAATAAGAAATACTGTAGATGTTTATTCAAGTACTCCTATGGTGGGATCTGCCAAGTTTAATGCAATGGCGGGTGCTAATGGAGCATTGGGAGGTGATGCGAACTCTTTGCTTACTAACCCGGCAGGTTTAGGAGTTGCTATTTCAGGAGAGGTTTCTGCCACTTTATCTGTTATGGATAATAAGAACAAGACTTCTTTTGGAGGCCAGACAATAGATTATAACAAAACGAAAGGAGATTTAGGAAATGCAGGCGGGGTAATTGCTTTTCCGCTAATGACTCAGTCTGCCTGGAAATTTATTAATATTGGGGTTAACTTTTCAAACCAAACACTTGACAATGTTATACAGACCCCAGGAAATGCTAATATAACAGCAACTTTACCTGATGGAGCTGCTACATTAGCTGCGCACGCCTATTCAAGGTATGGGAATTTATCAAAGATGAGTTTTGGTGTTGGAGCCAACTACAATCATAATTTCTATGTAGGAGCCGGACTGAACTTTTTTAATGCTTCTGTAGATCAATATGACAGATTAGGATTTCAAATGAATAAGAATAATTTTGTTGATGTTTTTGACAGGCAGGATACTCCTTATTCAGAAAGATCTTCGGGATTCTCTGCTTCAGTTGGGGTAATTGGAAAATTAAGTCCTAATTTCAGGTTAGGAGCATCTCTTGAAACACCAACATTCTGGAATATAGACCGTGATTTTAGCTTCTATAATAATCCAACCTATGGAAATGGGGTAGGTACTGAAAGCAGAAAACTGACTTCTCCTTTTAAAGCAACGGTAAGTGCAGCATTTGTTGCCAGTAAAAACTTTTCATTGAACGTAGACTATACATTAGGTTTTACAAAGCCTGATTATAAAGTATATGGTAATATTGAAAGAGACCTGAATTCTTTCTTTAAAGACAACTATAAAAATATGTCAGAAGTAAGAGTAGGAGCAGAATATAGAGTGCAGCAGTTAAGATTAAGAGGAGGATATTCTTATTTATCCAATCCGATTGATGCGCTTACCATTAGCAGATTTGATAATGCAGGTAATGTAGGTGACCAGTCTTACAGTAATCTTATGCTGAGCGACAGAAATTTGCTTTCATTCGGTATTGGATATGATTTCAAATCGTTCTATATTGATGCATCCTATCAAAATGTAACGTCAAAGTATAGCAATCCTTTTATGAGAGCTGTTATTGGAAACGATTATGACAGCGCTTATTATTCACTGGATTCAAAATCTATCTATGAAAATGATGCATATGCAGTAAGTGAGGTTAAAAACAGCAGAAATAATTTCTTCCTTACCGTTGGCTGGAAATTCTAAATTCCAATTAGGTAATGAAATAAAATAAAAAGCTCTGAATTTTAAAATTCAGAGCTTTTTTATGTTTAAAATAAGGCTTTAGTGATGGTGGAAAAGATGCATGATAAGAGCAAGTGAAACCCCTAATACAACGAGTCCTATTTTAACCCAGTCAATATTATGGTTTTTATTGCTTTCAAAAATAATTACCGATGAAATATGAAGGAAAATCCCTCCTACAATAGCCAGAAAATACGGCTGAAGATTCGGGTTAAAATAATTCCCTAATAGCATTCCCATAGGAGAGGCCAGTGCAAAAAGAGCTACAATCAGCAGAGAAGGATATGATGATGAACTCTTTGATTCTCCTTTTCTGTTGAACAAAAATGCTCCCAGGATGAATGAAATCGGAAGATTATGAAAGACAATCCCTAAAAGATAAGGAGATAATTCATGCTCTTCATTGGCCAGCGGAATACCTTCAATAAAAGCATGAATGAAAAGTCCTACCATTAAAGCTACAGGCAGGATATTATGCTCACTGTGATGATGGAAATGGCCGTGCTCAAAACCTTTGGTAAGTGCTTCCAGGATCATTTGCAGAAGAACTCCTGCAATAACGAATATTCCCAGACTGCTGCCTGCAGAAGAAGTATACACCTCAGGGAAAACTTCGTTCAGGCAGATCGTAATCAGGAAACCTGCACTTAATATCAACAGATTTTTAGCCAGTCTTTCCTTTTTACCAAAGTGCTTTCCCAGAAAAACTCCGGCTATTACACTAAAAATCAGCAAAAGTACTGTTATCATTATTTTTTCTTAAATAAATTGATACAACGCGGGGAACTTTCTTTATTAAATTCATTCAGCTGATAATCTCCCCAGATTTTTATTCTTTCAAAACCACATTCTGAAGCATAGGCATGAATGGCTTCCAATGTGTGAAGTTTTACTTTTTCAAAGAAATGAAAAGATTGTCCTTCTGTTTCAAAACGGATATCTTTAATAACATGTCTGCCTTCGATTTTTTTAAGGATCTTAAAATCAATATCCCCGCGGGTAATCACAGTCTCAGGAACCAATGTATTTCTCACATATTCTTCGTTCAGATAATCCAGAACAAAATATCCGCCCGGCTTTAAAACATTGTATACAGACTGGAATACTTTTTTATCATCATTTTCATTGTCAAAATAACCAAAACTGGTAAACAGATTGAAAACAGCATCCATAGGATCTGCATCAATGGGGTTTCGCATATCGTGAACCTGGAAAATCAGGGTTTGATTTTCATACTGTTTATCAGATTCAATACTCTGTCTTGAAAGGTCCAGACCTAAAACATCATATCCCAATTTGTTCAGGAAAACAGAGTGTCTTCCTTTTCCACAGGCAAGATCAATAATCCTGGATTGAGGCGGAAGCTGTAGATCCGCAGTAAGTTTTGTAATGAAGTTTTCTGCTTCAGTATAGTCTCTGTTGCTATAAAGCAAATGATAATAAGGGGTATCAAACCAAGATTCAAACCATTCCATAATGCAAAAATAACTAAATTTGTGGTCTTAAAAGCAAAGTATTTTACAACATGGAAAGATTGAAAAATTCAATTGATTGATAAATTGGATAGTTAATCTTTTAACTATTAATGCTTTAAAACTTTTAATTCAAAATTATGGACATAGAAAATCTACAAATACAGATCAAAACATTCTTCGGATTAGAGCAGATTCTGGCGGAAGAAATCAAGAAATTAGGCGGAAGAAAGGTTGAAGTGAAAAACAGAGCGGTTAACTGCGAAGGAGATCTTGGTTTTCTTTATAAGATCAATTATTCTGCAAGAACAGCATTAAAAATCCTGGTTCCTATTCACCAGTTCAAGGCTTTCAACCAGCATCAGTTTTACGACAGGCTGTTTAAATTTGAATGGGATGAGTTTATGGATGTAGATCAGTCTTTTTCCATTGATGCCACTGTAAATTCTGAAACCTTCAAGCATTCTCAGTTTGTAACTTTAAAAATGAAGGATGCCATTGTAGACTATTTTCAGGAAAAATATAAAAGACGTCCTAATGTAGAGACCCGAAATCCGGATATGAAATTCCATCTTCATATTGACAGGGAATTGGTGATGATCTCTTTGGACTCTTCCGGTGATCCTTTATTTAAAAGAGGTTACCGGAGAGAACAGGGCGAGGCTCCGATTAATGAGGTTCTGGCAAGTGGAATGCTGCAATTGGCAGGCTGGGACGGAAAGGGAAATTTCCTTGATCCAATGTGCGGTTCCGGAACACTATTGATTGAAGCAGCAATGATTGCAATGGATCTTCCTGCCCAGATTTTCAGAAAAAGATTCGGCTTCCAGAACTGGAAAAATTATGATGCTGATTTGTTCTCTAAAATTAAAGAATTCAGAATCAACAGAGTGAGACAGTTTGATGGTAAAATTGTAGGGTATGATATTGATGCAAGAATGCTGAACGCTGCCAGAATGAATGTAGAAGCTGCTGAAATGGAAGATGTAATTGAGATCAGAAAACAGAATTTCTTTGATTCTAAAAAGGATCTTTTCCCATTATTGATGGTATTCAATCCGCCATATGATGAGAGAATTTCCATCAACGATGATGATTTCTACAAAAAGATAGGGGATACATTTAAAACAAATTATCCAAACACCCTTGCTTGGTTAATTTCATCTGACCTTGAAGCGGTGAAAAAGATAGGTTTACGCCCTTCGAGAAAGATCAAGCTTTTCAATGGAAAGCTGGAGACAAGGTTCCTGCAGTATGAGATGTATGAAGGTACAAAGAGGGTCCATAAATTAGAGGATAAATCTTAATTACAGTTTTATTTATGTCTTTTAATGTTTTAGAGGTTTTGGGAGCAGCAGTGGATATAATCTCTAATGTGAGCAGTGGCAGTAGCTCAATGAGAGTATCCGGAAGCAGTAAGAAAAGTAAGAAAGAAAATAAATATTTTACAGAGAAAGTCAGCGCAGGATTTATTCTTGCGTCTGTAGTTCTCTTTTTTGTCGTTTTTCATAAACCTCTGCCAGTAGGAGATCAAACAACGGCTTTAATTGTTGCTTCATTAATAGGAACAGCCATTTCAGCTTTACTGTTTTTTCTTCTGAATCTTATGGAGCTTTACTATTTCAAAAGCATTTTCAAACTGCTTCTTTTCAGCTGTTCTGTGATTGCATTTTTTGTGGCTCTGGTAATGTGCATCTATTATAAGTTGGGAATATTTATTTAATAGAGTTAAAAATTAATTCTAAGCTGTTAAACTGTTTGTAGATTCCTCCGTGAATAAGTAATTTTGAAAAATTTTCAATTTGAATCCTAGTATTTCCATTATTGTCGCTATTTACAACCGAAAGGACGAACTTTTCGAGTTGCTGACTTCTTTCACCCAACAAACCGATAAAGAGTTTGAAATTATTATTGTGGATGATGGTTCAATCATTGATCTTAAGCCTACGATAAGGAATTTTGAAGAGATCCTGGATATTAAATATTTCAGAAAAGATAATTCAGGACCAGGATTGACGAGAAATTATGGAGCGCACAGAGCTGCTAATGATTGGCTGGTATTTGCAGACAGTGATGTGATAGTTGAAAAGGATTATATTGAACATATTAAAAAAGATATTCTGACAATTCCCTGTGATGCGTTTGGAGGTGCTGACAAGGCACACAAAGGCTTTAATCTGATGCAGAAAGCGATTTCTTATTCCATGACTTCTGTTTTTACTACGGGAGGAATCAGAGGAAGTAAAAAAGCGGTTTCAAAATTTCAGCCCAGAAGTTTTAATATGGGGGTAAAAAAAGCAGTCTTTGAAAAAGTGGGAGGCTTTTCTGAAATGAGAATTGGAGAAGACCCGGATTTGTCGATGACGCTTTGGGAAAATGGATTTACAACTGCCTTTTTTGATGATATTGCAGTGTATCATAAGCGTAGAGTAGATTTTGGTAAATTCTCTAAGCAGGTATATCAGTTTGGCTGTGCAAGGCCTATTCTTAACCAGAGGCATCCTAATTATGTAAAAATATCCTTTGCATTCCCTACTTTATTTTTGTTAGGATATGTGATGGGGTTTATTGAGTATTTTATGCTTGGAAAAGGATTTATTCTGTCTTTTTACGGTTTATATACATTTCTGGTGTTTTTCCATGCCTTACTATTGACTAAAAACATCAGTATTGCAGGGATGGCAGTGATTTCAACCTATATTCAGATGTTTTCTTACGGATATGGATTTCTTAAATCCTGGATTTTGCTGAATATTTTCAGAATGAAGCCTGAGGATGCATTTCCACATCATTATTATAAGAAATAACTATCCGCCTGTTCTGAGTATCTATCAATTTTTGTTGGAAGCGCTAAGTCACCAAGACTTTTGTCTCCGGTAAAATTGATGATGGTTAGATTTTCCCGCTGATTTAGCAGATGACACCAATTAAACTGATTGGAAGAATGTTCAATAAAAATGGGCTTTAGCCGGTTTGGAAATAGATATAAATTCCATTGGTTTTAGCCAAAAGCTAAAGTATCTGGTTTTGCAAAACTGGTAGTGAAAATTTTAAATAAAAATAAAGAATGCTGTTTCAAGTGAAACAGCATTCTTTGTACAATAGAATTTAGGATATAGAAATGTTTTCATGGTTAAGAACCCCTACTTTCAGCATGCATTCTTTCATTTTATGGTAAGTTCTTTTGATATCATGATCCAAACCAATGGAAAATCTGATTAATCCATCGGAAATACCGATAGAAGCACGTTCTTCTTCAGGGATCTCGGATGAAGTGGATTTTCCTGAGCAGGAGAACAGTGTTTTATAGAAACCTAAGCTCACAGCCAGATAGCCGAGATTTTCGGTCTGCATCATTTCCATTAGCTCATTGGCTTTTTCTGTACTTCCGGCATCCAGTGTTAATAACCCACCAAATCCGTATTCTTTATCAATCATGCTCTTCATCAGTTCATGATTTTTATGTGATGGTAAGCCTGGGTAAGATACTTTTAAGCCATCTTGTTCAAATCTCTCAGCAAGATACATTGCATTATGGCTATGTTGTTTAATTCTGATATGCAGGGTTCTCAGATTTTTCAAAATGCTTGAAGCCCTTAAGCTGTCCATAGTAGGTCCTAGCAGCATACATGCTCCTGAGTTTACATTTTTAGTATCATCAATAAATGCCTGGGTGCTGCAATATACACCGCCCACGGTATCACTGCTTCCGTTGATGAATTTCGTTAAGCTATGAATCACCACATCTGCTCCAAATAATTGTGGGGAAATGGAAAGTGGTGAAAATGTATTGTCTACAATCAGTTTTAAATTGTTCTTTTTACAGATTTCAGAAAGCTTTCTAAGGTCTGCTACTTCCAATAAAGGGTTGCTTACACTTTCACAGTAAATTAGTTTTGTATTGGGTGTGATTGCATTTTCAATAGCTTCAAAATTATTAATATCTACAAAAGTAGTTGCTACATTAAATTGAGGTAAAAAGTTTTTGAGGAAGGCGTAGGTACCACCATAAATAGTTCTGCTGGAAATAATATGATCTCCGCTTTTGCATATCTGCATCAAAACCGAAGTAATAGCTCCCATTCCGGATGCTGTAACGTTCGCCGACTCTGTATTTTCCATTTTTGCCAGAGCCTGTGCCAGATAAAGATTCATAGGTGAAGAATGCCTGGAGTACAGGTAGCATCCTTCTGCATTTCCTTCAAAGGTATCGAACATAGTCTTTGCAGAAAGAAAAGTATAGGTAGAGCTGTCAGAAATAGAAGGGTTTACACCTCCGAATTCACCGAAATACTGGAGATCCTGAATCTCGTTGGCTGCGTTAAAGTTTTCCATAAGCTTTGTTTTTATTTTACCAGCCTAATTTGCACTATTTTCTTAATTATTACAATATAAATTTGAATTTATAGAATATAAAACTGTAAAATATTTATTATATAGAAAATATAATTGCTATATTCGTAAATATTAAATTTTTACCAAAAAATTATCTATGGAACTTGATGATATTGATAAAAAACTGCTCTTTTTTTTGCAGGAAGACTGTAAACAAACCACCAAAGAACTATCCGGAAAGCTTGGGCTTTCGGTTACAGCTGTTTATGAGCGGATTAAAAAGCTGGAAAATGCCGGTGTAATTTCCAAATATGTAGCGTTATTAGACAGGAAAAAGGTGAAACGTGAGTTTATTGTTCTGTGCCATGTGAAATTAACACAGCATAAGAAAGAATTTGTCTTGCAGTTTGAAAAAGAGGTAATGAATCTTCAGGAAGTAACAGAATGTTTCCATGTTAGCGGAGATTACGATTATATCCTTAAAATAGGAGTAAAGGATATTGAGGACTATCGGAATTTTATGCTGACAAAGCTTACGACGCTTCAGCACATCGCAAGCACGCACAGCTCATTTATGATTTCTGAAGTTAAAAATACAACAGCAATTGCTCTTTAATGATATTGATGAATTTTACTGTTATTCATTACTGATTGCTCTTTGCCAACATTAGACCAGAACTCCGTTTTTAGAAGCGATCGGGTCCGGTAATTCTGTTTCTCCCATCATTTGAAGAAGATCAATTTCTATAGTTCTGCAGATAGAGAGCATAGGAACATCAAACATTAATCCTGCAAAAGGGTTTTCAGAGTAATCTCCCACCAGTTCCATAATAATATAAATCCACCCGATAATAATACAGAAAGGAATGGATGTCCAGATTCCCCAATCTCCTAATTTTGCAAATTCATTTACTAATCCAAGAGGGAGTAGGGTGATGAAAAGGATATTAAAGACAAATGCTGTACTGGCGAACTGTCTTGGAGATGGGAATTTTTTTATTCTTTCTGCCTGTCCCTGAAAACCGTAGAATTCATTCAGAGAAGCTTGTAGCTGTGTCTGATTAAAATCTGTGATGGCATTCATATTTTTTAAATCATTTATATCTTTAGCCTGTTGTGAAATCAGATAGGTAGCAAAGTTTTTATATTCATTTTTCAGTTCATATTCTTCTTCCGAAAGATATTTATGTAAGAAAATAGGAGCTCTTCCATAATCCGGAAAGCCTGCTTTAATCAATCTGTTTCTTCTGAGATTGATATTCCCGAATTTATTATTTTCACTGCTGATATGTTCCCATTCTGTAGGAATTAAAAGCTGCTCACGGAAAGTGTACAACCAGGCAATATGACGGTTGATAATCTTTTTTTTACGGTCTTCAAGATCAAAAACGCCTATTGCTTCGTTTTTGGTATCGAAGGCTTGTATCATGGATGCAAATGAACGGCTGGAGTTCACAATTCCACCCCATATTTTCCGGGCTTCCCAAAGTCGGTCATAAGCCTGGTTGTTTTTGAAACCTACCAAAAAGGCTTCTGCAGTACCAATAAGCGCTACCGGAACCCATGGAATAGTCATCCAATGCCAGTTGAAAAAATAGAACAGGATAGCAATCAGGGTACACCAGATAGAGATTAAGATAAGATGTATACCGGATAGATTGAGAACCTGTTTATAATTGACGTATTTGGTTGTGATCATAAAGATGAATGTGTTTTGCGTGTACAGACAAAATAAATACCAAACTTTTTAAAAGTTTAGGAGGGAATGTCTGTTATTAATTTAATTTTCAGTTTTTGCTTAGGATAATGTTCTCGGATTGAGTTTGTAATCCTAAATAAAAGTAATGAAAAAAATACATAAAAAAACCTCTAAATAATTTTAGAGGTTTCATTTTATACTAATTTAATATTGCAGCATTTCTTCGATCTTTCTGGAAAGTTTCTCTGCGTTGGGAAGCATTTCCTTTTCTAAAACCAGATTAATAGGAACTGCAGGTACATCCAATGCTCCCATGGTTTCCACCGGAGCATCTAAATATTTAAAGCAGTTTTTAGAGATTCTGTGTGCGAATGCTTCTGCAAAAGAGTTGTTAAGCTGCTCTTCCGTAAGAACGATGCATTTTCCGTGGGCTTTTACTCTTTCAAATACAAGCTCTTCATCCAGTGGAATTAAAGTTCTTAAGTCTATCACTTCAACTTTTCCATTAAAGTTTTTAGCGGCTTCTTTGGCCCAATAAATCCCCATTCCGTAGGTTACAACCAATAATGTTCTACCTTTTTCCGTTTCATTCTTATCTGCTTCTATGATAATTTTTCCTTTTCCGAACGGTAAAATATAATCCTCAGCAGGCTCAATGGTTTTAGCATCTTCAGTTCCCGGAACTTTACTCCAGTATAATCCTTTATGCTCTAACATTACCACTGGGTTCGGGTCGTAATAAGCTGCTTTTAATAATCCTTTAAAATCTGCCGCGTTGCTTGGATATGCTATTTTAATACCTTTAATGTTAGCAAGAATACTTTCAACGCTTCCACTGTGGTAAGGTCCGCCGCCGCCATAAGCTCCGATAGGGACACGGATAATATTGCTCACGGGGAATTTTCCGCCACTTAAATAGCTGGATTTTGATATTTCTGTAATTAATTGGTTAATTCCAGGATAGATATAATCCGCAAACTGAACCTCAACAATTGGTTTCAGCCCTACAGCACTCATTCCTGTTGTAGAACCGATAATATATGCTTCCTGAATTGCCGTGTTGAACACTCTTTTGCTTCCGAATTTTTTTCCAAGGGTTACTGTTTCACGGAAAACACCGCCGATTCTTTCTCCTACGTCCTGGCCATAAAGAAGAGCTTCAGGATGCTTCCACATTAATTCCTGAATAGCGTGGATAGCTGCGTCTACCATTACGATCTTTTCTCCGTTGGCAGGTTCACGGGTTCCTGTTTCTTCTGTAATCGGAGTAGGAGCAAATACATGCTGCATTACAGTCTCGGGCTTTGGATCTTCGGCATTTTTAGCTTTTTCAAAAGCTTCTTCGGCTTCAAGACGGGCTTTTTTTGTGATTTGCTTTAAAAGATCTTCGTCTGCACCTGTTTCAAGTAAATGCTTTCTAAGGATTTCTCCCGGATCTTTGGCTCTATGTTTTGTTAAATCTTCTTCATCTCTATAGAATTCTCTTCTTACTCCTGAAGTGTGATGCCCAATCAATACTGTTTTTGCACAAACAACCAAAGGTTTTCTCTCTGTTCTTACAAAATCTACAGCTTTTTTCATAGCTTCGAAACTTTCCACGAAATCAGTTCCGTCAACTCTCATTCTGCTTAATCCTGTAAATCCTGCTACAAAATCGTAAGCATCGCAGGTTCTTGCCTCTTCTTTAGTTACAGAAATTCCCCATTCATTATCCTGAACAAGAAAAATAATAGGAAGCTGGTGTAACGCAGCGAATTGTAATGCCTCACTTACTTCACCTTCTGTTACAGAGTTATCACCAAGGCTACAAATTACTACAGGATCGTTTTCAAACTGCTGAAGATTAAAATCCTGAATATATTTTATTCCCTGGGCAACACCTGTTGTGGGAATAGTCTGCATTCCCGTAGCAGAGCTCTGGTGAATGATCTTTGGTTTATTTTCATCTCTGCTTGAAGGGTGGGAGTAATAGGATCTGCCTCCGGAAAAGGGGTCATCAGCTTTAGCCAGTAATTGAAGCATCAATTGGTAAGGTTCGAATCCGATACCTAAAAGAATGCTTTCGTCTCTATAATAAGGGGAAACCCAGTCTTCCTTTTTCAGTTGGTATGCGGTTGCTAATTGGATGGCTTCGTGGCCTCTTGATGTACTATGAACATATTTACAGATGTTTCTGTTTTCTTCATAAATGTCAGCCATTGCTTTGGCAAGCATCATATGATTGTACGCTTTAAGTAAAATATCCTGAGAAACTTTTTCGTGAAGTGTATTTTCCATAGGAAGCAAATATATATAAAAAAAATAAAATACTAACAACTGTTAGTATTTTGCAAAAAAAATATGGATCCATTGATTATTCCTTAATGATTTTTTTAGAAATAATATCTTTTTCGGTTTTTACTTCAATGATGTGAACTTTTTGTATAAGTCGATAAATCAATTACTTTCGATGGTGTTGTTATACGTTTTTTTCAATACATCATAAATTGTAAAGGTAGATTTTCTATGGGCTTTCTTGATGTTTATTATGTCTTTTGTAACGGAAAATGTAATAGCTATGCTGTTTAAAATTCCCGCTTTAGGGTGTTGGGCTCCTAATACTTTATTATTACCTCGAAGAAGATCATTTTTGTGGAAAAATAAAAAGGATACTAACATTATTTGTCAGTATCCTCAATAAACTTATATTGTGTTAAGATTACTCCTTAATCACTTTTTTAGCTACTGTATCTTTTTCGGTTTTTACTTCAACGATATAAATTCCTTTTGGATGAGCAGATAAATTAATTGCTTCTTTTTCACTGTTGATACTTCCGCTTTGTAACTTCTTACCAGACATATCATAAATCGTGAATGTTGATTTTTTAGGTGCATTCAAGATATTTGTAACATCTTTAGTAATTGAAGGGACAACAGTAAGGCTGTTTAAGGCCTCTTTTGCACTTTCTTTAGTTCCTAATACTTCAGTATATCCTGTTACGATGATTGAATAGTTTTGTGGAGCTGTAGCACCTGTGTTATTTTTTAAAGTGCCTTTGTGCTTAACTTCAATCTTGTAGTTTTTACCTGCAATTGGAGCGTCTACTATAACCTGTTCAACATTGTCTACTGTATTGTCTCCTTTTTGAGCTACCATTGGGCTTGTAGCATTCAGTTTCCAAGGTAAATAAACCGTACCTGTTTCTACATCTGTTATTCTTAAATCTAGATCATTTACTAGCCTTGAATTTCTGTTGTTATAAGCAGTTGCCCATGTTGTCCCAGCTGTATTAAATGCAGGATCAATCCATGAAATAGTAACTTTTAGAGGAGTAGATCCCGAAGCTTTAACAGTTTTTGTATTAGTAGCTTCGTTATTTAAGGTTTCATTATTAAAGATAACAGAGTTGTTAGATTTTCCTACCAAAAGTTCAGCTCCTTTTTTAGCATCAATATATCCCCATCCGAAAAGTGGATCCGGACCTACGGTTCCTGCTTCAAGTGCAGAATGGATCATTAATGTTTTAGCAGCAGCAGCATTCATGTCTGCATTGTTAAACAATTGTTTGTAGATCTGCATCCATAGTCCAATTACTCCTGTAACAACTGGGGCAGAATACGAGGTACCACTACCATAATCGTATGTTGTACTTCCTATAGTATCTTCTGCAGTAGATGCAAGGAATACATTTGTTCCTGTAGTAGAGATGTCTGGTTTTATACCTCCGTCATCTCTTGGGCCTGCGCTACTGTAGCTGGAGTGTACCACGTCTGAAGCTGCATTATATTTGAAATTATTAGTAGTGATTACATCTGTAGCTCCTACTACAATAATATTTTTAGCAAGTGATCCTGGCCCTATACAATCAAAACCTTGTGCACAGTTTGTCTGTGGTAATGTATCTGTACTTGTGAATAGAACTGGAACATCATTATCATCAGTATAATATTTTGGAAGAGTTGAAGTGCCTGGATAATCAGGACCATCACCATAAGAATTACCTGCAGATTTTACAATTACATAGGTAGGATTGGCATAAACAATATTATCATAATTTTGATCTTCTCCTAAATAACTGCCTTGTAAATCCAGTGTTGTATTAGGGCTTACAAAAATACCACCCCAAACCCATGCAGGCGCTCCATTAACCTCATCATAATTCCATCCTACGCTAGCTCCATAAGAGTGGTTTGAGATTTTTGGTGCAGCTGTGATTATTTTTTGGAAAACTGAACTTGTCGTTGTATTTCCAGGTAAAATAGTGCTGGCAAATCTATAAGAATCAATAGTAGAATTAATTGCTATACCTTGAATGTTGCCAGATAAGCCACCACCACTAATATTAATACTTCTACTTCCGATAAATCCAGCAACTCCGGTGGAGTGTCCACTGTAATTGTTAGTTGCGGCTTCTTTATTGGTTATTCTATTGGCTGCATTATCAAAAGCCGGGTGAGCTGCGTATACTCTTCCACCATCAAAAACAGTAAATTTTATTCCTTCACCTTTAAAAGCACCGGCTAAACCAGTGACTCCTCCTGCAGTATTAAGGGCATCAGCATTGGCATTAGAAATTTGTCTTGTATCGTGGTCTTTGTAAAAATAAGGTTTACCACTTGGAGTAAATCCGGCAAGGTTAGCTTTTTCTTCTTCGATTTTTTTCTGAATGTCAGCAGATTTTGCAGTGCTTCCATACTTTTTGGCAACATAAGAATCAAACTTAGCGCTGTTCTCTTTGTTTTGTCTCTCAAACTCTCTTTTTAATCCTTCATTGTTTTGCGCACTTAGCATTGAAATAGCTAAAGTGCTGACCAAAAGTAAATGTTTCTTCATAATGATTAGTAAATATTAAAAATTGTAACAGGTCCAAATATAAGGCAAAATATTTATAGATTGCTATTTTGAATAAATAAAAATTATTTTTTTACATCTTTTAATTAATGTTTTATAGGGTTTTCAATAAAATATACTTGATTCGCTAATGTGGGTTTGTTTTAAGATTTTAAAATATCATAATGTGGATATTGGGACCTTAAAGAAGTAAATTGGAAAAAATGAAGTAACTTTACATTCTCTTTTTTATAAAAAGTTAGAAAATTATATGTATTTAATTTTTGACACAGAAACAACAGGATTACCAAAAAACTTCAATGCTCCGCTTTCGGATTCAGAAAACTGGCCAAGAATGGTTCAGATTGCATGGCAGGTGCATGATGATGATGGTAATTTAATTGAAAATCAGGATTATATAATAAAGCCTGAAGGATATGATATCCCCTTTAATGCCGCCAGAATCCACGGGATTACTACGAAAATTGCGAATGAAGAAGGTCGTGATCTGCAGGAGATTTTGGAAGAGTTTTCTAAGGTTCTTGAAAAGATAAGAGTTGTGTCCGGACACAATGTTGAATTTGATTACAACATTGTAGGTGCAGAATTTTATAGAAAAAATATAAAAGATAATCTTCAGGAGAAGCCCAGAGCAGACACAATGATTCTCGGGACCGATTTCTGCCAGCTGGGCGGAGGTCGTGGAGGCCGTTTTAAGCCTCCAAAACTGGAAGAACTTTATGAAAAGCTTTACGGGAGTAAGTTTGATGAAGCCCATAATGCTGCTGCCGACGTAAATGCTACAGCCAGAGCATTCTTCGAAATGGTAAGAATTGGTGTTGTTCCTGCTGAAACATTAAAGATTTCAGAGGATCAATTAGCCTATTTCAAAAGTCTTTATCCTGATCCGATAAAACCCTTCAATATTGTTATCAGAAGACAGGTTGCAGATTTTCATAATAAGAAGAAACAGCAGGATTTCGGGAGTATTGATGAAATTGATCTGGGTAAATATTTCAACTTTGATAATCATAGTGTTTTCTCAACGCTTACAGCTACTTCAAGTATTAATGATCTGATAAAAAAAGCTTCTGATGAGAACTTCCCGGCTGTTGGAATGGTAGATCTTGGGAATATGATGGGTGCTTTTAAATTTGTTTCCGCAGTGGAAGGTGCCAATGCAGACAGAGCTAAAAAGCATAAAGAATATTTAGCAAGAAGAGAGGAAGCAGAACAAAACGGAACGGAATTTAATGAAGAAGAACCGGTTTCTGAACCATTGATTCCTGTTGTTGGTTGTGAATTTTATATTTCCGACCGCTATGAACAGAAGCAGTTTACCAAAGACGATCCGGACAGGAGAACTCAGGTAGTGCTTCTGGCAAAAAACTTTAACGGATATAAAAACCTGGCAAAACTTTCAAGTATCGGTTTCTTAAAGGGGTTCTATTTTGGAGTTCCAAGGATTAGCAGGGAATTGATCGCTGAATATAAAGAAGGTATAATTGCTTTGACTTCCGGGATTCACGGAGATATTCCTGATGCGATCTTAAATACCGGTGAGCAAAAAGGGGAGGAGCTTTTCAAATGGTGGAGTGATACTTTTGGGGATGATTTCTATGTTCAGCTTCAAAACCATAAACTGCCTGAAGAGGAACACTTAAATGAAGTTCTGTTATATCTGGCAGATAAATATAACGTTAAAATTCTCGCTCAGAACGAAACTTTCTATACTAATAAAGATGATGCCAATATCCAGGATATTGTTAGCTGTATTAAAGATGGAGAAAAGCTTACAACCCCTATCGGAAAAGGATTTGGAAAAAGGAGAGGACTTGCTACAGGGGAGTATTATATAAAAAACTCGGATGAGCTAAAGGAAGCTTTTCTTGCTTATCCTGATGCCTTTGAAGCATATGAAGAGTTCTTTGCAAAGTTTAAGCCTTATACTTTAAAAAGAGATGTTCTCCTTCCGAAGTTTGATATTCCTGAAGAATTTATCCATCCTGAAGATGAATTAGATGGCGGGAAAAGAGGGGAAATGGCCTATCTTACCCATCTTACTTACGAAGGAGCCAAAAGGAGATATGTTGAGACAGGTATTACAGATGAAATAAAGGAACGTCTGGATTTTGAGTTGGAAGTAATTGCCAATACCGGATATCCGGGGTACTTCCTTATTGTTCAGGACTTTTGTAATGAAGCCCGTAATATGGGAGTCTGGGTAGGTCCGGGAAGAGGATCTGCTGCAGGATCTGCTGTGGCTTATTGTATTGGAATTACCAATGTTGATCCTATAAAATATGATCTCCTTTTTGAGAGATTCCTGAATCCTGAGAGGGTTTCGATGCCTGATATTGATATCGATTTTGATGATGAAGGTAGAGACCGGGTTATCAAGTGGGTAATTGAAAAATATGGCCAGAGCCAGGTGGCACAGATTATCACGTATTCCGTATTGGGAGGGAAATCTGCCATTAAAGATGCCGGAAGGGTACTGGATGTTCCTATTCCTGATACGAACAATATTGCTAAGCTTATTCCTTCTACACCGGGGATGAACATTGCAAAAGCATTAGCAAAATATGATAAATTAAAGCCGGAGGAACAAATGCTTGTTGATGAGATGAGGTATGTTCTGGAAAGTCCTGATGATTCCCGCCACGGAGTACTGGCAAGTGCTAAAAAGATGGAAGGATGTATCAGGAATACCGGAATCCATGCCTGTGGTGTTATCATTACACCGGAAGATGTGAGTAATCTTGTTCCGGTAACCATTGCCGCCAAAGATGCTGACATTCTGGTATCCCAGTTTGATAACTCAGTGGCAGAAAGTGCCGGACTTCTGAAAATGGACTTCCTGGGGCTTAGGACACTGACAATCATTAAAGATGCATTAAAACTTGTGAAGGCAAGGCATGGAGTAGATATTGATCCGGACCAGATCCCATTGGATGATGCTAAAACCTATCAGTTATTTAAAGAAGGTAGAACGGTTGGTATTTTCCAGTATGAAAGTCCCGGGATGCAAAAATACATGAGAGAGCTTAAGCCTACTGTTTTTGCCGATCTTATTGCCATGAACGCACTGTACCGTCCGGGTCCTATTAAATATATCCCGAACTTTATTAACAGAAAGCACGGTATTGAAGAAATTGTTTATGATTTACCGGAAACAGAAGAATATTTAAAGGAAACTTACGGGATTACCGTTTACCAGGAGCAGGTAATGCTTCTTTCCCAGAAACTGGCCAACTTTACAAAAGGTGAGGCTGATACCCTGAGAAAAGCAATGGGTAAGAAACAGATTGATGTTCTTAACAAAATGTATCCTAAATTCATTGAAGGTGGCAGAAAAAATAACCTTAATGAAGAAAGATTAGAGAAGATCTGGAATGACTGGAAAGCCTTTGCAGAATATGCCTTCAATAAATCGCACTCAACCTGTTATGCTTTTATTGCTTATCAGACAGCTTATTTAAAAGCTAATTATCCGGCAGAATATATGGCAAGTGTGATGAGTAATAACATTAACAATACGGATTCAATTACCATGTTCATGGAGGATTGTAAAAGTATGGGAGTGGATGTTTTGGGACCTGATGTGAATGAATCTCAATATAAATTCTCCGTAAACGAAAAAGGTCAGATCCGTTTTGGTTTAGGAGCAATCAAAGGAATCGGAGAAGGCCCAAGTGAGGCCATTACAAGAGAAAGGGAAAATGGAAGATTTAAAAATGTCTATGACTTTTTTGAGAGAATACTACCGTCCCAGATGAATAAGAGAGTTGCGGAAAGTTTAGTGGTTGCGGGTGCTTTTGATGAACTTGATACCTTCCACAGAGGTCAGTATTTTGATATTGATATGGCTGGAAAAACTAATCTTGAGCGATTGATTAGATACGGACAAAGCTTCCAGGAAAGTAAAAACGAAATGGAGTATTCTCTGTTTGCTGATTTTGCAGATGAGGTTCAGATTGAGCAGCCAAAACTAGCTCCTTGCCCCGAATGGCCCAATATGCATAAGTTGAATAAGGAAAAGGAAACCATTGGATTCTATCTTTCTGCACATCCATTAGATGAGTTTAAATATCAGTTCCAGTTTATGCAGGGAAGGCTTTCCAAGAAATCAGTTCTGGAAAAAGAGGAGGAGGTAAAGGTGACCACTGATGAAGCTCCTGTTCTGGAGCAGGATTCAGTAGATGAAACTACTGACCTTACTGAGATTATTTCTGATGAATTATCTGTTGGAGACGAAGAAATTATTGAAGAAACAACCAAAAAAGCTGAACCCAAAGGAAACTTCTTATTCTTAAACCTTGATGAGGTGGATGCTTACAAAGAACAGGCTTTTGCCAATAAGCAGGATGAGCTGTTTGAAGAAAAAAAGAAAGATTGGAAAACCCTTCAGAAAGAGAGAGAGAACGGAGGCGGTGGAAAAGAATATACCGTAGCAGGTCTCATCACAGAATATAGGGTTCAGGATGGTTTCAGAAGCGGTGAAAAAGTAGCTTTTGTGACGTTGGAAGACTATTCCGGTTCCTATTCTTTCAGATTGGGAGACAGAGATTACATGAGATTGAAGGAGAAGCTTGAAGTGCAGAGGTTTGTTATCTTTAAAATCAAATTTGCCCAGGTAAAAGACGGAAGAGTATTTGTGAATGTAAATGATGTGATTGAGCTTCAGGAAGCATTTGAAAGATTTGCCAAGAGTATTTCATTAGTGATGGACGTGATGGATGTGAGACGTGAGGATCTGGATTTTTTCAGGAATGTATTAGATAGGAATAAAGGAAATCAGAAACTGAAGTTCTTTATCAAAAATATTGATGATGATTCTCATATTGAAGTTCAGTCTATGAAACATTCTGTAGATCTGAACGGAGATTTTATCAAAGAAATACAATTACTGAATAAATATGAATTCTATCTGAACTAAAAAATAGAATATTTGGATTTGAAAAGTGGCTTTTTGGCCACTTTTTTTGTTTAGGGAAGCTAAATAATTGATATTAATTAATTTAAATGAAAAAATATTATTTTATGTTAAGTTTGAATTTTTTTACAGGTAGGGTTTTATTTATTTAAATTTAATTAATTGTAAATCAGTGTGTTAAAATGTATATTTTAATTTGATGATTAATTGCTAAAATTAAATTATTGTTTAATTTTTCTTAAAAAAACACGGTTTTAATAATTCACTGATTAATGTTTTTTAATATTTTATGATATTTATCTAAATATTTTTTACTTTTACCGCCCTAACTTTTATTATTACTAATTTATGAAAAGAATTCTACTGATGTGTATGACGGCTCTTAGTATAGGAGCGTCAGCGCAAATTATCGTTAATGAAGGATTCGAGGGCATGACTTCTTTGCCTGCGGGATGGACCTCATCTGCATTGCCTTCAACTGCCACACAGTCACCTACAATTTCAATGTGGTCAGGTGGGACGGCCTGCGCAGGGTCTAATATGGTTTACAGAAACCTTTATAACAGTGTAACTTCTCAAAGCCTGATTTACTCTTCTACTACTTCAAATGGCCTGGCTTTGAATTATTCATTCCAATACGCGGCCAAAGGCTTTTCAACAACAGGAGCTATTAAAGGAAACTTTACGGCAGAATATTCTATAGATGGTGGAGCTAACTGGAATACATTGGTGGCTCCAGTTAATCTTGACAGTCCAAATTCTTCTCCGATTCCTTGTACAACTCTTTCCGGGACTATTCCGGCAGGGGCTATTCCTGTAGGGGCGGATTTTAAATTCAGGATTGTTTCAAACTACAGCTCGCCTTCCGATTTTTATATAGGATTTGATGAAATTAAGCTGCTACAGCCTGCAACAACACTTCCCGGATGTGCTACATTAACAGTGCCTGCAACAGGAGCAACTGCTGTATCCAGAACTCCAACGCTTAAATGGAATGCCGCATCTTCCGCTTCCGAATATCTGTTGAGTATAGGAACAACCCCTGGAGGTACAGACATAATGAATAATGTAAATGTGGGAGGTGCTCTCAGTTATACTGTTCCGGCAGCAAGTGCACTTAATTATTCAAAAACTTACTATGCTAAAGTAACTCCAACCAATAATATTGGAAATAATACGACATGTGAGGAAAGTTCTTTCACTACTCTGAACATTGGTTGCCCGTCGGTAAGTGCACCGAGTTCAGCAGCAGTTGGAGTTTCGGTTCTTCCTACCATTAGTTGGTCTTCAATTTCTGGTGCTACAGGATATAGAATATCCATGGGGACTACCGCGGGCGGAACAGATATCTTGAACAATGTAGATGTAGGAAATGTGACGAGTTATGCTCTTACAACACAATTGTTGTTCAATACAAAATATTATTATACCGTTAATTCTTACAGTCCTACTTCTGTAAGTTCAGGTTGTACGGAGAGGAATTTTACTACGGCACTTCTTTGTCCATCAGTAAGTGCTCCAAGTTCATCAGCAACTGGAGTATCAGTGCTTCCTACTATCAGCTGGACAGCAATAACCGGAGCTACAGGATATAGAATTACTATGGGAACTACCGCTGGCGGAAGTGATATTATGAATAATGTGGATGTTGGAAATGTTGCTACTTATACACTTACAACACCTTTAGCATTTAATACCAAATATTATTATAAGGTAATAGCTTATTCAGGAAGTACAGAGGGAACAACCTGTACTGAAAGGAATTTTACAACAGCTGCTTTATGCCCGTCTGTTTCAGCGCCAAGTTCATCAGCAACCGGAGTTTCAATATTGCCTACCATTACATGGGGAGCAATAACCGGAGTTACCGGATATAGAATTACTATGGGTACTACTGCTGGTGGAAATGATATTATGGATAATGTGGATGTAGGAAATGTAACAACTTATACATTAACTACACCTTTGTCATTTGCTACTAAGTACTATTATAAAGTGATTGCCTATTCGGGAAGTACAGTAGGAACAGCCTGTACAGAAAGAAATTTTACAACAAGTACTTTATGTCCTTCAATTTCATCACCGAGTTCAGGCGCAACTGGAGTATCTCTAGCCCCTACTATTACATGGGGAGCAATTACAGGAGTTACCGGATATAGAATATCCATGGGAACTACTTCAGGAGGAACTGATATCTTAAATAATGTTGATGTGGGGAATGTTACTTCATATACTGTTTCTACTCCTTTAGCATTTACAACGAAATATTATTATACAGTAACAGCGTATAGCGGAGCACTTACAGGAACTAGTTGTACTGTAAATAACTTTACTACTCAAGGAGTATGTCCGGTTGTAACATATCCTGCAGCTGCTGCAACACTTCAGTCGGTAACACCTACAATAAAATGGAATGCAATGCCGACAGCTGCTTATTATACCCTAACTATTGGGACAACGGCTGGCGGATCTGATATTATGAATAATGTTAATATTGGAAATGTTACTTCATATACCGTTGCAACTCCATTAACATTAGGAACTAAATATTATTATAAAGTAAATACCGATACCTCAACAGCTTGTACTGAAAGGACACTTACAGTGAATTCAAACCCGGCACCAGCTAATGATAACTGTTCAGGAGCATTGGTTGCAACATCTTTTCCATATACCTATTCGCAGACTGATGGAGCAGGTTCTACCAATGGAACCGGTTTTATTACAGCATGTTCTTCTGGAAGTAATGATGGAATGTGGTTTAAATTTACCGGAAACGGTAGCGAGATTACTGTAGCTGCTAAGAATACTACAAGTTGGGATCATAAAGTTTCTGTATACACTGGAAGCTGTGGTGCTCTTACCTGTGTAGGAACTAAAGATTCAGAACTTTCAAGTGTTGGTAGTATTGAAACACTTACCTTTAATTCTGTTGCGGGTGCTGTATATTATGTAAATGTTGCATATTATTCTTCATCAGAAGACCTAACAGAAGGAAATTTTGACCTGAGTATTACAAGCAGCACATTATCTACATCTGAAATAGTTGCTGAGAAAATAAAAGAAATCAAAGTGTATCCTAATCCATTTACTGATATCCTGAACATTTCTGAAATTTCCAAAGTACAGTCTGTTTCTGTTGTAGATCTTGCGGGAAGAGTGGTAAAAACTATTGGAAAGCCATCTTCTGAGCTTCATTTGGCAGACCTGAAACAAGGCATGTATTTAATTGTATTACATATGAAGGACGGATCAAGACAAGTGGTTAAGTCAATTAAGAAATAAAATCAATTAATATAATAATTTAAAGCAGTGACTTAATAGTTACTGCTTTTTTTTAATTTTTTTTTAATATTGTATTAAAATTATTATTAATTTGGTAAGTAGATTAACACCTTAAAAAATTGTATATGAAGAAAATCTTACTCTTGTGTTTACTGATGGTAAACATGCTTATAAGTGCCCAAATTACTTTAGGCCAGGGAAGTACTGTTGTTGGGAAAGTTCCGGTCGACAGCTATTGGGAATATTCTTATTCTCAACAAATATTTACAAAACAGGAAATCAATGCTAATGCAGCAGGAAACATTACAGGTCTCAAATTTTATCTTGATCCTGCCGGAATTATAACGAACTCATCAGACTGGGTAGTGTATTTAGGGCATACTTCTAAAACTGAATTTACCTCTGATACAGATTGGGTTCCTGTTTCAGACCTTACAGAAGTATATGCCGGTACAGTTAGTAATGTAAACGGAATGGTAGAACTCACTTTTGCTACTCCTTTTCCTTATAATAATACACAGAACCTGGTGATTGCAGTAGATGAAAATAATCCGGCTTATGATGATGAACGTGTATTTTATGTACATCATCTTAATAATGTACCTAAAAACTCTATTGGGATTATAGGCTTTTCAGATATCGATCCTTCAGATCCTGGCTATGGCAGTTTATTTGATTACAGATCTGTTGTCAGTTTTATGGGATTAACAGCTAATGCATTACCAGCCTGTACTTCTGTAATGTCGCCGGCAAATAATGCTGTTATGGTACCATTAACTTCTGATATTAGCTGGTATCCGTCACCCGGAGCTACAAGCTATAAAATATCTATAGGAACCACCCCGGGCGGTTCTAATATCGTGAATCAGCAAACAGTAACTACTACGAGTTTTACACCATCATCTCCTCTTTCTTTAGATACCACTTATTATGTAAAAGTTACAGCAGTGGGAGCAGGAGGAGAATCTTCAGGATGTGCCGAAACAAAATTTACAACAACACTCTCTTCTCCTTTGAATGATGAATGCGCTACAGCAGTTACTTTAACAGTAAATCCGGATATGAACTGTGCAAGTAAAACATTTGGGCATACCTTTGGAGCTACTGATTCCAGTTTGCCGGTAGATCCTTGCTATGGGGAAGCTGATGATGATGTATGGTACAAATTCACTGCAACTTCAGCATCTCATATAGTTTCATTGAGTAATATGGTTTCTATAGGTTCTGAAGATAGTTATTCTCTTCAGTTTCAGGTTTTAAGTGGCGATTGCAGTACCCTGGCAAATGTTGTATGCTCAGATTATGATGAACTTAAGGTGGTTTCTGGCCTTACGGTGGGGGCAACCTATTATATAAGAGTATATACAGACGGAGGAGCAGGTGAGGCTCAAAGCTTTGATATTTGTATAGGAACACTTCCTCCAACACCAGTAAATGATGACTGCTCAGGGGCATTAACTGCTTCAACATTCCCTTATACATATACACAATCTGATGCTGCAGGAGCTACTAATAATAGCGGTTTTGTTGAAATCTGCTCCAATAGTATGAATGATGGTACCTGGTTTAAATTTACGGGAGATGGTACTATGCATCATATTAAAGTTTCAATGCCGGCAGGAAGTGATTTTGATCCGCAGATAGGAGTATTTAGTGGTGCTTGTGATAGTCTTGCATGTGAAAGTACTATTGACAGTAATAGCGCAGGCAACGCAGAAGAAATTTCTGTACCAACTGTTGCAGGAACTACCTACTATGTAAATGTAGGGCATTATAGTGGCTATACGGATTACTTAGAAGGAACATTCACCATTACTATTAATAAAGGAACTCTTGCGACTTCAGAAGTCTCTAAAGCTAAGAATGAAATTAGAGTATATCCGAACCCATTTGCTGATATACTGAATATTGCAAAAGCAGATCAGGTGAAATCAGTCTCTGTTATGGATATTTCAGGCAGATTAGTGAAGACTATTGAAAACCCTTCCTCAATCCTTCATTTAAACGAATTGAAGCAAGGTCTGTATGTAGTGATTTTGAATATGAAAGATGGAAGCAAACAGACCGTAAAAGCAATTAAGAAATAATTAATCAATCTATGAACAGAAAAGACGAACCTGACGGTTCGTCTTTTTTATTAATGGTTGATTTTACAGTGTTAAATATAACTCAACTCTATATATTCAAAAAAGATGAGCGAAATTTTCACCCATCTTTTTATTTTAATGATCTATCACTTATTCCTCATTATTTGTCCGGTACTGGCTGTATGTCTCCCGTATTCATCATGTCGAAAACAGTTGGGAAGAATGTTACAAGAATAAAATAAATAACAATCATCAGCACTACTAATGCAAAAAGAATAATTACTAAACTATTCGGCTTGTTTTTCTTTGTTGGTTCCATGATTTTGTGGTATTTGGTGAATAGATTAAACTAATATCCACTATCAAGCTAATTTCTTGCCACACTGTTTGCAGTACCTTGCATCATCATCAATATCTTCATTACCACAACGGTCACATACCTTTTCCAGATTTTGCCTTTTGTTTCTCATTTCAGCCGTTACAATTCCTGTAGGAACGGCAATAATGGAGTAACCGGCAAGCATCAGTACAACAGCAAAAAATTTTCCCATCGGGGTAATAGGGGATACATCACCATAGCCCACGGTAGTTACCGTTACTACAGCCCAGTAAATAGATTGCGGAATGGTTTCAAAACCCTGCCGTCCACCTTCCACCATGAACATAAGAGAACCTACAATCACTGAGAATATGATCAGGAATAAAAGGAATATATAAATCTTTCTGGAGCTGTTTTTTAAGGCCCTTACAATAAGATAGCCATCATTCATAAAATCCAGTAAATTAAAGATCCTGAAGATTCGCAACATTCTGAGCATTCTGAAGATCAGAAAATATTTGGTTATCGGAAAGAAAAAACTAAGATAAAACGGAACCAGTGCCAGAAAATCTATGATCCCGAAGAAGCTGAAGATATAATGCTTTTTATTTTTTACTACAGCAATCCGCATAGAATATTCCGCTGTAAAGAAAATAGAAATAACCCATTCAAGAACCAGGAATGTGTAATGAAACCTTTTGTCAAGCTTAGGTACACTTTCCATCATTATAATGGCTGTACTCACAAGAATTAAAGAGAGTAAAGTGATATCGAACAGTTTTCCGAGCCTGGTATCGGAGCGGTAAATAATTCGGTAAAGATATCTTTTCCATAAATTGTCCTCAGGAACAAGGTTGTGTTCTCTTTCCATTTTAATGGTTTTATTTCACGGTGAAGTTAATAATTTCTGTCAAGTAGCGGGTAAAGATAGGATTGTTAAAAGAAACATACAAATGTTAATGAATTTTCTTTCATTAAAAAGTGAATTATATGTATTTAAAATACTGTTTTTCAATTGTTTGTATTTAATAAAATACGAATAAAATATGACATATAAAAATTTATTTTTTAACATATTTTTGGTTTTAGTTTGTAATTTTATTTTACAAAACCTACGATCATGATAAGAATATTAACTTCGTTAATGCCAATGTTCATATATGGTTTTGTATGTGGACAGGTTGGTATTAATACTACCACTCCAAATGGAGGAGCAGTATTGGATATTGTTTCTAATCAGAAAGGTATTCTCATTCCCCGGCTTACAGATACAGACAGGGATACATATTTGGCTGATAATATTGCATCAACAGTGCCCCCTGCAGGCGTTGTGAATGCTAACCTCGTTGCAGGAACTCTAATTTTTAATAAGACAACCAATAATTTCCAGTATTGGGATGGTACCCTCTGGAGACAGCTTTTTGTTCCCACATCTTCCCAGGCTGGTAATGACGGTGTCGTTAAGGTGAATTCTGGAAACGCAAATGTAAAACCTACGCTTAACTTAGTAGCATCAGGAAATGGATATGGAACAAGACAACAGGTAGTGTATACCACCCCGTTGGTCTTTGCATCCAGTCCTACTACAAGCTGGCCGGAAACTACAGTTCCGTTTCCCGGTGTTACTTCAAATATCTATATCGCTGCTACCAATAAGTGGAGAGAAAATGAAATCTATGGCCAGGTTCATGTCTGGAGGCTGATTGCTAATATTATGCCCAATTCCAATTCTTTAGGATCTGTAAAAGCAACATTCAAAAACCCTGATTCAGGATTTGAAGTTAACTCTATTCAGCTTGTACCAAGTGGCTCTAATGGAATAGGTAATCTTCTTACCTTTTATTTCTATACCATTGCTGACCCTGCAAGTCTTGATCCCGGACGAGGGTATCAGCTCTTTATGGAGTCAGATATAAACTGTGACGTGCAGATAGAATCCTTTACGAGAGTATCCATGTTTAAAGATTAAATTATATTACTCTTTTATGCTAAAGCCGGTCTTTATCTGCCGGCTTTTTTGTTGGGTAGAATTTTTCTGAATCTTTCTAAAATTAATATCTTCGCTGTAATTGTAAAATATAGACAAATGAAGCTAAGAACTGTAATTTCAAAGATAGAAGAGGAAATAAGTATCAGACAGGCAGAAGATTTTGATAACGTTGGGCTTTTGTGTGGAGTTCCCGATCGTGATGTGTCCGGAATTCTCGTTTGCCATGATGCATTGGAAAATGTGGTGGATGAAGCTATAAAGAAAAACTGCAACCTGATCGTATGTTTTCATCCTATTATTTTTTCGGGGCTGAAATCTTTAACCGGGAAAAATTATGTAGAAAGAGCTGTTTTAAAAGCTATTGAAAATAAAATTGCCATTTATGCCATTCATACGGCTTTTGATAATGATTTCTTTGGAGTAAATCATGGTATTTGCCGTCAGCTGGGATTAAAGAATATGAAAATTCTTCAGCCTAAAGAAAATAACCTCAAGCAACTGACTGTTTTTGTCCCTAAAGATTATTCGGAAAAGGTAAAAGAAGCAATGTTCTCTGCCGGAGCCGGAAGTATAGGATTTTATGACGAATGCAGTTTTACTGTTAACGGAAAGGGTACATTCAGACCTGTTGAAGGTTCAAATCCGTTTTCCGGACAACAGAACATCAGGGAAAATGCCGATGAGGATATGATTTCCGTTATTTTTGAAGGATTTAAACAGGGCCAGATCGTAAGCGCAATGAAAACGGCACATCCATATGAAGAAGTTGCTCATCAGATATACAGTCTCGATAATAAAAATCATCATGTTGGTTTGGGAATGTATGGTGAACTGGAAGAAGAAATGGATGAAAAAGATTTCTTAAGATTTGTAAAAGAGAAATTCGGTCTAGAAGTCATTAAACATTCCGCTTTTAATAACAAAAAAATTAAAAGAGTAGGGGTACTGGGTGGTTCCGGAGCCAGTGGAATACGTTCTGCAGTTTCCAAAAAATGTGATGCTTACCTTACCGGAGATCTGAAATACCATGACTATTTTTTAGCCGAGTCCAAAATGCTGATCTGTGATATAGGGCATTATGAATCAGAACAATTTGTAACTCAACAATTATTTGAAATTTTATCACAAAAA
The DNA here is from genome assembly GCF_003815975.1 of Chryseobacterium bernardetii. NCBI lineage: Bacteria > Pseudomonadati > Bacteroidota > Flavobacteriia > Flavobacteriales > Weeksellaceae > Chryseobacterium > Chryseobacterium bernardetii. The sequence continues at coordinate 2,944,088 of NZ_CP033932.1, forward strand.
TTTAGTACATTTGCAATTTCAAAATCTATTGAAAAAACAAACCCAGTAAATTATTTCATTTAAATATGGCAAAAACCAACGATATTTCAGTTGAAGAAAAATTAAGAGCTTTATACGATTTACAGATCATTGATTCAAGATTGGATGAAATCCGAAATACTAGAGGAGAATTGCCAATTGAAGTTGAAGATCTTGAAATTGAAATTGAAGGTCTTGAAAAGAGAGCTGAAAAATTTCATGCAGACATCAAAGATCAGGAAGATCAGATCAAAACAAAGCATGAAGTGATTAACCATGCAAAAACTTTAATTGAGAAATACAAATCTCAGCAGGATAATGTAAGAAACAATAAAGAGTTTGAAGCATTAGGAAAAGAAATGGAATTCCAGGATCTGGAAATTCAGCTTGCTGAAAAAAGAATTAAAGAATTCGGAGCTAAAATTGCTCACAAAAACGAAACTTTAAGCGAGTTGAATGCAAAGATCAACGATTTGAAAAACCACCTGAAATTCAAGAAAGAAGAGTTAGAAGGTCTTATTTCTGAAACTCAAAAAGAAGAAGAATACTTATTAGAGCAGTCTAAAGAATTCGCAGGTAAGATTGATGAAAGATTATTAGCTTCTTATAACAGAATCAGAACAAACTCAATCAATGGTCTTGCTGTAGTAGGATTAGAGAGAGGAGCTCCAAAAGGATCTTTCTTCACTATTCCACCACAAAAGCAAATGGAAATTGCCCAGAGAAAGAAAATCATTATTGATGAGCATTCCGGGAAAATTCTTGTTGACGATGAGTTGGTAATGGAAGAAAACGAAAAAATGAAATCTGTAATTAAATTCTAATTATTGATTTTCAACAATACAAAAAGCTGTTTCATTTTGAGGCAGCTTTTTTTATGTAAACACGAATACCACTTATCTACGGCAATTGAAAAGATTACATTAGAAAAATTTGCGTAATCTGAAATCCGTGAGGGTAAAATTTAATAGAAACAGGTTTCTGTTAAGCCATCTATCCATGATGATTAAAACACACAAAAAAGCCGCTTTATTGGAGCGGCTTTTATTTTTCTAATTCTGATGATCATACATTTTATTATAGAGGGCAATAAATTTTTCTTTTATCGCTTTTCTCTTCAGTTTCAGTGTGGGAGTCAGAAGTCCGGATTCAATGCTCCAAACTTCGGGAGTCAGCTCAATCTTTTTAATTTTCTCCCAGTTTCCAAGGTGTTCATTAATTCCATTAATCTCTTTTTCAATTCTCTGCTTCAGTTCCTGACTTTTAGCAATTTCTTCAGGAGTAGAGCCAATGTTGAGGTTATTTCTCATCGCCCAGCTTTTTGCGAACTCAAAATCAGGCTGTACCAGAGCACATGGCATTTTCTCACCATCACCTACTACCATGATCTGCTCAATGAATTTTGAAGCTTTAGCTAAGTTTTCAATGGTTTGAGGTGCAATATATTTTCCACCGGATGTTTTGAACATTTCTTTTTTACGGTCAGTAATCTGTAGGAAACCATCGCTGTCAATGTGCCCGATATCTCCTGTCTTAAAGAAACCGTCTTCAGTAAATGCTTCTTTGGTCATTTCTTCATTCTGGAAATAACCTTTAAACACTGAAGGTCCTTTTACTGTAATTTCACCGTCTTCCTGAATCTTTACCTGTAAGTTATCCAAAGGAATTCCAACAGTTCCCACTTTCATTTTTTCAAAGCTGTTTACAGAAATTACAGGTGAGGTTTCTGTTAAGCCATATCCCTCTAAAATAGGGACTCCCGCGTTCTGGAACATTAAGTTCAGTCTTGTAGACAAGGCTGCAGATCCGGAAACCAAAGTGATGATTTCGCCACCCAGCCCTTCTCTCCATTTTGAGAATACCAGCTTGTCGGCTATCAGTTCCTGAATGCCCGATGGTTTGGAGACAGACTTCTTTTTAGTAATTAAATTTAAAGCCCAGAAGAATATTTTTGATTTTAAACCTCCGGCAGAAGAACCGGTATTGTAGATCTTATCATATACTTTTTCTACCAGTCTGGGTACTACTGTCATGTAATGAGGTTTCACTTCTTTTACATTTTCACCCATTTTTTCAATACTTTCAGCGAAGTAAATAGAAAAACCGTTGTATTGATAAAGATAGAATAGCATTCTTTCAAAAATGTGACAGATAGGAAGGAAGCTTAACGCTCTTGTTTCCTTATAATCAAGGCTCTTTTTCTTGGGAATCCTTGGGATAGATCCCAGGACATTGGAAACTATATTATTATGGGTAAGCATTACTCCTTTAGGTCTTCCTGTAGTTCCTGAAGTGTAAATAATGGTAGCTAAATCTTCCGTATTAATAGCATTGGAAAGATCTTCCACTTCAATTTGGGTAGATTCATCCTCGCCAAGATCAAGAATTTCACTCCAGTTGGCAGCACCGCTTATTTTATCAAAAGTAAAGATTCCCTGTAAAGTTGGAATGTTGTGCTTTACCTTCATTACCTTATTGAGTAACTCTTTATCTGAAACAAAACAATATTGTATTTCTGCATTATTGAAGATAAATTCATAATCTTCCGGAGAAATACTTGGATAAACCGGTACCGAAACAACACCAATCTGGGAAAGCCCGAAATCCATTATTGCCCACTCTGTACGGGAATTGGTGGTAATCAAAGCGATCTTATCACCCGGTTTTATACCTAACTTCAGTAACCCTCTGGATATCTTATTTCCTTCATTAATAAACTCCTGTGTAGAAGTTTTTTTCCATTCACCATGATATTTCGTTGCAAACATATCCGTTTTAGGATATTTTTCTAAAGCGTAGTGCGGAATATCGAATAATCTCTTGATCGTCATGATTTTTTAAATAATTTATAAAGAAATCTAAATATAAGCATTTTTTTTAATTGTATACATCTGAAACAGATAATTGGAGATAAGTTGAATGTGTACCATAACAGTTTTTGTTGAAAACGGCTCTGGAAGCCATATAAGCGGATTATCACAATCCTGCCACACCAGAAATATTCATTCTTTATTAACAGATTTTGCCGGGAACTCCAATAATCATTTTACAGGCTGTAATATCGTAAAATATAGCTTGCCGGACTCTGCGTCCCGAACCTCTCACATCTCCCTTTCTGTCAGCCTTTTTCCTGCTTTTAATTTATTTTTTCAGATTTGCTTAAAAAGTGTAAATTTACGGCTATCTAATTATTTTTTTTATGGACTTTAATTTATCGGAAGAACAGCTGATGATTCAGCAGGCGGCAAGAGACTTTGCACAGAATGAACTATTACCTGGAGTTATTGAAAGAGACCGCGACCAGAAATTCCCTGTAGAGCAGGTGAAAAAAATGGGAGAAATGGGGCTTTTGGGAATGATGGTGGATCCTAAATACGGTGGTGCAGGTATGGACAGCGTTTCTTATGTGCTGGCAATGGAAGAAATTGCAAAAGTAGACGCTTCTGCAGCGGTTGTAATGTCTGTAAACAATTCATTGGTTTGTGCAGGTCTTGAAAAATTTGCTTCCGAAGAGCAAAAAGTAAAATATCTTACTCCATTGGCAAGCGGACAGGTTATTGGAGCATTCGCTTTATCTGAGCCGGAAGCAGGTTCTGATGCAACGTCTCAGAAAACTACTGCTGAAGACAAAGGAGATTACTATCTTTTAAATGGTATTAAAAACTGGATTACTAACGGTGGAACTGCTACTTACTATATCGTAATTGCACAGACTGATCCTGAGAAAAAACATAAAGGAATCAATGCTTTCATTGTAGAAAGAGGTTGGGAAGGTTTTGAAATCGGACCAAAAGAAGATAAACTGGGAATCAGAGGAAGTGATACACACTCTTTGATCTTCAACAATGTAAAAGTGCCGAAAGAAAACAGAATTGGTGCAGATGGTTTTGGTTTCAATTTTGCAATGGCTGTACTGAACGGTGGTAGAATTGGTATCGCTTCTCAGGCATTAGGTATTGCTTCTGGAGCTTACGAATTGGCTTTGAAATATGCTAAAACAAGAAAAGCATTCAAAACTGAGATCATCAACCACCAGGCTATCGCATTCAAATTAGCTGATATGGCAACTCAGATCACTGCGGCAAGAATGTTATGTTTCAAAGCAGCTTGTGAGAAAGATGCCGGAAAAGATATCTCTGAAAGCGGAGCTATGGCAAAACTATACTCTTCTCAGGTAGCAATGGATACTACTATTGAAGCAGTACAGATCCATGGTGGATACGGATATGTGAAAGAATACCACGTAGAAAGACTAATGAGAGATGCGAAAATCACTCAGATCTACGAAGGAACGTCTGAAATTCAGAAAATCGTGATCTCAAGAAGTATCGCAAAATAAAAAATTAACAAAACACACACTATGAAAAAATCTTTGTGGATCACCCTCGGTGTCGTACTGCTATTGTTAGGAGTATTTGTATGGTATAAGTTCTTCTTTGTATTTGGAGAAGGCGTAAAATCCGGATACCTGAATTATGCCATGAAAAAAGGCTATATCTTCAAGACGTATGAAGGTAAACTGATTCAGGAAGGTTTTGGAAAAGGAAAAACAGGCGGTATTACAAGCTATGAGTTTGAGTTCTCTGTAGATGACCCTGAAGTTTTCAAGCAATTGGAAAACAACAGTGGCAAAACCTTTGACCTCCATTATAAAGAATACAATGGCGCTCTTCCGTGGAGAGGAAACACAAAATTTGTCGTAGACAGAGTAGTGAACATGAAATAATATAAAAGGCTTCCGTTTGGAGGCCTTTTTTATGAGTAATGAATGATGGATGTAAGTCTCAATACGGGTATTTTTATTAAACAGTTTCAATACATTTCTCTTCACAAAAAATCTGTAGTTAAAACAAAAATCCACCCTTAAGTAGACTGCACCCAAAAGTTTAGACAAAATTAAACAATATTATAATAAAGAGTTCGGTACATTACCGGGCTCTTTCCTTTTAGATTGAGTCTTATCCTGTCGTGGTTGTAATAATTAATGTATTCTTTTATTTCTTTTTTAAGTTCATCAATTGTTCTAAATTTCTTGGTGTAGAACATCTCAGATTTTAACGTCCCGAAGAAATTCTCTATCACAGCATTGTCCAGGCAGTTTCCTTTTCTGGACATACTTTGGATGATTCCTTTTTCTTTCAAAAGCATCTGATAGGCTTTCATCTGATATTGCCAGCCTTGATCCGAGTGGAGAATGATGTTTTCTGTATTTTTGATTTTACTGAAGCTTTTCTTTAACATATTAATAACCTGAATAAAGACAGGTCTCTCCGATATATCGTAACTGATGATCTCTCCGTTATAAAGGTCAATTATCGGGGATAGGTACAGTTTGTTTCCAGAGACATTGAACTCCGTCACATCAGTTGCCCATTTCCTGTTAGGTTGGTCTGTCTTGAAGTTCCTCTCCAAAACATTCGGTGCTATACTGCCTTGTTCGCCTCTATAGGACTTGTATTTCCTGACCCTTATGATGCTTTTGAGTCCCAGAACTTTCATTAGTTTCATGACTGTCTTGTGATTGATGATAATTCCTTTTTCTTTCATTACCAAAGTGATGCGACGGTATCCAAAACGTCCTTTGTGCTTGTGATAGATCTGCCTTATCAGGGTCTTGATGTCTGAATATTTATCATTCTTCTGAAGCATTTTCTGATGGTAATAGAAACTGCTCCTGGCCATACCTGTACAATCCAGCAGGACTGACAGGTCATATTTTTGCCTTAATTCTTCGATGGCCTCTGCTTGTTCTTTTTGAGAGTTAAGGCGTCTAGCTTTTTTAGAAAATCGTTCTCGGCACGCAGCCTTTCGTTCTCCAATAAAAGTTCTTCTTCCCTTGTCAATGGCTTGTCAGACTTCCTTTTCTTACGCTTGTAATCACTCATTTTTTTGGGTCTTCCTATAGGTTTGTTTTCCAAACCTAAAATACCACTTTTTTCGTAATCACGCTGCCAATTCAAGACGGTAGACTGGGCAGGGATATCAAACCTGACACACGCTTCTCTTTGTGAGATGAACTCCGTATTGATGGCTTTCAACACTTTAAGCTTAAACCTTACGGAATAGCTTTTGTTTTTTCTCGGTTGTAATCCCGATATTCCGTACTTGTTATAAAAACCGATCCACTTGCGAAGATTACTCTCGTTAAATCCTTTTTCTGTTGCTATAGATTCAATCGAATGATAAGAATTCTGATGAAGTTCTATACATTCCAATTTGAAAGCAACGCTAAATTTTCCTTTCCTTTCCATAAAAAAATGCCCCTAAAAAGTGTCTAACTTTTTGGGGGCAGTCCAAAGGATGGATTTTGAGATTCTAATGAGAATCCTGATGAGGAATATTACTGTTTTTTTTCTTTTTATAAAAATAGTATCCAATACCGCCAATCAGAAATACCGGCCATAGTGGAAGTAGAAAAAGAAAGATCGAAGTAATTACATCCCAGCCGGATTCAATGGCGGCTAATGATTTTCCTCCAAAAGTTTTAGGTTCTTTTTCAGCTTCAGTTTTATCTGTGATATTGACATCGATGCTGCAGATGGTATTATCTGCATAATTACGTCCTGTAACCTGAATGTCTCTGGTCTCAATATCTCCTATATTGCTGTTTAAAGCTTCCATTAAGCCATCAAAATGCTGGATAGGAACTTTGATGTTCAGGCTGTAAATCTTTTGGTTTTCATCACGCGGATTTGCTGCTTCAATATAAGACTGATTCTCACTTTTAACATACCCATTGTTTTTAATGGCCTCTTCTCTGATGATTTCCTTTACCGTTTCAGCATGATCTGCCCGCACTACAAGATATCCCGTCTTCACCATTTTATCTTTGGACATACTCAGTTCGTAGCTGTCGTTCTGCGGTTTTTCCTTGTAAATGATCTTGGTTTCTTTAATCACTTTAGGAGCTGGAACATGTGTTGCTGTTCTCTCAGGCTTCTTAGTTGCAGAATCCTTTTTCTCAATCTTTGATTCCAGTTTTGTAGAAGCAATCTTATCGGATAATGAATCCACCATTCTGGAAGTACTTTCTATTTTATCCTGGATATCGTTTTTAGCGCCTTCAATATCCTTTATTCTGATACTTGCTGAATCAAGAGCCTGATCAGCTGTTTTACCTGCTTGATCAATAGCTTCTGAAGCAACAGTAGCAGCACTGTCTGCACTATGTATAACTTCTTCAATTTTAGACTGGGAAACTTCACCTTTTTGGCTGCATGCAATAAAAGCACCTGATATTGCAACGAGTAATATATACTTTTTCATACCATTATTTTTTTGATGAAGTAAAATTAGGAGGGAAGTTTTTGTAAAGTTTGTAAAGGAATTGTTTTGATTATGTAAATATTTAATTATTAGAATTTCAACGTTTTGTAAAATAAAAATAACTTGTTTTACAATTTTTTTTTAGTAGTAATTAAGTAAAACAAATAAAAAATCAACCATTTCAATAATTTAAAAAAGATTGATTTCTTTAAAGCGATCTTCAAAATATTTATCGCCAAAATTCTTATCAGGGTGGAATTTAGTGGCTCAGTCTCAAAAGTTGGGGGGAATGTTAAGTAGTTTTATCTTTGCATCATGTTAAGCGATCACGACCTTCTTAAATTATTACTTCCGGAATTTTTAGTTGAACACTTTGATATCCTCAAAGCAGAAACTCATGATGCAGAACTTCATATTTATTTTGAAGAAAGAAATAGTATTCCCCATGAATTTAAAGAAAGGAGACTTGAATCCAAGGGCTTTTTACCTGAAATCATTGTAGATGATTATCCATTACGGGGTAAAATCGTAAAGCTCCATGTGAAAAGAAGAAGATGGACAGATAAATCCTCCGGTGAGATCCTTCAGAGAGACTGGCAGCTTGTAGCGAAAGGCACACGGATGACAAAGGATTTGGCAGTCTTCTTAAAAAAAATTAGCAGACACTAAAGCTCTTCCCCTAAAAGTTATAGCAGAATTTTTCGGGATCAAAGGCAAGACCTTCCAGAGGCAATACAAGAATAATCTCAGCGAATATCATAGCTGGGAACAAAAACCGCACGCAGAGGACTGGATCATTTACCCTGAAAATGTCTCAGCCTCCTTATCTTTAGACGAAGTAGCATTATCTGATGGAGAACTTTATACCGTTCTTACCTCCAAAAAAGCAAAAGGGAGAAAAGGAAGTATTGTTGCTATGATAAAAGGTACCCAAAGTGATTTTGTCATCACACATCTTTTGAAGATCAGCAAAAAACTTCGGATGAAGGTAAACGAAATTACATTGGATATGGCGGGTTCCATGAAGCGTATTGCCCAACGCTGCTTTCCTGATGCAGTACAGGTTATTGATCGTTTTCATGTTCAGAAGCTGTCCATAGAGGCCCTTCAGGAGATCAGGATCAGGAATCGCTGGGAGGCTATTGAAATGGAAAACAATCCTCTTAACAGTCACTCAGCTGAAACAGAAGTTTTTACAAATGGAGATACCCGGAAACAGCTCCTGGCAAGAAGCAGGTATTTACTATATAAAAGCCGTGAGAAATGGACTCTGTCCCAGAAACAAAGAGCTTCGATCCTTTTTACCCAGTATCCTGATCTGGAACAGGCATATGAATTGACTGATGGACTTAGAAAAATTTATAACCAGAATATTTCGAAATCTGTAGCCATGACTAAACTGGCCCATTGGTTTAGAAATGTGGAAGAAGCAGAGTTTAAATCTTTTTCTACCTTAAGAAAAACAATAATGAATCATTATAGAAATATTCTCAACTATTTTGATCAAAGAAGCACCAATGCTGCTGCTGAATCTTTCAATGCGAAAATAAAAAACTTCAGAATGCAGCTCAGAGGAGTAAAAGACAGAACCTTTTTTATCTTCAGATTAGCTAAACTTTTTGCCTAGTCCCCAACTTTTGCGCTTGATCCAATTTAGTTGCAAGTTTTCTGTAAGCAATTCTAATTTCTTCATTTGTAGCATCAGTGGGAACGCCCAGAATTTGATAAAAGTTTTTCATGATTTGTTTAATGAATTATTGTAAAACGTTCAAATATAAAAAGTTTCTAAAGTTTAACAAATAGTATCTTAAAACCAATTGATATTTTTAATGAACAAAAAAATCCGCAGAAAACTTCTGCGGATATATATTATCAAGCTAGTTTTAATTAGCTTTCTCTGAATTCACTGATAAAATGAAGCTTCACATTTGGAAATTTCTCCTGTGTCATGTGAATAGTGAAAGAAGAATCCGCTAAAAATACCAATTGATTGTATTTATCTCTGGCAAGGAATCTCTGCTTTAATCTTGCAAACTCCTTGAATTCTTCAGATTTCTCATCTGCTTCTACCCAACAGGCTTTGTGCATTGAAAGAGGTTCATAGGTACATTTTGCACCATATTCATGCTCCAGACGGTATTGAATAACCTCGTACTGAAGGGCACCTACAGTTCCGATGATCTTTCTTCCGTTCATTTCCAGAGTAAACAACTGGGCAACTCCTTCGTCCATCAGCTGATCGATACCTTTAGCCAGTTGCTTAGCTTTAAGCGGATCATTGTTGTTGATATAACGGAAATGTTCCGGAGAGAAACTTGGGATTCCTTTGAAGCTCAGTTTTTCACCACCAGTCAAAGTATCACCGATTCTGAAACTTCCTGTATCATGAAGGCCAACAATATCTCCTGGGAAACTTTCCTCTACTACCTCTTTTTTATCTGCAAAGAAAGCATTTGGGGAAGAGAATTTCATCTTTTTACCTTCTCTTACCAGTAAATAGTTTTCGTTTCTTCTGAAGGTTCCGGAAACAATTTTTACGAAGGCTAATCTGTCTCTGTGTTTAGGATCCATATTCGCGTGGATTTTAAATACAAATCCTGTAAAAGCACTTTCTTCAGGTTTTACCAAGCGGGTATCACTTTCTTTAGGCTGTGGCATCGGAGCAATATCTATGAATGCATCCAGTAGCTCACGAACTCCAAAATTGTTCAATGCAGAACCGAAGAATACCGGCTGTAAATCCCCTTTCATATAATCTTCACGATTAAACTCAGGATAAACAGACTGGATCAGGTCAAGTTCTTCTCTTAAAGTATTGGCCGCTTTTTCACCAATGACTTCGTCTATTGAAGTATCGTTAATATCATCAAACTTAATAGAGTCTCCAACTTTCTGTTTTTTCTCTTCCAGGAATAACTGGATGTTGTTTTCCCAGATATTGTAAATTCCCTGGAAATCACTTCCCATACCAATTGGCAGAGAAAGCGGACAAACGGTTAAACCTAATTTCTGTTCTACTTCATCCAAAAGATCAAAGGCATCTTTTCCCTCACGGTCAAGCTTGTTAATGAATACCAGCATCGGAATATTTCTCATTCTACATACCTGAACCAGTTTTTCAGTTTGTTCCTCAACCCCTTTTGCAACGTCAATTACAACAATTACCGAATCTACAGCCGTTAAAGTTCTGTAGGTATCTTCAGCAAAGTCCTTGTGACCCGGAGTATCCAGAATGTTGATTTTATGGTCTCTATATTCAAATGCCAATACGGAAGTGGCTACAGAGATCCCTCTCTGTCTTTCAATTTCCATAAAGTCGGAAGTAGCTCCTTTTTTTATTTTGTTGGATTTTACCGCACCCGCTTCCTGGATTGCGCCTCCGAAAAGAAGGAGTTTTTCAGTAAGAGTAGTTTTTCCGGCATCCGGGTGGGAAATGATCCCGAAGGTCTTTCTTTTTTGTATTTCTTTGATTAAGTCTGACATATCGTATTTTGAAGTTGCAAAAATCGTGATTTTTTATGAGGTTTTCAAATTTAAATTCATACAATATGGATCGTATGGCAATAGAAATTAAAGAAAGACATGATTATCCTGAAGTAGAAGTTAAAAGAGCAAGGAAACGGCATAAATCAACCCAAGGATAGTAAGTGTGAAGAGGGTAGCTATAATATACTCAAATGTTCCAAAATTTTTTACTGGCTGGAAGTCCTGATCGAGTCTGTATTCTTCAATGGTTTGTCGGCTTACCGTAAGATCCGGACGGAAGCATTGGATACCCCTTAAAAACTGCCGGTACATTTCGAATTGATTGCTCAGGATAACATACTCAAAGTTGAAATCTATGCTTGTTAGTATAATTTGCCCTGTTTTGTTTTTAAGATAAATTTTCAGATAGGATTTAGCATATTTTCCTGTGGTAGTATACATAAAAGCATCACCTGATGAGTTCTTAGCCTTTTGGAGTTCACTATATAAAACGATATGCATTACATGGTCCTGCCTGTTATAAAAAGTAACTCCTTTTTCATCAATAACAGCCTTCCGGATCTTTTCTTTTTTTTGATAGGTTAAAGACATCATTAGAGCTATACCACAAAATAGTAATAAAAGTTGGGTAAAAATAAGGATGAAAAAAGTACCGGGATCATCTTCTATATAGCGTCTGAAATGGCTATAGATATTTTCGGAAATTACTCCCATGACGATCAGAATAATGATGATGACCAGCCACAAAATTCCTGTCAGAAGATAGGTGATTGGCTTGTTCACTTTAGAAACAACAGTTTGGAACTTTTCTGTCATTTTAGTTTTTAATTTCAATGATTAGAAATGTAGCTCCAATAATGATACAGACAGTAACAATCACTGCTAAAATAAAAAACCAGTTGCCTATTGAAACTTTCTTAATTTTGTTAATTTCCCATGTATTCAGGTCGATAGAAAACGTTCTCAATACCATGGGGTCTATTTTTAAATCAGAACGGAAAATCGAGATTCCATGTATGAAATGAGCATATAGGGCGGCTTTATTCTTCACAGCATAAAGAGGAAGATTTATATCAATACGTCTGGTTTCTTCTTTTTTTTCTTGTTGTATAGTGATTTCCAACAAGGGAACCATGCCTGAACCTATTGGAGTAAATGTATAAATATCAAAATTTTGGTTTGAAGAACGAAGTTCAGTGTATAATATCTGTTCTGTAATTTCATTTTTTGAATTATAAAATAAAAGTCCGGAGCTGTTGATCACAATTTTATTGGCTATCTTTTTTCTTTTTATAATATAATACCGGATAACAGGAATCAAAATCACCAGTGAAATAGCCCAGCATGCCAAGGCAGCTGAAAGCATAGGTTCCCATCCTCTTTTGTAGATCCCATATATAGGGCCAAGAACAAAAAGACAGAAGAAGAACAGAAAGATTCCGAAGAAAGTTATCTGCAGGATAGAAGTAACCCACCAGTTAATTTTAGATTCAAGGCCGGGAAAAGAGATTTCTGTATTTGTTTTTGCAATATTCATGGCAACTGGGGCTAATTTAAGTATTTTCTTTTTTAGTTGCCTGTGGCATTCAAAAAAATTATCTTTGTTTCCATAAACTTTTACAGAGAAAAAGAATGGAAAATAGCAGGTATCCGAAGTTTACTTTCACATGGCTTGGCGCTGTTACTTTAGTGGTTGGATTGTTTGTGGGAACGATGGCTGTATCTTTATTCAGTACTTTTTGGAAAGTGGTGTTCAAAGAAAATCTTGAACTTAAAGACTGGTTTCTCATGGTAGCCAATTCTGTAGGATTTGTTACAGCAATTGCTTTCTTCGATTTTTTCATTGTAAGAAGAACAACTCAAAAGAAACTGAGCTTTAATCTTTCATCTGTCAACTTCTATACTTATCTTCTTATTTTTCCAATGATGGCTGGGATGATGTTTATTTCAGAGTTTACCACAACACTTATTCCTACAACAGGTCCTTTTTTTGGAGGTTTTTATGAGTATTTCACCCAGCTTATGAGCCAGCTGACCGATAATCCTGTTGTAATGATTATCATGACGGTAATTATGGCGCCTATCTTTGAAGAAATTATCTTCAGAGGGATTATTCAGAAGGGATTAATCAATAAAGGAGTGGAACCATGGAAAGCTATTTTATATGCTTCCATTATTTTCGGCATTGTTCACGGAAATCCCTGGCAGTTTATCAGTGCTGTAATGCTGGGCTGTGTATTGGGACTGGTATATCATAAAACAAAATCTTTACTGATGCCAATATTATTACATGCATTTAATAACCTTACACTGTCATTACTGGTGCTGTACGGTAAGGATGAAAGTTTTGCAAAAGTGTTTAATGTTTCAGAATGGTTGATCTTAGCCGTAGGAATTGTGCTTTTCTCTTTGTTCTACTACCTTTTTATGAAGAAATATAAAGTACATTATGCTGAAATGTAATCAACAGCAGTAAAAAGTAAAATTGAAAATGAATATAGAAATGGAATTATTGGTTGCTACACACAACGAGCATAAAAAAGAAGAGATTCAGCAGATTTTAGGAAATGACTGTATTGTTAAAAGCCTTACAGATTATAATATCCACGAAGAGATTGTAGAAGACGGAGATTCTTTTCATGCCAATGCCTTAATTAAAGCTAAATACTGTTTTGAAAAGACAGGGGTTCCAAGTTTGGGCGATGACAGTGGACTTGTTGTAGAATCTTTAGACGGAAGACCAGGAATATTTTCTGCCCGTTATGCAGGAGATCACGATTTCGCTAAAAATATTGAAAAAGTATTGGAAGAAATGCAGGGAATAGAGAATAGAAAAGCTTACTTCGTTACCGTTCTATGCTATTATGATGAAAACGGAGCCCAGTATTTTGAAGGAAGAGTTCACGGTAATCTATTAACTGAAAATAAAGGTTTCAAAGGATTCGGATATGATCCTATCTTCGTTCCTGAAGGATATGAGAGAACCTTTGCTGAAATGGAACCGGAAGATAAAAATAAGATCAGCCACCGTAAGCAGGCATTAGACCTGTTTATGGATTTTTTAAAAGTAAAGTAATTGATCATACAGATAAATTAGAGCCATTTTTCTATCATGGAAAAGTGGCTTTTTTTATGTATTTCCTGTTGAAATTTAAAGGTAAAATATATGTTTTAAAATTTCTGTCGTACATTTGTTACAAGAAACTATTGATTTGAGTACTTATTTAACAATATTAGGTTTTAATTCAGCGATTCCGACTATCAATTCCTCGCCCACAGCCCAGCTGCTGGAAATGGAAGAAAGACACTTCCTGATTGATTGTGGAGAAGGAACGCAGGTACAGCTGAGAAAAGCAAAAGCCAGATTTTCAAAAATCAACCATATTTTTATTTCCCACCTTCACGGAGATCATTGTTTTGGTCTTCCGGGACTTATTGCCTCCTTCCGTCTTTTGGGAAGAGAAAATCCATTGCATGTTTATGGCCCGAAAGGAATCAAAAAGATGCTGGAAACTATTTTTCAGATCACAGAAACCTATCGTGGTTTTGAGGTGGTTTACCATGAACTGGACAAAGATTATTCAGAAAAAATCTATGAAGATAATAGGGTAGAAGTATATACCATTCCTTTGGACCACAGAATCTACTGTAACGGGTATCTTTTTAAAGAAAAACCCAAAGACAGGCACTTGAATATGAAGGAAATTGCTAAGTATAGCGAAATTGAATCATGTGATTATCACAACATAAAAGCAGGAAAAGATTTTGTGCTAAGTGATGGTTATGTCCTTAAAAACGAGGTGTTAACCATTGATCCGGCTCCGTCAGTATCATATGCATTCTGTAGTGATACCCGCTACCTTGAAAGTGTTATTCCTATTATTAAAAATGCTACGGTTCTGTATCATGAATCTACTTTCCTGCATGATCTGAAGGAAATGGCAGATTATACAGGGCATACCACAGCCCTGGAAGCAGCAACCATTGCACAGAAAGCACAGGTTGGAAAACTCATCCTTGGGCATTTTTCCAACAGATATGCAGATTTAACAGTATTCACGGATGAAGCAAGAAACATTTTCCCTAATTCATTTCTGCCAAAAGCTTTGGAAAGTGTAAAAATTTAAAAGAATTATGTTGAAGATTGAAGAGCTTAGAGGTTTTCTGGACGAAAAGGCAGACCAGTATAATGCTCCTGATTTTATAGAAAATGACCCGATACAGATCCCGCATCGTTTCTCTTTAAAACAGGATATTGAAATTGCCGGTTTTCTGGCAGCCACTATTTCGTGGGGAAACAGGAAGTCCATTATCAATTCAGCAAATAAAATGCTGGATATTATGGGGAATTCACCCTATGATTTTGTATTGAACCATTCTGAAAAAGATTTGAAGGATATTCAGGATAAAAGCATTCACAGAACCTTTAACGGAGAAGACTTTTCTTATTTTATAAGGCAGTTTAACAGGATTTATAAAGAAAATCAAAGTCTGGAAGAGCTGTTCAAAGTCAAAACTGCTGAAACCAATTTTCAGCATGCAATAGAAAGGTTCAGAAACAGTTTTCTGGAGACCGGAAAACATAGAAGCCACAAGCATATCAGTTCACCTTATAAAAATTCTTCAGCCAAAAGAATCATCATGTTTCTGAGATGGATGGTGCGTAAAGATAAACGTGGAGTGGATTTCGGGATCTGGAAAGATATTGATCAGAAATACCTGTCTATTCCATTGGATGTACATACCGGAAATATCTCAAGAAAGCTGGGATTGCTGGAAAGAACTCAGAATGACTGGAAAACGGTGGAAGAACTGGATACAGCCATCAGAAAATTTGATGATAAAGATCCTGCAAAATATGATTTTGCCCTGTTTGGATTAGGAGTAACCAAAGAACTGTTGTAAAAATTAAAAGGATGAAAAAATATAACGAAAAAACAGAAGTTCTGGAAAAAATAGCAGACAGTATTACCTCTTGGATAGGATCTATTCAGTCTCTGATAGTGCATACCCTGCTTTTTATCACTTCCTTTTTACTTCCGATGCTGAATATTGTTGATTTTGATAAAATGCTTCTGATTCTCACTACAGTACTTTCCCTGGAAGCTATTTATCTGGCCATCTTCATTCAGATGTCTGTAAATAAGAGTCATGAAAAAATTGAAGATATCCAGGAGGATATTGAAGAAATTAGTGAAGATATTGAAGATATTCAGGAAGATATTGAAGAAATCAGTGAAGACATTGAAGAGATCAGTGAGGATATTGAAGAAATTAATGAAGATATAGAAGACATTCAGGAAGATATTGAAGAAATTAATGATGAAGAAGATGAAGAAGATCACAATGAAAAGGCCAAAAATGTAATCCTGAAAAGCAATGTAAGTTCAAATAAAAATGAAATAAAAGCTTTGAAAGACATTATTGCCCAGCTTCGTAATGAGATTGATGAATTAAAAAAAGACGAATAAAGGTTCATAAAAAGCTCCGTTAAAAATAAGAACAGATTAATTTTATTGATCTGTTTTTTTATGATTAAATATTTTTTATTTACAATTAGTTAAAAATAAAATGTATTTATTGTGAATTTTTATGAAAAAGTGGGTAATAAGTGTCTGAAATGCTGATTTGATATTGTTATTTTTGCTACATTTGAACAAAATCAAATTAAAATGTTGCATTATAGATTTAAACACTACTTTTTTCTTTTGGCTTTTTTACTGACTTCTGCTTCTGTTTTCTCACAGGTTGGTCCTAGCAGAAAGCCTGTGAAGATAAAACCTACAGGGGCAAGTTTGAAGGCCGGAAATTTTATAGATGTAAATGTTGCTCCCTATCCGGCAACAGGTTATTTTCCGGAACAGCTGGTAAAAGACATTCTGATTAACGGGGGAAGTACCTGTACCACAGCCAATATTACCAATGTTACAGTATCTCCTAACCATACCATATTTGATAACAATAGATTTTGGGGGTATTTTAACAGAGGAACTGCAAATTTTCCTTTTAAAGACGGAATTGTTTTAACTACCGGTTATGCAAAAGATGCAGGAAACAGCTTTAATGATGATATGAGTAAAGAGCCTGGTTCAGGGAGTGATCCTGATCTTGTAGCTGCTACTAATGCTACTGTAGAATTGAAAGATGCAGTAGCCCTTGAATTTGATTTTGTTCCTAATTCTACCCAGGTAAAATTCAATTATATATTTGCTTCCGAGGAATATTCCGGAGGTTATCCATGTACAGGTTTCTCAGATGCTTTCGCTCTTTTGCTGAAAAAAGTAGGGGATCCTACTTATACAAATTTAGCAGTTCTGCCGGGAGGTGCCGGACCTGTGAGTGCTACGAATATTGTTCCCACCGGGCCTAACTTTTCTTGTGGCCCAATCAATGAGGCTTATTTCGGAGGAATTAATACTCCGCACGTGGGAATCAATTATGCAGGGAGAACTATTCCTTTAACTGCTGTTGCAACTGTAATTCCTGGTGAAACTTATCATTTCAAAATGGTTATTGCAGATGCTAAAGACCACAGCTTAGATTCTGCTGTTTTCCTGGAAGGAGGATCATTTGATATTGGAGTTAAAATTGTAGATGAAACCGGGGCAAGCCTGCCGTCTACAATTAATATGTGTGATAATGCTCCTAAAACATTAAAAGCCCAATTGGATCCGGTTCCTGGGATGACTTTCCAATGGTATAAAGACGGGGTTTTAATTCCAGGAGCAACCAATGCTGCCTATGTGGCTACTGAACCTGGAGTGTATTCCATAAAAGTAATGGTTCCGGGAAGCCAGTGTCCGGGAGAAGCTAAAATAACCGTTGTAGGCGGTACAAGCCCTACCGTACAGGATGCTGTGCTCAGCCTTTGTACAACTCCTACCGTCACTACTTTTAATTTGGAGGCTGCAATACCAATGATTACTACAACGGCAGGAGCTGTAACCCGCTTTTATACCACTCTGGCGGATGCACAGGCTCAAAATAACAACTATATTAAAAATCTGACTACCTATGACGGAACAGATGGTCAGGTATTGCATGTTCTTGTTACAAATGGAGGATTTTGTAGTAGAATGGCAACGTTAACCCTGCATAAGGAAGCAACACCTACTGCCGGCCTTAATGTTGAAAAACTGAAGATCTGTGTAGGAGAATCTGTATTGATGACAGCAACCGGCGGGGTAACCTATCAATGGAAAGATACTGCTTCCATTACAGATGGAACCAGAACGGTGAGCCCAACCAAAACAACAACATATTCTGTATATGCTATCGGAGCCCAGGGATGTAAGTCTGCAAAGCCTGCAGAAGTTACTGTAGAGGTAGTGCCTGCTATTGTTTCTACATTAAAGGGGGGGCATATCTGTGAAGGAGATAGAATTACCTTAGATGCAGGTTCAGGCTCGGGATATACATATGAGTGGAATACCGGTGACACAACACAGTCTATTTCAGTGAATAAACCGGGAGAATATACTGTAACCATCAGTAATGGAGTGTGTTCCAAAGAATTTAAAACACAGGTTATAAAAGCTGTTGTTCCTGAAATTATCAATGTAAATTATAATGACAGAGGAACAATGATTCTTACCGCAAGTAATCCTAGTAACGGAATATTGGAATACTCTGTAGATAACGGGCTTACATGGCAGGCTTCTAATACATTTACGAATGTCCCTAAAAATGAAATCATTTCTATTCGTGTCAGAGTGAAGAACACAAGTTGTGTAGGTTTTATTGAATATTTTACTTTTGTGATGAAAAATGTAATTACTCCAAACGGTGATAACATTAATGATATTATTGATTTCAGGGGAATAATCGGATATAAGAATTTCAGTGGTATGATCTTTGACCGTTACGGGAAAGAAGTGTTCAGGGCTGAAAAAGTAAGGCCGTATTGGGATGGCTTCTTCCAGGGGAAACGACTTCCGTCCTCATCATATTGGTACCAGGTTACCTTTGAAGATCCTGCAAGCAAATTGCCAACAGTGAAAACGGGCTGGATCCTGCTAAAGAATATAGAATAATTTAAAATGATAATTGAAAGGCTGACTGTTTTGTCAGTCTTTTTTTGTGAGATTAAAATAAATAAAGTTGATATTCTACGATAAATAAACTTGAATTAGTAATAATGTAAATAATGTTAAATTGAATTTCAATCAAAAAAAATAGTATTTTTGTTTAAAATAATATAAAATGTTAAATAGGAGGAAAGGAAGTTTATTTTTAGTGTTATTTTTTGTTTTTATGGGAAGCTTTATTTTTGCCCAGAACAGGGTGGTTAAAAAAAGTGTGCTTCCTAAAAGCAATGGTGCCACTGCCAAATCCGGAGCTTTTATAGATATAAACACTTCCAATTATCCTGAGTCTTCTTATAGTATTACTCAGCTTGTAAAGGATGTCCTCATCTCAGGCGGAGGATGTGCCAGCAACAATGTAAGCAATGTAGTGGTGTTTCCCAATTTACCACCATCTAATCAAAACAGAAGCTGGGGATATTTTAATAAGGCAACTACCAATTTTCCATTCAGTAAAGGGATTATTCTTTCCACAGGATTTGCAAAAAACGCAGGGAATTTTCCTGTGGCAGATCTTAATGATGATCTGGGCCCAAGTGGTGATAATGATCTTGCTGGAGCTTTAGGTATTCCTCCGGATAAACTGAATAATGCTACTTATATAGAGTTTGATTTTGTTGCTATTTCCACAGAAATTACTTTTAAATATTTATTTGCATCTAAAGAGTATCAGGATAATTTCCCATGTAATATTACAGATGGTTTTGCTCTGTTTTTGAAGAAAGTTGGAGATCCTACCTATACCAATTTGGCTGTACTTCCAGGTGGAGCCGGACCAGTGAGTGTAACGAATATTCGTCCAGGATATCCGAATTGCTCACCTAAGAATGAAGCTTATTATGGTGGTACAAATAGCAACCCTAAAATTGAAACTAATTTTGAGGGTCGAACTATTCCCTTAACTGCGAAAGCAACTGTGGTTCCCGGACAGACCTACCATTTTAAAATGGTATTAGCCGATTTCCAGGATGCCAACTATGATTCAGCTGTATTTTTAGATGCAGGATCATTTGATTTAGGAGTAAATATTCTTGGTCCGGGCGGAGTGAAGCTTCCAAACTCGGTCAATATGTGTGATAATGCACCACAAACATTTACAGCCTCTGTTCAGGTACCTAATGTGACCTACCAATGGTTCTTGAATAACAATCCTATTGCAGGGGCAACCAATGCCAGCTATACAGCAACACAACCTGGAGTATATACTGTTAAAGTGTATATACAGGGAAGTTCGTGTCCGGGAGAAGCAAGTATTACTGTTGTGGGAGGAACTTCCCCAACAGTACAGAATGCTACATTAACAGCCTGCTATGTTGCGGGAAATGCTACATTCAATTTACCTGCTGCACAGCCTGCAATAAGTACAACACCGGGTGCAACCTTTGCTTATTATACAACACAGGCAGATGCAGATGCTGGAAATGCCAGTACAATTCCTAATCCGGGGGCTTATCAGAGTGCGGGAGGAAAGGTGTATGTAAGAGTTATGAATGGCTTTTGTGCTAAGGTATCAGAGTTGACCCTGGTGAAAGCTCCTCAAATGACAGGTTCTATTGTTCCGCCAGCGGTACTTACTTGTGCTAATTCTCAGATTACACTGGATGCTTCAGCTTCAGTTTATCCTGCCGGAGCAACTTTTAACTGGACTACCACAGGGGGAAATATTGTTTCAGGAGGTAATACTCTAAATCCTGTTATTAATGCACCGGGAACATATACTCTAACGATATCACAGATATACCAACCTGGAAATATTAGTTGTACAGCAGCGGCAACAGTAACAGTGACAGGAAACAGTGCGCCGCCTAATACATCTCTTACAGCTTCTAAATTAAAAATTTGTAAAGGAGAATCTGTAACGCTTACAGCATCAGGAGGAGCTACCTATAATTGGGGCGGTGGTCTTCCCGGGAATGGAAATACACAAACTGTATCTCCTACGGTTACTACAACATATACTGTAACTGCTGTGGGTGCTAATGGATGTGCCTCTCAAAATCCGGCCACTATCACGATTGAAGTTTCAGAGCCATTTACAGCACAAAATGCTATTCTGCATAAGTGTTATCAGCCGGGACTAACCTATAATCTTAAAGAATCAGAAGGACAGATCACTACGGCAACAGGGGTTACGTTTACCTATTATATAGATCAGAATGATGCTAATGCCGGTAATGGTAATTTTATTGTAGCTCCTACAACATATTCACCGCTTTCAGCAAACCAGATAATCTATGTAAGAGTCAGTAATGGAGGATGTAGTTATGTAGTTTCGCTTCAATTACTGAGAACTGCAGAAACAACCTTAACAATAGCTGCTCCGCAGACTGTTACCTGTACAACTCCTCAAATTACGCTTAATGCATCTGCTTCTGTAATACCGTCCGGGTCTACTATTACCTGGACTACAGCAGGGGGAAATATCGTGTCCGGAGCTAACACTCTTACCCCTGTAGTTAATGCAGGCGGTACCTATACATTAACTGTTACCAATGTATTCCAGCCCGGAAATCTTAATTGTTCATATACTTCAACAGTAACTGTAAATCAGGATACTGTAAAACCAATTGCGGCACTTGTATCATCCCAGTCTCGTATATGTGAGGGGGAATCCGTAACATTGACTGCCTCTGGCGGAACTACCTATGTTTGGGGCAATGGACTTACAGGTACTGGAAATACACAAACTGTATCTCCCACGGTTACTACAACATATACGGTAACTGCTGTTGGAGCTAACGGATGTGCCTCTGCTACACCAGCAACTGTTGTTGTTCAGGTAGGACCTCCAATAGCCGGGGTCTCTGCAGATAAAATGAAAATATGTGCTGGCGAATCCGTTACGCTTACTGCTACAGGGGGAATTACCTATAATTGGGTAGGTCTTACAGGAAATGGAGATACGCAGGTAGTAACACCTGCAGTAACAACAGAGTATTCTGTATATGCATTGGGAGGAAACGGATGTAGTTCTCTTGATCCAGCCAAAATAAAAATTGAAGTAGTTCCTGCTATTGTTTCTACATTGAAAGATGTATATGTATGTGCAGGAGATGATGGAATTCTTGATGCAGGACCGGGACTTAATTATACATATCTGTGGAGTACAGGAGCTACTACACAGACAATTACTACAAAAACTCCGGGAACTTACTCTGTAACCATCAGTAACGGAGTGTGTTCTAAAGTGTTTACAGCACAGCTTATCAATCCGGCCCTTCCTGAGATTACCAATGTGGTACATAATAAGAATACACTTACCCTTACAGCAAGTAATCCAACGGGAGGAACTCTGGAATATTCTATAGATAAGGGATTAACCTGGCAGGACTCAAATGTATTTGGTGGTGTTTTGGATAATACAATGTATCATTTGATGGTTAGGGTGAAAAATGCAAAATGTGGAACTTCAATAGATTATTTCACCTTCGTACTGAGCAATGCTATTACACCTAATATGGATGGGAAAAATGATACGATAGACTTTAGCGGAATCAGTGGGTATAAAGATTTTGCGGCTTCTATTTTCGATAGATATGGAGCTGAGGTCTTCAAGGCATCCAAAGGAGATGTGATATGGCGAGGATCTCTAAAGGGAATCAATTTGCCTACAGGAACTTATTGGTATAAAGTTCAATGGGAAAATCCTGCAAATAAGAAATTAGAACAGCGCTCAGGCTGGATCTTGTTGAAAAACAGAAATTAAATCATTTAATAATGTGTAATAAACAGTAAATCCCTTCATAAGTGAAGGGATTTACTGTTTATTATAGTGTATGTTAATCGTATTTCAGTATTTTTTCTCGATTAATAGTGAATTTTGTAAATTATATTTTGAATTTTAATTATCATTCTGTTAAAAGTATCGGTATTGTTTTTAATTGCTAATTGTTGATGAAAATGTTATAGTTTTTTTATAAAAAACGCAAATATGTGTATTGTATATTTAAAAAAAAATTAAATTTGTTGAAACAAAAATATTATGACAAGATACCTACCGCTTTGTTTGTTTTTTTTATTTATCTCGAATTTTTCGTTTTCTCAAAATCAACAGCCCAGACAGTCCGTAAAAAAGCAGGCATCTGCCCAGTCTAAAAAGGCAGGCGCTTTTATTGATGTGAATGCTCCTGGATATCCTGAATCCAGTTTTACAATAGACAAATTGGTGAAAGATGTATTGATTTCATCAGGAACAAATACTTGTATTACTCCTAATGTTACCAATGTGAAAATTACTCCTAATCATGCTGTAGGAGATGCCAACAGAGCCTGGGGATACTTCCATAAAGGAACCACTAACTTCCCTTTTAAAGATGGGATTGTGCTTTCTACAGGGTATGCCAGAAAGGCCGGTAATAGTTTTGAAGCCAGTAACAGTGATACCAATGGAGGAGGAACTGACAGTGATCTTGCACAGGTTATTGGTGTACCAGCAAATGAACTGAATGATGCAGTGCTTTTGGAATTTGACTTTGTTCCTACAACTTCTCAAATTAAATTTAATTATTTGATTGCCTCTGATGAATATACAAGTACATTTCCCTGTAAATATGCAGATGCATTTATTATATTATTGAAGCCTACATCAGGAGGCCCTTATACAAATATGGCAATACTGCCTGGAGGAGCCGGGCCTGTAAGTATCACCAATATTCACCCGGCAATAGGAACTTCTTGCGGAGCTGTTAATGAACAGTATTTTGGAGGATACAATAATGCCAATATTGAGACAAACTTTAACGGAAGAACAGTTCCGCTTACAGCTGTAGCAGATGTAGTAGCGGGACAGGAATATCATTTTAAAATGGTTATTGCAGATTATCTTGACCACAGTTACGATTCCGCGGTATTTCTGGAAGGAGGTTCCTTTAATATCGGGGTAGACCTTTTAGGCCCTGGAGGTACAAAATTACCTAGTGATATTAATGTATGTGATAACGTCCCTCAGGTGCTTACCGCCTCTGTAAATGATCCCAATTTATTATATCAATGGTACCATAACGGAGTTCTGATTCCTAATGCTACAACCAATGTTGTTACTGCTACACAGCCGGGAACTTATACTATTGAAGTAAGCGTTCCCGGAAACCCTTGTCCGGGTAAAGCTTCCATAGAAATTCACGGGGGAACCACACCTGTTGCGCATGATGCTACGTTATTGCTTTGTAGCACACCGGATATCACTACTTTTGATTTAAGCAGCATTAAGCCAACAATCAGCACAACACCGGGAGCTATATTCAAGTTTTATGAGAATAAGGCAGATGCAGTTGCTGAAAATAATAATTATATCCAGAACATTCTGAATTATAATGGGAATGACAATCAGACATTATATGTTGTTGTTTCCAACGGAGGTTTCTGTAGCAAATTGGTTGAGCTGAAATTATTTAAAGAAGAAACACCGGTTGCTAAACTGAAAACATCCGCTATACAAATATGCCCGGGAGAAACTGTAACACTTACAGCCGAAGGAGGAGACACTTATCTTTGGGATAATTTCCCGGGAACAGGCAATATACAGACAGTTACATTGCATCAGACAACCATATTTACGGTATATGCAATTGGAGCAAAGGGATGTAAATCTCTTAACCCTGCCACCATAAGAATTGAAGTGGTTCCTGAAATTAAAAGTCTGTTAAAAGATGTTGAAATATGTGATGGAGACCGTGTAACCCTGGATGCAGGCGCAGGAAAAAATTATAAATATAAGTGGAGTACAGGAGCTACTACCCAAAAGATAGAAGTAGATAAATGGGGAATCTATACCGTTGAAATTGATAACGGATACTGTAAAAAAATCTTCTCTGCTCAGGTAATGGGAGCTGCTATTCCTTATGTGACAGGAATAGATTATCAAACATCTAAAAAGACACTGACAGTTACCGCAGTAAACCCTCCAATGAATAATACACCAAGCAGTCTTGAGTATTCTATTGATGAGGGAATTACATGGCAGGATTCCAATGTATTTACAGGACTTTTAGATAATACCAATTATACCATACTGGTGAGAAGAGTAGGAACTCATTGTATAGGAACTTTCGACTTCTTTACTTTACAGATCAATAATTTTATCACTCCTAATAATGATGGGGTTAATGATGTACTGGATCTGAAAGCGTTAGGTCAGTTTAAAAATTTCACTGGTTCTGTTTATGACAGATTTGGGGTAGAGATGTTCAGATTTACAAAAGAAACTCCAATCTGGGACGGAACTTTACTTGGTAAGAGATTGCCTACCGCAACCTATTGGTATAAATTCACTTACGAATATCCTAAATCTAAAACCCAGATGAACTGGTCCGGCTGGATCATGTTGAAAAACAGGGAATAATAAAAAAAAGAAAGTCTTTCATCTGAAAGGCTTTCTTTTTTTTTACTCATAAAGTTCTTCCATTAATGGAACTTATATATATTACTGATTTTCTTTCCAAAGGTTGGCGAAGTGAATGAAATCAGATACACTCAGTTCTTCCGCTCTTTTATCTAAAAACTCATGACCTTTTAAAGCTTCAGGAATATTTAATGTTTTCAAAGCATTGGAAAGCTTTTTTCTTCTTTGGTTGAAGCCGGTCTTTACAATTTGTTTGAAAAGAACCTCATTACCGGCAAGGCCTTCTTTAGGATTTCTTGTAATACGGATAACACCGGATTTTACTTTTGGAGGCGGGTTAAAGACATTTTCATGTACAGTAAACATATATGATACATCATAATAAGCCTGAATGAGAACAGAAAGAATTCCATAATCTTTAGTTCTTGGAACGGCTGCTGTTCTTTCTGCTACCTCTTTCTGGAACATTCCCACCATTTCAGGAATCAGCTCATAGTGGTCAACAATCTGGAATAATATCTGAGACGAAATATTATACGGGAAGTTTCCGATAATAGCAATCTGCTCATCTTTGATAAAATTAAAATCCTGTTTCAGGAAATCTCCTACAAAAGTATTTTCCGTAACCTTAGAATAGTTGTTTTTAAGATATTCTATAGATTCCGTATCAATTTCGGCAAGATAAATGTTCTGATCTTTTTCAAGAAGATATTTGGTAAGAACTCCCATTCCGGGCCCTACTTCCATGATGTTATTATAGTTCTCAAAACTAAGACCTTCTACAATTTTTCTTGCGATGTTTTCATCCGTCAAAAAGTGTTGACCAAGATGCTTTTTTGCTTTTACACTCAATGCTTTTTATGATTTTATTAACAGTGATTTTCTCTTTTTCGTTCCCAAATTTCGGAAGATTTTTTCTATTTTAGCCAAAAATTTTAATATTAATGGCTAAATCTGTAGATGAGTTTAATAAGAAAAGGCTTCGGTCCAGCAATATTACAGTAGTGATAAGTATTGCCTTAGTGTTATTTTTGTTAGGATTAATGGGGCTTATTTTAATTAATGCCCAGAAGTATTCTGACTATATCAAAGAACAGTTGGTGGTGAACGCCTACTTTGATGAAAATTATGACGCTAAAGATTCTGTAAAAATTGCAAAACTGGAAGAAGAAACTTTTAAAAAGGTACAGACGTTAGCTCCTGTAAAAAAAGCAACCTACATTTCAAGAAGTATGGCGGCTGCTGAAGCGAAGAAAAGTATGGGAATTGATAGTGATGCATTGTTTGAGGAAAACATCTTCCCATCCTCTATTGAAGTGGCTTTAAAACCAGAATATGTAGATCCTGCAAAAATTGATGAGGCAATCAAAGTCATAAAATCCGTTCCCGGCATCATTGATGTGAAGAATGACAGTACTTTGATGGTAGATGTATACAATAACCTGAGCAGAATTCTAAAATGGATTTTCGGGTTTTCATTACTGTTCCTTGTATTGGCTGTAGTGTTAATTAACAACTCCATCCGTCTTAAAATTTTCTCCAAGAGATTTATCATTAAAACCATGCAGCTGGTAGGGGCAAAAAGAAGATTTATTCTTAAGCCGTTCATCATTGAAGCAATTATTTTAGGTGCTATTGGTTCTGTTATTGGTCTTCTTGCTTTGGGAGGAGTTTGGTATTATTTCACAAGTCAGATCGGATCAGCTTTCGTACAGGATAATAATCAGTATTTCTGGTTAGTGATCTTAGTATTGGGTGTAGGAATTTTTATTTCCGTACTAAGTACTATATTTGCTACCTGGAGATTCTTAAAATCAAACGTTGACGATTTATATTACTCTTAAAAATGAGCAAAAAAACAAATAAAATTTCTGCAGCAGACTTCGGAAGTGAGGCAGAAGTACCACAGGAAAATGCATTCTATTTCGGACAGCAGAACTTTAAATGGATGCTGATCGGGCTGGCATTTATTGTGGTTGGGTTTCTTTTGATGATGGGACCTGATGCCAATACCGTAGATGGTAAATTTGATCCCAACTCATGGAATGACGATATCTTTTCCATCAGAAGGATCAGAATTGCTCCGTTATTTGTTGTGATAGGTTTTGTTATAGAAGTCTACGCAATCTTAAAAAGAAAATAAATAATAATTTTATTTAAGGATTAAAAAATTTAAGAATTGAAAGATGTAAGCTAATGAGCTGTTTTTTAATTCTTAAATCTTTTAATCTTTTTAATTTTTTAAAAGAATATGGATTTAATCAAAGCAATTATTATTGCCATCGTAGAAGGGCTTACGGAATACCTTCCGATTTCTTCTACAGCACATATGGGATTCACAGCCAACCTATTGGGAATGCCCGATGATGAATTTTTAAAAATGTTTCAGGTTTCCATCCAGTTTGGAGCTATCCTATCAGTGGTAGTGGCCTATTGGAAAAAGTTTTTTGACCTGAATAACATCCAGTTTTATTTTAAACTGGCCTTTGCTGTAGTTCCTGCTTTGGTTCTTGGATATTTATTTGATGATAAAATTGAGGCTGTTCTTGGAAACCAGATTGCTATCTCATCAGTATTGGTTTTAGGCGGAGTGGTTTTATTATTTGCTGACAAATGGTTTAAAAATCCTAAGATTAACGATGAAAAGGGGATTACGATAAGAAATGCGGTAACCATAGGATTCTGGCAGTGTCTGGCAATGATGCCGGGAACAAGCCGTAGTGCAGCTTCCATTATTGGTGGGATGGCTCAGGGGCTTACCAGAAAAGCTGCTGCAGAATTCTCTTTTTTCCTTGCAGTACCTACCATGCTGGCTGTAACAGTATATTCGGTTTTTGTAAAAACATGGGGAAAAGAAACTCCTAATCCTCAGAAAGGATACGAAATGATTATGGCTTCACAGGATCACATTATGATCTTCGTCATTGGAAACGTTGTGGCATTTGTTGTAGCACTTATCGCCATTAAAGCCTTTATTGGAGTACTTAATAAATATGGTTTCAAGCCTTGGGGATGGTACCGTATTTTTGTTGGAGTTGCTTTATTAATCTATTTTTATTTCTTTAAATAAAAAATATTCATATATCCATTCATGACGGCGGAAGAACTGAAATCAGGATACATATTTTTATTGGACAAACCTCTGGACTGGACTTCCTTCCAGGCTGTCAATAAAATGAAATATAAATTGAAAAGGGAGTTTGATCTTCCGAAAAAATTTAAAATCGGACACGCAGGTACCCTTGATCCAAGAGCTACAGGACTTCTGATTGTCTGCTGCGGGAAATTTACCAAAAAGATTCCCGAGATCCAGGATGCACCGAAAGAATACTGGACGGAGATCAAAATAGGAGTACAGACAGAATCCTACGATACTGAAAAACCGGAAATCCTTCATCAGGATATTTCGAATATCACTGAAGAGCACGTAAAAGAGGTACTGGGAAAATTTGTTGGAGAGATTGAACAGAAACCA
Organism: Chryseobacterium bernardetii; assembly: GCF_003815975.1. Taxonomy (NCBI): domain Bacteria; kingdom Pseudomonadati; phylum Bacteroidota; class Flavobacteriia; order Flavobacteriales; family Weeksellaceae; genus Chryseobacterium; species Chryseobacterium bernardetii. The sequence continues at coordinate 2,972,757 of NZ_CP033932.1, forward strand.
CCAGTGTATTCTGCAATAAAGATTGATGGTGAAAGAGCCTATAATCTGGCCAGAGCAGGAGAGGAAGTGGAAATGAAATCCAGAAAAACAACAATTCATTATCTTAAGGATATCAAAATAGAGTTTCCTCTGGTAAGTTTTACAGTGGGATGTTCAAAAGGAACTTATATAAGGAGTCTTGCCCACGATATTGGTCAGGAACTTGGAGTAGGTGCTTATTTAACTCAATTGAGAAGAACAAAAATCGGAGATTATAAAATTGAAGATGCTACAGATCAGTTTTTAAACAATGATTTTAGATTTCAAAGCGAATGAAAAATGAAGCCAACTACGGTATAAACTAATGGAAAAGACACGTATTAATAAATATTTATCAGAAGTAGGATATTGCTCAAGAAGAGCAGCAGATAAGCTGTTGGAGGAAGGGAGAATAAAGATTAACGGTAAAGTTCCTGAACTGGGAACCAAAGTTTCTGATGAAGATCTTGTGGAAGTGGATGGAAAACCTATCAGAGAACCACAGGAAAAACCTGTTTATATTGCTTTCAATAAACCTGTAGGCATTGTATGTACTACAGATACCAAGCGTGAAAAGAACAATATTGTAGATTATATCAATCATCCCAAAAGAATATTCCCGATCGGAAGGCTGGATAAACCCAGTGAAGGTCTTATTCTTTTAACCAGTGACGGTGATATTGTTAATAAGATCCTTCGGGCAAGAAATAATCACGAAAAGGAATATCTGGTACGCGTAGACAAGCCGATTACTCCAAGGTTTCTTGAAAAAATGAGAAATGGAGTTCCAATTTTGGATACCGTTACCAGAAAATGTGAGGTGGAGAAGATTGATGAAATGAATTTCAGGATTATCCTTACACAAGGCCTAAACAGACAGATCCGAAGAATGTGCGAATATTTGGGTTATGAAGTAAAAAAGCTGAAAAGAATCCGTATCATGAATATCAAGCTTGATCTTCCTATCGGCAAATGGAGAGATCTAACGGAAGATGAGCTGAATACATTAAATGATTTGCTTACAGACTCCAGTAAAACAATAGATTAAAATTATATAGGTAAATAAATTAAAAATAAGCAGGAATTTTTCCTGCTTATTTTTTTATCTGATTAAAGGGAAAAGTATAATTATTATTTCAAAATATTCACTTATTAGTGTTATATTTTCTATTTTTTAATGAAATTATATTATATTTATAAGGTGAATAACTAAACAACTGAAAACCATGAAATTAAAATTTAATCTAGTTCCCTTATTCGTCATTATTCTAATGATATTCTCTAATTGTCAGAACGATAATCATCCAGAAATTCCGCATGACACTGCTTTTTTTATTGACTATAGAAGCCTCACCGGACAGCCGGATGGTATAGCTGTAATAGAGCTTGATCCTGATGCCCCTGATTTTGGAAATATCAGCAATAAACTTGAATTAGGTATTGGCGTTCTGCCGCATCACCTCTATTATAACCAGAGTGCGAACAAATTGTATACAACAGCTTTGGGAGGCAGCTATCTCTATCAGATAAAAACTGAAAAAGATAAAATAGGGCAGCCCAGATTAGTAAGTGCAACACCTATTGATACAGGTGAGAATACAGTAGGAGAAAATTTATTCTTCACTAATGACGGAAGATTTTTTATGACCTTTATGGGTGGAGCAGGAGGCCTGAAAGATGGAAGTGTAGGTGTTTTTAATGCTAATAATAACCAGCTTATTAAAACCATTAAGGCTCCAATTCAGGACAATCCCAATAAATTTATTATGTACCCGCATGGCATTTCTGTGAATGAAGAAAAAGGGCTGATGATGGTCACTTCAACTATTCATCCGGATCTTACCAGTGGATTTGGAAACACCTGTACCTTAATAGATCTGAATACTTATGAATTAAAAGAAACCTACCAGGTTGCAGATTCACCGGCGGATTTATCCAGTCCTGTCGAAGTCTTGCTGCTTCGTGGAAAGTTTCCACAATATGCCCTTGCCACTACAATGCTTGGTGGGGATATATGGATCGCTCCATACAATGCAACAACCAAAAAATATGATGCTTTTACCAAAATATTTGACGGAAGCACCCAAGGATTAGGATGGACACTCGAAATGTATATTGATGATAACAACAGGCTCTATGTAAGTTTTGCAGATCCTGGAAAAGTGCTGGTATTTGACATCAGTAATCTTCCCAATTTAAAACTTTTGAAAACACTTACCGCAGATAAAGGTGCACATCATATGGTTTTCTTTAAAACCAAAAAAGGAAAAGAAGTTGTTGCAGTACAGAATAATCTGCTTAATCTGCCTAATTTAAATTCCGGAACCATTAGCGTTATTGAAATTGAAACCGGGAAAACGCTGGGAACTGTTAATTTACGTTCCAAATACGGAATACTCCCTGAATCCATTGAAGGGACCAATGGCCCTAGCAATTATATGCATCACTGATATAAACCATTTTTTCAGATTAAACTCCCCGAAACAAATACTGTGTTTCAGGGAGTTTTGTATTTATTGAAAAACTTCTCTGGTATCTGCTTATTTTAAATATAATTTCATTCTTTCTTCATATTCTGGTTTTAGTTTCAGGAGCTTTAGAATTTTCTTATCATCAGGATAGGTTGTTCTGTAGAAAATGATTTTATCTGCAGAATACCTGAAATAAGGATGATCTTTCAGCCAATCTTCCGGAGCTTCAGTTAAGGTATATTTAGGAACATTGGAAGCATCCAGCGGAGCAATGGATATTAATTTCTGGACCAATTCTTTATCAATATTATAAGTGTCCATAATCTGCTGTTTGTTTATAAAACCTCTCAGTTTTTTTCTAAAGCCAATAATAGAACCGGCACTTTTTTCATCCAATCCAAATTCTATAAGCTGCCTGAATGTAATAGCATTAAGGTCTGTTTTAGTAAAATCAGTTTTTTCCTGCTGTATTTCTGCTTTCTTTATAGCTTCCGGATTGATTTTAATAAAAGGTTTCATTTCCTGAAATTTCTCTGCCGAGATCACAAAACATTTTTGAATATCATCCAGGTTTTTAAAACTGCCTCGAAGATTTTTATTGCGGTAACTGACAATAGTAAAAGCCTGTTTTTCAGTGAAGCCAAACGCTTCCCATCCCTCAATATCCAGAAGGTTAGGATCAAAACTATAATATTGTATCTTAGCTTTATGGGCTGCTTTAAAATTCTCCGGCGCTTTTGCAGGTAACAGCAGATAGGGCTCAAGTTTATTGTAATTTTCTTGGGAAATGATAAAGCATTCTCTGAATTTTTCCTTGCTGATAAAGCTTCCGCCTAGATAATTCTTATATTTTAAAATAGCTTCCGCCTGTCTTTCGCTGAATCCCATTTTGACCCAGTCATGAGAGGTTTTAAGATCAGGATTGAACTTTCCGGTAACTGTAATTTCTTTTTTTTCAAAACTGTTGGCATTCTTGGAATTATTTTCTGCAGAAGCCTCGGGAAGAAGAATGAATGGTTTTAGTTCTTCAAATTTCTCATCAGAAATTGCATAACACTTTTTCAATTGCTCTTTTGACGTAAAAGTTCCCCCTACAATATCTTTATATTTAAGAATGGTAGACGCCTGTTTTGCTGAAAAGCCAAATCTTTGCCATTGTTCCGCTGTTAAAATATTAGGATCGAAATCCGTAATGTTAGCCGTAATTGAGGTATTGGCAATAAATTTTATCTCGGGAAAAGGTTCCTTATCCCTGCTGGTGTATTTCTGAAAAGCTAATAGGACGGCCAGTAAAATGACCATAAAAGCCAGTTTGTGGTAATAGTTTTTTCTCATCATGCTATAAACATATTGATAAAAACCACACATAGCAATAGCAGATGTTGAAATGGTTGATATTAGAATACAAAAAGATGTAATCTGTTAAAAACAAAGATCTTGTATTCTTTTGGCGTAGAATGATTTAAAGAAAAGCTGAACAGATTATTCAGGCTCCCTGTCACCCAATGATTCTTTCAGCTTTAAAAGCTCAGCTTTTACAAACTCAAGACGGTCAATAATGGTGATGGTTTCTGAAATTTTACTGTTGGTAGTCAGAGCAACACGGGCTCCATCCAATGTATATCCCTTTTCTTTTACTAAATGATAGATCATCTGCAGATTCTTGATATCCTCAGGAGTGAAGTAGCGGTTTCCCTTTTTATTCTTTTTAGGTTTGATGATAGGAAATTCCTGTTCCCAATAGCGTATTAATGAAGTGTTTACATCGAATGCTTTAGCGACTTCTCCTATGGAATAATACAGTTTATCAGGTAAGTTTATTTTCATTTTACGGCTCCTAAACCTCAAAGATAAAAATTTTTTAAAGTTTCATCCAAATATATCTTGCAAAGTCCTGCTATAACCTGAATTTTTAATAAGATCAGCTCCTCTGAGGAAGTATAAACCGTAAATTGGTTAAAATAATAATTGTTAAAAAAAACAATATGGAGAGTAGTGAATCGGTTTTGTATTGGATTTGGGGCTTGGCTTTATTTATAGTATTTTTATCCTCCATTTATTTACAGGATGAATTCTATTTCCGTTCTTCATATTGATCTTTTTCAGGGTAAGAATCCTTCAGATTTTTATTTTAACACCCTGAAAAAACATCTGATTGTTGGTCATCAGCATATAGAAAAGCCCCATAGGCATAATTTTTATGCTGCTGTTCTGTTTACTCAGGGAAACGGTATTCATGAAATAGATTTTCAACGCTATGAAGTTTCGGAAGGAAGCCTGTTTTTTCTTTCTCCGGGGCAAATTCACAGTTGGGAGCTTTCAGATGATATAGACGGGTATATTTTCTTTTGTTCCCAGGAGTTTTATGAAATGCATTATGTGAATCAGAAACTGAGAAATTTTCCTTTTTTCGGATCAGTGTCCTTTACCAGAAAATTGCAGCTAGATGCAGCAGAACTGGAGAAGAACATTCATCTGTTTCAGGAACTGGGAAGAGAGCATCAATCTAATCATCTGATGAAAAACGGACTTATTCTATCATTAATGTCTCAGATTTTCATCAATTCAACCCGGCTTTTTTCAAAGGATTTTGATACGCTGAGTTCTTCTGCCGGACTTTCTTATTTTAAACATTATCAGGATTTTGAAAGTCTTGTTGAACAGCATTTTATGGAACACAAATCAACTGCGTATTATGCTTCTCTATTAGGTATTTCATCAAAGCACCTGAATAGAACCGTACAGGCAGTAGTACAGAAAACAGCTACGGAAGTGATTACAGAAAGAGTAGTACTGGAAGCCAAAAGGATGCTGATGTATCTCAATGAAAACCTTGTTGAGATTGCTTTCCGGCTGGGTTATGAAGAATACTCTTACTTCGTGAGAGTATTCCGGAAGAATTCCGGAATGACTCCTACTCCGTTTATGAGGAAATATAAGGCCTAAGCTAGTTTAAAGTTTATAATGATGGGTATCCATTAATAATTTTAATATCTGTTCAGACTTTACCCTTTTAATGTTAATGTTGATTGTACAACAAACATTACCTCATTTTGTTACCTGCTTCTACAACACAAGTTTGAATGGTCCTTCAAAAGTAGTTTCAAATGAATCTACCATTTTTCCTTCTTCATCAAAAACACCGATGATCATATTTTGTTTAGAGAATTTGATTTTATCTTCAGGAAAAGATATATTGATATTCCCTTTTAAGATCTGATCTCCCTTCAGGATAATTCTTTCAGATCCGAAATAAGTAATTTCAGCATCTTCAGGGCTGATTACCCTAATGGTGAGAATTTTTTTCTCATTCGATTTATTCAGAAGAGTATAAATGAAAGTGTTGGTAATTTTACCATTTTTAATAAAGAAAGTAGAGCCTGCAGGTTTAATAAATTTAGCTTCCATTGAACCACGGTCATACATTAAAAAGCCAAGGAATCCGATCAGCAGAGCCAGAATTACTGTTGTAGCCTTCATTCTTGAAGTAAATTTGAATTTCTCCTGATTTTCAATTTCAGATTCTGTAGCATAGCGGATCAGCCCTTTAGGTAAGCCTACTTTATCCATGATCTCATCACAGGCATCAATACATGCCGTACAGTTAACGCATTCCAATTGTTGCCCGTTTCTGATGTCAATTCCTGTAGGGCAAACTACCACGCATTGATTACAATCTATACAATCTCCTTTGCCAGCCGCTTTTCGGTCTTCATTATTTCTCCATTTTGAACGGCCTTCCCCTCTTTTAAAATCATAGTATACGTTAATTGTCTGTTTATCTATTAAAACCCCCTGAAGTCTTCCATAGGGACAAACTAAGGTACATACCTGTTCACGAAGCCATGTAAACACAAAATAAAAAGCCATTGTAAAAAAGATCATCGTAATGAACTTTAAAGGATGTTCCGAAGGTCCCTCAATCATAATCTGAAATACCTGTTCATAGCCTACAATATACATGAACATGAAGGTTGAGATAATGAGAGAGATCAGGATAAATACAGACCATTTGGTAAGTCTTTTTCTTATTTTTTCAGCATCCCATTGCTGTCTGTCCAGCTTCATTTGTTTGTTTCTATCCCCTTCAATCCAGTATTCTATTTTACGGAATACCATCTCCATGAATAAGGTTTGCGGGCAAAGCCAGCCGCAGAATATTCTTCCGAAAACCACAGTGAACAGCATCACGAAGATCACAGAAGTAACTGCTCCCAAAGCCAGAATAAAAAAGTCCTGGAGGTAAAACGGCTGTCCAAGAATAAAGAATCTTCTGTCAATTACATTAATCAGTAAGAACGGATTATTATTGATCTTTATGAAAGGTAATCCAAAGAAAATAGCAAGTAAAACATAGCTGGTGTAATTCCTGTAATTGGTATATTTTCCTTTAGGTTTTCTGGGGAAGATCCATTTTCTTTTTCCGGTCTCATCCATTGTTCCTACAGAATTTCTGAAATCTTCATTTTCAATTTCCAGGGATTTGATGTTGTTGGACTCTGCGCTCATTATCGTATGCTATAAAAGTATTTTGGTAATATTTTTCATCCGGATCACTACCTTTTACCATGCTGAATTACTATAGATAAATGGTATTGATTCTCTATTGCAAAGCTCCGCATCATATCTTTCAATTCCTAATATGATCTACTTCAAAAATAGGACAATTGGGACATTTTATATTTTGAGGAATAATAGATCAAAATGAGAAAATATTTTTGAAACCGATAAAGCATGTTGTAAATTGCAGATCTAAAAATGAATAATGAAGAATATCAGTAAAGCAGGTCTGATTGGTTTGGTTTTCGCATTGGTAAACTGTCAATCCGTAAATAGTAGTAAAATGTTTTATGAAGGAGTAAAACCCCAAATGGTTTCTAATAAGTTTAGTTTTACAGAGGGCCCATCAGCTGATAAAGAAGGCAATGTCTTTTTTACTGATCAGCCTAATGATAAGATCTATTACTGGGACTGGAAAACAAATCAGGTGATAGAATTCCTGGATAAAACAGGAAGAGCCAACGGAACTCACTTTGATAAAGACGGTTTCCTGATTACCTGCTCAGATGATAACGGAGAGATGTGGAAGATCTCAAAAGATAAGAAAGTAGAAATTTTATTCAAAGGTTTTGAAGGCAAAAGACTGAATGGTCCTAATGATGTCTGGAATGATGCTTTTGGCGGGATGTATTTTACAGATCCTTTGTATGAAAGAGATTACTGGACAGACTTCAAACAGGAAATTCCTGATAAAAGCCTTTATTACAGGAATAAGGATGGGAAGATCATTAAATTAGATACTTTTACCCAGCCTAACGGAATCGTAGGAAGTGAAAAACTGAAAAAATTATACCTTTCAGACATTGATGCAGGGAAAACCTATGTTTATGATATTCTGGGAGAAGGAAAACTATCTGATAGAAAACTATTCTGTGAAATGGGCTCAGATGGAATGACACTGGATAAACATGGCAACCTTTATTTAACCGGTGATGGAGTACATGTTTTTAACAAAGACGGAAAAAAAATCTATCATATTTCCATTCCTGAAAAATGGACATCCAATGTAACTTTCGGGGGAAAAAATAATGATGTATTATTTATTACCGCTTCAAAATCGGTGTATACTTTTCCAATGCGGGTAAGAGGAATAAAATAATTAATAAAAGATTATAATAAAAAAGGCTCAAAAGTTTGTTCTTAAAAACTTTTGAGCCTTTGTCATATTGTATGTATTTTATATCTGCAAGAAGTTTAACTTAAAAATTTAAGTGTTTAAATCATTTGTGATTTGCAAACGATGTAGTTTAGATGTACTTCGTTCGCAATGACAATGTTTGAGTTCAGGCCTTAGTAAGCAACTTCCATTTTCACTTTTTTTCCTTTCAGTTTTTCATTCTGAAGCTTTCTCAGAACAGCATTCACCTTATTTCTGGAGACGGCAACATAAGAGGTTGTGTCTTTTACTTCAATTACCCCAACGTCTTCTTTTTGCAGTTCTCCTTTTTTAAGCAGGTAACCTACAATATCCACTTTATTCACCTTGTCTTTTTTTCCGGCACTGATGTAAATTGTCTGGAACGGTGTTTTTTGCGGAACCTTGGTAAATCCGGCAACACTTTCTTCCGGAGTATCATTTTTGATGAAAGGGAAGTTTTCTTCTTCCGTCATAATCAGGTAAACGAAGCCTTTGGCATTCATCCTTGCAGTACGTCCGTTTCTGTGGATGAAAGCATCTTCTTTTGGAGGGAGCTGATAATGTACAATAGATTCCACTTCGGGAATATCAAGTCCGCGGGCTGCCAGATCAGTTGTAATAAGAATTCTTGCAGAATCATTTCTGAATTTCAGCAGGGCACGCTCTCTTTCATCCTGTTCCATTCCGCCATGGAAGGTTTCCCTGTCTATTCCCATCTGATGGAGAAGCTCAGAGATGCGGTCTACGGCATCACGGTGATTACAGAATATCAGCGTTCTTTTATTTCCGATTTTACAAACCAGATTAAATAAGGTATCCAGTTTTTCTTCCGGAATTGTCATTACTCTTCTCAGTTGGAGATCAGGCTTCACATCATTTTCTTTAAGGAAGCTGATGATTTTTTCATCTTTTAATCCTGTAAATGCCGGGATCTCGTCCATTGCTGTTGCAGACGTTAAAACTCTTTGTGAAAGGCCTTTTAAAGAATTACAGATAAATTCCATATCATCATGGAAACCTAGTTCCAAAGCCTTGTCAAATTCATCTAAAACTAAGGTCTTAACAGTCTTCGGATCGAAATTATTATTTCTTATATGATAAGTAACCCTTCCCGGAGTTCCGATTAAAACAGCCGGAGCTTCAATTAAATTATTGACTTCAATCTTTTTATCATGTCCGCCATAGCAAACGGAAACCTTAAAATCAGTTCCCATCGATTTGAAAACCTGCTCAATCTGCAAGGCCAATTCTCTGGCAGGAACTAATATTAATGCCTGAACGCCCTGAACATCCTTTTTCAGATTTCTGAGAACCGGAAATAAAAAAGCAAGGGTTTTCCCTGATCCGGTAGGAGAGAGCAGTACAATATCCGTATTGTTTTCAGAGGCTTTATAAGTAGATTTCTGCATCTGATTCATATCCTGAATCTGCAGCTTTTGATAAATTGATTGTAGTTCCATGCTGCAAAGGTAGTGAATTTTGGAGTTTGAGGATTTAGAATGGAGAATCCTGGAATAGAGTTTCAGGGTAAGAGGGTTGGAGAGTTGTTAATGGAAAAGCTTGAGAATAACGGTTAATTGTAGTTTGGTGTTGCTGTCATTCTGAATGAAGCATAGAGAAGTGAAGAATCTCTGGCTGTTTTTAGGAAAAATGAAATAGGTGACAATTGATTGTCATTGAGTTATATGAATTTTAAAGATTGTAAAATCTATTGCTTAGATCAAATAAAATGCGTATATTTGCACCCACTTTTTGTGATAAAGGTCTAAGAAAGTAAAATATTAAATATTAATAACTTCCGTATTTTTCAATCACATTGATTAAGACCGTTGAAAGAGAAGGAATACAAATTTATTTAGAATTATGTCAAAAGAGACAAATTCAGCAGAATTATTATTAAACCAAAACGTAGCACCTGAACAATTTGACTGGGATTCTTTCGAATCTGGTCTTGATGCTGATGCTAGAAAAGAGAAAAGCGATTTAGAAGAAATCTACAACGGATCATTAAACAACTTAGACGATAACGACGTTCTAATTGGTAAAGTTGTAAGATTAACTGATAAAGAAGCTATCGTAGACATCAACTTCAAATCTGAAGGTGTTATCTCTCTTAACGAATTCCGTTACAACCAAGGTCTTAAGGTAGGTGATGAAGTAGAAGTAATGGTAGACAAGAGAGAAGACAAAACTGGTCAGCTACAATTATCTCACAGAAAAGCTAGAACACTTAAAGCTTGGGATAAAGTAAACGAACTTCACGAAACTGGTGAAATCGTTAACGGTTTTGTTAAGTCTAGAACTAAAGGTGGTATGATCGTTGACGTTCACGGAATCGAAGCATTCTTACCTGGTTCTCAAATTGACGTTAAGCCAATTAAAGATTACGATCAGTTCGTAGGAAAAACTATGGAGTTCAAAGTTGTGAAAATCAACCCAGAGTTCAAAAACGTAGTAGTTTCTCACAAAGCATTGATCGAAGCAGATATCGAAGGTCAGAAAAAAGAAATCATCGCTCAGCTTGAAAAAGGACAAGTTCTTGAAGGTACTGTTAAGAATATCACTTCTTACGGTGTATTCATTGACCTAGGTGGTGTAGATGGATTGATCCACATTACAGACCTTTCTTGGTCTAGAGTGAACCACCCATCTGAAATCCTTGAGGACGGACAAACTGTGAAAGTGGTTATCCTTGATTTCGATGATGAGAAAACAAGAATCCAATTAGGTATGAAGCAATTAGAAGCTCATCCTTGGGATGCTCTTTCTGCTGACTTAAAAGTTGGTGACAAAGTAAAAGGAAAAGTAGTAGTTCTTGCTGACTATGGTGCATTCGTAGAAATCGCTCCAGGTGTTGAAGGATTAATCCACGTTTCTGAAATGTCTTGGTCTACTCACTTAAGATCTGCTGGAGATTTCGTAAAAGTAGGTGATGAAGTGGAAGCTGAAGTATTAACTTTAGACAGAGAAGAAAGAAAAATTTCTCTTGGTATCAAGCAATTATCTAAAGATCCATGGGAAAACATCGAAGCTAAGTATCCGGTAGGATCTCAGCATGTAGGAACTGTAAGAAACTTCACTAACTTTGGTGTATTCGTAGAGTTAGAAGAAGGTATCGACGGATTAATCTACATCTCTGATCTTTCTTGGACTAAGAAAATCAAGCACCCATCTGAGTTCTGTGCAGTAGGTGATAAATTAGATGTTGTAGTTCTTGAATTAGATATCCAGGCTAGAAGATTATCTCTAGGTCACAAGCAATTGACTGAAAACCCATGGGATAAATTCGAAACTAAATATGCTGAAGGAACTATCCACGCTGGTAAAGCTGTAGAAGTTCACGATAAAGGAGCTTCTGTACAGTTTGAAGATGCTGAGGTTGAAGCATTCTGCCCTTCAAGATTATTAGAGAAAGAAGATGGATCTAAAATCAAAAAAGGTGAAGAAGCTGAATTCAAAGTAATCGAATTCAACAAAGAATTCAAGAGAGTAGTAGTATCTCACACAGGTATCTTCAGAGACGAAGAGAAGAAAAACGTAAAAGAAGCTTCTTCTAGAAACGTATCTTCTTCTTCTAACAACGAAGAAAGATCTACTCTTGGAGACATCGATGCATTAGCAGAGTTGAAAAGAAAAATGGAAGAAGGTAAATAATCTTTGAACCATTGATAAATAAGGAGCCGCTCATTTGAGCGGCTTTTTTTGTATTCTCATTTTCAGGAGATTTCTCCCGCTATCCACTCATAATCTACACATCATCAAATCCAATTCCTAAACCATTTTCTGGCTCGGGCAACCAATGACAGGCGGCGGAATTAGCCCTACAAAATATTACCGTAAACAATTTTATTTATGGTGGTATAAAAATCGATTTCAAACAGTCGGTAAATAGTATTTATAGTGAATATTAAGGATTTTGAGCAGTCAATTCTAAAGGAAATAACTGTTTATAATCAATCGGGAAACAGCTGAAGGCAAGGCTTGCTGTGATCTTATTTATCTATTATAGCTACATCACAGGATATTTTAATTTATATGTTGTACCTTTGCAGGCTGTTAAAAAAATTATGAAGAAGAAAAATATACTAAAAGGTGTTTTATTTGTAGGGATTGGTGCTAGTATATACGGAATGTTGGCCACTTTTGTAAAAATGGCTTATCATGATGGTTTTACAACATCTGAAGTAACTACCTCTCAATTTGTATTAGGGTTAACCGGGCTTTTGATCCTGAATTTGATTCAAACCCTAACCTCAAAAAAGAAATTATCAAAGCCAAGCTCCAGGGAGGTCAGAATGCTGATGCTTGCCGGAACCTCATTGGGAGGAACAAGTTTATTTTATTATATCGCGGTTCAGTATATCAATGTTTCCATTGCAATTGTGTTGCTGATGCAGTCGGTATGGTTCAGTGTTGTGGTAGAAAGTATTATCACCAAGAAACTGCCGAATGCAAGAAAAATTGTGGCGGTAATTATTGTATTGCTGGGAACCGTTTTGGCTACCAACCTTATTAATATGGAAATCGAGCTGGATTGGCATGGTGTCTTCTGGGGATTGATGGCTGCGGCTTCATATACATTAACGATGTTTACATCCAACACACTGGCTACCCATCTGCCTGTTTTCAGAAAAAGTATTATTATGCTGGCAGGTGGTTCTGTTGTTATTTTTGCATTCCTGTTCTTTGCTCAGATAGGGCCTATGTATTTTGACGGATTAAAAGCTTTCTATCTTAACTTTACAGACAATACAGAACATATCCATCCTTTCAATTATTCAATATTCTGGACATATGGAGCGGTTCTTGCTTTGTTTGGAACCATTATTCCGCCAATTCTGTTCAATATCGGTTTTCCGAACGCAGGATTAGGACTGGGAAGTATTGTTTCCTCACTGGAACTTCCGGTTTCCGTTACCATGGCTTTTGTTTTATTGGGTGAAAAAGTATTTCTAATACAATGGGTAGGAATTGCTTTGATTCTTTTCGCTATTGTTTTAATGAACCTTCCATCCAAAAAAGAAAAAGAAGTTTCTATAGCAGAATTATCTTAAAAAAATATTATTTAACTAAAAATAACAGTTAAAAACCGTTCCTTTTGGAGCGGTTTTTTTAATTTTAAAAACTTAAAATAGAGTACCCATGAGATGTTTCAGAAATATAGCCACTGCTGTAATATTAATAACCGGATCAGGAATCCTGTCTTCACAGATAAAACCTTTGGATGCAATGTTGTCTGATTATCAATATCCTTATGAAGTACATTTTAAAGATTTAAAATCCCAGGATAATGATCTGAAGATGGCTTATATGGATGTAAAGCCTCAAAAAGCCAATGGGAAAACCATTATGTTGCTCCATGGGAAAAACTTTAACGGTGCCTATTGGGCAAGAACGGCCAAAGATCTCTCAGAAAAAGGATTCAGGGTCATTATTCCGGATCAGATTGGGTTTGGAAAATCCTCAAAACCTCACCGTTATCAGTTTTCTTTTTCACAGCTTGCCGAAAATACAAAAGCTGTTCTGGATGAACTGGGAATTGATAAAACCATTGTTCTGGGGCATTCAATGGGTGGGATGGTAGCTTCAAGGTTTACTTTGCTATATCCTGAAAAAGTTCAGAAACTCATCCTTGAAAATCCTATCGGACTTGAAGATTATAAAACGTTTGCATCTTATCAGAATATAGATCAGGCCTACCAGTCGGAGCTTAAGAATACAGCAGAAACTTACAAGAATTATCAGCTGAAATTCTATTATGACAACAAATGGAAGGCAGAATACCAGCCTTGGTTAGATCTTATTGCCGGCTGGACTCTGCATAAAGATTATCCACAGGTAGCTTGGGACGCAGCATTGACTTCTGATATGATCTATAATCAACCTGTTTGTTATGAATTTAAAAATATAAAAGTACCTACTTTACTCATCATTGGAACAAGAGATAGAACTGCCATAGGAAAAGACAGGGCTCCAAAGGAGCTTCAACCTAAAATGGGACAGTATCAGGAATTAGGGAAGAAAACCCAGCGTGAAATTGCTGGGTCCCAATTGGTGGAACTTGAAAACGTAGGCCATCTTCCGCATATTGAAGTTTATCCTCAGTTTTTTGAAGCTTTATATAACTTTATTAAGTAAGCTGAACCCGTTTTTACCGAAATGATTGTTATGTAATCTGGCTGTAACAATGAATTAAGAAGGCTGTGTGGATTTCTATTTATCCAAAACTGGTGATAAACAGAAATTTGTTAACTTTGGGAACACACTAAAGACGAAATGAGTTAATGATGTCGGAGATCAGATTATCTAAAAAACAAATTCTACATAGGCTAAATACAATCAAAATAAAACCTTCCGGACTGCAGGGGAGAAGGTATGGTGTATCTGTAAAATACTATTCCGGTAATGAAGAAATGCCTTCCAAAAGAATAGATTATACGGTAGCTGCCAATTTGAATGTTGAGTATGGCAAGGGATCATTAAGCATTAATAAAGAAGATATTTTTTACAACCAGCATGAGCCGGATAAGATCAGTGAAATTCTTTCATCAGCATTATCTGCCACCATTTACCCTGTGGAAGTCGATCTTAATGAAAAAGGAACAGGAACAGGCGAGATTATCAATCATGATAAAATGTTGGAAAGATGGAAGATTCAGAAATCAAAAATAGCTGATAAATACAGCAGTAAAGAACTGGATATTTTTATTGATAATTTTGAAAATAAGCTTCAAAATAAAACTGTTATTGAAAAAAGCCTGCACAATGACTGGTTCTGGAACCTGTTTTTTCATCCTAAATTTATTGATTACGGAGATACCAGAAAAGTTGAAAGAGATCTGTATCTTTCCGTGATTCCTTATCGTGGACCGTTGAAATTTTCCGGGGTACAGACTATCGATAAATTTCCTACGGATTACCATTCTTTTGTCATAGAATTTGAAAGCGAAGAACTATTGGCTCCTCGTTATTTTTATCCCGAGGGTCATCATGATGGCAGCTCCCTTTATATGACGCTTAAAGTGATTTTCGATCATGATCTGTATCATCATTTCCCCATGTATACAAGAGCTTATTTTGAAGTATTTACCAAAGATTGGTCAGGGGCAAAAGTATTTGTGAAAAAGATCCATTATACTCAATATCAATTAGGTTCAGAAGAGTATAAAAACAAGGTATTGGATGAAAGCAGTCCCTTTATTACAGGGGGGCTTGTAAAAGTTCCGCCTAATAAATGGGGATTTGATAATTTCGAAAGGATAGAAAATGACTGGTAAAATTTATCGGTTCAGCAAAAAGACTTATTTTTACACAAAACACCATAATGTCACTAAAAGAAAAAGTAGTACAGGGAGCAATCTGCCAATGCAAATTTGGTTCCGCTCCGGACAAACTGAAAGTACTTACACAAACCAAATATTATGTGAATGACAATGCAGCCAGCAGTAAGCTTGCCGCTACCCATAAAGATATCGGAGCTACCTTTGAGAAGAACACTTTCGGTTCATGCTCCAAAAAGAACAATACCCCATGCTCTGCCGTAGTAACCCAATGGAGCGACTATTACGAAAAAGAACTCTACGATCCACCCGGAGGCTATATTCTGTTGCAAGACAGCAAAGCAACCTGTCCTATTGGAGGTAAAGACTGTATTTCTATCATTAAATCCGGACAAATGGGCGAACCTACTAAAAAGAATCTTCAGAACGCGGATAGTGAATTACAGTCGCATGTGAGTCCTGTGATGGATATGAAGAATTACGATGAAAAAGAGGCTTATAAAACTAATTTTTAAAGAGAACTATGGGAACAGCAGGGATTAAAAAAGCATTAATTAAAGATGCCAGACAGAATGCAAAACCATATAATAACAGCTTTCTTGTAGAATTGGGACACGGGCAAAGTTCTTTTACCGCTTATATTGATAAATCCTGTTTGGGACCTGGAACTGAAAATCCAGAGACAACAATTAAAGATGTAAAGTGGTTTTTGGTAAGAGAACATGTTTGGTCTAGCTATAAACGTACATATCCTAAACTCAGTCCAAGTGATTTTTTTACAAAATTAACAACTGAAGAGAAGGATTTTAAAACCTTTGAGGGGAATAACTTATTGGTAGATGCCAGCACTTTTAATGATGGCAGAGTTGGTGATATTGGGGTTATTTATTTAATAATTCCTTATAGTGTATTTCCTGAAACAGACCAAACAGTGCCGTTGCAGGCTGTACTTTTAGATAAACCTCAGGTTTTATATTGTAATTTCAAATTTCCTAAAGGTGGGTATATCCCATTGGAAAATAATGATAAGAAAGCGACTTATGGTCAAACAGTAGAAGTTGAGGTGTATACACATTTGCTGCCGGATTACAGAAACGGTTCTGACAAATTTGTCTTTGATGTTGAGCTTATCAATAAAGGAGAAGCGGTTGCTAAATTAGAAAAGCAAGAAATACTAAACAGTGAGCTTGGCGCTTTTGATTATAATCCAACTAAAATTTTAAAATTTGTTATTGACCCGGAATGGCAGAAAAAGCACTCCAATAAAAAGATTGATGAAAAATTTTATCTCAGATTAAAAGGAAATATTGGATATACTGGTCCTGTTGTCGTTGCTTCAGATTATGTAGCTCCATCCGGAGATTATGATTCAGAAAAGCAAACCTCTTCTTGGAAAAGGCTGGAACGGGGAAAATGGGTATATGATACTTCAAACGAATTGCTGGTTCCTTTCGATACTATGAGTGATCTTTTAAGTCGGTATGAAGTGGAAAAGAACAATATGATACAGTATATCGGAGATATAGAATACAGCGTAAAGGAAAATAACCCTTGTGCGTATTCTATGATAACTGTTAATGATGGTGAAAAAGATATAGAGATATTCAATGAATATAAACCGATTAAAACAGTAAGTGATAATACTAAAAGATTTGTTGATATAGTTGCCGGAGATAAAGAAAAGAAAGCTGTAAAAGTAACCGCTAAATTTTTAGAGAGTAAAGAATCGAAACCTATAGCGATTAAGAATGGCAATGCTTGTGAAATGATTTTAAATAATGGTCATAAGCATTCTACTTTGGAAGATGTTTTCAAAATGGGCTGGATTCTTGGGCAATGGGTGCCATCACAGGACCCTCAGGTATGGATGAGTAATTTTTTAGACAAAATTAAAGCTAATATAAGTCCTAATTATTATCATCCATCTAATGCTTTATCTGCACCCATCATAGCTTCAGCAAAGGCGAAGCCTGATCAGGAAGCTAAAGGTATCCCAGCTTCAAAAGAAAATCAGAAAAAATATGAATTTGTAACTGTAGCAGCTATTCAAGGGTTAACAAAAGACGATTATACTATAAATACAGCTGATGATTCCATTACATTACAGCTTCAGTACAGATATAATAAATCTTATGATAATAGAATCCTAAACTATCTTTATGGTGAGCAGGAATATTTTAAGAAGGGAGCTTTAGATGATAATTATAAAAATATCTGGGTTGTTGGTTACCTACTGAGATGGATAAAAAATGATTCTCTTGAACAGCTTTATTTTGTTCCGGTTAGTACATGCCGTTATCCCAATCAAATTGCCAAAATCAGGGTTTTTCCTGATATGAAATGGGTATTTAATTTTAATTATAATATTGAAACTCCGATTTATTATAAATCTACTACTGCTTTAGAAACTTATTATAGTGGCTTTAATGAAGGACGGGATATTACTACAGCTAATAGCAGCCGCAGAAGAGAAATACAAGATAGTAATGTTACCAATATCTTGCAGCCTTATGTAGGTAGAAAGACCAGCTTTGGGTTATCTGTTGAATGTGAAGTAAACGGGGAAAAAGATGTTTTTAAATTAGGGAAGGATTTTGCTGAAAAGTATCGTAAAATGATCTATCCTTTTTTATGGATGGTTAATACTTTGGATAATAGTTTTGGACTTCCGGAGGCAAGAAATGAGGAACACAGAATTAGAACAAGTCGCAATCCCGGATTATTAGCCCGCTTGAATAAACTTCCTATGAGTTTTGAGCTTAAGCCACCAAGTTTAGGAGTAGGTTTAGGTATAGGATATGCTTCATCAAAAAATGGTGAAATTACTTACGAGTTAGACGGTAGAATTAAGGCGAATCCTATCATAGGAGCGGAAGTTAAGTTGGATATTCTTGCTTTAGGAAGTAAATTTAAACCTTTTGGAGTTATTATTGATGCTTTGGATATCGTTTCTTGGGCGGCAAATGTTCTCAGTGGTGGGCATGTAGAAATAGATTACAAAATTGAAGTTAGATTTACTGCTGAAGTGAAACTGATAGGTAAGCAAATAAGTAAGGATCCCAAAACTAATGAAAAGAAATATGCACCTGAGGCCCATCTGAAATATAATTTAAAAGATAAAAAACTTCATTTTGAAGGCGGATTACAAGGTATTATAAAAGGTGAGATTGAAGTTAGCTTAAAGATACTTATACAGGCAAAGGCTAAAAATATGAATAATCAACCTCTGGAAGATAAAAAGAATAAAAAAGCAGAACTAAGCGTGGGAGTTCAGGGAAGTTCTTATGTTTCCTTATCATGCCCTTTTGAATTAAATGAGAAAGGTAATCTTGATGTTGATTTTTATTTCTCAGGAATTAAAGTTGAAGTTTGGTTTAGGGCATCATATAGTTCTAAAAATACAGACGGTGATCCTGATTATTCAGAAAAGATAATTCCTCATATAGATATAACTAAACCAATCGAGTTTTAATTATGAAAATTGTAGTACTTCTTTTATCCTTTATATGTATGTCTGGCTGCGGAAAGTCTGACAAGTTAAATCAAACATCTAATAAACTAAATCAAACATCTATACAGATGAAAAAGAAAACATATTATTTATATTACACCTTACGTGGAAATTATGAAGTTTTTTGCAACGGGATTTCTTTATCCGAATATACAGATCAGGATGGTGCTGCTAC
Organism: Chryseobacterium bernardetii; assembly: GCF_003815975.1. Taxonomy (NCBI): domain Bacteria; kingdom Pseudomonadati; phylum Bacteroidota; class Flavobacteriia; order Flavobacteriales; family Weeksellaceae; genus Chryseobacterium; species Chryseobacterium bernardetii. Next base: position 2,991,910 of record NZ_CP033932.1, read on the forward strand.
TGCATCAGAATATTTGAATCCACTAATCTCAGGTAAGGGAATACAGACTGTCAGTATAAAAATAAATAGTTCTGATGGTAATGTTTTGTCTCCGGAATATTTAAAAGGAGTAAAGATATCTCTTTATTTTAGTGAAAATGGAGATGAAGGAGATTTGGTATTAGTGAAGGATTTTACCTTGAAACCTTATAATGAAAACCAGTCAATGGTATTTGAAACATGGTCATTCAACGCAGATGTAGATTATGAAAATGAAAATCCATTACATTCGGCAAGTGACTTGGCAAAAGAAGATATTCACAAATTGAGTGAAGATGTATTGAATAAATACAACGAAGTTTTATCTATTATTAATTCAGGTGATGCCAATAAATACAGTGAAATATATAAGGATTCTTTCAAAAGAGAAACTACTTCCATGTATCTGGATGCTAATGAGACTCAAAAATATATAAATAACTTAAAAAGTAGGGTAATTGCAAGTAAGGGCTTTATGAAACCTATTGAAGGATATAAAATTAATATTAATCCTAATAATAAAATTGTAGAATTAACATCCAGTAAAGGTAAGCCGGTACTTTATTCAATTGATGATAAGAGAAAAATTAAATTTTTCAGCTTACAGCTTTATCGTTCCTCAAAAACAGGAAAACTGGAAGTGTATTAAACCATGAAAAATAATAGCTTCTGGGTAAGTTTCTTCTCCCTTGTATTGATGCTTTTGTTTCTTGGCTTTGGAGGAAAAGGTCTTTATTACAGCATAGGTAGATTTTATAAACATGCCAGTTTGGTATTGAATGGGTCAAAAACAGAAGGACATATTACAAGCTATACAGAAAGCAAAAAACAAGAGAAGAATAAATATACAAGATTCTATTCTCCTGTCATTAGCTATTATGACACAGCCAACAGGTCTTATACACTGTACGCCGATTATAGCAGTAACAGTAAAGAATGGTCAAATGAAGTAACCATCTACTATGATAAAGATATTCCTTCAAAAGCCATTCGGGGTGGATTTTGGTATTTATGGTTTTCTCCATTTGTCGTATTATGTCTGTCTTTGATTCCGTTTGGCTTGGGATTATATCTGTTTAAATATAATATCAGACTGATGATGGGTAAGAAATAATAAGTTATGTTATAGCATGGGAAACAATAAGAGTTCAGGTTTTTTTATTACCGTATTTTTCATTTCTTTTATCTTTATCCTTATTACCTTGGGGACTGGGGGAATATTTTACAGTGTGCAGAAATTAGGGAAAAACTTTAATTTGATTGTTTTCGGAAACAGAACAAAGGGTAAAATCATAGGGTATGAAGGAAGTTATTCCACTAATAGCAAAGGCGGTTCCACAAAAATGCATTCACCGCTCATACAATACAAGGATAATAGAGGAATTGTAAGAGAATATCATTCCGATTACAGCAGCAGTAGTCAGGAAAATGATGATGAGGTAACCATGTATTACAGCGCTGAAAAGCCGCAAAAAGCAACAAGAGGAGGCTTTCTAAATCTCTTTTTCTGGCCTTTTTTAATATTGGGGATCTCAGTATTAATTTTATCTGTAGGTTGTTATTTAGGACAACCGGTATTCGTTGCAATAAAAAAGTTCGTGAAGAAAATTTTTAAATTATAGTTATTATTAACCGTTAGCTTATGTTTTATAAATTCTATGCAGAAGACCATTTTTTAATCCTTGAAAATCCTTTCCTTAAAGAAAATAACCTTTAGCTTTATTGATATATGGCGATTTCCAGTCAATTTCATATATTTTGAAAAAGAAAAAACCGTTTATAACTTAAACGGTCTTTTCTTTGTCTTGGAAAATCAACAAAGTAAGAATTCCAATTCCTGAAAATATGAGGCATGAAATCCCCAGGTTCTGAATAAAGCCTATACTTACCAGCCCGCTTCCTATCAGCACATAATAAATGAGTCCCAGCAAAGCTCCGGCGCTTCCGGTTTCGTTTTTATAATGGATTAATGCGGTGCTCAGAATATTTGGGATAGCCATACTGAATGCCATCACAATAAAGAAGTAAGGAATCAGAAAATAAATTCCATATCCGGTTAAGAACCAAACTAAAAAAGAAGCGGCAAATGAACCTATCACACTTGCGGTTATTAAAACCTTAGGAGCAATATTTCTTAAAAGGAGATATCTGTTCAGCTTTGCCCCTATAAAGGTTCCGGCAGCCAATATAATACTGCTGTATCCAAAAATATAAGATGAATACTGCTGTTCTTTAAAAATAAAAGGCGCCAGCGAATAATAAGAAAACAGCAAAACATTAAAGCTCATAACCAATAAACAGCATCTGATGATTTCACGGTCTCTGAGCATCCGATTCAATAAACCCGACAGTACCTGAAAATTGATCTCTTTTCCGGAATGGTACGTCTCAGAAATATTTTTTCTGGAAAGAACGTAAAATAGAACTGCTACCAGATATAAAGTAATAAAAACCCCTTGATGACCAGCTAAAGCAGCCAGTACCGAACCCGTGGTCATTCCTATAATCGGACTGATGGACAAGCCAATCCCAATCCATGAAAATACTTTGTTGATATGGTCTTTATCATAAGTATCCCGTAAAATGGTTTGGGTAACGATGGAGCCTACAGCAATTCCAAAAGCTGAAATAACTCTGGCCGCCAGTAAAATCATAAAATCAGAAGCAAAAATGGCAGCAAAAGTTCCAATTCCATAAGTAATCAGTCCGTATTCCAACGATTTTTTTCTGCCGATTCTGTCACATTGAACACCCCAAAATGCAACTCCCAAAGCAAAAGCAATAAAATACAGACTTATTGTTAAGGTTGTAGATTCTTCATTCACACCAAACGTTTCCTGAACCATTGGCAAAACCGGGCTGTAAATGGTTTCTACAAACTGAGGAAGCATGACAAGGAGCGTCAGTAGCCAAAGCGGATTTGTCTTTTTCATTTTTTATGCAAAGTTTTGAAAAATTACATGTATATTTATAATGGTATAAAAACAAAAAATATCAAAAATAGGACATGGCTGTGCTAGAACAGAATGAGGAATTTGATGCAGATGCTCTCAAAGAAAAAGTGATCGGAATTGCTTCTGATATGGTGATGCACGACTCCGGATTTCACGACCATAAAACCAAGGCACAGTTGCTTTATGCCCCTTCAGGCTGTATGACGGTGACGACTTCTAACCGGCAGTTTGTATTGCCGCCATTCAGAATGCTATGGATTCCGGCTAATGAAATTCACCGGGTCAATTTCCGGAATGTTGTGGCATACAGATCGGTTTATTTTGACAGTAAATATGCTGAAAAATATATAAGTTCAAGCCTTAAGGTTCTACATGTGAATTCTCTGTTAAAAGAAATTATTGAAAGAATCTGCTTTTGGGAATGGTTGCCTTTGCATCCTGCCCAGAAAAATATTTTAAAGGTATTCTGGGACGAAATAGGGAAGGCTCCTGAAGAAAAGTTGGAGCTTAAAATGCCTGTTGACAGGCGTCTTAAGAGAATAGTAGAAGAATGGACAATGCGTTCTTCCATGCCGCCCATGCTGAAAAATTTAGCAGAAGAAACCGGAGCAGTAGAAAAAACAATCACCCGAATTTTTAAAAGAGAAACCAATCTTTCTTATCAGGAATGGAGGCAGCAATGGCGCCTTCAGCGTTCTATAGAACTTTTAGTGGATGGCAGTTCAATAGGAGAGGTTTCCCATTGTTTAGACTTCTCCTCAGACAGTGCCTTTATTGAATTCTTTAAAAAACATACCGGATCCACTCCATTACAGTATCTCATAAAAAACGAGTAATTCTTCCATCTGTCTTAATACTCCAGCTGAAAGGCTAAATATTCCCCTTCCCCGGAATGGTGGCAATTCTCTTGATTTTTGAGGATTAATTTATAAAGTAACCTCATTTGAACCATTAAGAAACTTTATGAGGAAAGAAAAGTCAAGGAAAACCAAAGATTTTATATGTAGCAAAGTTTAACATATTATTCTTATGAATGTTTCAAATAAAATAACCTTAGTATTAAATTGTCTTTCAATCTATTTCTTGCCCTATGCAAAGTCTGTTGGTATTTAATTTACATAAAATTGTATAACCAAACTAAAATAGATACCATGGACAATTATACCAATACAATAGAAGTAAAAGCCACTGCAGAAAAGGTGTTCAACGCCTTATCCCATAAGATTTCCCTCTGGTGGTCAGAAATGTTTGAAGGATCTTCAGCTCAAACTGAAGATGTATTTACAATACGATTCGGAGCTGATATTCACAAAACAATGCGGGTGAAAGAAGCAATTCCTGATACGAAAATGATCTGGCATGTGGAAGACTCTTTAATTGCTCTTCCTGAATTAAAGAACCAGAAAGAATGGATTGGAACAACCATTGTTTGGGAAATAGAACAAAACGGAGAAAATGCTAAGATAAAAATTACCCATCTTGGCCTAAGCCCGGATATTGAATGCTATGATATCTGTTCCAATGGCTGGGTGCAATTTCTTGGCAGCCTGAAGCTTTTCCTGGAAACCGGGAAAGGAACTCCATACAGAGAATAGCATACTTTAAATTCTTCGGAATATAGAATGAACCGTTAATGTCAGATATAAATGGAATTTAGTTACTTAGTAGTTGGGAGCATTAAAAAAATCACTGTTTGAGAATGATTTCTATTTGAATCGAAGCAGAATCGGATAATCCATGTAAGTTTGGAAATTTTTTAGCGGATAATTCCAGTCTTCAACTTCAATCAAGAACATGATCAATTACCCATAAAAAAGGAAGCTGTTTACTCGTAAACAGCTTCCTTTTGCATTTATTGTTGTCTGAATTATTTCTTCTTGTAAGCAGCGTCTTTAATTCTCGCTTTTTTACCTCTAAGATCTCTAAAGTAGTAGATTCTAGCTCTTCTAACTCTACCTCTTCTGTCAACTTCAATTTTCTGAAGTGCAGGCATGTTGATAGGGAATACTCTTTCTACACCTACATCACCAGACATTTTTCTGATTGTGAAAGTTTTAGTAGAACCAGTACCTCTTAATTGGATAACTGTTCCTTTGAAGAACTGAGTTCTGGTCTTTTGTCCTTCTTTAATTTCGTAATACACAGTAATGGTATCACCTGCTTTGAATTCAGGGAATTCTTTTTTCGCAATGTACTTGTCTTGTACGTACTTTAATAAATCCATTATTAATAAAATAAAATGTTAAAGCTAAGCAACTTACACGTTTATCGTCAGAGGTTGAATAACAGGTTGCAAATGTACAAAATAGTTTTTGAATACACCAAATATTTAAGATGTAAAAAACTATAATTTTTTCATTCAGATTTCATCAAAAAATTAACACATTCTTTAAGATTCCATCAGACAGAGTTTATATGGGACTTCTACTTTTGCCCGAAATAAAAACTAGAGTATTGATTTTTTAAATTATTGATTCACAAATAAAAACTCTAGATCTCAATTTAAATTAAGCGATTATGAAACACTATTTCTTCTTTTTCTTTTTCGCGGTCCAGATGACATTCGGGCAGGTTTTGTTCCCATATCTGCAAAATCCCACTCCGAATTCCATGATCGTCAATTGGAAGACTGCTTCCGATAACGAAACCACCGTGATTTACGGGGATTCCCCAACAAACCTGAATGTTACGGTAACTGGTACTACCAACATTTTTTCAGATACAGGCTACAACAATAATTACTATTATCACACAGCCAAAATTGCTAATCTGCAGCCAAACACCAAGTATTATTACAAAATTAAAACCGGAACTAATGAATCTGCGGTGTATAATTTCAGGACTCTTCCTTTACCAGGGCAGCCTGTAACAGCTAATGGAAAGATTCGTTTCCTGATTATGGGAGATAACCAGATTAAGGCAGAGCCAAGGTATGACAGTCTTACATTAAATGCTTTTAAAAAATTAAAAGAAAAGTTCGGTGCCAATTCAGATCCATCCGATAATATTGCCCTTACTTTCATGGTAGGAGACCAGGTGGATGTAGGAACATTGGATCACTATGAGAATGTTCATTTTAAAAAGAATATCAAGTTGTCACCTTATCTGCCTATTCAGACCACTGTAGGAAACCATGAAACGTATGGAACTTTAGGAATGAATTCTTACTATGCTCATTTCTATATTGATGAGATCAGATATAAAGGAATTTCTTCAGGAAACGAGAATTACTATGCCCAACAGGCAGGGAACGTATTGTTTATAAGCTTAAGTTCTGAACATACGGGTTCTGCACAGCAAATATGGCTTCAGCAGATTTTAAATGAAGCGAATAATGATCCTACAGTAGACTGGATTATCTCATTAAGCCATAGACCTTATCAGGCAGAACAATACGTAGGGGATATTTCAACATGGGTAAGAAACAATGCGGTTCCACTTTTGGTAACATCTGACAAATATCTGATGCATGTTGGAGCACACCATCACTTGTATCACAGAGGACAGCTAAAGAACAGTCCTAATTATCAGATCATTTCTGGAGGAACGGCTTGGGATCAGTATTGGGGAATGTCTACTGAACAGGACTTTGATGATGTTCAGAAAACATTAACGGACTGGACTTATCAGATTGTTGAGGTAGATATCCCAACCGGAAAAGTAGATATAGAATGTTACTCAATAGGTGGAAAGTATACCAAGAAAAATAATGAACTCATAGATTCATTCCACAGGTATAAAAATCAGCCAAAACCAGCAAAACCATCCATCACCAATATATTTTCCGGACCAATTACATTACCTTTAACATTGAACGGAAGCGCTTTCTCATCATCTAACGGTGAACTTTTAAACACCACCCAGTTCTTAATCAGTAAAGCTGGAGACTTCTCTGTAATTGAAAAAGAATTTTACCGTGATTTTGAAAACTGGTTCGGAAAAGACGGAAACGGAAACCCGGATAAAACTAAGAACTTAAATGACGGAGTAGATATTACAAAAGCAACTTTAGCAGCGAATTCAATTCCAAACGGTACTTATTACGTAAAAACCCGTTACAGAGACAGAAACCTTGAGTGGAGCGACTGGAGTGATGTAAAACAGTTTGAAATTACCGGAAGTGTGGTTTCAAATCCTACCTTTACTTTAGATAAGACAGAATATGCTCAAAACGAACCTATTGTGGCTACTTTTACCGGCGGTCCTGGAAATCAGCAGGATTGGGTAGGAATTTATAAAAAAGGGCAGACTCCGGGAGGAGGGGCAACTGCACAGACTTATGTTTACACTAACGGACAAACAGCAGGCACAGCTACTTTCAATAATGGTTTACCTAATAAAGGGCAATATTTTGCAGGATTCTTTGCTAATAACGGATATACAGATATTACTTCAAGAAAAAGCTTTTATGTAGGTCCGAAAGTACAATTGCAGGCAACTGCAGATACATATCCGGTAGGCGGAACTGTAACCATTAACTTTACGAATGCTCCAGGTTTACAAAAAGACTGGATCGGAATTTATAAAATGGGACAGACTCCGGGAACCACAGCATCCATAAAATGGAGTTATGTAACATCAGCATCCGGAACCCTTAATTTTACAGGGCTTCCAAAAGGATATTATTATGCTCAGTATTTGCTTGAAGATGGTTATAATGGAATTGGAGATAAAGTGTTCTTTAAAGTAGGTGATATCGTTACCGAATTATGGATCAACAAACCTGTATATTCATTGGGGGAAAATATTACTGCATCATGGACAGATTCTCCGGGAATTATTAAAGACTGGTTAGGAATTTATCCTCAGAATATTCAAACCCCGGATGATAACTTTGTTTCCTATACTTATTTTGATGGGGTAACCCAGGGCAGCAAAACCGTTACAGGAAATGTAAACGGCGTACCAACCGCACCAGGTAATTATTATATGGTGATGTTTACCAACGATTCTTATACTGAAGTTTCAAACAGGGTACAGTTCCAGGTAACCTCAGGGTCTTTGGGAGTAGAAGAGGCAAAGAGTACAGAGAAAAATGTAATCCTGTATCCAAACCCTACAAAACCTGGTGAACCAACGTTCATTAAGAGTGATTATCCCATTGAGAAAATTGAATTGGTATCAGCAGCAGGAGAATTATTGTATGAATCAAAGAATATTCATAACCAGCGTTTTTCCTTAGTGAATGAAAACCTTCCGAAAGGAGTGTATTTTGTAAAAGTTCATGCAAGAAAGCTATTTACTTTGAAATTGATTATCCAGTAATCAATCAACAACATAATAAAAATTAAACAGGCTGTCAGAAATGACAGCCTGTTTTTTTCTCGCAGATCATACAGATCACGCAGATTTTTCACAATTCATTATTCAAAATCACTGTGCAACTGATCTTCCTGAATAAATGTCTGACTGTCTATAGACAGAGTATCATCACTACTGTCTGCCAGAATTTTGGAGTCCTGAACAAGCTTTCCATCCCCATTGTAGACTTTTAGTAAGATCCATTTTCCACTGCGTTCAAGTTCCCTTGCTCCGGCGTAATTTTTTATTCGGATTTTTCCGCTTTGGAGAAGGCCATCTTTTACGGAACATTTATTAACAGGCTTCCCTTTTACATACTGTACAATCTGCCCTGTGAAACTGTAGTTGTATTCGTCTTCATTTACAGGTTGGTTATACGTATACAAAATAGCTCCCTTATTGTCGTAGACTGTTGCATCGTAAGCATTTTGTTTAGTATTCAGTTTCTTTTCAAACTTCAGCTTATTTTCTTCAGAGTAGTTTTTTGTATTAACCAGAACACCGTCCTTGTATTGCATTTCGGTAAGCCCTTCGTAGGCTGTACCATTATAAGGCATGTCTTCCTTATACGTTAATGTAGATTTTAGTTTTCCATCCGGAGCATAATATTTAATCTCCTGCGTTAACCCATCCTTTAGAGTTTTTTCAGTAGTAAGTTTTCCTGCTTCGTCAAACTCCTTGTTAAGAATCTGTGAGCCTCCTTTATAAACATCTATGGCTGAAACATAACTATAATCATAACTCAACTGATAATCCTCACCATCCATAGGTTTATAAGTGTCGTTTTCTTTATCATACAGATACGTCAGGTTTGCTACAATCTTTCCGGTTTCATCATAAGTTGTTTTGGAACCATCTTTTTTACCTCTTTTCTGTTCCTGAAGAATTTTTCCGTTTTTAGAATAGATAACTCCTTCTTTAACGGTACCGTCGCTTTTATATTTTTCAATTTTTGAAACTCTCATCGGATTGTAGTAATAGTCTACCAGAGTTCCGTCGTTATTAGATTCAGAGCTAAGACTTCCAATAAACTTACCCTTTTCACCGTAGTATTTATTTACGTAGTTGCCATCTTTTCCGGTAATGGTCTCACTTCTGATCCCTTTGATATCTTCATCATAAATAATGGTTTGGGCAGGAGAGGAATTCTCATATATGGTAAGGGTATTATAGTAGTACTCATTTTCCGGATCTTTATAGCTGATCATTTTTCCGGAGAAAGTACCATCGGCCTTATAAACCATGTCTTCTATCAGTCTGCCTTTTGCATCATAAGATTGTGAGACTCCAACCTGTTTACCGTTAGCATAGTTTACCACACTCATCACTTTTCCTTCGGGGGTATACCATGTTACTTTACCTTCAAAAACTTCATTGCTTGGAGTGGTATCAGAAGCCAGGCCTTCCATTTGAAGCGTTCCGTTTTTATAAAAGTCTTTGATGAGAGTAAGCTTGCCTTTAGGAGTTGTTTCACGGTAGTATTCCATGTTTTCCTGGGTAGTCTTTTCCCAGTTTTCATCAAAATAAGTTTTCTCCTGTGCATATACGTTGATGCTGAGTACTAATGCAAGTAACGCTGACGTAAATAGTTTTTTCATGTTTTATATTAAGTTCTGATTTTAAATTTGGAGCATTTGCTTGGGATACCATAAAGAGAAGGTAAAAGCATTGATAAGGACAGCAGTTTAGCTGTCAGAAATAATTTTTTACATTAAGATTGTGTTTATATCATTTATATCCGAAGATTAAAAAAAATAAATGGTGTTTTTAAATTTAAGCCCCAAATATAAATCTATTTTATGAGATTGATAGAAAAAATGGACAGATTTGTTCACTTTTTCTTGTAAAAATATGATTCTTAATTTTTTAATATAAAGAAATAGATATTCAAGATGGAATAGAATTCGGGATCTTTTTCCAGCAGTCGCAGATACAATAAATTTTTATTAAATTTAGCCAATAGAAAAATCTAATATTTCATGATAGATAAAAGAGTAAAAAATGCAAAGGAAGCCATCGAAGGGATTAAAGATGGAATGACGCTGATGCTGGGCGGATTTGGACTTTGCGGAATCCCTGAAAATTCAATCAATGCCCTGGTGGAAAGTGATGTGAAAGATCTTACCTGTATATCGAACAATGCCGGAGTAGATGACTTTGGGCTGGGATTACTGCTTCATAAAAGACAGATCAAAAAGATGATCTCTTCTTATGTGGGAGAAAATGCTGAGTTTGAAAGACAGATGCTTTCAGGAGAACTTGAAGTTGAACTTACTCCACAGGGAACTTTAGCTGAAAAATGCAGGGCCGCTCAGGCAGGTATTCCGGCTTTCTATACACCGGCGGGATATGGAACTGAAGTAGCTGAAGGAAAAGAAGTAAAAGAGTTCAAAGGAAAGCCTCATATTCTGGAACATGCTTTTGATGCAGATTTTTCTATTGTAAAAGCCTGGAAAGGAGATTATGCAGGAAATCTTATTTTCAAAGGGTCTGCCAGAAACTTTAACCACCCGATGGCAGGGGCAGGAAAAATTACCATTGCTGAGGTAGAAGAATTGGTAGAACCGGGAGAATTAGATCCTAATGAGATTCATATTCCGGGTATTATGGTTCAGAGAATTTTCCAGGGTGAAAAATTCGAAAAGAGAATCGAGCAAAGAACGGTTAGAACCAGAGAATAATTTCTGAAGAATACAGTTATTGAGAATAAAAAAGCGCTGAAAATGTTCAGCGCTTTCTTTATGAAGTAACCTAACTCTTAAAAATATAGAGGTAAATCGTATTATTATTTTATGATTGTGGAATAGTGGTTTTCCTTTCTCCAATCTGCTGTCTCCACATGGCATAATAAAGCCCTTTTTCAGCAATAAGATGATCATGGGAACCTGTTTCTACAATTTGTCCGCGTTCCAATACATAGATTTTGTCTGCGTGCATTATCGTGCTTAATCGGTGGGCGATCAAAACCGTAATCTGTTCTCTTTCCTCTGAAATGTTTTTTATGGTAGAAGTAATTTCTTCCTCGGTAATGCTGTCTAAAGCAGAAGTAGCTTCATCAAAAATCAACAGATGAGGTTTTCTTAAAAGTGCTCTGGCAATGGCAATTCTTTGCTTTTCACCACCGCTTAATTTCAGCCCGCCTTCCCCAATAACGGTATCAATACCTTTTTCAGCTCTTTCCAGTAAGGCTGTACAGCTCGATTTCTGCAAAGCCATAGCAAGTTCCTGTTCAGTAGCTTTAGGGTTTACAAAGAGAAGATTTTCTTTGATCGTTCCCGCAAAAAGCTGAGTATCCTGGGTAACAAAACCAATCTGATTTCTCAGTTCATCAAAATCAAATTCCTTTCCGTTAATGCCATTATAAAAAATATTCCCTTCCTGAGGTCTGTAGAGCCCAACCAATAACTTTACCAGTGTGCTTTTGCCAGATCCGCTTGGTCCCACAAAAGCAATGGTTTCCCCATTTTTAACATCAAAAGAAATATTATTCAATGCTTTATACTGTGCCGACTGGTGTTTGAAAGAAACATGTTTGAATTCCAATTCTTCAATTTCACCAATTTGTTTCGGATGAAGAGGTTTTTCCTCCACTTCTTTTTTCATTAAACGGTCAAAATTCTGAAGGGAGGCTTCTGCTTCCCGGTAAGAGATAATAATGTTCCCGATCTCCTGCATAGGCCCGAAAATAAAGAACCCATAAAACATAAGGGAAAGATATTGTCCTGGCGTAACAATATTTTTAAAGATCAGGTACAAAAGCGTAAGGGTAATCATCTGTTGAAGAAAATTCACCATCGTTCCCTGGATAAAGCTTAAAGAACGGATGCTTTTTACCTTTCTGAGTTCAAGTCCCAGTATTTTATACGTATTGTTGTTCAGACGGATCACTTCCTGGTTCGTTAAGCCTAAACTCTTAACGATTTCTATATTTCTGAGGCTTTCTGTTGTACTTCCTGCTAATGCTGTGGTTTCTGAAACAATATTCTTCTGGATAACTTTGATTCTTTTACTCAATAAATTCGTGATAAAAGCAATCAGAAAAATCCCACAGATATACACCGGCATAATTGACCAATGCAGGCGTATTGCATACACTGAAACGAAAATAATACTTACCAGGATCCCAAAGAAAATATTAATGAAGTTGGTAATAAACTTAACCGAGTCTTCCCTTACTTTGGTTAAAATAGATAAAGTCTCGCCACTTCTTTGGTCTTCAAATTCCTGATAAGGCAGTGCCATTGAATGTTTCAACCCATCCGTAAAAATTTTTGCACCGAATTTTTGGGTAATAACGCTCACCACATAATCCTGAAAAGCTTTGGCAATTCTGCTCACCATCGCTGTTCCGATCAGTAAGCCCAGGAAATAGAAAGCTCCGTGATATACGGAGGTTCCGTAAAGGTATTCATCTATATTTCTGGGTAAAAGCTTTTCCTTGTCAAAGAAATTGGGATGGGTAACCAACTGATCCAGAATATTTCCTGTAATAGCAGGTGCAAATAAAGAGAAAACCTGGTTAATGGTAGCCAGCAGCAAAGAAATAATAATCAGCCATTGGTAAGGTTTAAGGTATCTTAAAAGTATTTTCATTCTAGTAAATAATGATGCAAAATTAATGATATTATTTTTACTAACGATGTTAATTATGAATGACAATGATCTGTTGTTGAGGAAGATTTGAACCCAGCCCCCGGAGAAAGATAGTTGTAAAGCCTATCAGTAATCATAGAGTAGCCTGTTATTTTTTCAACTAAAACACACTTCCGGCTTTTCTCTTCCAACGTCCAGCTTCGAAAGCCCTTTTGTATTCGGGTGAAAATAATTAAATTGCAGTCTAAGTTTTTATTATGCTTACAAAAGAACAAATTGCCAAAAGAATTTCAAAAGAACTGAGAGATCGTTATTATGTAAACCTGGGAATCGGAATTCCTACTTTGGTTGCCAACTATGTTCCGGAAGGAATTTCCGTAGAATTCCAGAGTGAAAACGGAGTCTTGGGAATGGGGCCTTTTCCTTTTGAAGGAGAGGAAGATGCAGATATCATCAATGCCGGAAAACAGACCATTACCATTTTAGATGGAGGTTCATTCTTCGATTCAGCTTTTAGTTTCGGGATGATCCGCGGACAGAAAGTGGATCTTACCATCCTTGGAGCAATGGAGGTTTCAGAGAACGGAGATATTGCCAACTGGAAAATTCCGGGAAAAATGGTGAAAGGAATGGGGGGAGCAATGGATCTGGTAGCTTCTGCAGAAAATATTATCGTTGCTATGATGCATGTAAACAAAGCCGGAGAGAGTAAAATCCTTAAAAAGTGTACCCTTCCGTTAACAGGTGTAAACTGTGTTAAAAAAGTAGTTACAGAATTAGCTGTACTGGAAGTTACTCCAAAAGGTTTTAAATTGCTGGAAAGAGCACCAGGTGTTTCGGTAGAAGACATTATCAAAGCAACGGAAGCAGACCTTATTATTGAAGGTGAAATTCCTGAAATGCAATTCTAAATACAATACAAACCTTGCCCACAGCAAGGTTTTTTATTGCATATAATATAAAATATCAAAATTATATTTCTTCTTCAAAAATATAGTCAATACGGAGAACGGAATGTTTATTTTTACTTATATTTCTCTTTGACTGTACAAAACTTAGATTTCAAAGCAAAATATTAAAAAAGGCTGTTTCATTGTGAAACAACCTTTTATATTCTATTTAATTTTAATTACCTATTCGCATCCTGTGCTCCGAAAACCTTCTGCAATATGCTTGTGGTTCTCATAGCCGGTGTATTTCTGATCCCGTTTTCCTTATCTGCCACCATTTTGAATACTCCGTTGATGGTTTCAGTAGTCACATATTCATTAAGGTCAGTGGTTACAGACTGTCCGGTAAATGTGTTATATTTTGAAATCAGATTCTTCCATACCGCATCAGCACCCACTTTTCCTAAAGAAGCTTTTACTTTTGGCTGGAAGGCAGTGAAGAGCTGGGACTGAGTTTTACTCTGTAAATAGTTTGTTGCTGCATTATTACTTCCCAACAGAATATTTTTAGCATCCGTTATTGTCATAGACGTAATCGCGTTGGTGAAAATAGGTGCGGCTTCTGTTACAGCGTCTTCTGCCGCTCTGTTCAATAATTTTACGCCTTCGTCAGCAAGACTGCCTAATCCTACAGAACGAAGTGTCATATCAACTTTTCTTAATTTTTCAGGCATTAAGATTTTTACGGCTTCGTTTTTCAAAAAACCATCCGTTAATGCCAGTTTTTTCACTCCATCCGTTACTCCGATGCTTAAAGCTTCCTTTAGTCCGGAAGAGATCTGGCTTGAAGTAAGATTCCCAACATTCAGAGGAGAGGTTTGGGTTGAAGCAGAGGTGAGAATTGTTGTGGTTGTCTTCGTGCCTGTTGTTGCAGTTGTGGAACCTTTAGTGGCCTGTGGATTGTTGAGGTCAATTCCTGTTTTGTCTTTAACTGTTGACTTTAAGATATCAAGCAGCTGTGCCTGTGTAGAAATTGAAAGGAATAATCCGGCTGCAATAAAAATGTTTTTTTTCATTGTGTTTTTTTTTACAAATTTAGATTTTTAATCTTTTAAGTGATCTAAGCTTATCAAAAAATAAACCATATTTTTTCTGGAGGTAGAAAAGAAAGATGGTATTTACTGATTTATGGGTTTGATAGTTAATTTATTTTAATGTTAAATAAGTTCTGTATCCTGATTTCAAAATATTGAGGAGCCTTTTAGTAGAAGCTTTATGATTTTTAGATAACTGAACAATGATTTTTCCTTATAATCTGGACTATTAAAAGTTTTGGAAAATAAGTATATTAGCTAAAACTTTTACCCCATCTAATGGTACGAACCTTTTTAGTATTTTTTATATTGCTTTCAAACCTAATGTTTGCCCAAAATCAATTGAATGTTATTCCTTACCCTCAGAAAGTCGAGTTTTTACAGGGAGAATTTGCAATCCCACATACTTTTGTATTAAGTAGTAGTCTGCCGAAAGAGGAGACAGAATATTTCAAAAAACGAATGGGTTCTCAGTTAGAATTTCAATATACTCAGAAAGGTGGTGACATCCACTTAACGAATTCTGTAATTCCTTCCGGAATAGATGCTGAACAGAAAAAAGAATATTATTCATTAGAAATTTCACCAAAGCAAATTCATATTAAGTCCTATACAAGGCAAGGATATTTTCTGGCGCTGCAAACTTTAATTCAGATTATTGATCAGTATAAGGATACTGAGAAAATTCCGATGATGAAAATTGAAGACCAGCCCAAGTTTACGTGGAGAGGAATGCATTTGGATGTCTGCCGTCATTTTTTCACGGTAGATGAGGTGAAACAATACATTGATTATCTTGCGATGTATAAACTGAACACTTTCCATTGGCATTTAACCGATGACCAGGGATGGAGAATTGAAATCAAAAAATATCCGAAGCTCACACAACTTGGTTCCAAACGTAAAGAATCTATGATTGGGGCCTATGTGGACAATACTTTCGATGGGAAACCGTATGGCCCTTATTTCTATACTCAGGAACAGATCAAAGATGTTGTGAAATATGCCAAGGAAAGACATATAACAGTAGTTCCGGAAATTGAAATGCCTGGTCATGCCCTGGCTGCTTTATCTGCATATCCGGAATTAGCCTGTACCAAAGGACCTTTTGAACCTGCTACCAAATGGGGTGTTTTTGATGATGTTTTCTGTCCTAAAGAAGAAACTTTTACATTTCTGGAGAATGTTTTGGATGAGGTGATGAAGTTGTTTCCGTCTCAGTATATTCATATCGGAGGTGACGAATGCCCTAAAACAAGATGGAAAGAATGTGCCCATTGCCAGGAATTGATTAAAAAGAATAATCTGAAGGATGAACATGGGCTGCAAAGCTATTTCATTCAAAGAATTGAAAAGTATATCAACAGCAAAGGAAGAAAAATTATTGGTTGGGATGAAATCCTGGAAGGCGGATTGGCTCCTAATGCTGCTGTAATGAGCTGGACAGGAGTAAACGGAGGAATTGAAGCAGCAAAAGCAAAACATTTTGCTGTGATGACACCGGGATCCTATTGCTATTTTGACCATTATCAGGGAGATCCACAGTCTGAACCTAATGCGTTTGGCGGATTTACCCCATTGGATAAAGTATATTCCTATAATCCTATCCCTGCAGAGTTAAACGCTGAACAGGCTCAGTATATTCTGGGTGTTCAGGCTAATCTATGGACTGAATATATCCTGGATTTCAAACAGGTACAATATATGATTTTCCCAAGGCTGATGGCGCTCTCCGAAGTGGGATGGGGAACTTCAGATCCTAAAAATTATAAAAATTTTGAAAACAGAGTGATCAGCCATTTCAAAATACTGGATAAAATGAACGTTAACTATGCAAAAAGCATTTACAATATTTTAGGAAAAGTAATTCCTTTAAATAATGGAATTGCCTACGAGCTTTCTACTTCACAAAACCCAAACGGGATCAGATATACACTGGACGGAAGTACTCCAACAATAAAATCTCAGGAGTATCAGGTTCCTGTTGCCATTCCGGGTTCTTTAACGGTTAAATCTGCTTATTTTGAAGACGGACAACTTAAAAGTGCTGTTTCGTCGCAAGAATTTACAGTATCAAAATCAACGGGAAAAACGATCACACTAGAGCAGCAGCCAAGTGAAAACTATTCTTTTGGTGGCGCTTTTACCTTGGTAGACGGTATTATCGGAAATGTGAAGAAGCTGGGTAAAACATGGTTAGGGTTTCAGGGGAAAGATGTAATCGCAACCATTGATTTTGGTAAGAAAACCGACTTTTCAGAAATCTATTTTAATACCCTGGAAAATAAAGGAAGCTGGATCCATCTTGCAAAATCTGCAAAAATTTATATTTCTGACGACAATAAAGAATTTAAAATTATCAAAGAAATAGGAAAAGAGGATATTCAAAATGCTAACGGAAAAATACAATTGAAGCTGGGGAAACAAAGTGCAAAATATCTGAAGGTCATGATTGAAAATGCAGGCATTATTCCGGCCGGAAATCCCGGTGCTGATTCAAAAGCATGGCTGTTTGTTGATGAAATTAGCGTCAATTAGCCTTACTCAATTTAACAAATGGAGGATACCATACTTTCTAACAACTTTCCTTATCACCAGAATCCGGTGAAAGATATATTATTTTTAGATGAAATGCTGTTAAAGATTTTAGACTTGTTAATACTATAATTTTGATATATAATGAACAATAACCGAAGAAGTTTTATCAAAAAACTGGGAATCGCAACTGCGGCATTGGCTGTAAATCCTTTGGATCTGATGGCAAAAGAATTACTTGAGAATAATATCGTTACAAATAAACCTATTGTTCTTTCAACCTGGAATTTCGGTATCAAAGCCAATGAAGAAGCGTGGACAATTCTTGGAAAAGGAGGTAAAGCACTGGATGCTGTTGAAAAAGGAGTCCGGCTGGTGGAATTGGATCCAAAAGAAAGAAGTGTAGGGTATGGCGGCCGGCCTGACAGAGATGGAAGGGTAACTTTAGATGCCTGCATCATGGATGATAACTATAATATTGGCTCAGTGGCGGGTCTGGAACATATTAAAAATCCCATTTCCGTAGCCAGGGCTGTAATGGAAAAAACACCCCATGTAATGCTGGTAGGAGACGGAGCATTACAGTTTGCTCTTTCTCAGGGTTTCAAAAAAGAAAATCTTCTTACCGAAGAATCTGAAAAAGAATGGAAAGAATGGCTTAAAACAAGCCAGTATAAGCCTATTGCCAATATTGAAAATCATGATACCATAGGAATGATCGCCCTGGATGCCCATGGAAACCTTTCCGGTGCCTGTACAACCAGTGGAATGGCTTTTAAAATGCATGGAAGAGTAGGAGATTCCCCTATTATCGGGGCAGGCTTATTTGTAGACAATGAAGTAGGAGCGGCTACAGCAACAGGACATGGGGAAGAAGTAATAAGAACAGTGGGAACCCATCTTGTGGTAGAATTAATGAGGCAGGGTAGAACACCACAACAAGCCTGCAAGGAAGCTGTAGACAGAATTGTAAAGATCAATCAGAGAAGAAATAAAAACCTGAAAGACATTCAGGTAGGCTTTATTGCCATCAATAAAAAAGGAGAATATGGCGCTTACTGTATTCAGGACGGATTTAACTTCGCAGTATACGACCAGAAAGGAAACCGCCTTGAAAAACCTGAATTTGCACTGAAATAATACACACAAAAGATAAACCGATAAATAGTATATGAAAAGAACGATTATCGCTTCCCTGTTTTTAATAATAGGATGTAAAGAAGAAAAGAAAGAAGCATTAGCTGCCCCGCAGGAACCTGAAGTGAAAGAAAATATAGTTCAGGAAACTAAGCCTCAGGTAAATGAAGCGGAAGAAGCGAAAAGATGGCTGGAAAAAAGTATCGGAGACTACTTCGCATCAGATCTTGATAACCTTGATAAGAACATGCAGAAAATGACAACCGGGGATTATTATGATTATAAGGAAGATGCTATGAACGTGGATATGGATGTAGACGGAAGTCTTACAGAAAAAGAATTCAATGATAAATGGAAAGGAAAATTTGATCCTAAAAAAGCAGGTATCGGCATTGGATTCTTAATCGCAGGTCAGGACTGGTCTAAAATAGAAGTAACAAAATGCCAGCTGATCTCTGAAAATGCAGGGAGCTACCTGTTTGATGTTGTGCTTACTGATAAACAACCAAAAGAAGTCTATCCAATTAAAGTAAAAGTAATTAAAGAAAACAGTTCCTTTTTAATTGCCGATGTCTTACAGGACGTTCCTGAATTAAATTAAAAGATAAAAACAATGTCAAAAATAGAAATAGCATGCTTTAACCCGGAATCGGCAATGATTGCTTTTGAAAACGGAGCAGACAGAATAGAATTATGTGCCGGATTAAGCGAAGGAGGAACAACTCCCGATTTTGAATATACAAAAGATTTAAGAGCTAAGATAAACATCCCCATCTTTGTCATGATCCGTCCGAGAGGTGGCGATTTTACCTATTCAGATGCTGAATTTGAACAGATGAAATCAGATTTGACTGCCTTAAAATCATTGAATATTGATGGTTTTGTATTCGGTATTCTGGATGAAAATGATGAGGTGAATATGGCACAAAATAAAGCTTTGGTAGAGCTGGCTTCACCACTTCCATGTACTTTCCACCGTGCCTTCGACAGGGCGAAAGGATTGGAAGAATCTTTGGAAAAAGTAATTGAATGCGGCTTTACAACCATTCTTACTTCGGGGCAGAAACCTAATGTATCTGAGGGAAAAGAAAACCTGAAAAAATTAGTAGCTCTTTCCAATGGAAGAATTGAAATTCTTGTAGGAGGCGGTCTGCGCTCCTCAAATATTGAGGATATCATAGAAGCTACAAAAGCCGGTTACTTCCATTCTTCAGCCATTACAGATGGAGGCTCCTTTGCAAACCCTGATGAGGTGGTAGCTTTGAAGAACAAATAATTACTAAATAACCAACTTATCATTCTGAGCGTAGCGAAGAATTTCAACACATTGTAGGAATTCTTCGTTCCTTGGAATGACAAAACTATTTAAGCACGGAATTCACAGAATTGTAAACAAAATTATTGATGCATAAAACTTTATTTTTTGCCTTCCTTCTCATTCAGAATGTTCTTTTTGCTCAATATTCGGAAAGAAGCCTCTCTTCTGAAAACTGGCAGTTCAAAAATTCAAAAGATAAAAACTGGTTGCCTGCCAAGGTCCCAGGGACGGTTCATCTTGACCTGATGGCTAACAAACTTATTCCGGATCCTTTCAAAGATGAAAATGAAAAACAGGTTCAATGGGTAGAAAATGAGGATTGGGATTATCAGACCAGTTTTGAAATTTCATTTAAAGAATTCGATTACGATAATATTGATCTTGTTTTTAATGGACTGGATACATTTTCAGAGATTTATCTTAATGGTAGATTACTGAAGAAAACAGATAATATGTTCAGAACATGGGAAATCCCTGTGAAAGAATATTTGAAGCAGGGGACCAATCTTTTACAGCTAAAATTTAAATCAGCGGTTAATGAAGGGACAAAACTCGCCAAAAAAATTCCGTTTACCATGCCTGAATCACCGCGAAGCTTTGTAAGAAAAGCACAGTATCAGTTTGGCTGGGATTGGGGTCCAAGACTGGTAACAGCAGGAATATGGAAAGACGTAAAGCTGGAGTTCTGGAGAAATGCAAAGGTTAAAAATATTCAGGTTCAACAAAAAGCTCTCTCTGATGCACAGGCTGAGGTATCATTCAATATGAGCATTTTTGCTGAGGAAGAAGGAGAATATTATACTTGGTTCAACTTAAACAGGGGAATGCACAAATTCCACCTCAATAAAGGATTTAATACCATTATACTTCCCTATAAAATTAAAGAGCCCAAGAAATGGCAGCCTAACGGAAGAGGAAACCCTGCTTTATATACAACAAAGATTTCCCTGTATAAAAAAGGGGGGCGGATTATTCGGGATATCAACGTAACGTATGGGTTAAGAGATATTGAACTTATTCAGGAGAAAGATGAAAAAGGAAAATCATTCTACTTTAAAGTTAATGGAAATCCTTTATACATTAAAGGAACTAACTGGATTCCCGCAGACAGTTTTTCTCCAAGAATTACCAAAGAAAAATATCAGAAACTGATTAAAGCTGCCAAAGAAGCTAATATGAATATGATCCGTATCTGGGGTGGCGGTATCTATGAAGATGAAGAATTCTATAGAGCCTGTGACGAAAACGGAATTTTAGTTTGGCAGGATTTTATGTTCGCCGGAAGTTTTTATCCTGCAGATAATGAGTTTCTGGATAATGTGAAGGAAGAAGTAAAAGACCAGATCAACAGGCTTCAAAATCACCCTTCCATTGCATTATGGTGCGGGAATAATGAAATTGATGAAGCTATTGTCAATTGGGGATATCAGAAGCAATTTAAATATTCAAAAGAAGATTCATTACAGGTTTGGAAAGATTATAAGAAGCTTTTTCATGAAGTTATACCCAATACGATGAAGCAAAACCTTACTCCGGACAGAAATCTGTATTGGCCAAGCTCTCCGTCAATAGGGTGGGGCCATAAAGAAAGCCTTACAGAAGGAGATTCTCATTACTGGGGTGTTTGGTGGGGTGAGCAGCCTTTTGAAATCTATAATGAAAAAACAGGCCGTTTTATGTCTGAATATGGATTCCAGGGAATGCCAACATTAGCAACAACAAAATCAATGTTCTCCGGAATTTCCGATCTGGATTTACAGAATCCAACCATTAAAGCTCATGAAAAACATGCAAGAGGCTGGGAAATCATCAATAAATATATGGAACGGGACTATAAAATCCCAAAAGGTTTTGTGAAATACAATTATGTTTCCCAATTGTTGCAGGCAAGAGGAATGAAGATCGCGATAGAAGCTCATCGTCGTGCCAAACCTTATAATATGGGAACATTGTATTGGCAGCTTAATGACTGCTGGCCGGTGGTTTCATGGTCGTCCATTGATTATTCAGGAAACTGGAAAGCATTTCACTATCAGTCAAAAAGAAGCTTTGAGCCAGTAATAGTTTCAGTTACAGAAAACAAAAAGGCTTATGAAATCTATCTGATTAGCGATGTATTGAAGGAAATAAAAGCGGATGTTAAATTTGAGCTTATTGATTTTGAAGGAAAACTTTTATGGAAATCCAATGTTATCAGGAACCTGAAGGCTGATGTAAGTGAAAATATTCTTAGCATCAACAAAACCGACTGGGCAAAATTTGATTTATCTAAAGCTGTTTTAAAAATAAGTTCAGGCAGTGAGGATGCAGAATTTGAAAAGCTTTTCTTTCCGGAAAGACCTAAAGATTTAAAGCTTTTAAAACCCAATATCACCGTTAAAAAAATATCACCGACAGAAATTGAGGTCTCAACAGATGTTTTGGCAAAAGACGTATATCTTATTGGAGATACCCATTTCAGTGATAACTTTTTTGATCTGTTACCAGGAACTTCAAAAAGAATTACTCTTTCCAGAACTTTGGATAAAGTTGAGGTAATGAGTTTGTTTGATACTTTTCAAGAATAAAATAACCAGACGATGCGAAATAGAAATCATAAGAATTCTTGATGGAAATGAATTTTAAAAACAGTTGGAGTGAGCTTTTCCTCAGAACATAAGCTGTGTATAATTTTTATTTTGAAGATTTCATTTCAGTAGAATAGGAGGCAATAAATGTAACTTATTATCAAAAAAAGAAATTTTTCTATTCTCACTTCAAAAATCAGCCGTAACTTTGCACCACATTATTTCTTTACAGTTATGGTAAATTTTGTTCTGATTGCAGTATGTATTATTGCAGGAATGGTATTCAAAGCAACAAAATCTATCCACCCGGATGCCCATAAGGGGATCAATACCTGGATTCTTTATCTTGCTCTGCCGGCAGTTTCATTCAAATATCTGCCTAAAGTACAATGGACAACGGAAATGCTTTTTCCGATTGCCGCTACTTTTCTAATCTCTGTATTCTGCTTCTTTTATGTCATGTTTTACAGTAAAAGCCGGGGATATTCAAGGCGTTCAAGAAGTACTCTCGAATTGGCAAGCGGTTACAGTAATACATCTTTCATTGGTTTTCCCCTCATTAGTGCTTTCTACGGTGAAGGTCTTCTGAGTATTGCAATTATATGTGACCAGACCATGTTTTTTGCTCTTTCAACATTAGGAATTATTGCTGCTGTGAAAGGAGGCAGCAAATCAGGAAAAGTAAGTGCTGCATTTATTTTTAAGCGCCTAATTACATTTCCTCCATTAATAGGGTGTATTTCTGCATTAGTAATATCTCAATTTATCGATTTGACCTTTGCAGAGCCTCTTTTTGATAAATTAGCTGCTACGGTAAGTCCATTGGCTTTATTTTCTGTCGGGCTACAGCTGAAGTTTAACGGCTGGAAAAAACTGATTCCTCAGATGTCTGCTTCCATGCTGTATAAACTGATCCTGGCGCCGGCAATTGTATTGGTAATGGCTTTGTTGTTGGGAATAAAAGGAGATGTAGCTAAAATTACAGTTTTTGAAGCGGCCATGCCAACATTAGTGACTTCAAGTATTATTGCAGAACAATTCAGACTGAATACAAAACTTACTAACCTGATTATTGGAGTTAGCATTATTGTAGGATTTTTAACCTCTGCCATGTGGTACGAGGTTACCCAGCTTCTTTTTTGATAAATAAAGGTGAACAAAAGTGTTCACCTCTGTATGTTATTTTATTTAGGTTCGTTGGGATTCCAGCCTCCGCCTACACATGAGACCTGATGGGCAAAATCATAAGTATTCACTCCATTGTTGAATTCGTAGTTAAATGTTTCTCCAGGGGCTAACAAATAGGCTGCACTTGTAATCGTTAGTCTGAAGTTTCCTTTTTTTATTTCAGTATATTTTCCGCAAGGGATGAAACTCTCCAATTGACAAGCAGTATCTAATGTAGCCCATGTTTCTCCCTTAGGAATAATAACAATTGCCCAGGGATTAGGTACGGATAAATAATTACCATTTTCATTTTTCTGTTTCAAAGTCAACTTAAATTGAATATCATATGGAGCAGGCTGGGAAATATGTAATTGAACATTCCTGTTATCAACTAAAGAATTATAACAAACAGGAAGTATAGGATCCATACTTAAAGTTACAATGGTATTATTTGAAGCTGTTTTCTGTACAGTTTTTTTTGATGATGTTAAACTGGAATGATTTTCTAAAGAAACATCTTCAGCCACTTCATGATGACATGATGTAATCATTAGTGAAAATGATAGTAGTAATACTAGTTTTTTCATGGAATTAAATTTTTTCACTAAGTAAAGAAAAAATATAAAATAATCCAAGATTGAGAAAGAACAAGTATGAAATAAGATATAATTTTGCAGTTTTCTCCAGAAACATCTAATTTTACACTTTAAATATTTCCCTTGCAATACGCTCAAATTGTTTTACCACTGAATTTAAAAGGATCTTTTACATATAAGGTTCCGGAAGAACTGATGTCTGAAATTCAGCCCGGAATGCGGGTTTTGGTACCATTTGGCGGGAAAAAGATCTATACAGGAATTGTTTTTGAACTTCATGATAATACTCCGGATAACTTTGTAGCAAAGGAGATTATTAGTATTTTGGATGAAAAACCAATACTTCCTGACGAGCAGATTCGTTTCTGGAACTGGCTTTCCGATTATTACCTGTGTAATCTCGGAGAAATTTACAGGCTTGCTTTTCCATCTTCCTTAAAGTTGGAAAGTGAAACCTATTTAAAACTGAAGCCTGATGTAGTTGTTGACTTTGAGAATCTTGATGTTAACGAAATGTACCTGATCCAGGCATTGGAAGTAAGGCAGCTTGTCAATCTTACAGACATTGAAGCTTTTATTCCGAAGAAAGAGATTATTAAAACCATCAATTCACTCATCGATCTGCAATATATTGAGATAGATGAGAAAATTGCGGAAAAATATAAAGCTAAGGAAGTTGCCTATGTAAAAATTAATGATGAGGTTTTAAGCAATCAGAATCTTACAGAAATTCTTTTAAAATTAAATAAAGCTCCTAAGCAAAAAGATCTGTTCCTCCTTATTCTGGAAAAGCAGACAGAAAAGCCTGATCTTTATATCAAAAAATCTGAACTGTTTGAAGACGGTTATTTTGGAAGTTCCCATTTCAAGGCATTGGCAGAAAAAGGTCTTGTTGAGGAATATTATATGCAGAAAGACAGACTTGAAAGTTATGAAGGCGAAATTGAGGAGATCGAAGAACTTTCCGAAGAACAGAAAATTGCAAAGTCTGAGATCGATGAAGCTTTTGAAAAAGGAAAAAACGTTCTGCTTCACGGGGTAACATCATCCGGAAAGACCCATATTTATCTGGAAAAAATTGAGGAATGCATCCAGGAAGGAAAGAATGTCCTGTTTCTGCTTCCTGAAATTTCATTAACCAAACAGATTACCCAAAGGCTGGAAAAAAAATATGGCAGGCAATTAGGCTTTTATCATCAGAAACTGACTGATTTTGAAAGAGTAGAAGTTTGGCGGAGAATTAAGCAGAATGATATCCGTATTCTTATAGGAACCAGAAATGCACTGTTTTTACCCTATCAGAACCTGGGGCTGCTGGTAGTGGATGAAGAACATGATTCTGCATATAAACCAAGAGAAGTCTCCCCTTATTTTAATGCGAAAGATGCCGCTCTGGTTTTAGGTGGTTTATATAATGCAGGAGTGATTCTGGGATCTGCAACACCTTCTGTTGAAAGCTATTACAGGGCCAGAAAAGATAAGATGAAATACATTTTCCTGAATGAAAGGTTCGGGAATGTGGATCTGCCTGAATATGAGTTGATTAATTTTAAAGAAGCTCAGGAGTCTAAAAATGTATCCGGAAATTTTTCTACTAGGCTTATTGATGCTATCAGGCATACGATTGACGAAAAGAACCAGGTTATCGTTCTTCATAACAGGCGCGGGTATGCCAATGTAGTTGAGTGTGAAACCTGCGGTTATGTGAATTACTGTTCTAATTGTGATGTGGTAATGACCTACCATAAGGCAGCCAATGAAATGAAATGCCACTACTGCGGGCAAAGAGCTTCAAAGCCCAGAACCTGCCCGAAATGTAATTCTGAAAACCTTAACGAAAGGGGAGTAGGAGTAGAGCAGATTCACGAGGAGGTCTCCAAACTGTTTCCTGAAAATGAGGTAGACAGAATGGATGTAGACTCTATGCGTAAGAAATTTGCCTACGAAAAACTGTATGAGAAGATTGAAGAGGGCGAAACCGATATTGTAGTAGGAACACAGATGATTTCCAAAGGCCTTGATTTTGACCATATAGAATTGGTTGCTATTCCCAAAGCCGATTCCTTATTATATGTACAGGATTTCAGAGCTGAAGAACGTGCTTACCAGTTGATTACACAGGTTTCCGGGAGAGCGGGAAGAGTTTCCGGAAAAGGGAAAATACTGATTCAGACTTATAATCCCGATCATTCCGTCTTTCAGCTGATTAAAATGAATAATCCTGCGAAGATCTATAAATATATCCTTACAGAGCGCCAGAAGTTCCATTATCCTCCGTTTACCAAGCTGATTATGATAGAGCTGAAACACAGGAGGGAAGATAAGGCAGATCGTGCCTCGCAGTTTCTGGGGTCTATCCTGAGGAAATACCTCCCTGAAGAATGCGTTCTGGGCCCGGAAAAAGCTCAGATTGCAAGGTTGAATAATTTATATCAGTTCCAGATTTTACTGAAATTACCCCGTGGTAAAAACTACGAAAAGTTTAAAAACATGGTTTTAATAAGTTTGAAAGAATTTGACGAAATTACTGCTTATCAAAGCATTAAAAAAGATGTTTTTGTGGATTTTTAACAATTTTTAACAAACTTTACACTCTTTTATAAGACGTTGGTAACCCGTTTTATAACAATAATTTCTACTTTTGGTCGTTGATTAAGTGTTTGGCTTTTTTATTGAATGATTTAACTTATCATTTTCTACAGGCTCAAACTATAGAAACAAAAAAAGGATAGATGGTAAATTTCAGAAAATATATTTCAAGTGCAGCGGTGTTGGCTTCCGGTCTTTTCCTGGCTCAGTCTACCGTTTCTACTGTTCTTTACTCTCAGAATTACGACAATCAGAAAAACAGCTTAAACCTTCCGTCGCCCGTAAGTTCGATGGTGGAGAAAAGCGTTTTGTCGGCTAAAGAACTTGTAGACATTAATGTAAACACAATGATGGCGGATCCTGTGCTGAAAAATGCAAACTGGGGATTCGTAGTGTATGATCCGAAAACGAAAAAAGTAATTTCTTCGTATAATGAAAATTCTCCGTTGGTCCCGGCTTCTACTACGAAATTGCTGACCACGGAAACAGCATTAAACCTTTTAGGGGAGAACTACCGCTGGATTACGCAGCTGGAATATGCAGGAACGGTAGATGAAAACGGAACGTTAAACGGAAACCTTTATGTAGTGGGAAGTGGAGATCCATCGTTAGGAACAAACAAAGCAGGAGCGGGATCTTACAGAGACATTATTTCAGATTTCATAGGTGGGCTTTCTCGTGAGGGGATCAGAAAGGTAAATGGTGATATTATCATTCAGACAGCGCTTTTCAAAGGCAATATTGCAATGCTTCCGGAAAATGTTGTATGGCTGGAAAACAATAATTACTATCTGCCTGCAGGAACTACACGAGCGATTAATCCGGCTAATGAGAAGCTGATCGTAAAGAAATCCGGTTTCTCTACAGAAAAGAAATTTTTCTATGTTTCTCCTTATGCTCATCAGATGGTATATGCAGAAAAGTATGATGGAGATGGTGTTTTAACAACAAAACTTCCTGATGCACCAGCTTATCTGGCCAATTCTTTCAGAACTACCCTGGTGAAAAGCGGAATTCCTGTTACCGGAAAAGTTGTCTCAAAAATGACCGATCCTGCTCCGGAGAACAGAAAAATGATTTCTGCTTACAAATCGCCGACCCTGGCTGATATTGTATACTATACCAATCAGCACAGTGATAACTCTTTGGCAGAAGCTTTATTAAGAACAGTAGGATTCCAGAAATTGGGAGACCAGACTTCAGAATCAGGAAGAATTGTAGTGACGGAGCACTTGAAGAATGCCGGTTTTGATATGATGGGGCTTACTTACATGGATGGAAGCGGACTTTCAAGAAGCAATAACGTAACCCCAATTTCTCAGGTGAAATTTTTAACTTCCTTAATGGATGAAAAATATTACAGATCTTATTTAACGTCTCTACCTGTTGGCGGACAGTCCGGAACTTTGAAAAGAATGTTCCTTGGTACCGGAAACGGTCAGGTTTTTGCAAAAACAGGAACTTTAAATAAAGTAAAAACCCTTGCAGGTTATCTGAAAACAAATTCCGGTAAAACCTTAGTCTTCTCTCTGATGGTGAATAACTATTCAGGATCAGTAGATATGGTGAAGAAAAGAATGGAAAAGATTCTTGAACCGGCATTGGACCTGTAAAAACAGTTTATTTTATATATTATAAAAACCTTTTAATCAATGATTAAGAGGTTTTTTTTATATTTGAATACTATAATACTCCTACTATGAGAAAATTCTATCTTCTGGTGCTGGGCATTTTTATTGTTCAGCAGTTTTACGGACAAAATGGAAACCATAATGTTGAGATGAAAGAATGGGCAGAAAAGGAAATGAAATCTTTTACTCAAAAAATGGGTGCGGGAAATATAAACCCCAATACCCTGAATTATGACCTGCAGTATCAGAGAATGGACCTGAATATTAACCCTGCTGTTTATTTTGTTTCCGGATCTGTGACTTCACATTTCAAACCTAACCAGGATATGGGAAGTATTTACTTTGATCTAACCAATCTTCTGACGGTTTCCCAGGTGCAATACCATGGCGGCAACCTTCCATTTCAGCAGCTCTCTACCCAGGAGATTAAAATAGATTTTCCGGCTTCCCTGCCAGCTAATGTTTTAGATTCTTTGACAATTCATTATTCCGGTGCTCCGGCAGGTAATACTGTAATGGTGGGAACTCAGGGGCCTAATATACCCATTTTTTCTACTTTAAGTGAGCCTTATGGTGCACAGGACTGGTTTCCTACCAAGCAAAGCCTTAATGATAAAATAGAAAGATTTGATTTTAAAATCACTACTCCTTCTCAATACAGCGTAGCGGCCAATGGAAAGCTGATGTCTGAAATTATTTCGCCAACTACAGGGCAGAAGCTTACTTTTTGGAGAACAATGTATCCTACAGCTGCATATCTTATTGCTTTGTCTATTACGAATTTCGCCAAGATGAACAGTACCATCGGAAACCCTCCATTTCCATTTGTAAATTATATTTATCCGGCAACAGCAGGTGATGCCGAAAAAATAGCTAATATTCAATGGACCGGACAGATAATGGATGTTTTTGAAACATATTTCGGGCCTTATCCATTCCGTAACGAAAAATATGGGCATATGGAATACATTAATGGTGGTGGAATGGAGCATCAGACAATGTCATCAATGATTGGATGGCCTAAATATCTTATTGCCCATGAGCTTGCCCATCAATGGTTCGGAGATAAAGTAACCTGTGCAAAATGGAATGATATATGGCTGAATGAAGGTTTTGCCAATTTTGGCGAGCATGTGGCAAATGAAAAACTCATCATGTCCAATGATGAATTTATGAATTATCTGGTGGGGCAGATTAATTATATTACTAGCAGTGCTGGAGGAGCGGTTTATGTTCCGGATGCACAACTTAGCAACATAAACAGGATTTTTGACAGCAGGTTAACGTATGCCAAAGGAGGTTATGTCTTAAGAATGTTAAAATGGATCTTAGGTGATGATGTTTTTTATCAGGCCCTGAAAGATTATCATCAGCGGCCGGCACTGGCATACAATTATGTGAATACAGCAGATTTTAAGGCTTCTTTACTTCAATCTACAGGAAAGGATTTTACAGAGTTTTTTAACGACTGGATCTATGGGGAAGGGTATCCCACCTATGCAATAAAATGGATGCAAGTTGGGAACCAGATTACATTTAAAGTTTCCCAGACACAAAGCAGCGCTACCGTAAGCTTTTTCGAGATGCCTCTTCCTGTAAAAGTAACCGGTACAGGCGGACAGACTGCTTATTTAGTCCTGAATAATAATTCCAATAACCAATATTTTACTGAAAATATACCGTTTACTGTAGCGAATGTTCAGTTTAATTATGAATATCAGATTGTTGAAAAAAATTCAACGGTTGTTCAGGATAATACTTTAAGTGTATCTTCCGTAGAAAAGGAAAATTTTGGCTTATATCCTAATCCTGCCAAAAATGAACTTTATCTCAGAGGTTTAGATAAAGAAACAGAATATTCTATTCATGCGTTGGATGGTAAGCTGATCAGAAGATCAACATGCAAGCCTGGCCGGGCAATACAGATTGGGGAACTTGTTCCGGGAGCCTATATGATGACCGTGAAAGAAAGGCATATTAAATTTATTAAACATTAATTGCATAGAACAGAATAGAAAAGCTTTCAGATCAGAAAGCTTTTTTGTTTTCTGAAAGCTGTTGTACCTCTTCTTTTAGCTGCTTTTACCTTATATCTGAACCATTTTTCTTTAAAGATATTTCGCATGATATTATCAAAGTTCCTTGTAACGACCAGGTTCTTAAAACCACGCCATTTTTCAAGAAGACTTGAAGGTAAGGCTCTCACAGATACAGAATATCCACCGGTTTCGTACTGTATATAATGCCACCATCCCGATGGGATATATAGTGTATCACCCGGATGAAGAAGGGCTTCATAACCATTTAAGTAAAGTAGCCCGGGATATTGCCTGTAATCCGGATTTTTTATATTGGCTAAACTATGGAAATTATAAGGTAATTTATACATCAGGTCAGATTGCTCCCAAGGGAAAAGCCAGATCCGTTTAATTCCTTCAAATTGTGTAATGAAAACATGGGACATATCAATATCAATATGATTCCGGGTAGCAGAACCTTCACCGCCAAAAAACATAAATGGAAGCCATTTTAATATTTTACCATTGGTAACATCATTATAAATAATATCATCTTTAAGTTCAGGCTTTATGTTCAGAAGATTAAAAAGGAACAACCGGTGCTCAGTAGGAGTGGAGCTGATCAGATCAAGATATTCAGAAAAAGTAGTCTGAGCAATAGGCTGGCTGGCCACTCTGTCCATAGAATCCATTTCACTTCCATATATATCTACCTTTTGATCTCCTGCTATTTCTTTGAAATATTCATAGTTCCACTTTTTGAATGCCGGACTTTCAGAATCTACAAAGTCTTCTATAATGACAGGTATCCGGGGTTTCATGTGGTTGTTTATAAAGTTTCTTGGAAATAGTTTCTTAGTCTTATTTACTGGAATCAATTGCATATTCAGAAATTTTAAACAAATATAAATATTATCCTACTAAATTAGTAGACTAATAATGTTAAAAAATTGCCTGAAGATCAAATTTTAGAATAAAACCTACAAAAGGTTTTATTTTACTGCCTTTTTAGTAAATTAGCACATCTAAAAAATTACTAAAAATGATTTCTGAAAAATACCTTCAACATTTACAGAACGAACTTCAAAATATTGAGAACGACGGACTTTATAAAAGAGAAAGAATCATCACTTCCCAACAAAGTGCAGAAATTGAAGCGAACGGAAAGAAGCTTTTGAACTTCTGTGCCAATAATTATCTTGGATTATCTAACAATCCGGAGGTAATGAAAGCTTCTCAGGATATGATCCAGTCTCACGGCTACGGAATGTCATCGGTACGTTTCATCTGTGGAACCCAGGATATACACAAAGAATTAGAGAAAAAAATCGCTGATTTCCTGGGACTTGAAGATACAATTCTTTATGCAGCTGCTTTTGACGCGAATGGAGGGGTTTTCGAACCATTATTTACTGAAGAGGATGCTATTATTTCTGATGAACTGAACCATGCTTCCATCATTGATGGAGTGCGTCTTTGTAAAGCGGCAAGATACCGTTATAAAAACAATGATATGGCTGATCTTGAAGCACAGTTAATTGCTGCTTCTGAAAAAAATCACCGTTTCAAAATCATTGTAACCGATGGCGTTTTTTCTATGGACGGAATTGTTGCAGACCTGAAAGGAGTCTGTGATCTTGCTGATAAGTATGATGCCTTGGTAATGGTTGATGATTCTCACGCAACAGGATTTATCGGAAAAACCGGTAGAGGAACTCATGAGGCTAATGAAGTAATGGGCAGAGTAGATATTATTACTTCTACCTTAGGAAAGGCGTTAGGTGGTGCTTTAGGAGGATTTACTTCCGGTAAAAAAGAGATCATTGATATGTTGAGACAGCGTTCCCGTCCTTATTTATTCTCCAATTCATTAGCGCCAGGAATTGTAGGAGCTGCTTTGAAGGTATTGGATATGATTTCTGATGATACTACGCTTCGTGATAAGGTAATGGAAAATGCAGACTACTTCAGAACAGAAATGAAAGCTAAAGGTTTTGATATTCCTGATGGTGATGCCGCAATTGTTCCGGTAATGCTTTATGATGCTCCGCTTTCTCAGAAAATGGCTGAAAAGTTAATGGATGAAGGAATCTATGTAATCGGATTCTTCTATCCTGTAGTACCAAAAGGAAAAGCGAGAATCAGAGTTCAGTTGTCTGCTGCACATACAAAAGAACATCTGGACAAAGCAATTGCTGCTTTTGAAAAGGTAGGAAAAGAATTGGGAGTGATCTCTTAATTTTTAAATTGAATAAAATCAATGAAATACAATCTTCGGCTCGGGGCGGCAAAGCCGCCCGAGCCGAAGTATTTTTTTTATAGATGTACTATTTAATAACTTTTGGCCGGAATATTAGCTTTTCCTGATCAAAAGAAAATTATTTTTAAAAATTATATAATAAGCTTATCTTTGCTGTTAATTTTTTCTGAATGCTTTATACAATCATCAAAGCGCTGCACATTATTTTTATGGTAAGCTATTTTGCGGGAATTTTTTATCTCGTGAGGATCTTTGTTTACTATAAGGATACCGATGAATTTCCAGAAGAAAAAAAGAAAATTCTAAGGGAGCAGTACACGTTTATGGCCAGAAGGCTGTGGAATATTATCACCGTTCCTGCCGGAGTAATCATGGCAGTATGCGGATTGGTTATGATTTTTTTAAATCCTGGGCTTATGAAGATGGGATGGTTCCATTTAAAACTCACTTTCCTGATCGGGCTTGCTATCTATCATTACTGGTGCTGGAAAAAAGTGCTGAAATTAAAAGAATTAAACGGAAATACTCTGGGAACGGCTAATATCAAACTAAGACAGGCCAATGAAATTGCAACCTTCATTTTATTTCTGGTGGTGTTCACTGTAATTTTGAAATCGATGGTAATTGAATATTGGTGGCAATTAATTGCAGGATTTTTCGTTCTTGTATTTCTGATTATGATGACCGTTAAACTCGTTAATAAGAATAAAAAAAAGAAATAATTGTTTGGGCAGGGGCCAGGTGGTCTCTTTGCTTTTTACATTTTACTAAAAAACTATGATTGCAATTTTAAAGAAAGAACTTTGGAGTTACTTTGGAAACTGGAGTGCATGGGTAATTATTGCCGCTTTCAGTTTAATAGGAACTCTTTTTCTGTTCTTTTTCGACAACGATTCCAATATTTTTGAGATCGGCGCAGCCTCGCTGCAGAGCTATTTTGTGTTGGTTCCATGGCTTTTAATGTTCATTATTCCGGCGCTTTCCATGAAAACTTTTGCTGAGGAACAGCAGACAGGAACCCTGAACTGGTTATTTTCACAGCCGCTGAAGGTTTCAGAACTGGTAACAGGAAAATTCCTATCTGTATGGATTGTTGGGATTTTATGCCTGATTCCCTCATTAATTTACCTTTATACCGTATATGTTTTGGGAGTTCCCGAAGGTAATGTAGACCTTGGAATGACTTTCGGAAGTTATATTGGGCTGATTATTTTAATCGCTGCCTTCTCGGGAATCGGAATTTTAGCTTCTTCATTATCACAGAATCAGATCATGGCTTATCTGTTAGGCGTTTTCATGTGCTTTATCATGTACTTTGGAATTGAACAGCTGGCAAGCTATAAACTTTTGGGCGGAGCAGATTATATCCTTCAAAATATTGGTTTTTACCAGCATTTTCTTGGATTTACAAGAGGACTAATAGATCTCAAGGATGTTGCTTATTTCATTCTTGTCATCAGTGCATCATTAGTATTGTCTAATCATTTTATTAACAAAAAGAAGTAGGTTATGAAGAAGATCAATGCTAAATCTCCGTTGGGAATTTTCTTAATTGCAATTATCCCTTTGGTTATTATTCTTACCTATTCAGGAATAAGACTCGACTTAACAAAAGAAAAAAGATATACTCTTTCCGAAAGTACCATTAAAGTATTAGAATCCGTTAAAAAACCTTTAATGGTGGAAGTTTACCTTGAAGGTGATTTTCCGGCCAGCTTTAAACAGCTTCAGGGGGAAACGAAGTTTATGCTGGAGGAATTCAGAAAAATAAATCCTAAGATCGATTTTAAATTTATTGATCCTTTGAGACCCAAAATCCCGGAAGACAGCTTGGCTGCTATGGGGATGCAGGCTTCATTCCTGCCAGATTCCAAGGACGGAAAATTTACTCAAATCACGATTTATCCGTATGCAGTGATCAGGTATGATAAAACAGGAGTTTCTATTCCTTTAATTGTACAGCAGACAGGGATAGATGCCGATCAGCAGCTTACAAGGTCTATTGAGGGGCTGGAATACAATCTTGTTTCAAATATTAAGAACATTGCTACTGATAAAAGGAAAAAAGTAGGCGTCTTGATTAATCAGGATGAATTAAGCCCGGATGAATTCCAGGGATTCATGCAGCTGGCATTGGAAAATTATGATGCAGGCCCTATTATTCCTAAGAATCAAACAGAACTTACCCTTGAGGATGTACCTTTATTAAAGCAGATGAGCGCTCTTGTTATTGCAAAGCCAAGAAAAGCTTTTACAGATAATGAGAAAGTAATCCTTGACCAATATATCATGAATGGCGGGAAAACCCTTTGGATGATTGATGCTGTGAATGCAGAAATGGATACGCTGACAAGATCTAAAAAGGTAATGCCTTTTCCCATTGATATCAATATGACCGATTTTTTCTTCAATTACGGCTTAAGAATCAATAATGCCTTGGTGAAAGATGTAAAGAAATTTGCATTGTTGAAATTAGTGACTGGAGAAGTCAGCGGAAACCCTCAGTTTACAAGTCTGCCCTGGCCGTATTATCCTCTTGGAATTGCTGAAAATAATAATCCGATCACCAGAAACATTAATCCTGTAAAGTTCGAATTCCCAACATCTATTGATACCTTGGGTGGAAGAAAAAATATTAAGACTAAAGTGCTTTTCGAATCCAGTGAAAGAACTTTGCTGAAACAGGTTCCCAACTATGTGGATCTTAAGGAAATAGCAAGTGTAGACAGCTTGGGGCAAATGGAAAAACCAAGTACTCCGAAGATCTTTGCTGTAGCACTGGAAGGAAAATTTAATTCTGCCTATGCTTCAAGAATTGAAAGAAAATCTTATCCAGGCTTTAAGGCAGCAAGTCCTGAAAATAAAATGATCGTAATTGCAGATGGAGATATAGGACGAAATAAAGTCATTAAAGGAAAACCGCTTCCATTAGGAGTAGACATGCTGACAAATGAACAGTTCGGAAATGAGCAGTTCCTGAGAAACGCTTTAGATTATCTGTTAGATGACAGTAATCTGATGGAACTGAGAAACAGAAACATTGAAGAAAGGCTTCTGGACAGACGAAGGATAGAAGAAGAGAAAACCAATTGGCAATGGCTGAATCTATTACTTCCATTGGTCATCATTGGTCTTATAGGAGGACTGTTCTTCTGGCTGAGAAAGAAGAAATTTGAATAATATATAAAAGAGAAGCAGAATGCTTCTCTTTTTATTTGTGGTTTACTTTTATAATTTTATTATCCCTCATAATAACAATTTCATTATTACTTTTTCTCTTGAAACCAAGCAACTTTTCATAAGCTTTTTTCAAACTCTTCTAAAAAGCTTAAGTGCTTTTAGTGTTATAAAAGGCTTTTGTGACTATATAGAAAAAGAGAAACCCTGCAGCTTCTCTTTTAACTTTTTATTCTTTTAAATTTTTTACTTCTTGATTTGTTAATGATTTTCCAAAACCGGAATAAGATGTTCCCAATTCAGCTGTTTGGCATAATCCAGTGCTGTTTTTCCTGCTCTGGATTGGATATTTTTATCAGCACCGGCTTCCAGTGCAGCCTTTACGGTAGTTAGGTTTCCTGCAATGGTTTCTCTGTGAAGAAGGGTTTGCCCGTTATCATCAATTAGCTTGATTTCATCAGGATATTCCTGTAAGAACTTGGCGAACTCGTCTTTCATATTTCTGCTCATCGGATGCTCAATGAGGTTTTCAGGTTCTTCCTTTTGGTGATTAACAACCAGAATATCATTAAAATCTCCGAAATCCAACTGCCAGGCGTTATCATGGTCTTTTCTTTCTGAAGCAGACATGTCTGAACGCATTTTTTGGATGGTAAATCCACCATAAGCCTTCGGAAGGGGTTCTGCAGATGAAGAAAATAGTTTTGAAAGACCTTTAGGCTTCTTTACACTTGGAGTAATGGCAAAAAGCCAGTCGCTGATTTCAGTAAGGGGAATATCAATAAAATCTCCAACCTGAACATTCTTTAATGTATTAGCCTCGTTAATAAGATATCCTGTTACACGGTCACCATCAAAGCCAATTTCATTCATCCACATATGTTCCACATTGGTTTCTCCTGTTTCTGTTTCTTCAGAAAACATTGCTTTTACACAGGAAACATTTAGCCCAGGGATAATTCTTCTGTATTCCCAGGATTGCTCACGCCAGAAATATTTAAAAGTTTCTTGTGCTTTTTTGTAGGCCTCAATCATTTGCGGGTCACTTCCGTCTGCCCAAAAAATAGGATTGTCTTCCATATAAAATTTTGTAGTTTATTGATGTATTAAAAAATTAGTTCTGATATGCCTCTTTTGGAAGCAATGCTGCTGTTTTATAATAACTTAAATCCACCGGGAATTTTTCCTGAAGCTCATGAAATGTTTCATAATCATAATGAGCCCAGTTCTGTTCATTATCAGGGTCTGAAGTTTTATCTACAGCCAGTTCAAGCTTTCCGTCTTCCTCATAGCTGCATTCTATAGCTGCATACTTTTCTCCGTTAGTATCCGTAGTATACCAGCATTTTACCGTTCTTTCAAGCTGTGGTTTCTGAGTTTCATTGTCAATAACCTGGGAGCATATAAAATTTTCAGGATCATCGGTTTTAAAAACGGTTTTGGATATCAGAGGCTGATCGTCTACAGAGAGTGAATAGAGCTTATTGGTAGTAATAATAAATCCTTCGGTAATTTCCTTTTTTTCGATATCAAAAAAATCAGATTTTTCTTTCAGGTATTCCAGAACTTCATCTTCATTGTCTCCTTCATCTAAGAAATAATTGATGTTGTATATACTTTCTTCATTGATGAACTCAATTTCTTTCAGTATATCAGAATCACTTTCGTAATAATAGAGATGATATTCATCTAGCTTCGTGGCTTTGCTTTTGGAGATAATTTCTCCAAAAATGTTTTTGTACACTTTTCTCATTGTTAATCATGTTTAGTTTCATCTATTAGTTTAAGTGGTATAGAGCAAAGATAGTTTTCTTTTTTATCTTAACCTAAAGTGTATAACGGTATTTATTTCGTAATTATTTCAGATGTCCTTTATAAAATCCTCATATTCGTAATAAAATCTTTCAAATCCATCCATTTTTTCAACGAAGAATTCAAAAATTTCACGCCAGGTATTTCTGTTGAAAACTGAAACCCCGTGTTTTTCCACCCAAATCCTGCTGATGACCTTACCATTTTCCAGTGTAAAATATTCCTCTTTCTGAAAATCTCCTATAAAATCTTTTAAAATATCTTCCAGAGACCATATTTTTTCATAATAAGCATTACGGAAGATCTCATCTTTCATTTCGATGTCAAGAGAAACTTCTGCTTTTTTATTATCTGCAGAGAATTTAAATGACATATCCTTGATCTTAGTGTCATACAGGATCCATTTTCTTGGAAATGATTTCCCGAAAGCTGTCCAAAATTCCTTTTTGAGTTGTTGTGCTTCTTGTTTGCTGAACATAAGGGCAAACATAACAATTTAATAGGAAAAAGGCAAAAAATGAAGTACCATAAAGTTAAAAAACTGCCTATTGATGAGCTCTTTTGTAATTTTGTCTTTTCGTTTAAAAATATTAAACAATTTTCTTATTTTTGCTGTAATGCTATCAAAAAAATCTCAATATGCGTTTAAGGCACTTTCATATCTTGTAGAAAAAAGAAATGAAGGGCCGGTTCTTATTTCCGAAATTGCGGAACATAAAAAGATACCTTTAAAGTTTTTGGAAAATATCCTGCTTGAACTGAAAAAGGCAGATATCCTTGACAGTAAAAAAGGAAAAGGAGGCGGATACTTCCTGAGAGAAAACCCTGAAGAAGTGAAACTGGCCAAAATTATCCGTCTTGTGAATGGCCCCATTGCCATGCTGCCCTGCGTAAGTCTGAACTTCTATGAAAAATGTGAAGACTGCAATGAAGAACACTGTGGGTTGCATGATGTTTTGATAGAAGTAAGGGATGCATCACTGAACATTCTTGAGAAAAAAACTTTAATGGATCTGGTTGACTGACCTGATCCTTTTTTTTGAAATTATAGTCTACTTATTTTGTAGGATAATATTTTTATTGGATATTTGCAAGACTTCAAAGAATAAATTAGAAGAGATGTTGAATAAACTTACAATTGCAGGACTATGGTAATTACAAGAAAGATTCAGATAAGGCTCAACGTATTGTTTGTAACGATTGTCTTGTTGTCAATAGTTGTTTTTTCCCTCTATGAACTGGGATACTTTGATGAGCTGCAACAAATTCTGGCTAAGGATCATTATATTTTTTACTGGATGCTTCTGGTGGGAGTGTTTGCAGAAATTGTTGCCGGTTCAATGGGAATGGGCTATGGAGTGATCTGCACCACTACTTTGATGTTTCTGAATATTCCTCCTCATATTGTAAGTGCCAGTATTCACTCCGCAGAAAGTTTTACTACGGCCGCAGGAAGTGTAAGCCATGTTAAGCTTAAAAATGTAAGTAAGAGCCTCGTGAAGAAATTAGCTGTTCCTGCAGTTATTGGAGCTATTATCGGAGCAGTCAGTTTAACTTATTTCGGAGAATATTATGCAAAAATTACCAAAACACTGATTGCTTTTTATACCTTATATCTTGGATTCCAGATCCTTTCCAATGCTTTTAAAGATAAACAGAGTAAAGCGCTTAAAAGAAAAACCAATCTTACAAGACTCGGATTAATTGGAGGATTCATAGACTCTTTTGCGGGTGGCGGATGGGGGCCTTTGGTAACCGGAACTCTTATCAAAAATGCCTTTACCCCTAGATTTGCTGTTGGAAGCTCTACTGTTGCCAAGTTTATCCTTACAATTACAGCTGCGGTTACCTTTTTCTTTACTCTTGGAATTCAGCACTGGAATATTATTCTCGGGCTCTTAATCGGGGGCATTATTACTGCACCTTTCTCTGCCATGCTTACAGCAAGGCTTCCGGTGAAGAAAATGTTTGTGATAATTGGAACTTTAGTTATTGTGATGAGTTCTATAACTATTTATAAATCAGTATTCAGTTAAAAAATATGCTTTGATGTTTAAAAATAAAAGCTTCAAACATAAATTTGATTTTGAAAATATTTTACTTTTACATCAATAAATATTAGAATATGAACTTACATATCATTGCACTGTTTAAGTTTAATGAAAACTATCTGATGGAAGCGGTAGAGCTTTTTCAAAACCTGGTAAAGGAAACAAGGAAAGAAGAAGGCTGCCTGCAGTATGACCTTATTGAAGATAAAGACAACAAAGGAACATTCTTCCTGATTGAACTTTGGGAAAGTGTTGACCATCACAACAGACATAACGGACAGGATCACCTGCTGGACTTCCGTAAAGATGCTTCCAAAATGATGGAACGTACAGTGGAGGTTTACAAAGGATTTAAAATATACTAATTAACCTAAGTTTGGGATAAGGAGATTTAGTTTGAAGTCTGAATATTGGAAGAGAAAAACCCGAACTCCTATTTACTTAAATATATAATGAAATAAAAGGCGGCTTCAGTACTCTGAAAACCGCCTTTTTATTAGAAAAAATAGAAAGTATTGTGAGTAAAATATTATTTCACGATAATTTTTTTAGTTTCTGAAGTTCCACCATAGGTAATCTTTACCATATAATTTCCTGAAGGAAGTTGAGACAGGTTCAGGTCTTGTTTGTAGAATCCAGTTTCATTAGTTAATTCAGCAGCATATACCTTTTTTCCGGTAAGGTCAAATACTTCTACACTCCCTTTATTGCTTGCTTTTTCTTTAACATCAAATAAAACAGTTACCTTTTTATCTGCAGTTGTAGGGTTAGGATAAATGCCGAAAGCAGCTTTTTTACTTACTTCCGTAATTCCCAATGATCCTGTAATCTTTTTATACTTAAAAAACATATTTCCTGTACTGGAGCCATCGCTTTGTGTGAAGTACATCCTGTAATAGTCATTATCTTTTTTCACATAATAAACAACATTATTCTTTAAAGTAGTAATGCTTTTCCATGAATGGCCAATGGTTGTGATGTTGGACGAGAAACTGTTAGCCGGGGGAATTGTACCATTAGCTACCTGCTGGGTTTCCGGATCTGCCATGGCTACTTTCAGTCCCGGGCTCTGAATAGCGCCTGCAACAGGATACATCTGAATTCCATTATAGAAAGTAAAATATTTTGTAAATACTAAATCCCATGCACTTCTGGAAGGTTCCATATCAGGAACTTTTGCTCCTGTATCAAACGAGAAATAGTTGAAGAAAGCATCATCTGTTCCGTTTGCTACAGTTCTTGTTTCTGTGGGTCCCCATGCTGTACCATTCCATTTAGAGTATCTGAAGGTGTATCCTGAAAAAGCATCTTCAATTGCAAATTTAATGTAGGCTCCCGAAGCATATTTTAAAACAAAGATTGCTTTGCCCTGAATATGATGGCTTACAGGATTGTAAACACCCCAGCCCGTAGAAGGAATATTAGGATTAGAAGAGGTAATAGGCCCCTGTTCGAAAGCTCCCTGGCTCCAATCCGTGATCTGGTCAGGATTATAAAGGGGTTCACCCCAGGAATCTTCGTTACTGATATTGATATTATCCCATTCTGCTAAGCTGGTTGCAGCTGTGTATACCTCAATGTTTTTAGCATCATTAATTCTTGTTCCTGTTGCGTACGGAGAAACTCTGTAAAATGCAATATCCCAGGTGTTTGCAGGCTGGGAAACAATATTTCCATCAGAAAAATTAAAGAATGAACGATTCTGGTATCCGTTTCCCAGTGTCATATTTGCCTGTGTATATCCTAGTGCATCTGTCTGTGCTAAAACTGTCTGTTGAACAGTAAAAGCAAGTACTGAAGCCAATAATAGTTTTGCTCTCATAGTTTATTTTCAAATAATTATTTAGAATGATTCAACAAAAGTATGTAATTATTTTTAATCAGTCTAAATAAAAACATGATTTTTATCTGGTTTACTCTTTTATTCAGTAACAAAAAAGCCGAAAGGAAACTTCCTCTCGGCTCTATGAAGGCAATAATAGTCTGCTCAACTTACTTTTTAATGAATTTTGATGGGATAATCCTGCCATCTACTGTTTCAATAGAAATATAATACAATCCTGTCTGAAGTTTATTAATTGAGAATGAATCCCCATTAGGCTTTCCTTCTGCTACCATTTGTCCTGAAGCCGAATGGATCTGAATATTCCTAAGCTGTTTTTTCGTGAAGAATAGTAAAGCTGTATTATCTGTGTTTAAAGAAAATCTAATATCATCCCTTGATGTTGTATTTTCTTTTATTCCTAAAGAAGAAGAGCTGTTATAAACTACATCATCAATCTGAATGGCAGTATGCATATTGCTCCCGGTGATTTTAAATGCAATATACTGCTTGGATGAAGGCGGTACCGGTACTGAATACTGTACAATGCCGGCAGTGAGGTTAATACTATTGCCAATAGCTGTAAATGTACTCATATCAGTAGTATTATCTACCAAGCCTATTTCTATTGTTCCTGTAGCACCAGAGGCAGAACCTGTGGTGAGAGCTGCTTTAAAAGTTAAAGTTTTATTGCCGTCAGGGGCAATAATTTGTGGAGTAATCAGATACCCTGCAGTATTTGCTGCTGAGAAACTATAATACTGTATAAATTTATTGGTTGTTCCGGATGCATAAACCCAGGGGCCGGATGTTGTATTTTGGATATTTGACCAATTGTTTTGGGGCCAGGGAGCTGTATTTCCTGCAGTAAATGTCTGAAAGTCTTCATTAATAGTTGCTAGCTGGGCATTTGCTGTAGCTGCTGTAAACAATAAAGTACCAAGGAGTAATCTTATTTTCATGATCTATATTTATTTAGAATTATTATACAAAAATATATATTTATTTTTAATTGTTCTAAATAAAGTATTATATTTGTCGAAAATTTTTTTCCCCTATGAAGAAGAAGGTGCTTTCAATACTATCATTATCTGCAATCTGCTGGATTAGTGCACAGGAACAGGATTCTCTTAAACAGAAAAAAATAGAAGAAGTGGTTGTTACAGGGCAGTATACACAACAGTCCATCAATAAATCTATCTATAAAGTTGAAGTAATTAATGCTGCTCAGATTAAAAATATGGCTGCAACCAATGTTGCAGATGTTCTGAATCAAAGTCTTAATGTATTGATTACTTCTGATCGTAATTCTGGGAATTCTACAGCAAGCTTAATGGGACTTGGCGGGGAATATACTAAAATCTTAATAGATAATATTCCGGTAGTGGGAGATATAGGCCTGGGAAATAATATTGATCTTACTAAACTCAATATTAATAATGTGGAAAGGATAGAAGTGGTAAGAGGCTCCATGGGTGTTGATTATGGAAGCAATGCAGTAGCTGGGGTTATTAATATTATTACAAAAAAGAACAGCCGGAAAAGGATAACATTAAATGCTTCAGTACAGGAAGAAACAGTAGGAAAAGAATATGATAGTAAGAAAAAGGGGGAAGGCAGACATATCCAGACCCTAAATATAGGTTATAATATTAATGAAAATTGGTATATAGGCGCTCATATTAATCATAATGACTTCCAGGGATTCAAGGGATCACAGGAAGGATATAAATATTTTGAACAAGATGGTAAAAGAGGATATCTGTGGCAGCCTAAGGATGTTATAAATGCTGATGGAGTTGTAAGATATACTAAAAATAAAACTTCAATATTCTATAAATTCGGTTTCGTTAATGAAAAACTGAACTATTATAATCCTATTGTTAATGAGCATTTTTATGATGTAAAAAACAGAACCTATGCTTCTGATGACAGAGATTACTATACAACCAGGTATCTGCACCAGCTTAATGTACAGACCAGATTAGGAACTGTAAATTATACCGGGGAT
Organism: Chryseobacterium bernardetii; assembly: GCF_003815975.1. NCBI lineage: Bacteria > Pseudomonadati > Bacteroidota > Flavobacteriia > Flavobacteriales > Weeksellaceae > Chryseobacterium > Chryseobacterium bernardetii. Next base: position 3,035,451 of record NZ_CP033932.1, read on the forward strand.
TTCTCTTATCAGACCCAGGACAGGAAGTACAGAGACTTTAAGTATGATATCCCGAACAGAAAGGTAATTGGTGATAAAAATGAATATGAATCTTACAATAAAGCGGACGTCTTTTATTCAAGAGGTGTTTTCAGTAATTTTTTAGATAATAAAAAGATTGATTTCCAGTTAGGTTATGAACTGGATCATACTTCAGGATTTGCAGGGAATATTGCGGGAAGCTTCAAGGGAACAGATAATGTAAAAAGAAAAATTTTCAATTATGCCAATTTTATGTCTGTTGAATGGAATGCTGCAGATTGGCTATCACTACGTCCCGGATATCGCCTGGCTTTGAGTGATAAGTTTGATACACAGCATAATTATTCCCTGACAGCAAGGGCTAAAGTTACAGATAACGATAATTTCAGATTGGTAATAGGAAGCGCAAACCGTTTCCCGAACTTTGATGAACTGTATACTTATATGGTAGACAGCAACCATGATATCAAGGGAAATGAAAATCTTATTCCTGAAACGGGCATGACAGCTTCTTTAAACGGAGAAAAGACTTTCACAACTGTCTCAGGATGGAATTTAGGCCTGGGAGCAAGCGCCACTTATTTGCATGTAAAAGACAGAATTGAATCTGTAACGGTAAGCAGGCAGCCTTTGAAATACCAGTATCTTAACCTGGATAAATATAAATCTTATCTGTTTGAAGCCAATTTTAAAGCACAAAAAGAACAGCTTTCTCTAGCCGCTAATATTGCATATTATGGAATCTCAAAAGAACTTACAGATGGTTTTATCACTTCACCTGATGACTTTTTCTATACCTTGGAGGCCAGTGCAATGGTGAATTATGTGGTGCCCCATATCAGTACAACCTTATCATTATTCTATAAATATACAGGAACAACACAACAGTTTGCCTTATCTGCTGATCTTAAGAATCCAACTTATGAACTTGGAGAAAGAGGGGATTTTCATATGATGAACTTCATTATTACACAGCCTTTCTTCAACCAGCATCTGGAGGCCAGCCTTGGAGTAAAGAATATTTTTGATGTAACCTCTGTAAAGGATACAACCCTTACTGGAAATGCACATAGTACTGCAGACCCGAAAATTAATCTGTTTTACGGCAGAAGCTTCTTTGCGAGGTTAAGCTACAATTTTTAAAATTCTAACAATGAAAAAAATACTATTCTATCTTTTAGTAGGAACATCATTTATTGCTCAATCCTGTATGAATCCCAATGAAGATCCGGTTTCGGTTATTCCTTCAGAAGGAGCTTCTGTAAATCCTTTTGTAAACGGATCCGCGCAGCCTAATCAGGTATGGATAGACTTAAGTGATATAGATGCGCTAAGTGGGCAGCCTAAGCAAACTGTTACCAACAGAACAGACTGGGATCTTGCATTTTATTCTGGGAATGAATTTAAAGTGGTTTTAAACACTTCTATTATGATGGCTGCTGCCAAAATTCAAAATGCTGTTAATATTGAAAACGTAAAAGAGTCTGATGTAAAGGCTTTAAAAGATGATGTACAGGTCGCTAATTTTAACCCTGATAATGTACAGTATATTGACGATGTGAAAGGGAACTTTCCCTCTGGAGCTACAGCTATAGAAGAAATAAGAGCCAATGCATCTGAAAATGCAGTTTATCTTGTTAATCTGGGTAAAGAGCTTTATACCGGGACAATTGCTACAGGTTCTACCATCACAGGAGGGGAGGATAGAGGCTGGATGAAAGTGCAGATAGTAAGAATGGGAGATGGCTATAAAGTGAAATATGGAGAGCTTAATGCTACCGGGGCTGCCATTAAAGAAGTTGAAGTGAAGAAAAACAAAGCTTACAATTATACTTTTTTTAGTTTAAAAAAGAATAAAGAAGTGATTATTCAGCCTGAAAAAAGTAAGTGGGACATTTGTTTTACAGTATTTACCAATATCATTCCAAGTGTAGGAAGCTATATTAATGCAGATTTTGTAACTACCAATAATATAGGAAATGTAGGAGCTTATGAAGTTAAAGTAGCATCAGGAACAATGGTTGATACCTTTAATAAGTTTAAAAAAGAGGATGTGGATGATTCCAGATTTGTATACAATGATCAGAGGGTAATCGGAGGCAACTGGAGAGAAGTTGGCCCCGAAGGATCAAAAGTAAAAGGAGATATCTTTTATATCATTAAAGATGCATCAGGAGCTTATTACAAAATAAGATTCGTGAAAATTGTTAATGAAAAAGGAGAAAGAGGAAACCCAACATTTATGTATAAAGCCTTGTAATAAATCAAATAATAGTATATCATGAAGAAATTTATCCTGGCAGTTTCTGTTCTTATAGCAGTGTATTCCTGCAAAAAAGAAGAAGGTGGCCAAAAAGAAAATACAACGGAAGCAACTTCTGAAGCTCCCAAAAGCAACAATAAAATCGTAACCCTGAGCGGTGGAATTACAGAAATCGTAACGGCTTTAGGCCACGAGAAAGAAATCGTAGGAACAGATGTTACCAGTACATATCCGGCAAGTTTAAAAGCTACAGCGAAGGATCTTGGGCATGTAAGATCAATGACTATTGAGCCTATTATGGCTGTAAATCCTACTTTAATTCTGGCTTCGGATAAAGATATCAATCCTGAATTACTGGGTAAGATAAAATCATCAGGAATCAAAGCTGAAGTTTTCAAACAGGAATATACTGTGGAAGGAACAAAAAAACTGATTGAAGAGGTTGCTGAAGCAGTTGGAAATACAGATTATCAGAAGTTAAATGATAAAATAGATGCTGATTTAAAGAAGGTTCAGCCTCTTACTAAAAAGCCGAAAGTATTATTCATCTACGCCAGAGGAAATATGCTGATGGTAGCCGGTAAAAACACACCAATGGCCTCTTTAATCAATCTTGCAGGCGGAGAAAATGCGGTGAACGATTTTGAGGATTTCAAGCCATTAACTCCGGAAGCGGTTGTAAAAGCTAATCCTGATGTACTGTTCTTCTTTGAAACAGGACTACAGGGGGCAGGAGGAAACGAGGGAGCGTTGAAGATGCCCGGAGTTTCCCAAACCAGTGCTGGGAAAAATAAAAAGATCATCGCAATGGATGGAGGGCTGGTTTCAGGATTCGGACCTAGGCTAGGAGAAGCAGCAGTTGGATTAAACAAACTTTTAATTGAAAGCACAAAGTAAATTATACTTTTATATAACAATAAGTACCATACTGCTTATAAGTATAGCGGTATGGTCTATTAATACAGGGGTTTACGATTTTGGTGGTAAATCTGCATTTAAAGTTTTAGGAAAAGTAATACAGGGAGATTCCGGGTTGTCATTAAGTGATAAATATGTAGTCTGGGATGTAAGGGCCGCCAGAATTATAATGGCTGTTTTAATAGGAAGTATGTTGGCCGTTTCAGGAACGAGCCTGCAGGGACTTTTTAAGAATCCTCTGGCAACAGGAGATTTAATAGGCCTTACATCAGGCGCAACACTGTTGGCTGCTATTGCAATTGTTTTAGGAGGACATTTTAAGCAATACCTTCCTGAAGCCATACAGTTCTCGCTGGTAGGCATATCTGCATTCATTGGATCTTTTTTATCCATGATGCTGGTGTACAGGATCTCTACAAGCGGAGGGAAGACCAATGTGGTCATGATGCTGTTAACAGGAGTTGCCATTACAGCAATTGGCTTTTCCATCACCGGTTTTTTGATTTATATATCAAAAGATGAACAGCTGAGAGATCTTACCTTCTGGAATTTAGGAAGTTTAGCTGCAGCAACGTGGACAAAGAATATCATTCTTGCCATTGTAATGATTGTTGCCTATATTATTTTACTGCCTAAGGGAAAAGCTTTGAATGCAATGATGTTGGGAGAGAAAGATGCACAGCATTTAGGAGTGAATGTAGAAAGGCTGAAAAAGCAGATTATTATTATTGTTGCCTTGATGGTAGGAAGCTGTGTTGCTTTTTCGGGGACTATTGGTTTTGTTGGGCTTATTGTACCTTATATTTTAAGACTGTTATTCAAGTCCAATTATACATTTATTCTGCCTTTATCAGCTGTGTGCGGAAGTATTTTACTTCTTACGGCAGATACATTCAGCAGAAGCATTGTAGAACCGTCAGAATTACCGATCGGAATTCTGACCGCTTTAATGGGAGGACCTATTTTTATTGCTATTTTGGTTAAATTTAAAAAATCACTGTAATGATCAGGGCACATCAAATTAATTATAAGCATAAAGAATTCAGGATTCTGGATGGAGTAGATGTTTCGTTGGAATATGGGGAATTTTTAGCCATTGTAGGCCCTAACGGAGCAGGGAAGTCAAGCCTTTTAAGTGTGCTGGCCCACGAAGTGAAATCTGAAAAGCGAAAAGTCTTATTTAAAGATAAACCCATTGAAGACTGGAATGTAAAAGATCTTTCTATCCATAAGGCCAAGTTTTCACAGCATAACAGCAATGATATTCCTCTTGAAGTAAAAGATGTTGTGATGATGGGAAGATATCCTTATTTTGATGCACAGCCGGGAAAAGAAGACCTCGAAGCCATGAACAATAAGATGTACGAAACAGACATTTTTCATCTTAAAGACAGAGAATACAACTCTCTTTCAGGTGGAGAGAAACAAAGGGTACACCTTTCAAGAGTAATGGCCCAGCTGGAGAACAATGTTGCCCATAAACTGGTCTTTCTGGATGAACCTCTGAATAACCTGGATATTAAACATCAGTACAAAGCACTGGAAATCATCAAAAATTTTACTCAGAAAGCGAACAGCGCTGTTGTTGTGCTTCATGATCTGAATCTTGCTGCTCAGTTTGCAGATAAAATTTTATTAATGAAATCCGGACAGGTGTCTGCATATGGAACTCCACAGGAAGTTTTTACAGCAAAAAATATCAGTAGTGCTTATAATTTCCCATGCACCATTTGCGAACATCCTATTACCAATAACCCAATGATCATTTTTGGATAACCATGGAAAACGAAGAATTGAAAAACCTCGCACAGCATCTTGCCAACCCGCAGGGAGAAAAAGGTATAGAGATCGGTGAAATGATGAATGCTACTAACATCGGTATGACGTTAGAAAGTATCAGAACCCTTTCGATAGATGACGGTCAGCAAATCCTTGAAATAGGGCACGGAAACGCCGGACATCTTAAAGGTATAATGAATCTTGCCAAAAACCTCAGGTACACAGGAATTGATATTTCTGAAACTATGCACAATGAAGCCAAAAAGCTCAATAAAGAATTTGAAAGTCAGGCAGAATTTGTGTTGTACGAAGGAAAAAAGCTTCCTTTTCAGGATGAGACTTTCGATAAAATATTTACAGTCAACACCGTGTATTTCTGGGAAAATCCTGTTGGTTTTTTAAATGAGATTTACAGGGTTTTAAAAGATGAGGGAACTTTTGTTTTAACCTTCGGGCAAAGAGATTTCATGGAGAAACTTCCGTTTACAGCATATAATTTTAAGCTTTATAATAATGACGAAATGGAAGAACTGGTTTCCAAAAGCCAATTCAAAAGAATGAAAACTTCAGAAAGAGAAGAAGAAATAAAAAGTAAAACAGGAAACGAAACAATACAAAGAATCTATACAATTTTAACCATAAAAAAATAAAATAATGAGCATATTAGTGAATGATTTAAAGGAAAAATGGGAAGCCCTGAAAGCTGAAAATCCACATGTAAGAATAAGAAATGCCGCAGCACAGTTTGGAGTAAGTGAGGCTGAGCTATTGGCAACAAGCATCGGAGAAGGCGTTACAGTTCTGAACCCGGACTTTCCGGGAATTCTTACGGAAGCAGAAAAACTGGGAAAAGTAATGGCGCTTACCCGTAATGATGAGTGTGTTCATGAAAGAAAAGGAATTTATCAGAACGGAGATTTCAGCAGTCCGCATGCTCAGCTGTTCGTGGGGGAAGATATCGATCTTAGAATTTTCCTTAACCATTGGAAGTTTGCATTTGCAGTAGTGGAAGGAGATAAAAAAAGTCTTCAGTTCTTTGGAAAAGACGGATTGGCATTGCATAAAATCTACCTGACTAAAAACAGTGAGGAGGCTGCTTTCGATGCTATTGTAGAAAAATTTAAGACTGAAGAGCAAAATCAGGCTTTCAATTTTGAAGCAGTAGCTCCAAAACAGGCAGAAAAACCAGATACTGAAATAGATGTTGAAGGATTTAAAAAAGCATGGACAGAATTAAAAGATACACACGATTTCTTCATGATGACCAGAAAATTCGGGGTAAGCAGGACTCAGGCTTTAAGACTGGCTCCGGAAGGATTTGCTCAGAAAATTGATAACTCGAAAGTAGTGAATATCCTTGAAGAAGCTTCTGAAAAAGGAACTCCTATCATGGTTTTCGTCGGAAACAGAGGAATTATCCAGATTCACACCGGAAACGTGAAGAAAACCCTTTGGCACCAGCAATGGTTCAATGTAATGGATCCTGATTTCAATTTACACCTGGATGTTACCAAAATTGCAGAAGCATGGATTGTGAAAAAACCAACTGAAGACGGAGAAGTAACGGCTATTGAAGTTTTCAACAAAGAAGGAGACTTCATCGTTCAGTTTTTTGGCAAAAGAAAACCTGGAATTCCTGAACTTCAGGAATGGAAAGATCTTGTAGCAACTCTTGAACAATAATAATTAGATGATTTTAAGAGAGGCCGTTTTGTATGTAAATTCAAAGCGGTCTTTTTCTTTTGGATTTTGGAAAGCATTATGAAAAGCACCAAAATATAATGTAATTTAGGGTTAAATTAAAATAGAGAGATATAAAAATGAAAAATATTTTCATAGTGATTTTGCTGGCAGGTTTTTGCTCACTCAGCGCACAGAACTTTAAAGCCTATCAGTTTTATGATCAAAAAGGCAAAGAAATAAAAACGGATAAATTGGTGAAGGAATTGGCTGGCTATGATGTTGTTTTCTTTGGTGAAAATCATAACAGTTCCATCAATCACTGGCTTCAGCTTAAAATAACAGAAGCTTTGTTTGAAAAGAAAAACGGACAGCTTATTCTGGGGGCAGAAATGTTTGAAAGAGATAATCAGCGTCAGCTGAACCAGTATTTAAACGGAAAGTTTGATGCAAAAATACTGAAAGATTCTGCCCGTTTATGGAGCAATTATGCAACAGATTACAAACCGCTGGTAGATTTTGCTAAAAATAAAAAGCTGAATTTCATTGCAACGAATATTCCCAGGAGATATGCCTCACAAACAGCCAAAGAAGGAATTGAATCCTTGAATAAATTAAGTGATCAGGAAAAAACATATATTGCTCAGTTGCCCATCAAAGTTACTCTTGATACACCGGGCTATCCTGAAATGAAAGCGATGATGGGCGATCATGCAGAAGGAACCAAAGTGATGAACTTTATCTCGGCACAGGCTGTAAAAGATGCTACCATGGCTGAATCTATCCTTAAAAACATTCAGGCAGGAAAGACGTTTATTCATTATAATGGCAATTATCACAGTAAAGAATTTGGCGGAACCTATTGGTACATCAAACAGAAAAATCCAAACTTAAAAATAGCGGTGATTTCTGTTTTTGAATCAGAAGACCCTGAACTGAGAATTCCTTCAAAAGACTATACCCCAACGGAGTTCAACCTGGTTATTCCAAGTGATATGACGAAGACTTTTTAATTTTCTTCCCACAAATCCCACAGATTTCGCAGATTTTTAACTTTGGAATGTGATATTCTACTTATAGGATTAATCAACATAGAGATATCAAATTCAATAGGAACGGGCTTTAGCCCGTTCTTTATTTATATAAACATTCCAATGGCTTTAGCCAAAACTTGATAATGAAACATGTATAGATATTTAACGGTCAATAATAATTTCCAGTCTTCCGGCTTTCCGCCTTAAAACTCCAACATAATTACCCATTTTTATCCAACAATTTCTACATTTGTAGTACATCTGTTTATATGAAAAAAATATCCATTCTATTTGTACTTTTTGTTGGGTTGCTTAATGCCCAGAAATTAACTTCTGATGAACTTTCTATCATCAATCAGGGAGATGTAAATTCAGCATTGCCAATCTATCAGACTACTGATGCTCATCAGCATAAAACATTACTGAGCCTTTCTTCGGAAATCAACCCAACTGATCCCAATACCGCTGTTTTGGTAAAAAGAATGAAAGAGTCTCTTTTCTCAACCGATGGTGGAGTAGGTATTGCGGCTCCGCAGGTAGGAATCAACAGAAAAGTAATTTGGGTACAGCGTTTTGATAAAGAGGGAACTCCTTTGGAATACTTTATCAATCCGGTCATTGTATGGAGATCTGATTTGCAGAACCTGGGACCTGAAGGAGATCTTTCAATTCCTGATTTCAGAGATCAGTTTTACAGAAGTAAAGTCATTCAGCTGGAATATGTGGATTTAAAAGGGCAGAAATATTCAGAAATTGTAGAAGGTTTCACAGCGGTGATCTTCCAGCATGAAATTGACCACCTGTTCGGAATTCTGATCTCAGACAAAAAGGAAAAAGAGAAAAATGATTCATACAAAAAAGTAGACGCCTACCAGAAAAGTGATCTCAATAAGAGATAGTAATGAGTAATGACGTACCGGCTAAAAAGATCGCTTCATCCAATTGATGTATCGATTAAGCCTTTGCTTACTCAAAATAAAGAATAGTCAAAATAAATCTTTGCGTCTAAGAAAATACGAATCATACTAATTCTTAGCTCACAAATTATTTCTCCAAACTATCCATAATCAAGCTTGATTATCTGAGAAAATCTGCGATTAAAAATAAAAATGAGCTGTTTTTATCTCAAAAAACAGCTCATTTCAAATATAATTATAAAAAAAATTGGATTAGTCATTGTTCGTTACAGAAAGCGTAACCTCAATATTGTTTCTTGTTGCATTTGAATAGGGGCAAATCTGATGCGCTTTTTCTGTTAAAGACTGTGCTTCTTCAATAGAAACTCCAGGGATATTTACATCTAATTTTACGGCCAATCCAAAACCACCGTTTTCAATCTGTCCTATGCTTACCTGGGCAGCAACCGTAGTTTCACCTGTTTTTACTTTACCCAGACTGATTACTCTGTTCAAAGCACTGTCAAAGCATGCAGAATATCCGGCTGCAAAAAGCATTTCAGGATTGGTAAAGTTATCATTTGCGCCTCCTAAAGCCTTTGGCATCTTTACTTCAAGATCAAGGACTCCGTTTTCACTTTTTACATGGCCATTTCTTCCGCCTGTAGCAGTAACTTTTGTTGTATATAAAGTTTTCATTTATTTTCTATTTTGTTTAGTATTTTTAAAACTGTTTCTTTGAGTTCCAACAGTTCTTCAGGCTGTATCCCGATTTTTTTCTGGATCTTACCCGGAATTTCACAGGCTTTTTTCTGAAGCTGCCTGCCGGCTTCGGCTAAAAACACTTCAACAACTCTTTCATCCTCTTTTTTACGTTTTCTTATGATAAAACCCTTAGTCTCCAGCCTTTTGAGAAGAGGAGTAAGCGTTCCGCTATCCAGAAACAGTTTTTCTCCGATATGGCTTACTGTAAGTCCGTCACCATTCCATAATACCATCATCACAAGGTATTGTGGATAGGTAATATCCAGTTCATCAAGAAAAGGACGGTATAATCCGGTGATTTCCTTAGCAATTACATACAATGGGAAACAGATCTGGTTTTCCAGTTTGGGGGTATTTGAAAGTTCCATAAGCTGAAGTACGAAAGATTCGTGAAGGTATTACTTTTTAATGATAAACTCATCCATTGGAATACGGACTTTCTTCATAGAAGATAACCAGTCATTGGCTTCATCGCGGTATCCAAGGTATAATAAACTCACACTTTTCAAGCCTAATTCTTTTAATCCCAGTATTTCATCCACAAGTTCATTGCTGAATCCTTCTGCTGGAGTACTGTCAATTTTAAGTTCGGCAGCCTGAGCGAGAGCAATTCCTAAGGCAATATATGTCTGGCGGGCAGTGTGTGCAAAGTGCTGTTCAGGAGTTTGGGCACCATACATCTCTTTAATTTTATCTGTATAGCTTCCAAAACGTCCTCTTGGAAGATCCCTTACATCCGTATGGTAATCATATACTTTGTCAATTTTTTCATTGGAGTAGCTGTCCCATGCAGCAAAAACTAAAACATGAGAAGAATCTCTCATTACTTCAGGGTTCAGAGCTCCGGCAACCATTTTATCTTTTAATTCCTGATTTTCCACAACAATAATACGGAAAGGCTGTAAACCGGATGAAGTAGGAGCAAGTCTTGCTGCTTCCAGAATGGTATTTAAATCTTCGTTAGATACTTTTTTAGATGGGTCATAAGCTTTTACAGCGTGTCTCCAGTTAAGGTCTTCTATTAATGACATTTTCTTTTATTTTAAAATTAAACTGTTTGCAATTATTGAGTTCCAAATTTTATTTTGTGATCATTTAACTATGCAAATATACAAGCAATTAAATTGCGCGCAATTTAATTTTGAAAGATTTTATTGATGACTATTATTTATTTTATAAAAAATGAGTGGAATGGATAATCTGTTTTCAGCATGATTCGGATTTTTTTTTGCCATGAGGATTCCAATCTTTGTAACAGAATTTTAAAACTAAAAAATAATGCAGAGATTTAAAGACAAAACAGCAGTTATTACAGGTGGAACTAACGGAATGGGTTTAGCTACCGCTCAGAAATTTATAGAAGAAGGTGGCCGTGTTATTATTACCGGCAGAAGTGAACAAACAGTTAATAATGCTTTGGAAGAATTAGGGGGGAACGCTTTTGGAATTATTTCTGATGCAGGGAATATGAAGGACTTATTGGGTTTACAAGAAGAGGTAAGAAAATATACTGATCAAATTGATGTTATTTTCGCCAATGCAGGCTATGGTAAATTTGCTCCTGTTGAAAACGTTGATGAGAACCATTTTGATGAACTCTTTAATGTATTGGCAAAAGGTTCTTTTTTTACCGTTCAGCAGTTATTACCATTAATGAAAGCAGGAAGCTCAGTTATTTTTAATACTTCTATTGCTACAGAGATTGCTATGAATAGTTTTTCAGTATATTCAGCAGCTAAATCTGCGGTGCAGTCATTCATTAAAACATTTGCAGTAGAACTTACAGAGCGGGGAATCCGTGTGAACGGAGTAAGCCCGGGACATATCAAGACCAATATTTTTAACAATACAGGGCTTGCTCCTGAGCAGATTGAAGTGGCGGTTCAGGATATTATTCCTACAATACCTTTTAAAAGGCAGGGGAATCCTGAGGAAATTGCCAGTGTAGTTCTATTTCTTGCTTCAGAAGAAGCATCCTATATTCATGGTGCGGAAGTGAAGGTGGATGCCGGAATATCTGTTATAAGATAATCGGGCAGAATTATTTCACTTCATTGATCTCTTTGATCATATTGGTTTTATTTTCAACACCTATATTATAAATGTTACCTTTTTTAAAACTTAGATTAACCTTTTCCATCAACGTTTTATAGTCAGAAGATTTTTTTGACAGGTAAAAAACCTGTGCGCTTATTCCAATGGCCACACGAACAACTTCGTCCGGTCTATCAGGATCTTCAAGGATATTAGTGATGGTAGCGTTATTGTACCAGGTTAATTTCTGGGATTCTGAATGGGAAGAACAGGATGTAATCATGACAAACACTAATAATAAATAAGTCCAGGCTTTCATAATAATAAATTGTTGAGTAAAAAGCTCCTGCAATATATAAATAATTGCAGGAGCTCTATAAAAAAGTTAGTTAGAATCCACAATGTGCAGTACTAGGTACCGGAGCAGAACAGCCTGAAAGAGCTGAGAATGCCGTTAAAGTACAATTGGTATTTACCAGATTGTTATCATATAGTAAAGATCCCGATGGACTTCTGTAATAAACATTCCCTGCCGTATTGGCATAAGAAGAAACAGAAGTAGAACCACAGGTAGAATTGGTACAGGCAGCTCTCCATGCAGTATCGGTGATAGGACCTGTTGAATTGAGAGAAGGGTCAATAATTCTTTTTTCAACAATACCTGAAGCATTTTTAAAGCTTACCAATACGGCAACATGATATACCCATGACACACAGCAGGTACCGGTAGAAGCTCTTAAATTACCATATACAAATTGCTTTTCACACTCATATCCGGCATTGTTTAAGATCTGTCTCATTTTGTGAGCTCTTGCATAGCACCCGTCTACAGGGTATCTGAATGTGATGCATGGAGAAGAAGCTGTAGAAGTTCCGCAAGACTGGTTTTTGATTTGAGTAAATAAACTGTTTAAAGTAGCCAAATCCGGTATAACACTGGCCAATTTTCTGTTTGCCCCATCTTCTGTTTTTATTTCTTTGGTTAAAGAAGATTTAAAGAAACGGATGTCTTCCAGTGTAGGGCTGTCTACTTTAGCAATTTCATTGGAGTTAGCTTTAAGAAAAATATGAACCGGAGATTCATTTTTCACGGCCTCACTGATCATGGAAATGTAAGCTTCGTTTTCCTTAGTGTCTTTAATTTCGTAAGGCTGTGCGGAAAGGATAAAGGAAACTTTATAGCTTGTTCCTTCTTTATTGATTCCTACCGGAACAGTTCTTCCGAACTCTTTCATAGCAATTTCTTTGGATTGCGGATTTACGGTTTCCTGATTCGCGTTGGAATCTGAACAGGAGTTGATGGACAGTACTGATATAAATACCATCATGGATAGCAAAAATTTTTTCATAGTTCTCATATTTTGGTGGTTAATGATTTTTCTAAACAGTATTTTGTTATTCACTATTTAGTGATATTAAAATTATGAAAAATTCAAATATATGCAAGTAATTTTTTTCAAAAAATAATCAATATTTAAAAATTGCTTATAAAAAAATCCCTATGTATCTGGACTGCCCCCAAAAAGTTAGACACTTTTTAGGGGCATTTTTTTATGTATAGAAAAGAAAAATTTAGCGTTGCTTTCAAATTAGAATGTATTAACCTCCACAAAAATTCTCATCGTTCAATTGGATCTATAGCAACAGAGAAAGGATTTAACGAAAGTAATCTACGCAAGTGGATGGGCTTTTATAATAAGTACGGAATCTCGGGTTTACAACCAAGAAGAAATAAGATCTATTCTGTGAATTTCAAGGTTAAAGTTTTAAAAACTATCGAAATAGAACATATCTCACAAAGAGAAGCATGTATCCGATTTGATATCGCAGCTCAATCTACCGTGCTGAATTGGCAAAGGGATTACGAAAAAAGTGGTATTTTAGGATTAAAGAATAAACCTAAAGGAAGGCCCTGTATTATGAGTGATTACAAGCGTAAAAAAAGAAAGTCTGATAAGCCATTGACCAGAGAAGAAGAACTTTTATTGGAAAACGAAAGATTGCGAGCTGAAATTGATTTTCTAAAAAAGTTAGACGCCTTAACTCTCAAAAAGAACAAGCAGAGGCCATCGAAGGATTAAGGCGAAAATATAATCTGTCGCTCCTGCTGGATTGTACAGGTATGGCCAGAAGTAGTTTCTATTACCATCAGAAAGCTCTTAATAAAAAGGATAAGTATGGAAAAGTAAAAACTTTGATCAAACAGATTTATCATAGGCATAAAGGTCGATTTGGATACCGTCGTATTACTTTGATGATGAAACAGCAAGGAATTGTAATTAATCATAAAACGGTCTTAAGACTAATGAAGGCACTGGGATTGAAAAGTATCATTAGGGTTAAGAAATACAGATCTTACCGGGGAGAGCAAGGCAGGATAGCACCAAATATTCTGGAGAGGAACTTTAAGGCAGATCAGCCAAACAGAAAATGGGCCACTGATGTGACAGAGTTTAACGTATCAGGCAGTAAATTGTATCTTTCGCCGATAATTGACCTTTACAATGGCGAGATTATCAGTTATGATCTCTCGGAAAGGCCTGTCTTTGCGCAGGTTATGAATATGCTCAAAAAAGGGTTTAGAAAGATTAAGAATACTGAAAACCTCATTATCCACTCTGATCAAGGCTGGCAATATCAAATGAAAACCTATCAGCACATGTTAAAAGAAAAAGGCATTATCCAAAGTATGTCCCGCAAAGGAAACTGCCTTGATAATGCGGTAATAGAAAACTTCTTTGGAACTTTAAAATCTGAAATGTTCTATATTAAGAAATTTAAAACCATTGATGAACTCAAAAAAGAAATAAAGAAGTATATCAATTACTATAATAACGACAGAATAAGACTTAATCTAAAAGGAAAGAGTCCGGTACAGTACCGAACTCTTTCATATAATAATATTGTTTAATTTTGTCTAAACTTTTGGGTGCAGTCTAATCGGCTACATAGGGATTTTAATATTTTAAATTAATTTTATTTGTAAATCAGTTCGGCCTGAAATACATCAGCGAAATGTTTTCTGATCTTTGCTTTTACCTCTTCCATTTCTTCCGGAGTGAGCTCTCTCTCAAGTTCTCTTTTTAAAGAAGTAACCTGTTTGTCTTTAATTCCGCACGGAATAATATATTCAAAGTAACGCATATCGGTATTCACATTCAATGCAAAACCGTGTAAGGTTACCCATCGGGAAGCTTTTACTCCCATAGCACAGATCTTTCTGGCATAAGGTTTTCCAACATCCAGCCAGACACCTGTTTCTCCCTGGGAACGTTCTCCTTTCAATCCATATTCACCAATGGTTCTGATAATCACTTCTTCAAGATTTCTCATATATAAATGAATATCTGTAAAAAAATTCTCAAGGTCAAGAACAGGATAACCTACAATCTGGCCATAACCATGGTAAGTAATATCTCCACCACGATTGGTTTTTACATAGGTAGCTTCAATTTCCTTCAGTTTATCCATTCCTGCAAGCAAATTTTCTTCGTGCCCGCTTTTTCCCAGTGTGTATACATGAGGATGTTCTACAAAAAGAAGATGGTTCGGGGTAGTGATATGCTGTTCTGCAGGCAGGTCGCGATTCTTGATTTTAGTATCAATAATATCCTTCATCAGTTTCTCCTGATAATCCCATGCGGGCTGATATTCCTTAATTCCTAAATCTTCAAATTCTACTGCTTTATTTTGATTTGTATTCATTTTAATTTTTGATATACAAATTTAGTGAATTTTAAGCTTTTATGGAATGGATAAAATCTATGGCATTTTTCTTCCAATCTTTATCCTGAAGCAAAACATTCACAAAGGCTGTTCCGATGATTCCGCCATCAGCTTTTTCAGTCACATTTTCAAAATCCTGTTTTGATTTTATTCCGAATCCGATCATTACTGGGTTTTTAAGAGGAAGATCAGCCAGTCTTGTCAGGTAGTTTTCATTCTTTATAACTGTATTTTCGTTTCCGGTAGTGGATGAAGAGCTTACGGCATACAGAAATCCGGAACTTAATGAATCCAGGTACTGTATTCTTTCATCCGAAGTTTCCGGAGTTACCAGAAATGTAAAATTGAGATTATATTTTTTTAAAATATGCTGATAATTTTTTTCAAATTCAATAGGAGGAAGGTCAGGAAGAATAAGTCCTGAAACTCCACTTTCTGAGCATTCCTTACAGAATTTTTCAAAGCCAAAGCTTAATACGGGATTAATATAACCCATTAAAATGACCGGAATTTTTATTTCATCTTTTATTGTTTTTAACTGAGAAAAAAGCTTTTCAATAGTCATTCCGTTTTGGAGAGCCAGTTCATGGGCTTTTTGAATCACAGGACCGTCTGCTACGGGATCAGAATAAGGCATCCCGATTTCAATCATGTCTGCTCCGGAGTCCTGAATCAGTTGTATAATGTCTGTAGTGCTTTCCAGTTCCGGAATTCCTGCGGTGAAGTATATATTTAGTTTTTTCATTTTTTATTGTATTAAAGTATAATGTACAAAGTACAATGTATAAAGTATAGTGTACCAGATACAATGCATAAAATAGGCATTAGTCAGCGGAGAAAATACATTGTACATTTTACATCCGACATTTTACATCCGACATTTTACATCCGACATTTTACAGATTTTTGAGATACGTTTCCATATCCTTGTCTCCGCGGCCGCTTAAACAAATAACAACAATCTCATCTTCCTTAAATTTCTTCTTGTTTAAAACAGCAAGAGCATGGGAACTTTCCAGGGCAGGAATAATACCTTCTAATTTTGTCAGCTCAAAAGCACATTTCAAAGCCTCGTCATCATTAATGCTGAAAAATTCTGCTCTTTTTTCCTTGAATAAGTTGGCATGAAAGGGTCCGATCCCCGGATAATCAAGTCCGGCGGATATGGAGTGGGGTTCAATAACCTGCCCGTCTTCTGTTTGCATTACCAAACTTTTGCTTCCGTGAAGTACTCCAAGGGTTCCCAGGAATGTAGTAGCTGCAGATTTTCCTGAATCAACGCCAAGGCCGCCGGCTTCAGCTGCGATGATTTTAACTTCTTTTTCATCTACGAAATGATAGAATGTTCCGGCTGCATTGCTTCCACCACCTACACATGCAATAACATAGTCAGGATTTACTCTTCCGATTTTTTCTTTAAGCTGTTCCTTGATTTCTTTTGAAATAATGCTTTGGAATCTTGCCACCAGATCCGGGAAAGGATGAGGTCCAACTACACTTCCAATTACATAATGAGTGGTAACAGGATTGTTGATCCAGTCTCTTAAAGCTTCATTTACGGCATCTTTAAGGGTTTTTGATCCTGATGTGGCTGCTATAACTTCTGCACCCAGCATTTTCATTCTCGCTACATTCGGTGCCTGTCTCTGGATATCAATTTCACCCATATAAACAATACATTCAAGACCAAGCAATGCACAGGCTGTTGCAGTGGCTACGCCGTGTTGTCCGGCACCGGTTTCTGCAATGATTCTTGTTTTTCCAAGACGTTTTGCCAAAAGAACCTGCCCTAAAGCATTATTGATCTTATGAGCTCCGGTATGATTAAGATCTTCGCGTTTTAAATAGATCTGAGTATTGTATTTTTCACTTAAATTTTTAGCAAAGTACAGTGGTGTCACCCTGCCTACATAATTTTTAAGCAGATCCTGGTATTCATTCTGAAAGTCTTCGGACTCAATAATCTCAAGATAATTCTTTTGAAGTTCTTCTACATTCGGATAAAGCATTTCAGGGATAAAAGCTCCGCCAAATTCTCCATAATATCCGTGTTCATCTGGGTTTTTATAATTCATTTCTTTATTCTTTAGTAATTAAATAAGCGTTGTTTTGTTCACTTAATGTATTGAGCTGTTCTTTTATTTTGTGTGAGACATTAAAAATTAATATATCATCATCTTCTGAATTGATCCATTCTGAGTCCGCCTGTTCCTTAATCGCTTTTGCCTTATCGTAAAGGATTTCAATATTGCATTTTTCATAAAACGGACGAAGGTCAGCATGGCAGAAACCAATAGTCTCCAGATTTCTCTGGGTAACATTTTCCTTAAATTGCTGTACCAGCATAGCCCCATATCCTTTTTTCTTATGGGCTGCAACCAGTCCTACGGCTTCTGCAAAAACATATTGTGTTCCTGAAATTTCCAATACAAAATCAAAATTGAGACGGAAAACTGCCAGAATTTCTGAGTGAGAATCCAACAGGAAATGAAATTCCGAATCTTTAAAAAAAGCGCGGAAGTAGGCAGACTTCATGGTATTCCATGCAGAAATGTCCCAAAGCCGGAGGATATGTTCAATATCACTGTCTGTTAATTCGTTGGTTTGTTTAATATGATATTTCATGAGTTTTAATATAATCAAATTTTATAAGAATCCCGAAGGGACGGTTTAATCACAGCAGAGGATGAAATTTATAATCATGCATAGCTTTCGAAATCATCATTGGTGGTTTGTATTAATTGGGATGTTTTCAATTTTGGGTTAAATCTTCCCGTTGAGACTCATATTGATGTTTTCAATTTTTTTATTTTGTCTGTATTTTTATCCCCCGGCGCTTTTTCAAATTTTGAATTGATATCTAGTGCGAAAGGTTTTTGCTTCAATTCTTCAATATTCTTAATATTCTCCTCTGAAATACCGCCGCTCAGAAAATAGGGGAGTGGGATTTCAAATTCATTTAATACACTCCAGTCAAATTGTTGGCCTGTTCCTCCGAATGCATTACTGTCTGTATCAAACAGGTAATAGGAAATAGGTTGCAGATTTTGGGGTTCAAGGCTGCTATTGAAAGTCTGTGTTATTTTATTTTTGTTTTCAGTGATATCGTTTCCTATTCTTATTACCTTGATTATTTTAACATCAGGATTTAGTTGTTTTTTTAATTCAATAATAAAATGATGATCCTCATCACCATGTAGCTGAATCAAATTTAGTTTTCCTTTTACAGCAATTTCAACAATGGCTTCAACTTTTTCATTGACAAAAACTCCAACTTTTCCCTGATGGTTAATCTGGGCAATATCTTCCAGACTCAAATGATTCAGAACATATCGCGGCGATTTTTTATAGAAAATAAAACCTAGAAAATCTACATTGATAGAGATCAGTTCCTGAATCTGATCTTGCTTTGTCAGGCCACAGACTTTAAGAGATGGGAGGATATTGGTTGTTGGCTGTTGGTTCATGATAGTTAATGGATTGTTGTGGATTTTTTGATGATCCGGTGATAAGCTTATGTTCAAATCAATACAGAAAATTCTTCAAATGCTTTTGCTGGATCTGAATTTCTCATAAAATATTCTCCCATCAGAAAACCGTCAAATCCTTTTTCTTTTAAATATTTAAAATCTTCAAGACTATAAATGCCACTTTCTGCAACGGATAAAGTATCCATAGGAAGTTGGTCT
Organism: Chryseobacterium bernardetii; assembly: GCF_003815975.1. Classification (NCBI taxonomy): domain Bacteria; kingdom Pseudomonadati; phylum Bacteroidota; class Flavobacteriia; order Flavobacteriales; family Weeksellaceae; genus Chryseobacterium; species Chryseobacterium bernardetii. The sequence continues at coordinate 3,054,256 of NZ_CP033932.1, forward strand.
TTTAGCTGAACGGAATGCTGTAAATCCACTTTGAAATCTTTCAGGTTTCTGTTGTTAATTCCAACCAAATCGATATTGGAATTAAAATGTTTCAACTCTTCTTCCGTATGAATTTCCAATAAAACTTCCAGATCCAGTTCATGTGCCAGCTCAGTGAACTCCTGAACCTGATTGGGAGAAAGACAGGAAGCTATCAGTAAAATAACATCGGCACCCATGCTTTTCGCTTCATAAAACTGATATTCATCAATCATAAAGTCTTTACGCAGAATAGGAATGTTAATATGCTTTCTTACATTCAAGATATCCTTGAAATTTCCACCGAAAAAATCTGTATCTGTAAGAATGGAAACTCCGCTGGCTCCGAATTTTTCATAAGCTGAAGTGACATCTAAAGGCTGAACACTGTTATTAATGATTCCTTTAGATGGAGACTGTCTTTTAAACTCAGCAATAATTCCACTTTTATTTTTAATAGATTCTCTCAATGATGAACTTTTCCTTTTAAAAAACTCAGAGTTTTTTAGCTCATCAACCGAAACAGCTGCTTTTGAAACCGTTATTTCTTCTTTTTTTCTTTCAATAATTTTATCTAGTATGGTCATGGGTAAAGATTAGAATGTTATAGATGGCTTTAAATTCTTAATTAATTAAAAGGTCAAATGTTTTTAATGCTTTTCCACTTTCCAAACTTTCCTGTGCCAACAGTAAGCAATCATCATATGTTCCGAATTTATGAGTATGGTAAAGAGCTACAGATGCATTGGCCAGAACCACAGAGTTTTGCTGTTCTGTTCCATTTCCTTCCAGAATGTTCATAAAGATTTTTGCCGTTTCTTTGGTGGTATTTCCTGCTTTAATATCTTCTAAAGTTACAGGATTGAAGCCAAGATCTTCTGCAGAATATATTTCTTCTCCTTTTTTGGTAATAATTTTACTGTCATGGGTAAGGCTGATCTCATCATACCCATCCAATCCGTGAACCAGGATAAATTCCTGTGCCTCTTTTTGTAAAAGGTATTGATAGATTCTTGCAATTTCAAGGTTATACACTCCAATCATTGAATATTGAGGTTTTGCAGGATTTACCAAAGGTCCAAGAAGATTAAAGAAGGTTCTTAATCCCAAAGATTTTCTTAATAATCCAACAGATTGTAGAGCAGGATGGAAGTAAGGAGCATGTAAAAAGCAGATATTAGCTCTTTCAAGATCTTCATTCAGCTGTTCCGAACTGTTCTTGAACTGGTATCCCAATTCTTCCAGTACATTGGATGAGCCTGTAGTGGTTGAAGCTCCATAATTTCCATGTTTAGTTACCTTCTGCCCGGCTCCGGCCACCACAAAGCTGGCCAATGTTGATATGTTGATTGTGTTTTTTCCGTCACCGCCTGTTCCTACGATATCAATGGCATCGCTGGCATTAATATGTATTGGAACCGCCATTTGTAATAGTGCTTCTCTAAATCCTTCCAATTCTTTCAGGGTAATATTCCGCATCAGGAAAACACTGATGAAAGCTGTTACTTCTGCTGCATTGAACTTGTTTTGGGCTATTTCAATCATCATGGCTTTTGCCTCAGACTTTGATAAAGTATTGTGATTGAACATATATTGCAAAATTTCTTTCATTTGAGGTGTTTTTATGGTTGATGGATCTTGTTTTGTTTTCATATTGAGCTTACTTCATTAAACTTTCAACAGAAATTTCTACTGATTTAAAAAGTTACGGATAATTACTTCTCCTTCAGGAGTTAAAATACTTTCCGGGTGAAACTGTACCGCATGTACATCATAGGTCTTATGCTGAAGAGCCATAATCATCCCATCTTTATCAACGGCTGTAATTTCCAGTTCATCAGGAAAGTTTTCAGGATTCACAGCCCAGCTGTGGTATCTTCCAACTTCAAGTCCTGATGCTAAATCTTTGAAAAGCTTAGTGTTTTCCTTTACTAATTCAGTAGTAGTAGCCACTCCGTGGAAGATTTCAGACAGGTTGATGAGGCTTCCACCAAAAGCTTCTGCAATGGCTTGTTGTCCTAAACATACCCCTAAAATACTTTTTGTAGGAGCATATTCTTTAATCAGTTCCAATAAAATTCCGGCTTCTTCAGGAATTCCAGGGCCTGGAGAAAGGATGATCTTGTCATATTTTCCAACTTCTTCCAAAGTGATCTGGTCGTTTCTTACAACATCTACTTTTTGATTCAGTATTCTTTCAATGATCTGGACAAGGTTATAAGTAAAGCTGTCATAGTTATCAAAAACCAGAACTTTAGGCTGTGACTGTTGAGAGTTTGTATTGTTGTTCATTTCTTTCTTTTGTAGTATTAATGGGTGAAGGGTTGATGTGGTTTTTAATTTCCTACTATTTTTTCTGCTTTCTCAACTGCTTTTTTCAGCGCATTTAATTTGTTATTTACTTCCTGCAGTTCATTTTCAGGAACTGATTTCGCAACAAGGCCGGCCCCGGCCTGATAATATAAAGTGTTGTTTTTGCTTAAAAAGGTTCTGATCATAATCGCCTGGTTGCATGTGCCGTTTAAACCAACAATCCCAATACATCCGCCATAGTATCCGCGGGAATCTTTTTCATATTGATTAATAAGCTGAAGGGCTTTATGTTTAGGAGCGCCGCTCAAAGTTCCCTGGGGGAAAGTGGCAGAGATCATCTCAAGAGGATTGATCTGCTCCGGAAGATCTGCTGTTACTTCACTTACCATATGGATCACGTGAGAGAAAAGCTGAATTTCTTTCAGCTTGGTAACCGTTACATTTTTACCCAATTTCCCAAGATCGTTACGGGCAAGGTCTACCAGCATGGTATGCTCTGCATTTTCTTTGGGATCATTTTTTAAGACTTCAATGGCTTGAAGATCAGCTTCAAGGTTCCCTGTTCTTTTAGAAGTTCCGGCAATCGGATGGATAACAGCTTTGTGATCTTTAATGATTAACTGGCTTTCAGGGCTGGATCCGAATAATTTGTAGTTTCCATAATCAAAATAAAACAGGTAAGGAGAAGGGTTGATATTCCTTAAAGCACGATACACATTAAACTCATCCCCTGTAAATTTCTGTTCAAATCTTCTGCTCAGTACCAGTTGGAAAACATCACCTCTCATACAGTGCTTTTGGGCTGTTTTTACCAGCTCAATATATTCTTCATCCGTAATATTCGAGGTTTCCTGCCCATTTTTTTCAAATGGATAGACTGGAGTGTTTTGGTTTTTGATGAGGTTTTCTAAAAGATGAAGTTCAGATTTTACGCCTTCCATTTGGTTTTCAATAATATGCATTTCATCATTAAAATGGTTGATGGCAATTACATATTGGTATAATCTGTATCTGAGAATCGGAATTTCTACTTCCGGGCTTTGTGCTTTTAAATTGATGTTTTCAAAGAACTGTACCGCTTCAAAACTTGTATACCCAAATAGGCTTTGTGCAGTCTGCTCAATAGGATCATTGGTTTTTTCACAGTCAAAGACATTGCGGAAGTCTTCAAATATATCGGTGATATTACGTTCCATAATGAACTGTTTTGCCGGAGCGGAGTCAGGAAATTTAATTTCAAACTCATTTAAATTTTTTACTTCAATTCCGGCAACAGCGTTGATTGCGATAAAAGAGAAATTGTTATCAATACTTTTTGAATCTGAGCTTTCCAGTAGAATAGTGTCTCTGAACTTGTCCCTGATCTTAAGGTAAATATTCATTGGAGTATGAAGATCTCCAAGAGTTTTTTTCGAAACGGTTTTTATTTTTATTTTCTGTGTAAACATCTTCTGTTTTATTTTTTGTAAGGTTTAGGAATAAAAAAGGCTTCAACGGAATCCGTCAAAGCCTTGTATATTGTTTTGTTTATATCTGATGCTGGGTTAGCAACATGACAATACTTTCAGACCCGACGAAGAGTTTGAAAGCCACCACCAAATATTGTTGCTCATTGTAAACATGAGGCAAATGTAGAAATTTTTTTAATACAAAAAACAAAAAAAACAAAAAAAATGAAAAACTTAATATTGAAAGGCTTTTATTTCAGTTGTTTAAGCTCTTCTTTGAGTTCTTCTAGTTTTCTTTTATAGCTTTCCTCATCATAAGATGCTGTATAGTTTTCCAGGGCTTTGATGTATTCTGCAATGAATACTTTATTGGTTCTGTCTGCTTCATATTTAATTCTTGCAGAATTTACCGGAGCTAGTTTTGTGTATTTAAGTACTGCTTTTCCTTCCTCAGATTCATTGTAGAGAATCACAATATTTTTTTCATATCCCGGAATATATTTTACGGGGAAGCTTATTTCCATCCGGGGTATTCTGATGGCATTTTCAATAGGATAAATAGTTGCTGATGTAGTAGAGAAGTAGGTTGAAATGTATTTACCATCCTGCTTTTTGACAATGGCTTCATAATCATGAATATACATGTCATTTAATGTTGAATTGGTTTCCTCATCAGAAGTAATGATCGCGGTGCTTTCCACTCCATATTTGTTCAGAAACCAGGCATTCAGAAACTGTCCGCCAAATCCGTTTAAAATAGAGAGCGGTATGGCAAGAATAACAAACCATACTTTTTTGGTGAAATAAGATAGTAATCCTAAGATCAGGAAAAGAAGGATCACCGTATAAAAACCATGATGACTGGTGAAAAACAGTATTTTCGAGATTAAGACCATAGCTGATTTTATAATGATTTCTTTGACCTAAAATTAGTTTAAACTTATCAAAAAAAACAAATGAAACCATGTTTTATTTATTTTATTACGGAAAAGGAGTTGTATAAAGGTTTTCATGGATATTAAACATCAGGGCTTTTGAAATTTTTTGTTTATGATTTCACAAACCCTGTGTTATATGGCTTAATGTACGGGTTCAGAAAGAGGAATGTCCGTTGCTCCGCTGTAAAAAACAATCAGAGTAGCTCCCTTATCTCCGGTTTTTCCTCTGTGGGCGATATTAACCATTTCAGGGAGAACCTGACCCTTTTTTACCCATTGTGTTTTACCGTCTTCTTTTCTTTCTATCTGAATTTCTCCTTTCTCTACATAAGCTGCATTAATAACAGGATGTTTATGCCAATCCAATGCTTTATTAGGGGGAACGGAGATTTTAAGAATGGAGATTTCCGGCTGCCCGGTCGGATAGCTGCCATACAGAGTTCCGTCCCATGATTTTGTGGTCTTCAATAACGTTACGGATTCAATTTTATCTGAATATTCTGATTTGGGCTGCTCGTCCTCAGAGGTGTGGCAGGATAAAGGAAAATAGAGTAGTGTTAGTAAAAGAGCTGTACTGAATAAATTTTTAAAAGTCATACATTGTAGATTAATAGTTTGTATTTATATGTGATCTCTTATACAAAAATAATAACCTAATTTAAATTCTCACTGTTAATTGAATTGTTTTTAGTTGAAAATATTAAATATTATAAATTGTAAAAAACTTTTTCAAAGAAACATTTGTCATAAGCTGAAACGTTTATTTTTTATATTTTTGCTTTCAAATTAGAAAAAAATGAAAAAAGTACTAGCTATCGCATTTATTGGAGGTTTATTATTGGCAAGCTGCTCTAAAAAAGCAGATCACTCATTACAGGACAGCAACACGATGCTTGAAGAGCCGGCAGCAACTACAGTTGTAGATTCAACAGCTAAGCCTGCTACTCCTGCTCCTGCTGCAACTACACCTGCTCCTGAAGCTGCTAAAACAGATTCTACAGCGAAGAAATAATGAAAAAAATATTTTTGGCGGGAACTTTGGGTCTTTTGATCTTTTCCTGTTCTAAAAAAGAAAATACAACAGAAGTAGCATCTTCGGATGCTGCATCAGTGTCCGCTCCGGCTCAATCCAATCTTTCCGGTGATCAGATCATGGAAACATTGGATTGTTCTGGGTGTCACTCTGTTAATGAGAGAATGATAGGACCTTCTTATCAGGAGATCGCGGCTAAATATTCGGATAAAGATATTGAACTGTTGGCCTCCAAGATTATAGAAGGCGGAAGTGGAGTTTGGGGCGGAGTCCCTATGGCTGCTCATCCACAGGTGTCTAAAGAAGATGCTAAAAAAATGGTGGAGTATATTCTAAGCCAGAAAAAATAAAAGATGTCCACAGAAAAATCCAGTCTGCACACAAGAAATCTGCATCGTAATCCCTATGATTTTGATCTGCTTATTTCTTGTGTGCCAGAACTGAAACATTATGTCTTTGTGAATGTTCACGGGACAGCAACTATTAATTTCAGCATTCCTGAGGCTGTAAAATTACTTAACAAGGCTTTACTGTTACATTTTTATAATGTCAGGAATTGGGATATTCCTGAGGCTAATCTATGTCCACCCATTCCGGGAAGGGCAGATTATGTACATTATATTGCTGATTTGCTGGCAGAACAGAAAAGTGAAATTCCAACAGGAAATTCTGTGAAAGGATTGGATGTTGGAGTAGGAGCAAATCTTGTTTACCCTTTAATTGCCCATAAATCCTACGGTTGGAAGATGTTGGGAACGGATATCAGTGAAGATTCTTTAAAAAATGCCCGGCATATTCTGGATCAGAACCCAGATCTGTCATCGTCAATTCAATTACAACACCAGCCCAATTCTCATCATATATTTAAGGGAATCCTAGCTCCTGAAGATAGATTCACATTTTCTATGTGTAACCCTCCTTTTCATGATTCAAAAGAATCAATGATAAAAGGAAATCTTAGAAAAACAAAGAATTTAAATAAGGGAAAGACACAGAAAACATTACTTAATTTTGGAGGACAGCAGTCAGAATTATGGTGCGAGGGAGGCGAGCTGGCATTCATTACCAATATGATTACTGAAAGTGTTCAGTATTCATCCCAGATTCTTTGGTTTACCTGTCTGGTTTCTAAAAAAGACAATCTTTATAAACTGACAACGCTTTTAAAGAAAGTAAAGGCAGTAGATTTCAAAACAATTGATATGGCTCAGGGCCAGAAAGTGAGCCGAATATTGGTTTGGACGTTTGTTCCTCAGCAGAAACGAAAGGATTGGATATAGTTTATATTTAATAGCCAGTTTTGCTGCACAAGTCAATAGCGAATGATATTATATTATTTGATAATTCACTATTCACCTTATTTCATATTACACTTATCATCTTCAATCCTCGCTTTAACCTCTATAGGGCTATAGTTTTTCCTGTTCACCATCTTCATTTTAAAATTTCTGAAAAAATCAATTGACGGTCAACTCAAAAATGCCTAAATTTGTACGCTTTTAGAAAAATAAGAAATGCAATTATCAGAACAAGAAATCATTAGAAGAGAAAAGCTGAATAAGCTTACTGAAATGGGGATTAATGCGTTCCCTGCGGATGAGTATACAATTACAGATACTACAGAATCTATAAAACAGGACTTTTCTGAAAGTAAACAGGTGAAGATCGCTGGTAGATTAATGTCCCGCAGAATTCAGGGGAAAGCTTCTTTCGCAGAATTGCAGGATTCTAAAGGAAAAATCCAGGTTTATTTCAACAGGGATGAGATCTGTCCGGGTGAAGATAAAGAACTGTATAACGAAGTATACAAACACCTTTTGGATATTGGTGATATCATCGGTATTGAAGGAGAATTGTTTACTACTCAGGTAGGAGAGAAGACGGTTTTAGTGAAAAATTTTGTACTTCTTACTAAATCTCTTCGTCCACTTCCTCAACCAAGAACTGATGAAAATGGAGTTGTACACGACGGGTTCACCGATCCGGAATTAAGATACAGACAGCGTTATGTAGATTTAACGGTAAACCCACAGGTAAAAGAAATTTTCGTGAAGAGAACAAAACTGTTCAATGCCATGAGAACTTTCTTCAACGATGCTGGGTATTTTGAAGTGGAAACACCAATCCTGCAGTCGATTCCAGGGGGAGCAGCAGCAAAACCGTTTATCACGCACCACAATGCATTGGACATTCCATTATATTTAAGAATTGCCAACGAATTATATCTGAAAAGACTGATCGTAGGTGGTTTTGACGGAGTATATGAGTTCTCTAAAAACTTCAGAAACGAAGGAATGGACAGAACCCACAATCCGGAATTTACTGCAATGGAGATCTATGTAGCTTATAAAGACTACAACTGGATGATGGATTTCACAGAAAAGCTATTAGAATTCTGTGCTATTCAGGTAAACGGAACTACAAAGGCAACTTTCGGGGAGCATGAAGTAGATTTTAAAGCACCTTACCCAAGAGTTTCTATGACAGAAGCAATCCTGAAATTTACAGGTTTTGATATCACTGGAAAAACTGAACAGGAATTATACGATTTCGCAAAGTCTATCGGTATTGAAGTGAATGAAACTATGGGTAAAGGAAAACTGATTGATGAGATTTTCGGTGAAAAATGTGAAGGAAACTTCATTCAGCCGACTTTCATTACAGATTATCCGATTGAAATGTCTCCATTAACAAAGAAACACAGAAGCAAAGAAGGCTTAACAGAACGTTTTGAATTAATGGTGTGCGGTAAAGAAATCGCAAACGCGTATTCAGAGCTTAATGATCCTATTGACCAGAGAGAGCGTTTTGAAGCACAGATGGCTTTATCTGAAAGAGGTGATGATGAAGCAATGTTCATCGACCAGGACTTCCTGAGAGCATTGGAATACGGTATGCCGCCAACTTCAGGATTAGGAATCGGAATGGACAGATTGATCATGTTCTTAACCAATAATGCATCGATTCAGGAAGTATTATTCTTCCCTCAGATGAGACCGGAAAAAGCTGCTCCGCAGATTGAATTGGGAGAAGATGAAAAAGTAATCCTTGAAATCCTTAATTCTCAGGAAGAGCCGATGGCTTTGGCTGAAGTAAAACAAAGAAGCCAGCTGTCCGGTAAAAAATGGGATAAAGCTTCCAAAACTTTGACAAAGAACAATATTGTAAAAGTTGAGAAAATTGACGAAAATCTTTTGATGAAATTAGCTTAGGATTTCTCAGAAAATATAAATAAAAAAGGTACAGTGCTATGCTGTACCTTTTTCTTTTTTCCAGCAGTAATTCCTGAAAGTAATCCGGTAATTGTCCAGTGTTAGACTCAATAAAGAAATATGCTTTATTATCTAATATTTATGTTTTTGTTTTATTCTTGATATTATGTTTATTTATTGTTTTGTTTTTTTAAGATAAAACTATGTTTTGAATGCTTTTTGATAAAATAAATGTAATTTAAATTCTTTAAGATTGTTCTTTTTATTACATTTGATATGAAAATGAACATGTAGATGAATACAACACGAAAAAAAAATCCAGATAATTTTAAAAAAAATCAGGGTCTTTATGAACCTGAATTTGAATTTGATTCCTGCGGAGTTGGTTTTGTAGCGAATATTAAAGGAGTAAAAAGTTATAAGATTGTAAGTGATGCTATTACCATGCTGGAGAACATGGAGCATCGTGGCGCTACCGGATATGAAAGTAATACCGGGGATGGTGCAGGGATACAAATCCAGATCCCACATGAGCTTTTATATGATGAGGCATTAAACGTCGGAATAGATTTACCAGAATCTGGGTATTACGGTGTTGGAATGTTATTTTTTTCTCAGAATAATTTTATTCGGGAAGAATGTAAAGAGGTCATTGCACAGTCTGCAGACAAGTTACATCTTAAAATATTAGGATATCGGCCTGTTCCGGTGAGTAATATTGATCTTGGAGATTTGGCAAAGAGTGTAGAACCAGTGATGGAGATGCTTTTTATAGAGCGTCCTTTCGATGTAGATACTGAAAAAGATTTTGAGAGAAAGCTATTTATTTTTAAAAATTATATTTCTCATCAGATGACCAGTATTACAAATAATGATCCTATTGGGTTTTATGTAGCTTCCTTCTCCTGTAAAAAGCTTATTTATAAAGGTCAGTTGAGAAGTATTCAGGTTCGGAATTATTTTAAAGACCTTACCAATCCTAAAATTCGTTCTGCATTTGGAATGGTACACTCCCGTTTTGCCACCAATACTTCACCTACATGGAGCTTGGCACAGCCATTTAGATTTTTGGCGCATAATGGTGAAATCAACACCTTAGGGGGAAATCTTAATTGGTTAAGATCTTCTGAAAAGATGTTCCAAAGCCGATTTTTTACCCCTCAGGAAATGGATATGCTTCTCCCTTTAACAAAACCGGGACAGTCAGATTCTTCATATCTCGATAATATGGTAGAGCTGTTGTACCATTCGGGACGGTCGCTTCCTCATACAATGATGATGCTGATTCCTGAAGCATGGGATGGACATGAGCAGATGGAACATTACAAAAAAGATTTCTATGAGTTTCATGCCTGCCTGATGGAGCCCTGGGATGGGCCAGCTTCCATTTCCTTTACAGATGGCGATATGATAGGAGCTACGCTGGATAGAAACGGGCTTCGCCCCTCACGATATTGTATTACATCGGATGATTTGGTCATTATGGCATCCGAATCAGGAGCATTATCTGTAGATCCCCAAAAAATAATTAAGAGAGGACATCTTCAGCCGGGTAAAATGTTTCTTGTAGACATGAAAAAAGGAGCAATCATCAGTGATGATGAATTAAAAAAAGAAATATGTACCTCAAAACCCTACCGTGAATGGTTGGACAGTATGAGGATTAATATCACCGAATTACCCAACCCTAAAATCCGGTTCAATAAACTTCAGACAGAAGATATTTTTAAGTATCAGAAGGCATTCGGATATTCCAGAGAAGATCTGGATGGAGTGATTAAAGAAATGGCGTCTCACGGTAAAGAACCAATTGGGTCAATGGGGTTTGATGCTCCTTTAGCTGTATTGAGTGAGAAGCCACAGCACTTAAGCTCATATTTCAAACAGTTATTTGCCCAGGTAACCAATCCACCGATAGATCCGATAAGGGAAAAACTGGTGATGTCTTTGACTACAATTATAGGAGGAAATGGCAATCTTTTAGAAGAGGATAAAAACTTTGCACATTCTATCAGACTGGACAACCCTGTTATTAATAATAATCAGCTTGAAAAATTAAGAAGTGTTGATACAGGTAGATTTCAAGCCAAGACGATTTATACTTATTTTAATGCAAGAGGGAAAGAAGGTGAACTGAAAAAAGCGATCGACAGGATTTGCAGGTATGCGGTAGATGCAGTAGATGATGGGTTTGAAGTAATAATACTTTCGGATCGGTCACTGGATTCTCAGCATGCATCTATTCCTTCATTACTGGCATGTTCGGCGGTACACCATCATTTGATCAGAAAAGGTATCCGTAGAAAGATCGGTTTGGTAATGGAGGTAGGAGATGTTTGGGAGGTTCATCACTTTGCAACGTTATTAGGATTTGGAGCAACGGCAATTAATCCTTATCTGGCATTGGCAAGTATCAGACAAATGTTTGATGATGGAGAATTTGAAGAAGAGGATTTACCAAGGCTAAAAGATAATTATAAAAAGGCAGTAGGAGATGGGCTTTTAAAGATATTTTCTAAAATGGGAGTTTCCACTTTGCAATCTTATCATGGAGCACAAATTTTTGAAATTATAGGGTTGAATAAACTTGTGGTCAATACGTGCTTTACGGGAGCTGTTTCCAGAATTGAAGGTATTGGATTTGATGAAATTGCGAAGGAAGCTTTGATAAAACATCAGGATGCATTCAAGGAGGATATGGAAAACTCTTTACTGGATACAGGAGGTATTTACCGGTGGAGAAGTAATAATGAATATCATCAGTTTAATCCACAGTCCATTCACTTACTTCAACAGTCCGCTTGGAACAATGACTATGGTATTTTTAAAAAATATTCAAGACTTGTCAATCAGCAAATGGGTAAAGCATCTCTATTGAGGGGGTTACTGGAATTTAAAAATGACAGAGAGCCCATTTCGTTGGAAGAAGTTGAGCCCATAGAAAACATAATGAAACGTTTCGCAACAGGAGCAATGTCTTTTGGGTCTATTTCGTGGGAGGCACATACCACCTTGGCAATTGCAATGAATAGGATAGGGGCAAAAAGTAATACAGGAGAAGGAGGAGAGGATGAAGCTAGGTATACACCTGACAAGAATGGAGATAACCTGCGTTCTTCCATTAAACAGGTTGCTTCCGGAAGATTTGGGGTTACTGCCAGATACCTTGCGGAAGCAGATGAAATTCAAATAAAAATGGCTCAGGGTGCTAAGCCGGGAGAAGGCGGGCAATTATCGGGGGATAAAGTGGATTCATGGATTGGTAAAACGAGACACTCGACACCTGGCGTTGGACTGATTTCTCCACCGCCACATCATGATATTTATTCTATTGAAGATTTAGCCCAGCTTATCTTTGATTTAAAAAATGCTAATCGCCATGCCCGGTTATCGGTGAAGTTAGTTTCAAAAGCAGGAGTAGGAACTATAGCTTCGGGGGTTGCAAAGGCAAAAGCAGATCATATTCTGATTTCGGGATATGATGGAGGTACAGGTGCATCACCTTTAGGCTCAATCCGTCATACCGGTTTGCCTTGGGAGCTTGGATTGGCTGAAACCCATCAGACTTTGATTAAAAATAAACTGAGACAAAGAGTTACTCTGCAGGTTGATGGGCAGATGAAAACAGGACGCGATTTGGCTATAGCTACTTTGCTAGGGGCAGAAGAGTGGGGAATTGCTACTTCTGCGCTCATTGTTGAAGGCTGCATACTGATGAGGAAATGTCATTTGAATACTTGTCCTGTAGGAATTGCCACTCAAAAGGAAGAATTAAGAAAAAAATTCAAGGGAAAAGCTGAACACCTGGTGAATTATTTTAAATTTCTTGCGATGGAAGTTCGTGAGATTATGGCTAATTTAGGTTTCAGGACCATTGATGAAATGGTAGGGCAATCTCAATGTCTTGAAAGAAAAACAGATATTACCTTCTGGAAACATCAAAGGATAGACCTAAGCAGGATTCTTTATAAAATAGAAACCGATTTGCCGGTAATTAAATCTGAAGAACAGGATGTGGGGCTGGATCATTCTATTTCCTGGAAAATGGTTGAAGCGGCTCAATACGCCCTTCAAAATAATACATCGATGGAAGCCGAATTTGATATAAAAAATACGGATCGTACAGTTGGTACTATTCTTTCCCATGAATTAACCAAAATTTATAAGTCTGAGGGAATGAATGAGCATTCATTACTATTTAATTTTAAAGGAACCGCAGGGCAAAGCTTTGGAGCATTTTGTAATAAAGGGATTACTATGCGTCTGGAAGGAGACGCTAATGACTATTTAGGGAAAGGGCTTTCTGGTGCTCAGCTGATTATTTTTCCGCATAAAGAGGCTATTATCCGTGCCAATGAAAATAGTATTGTTGGAAATGTTGCTTTATATGGAGCCACTTCCGGAAAGGTATTTATCAGTGGCATAGCAGGAGAGCGTTTTGCCGTTCGGAATTCCGGAGCTACTGCAGTTGTGGAAGGAATTGGCGATCATGGATGTGAATATATGACTGGAGGGAAAGTTATTGTTCTGGGAGGAGTCGGAAGAAATTTTGGCGCAGGAATGAGCGGAGGTATTGCTTATGTATGGGATGTAAATAAAACCTTAGAATATCATTTTAATCCTGATATGGCGGATCTGGAATCTATTACAGAGGATGATAAAGAATCGATCTTTAATCTGATCAGGGAACATTTTGAAAATACAGGAAGCACATTGGCAGAATATATAATAAGTGATTGGGATAACAGCTGTAAACATTTTACGAAAGTGTATCCGAGAGAATATAAGAAAGTGATTGAAAACCAGATAAATAATATTACGTAATGGGGAAGATAGATGGATTTTTATTATATGAGAGGGAACTTCCTTCTAAACTGGATGTTGAAAAGAGACTTAAGGATTATAAAGAATTTATTCAGAAGCCTTCTGATCAGCAGTTGAATTGTCAATCGGCAAGATGTATGGATTGCGGAGTTCCGTTTTGCCAGAGTGGTTGCCCGCTGGGAAATCTCATTCCTGAGTTTAATGAAGCCGTATATAAAAAACAATGGCAAAAAGCATATCAGATTTTAATATCTACCAATAATTTTCCTGAGTTTACCGGAAGAATTTGTCCTGCTCCCTGCGAAAGTGCATGTGTTTTGGGAATTAACGATAAGGCCGTTACCATTGAGGAAATAGAAAAGAATATTATAGAAATAGCTTTCGAGAAAGGTTTTGCCAAGCCAAGACTTCCCAAGCTGAAAACAGATAAAAAGGTTGCGGTAGTAGGTTCCGGACCTGCCGGGTTGGCGGCAGCATATCAATTGAATCAGATGGGATATACTATTACAGTTTTTGAAAGAGATCCTGAAATAGGAGGATTATTAAGGTTTGGAATACCGGATTTTAAATTGGATAAAAATATTGTAGAACGCAGAGTTCAATGGATGAAGGAAGAAGGAGTTGAATTTTGTACTGGAATTAACGTAGGTGTAAATTATGCTGTAGAAGAATTGAACCGCAATTTTGATGCAATTGTATTAGCAACAGGAAGTACTGTTCCCAAAGATCTGGTCATTCCCAACCGGGATGCAAAAGGTATTTATTTCGCTATGGATTTTCTTAAACAAAGTAATAAAAAAGTAAGCGGGATTCCTTTTGAAGAAGAAGAAATTAATACGAAAGGAAAAAAAGTAGTGGTCATAGGAGGTGGAGATACAGGGTCCGATTGTATAGGAACTTCTAACCGCCAGGGAGCAGAAATTGTATATCAGATTTATTATAAACCTATGCAACCAACAGAACGGGATGAAACGATGCCATGGCCCACTTATCCTGCTCTACTGCAGATTACTTCCTCCCATGAGGAGGGGTGTGATCGTATGTGGTCTGTGAATTCAAAAGAATTTGTGAAAGATGAAAATGGAAACCTAAAGGGAATTCGCCTGGTGGAAGCAGAATGGACTAAAGATTCTGATGAAGGAAAATGGAACTTATATACTGAAAAACCAGCATCTGAATTTGTACTCGAATGTGATATTATTTTTATTGCCTTAGGATATACGCATGTTGAGCATAAAGGGCTGGTGGAAGCATTAGATATTCACCTGGATCCAAAAGGAAACTTAATCGGAAATAATAAAGAATATAAAACCAATCAGGATAAAATTTTCACCTGTGGTGATGCCCGAAAAGGACAAAGCCTTGTAGTATGGGCTATTGCGGAAGGCAGACAATGCGCAGAGAAAATTGATGAATTTTTTAAAAATAAATCATGAAATAATCTGACTCCTGATTATGTTATTCAAGAAAATTAGATGGGCAGCTGAAAGTAGTATGTAGGTAATTTTATACAGCTTCGAGCCTTTAGTCCCGAATTTATTTTCTTCAATGACCAAATGAGGCACCAGACAAAATTCATAAAGAAATAAAAATAGAAGGTACAGAGTTATTCTGTACTTTTTTCTTTTTTCCATTTCCGGAGTTGTATTCTAAAATTTTTAAAAGGAGCAACTGTGTTGATATGTATCCATTTCCATACGGGCCATTTAGCGGGCGTTGTTGCCCATTTCCTTTGTTTAGGTTCAAACAGGATTTTATCATCAAGGTCTTCAATCCATTTTATAATTTCATCGACTTGCTTTTGTAAGAGACCTCTTTGTTCTGCCAGACTATAGGAGCTATATTGCTCATAGAAAGACTGATATAATCCTTTTAAATTATTCCATTTATATTCAGGGGTAGGTGTTTTTACTTCCTTTCCTTTCTTTTCATCAGCTTCCCACTGTAGGAGCAGTTGGGTCCAGCCAATCTGATAGGATATATTTTGGGATGGTGTTTTGTCAACCCCTACTTTTAGCCAATCTTTTTCATTTTCTTTAATATCATCGAATTCCTTGTTGTAGAGAAGGAACCTTTTTTTAATTTCTTCAATAAGTTCAGTTTTGTCTTTATAACCTTTCATAGTGTTATTTTCTAAGCTTACTGAAAGAAGCCATCAAATAAAATAAAAAAGGCAGAATAAATAAAGATCCCAGCATCAATGCCCAGCCTAATGCAGCAATAGTTTTAGGCGGTGCCATATGCTCTAACAATGAAAGATGCTGTCCGTTACCTAACAGTATAATATCCGGGTTATGCTGATAAGTAGCGGCCACAAGAATCATCACCATCTGAAAGCCTGCAAGAGCTCTCACTGGAAGTAATTTTTGGGTATTCAGTGCTCTTAAAATAAGCAGTAAAGCAACCGTAGCAAAAGCAATAGCCATAATTCCCAAAGGCTTTGAAAATACCCACATCAAAAGAGGAATATCTGAAAGGTAAGCAGTGGCAAATACCAGAATTCCTGTAATCACAACAAATATCATTGTTTGTTTTGATTTTCTTATCATTAATAGCAATTCTTCTTTCCCACGGGTTTCTCTTAATGAAAAAATAGACGCAAGATAAGCACACAACGCTACAGTAAAAAGTCCTACAGACACTCCAAACCAGTTAAGCCAGCTGTAAACATACAGATCAAGAAAACCTGTTGCATCAGGATTAATAGAGTGGGAAACCGTTGCAGCTGCAATTAACCCCAAAAAGAAGGGAGTCAAAAGGCTCGCATAATAAAATATCTGCGTATATAAAACCTGCCAATTGTCTTTCACAGCATCATAATGCCTGAACGTAAAAGCTGTTCCTCTTGCAATAATTCCTAAAAGCATTAAGACTAAAGGAATATGAAGATAAGTAGACATAGTGGTATAAATCTCCGGAAAGCCAACAAAAAGGATAACGATGGCAATAATCAGCCACATGTGATTGGCTTCCCAAACAGGAGCAATAGATTCATACATAATCTCATGGGTTTTATGGCGGGCTTTTTTATTGGTGAACATTTCTACAATACCTGCTCCAAAGTCAGCTCCCCCCAGAATAATATAAAGACAGATGGAAAGCCAGAGAAAACCTATAACAATGTAGATCATGATTTTTTATTTTTATCGTTAAACTGTGGGTCTGTTGGGTCATAAAGTTTCGGAACCATTTGTACCTGTCTTCTTAAAAGGAATACAAGGATTAATGATAATGATATAAAGATGGCAGTGAAGAAGTAGAAAGAATATTGTATTCCCGGCATTGGGGTTACCGCATCTATTGTTTTCATCACTCCATAAATAATCCATGGCTGTCTTCCTACTTCAGTAACAGTCCATCCTGCTTCCAAAGCAATATATCCGAAAGGAGTGGCGATAAGGAATGTTTTTAATAACCAGTTTTTAATCAGCCATTCCTTTTTAAAGAAGAATGCATAAAGGTATACCGCTCCAATGCAGATCATTATCACTCCAAAGAATATCATGATCTGAAAGGCATAGTGGGTAACCGCTATCGGAGGCCATTCATCTTTTGGAAAGTCTTTAAGTCCTTTTACTTCAGCATTAAAGTCGTTGCTTACAAGAAAACTTAACACCTTTGGTATTTTAATGGCATATTTTATTTCTTCATTTTTCTCATCTGGGATTCCACCAATTACAAATGAGGCTCCTTTTTCTGTTTCAAAGTGGGCTTCCATAGCTGCTAATTTAATAGGCTGTCTTTCTGCAACAGATTTTGCTGCTACATCCCCGCTTAAAGGTGCTCCAAATGCTCCAATTAAGGCAAAACCTACCGCAATCCTGAACGCTTTGGTATGAAACTCCACATTCTTTCTCCGCATAATTAAAAAAGCATGCACTCCGGCTACCGCAAATCCTGTTGCGCAAAACGCTGCAACCGTCATGTGAAGCGCCTGTGGAAACCAGGCATCATTGAACATCGCTTTAATAGGGTCTATATTAAGATATTGTCCGTTAATATAATCAAAACCGGTAGGAGAATTCATCCAGGAGTTGGCAGCTACCACCAGGATCCCTGATGCCAGTCCGCTTACACCTACAAGAAAACCGCAGAACCAGTGAAACCACTTATTGAACTTATCCCATCCATACAAAAAGAAGCCGATAGCGATGGCTTCAATAAAAAAGGCAGTGCCTTCCAGTGAGAATGGCATTCCAAAGATAGGACCTGCATGTTTCATAAATCCGGGCCATAAAAGTCCCAGCTCAAAGGAAAGCATCGTTCCTGAAACAGCACCGGTAGCAAATAGGATCGCAACCCCTTTACTCCATGCTTTGGTAAGACCTTTATACACTTCATTATTGGTTTTTAGATACTTCCAATGGGCAAAAGCCATTAAGAAAGGCATTACCATTCCCACACAGGAGAATATGATATGGAAGCCCAAAGAGAGCGCCATCTGGGCACGGGCAGCTATAAAATCATCCATAATATCAACTTTTCAGTAAATAAATTTACGCATAAATTATTGATGTTGAGTATGATTTAAAACAGTTATTATTTCAACAATACCCTTTAATTTTGAATCTTTTATAAGTTTGCTGTTCCTTATACTATTTCTAAGAAAACTCTACATTTTTTTGACACTTTTTAACTTTCGTACCTCGAAAAAAATCACGATATTTGTGAGTCTTTGCATATAGCAGAATTTTTAATATTTAATATGAGTCAAAAACAATATACAGCTAGTAGTATTCAGGCATTGGAAGGAATGGAGCACGTACGTATGCGTCCTTCAATGTACATTGGTGATGTGGGAGTTAGAGGTCTCCATCATTTGGTTTATGAAGTAGTAGATAACTCTATCGACGAAGCGTTGGCAGGATTCTGTGACACGATCTTTGTTGCGATTAAAGAAGGAAATGGAATAGAGGTTAGTGATAACGGTAGAGGTATTCCGGTTGATTTCCACGAAAAAGAACAAAAATCTGCTCTTGAAGTTGTAATGACGAAAATTGGAGCCGGAGGTAAGTTTGATAAAGATTCTTACAAAGTTTCAGGAGGTCTTCACGGAGTTGGGGTATCATGTGTGAACGCCCTTTCTAATGAAATGATCACTACTGTTTACAGAGACGGGAACGTTTACCAACAGATATATTCAAAAGGAAAAGCTCAAACTGGTGTTGAAGAAATCGGGCATAGTGAAAAAAGAGGAACAAAGCAGTTTTTCCAGCCGGATGATACTATTTTTACAGAATTAGTTTACAACTACGATACTTTAGCAAATCGTTTAAGAGAGCTTTCTTATCTTAATAAAGGTATTACCATTACCCTTACAGACGAAAGAGAGAAACTGGAAGATGGTTCTTTCAGATCAGAAGTTTTCCATTCTGAGGGAGGATTAAAAGAGTTTGTTGCTTACATAGATGGAAACCGTGAATCTATTATGGAACATGTAATTTTCATGGAAGGAGAGAGGGATAATATTCCGGTAGAAGTAGCAATGCGTTACAACACTTCTTTCAATGAGAATCTTCACTCATATGTAAATAACATCAACACTCATGAAGGGGGAACTCACTTAGCCGGTTTTAGACGTGCCTTAACAAGAACCCTTAAGAAATATGCTGATGATTTAGGAATTCCTCAAAAAGAAAAAGTAGAGATTACAGGGGATGACTTCCGTGAAGGATTAACAGCCGTAGTTTCTGTAAAAGTAATGGAACCTCAGTTTGAAGGACAGACCAAAACAAAACTTGGAAACTCTGAAGTTTCCGGGGCTGTAGATAAAATTGTAGGGGAAATGTTAACCAATTTCCTTGAAGAAAATCCGAACGAAGCAAAACAAATTGTTCAGAAAGTTGTTTTAGCCGCGAAAGCAAGACAAGCCGCTAAAAAAGCCCGTGAAATGGTTCAGAGAAAATCTCCTATGGGAGGTTCAGGGCTTCCGGGAAAACTATCCGACTGTTCATCCAAAGATCCGGCAGAATCTGAAATCTTCCTTGTGGAGGGAGATTCCGCGGGTGGAACAGCGAAACAGGGACGTGACAGACATTTCCAGGCGATTCTTCCGTTAAGAGGTAAAATTTTGAACGTAGAAAAGTCTATGCTTCATAAAGTATATGATAACGAAGAGATTAGAAATATCTATACAGCCCTTGGAGTTTCCGTAGGAACAGAAGAAGATAGCAAAGCATTGAACATGGCTAAGCTAAGATATCATAAAATCGTTATCATGACCGATGCCGATATTGATGGATCCCACATTTCTACCTTGATCCTTACTTTCTTCTTCAGATATATGAAGGAACTTATAGAGAACGGATATATTTATATTGCTCAGCCTCCTTTATATCTGCTAAAAAAAGGAAACAAAAAAGTATATGCTTACAATGAGAAAGAGCGTGAAGAGTTTACTCTGGAAATGTCTCCGGATGGAAAAGGAGTAGAGGTACAACGTTATAAAGGTCTTGGAGAAATGAACCCGGAGCAGCTTTGGGAAACAACTCTTAATCCGGAACACAGAATTCTGAAACAGGTGACTATTGATAATGCAGTAGAAGCAGACAGTGTTTTCTCAATGCTGATGGGAGATGAAGTTCCACCAAGAAGAGAATTTATTGAGAAAAATGCAAAATATGCAAAAATTGATGCATAAACCTTTTTAAAATATTAAAAAAAGCTTCTAATTATTTAGAAGCTTTTTTTATATTTGGACAAACCAAAAAATAATAATATGTTAACTCTTTTACAAACAGACCCCTACAATGGGGTAGACGCGGTTTCCGGTGCAGCCGCTGCAGGACTTGGGATTGGCTCAATGTTTATGAGCTTATTGTTGTATCTGTTCTATGGATACTGTATGTTCAAAATCTTTAAAAAGGCAGGCAGAGAAGATGCATGGGCAGCTTTCATTCCTATCTATAATGCTGTTGTCATGCTGGATATTGTGAAAAAACCAATTTGGTGGATCATTTTATTCTTAATACCATTCGTAAACCTTTATGCAGCGTGGGTAGTTAATGACCGGTTAGCTAAAGGCTTTGCAAAAGAAACCCCTCTTTATACAATCTTACTGTTTTTCCTAGGGTTTATTTTTATTCCTGTGTTAGGGCTTGGAAGTGATACTTATGACAGTAAAAGAATTCCCAATGACTAAAGAAACATGATAAAGAATAAAGACTTCAGAAATGAAGTCTTTTTTTTGGCAGATTTTGGTTTTTAGAATTATATGATTTCCGTTATATACAGCTTTTTTATTTCATCAGTTTGAGAAAATTATAAGTTGCAATGCTTTGTAAATCATGTTTTTATAAGCGCTGTTTTTTTATTTTAATTTTTTAATATTTATTTTTTTAACAGTTATTAAGATTTTATTATTTTTGTCTAATTTTAATAACCATGATGAAAATATTATTTCTTGGGGCCCTGTCTACTGCCTCAATGTATTTTGCCCAAATCTATCCGGTATCTTCAATTCCTGAAAACTTAAAGAAAAATGCTAATGTTGTGGTCAGAAAAGACCTTACAACAGTTCAGATTAATAAAATTGATGAAATAAGATATCAATACAATACGGTAACCACCGTTTTAAATAAAGATGGTGATGAAAAGGCTGTTGTTTATATTCCTTATGATAAATCAAGAAGTATTTCTGATGTAAAGGTTACTGTGTATGATGAATCCGGAAAGAAAGTAAAAAGTTATTCCAAATCTGATTTTAGTGATTTTGCCAATAACAGACAGGGCGTATTTTATTCCGATAACAGGGTAATGGTATTTTCATATACACCTGTTCAATATCCGTATACTATCGATTTTTCTTATCAATCTCAAGATAAAAATACTGTTTTTATTCCTGATTTTGTTCCGTTTTATTCTACCAATACGTCTTTGGAAGATGCGCAGATGAAGATCATTAATACCTCTGGAATTGATCTTCGTTCCAAAGTTTACCCCTCAAAGTATAATTATGCTTCAGTAGTTGAGAGCAGTAATGGGAATGAAAAAAATTATTCTTACAAAAATGTACCGGCAATTGATGATGCGGTACTTATTCCGGAGCCTGTTAAAATATTGCCTAGTGTAAGTTTTGCACTTGCTAAATTCAATCTGGCAGGCAAGCAGGGCACATTAAATAACTGGGCAGATTTTGGAACCTGGTACTATAACAATCTTATTGATCCGGTAGCGGTATCAACTCCTGCAATTAAAGCTGAAATTGCCGCTTTACAACTCCAGGGTTCTGTAGAAGACAAGGTAAGAAAGATTTATCAGTATATGCAGACCAAAACCAGATATATATATGTAGGATTGGGAATTGGAGGTTGGCTTCCTATGATGCCGGATGAGGTTCATAAGAAGGGATATGGAGACTGTAAAGGTCTTACCAATTATATGAAAACCTTACTGGATGAAGCTGGAATTCCTTCTTATTATTGTGTAATTAACTCAGGTCTTTCACAGGTGTCCTTTGATCCGGATTTTCCTAAAATGGGCGGTAATCACGCAATTCTGATGGTTCCTACAGAAAATGGAAATATCTGGCTTGAAAATACCTCACAACAGACAGCATTTAACCATTTAGGATTTAGTACTACCGATAGAAATGTGCTTTCTATAAGGAAAAATGGAATAGAATTGATTAATACTCCGGTATATTCAGCAGATCAGAATAAAGAAAAACAAAAACTGAAAATAAAGATAGGAGAGGATAACAGTATTACAGGAGAAGGTAATTTTTTCTACACTGGAAATCAATATGACTACAATTTAGGCTTTGTAAGCCTTAGTCCAAAAGAAAAGAATGACGCTCTAAAAAAAAGATTTGATGTCTTAAACTTTGAGAAAGTCGAAATGAAAAATTTTGTCAACGATAAAGACAAAGCTGTTATTACTTACGATATAGATTTTAAAACCAACAATTATTGTAAGAATGCGGGGAGCAGCCTTATTTTCAGAGCTGTTCCTATTTTCTCTGATAATGTTTATAAATCAGACGAGAGCCGTGAACTTCCTTTTGAAATCAGACAGTCATTTGAAGATGAATATGAGATCAGTTTTATAATTCCTAAGGGTTATAAAACCGATGAAACACCTAATGATATCACTATTAATTCTGAATTTGGAAATTATAAACTGAGTTTTGTGAAAAATGGGGAAGAGATAAAGGTGAGCAGAAAAATTCAGGTTAATAAAGGAACTTACCCTAAGGAGAAATACAACGATTATGTAGGATTCAGAAAAAAAATACTCAATATGGATAACTCAAAAATTTTAATTACAAAAATATAAGATGAAAAAAATAGTATTAATACTGATATGTTCAGTCAATGTAATGGTGGTTAAAGCTCAGAAACATGAGTTTTTGAACCCACCTAAATTTTCTGATGCAGATCTTTCCAAACCAAAGTCATTATTAGATGAAAACGCACCTGCTGAGATTCTGTATAAATCTGTGCATTTTATGGTTGATAATTCTACAGGAAATCTGAATAAAAAATATTTTTATAGGATTAAAATCTATGATAAGGATAAAGCTGAAGACTGGCTGAACTTGGAAGTGCCCCTTTATCAGTATGGAACCAATAAAGAAACGTTAGGAAAATTCAAAGCCTTTACCTACAATCTTGAAAACGGAGCTGCTGTTCCTGTAAAAGTTGAGAAGAGTTCGCAGTATAAAAGTAAGGAAAGTAAATATGTAAACGTAACGAAGTTTGCTTTTCCTAATGTGAAAAATGGCTCTGTACTTGAATATCAGTATGAAATTGTATCTCCATTTTTATACAACATTCCGGAGTTTTTAATTGAGTCAGATACACCTTCTCTTTATACAGAATATGTTTTGGATACCCCTATCAACATCTCATATAATATTAATTATACAGGAGCTTTGGCTCCAAAACATAGATTTGTGGAAGAGCAGACTTTGTATGGTTCTCAATACAAAACATATAGATTTGGATTTGAAAATATAAAAGGTTTCAAAACAGAAAAATTTGTAAGAAATGATAGGAATTATAGAACAAAAGTAAGTGCAGAGCTTCATTCTACCAATTTTAAAGAATTAAAGCTTTATTCGTCTTCTTGGGATCAGATCGGTAAAAGACTTTATGAAAGTGATGATTTTGGCGAAGAATTAAAGAAAACCAGATTGGCCAAAGACAATATGCCGGAAAATATATTGCAGATGAAAACCGATCTTGAAAAAGCGAATGCTTTATTTGATTATGTTCAAAAAACGTTTACTTGGAGTAAAGACAAAGGGATTTATACAGATAATGGAATCAAAAAAATGCTGGATACTAAAGTGGGTAATGCTGCAGAAATTAATCTGTATTTGGTTATGCTTCTGAGGGAAGCAGGGATTAAAGCAGATCCGGTGGTGATTTCAACTGTAGAAAATGGACTGATTAATCTGGTTTCACCTAATGTTTCCAATATGAATTTTGTACTGGCGTCAGTAAATATTAATGGAATTTATCATATTTATGATGCAACTTCCAAGCAATCCTCCATTGATGAATTACCTTTAAGAAACTGGAATCAGTATGCAGTTTTGGTAACCAAGACTAAAGCAGTACAGATCCAGATGGAAAATATGAAGGTAAGCAGTACATTTCTGACGGTTGATGCCAAGCTAAATGATGATGGAAGTATTTCCGGATCTTATTCAGATAAAGATACAGGAGCGTTTGCAATGTATGTAAAAGATAGCTACGATGAAAACCCTGAAAAATATAAGAAGCAATATAAAGATAACTTCTCTATAGATTTTACAGGAATTGACTCCAAGGTACTTGATAATGGTGAGTTTGAAAGTACAATGAAATTTTCATCATCTAATTTAATAGACAGGGTAGGAAAGAAACTGATCATCAATCCGATGTTATTTTTAAGCAAAACTTCTAATGAATTTGACCAGGTTGATGCCCGAAAATATCCTATTGATTTCGGAGCACCTACTACAAAAGTAAAAAAAGTAATCCTGGAAATTCCAGAAGGATATGTGATTGAAGAAATGCCTAAGAGTAAAAAGATTGTTACGGAAGATAAAGAGATTTCATACAGTTACAATATTGAGCAAAAAGGAAATAAACTGGAAGTAACTTCTACTACAAAAGTTTCAAGTGCTGATTATCCCAAAGAATATTATCCGGCATTCAAACAAATTTGGGAAGTAGCATCTAAACAAGAAAATCAGGTTATCAGCTTAGTAAAGAAATAATGGAAGGCTGTTTATAGTTTCAATTTCATTTTTTTTGAATAAATTTTTAAAACCATTCATTTTTTGAATGGTTTTTGTATTGACTACCCAAAATTAGAATTATGAAAAATACGATAACTATTATTGCACTTTCTTCGTTCTTTGTTTTTACTGCCTGTAAAAAAAATGAAACAGCAGCAACATCAATAGAGAAAACAGAAAATAAAAAGTCCGAAGAATTTGTAGTAGATTCTGTAATAGTAAAAGATTCTACAAAAATTACTGACTCGCTGAAGCTTACTTATACCTCCAAACTACTGGTATTCCCAACAATAAAAGATAAAAAACTTTTAGATAGTATCTACTTCCAGAATGATAAAATAAAAGATTTTTCCAAGGCTGGTTTGCAGGCTTATCTGGAAAATGAAAAAAATAATTACTTCAATTCTGTAAAAAAGGACAGCAAGGATTGGGCTTCAGATATCACTTATGCTCAGGACTGGTATTCAAGTTCTCATATGAATCTTGTGTCCAATAGTAATGGCTACATGCATATTCAGTACACCGGAAGCGGCTATGAAGGCGGAGCACATGATAATTATGGTTTTTCGGAAAGAATTTTTGATCTTAAAAATAATAAGAAATTAGAATTAAAAGATATTACTTCCACTCCAAAAGCAAAACTTGAAGCGATGCTGATGAAGAACATTGATAATATTAACAGTGGTACGATGGATGGTGACGGAAGTGTAAAAAACTCAGAAATGTTATTGGTGGAAAAGATTCCAGCTTCAAACAACTTCTATTTTGATGACAAAAATCTGTATTTCCACTATAGTCCATATGAAATTGCCGCATTTGCAGCAGGAGATATCACCATTCCAATTTCATGGGAGGAGCTGAAGGGTACATTAAATCCGGAATTTAAAGAAAGAATGAAAATTAAATAGCTTAATGCTTCCGGGTTCAGGAAGCATTTTCTATTTTTGCGGTAATGGAAAAAGTAGCTTTTATCATCAATCCTTTTTCGGCCAAAAAGAATTATCAGCCGTTTCTGAATGAACTTAAAAATAAGGTCGGTAATCCTTTGTATTATGTTTCCGAATCCATTCCGGGAACAGACGAATTCATCAAGACACATTTTGATGAAGTGGATATCTTTGTCGCGATTGGCGGCGATGGAACAATCTCTACCGTAGCTAAAAATCTGATTTCTACCGATAAGAT
This sequence comes from Chryseobacterium bernardetii, assembly GCF_003815975.1. Taxonomy (NCBI): domain Bacteria; kingdom Pseudomonadati; phylum Bacteroidota; class Flavobacteriia; order Flavobacteriales; family Weeksellaceae; genus Chryseobacterium; species Chryseobacterium bernardetii. The sequence goes on from NZ_CP033932.1 coordinate 3,080,457, forward strand.
ATTAGCAATCTTTCCAGCTGGTTCAGGAAATGGCTTTTCTAATGAAACCCGTTTCAGTAAGAATCTTGATGAGCTTTTAGAGAAAATAAACGCAAAGCAGTCCAGAAAAATAGATACTTTTACTGTAAACGGAAGACTTTCCATCAACGTTTCAGGAACAGGATTTGACGGAAAAGTGGTGAAAGAGTTTGAAAAGACCAGCCGTGGTTTTAAAAACTATATTAAAGTTTCACTGAAGACCTTCTTTAACTATAAACCAATTAAGGTTACCTTCTTTGATGAAGAATATAAGCAGTATAATGGCAGATACCTCATGCTCAATATTGCCAATACCCGGCAGTTCGGGAATAATGCCTATATCGCACCCAAAGCAAGTAAAAGTGATGGATTGGTAGATATGGTTTTGGTTAAAAAATTCCCTCTTACGTATTCTGCATTGTTCGCTTTCAGGATGTTCACCAAGAGGCTAAAGGATGATGAATATGTAACCTATCTTCCTGTTTCGGAAATTTCATTCAAAGTAAATACTAAAAACTGGCACCTTGATGGTGAGTTCAATAAGATAGAATCACCGGTTCACGTGAAGGTACAGCCGGCGAGTTTGAGTATTTTAATTTAAAGTTCAAGGTTTAAATTTGTCGTGTAATCATCCGCTTTGCATTCATTATTCACTTGCGAAGTAAAATTGATTAGTGATATATTATCTATTTTTTTACCTGAAAATCATTTTTCAATCTGGTAAGAATTATTCAGGCAATAGTGTAACTGCTCTTTATCCAGTTGCTTTTCCCAGTTAGCTACAACAACAGTAGCTACAGAGTTTCCAATAACATTCGTTAAGGCACGGCATTCACTCATAAATTTATCAATTCCTAAGATAAGTGTCATTCCGGCAATCGGGATTTCGGGTACAACTGCCAGTGTTGCAGCCAATGTCACAAAACCTGCACCAGTAACACCGGCTGCCCCTTTTGAGCTTAACATGGCCACCAACAGAAGCATCAGCTGTTTCTCAATGGGAAGATGAATATTAAGGGCCTGGGCTATAAACAGAGAGGCAAGTGTCATGTAGATATTAGTTCCGTCAAGATTGAAAGAATAACCTGTAGGAACTACAAGGCCAACTATTGTTCGGGAGCAGCCTGCTTTTTCCATTTTTTCCATGATTCCCGGAAGAGCAGATTCCGAAGAACTTGTTCCTAACACCAGAAGAAGCTCTTCTTTAAGATAAAATAACAGCTTGAAAATATTAAACCCGTTATACCACGCCACAGTGCCTAAAACCAAGACCACAAAAAGGAAAGAGGTAATATAGAATGTTGCTACCAGGAATATAAGATTCAAAACCGAATGAAGTCCGTATTTTCCTATGGTAAAGGCCATTGCTCCAAAAGCTCCTACAGGAGCAAGCTTCATCAGGATATGAACGATCTTGAATACCGGAGCTGAGAGGTCCTGAAGGAAATCAGTTACTTTCTGACTTTTTTCCTTTGTTAAAACCAATGCAACCCCCATTAAAATAGCAACAAGAAGTACCTGAAGAATATTATCGCCTACCAAAGGGCTGAATAGTGTTTCCGGAATAATATTCATAATAAACCCTGTGAGTGTAGATTCGTGAGCTTTCTCCTGATACTCTGATACATCTCCTGAAAGGGTTGTAGGATCAATATTCAAACCATGGCCAGGCTGTAAAAGATTCCCAACTATCAGACCAATAATAAGAGCAAGGGTAGAGAAGGTGAAAAAATAGATCATTGCCTTCACTGCAATTCTTCCTACTTTTTTGAGATCGGTCATATGGGCAATTCCAAGGGTAAGGGTAATAAAGATGACCGGAGCGATAATCATTTTTACCAATTTGATAAAACCATCTCCTAATGGTTTCATTTTTTCTCCCAGTTCGGGATAAAAGTTTCCAAGAAAAATACCTGCAGTTATAGCGATGATAACCTGGAAATAAAGCTGATTGTATATTTTTTTTGCTTTCAATGAACAGTCGTTTGTTTTTTTAAGGCCGAAAATTAAGAATTTTTCATCTGAAAAACTGACAAAAGTCATAGAAATTAATCTACTTCTCTCTGATTAAGGATAAAAAAATCGGCTTCATTCAAAGAATGAAGCCGAAGCTATATTGTTAGTGGAATAAATATTTATTCTATTGCTACAGAATCGTCTCCGCGTCCGTCTGCAACAGCGTGAATGTTTCCATTTTCATCCAGGACTATTACTTCTGTTTTTCCGATTTGTTTTACCTTTTCAAAGGTATAGTTTTTCTTTTTCAGATCAGCTATAGTGCTTTCCGGGAAGTTATTTTCCACTTTTATGGTTTCTGGAAGCCACTGATGATGGAATTTAGGAGCGTTTACCGCAATATTGGCGTTTTGCTTAAAATCAACTACGTTTACAATAGATTGGTATACAGAGGTTGGGATGGTAGTTCCTCCCGGAGTTCCCACTACCATGTAAGGTTTTCCGTTCTTAAGCAGAATCGTAGGCGTCATGGAAGAAAGCATTCTTTTATTCGGCTGGATAGAGTTTGCTTCTCCGCCTACAGCTCCGAACATATTCGGAACTCCTGGTTTAATGGAGAAATCATCCATTTCATTGTTTAAAAAGAAGCCGGCTCCGGAAACAAGAACTTTGCTTCCATAATAACCATTAAGAGTGGTTGTTACAGATGCTGCATTTCCATCCTTATCAAGCACGGAAATGTGAGTGGTTTGAGTAGACTCTTTAGGTTGTTCTATAATTTTTCCAACTTCAGAACTAGGAGTGGCTTTATTAAAGCTGAAGCTTTTCCATCTGCCCTTTAAATATTCGTCGGAGATCAGATAAGATGTTTTATCCTGGATAAAATCCGGATCTCCCATATATTCTGCTCTGTCTGCAAAAGCCCTTCTTTCAGCCTCTGTCATGATCTGTACAGCCTGTGCAGAGTTTTGCTGATATTTTTCAAGGTTTTCAAAGCTGGCCATTCTCAGCATCTGAGCAAGAAGTAAACCTCCGCTGGAAGGTAAAGGCATCGAGACTACATGGTTGCCTTTATATTCAAATTCCAGGGCTTTTCTTTCTGCAACCTTATAATTTTTAAGGTCTTCCAAAGTAATGATTCCGTTTCCTCTTTTCATTTCAGCGATCAGAAGATCTGCTGTTTTACCTTCATAGAAACCTTTTGCACCTAGTTTTTGGATCAGTTTTAAAGTTTCTGCCAGATCTTTCTGTACCAAAAGATCTCCTGCTTTCCATGGAGTGTCTTTTACAAAAACGATAGCTGATTTATTATGTTTCTTAAAATGTTCCTGATTATTGTTAAGCATTTCTGCTTCCTGTTCAGTAATGGCAAATCCTTGTTCTGCCAGATCAATAGCAGGCTGAATGATTTTTTCCATTGGAAGTTTACAGTGTTTCAATGTAGCAAAAAAACCTGCTACACTGCCAGGGATACCTACTGCAAGGCGCCCATTTTGAGATAGATCAGTATTGGCTTTTCCGTTTTTATCGAGATACATGTCTCTGGAAGCTTTTTTAGGAGCAGTTTCTCGGTAATCCAAAGTAAATTTCTCCCCATTATTTTTTACGCCCACCAGAAATCCGCCTCCGCCAATGTTTCCTGCCTGTGGATACACTACAGCTAGTGCATACTGGGTAGCTGTAATGGCATCATAGGCATTTCCGCCCATTCTCAGGATTTTTGCTCCTGCTTCACTTGCAAGTGGATGTGCAGAAACTACCACACCTTTATTCTTAACCTTTACCTCTTTTACAATATTGATGTCTGTAAACTGGGCCCAGCTAAGCTGGCTGGCTAATATAACCGAAGCAATTAAAATCTTCTTCATATGATTGTTTTTTCTTGAAACAAAATTATTGATTTTTTTGGTAAATGGCTGCTATTATTAGGAATGTGAAAATTATCTTTTGTTTTTCATAATTATTAATATATTTTAAATTTATTTGTAATTAATTCTTTTATTATTTAATTGCTTTGATTAATATTTAATTTATTTAGATTTTTTATGATTTTTCATTCATTTTTTATGATTTGAATTGCTACATTTGAAAAAAAAAATACATGAAAAAAAATTACCAGAAAATTATCTTTTTAGGAACCTTGTTCTTTGTGTCAGCAAATGCATATGCGCAAGTAAAAGATTCCATAAAAGTAAAATCAGTAGATGAAGTAAAGATAACTGTTGGGTCCAGGAATAAAAGCCGCGTTGCAACTGATACGCCGGTTCCCGTGGATGTTATCAATATCGGATCACAGTCTGTATTAAGCCCACAAACTGATCTAAACCAGATTTTGAATTATGCCGCACCATCATTTACGTCCAACTCAACAACTGTGGCAGATGGTACAGACCACGTTGATCCCGCACAATTGAGAGGACTAGGGCCGGATCAGGTGCTTGTTTTGCTTAATGGAAAGAGAAGACATACCTCATCCTTGGTTAATATCAATGGTTCTCCAGGAAGAGGATCTGTAGGGACGGATCTTAATGCTATTCCCGCTTTTGCTATTGAAAGGCTGGAAGTATTGAGGGATGGTGCATCGGCACAGTATGGTTCTGATGCTATTGCCGGAGTTATTAATGTCATCATGAAGAAAAATACGAATGCCTTTACCGCGGCCATTACGGGAGGAGGCTTTAATTCAAAAGGAGCTAATGACCATCATGGAGGCTGGGATGGGGATAAATATCAGCTGGATCTGAACTATGGAACTAAAATTGGTAGTAATGGATTCATCAATTTTACAGCAAGCTTACTGCATAGAAATGATACAAGGAGAGCAAAATCAGCGGCAGGTGATATTTTTAATGCTTATAATGCTATTGAGCAGAGAGCATTAGAAAAAGGGGTTAATATTTCTTCTCTTTTTGGGAATATCAACAATACATCCAATACACAGCAAATCGTCAACTATATACATCAGTATGCTCAGGATGTAAGCTATTTTACAGCAGCACAGCAGGCTAGTATTCAGTCTGCGAATACAATTACCGCATTGCAGAATCTTCTCAAGGCTGATGTTACTGAAAATGAACTTGCCTACAGAGGATTAACAAGAGATGATTTTAATATGAGGGTTGGGCAGTCCAGACTAGGGTCGGGTCAGTTTTTTATGAACTCAGAATTTGATCTGTCTTCAACGATCCGTGGATATGCTTTTGGGGGAATATCCTACAGATCAGGGAATGCAGCAGGTTTTTACAGGAGACCCAATCAAAACAGAACTTCTACATCAATATATCCTAATGGTTTCCTGCCGGAAATTGCTTCTGATGTTATTGATCTCTCTTTTGCCGCAGGATTTAAAGGAAAATTAGGAAATATTAATTACGATATCAGCAACACTTTCGGGAGAAATACTTTTGACTACACAATAAAAAATACGGCCAATGCATCAATGTTATATCCCAGTAAAAAGGAATTCAATGCAGGAGGGCTTGGTTTTTCTCAAAATACTATTAATGCAGACTTTGATACTAAGATCGATTGGCTGAAAGGGTTTAATGTTGCTTTTGGAGGAGAGATGAGATTTGAAAAATACAAAATAGAAAAAGGGGAAGAAGCTTCATGGGCTCTTTATGATATTAACGGAAATATACAGACTCCAGGGACAAATCCTCTCTTGAAACCTACAGATTTTTTTGGAGTTTATACTCCTCCAAATCCTGATTTTCCAATTGGCCCAAATAATCAAGGGTCAACTACTAGTACCAGGCCGGGAGGTGCGCAGGTATTTCCAGGTTTTCGTCCTGAGAATGCTCTTAATAAGGGAAGGCATTCCGTTGCTGTTTATGCGGATACGGAACTGGATGTAACTGACAGATGGTTGCTGAGTGCTGCACTTAGGTTTGAAAATTACTCAGATTTTGGGTCTACTTTCAATTATAAAGTTGCCACAAGATATAAGCTTACGGACAATATTAATATACGGGCAGCCCATTCTACAGGATTTAGAGCGCCTTCTTTACAGCAGATTTATTTTAATGCTACAGCTACACAGTTTGTAGGTGGAGTGCCATATGAAGTGGGAACATTTTCTAATGATTCTGATGCAGCCAAATATTTAGGAATTCCACAATTGAAGCAAGAGGAATCAAAGAGTTATTCTGTTGGTTTTACAGCTAAGATCCCACAGGCAAATCTAACTTTTACAGTAGATGGTTATTATATTAAAATCAAAAACAGGGTGGTTTTGACTGATCAGTTTTCAAGACCGTCAGGAACTTATCCTGCGGATAGTGATCTTGGTAAATTACAGGCCGCTTTTGACAAGGCTAATGCGAATGCTGCTACTTTCTTTGCTAATGCTATTGATACTCAGACAAAAGGTATAGAAGGTGTTATTTCGCACAGAGCAAGATTTTCTCAGACACTAGCCCTGAATTCTGATTTTGCAGTTACGGTGTCAAAAACAAACAGGGTAGGTGATATCCATGGTTCCGATGTTTTGATCAATGCCGGGCAAATCAACAGATATTATTCGGAATCCAGCCGTGTTTATCTTGAAGAAGCGATCCCAAGATTCAAGGCTTCTCTCAATAATGCATTGGAAATTAATAAATTCAGTGTTTTGTTAAGAAATGTTTATTTCGGGAAAGTTACAGACCCTAATACAATGGATGCTAACGGGGATGGAATTGTAAGTGGAGAAATCATCAACGGGCAGGCTGTTGCTACAGAACATCCGGTTTGGGGAGGAAAAATAATTACAGATTTATCTGTGGGCTATATGTTTACTAAGAATTTTAAACTGACAATCGGAGCTAATAATTTGTTTGATATTTATCCGGATAAAAACTATGGTCCGACAATGGTGAAAACACCTTCTCTGAATGCATCCGGGAATCTTGTATATGTGGATGCTCCTGCTATTGATCTTTCTAATCAGAATCAGTTTGTATACTCAAGAAATGTTTCTCAGTTTGGAATGAATGGAAGGTTTCTTTTTGCCAGAGTGAATCTTAATTTTTAATCACTATTGTTTTGGTGACAAATAAAAGGTATACGAAAGTATACCTTTTTTATTATGGTTAGTATGTTTTTTTTACTTTTGTACAATTCTAAAAAAATCTGAAAATGGAATCCTATACGGAAAGAATACTGATTACAGGTGCCTTGGGACAAATCGGCACCGAACTTACTAACAGACTTGTTGAAATTCACGGAGCGGACAATGTTGTAGCTTCAGGTCTTGACAGATGGCAGGAGGGAATTACCTCTGCAGGGCATTATGAAAGAATGGACGTTACCAATACTCAATTAGTGAGACAGGTGATTAAAGATTATGATATCACTACAGTGTATCACCTTGCATCGCTTCTGTCCGGAACTTCGGAAAAGCAGCCAATTTTTGCGTGGAAACTAAATCTTGAGCCTCTTCTTCATTTTTGTGAAATGGCGAAAGAGGGGCTTATTAAAAAGATCTTCTGGCCGAGTTCCATTGCAGTATTTGGAAAAGGAATTCCAAAACATGATGTAGGGCAGGATGTGGTGTTGAACCCAACAACCGTTTATGGAATCTCTAAAATGGCAGGGGAGAAGTGGTGCGAATATTATTTTGATAAATATGGAGTGGATGTAAGAAGTATCAGATATCCTGGATTAATTTCATGGAAAACTCCGGCAGGTGGTGGTACAACCGATTATGCTGTTGAGATTTTCTATAAAGCTATTGAAGACGGTAAGTATACAAGTTTCATTTCAGAGAACACCGGAATGCCGATGTTGTATATGGATGATGCCATCAATGCTACTCTGAAATTAATGGATGCTCCAAAGGAAAGATTAACTGTTCGTTCATCTTATAATTTAGGAGGAATGTCATTTACTCCAAAAGAATTAGCAGAAGAAATCAAGAAAGAAATCCCGGATTTCAGCATTGATTATAACCCGGATTTCAGACAGGCCATTGCAGATTCCTGGCCGGCTTCTATTGATGATTCTGTAGCTAAAAAAGATTGGGGGCTGACTTATGATTTCGGAATTTCTGAAATGACGAAAGACATGATTAAGAATCTGAAAGTAAAATTAGCTAAGAATTAATAATATAAAGTATTACTTTATTTGGATATTGATTTAACATCTGATTTTTAATCTATTATAAATTTTATCTAAAATTTTATTTAAATGGTATTATTGACTTTTAACATTACGAATATTGCAGCTGAAGCCAAAAAAGGCTCTCAGATTACCCGTGATGAAAGGTTGAAAATTACTGAAGAGAATACAAAAGCGATTCTTAGAATTTTAGATATTCATGATATAAAAGCAAGTTTTTTTGTAGAAGTTTCTCTCACAGAAAAACTGCAGAATCTTATAAAAGCAATTTCATCCAAAGGGCATGAAATTGCTTTTTATAATCAAGGCTCAAATCTTGAAGAAATTGAAATCGCTAAGAAGAATATCGAGGATCTTTTAGAAAAACAGATCAGGGGAATTCGTCAGAAAGATGTGAAAATTGCTCAGGAAAATTTAAAACTTCTGGAGTTTAATTATGTTTCAAATATTGACAATGCTAATATCCTTTTTCCATTCAAACGTCTGAAAAGAAATACTGAAATTACAGAAGAAGATGGGCTGAGTATTGTGCCGGAAAGTATCTCTCCATACAGCCAGTTGCCTTATAATGATTTTGTCTTTCAGATCTTACCGATGAAATATTATCAGAATATGGTACTGGAAACATTACAGAATGAAGAATTTGTTCTGATTTATCTTAATGCATGGCAGTTTACGGATTTTAAAAAATACCGTTTTGATATTCCTTTTTACCGAAGCTTATTTTCGGGCAAAAAAATGGAGGACAAATTAGATGCCCTCCTTACTTTTCTTAACGAGAAGGATATGGCTACTTCCCGTATGAAAGATTATATTTTCTAGAATTTCGGGGTAGTGTAATTCGAGATTAACTCGAAATTTCAAAACCTGAATCCCTTTACTAACTAAGTTCAAAAAGAGTAATCTCCGGTAAAACACCGACTCTTCCCGGATATCCCAATACTCCGAACCCTCTGTTGACATACAGAAGTTTTCCTTCGCTTTCATATAAATCTGCCCACTTAGGGTATTTGTATTGTACCGGTGACCATTTTACATTTTTAAGATCCAGGCCAAACTGCATTCCATGGGTATGCCCTGAAAGGGTTAGATGAATGTTTCCAGGATGTTTTTTTACTACATGATCAAAATGGGTTGGGTCATGGCTCATCAGGATCTTTGTGGCAGATTCGGGAACTCCTTTTAAGGCGTTATCAATTTTGCCGAACTGAGGGAATGGCTTTAATCCCCAGTTCTCAACACCTAGTATATAGAGTTTTTCTCCGTTTTTTTCAATAATCCTGTGTTCGTTTCTGAGCATATCAAATCCCGCTTGGTTTTCATAACGGATTAAAGTATCAAGATTTTCTTTCTTAGCTGCAGGTGATGGCCATGTTACATAATCTCCGTAATCGTGGTTCCCTAAGACTGCAAACTTACCGTCTTTAGCCTTAATTTTTGAAAACAAAGGAATAAATGGCCTAAACTCATCTGCTACATTATTAACCATGTCTCCGGTGAATAAAACAAGATCTGGTTTTTGCTCGTTAATAAGATCAACAGCATGTTGCAGCTTGCTGGGATCAGAGAAACTTCCACTATGAACATCAGAGATCTGAATGATTTTATATCCTTTAAAACTTATCGGAAGATCAGGGAGTTTAACTTTTACTCTTCGTACCTTATGACGGTATTTCCCGAATGTAATACCATCAATGAACAGGGCTGAAAGTACACCGCTTATCCCTAATCCTACAAGGCTCAGGAATTTTCTTCTCTCCGGAAAGAAATTTTCAGATGGTTTGGCAAAGCCTACCAAATAACCTCCTGTTCTTACAATATCATCAATTAATAAAAATAAAACGATAAAGATTTTGGGAAGGATAAAGACCAGAAATACTGAAATCATGATCTGGGCCCTCAGCATGCTTCGGTCTGATCTCTGGTAATGAGTGACTTCATAAGCGAAGATTGCATATACAATTAAAGATATTACCCAATATCCTGTTCTTATCCAGAAGTTATCTGTAAGGGTTCTGATGGCCTGGTAGATGTAAATCTCCAAAAACAGGAAGATTCCGGCGGTAATTAAAAGATTCTTTGGCATATTCTGATTCAAAAAAAGCACAAAAGAAGACTTCCTTTGTGCTTTTATCTGTTTTAATTAAAATTATTCTTAAGGAAATCTGTAAACGATAGCATTGATGTTCATTCCGGCACCTACCGAAGTCATTACAATGTTACCTTTTTCTTTAAACGATTGACCTTCCATTTTTCCTTTAATTATTAAATCATACATAGTTGGAATGGTTGCAACAGATGTATTTCCAAGGTCCTGGATTGTCATAGGAGAAATAGCATGATCATATTCTTTCACATCATAAAGTCTGTGAAGTCTTTCAATCATAGCATAGTCCATTTTAGCGTTAGCCTGGTGGATAAGAATTTTGTCGATGTCTTCAATAGAAAGTCCTGCATCAGTAATCGTATCTTTGATCGCTACAGGAACATTTTTAAGAGCGTATTCGTAGATTTTTCTTCCTAGCATTCTTACATAAAGACGTTTCTGATCTATTTCTTTGTTGATAGAAGGTTGGTTTTCAAGATAATTTAACTCAGGTCCGTTGTCGCAGATTGTATTATGGGCAATAATTCCTACATTTTCTTCATCTGTTGCTTTTACTACTACAGCTCCGGCACCATCGGCAAAGATCATCCTGTTTCTGTCGTGCGGATCAGTTACGCGGCTTAATGTTTCAGCCCCAATAACAAGAATAGTTTTAGCAACTTTAGCTTTAATCAGGTTGTCTGCTAAAATCATACCTTCTACCCATCCCGGGCAACCGAAGATCATGTCATAGGTTACACATTTTCTGTTTTTAATTCCCAGCTTATTTTTTACTCTCGCTGCCATTGTAGGCATAAAGTCTGCATATCCGTTCTCAGTAACTTCCCCGAAATTGCTTGCGTAAATAATATAATCCAGTTCTTCGCCGTCTACTTTTGCATCTTCAAGGGCAATTTTTGCGGCTTCATAACCGATCTGTGAATTGGAAAGATGATCCTCAATAAACCTCCTGTTTTCGATTTCTGTAATTTCTACAAACTTCGCAATGGTCTCTTCCACAGGCTTTTCAATCTTTACTCCGTCTTCAGTATAAAACTCGGAATTCATGAAGTAATCTCTACCAATAACTCTGTTCGGAATATAACATCCAGAGCCAATAATGATCGTATTCGGCATTCGTTTATATGATTTTTTTAAAGATGCAAAGTTAATAATTAATATTAATAACGGAGAATTAAAAATATTATTAAATTTGCAAAAATTGTACTTTACAATCTATGAAAAACAACCCATCCTTAAAAGGCTTACTTATTGCAGGTGTGGCGTTTATCGTTGCCTTTGGGATCTACTTCCTTTTTTTAGCCAAGAAGAATTATTATGTTGTAGATAATCCTACCCCTAACACGTATTACTTTAAAATCAATAACGGTTCTGAAGGAATTATATCGGCGGGGCAGTATGTGCATGTGGATTTGAATAAAGGGAAAAACTCTATTCAGGTTTTCGATCAGAATAAAAAAATGCTTTATGATTCAGCATTTGAAGTAAACAAACTTCGTGGTCTGCTTAATATTGCGCATCAGGATTACTACGTGAATGACCAGTACTACGGGTATAACCTTAAAAAAGATTCGTTATTGACGGCTCTTGATAAAACCGTTATTGACGGAAAGGATTACTACGGAGGAGCAAAGCGTTTCAATAAGCTTTACACAGAAGATTTTTACTACAATGTAGATGAAGACTATGACAAAGTGATCAAAAATGTCCAGAAAGTGGAATCGAGATCAAAAATCTTCAGAAAGCAGGATTACCTAAATTATTATAAAGAATATTACAAGTTTTAAGTTTTGACAAAAGATATCACTAAAGTTACTCCCTACAATTCTGAGGCTACCAAGAAAAGCCAGGTAGAGGATATGTTCGACAATATTGCGCCGAAGTATGACCTTTTGAACCATGTTTTATCCATGAAAATTGATGTTTTATGGAGAAATAAACTGGTAAAATGGATGAAAAATGATAATCCGCAGGAAGTGCTGGATGTGGCTACAGGAACGGGAGATCTGGCAATTACGATTGAAAAAGGAACCGGTTCAAAAGTAGTTGGTTTAGATTTATCACAACAAATGCTCAATGTTGGCGTTATTAAAATAAAAAAACTTAAATTAGACGGCAAAATTTCCATGCAAAAAGGTGATGCAGAAAATTTACCTTTCGAGGACAATAGATTTGATGCTGTTTCCGTTGCATTTGGAGTAAGGAATTTTGAGAACCTTACCAAAGGTTTGGCAGAGTTAAGAAGAGTAGTTAAAGATAACAAGAGTGTTTATATACTGGAGTTTTCAAAGGTTGAGGGTTTCATGGGACCATTGTATATGTTTTATTTCAGAAACATATTACCTGCAATAGGCAGGCTGGTTTCCAAAGATAATAGGGCGTATACATACCTTCCGGATTCTGTAAATGCTTTTCCTTTTGGGGAGAAGATGAAGCAAATTCTTTTAGATACGGGATTTAAGAAAGTTGAATATAAAAAACTAAGTTTAGGTATAGCCACAATTTATAAAGCAACAAAGTAACCTATGAATAAATTTCTATTAAAAGCACTGGTTTTAACCTCAGTAAATGTTGCCGTTTTTGCAAACGCGCAGTTTAGAACCCGAAACAGAATGGATAAGTTGGAAGATTTCGACGAACAGAAATTCAGTTGGGGTTTTTATTTGAACGGGAATAAACTGGACTACCGAATCGTATTGCATCCAACCTATGGGATGAAAGATAATCAGAATCTTGTGACCAGCACTAAAGAAAGTTACAGCTTCGGTGCAGGGCTTATTGCCAAATGGAGACTGAATGATTATCTGGATGTAAGAGTAGAGCCGGGGTTACAGTTTGCACAAAGACAGCTGACTTTTGATACTCAATCCAATGATGCGTATGCAGGCGGATCTGTAACTAATCCTCCTTTTACGCCGATCCCTTTACAGGAAAAAGATAAAGTAAGGGATATTAAATCCACATTGGTTGACATTCCGGTACTTTTGGAGCTTCATGGAAGAAGATGGTATAACTCAAGACCATACGTTGCTGCCGGGGTAAACTACGTAGTGAACCTACAGTCTAACTCCAGTTCTACAGATGACAATATGCAGCAGATTTTCAGAACTACTACCCACAATTTCGCGTGGTCTGCAGAAATGGGAATCCAGTTTTATTTCAATAAATTTAAACTGACTCCTGCCATCAGAGGTACATTCTTCATGAATAATGAGAAAGTGGCAGATAATGCTACTACACCTCCTTATTGGGCTTCTGCAATTTCTACATTACAGACCAGAGCTGTAATGTTCGTACTGAAATTCGAATAAGAAATTATTATACTAAAAATACTCAGGAGATGCTTTTGCGTCTCCTTTTTTGTTGGCAGATCAAAATATAGGACTATTTATTTTTGTTAGTGTTAATATTTTTTTATTTTTGCTACAAGTTAGAATATACAAACCTGAAATGCTTCAAGATTTAGAAAACAATTTTTCAGAATTAGAGAGAAAAATTTTGGCTCTGCAAAAGAATTATAAAAATCTTACTGAAAAGTTATCAGAATTGACTAGTGAGCATGAAGAGCTGAAGGTGAAATATGATGAGGAAAGAAGAAGAAATCAGGTATTAGCAGAAGAGCAAAAAAATATAAAACTTTATTCAGCAATATCAGGAAATCCTGAACACAATAGGTTAATGAAAAACCACATCAACAGATTAGTGAAAGAAATTGATTTCTGTATTGCTCAGCTTCAAAACAGTGGATTATAATGGAGGTAAGGAGAATAACCATCAACATTGCAGGAAGAGTGTATCCGCTGAACGTACCGGCAGCAGAAGAAGAAACGTTGCGTAAGGTAGGGAAGCAGATCGAGAATATGATTAAAGATTTTGAACAGAACTTCGATGTAAGAGATAAACAGGATGCTTTGGCAATGTGTGCCCTTAAACTGGGAACCAATGCAGAAGTTGTTTCTCTTAACTACGAGAAAAATATTAATTCTACCAACGAAAGATTACAACAGATCAATCAATCGTTGAATGAAATCGGGAAATAGATTTTTTTTCCTGAACAAGCTGCCTACAATAATTCTAACACATTAAAGGTAAACTCAACGCTAAACAATTACCGAACAAATGTCCTCTGAATGGCGTGCCGGTCTTCCGGATTACAGACAGTGGAAATCAGTTCAAATCGTGTTGATTAGGAGTTTACTCTCAATCTCTGGATTATTGTAGGCTATTTTATTTTAAAAGGATATGAATACAATTAAAACTCAATATACATTATGATAGAACTTATAGTCGGTGTTGTTTGTTTGGTAATCGGAGCGGCCGTGGGAATGTTTTTCTCCAGGAGTTCTCTGAATACTAAGGCAAAATTTATTATAGATGATGCAAAGAAAAACGCCGAAAATCTTATAGAAAAAGCCAACGTACAGGCTGAATCCATAAAGAAGGAAAAGAACCTGCAGGCTAAAGAAAAGTTCCTTGAACTGAAATCACAGCATGATGCTGACATCCAGTCCCGCGAAAAGAAAATGCAGGAGATTGAAAAAAGAACTAAAGACAAGGAGCATAAGCTTAATGATGAGCTTAGCAAGATTGGAAAACTTGAAAAAGATTTAGACAGACAGATTGCTGATTATTCTAAGAAAAATGAAATTTTGGAGAAGAAGCAGCACGAATTGGATACTGCTACAGCTAAAAAAGTTGAAATTCTTGAAAAGATATCAAACTATACCGCTGAAGAAGCTAAAGCAGAATTGGTAGAAACCATGAAAGCAGAAGCTAAAACCAGAGCTCAGGCACACGTTCAGAGCATTATGGAGGAAGCTCAGATGAATGCTAAGAATGAAGCGAGAAAGATTGTTATCCAAACCATTCAGAGAATCGGTACAGAACAGGCTATCGAAAATTCCGTATCAGTATTCAACATTGAATCTGATGAAGTAAAAGGTAGAATCATCGGTAGAGAAGGTAGAAATATCCGTGCTTTAGAAGCCGTAACAGGAGTTGAGATCATCGTTGATGATACCCCTGAAGCCATCCTGCTTTCATGCTTTGATCCGGTAAGAAGAGAGATCGCAAGATTATCACTTCACAGATTGGTTACCGATGGTAGAATTCACCCGGCAAGAATCGAAGAAGTTGTAGAAAAAACAAGAAAACAAATTGAAGAGGAAATTATTGAAGTAGGAAAGAGAACGATTATTGATTTAGGAATCCACGGATTACACCCTGAGTTAATCAAGATCGTTGGTAGAATGAAATACCGTTCTTCTTACGGACAGAACCTGTTACAGCACTCAAGAGAAGTAGCTAACATTGCTGCAACTATGGCTGCAGAATTAGGATTAAACGTTAAGCTAGCGAAGAGAGCGGGTCTTTTACACGATATCGGTAAAGTTCCTGAGCAGGAATCAGAATTACCTCACGCGCTATTAGGAATGCAGTGGGCTGAGAAATACGGTGAAAACCCTGAAGTGGTAAACGCTATTGGTGCTCACCACGACGAAATTGAAATGAAGTCTCTGTTGTCTCCAATCATTCAGGTAGCCGATGCTATCTCAGGTGCAAGACCAGGTGCAAGAAGACAGGTATTGGAATCTTATATCCAGAGACTGAAAGATCTTGAATCTGCAGCATTAAGCTTCGATGGAGTATCCAGCGCCTATGCAATCCAGGCAGGTAGAGAGCTGAGAGTAATGGTAGAAAGTGGAAAAGTGAACGATGAAGTAGCTTCTCAACTGTCTTACGATATCTCTGAAAAGATCCAGAATGAGCTTACTTACCCTGGACAGGTGAAAGTAACCGTAATCAGAGAAACAAGAGCAGTGAACATTGCAAGATAATAATCACAGCAAGATATTTTATAAAAACCTTTCAAGAAATTGAAAGGTTTTTTATTTTTATCAAAACTTAACAATGCAAGAACTATCTCTGTCTTCAAAACTGAAGTACATTTTCTCTATTCCTGTTATTATCTCGGCGCTAGGCTACTTTGTAGACATTTATGACCTTCTTCTTTTTGGGATTGTAAGGATTCCCAGTTTAAAAGCACTAGGGCTTAACCCGGATGCTGACGGAACCTTTATTTTGAACTGCCAGATGGTAGGGCTTCTTCTTGGCGGAGTATTCTGGGGCATTTTCGGAGATAAGAAAGGAAGACTTTCCGTACTCTTTGGTTCTATTCTTGTATATTCTCTGGCGAATATCGCCTGTGGATTTTTACCCTATTTCCCAAAAGGACATTTAGTATACCAGTATGCTGCTTTAAGGTTTGTAGCGGGTGTTGGCCTCGCCGGAGAGCTTGGAGCCGGAATTACACTGGTTTCTGAGAGTCTGCCGAAGAATCTGAGAGCAATTGGTACCTCTGTGGTTGCCGGTTTTGGATTAATGGGGGCTGTTGTTGCTCAGTTAACAGTAGAATTAGCGGGAGGATGGAATATTTCCTATATCATTGGTGGAATAATGGGAATTCTGTTATTACTCTTGAGAATAAGTGTCTCAGAATCCGGGATCTATAAAAATCTTGAGCATAAAAACGTTTCCAAAGGGAATTTTCTTTCCTTTTTCACCAATAAGGACAGGCTGATCCGTTATCTGAAATGCATTGCAGTAGGATTGCCTACCTGGTATTGTATAGGGATTCTTGCAGTTTTAGCCAACCAATTTGCTCCTGAATTCGGAATTAAAGATATCAGCCCCGGAAAAGCAATTATGTGGGCTTATGTAGGCATTTCTGCAGGAGACCTCATGAGTGGTTTTATCTCCCATGCTTTGAAATCGCGTAAAATGGCCATTTTCTACATGCTGCTTTTCACCTTGGCTGGGGTAGGAATTATGCTGTTTGGAAATACCAATACCGAGACAAAATATTACTTGTTCTGCATATGGCTGGGCTTCGGTACAGGGTATTGGGCGATGTTTGTAACCCTTGCGGCAGAGCAGTTCGGAACCAATATCAGAAATACGGCAACCACAACTGTTCCGAATATGGTACGGGGATTAGTACCTGTAATGATTCTTGCTTTTGATTGTCTTAAAGGTAGTTTTTCAGTAATCGAAAGTGCTGCTATTGTAGGAGTAGTTGTATTTGGATTAGCGTTTTATTCTTCACTAACGATTGCAGAGACGCATAATAAAGACCTTGAATTTACAGAGTGATTTAAAGCTGTTTAAAAAACTAAAATAGGTTTGTCTTGTTTTGTGGTATCATAATTATATTTAAATCAATAAATTATTGAAATTTGAATATAATTTTGTTGCAGATAATTAATATTTGTTTAACTTTGGGAGGTAACTAAAACTATATTGTTTAATCCAAAAACAAATCACATGAACATTATTAAAAATGCTAAAAAGCTAAAAAAACAGGATCTTAAAAGTATTACAGGAGGAATAAGCGGTAAACCAGATCTGTCTCTTTGCGGATGCAGCTGCTCAGGAGCTGTTACGGGTCCGGATTATTGCTCCATATATATGGGTTGCCCACAGGTTTATAACTGTGGACAGGTATAGAAGTTATTGAATTATGAAATAAACATTTCCACATTTAATAGGCAGCACCCTACTGGTTTCAGAAGGGTGCTGCTGCTTTTAGTGAATAATATAAAGTAAACTTCCGATACTGATAGTTACCCAAAGCAATACAGCGGTAAACAGCGGCTTAAAACCTATCGTTTTTAAAGTCTGGATGGAAAGGGTGGATCCAATAAAGAATAAAGTCAGATTAAGCCCTGATTTGGCAAAAGAGGTGATAGCTGTGCTGAACTGATTCATGAAAGGAAAGTAAGTGTTCAGCAGAATGGCCAGAATGAAGTAACCAATAAACCATGGAATTTTAATTTTTGAATCCTTACTTTTAAAAATGAACATGGTAATCAGGGAAACAGGAATAATCCACAACGCACGGGCTAATTTAACCGTGGTTGCGATTTTTAAAGCTTCATTGCCATATTTGCTGGCAGCTCCTACAACAGAGCTTGTATCATGAATCCCGACTGCACACCATAGCCCGAACTGTTCCTGGGTAAGATTCAAAAGATGTCCGATAGCGGGATAAACAAATAAAGCAATCGAGTTTAAGGTGAAAACAATAGCTAGTGCCAAAGAGATCTGCTTTGTACTGGGTTTGATAATGGGTGAAACCGCTGCAATGGCACTTCCTCCGCAAATAGCTGTTCCGGCAGAAAGAAGATAAGATAAAGGCCTTTCAAGCTTAAAGATCTTTCCCAGAAAATATCCCAAAACCATTACACTGATGATGCTCACAACAGTTAGCATTAATCCCGTTTTTCCGGCATGCAGCGCTTCATCAAGTTTTAATCCGAAACCTAACCCAACAATAGAGACCTGCAACAGCAGATGAATATATTGATGCAAATGTTTTTCAAATGGATTTCCCATAAAAACTGCCAGGACAAAACCTAAGGCCAGGGCAATGGGAGAAGAAATAAATGGAGTAAGGCACAACACTGCCAGTCCAATAAAAATTACCTTTCGTGTTCTTTCATTTTGAATGAAATATTTCATATTGTGAACTTTTAAAATCGGAATCAAAATTCGACAATATGTTATTACGAAGTAAATCGCATTTTGTTATGCTGGATAACTATAAGTTATAATTACTCTGCAAACCTCAAGAATAATTCTATCAGTTCAGACTGCCCTCCTTTAGGAAGGATAAAATGAAAATCCCTTTCAATACTGAAGTTTTTAATGTCAATAACAGTAAGGATATTATTTTTCAGTTCATTCAGAATGGTGCTGATAGAAAGAAATGCCATACAATCCGAATGAAGAAGATAGTTTTTGATACTTTCGCTGCTTCCAAGTTGGATAACAGTATTTAGCTCATTAATATTAATGCCCTTTTCCTTTAACCGGTTTTGGATGAATTCAAGAGTTCCTGAACCCTGTTCCCGGAAAATAAGATTAAGCTGATACAGGTCTTTAACGTTAATTGTTTTATGAGCTAAAGGATGATCTGATTTAGCTGTGAGAACAATTTCATCAGGTTTAAACGCCTTGTAATCAAAATAAGAAGACTGGGATTCTCCTTCAATAATCCCCAGGTCTATCTTTTCATCCTTTAAAAGAGAGGAAATGGCTTCTGTATTCCCTGTCAGAAGTTCTATCTTAATATCTTTGTAGTAAGCATTGAACTTGGCAAGGATTTCAGGTAGGATATACTGGGCAATGGTTGTGCTGGCTCCGATAATAAGTTTTCCTTTGTGCTGCTGGTTAACCTGGTTGATTTCAAATTCCAGGTCACGGTAGATATTTCTGATTTTTTCAGCATATTCAAACAGGATTTTACCGCTTTGGGTCAGCTGTATGGAAGTTCCTTTTCTGTCAAATAATTTTGTGCCCAGCTGCACCTCAGTTTCTTTGATGTGTTTGGTAACTGCCGGCTGCGAAATGTGAAGCTCTTCTGAAGCCTTGGTAAAGCTTAATCTGGAAGCTACCGTATGGAAAACCTTTAACCTGTAATCGAACATGGGGTAAAATTACGAATTATAGTTGGAAATGGGAAGTGGAGCGAGTTTGGGAGTGAAGAGTTTAATGCCATAACCCCTTATAAAAAATCAGAGATCGTTCTGTCCTGCTGGTTTTCATATCTTCTGTTTTTTGCCTCTCCAATCTTCTGTTTGGTGTAAATACTGTTATGACCTGAAAGAAGATAGGAAACAACACAGGCTATAGCAATATAAACGCCACATTCCGCTCCGAATAGTTCAATGCCCATCAACATGCAGGCCAGTGGGGTATTGGTAGCTCCTGCAAATACAGCAACAAATCCCATTCCTGCCAATAATCCAAAGGGCAGCGGAATAAACAGCGATAATGCACTTCCCAGCGTAGCTCCGATAAAGAATAAGGGAGTAACTTCACCTCCTTTGAATCCGGCAGAAAGAGTAATAATAGTAAAACCCATTTTTAAAGCAAAATCATATAGGGGAAGCTGTTTTTCGAAAGACCCCACAATAACAGGTACCCCAAGACCTATGTACCGTGTTGTTCCCATTAGCAGAACAGCAAGAGCAATGATAGTCCCTCCAACAACAGGGCGAAATGGCGGATATTTAATTTTTGATTTGAAAAAAGAGCCTGTCCAATGAATGATCTTACTGAAAGCTGCTGCACAGATTCCAAAAACAATACCGGCTAAAATACTGTAAAGAACCGGTAAAAGCTCCAGCTTTGGAACGAAATCAATATGATAATGAGTATGTTTTACATTCCATAGGTTTGTAGTCCAATCGGCAAGTATGGCAGATGTAAAAGCTGGGAATATGGCATTATAGCGTATTCTTCCGATCAGGAAAACCTCAAGTCCAAATACGGCTCCGGCTAAAGGAGTTCCAAAAACAGAGCCGAATCCTGCAGCAATGGCCGAAATAATTAATATTCTTCTTTCATTTTTATCAAGCTTAAAAGGTCTGCTAAGCTGATCTGCAATAGCCCCCGCCATCTGAAGCGCCGTTCCTTCACGCCCTGCCGAACCGCCAAAAAAATGCGTGGCAATAGTTCCTAAATAAACAAACGGAGCCATTTTGAACGGAATAATCCCTTTAGGATCGTGAATATTGTCAATCAGAAGGTTATTTCCCGCTTCAACATCCTTTCCCCAATAATAATACAAAAGTCCAATTAAAAAACCGGCAATAGGAAGTAAAGCAATAAGCCATAGATGATTTTCCCTGAAATTCGTCGCCCATTCCAATGACTGAAGAAATCCCGCAGAGGCACTTCCTGTCAGAATACCAATAATAAGGCAGATAATAAGCCATTTAAAAATATATGGAACTGCCGGAAACTTTCTGAAGAAAAACTGAGTATGAAAAACTGTTTTCTGACCTAGTGTTCGTTGACTTTTTGACATAATAATCCTGATTAGTTATTGGTTAATAATCTCTCAATCAGGCGTCATCAGCTTATGTAAAGCGGTTGGGGAAGGAAGAACACCATTTCCTTTTTGATATTGCAAATATAATAATTAAAGATAAAAGATAAAAGATAAAAGATAAAAGATAAAAGATAAAAGATCTTGTTGTTAAATAACTTTTTTATTCATGCAGATAGCAACATCAATAGGGGCGGGCTAGACGAAGGAAGTCCGGCCAAATAAATAGTCATCACATTCCATTGGCTTAGAGAAAACCTAAAATCAGATGTCTTTATTTAAAAACAAAGCGAGAGATATTGATGATATTGTGTTTAATATATCGGATAATGCATTGCCTTATCAATTTCAATGGGGTTATTATATTTTCTGATAACCTCCTGCATGCTCTTGGTTTGAGTGTTCAGTTCATCCACATTATGAATTTCCTTTCCGTTAATATTAATTCTGAGATCATTATTAGATTTGCTGATATTATTTCTTTCAAAGGCGAAAGGATCATTGTAAAACTCCATCATCAGCTTATGCTTTTGCTTTTCGTTGATGGGAATTGCTTTGTTACCAAAACTGGACTCCAGGAAATCTGAAGTGGAGTAGTCCTCCGGAAGTTCTCTGCTTTTTACAAGAGTATAAAGGAAATTTTTCTTAGCATCTGACAGCTCAAAGATCAAGCCGGGCAACCCACGCAGTTTAAAAGGGCCTTCATTAAATGGAATATCCTTGCAGAACCACGCGGTCCAGCTTCTCCCTCCAAATTTCGTAGTGGCCTTTTGCAAGGTGTAATTTTCTACCTTTTTAATCTCATCAGCAATCACCCAATTGATCTTATCCGTAGTTTTAAATGTATAATATCCATTTTTAATGTTGATGAAATTTTCATTATCAAAAGAATTGATCTTTCTTTTAACCACTTGTCCGGTCATATCAGTATAGCTGAAATTCGTTCCGAATTTTTTATTCAGAGAGTCTCTGATGGCGAGATCCCTTCCATAGAATTTCACCTCTTTTGGGGCGATATCCAGGATCATATTCGCTTTTTCATATCCGGCTTCAGTAGAGTCCATTTTATACTGAAGCTCATAAATAAATCTATGTGTTTGCGCCTGAAGAAAAATTATCAACAGAATTGCGCTAATTGTAAAAATATTTTTCATATTATACTTTAAATGGATTGATACTAAATTAGTTAATCCTAATTTGCTGTGCAATATCATATGAAAAAAGTATGTTCATGAATTTATAATGGCAGCTATGAATCTTATTCCTTTATATAATTAAAACATGGAACCCTTGCACCATATTTTTCAGTACTTTATGCTCTAAAGCATTTCATTCTTCTATAAAAAAGGCTTCATTTCATCCTCAATCTGCGTTCTCAGCTCCATTAGTCGCTTGGCATATTGTTCCTGTTGTTTTTCCTCTTCGGTTTCAGGGATCCATTTCGGAACGGGAAGCTTCTTGCCATTTTCATCTACGGCAACAAATACAATGATGCAGTGGGTCTTCTTATCAAAAGTAGGCTGTTTCAGGTTCCTGGAAAAAACATTGATAGCAATGTGCATGCTTGAGCTTCCTGTATAGATCACCTGAGCATCTACTTTTACCACTTCACCAATTTTAATAGGTTCATAAAAACGGATTCCACCCACGTATACTGTCACAGAATAATTTCCACTCCACGTGGTGGCACACGCATAGCCTGCCTGATCAATCCATTTCATAACGCTTCCGCCGTGTACATTTCCACCGTAATTAACATCTGAAGGTTCTGAAATAAACTGAAAAGTAATAGGTTTGTTCTGCATCTTTATAAAATTTGAATAAAGTTATTTAATAATTTCGAAAGTTTTAGATTAAATCCTACTTTTGAAACGCGAAATAATAATGAAGTGGAATTTTAACCAATAAAAGAATTAAGAATAACAATGAAGAAAGTATTTTACCTGAACACCTGCGATACCTGTAGAAAAATTTTAGCTCAATTTGACCTTACAGACTGGGAGCTTCGTGAGATTAAAAAGCAGCCTATTACCAAAGAAGAATTAGCAGAAATGCATAAACTGACAAAATCATATGATGCTTTGTTCAGCAGAAAATCTACTCAGATCAAGTTGAGAGGGCTGGATGTGAAATCTTTGGGAGAAAAAGACTTTAAAGAGTTGTTACTGGATCATTACACCTTCTTAAAACGTCCTGTTTTTATGACAGACAAAGAGATTTTTGTAGGAAATGATAAAAATAATGTTGAGGAGCTACAGAAGTTCTTCGGTGTGATATAATTTTATCTAAGAAAAAAATCAGCCTCGTAATTTTTACAAGGCTGATTTTTTAAATATTTTTTGAACAGTTATACAAAAGGAGCTTTCACCACTTTTGCAGGGATGTTCTTATTTCTTACCTGGATGAAGATATCAGAACCTAATTTGAAGTGAGGCTTGTCTACATACGCAAGACCTAAACCGATTTTTTTCATTGGAGACTGGGTTCCGGAAGTTACTTTCCCAATTACATTTCCTTCAGCATCCACAACAGGGTAGTCGTGTCTTGGAACTCCTTTATCCTGAAGCTCAAACCCAACTAACTTTCTTGTTACACCTTCTTCTTTCTGTTTTGCGAAAACTTCTTTAGAAACAAAGTCTTTATCAAATTTCGTGATCCATCCCAGGCCGGCTTCAATTGGAGAAGTGGTATCATCAATATCGTTTCCGTAAAGACAGAATCCTTTTTCAAGTCTTAAAGTATCTCTGGCAGCCAGTCCGCAAGGAATAATTCCTTCTGTTTCACCAGCTTTCATTACTTCATCCCAAAGTTTTTCAGCACTTTCATTTTTAAAATAGATTTCAAAACCTCCGCTTCCTGTATATCCTGTGTTGGAAATGATAACATCATTTACTCCCGCAACACTTCCTACAGTAAAATGATAGTAAGGAATTTCAGAAAGATTTACATCAGTAAGTTTCTGAAGGATTTCAGTAGCTTTAGGACCCTGAACTGCTAATAATGACATGTCATCAGAAGCATTCGTCATTTTTGCTCCAAAAGTATTGTATTTTGAGATATGGTTCCAGTCTTTATCAATATTGGACGCATTTACTACTACAAAGTATTTGTCATCCTCCATTTTGTAAACGATAAGGTCGTCTACAATACCTCCGTTCTCGTTCGGAAGACATGAGTACTGAGCTTTCCCATTTTCAAGAGTATCTACATTGTTAGTGGTTACGAATTGTAAAAGATCTTTAGATCCCGGACCTTCGATGAAAAACTGCCCCATGTGGGAAACATCAAACAATCCCGCTTTTTCTCTTACTGCAAAATGCTCCTCTGTTACTCCTGAATATTGCACAGGCATTTCAAAACCTGCGAAAGGTACGATCTTAGCTCCTAATGAAACGTGCTTGTCGTACAAAGCTGTTTTCTTCATATTTAATTTTTATTTCTTTATTTTAAAACTGTTAAAAGTCTCATTAAATAGGGTCATATAGTTTCCGTTCCAGAACTTTTGGCCACAGTTAATGGTGACCAGATAAAGATCCTTATCTTTTTGAAAAGCCCTTGTGATCCAGAAAAGTTTTTCTTTTTCGTCAAAATATTCGTAGAAATATTCTGTATATCCTTTTTTACCTCTGCTTTCCTTTACCTTTTTTTCAGCATCTTCAGATTTATAAAGAGCCAGAATGAATTTCTTCGTTTCGGTTTTGGGAAGATTCAGATCATGATATTCGGAAATGGTGATGGCTCCGATTTCATTGGTTGGAAAAATATTGATGATATCACTGTCATTGGTTGATCTCCAGCCTTCAGGAACGTTGATAGAGTAATTTGGACTGTCGTAAGTGGTTGCTTTTTGTGCAAAAAACAGGCTTCCTGATAATATGCCAGTAAAAAGAAGGAGTTTTTTCATCGTTTAAAAATGGTGTTTATATTCTTCAAGGATAATCTTGAACCATTCTGTAAAGTGTTTGGGGTTTTCAGAGATCTCCTTATATAGTTCTTCGGGAGAAATAAATCTTACTTCTGCCACTTCGTTTTTATTCAGGTTAAATTCAGATTCATAGTTTCCTACAAAAACATGGTCCAGTTCATGTTCCCACAAGCCGCCCCCTACATCTGCTTTGTAAATAAATTTGAATTTTTCTGAAAGTTCCGCCTCTATTCCCAATTCCTCTTTCAGTCTTCGTTGGGCTCCGGCAAGATAAGTTTCCCCGATTCTTGGGTGTGAACACACAGCATTGGTCCACTGATTGGGAGAATGGTATTTTCCTGGTGCTCTTTTCTGAAGAAGCATTTCGCCCTTACTGTTGAATAGAAATACAGAAAAAGCACGGTGTAACAGGCCATTAACATGAGCTTGCTGTTTTTCCATCAAGCCCAGAACCACATCATCAGGATTTACTAAAACTACTAATTCTTCCATTTCTACAAATGTAAGCGTAATAAATGTATTTTGGAAATTTTTAGGAAAACATTATATCTTTTGAATGAATAGCGCAGAGAATAGAGATGAAATTTTGAAAGTAAGTAAGATTCACCGAAAACACAAAAAATTCCCTATTTCGATTTCTAAACTAAAATTAAAAAAGAAAAATTTTAATCAGAAGACCTTAAAACATGAATAAAATGTTTATATTATTTATTAAATAAATGTTTTTATAGTAAGTTTTTAATATAAACTAAGATTAATACATCTGATAGTTATAAAAACCGTAACTTTGTTACTCAAATTTTCGTGATGGAATTAGAATACATAGAGCACATCAGTCCTATTCTCAAGGATGGAGTTAAAAATTACTTAATTGATATAGACGGAACCATTACAGAGGACGTTCCTAATGAAGAACCCGAAAGAATGGTTACCTGTGAACCATATCCTGACGCCTTGGAAACCATTAATAAATGGTATGATGAAGGGCATCAGATCTGTTTTTTCACCTCAAGAACCGAAAACCTGAAACAAATCACTATCGATTGGCTGGATAAACACGGTTTCAAATACCATAGTGTACTTTGTGGAAAACCAAGAGGAGGGAATTATCACTGGATCGATAATCACCTGGTACGCGCTACCAGATACAAGGGAAGATTTACAGACCTGGTAGAAAAACAAGTAACTATAGAAGTGTTCAAAGAAGACGGAGAATAAATTTATAATATAAAGAAAGATTTAAAAATTGAATGGAGTGTATCCTTTAATTTTTAAATCTTTCAACTTTTAAAACATAGTTGTATTTATGAAAGTTTTAGCTAATGACGGCCTGGACCAATCTGGAATTGATGCATTAACAGAAAAAGGATTCGAGGTGATTACTGCAAAAGTTCCACAGGAATTTTTAGTAGATTATATTAACGAGCATCAGGTGCGTACTTTACTGGTGAGAAGTGCTACACAGGTAAGAAAAGATATTATTGACAACTGCCCATCATTGGAGATCATCGGAAGAGGCGGTGTAGGAATGGATAATATTGATGTAGATTATGCAAGAGAAAAGGGTATTCATGTGATCAACACACCGGCTGCTTCTTCAGAATCCGTTGCTGAGCTGGTTTTTGCTCATTTATTTTCCGGAGCGAGATTTCTTCAGGACTCTAACAGAAAAATGCCTTTGGTAGGAGATACAGAGTTTGCAGGGCTTAAAAAAGCATATGCTGCAGGAATTGAATTGAGAGGAAAGACCATCGGAATTATCGGGATGGGAAGAATAGGCCAGGAAGTAGCAAGAATTGCTCTTGGACTGGGAATGAGAGTGATTGCAGCTGATAATAATGTAGGAAGAGCAAGCATTAAAGTGAAATTCTATAACAATCAGTTCATCAACGTAGATATCGAAACTGAACCTTTACAGGATGTTTTAAAACATTCAGATTTTATTACCCTTCACGTTCCTGCTCAGAAAGACGGATATATGATTGGTAAGAATGAGTTTGAAATGATGAAGGATGGAGTAGCAATTGTAAACTGTTCCAGAGGTGGTGTGATTGATGAAACAGCTTTAATTGAAGCTTTGGATTCCGGTAAAGTGAAATTTGCAGGATTGGATGTTTTCATAAACGAGCCAACACCTTCTAAAGAAATCCTTACCCATTCTAAAATCTCTCTGACACCCCACACTGGTGCTTCTACACTTGAAGCTCAGGATAGAATCGGGCTTTCTCTGGCAGATCAGATTTCAAGCATTTTACAGATCCAGTAATTGGAATAATATTATAAAAAAGTAAAAGCACCTTCAAAAAGGTGCTTTTATATTTTTAAACTGTTAATGACAGATTATATGTTGCTTCTGCTTTTCAATAAATCTCTGATCTCAGCCAGTAGCTTCTGATCATCTGTAGGTCCAGCTGGAGCAGGAGCTTCTTTTTTGTTGATCTTGTTAGCACCCTTAATGATCCAGAAAAGAACCATAGCAATACACAGGAAGCTGATTATGGCAGAAAGGAAGTTTCCATAGGCAACACCATTCCAGGTAAGTTTAGCGATATTTTCTGCACCGGCTGCTTTAAGCGCAGGGTTTAAGATCAAAGGGGTTATAACGTCTTCCACTAGAGACGAAACAATTTTACCAAATGCTGCACCAATGATTACACCAACAGCAAGATCGAGAACATTTCCTTTAAAGGCAAACTCTTTAAATTCCTTAACAAATCCCATAATTTATATTTTTTTTAATTAGTATATACACAAAAATATAATTAAAAAATTTAAAAAACGCTACTTTTTGTAGTTTTTTATCCATAAAACACGGATTTTTGTTGTAAATCGATACTATCTGTTTTAATAGAAATCGTAACTTTAATCTTATATTTTATCTCATTAATGATGTCCTTGTATTTTTGTTGCCGAGGCTTCACTGTAATGAAATATCTTTTATAATTTATTTAAACGTCAGATTCACACATGAAAATTTTTACTGCCGCACAAATCAGAAGCTGGGATCAGTTTACCATATCCCGGGAACCCATATCTTCCATTCAATTGATGGAAAGGGCTTCAGCAACTGTTGCCAATTGGATATCAGAACATTGTAAAGTTCGCAGAAAAGCCGTTGTTCTTTGTGGAAACGGAAATAATGGTGGTGACGGATTTGCCATAGCGAGAATGCTGTATATGAAAGGTTTTGACATTGATGTATTTGTTAATGATCCCAAAGGGAAATTCTCAGAAGATGCAGCATTGAATTTTAAAAGATTAAGGGAGATTTCAGGGGTTTCAGTGCGAACCTTCAGCCAGATTGAACAATATAGTTTTGATGATAAAACAATTATTATTGATGCTCTTTTCGGAACCGGATTATCAAGACCCCTAGCTGATGAGTATAAAGTATTGGTAGATAGGATCAATGAAAAAGATCATCTTAAAATAGCGGTAGATGTTCCGTCCGGGCTTTCTGCTGACGGACTGTTTGATGGTAATTCTAGTGTCCTAAAAGCAGATTATACACTAAGTTTTCAAAGCTGGAAAAGGAGTTTTCTCCATCCGGAAACTGGAAAGTATACCGGTAAAGTAATCATTTTAGATATCGGACTTAGTGAAAAGTATAAGGAAGCAACAGAAACCAGCTATTTTTCGACTGATGATTCCTTTGCGGGATCACTCTTTATCCCAAGAAATGATTTTGCTCACAAAGGAAATTATGGTAAAGCGGTTATTGCAGGGGGAAGTTATGGAAAGACCGGAGCAGCGGTATTAGCCACGAAATCTGCTTTGAAAACGGGGGCAGGGCTTACTTTTACATTGGCTCCTCAATGTGGGTATAACGTGTTGCAGACCTCTTGTCCGGAAGCCATGTTTATGGAAGGCGGAGACCGGTTCATTACTCATTTTGAGATTGACAATGATGCAACCATTGGAATTGGTCCGGGTTTGGGCATTCATAGAGACACTCAAAAAGCTCTTTTCACTTTCCTTAAAGATTATCAAAATCCATTGGTATTGGATGCAGATGCATTAAATATTATTGCTGGGGAGAAAGATTTTCAGCTTATTCCAAGGCATTCAATTATTACTCCTCATCCCAAAGAGTTTGAAAGGCTGTTCGGCAAAACGGAAAATTCATTTGAAAGATTGGAATTGGCAAAGGAAAAAGCAAAAGAATTCAGTATTTATATTGTATTAAAAGATCACCATACACAGGTGGTGACCCCTGAAGGGAATGTTTACTACAATCTGACGGGCAATGCCGGGCTGGCTAAAGGCGGAAGCGGAGATATTCTGACCGGAATTCTGACTTCGCTTTTAGCCCAGGGATATTCTGCAAAACATTCCTGCATCGTGGGAGTATGGCTACATGGAAAAGCTGCTGATTTTGCCGCAGAAAAGCATTCAAAAGAGTCTATGCTTCCTACAGATGTAATTGATGAGCTGGGAAATGTTTTTAATGAACTAAATAGGAGAACAGAAAGGAATTTATAATTAAAGCAGGTAGAAATTAAATAAATTAAGTTTAATAAACAGTTTTTTTTAATCTCAATAAGGATGGTATAAAGTTATTTAAATCTAAACGAAAAAAGGCAGATTTGTTACAAATCTGCCTTTTTATATTTTTTAATGGACTGTATAGTCTTATTATTCAGGTTTTGCGTTTTCTGCTTCCGTAATTTTAAACTTCTTGGAAACAACCATAATGATAACTCCGGCAATCATAAATGGAATAGAAAGAACCTGGCCGGTATTTAAACCTCCGATCTGAATAAATTCATCGCCTTGAGGCTCTTTAAGGAACTCAACAAAGAATCTGATCGCCCAAAGAATGATAAAAAATAATCCGAATAGCCATCCTTGCTGGTATTTTTTATCTGTTTTTCTGTAAAGAATCCATAATAAAATGAATAGGGCAACATATCCTGCAGCTTCAAATAGCTGGCTCGGATAACGCGGAACTGTAAGTCCATATTCGCTGCTTTGCTGTGGGAAAAGCAGTGCAAAAGGTGAATTAGGATCAGCTGGTTTTCCTACAATTTCAGAATTGAAAAAGTTCCCCATTCTTACAAATGCGCCTCCTAAAGCTACTACGATCCCTAATCTGTCGTATACCCAGAAAGGATTTTTCTTGATAATTTTATAGGAATAATAAAGCGTGGTAAGGATCAATGCTATCGTTGCTCCATGGCTTGCCAGTCCGGAAAATCCGGTGAATTTGATACCGTTTTTAGTGCTGATTGGTAAAAATACACTCCAGAAGTCTTCTTTAAACAGTTCTGGCTGATAGAAAATAACATGTCCTAATCTTGCTCCAAGAATAGTTCCTATTAATGTCCATGTGAAAAGAGGTTCAAGATATTTCTGGTTAACATGATCAATTTTAAAGATTCTGGTCATTAAAACATATCCAAAACCAAATGCAAAGACGAACATTAAACTATAGAAGTGTAACGTAAATATTCCGATATGAATACCTTTTGAAGGATCCCAGATTTTAAAAGATGTTTTAAGTTCTACTTTATCAGCATCAGAGATCGGTTTTGCAGACTTTACTGCATATTTGAATGTGGTGATGTTATCTTTTGTAGGGGCTGTATCTATTAACTTGAAGCTTTTATCCAGAAATTGGTATTGCGAATCCTTGAATCTTGCCAGTATGGAAACACCGTAGTTATAGTAAGCAGGTTCAAAATTGGATTCGTTCAGGATAACAAGAACATTATCTTTAATACCTCTGTCCGGAAAAGCAGCCAGGTCTCCCATTTCTGTAGTGGAATAGATCTTCACGGGGACATCATTTCCATTGATATCTAAAGTTCCGTCAGATAAACCTCCGGGATATTCCTGTGCGAAAAGGCACTGAGTAACCAATGCAAATATAACAAGGTAAATTCTGAAAAAAATATTACTCATTTTTCTATTGATTTAATAGTTTGTTGTTTTTTTATTGATGTTTATGTTTTGGTGGAACAGGATCGTAGCCGCTTCCTCCCCATGGATGACATCGTAAAATCCTTTTCAATCCCAGCCAGAACCCTTTAAATATACCATGAACCTGCAAAGATTCTATCATATAATGAGAGCAGGTAGGCTCGTAACGGCAATTTTTAGGAAGTAAGGGCGAGATAAACCATTGGTAAAATTTTATCAAAATTACCATAGGAAACGTAATGATTTTATTAAATGTAAGTTTCAAAACAATGCAAAAATAGGGTAAAAAAATGAAAATTAGTTTAATTTTGTTAGAAGTTTCAGACCATAGAAATCTGAAATATAGATCTTAAAAATAAAATACTTTGAATCAAAATATTCCATTAGCCGAGAAATTAAGACCTAAAACCCTGGATGAAGTTTTGGGGCAGGAGCATCTTACCGGTGAAAAAGGGACGATCAGAAAAATGATCAACAATAACACTCTGAATTCTCTGATCTTTTGGGGGCCTCCGGGAACAGGAAAAACCACATTGGCAGAAATTATCTCCGAAAGCTCAGGACGGAAATTTTATAAGCTTTCCGCCGTTTCTTCAGGAGTGAAAGATGTTCGAGACGTAATTGAAGATGCTAAAAAACAGAATTTATTTTCCGGGAAATCTCCCATTTTATTTATTGATGAGATTCACCGCTTTAATAAGTCTCAGCAGGACTCTTTGTTGCATGCTGTAGAAAAAGGCTGGATTGTTTTGATAGGTGCTACTACCGAAAATCCAAGTTTTGAGGTGGTTTCCGCTTTATTGTCCAGAAGCCAGGTGTATATTCTGAAAGCTCTAAGTTATGAAAAGCTTGAAGAACTCATTGATATTGCTTCCGAAAGGTATAATAAAGACGAAGGGGCAGATTTTAAAATTCTTGAAAAAGAAGCACTGATACAGTATTCCGGAGGAGATGCCAGAAAGCTTATTAATTCTGTAGAATTGGTTTTAAATCAGTATAAAAATACAGATACGAAGGAGATTCTTAATTCAGATGTGCTGGAAGTTCTTCAGGAGACAATGGCACTTTATGATAAAAATGGTGAGCAGCATTATGATATTATTTCAGCCTTCATTAAGTCAATGCGCGGAAGTGATCCTAACGGAGCGGTATATTGGCTGGCGAGAATGCTTGTAGGAGGTGAGGATATTAAGTTTATTGCAAGAAGAATGCTTATTCTGGCAGCGGAGGATATAGGGTTGGCCAATCCTAATGCGCTGGTGATTGCCAATAACTGTTTTCAGGCTATCAATGTGATCGGAAACCCTGAAGCAAGGATTATTCTGAGTGAAACAGCTGTATATCTTGCCGTTTCTCCTAAGAGTAATTCTGCATATATGGCTATTAATGAAGCAATGGCATTGGTGAAGCAAACAGGAAACTTACCTGTACCTCTTCATTTAAGAAATGCCCCTACAAAACTGATGAAGGATCTTGATTATGGTAAGGAGTATAAATATGCCCATTCTTATGAAGGTAATTTTGTAGATCAGGATTTTCTTCCCCAGGAAATCAAAGATGTGAAACTGTATGAACCGGGAAACAATTCCACAGAAAAAAAGATTTATGAAGAACTGAAGAAAAAGTGGGGAAAGAAATATTAAATAAAAAAGGATAGTGTAAAAACGCTATCCTTTTTTTGTATTGTTAAATTACTTCGTTGTGTAAATAAAGTAAGTTGGCTTTCCGTTGTGATCCTTTTTTTCTGTCTTTGCCATAATATCTGTGAAGATTTTAGTAGATGAATCGGTAAATTCATACCCATCAATAAAAACGGAATTATCTGCAGGAATATCAACCTGCTTATTTAGCTGTGCTAAAGATATCCTATCAAGAATATTTTTTTTACTAAGTTTATATACAGTGACCCCGCTGGAAAAAACAGAACTGTATTTTTTCAAATTGGCAGGCAGGCTGGCTGCGGTATTGTAAACTTTCAAAACCTGCATGCTTGGTTTCGCAGACTTGAACAGATCTTCTGTTCCAATCATATTATCAGCTATAGCAAGCTTTTTTTGTGCAAATAAAGTTGCAGATGACAGTATTAAAAAAGAATAGAGTATTTTTTTCATAATCAGAATATGTAACTGTTAAAAACGTGATAAATATAGTTATTTTTTGTAAAATGTGAATTAAATATTAAAATGTTTTGCATTTTATTTACAAATGCAAACTTTTAAAGCCAATTATAATTCCTGTTTTTTTTCTTTAGTGTCAACCATATTTTTGATAATCTTTTTAAGACGCTGAAAAGTAAATGAACTTAACAATAAAATGATCCCAAGAGCAATGAATGCACTGATTCTTGAAATATTATCCATTTGCCACACATCATAACCGTAAAGTTTTAAAGCCATCAGACCAATCAGGGCAAAGCCAACTTTGTTGTATTCCTGGATGTTTTTCCTTAATCCTATATAAATAAACAGGCTCGCAAGGATAGTCCAGATGATAGGCAAGTAAAGTATATTGAAATGATTTTTTACGGCATAAGAATCAGTTAGGTTGTGCGATGTGGCCAATACATACAAGTGATGGAGTTCATAGCTGATGGAAACAGTGAATGCTAAAGAAATGATCCAGTATGATATTTTTGAATGATGAAATGCTGTATCAGGAATAATTTTTAGTGATACATATATAAAAGGTATCCATTGAAGTAAATGCAGTATATAGAAACTGTTATGAAGCTGTTTAGATATGATATCTGTAACTACTGATGTGGTGGCAACAGAAATATTGACCATTACAAAGAAGAATAACAGGTAGATTAGTCCGGTTTGAAGATCTTTGGCAATACTCAGTTTCTTTCTGAAAAATAACAAGATGAAAATATAATAAATACTGTATAATAACCCTACACTGGTTATAGCAGCCCATGGCATGCTATTAATATGATAAATAATTTCAAGAAGTATAGCCGTATAAATAACCCCATAGCTTGCAGCTGTAATGAGGTCTTCAAAAAAAGTATGCGTCCCTGTTTCTGTTTCTTTGCTGCTTTTTAATAGATATAAATTGATTCCGATGGAAACAGTAGTTACCAGGCTTGTTAAAAATACAGGATTGAATATAATGCTGAGCTTGGTGGCGTTGAAATATTCACACCACGTAATAAGCTGCGCAAAAATAACCAAAGGGAAAAGCACATAAAAACATACTTTAAAAATTTTATAGCCAGTTTTTTTCCATATATAAAGAAGTAAAGTGGCTTCTATGGCCCAAACACTGGTAATAAGGTGGGCTTTGAACTGTAAAGCAACAGCTATTGTAATCAAGCTGACTGTTATTCCCGCAAAAACAGAAAATGAAATACCAAGGTTTCTTTTTCTGTATTCCCTGAAAAGAAGGAAGGCATTTACCAATGCAAAAATTAAAGGGAAGATGATAACAGGTTCATATTGTAATTCATTGAAGATATAAGTGAGACCTATAATACTTGAACAGTTAACAAGGGCGAGCATTAAGATGTCCGGAACAGCAAGTTCATTTTTCCTGAAGTAATGATGAAGGGCAAAAGTGTAGAAAATAACATAACTGATAAGATAAAAAGTAATGCTTAAAAGCTCAGGAAGATTTGCTGTCCAGTAAAAAAGATATATGCTGGTAAAAATATATGCTGTCCATCCCACACTTCTCCACTGCTGAAGGAAAGCAACGGCCAGCATTCCTATATTTAATAAGGTAATATAAGTGAAAAGAAATATGTAATTATTTTCTCCTGTACTAATCATTAAAGGTGCTGTAAAACCGCCAATCAGTGAAAAAATAATTAAAATTTCACTTCTGTAATAATAGGAAAGCAGGATGGCAGCGGCAGTAATTGCTGAAGTAATGACAAAAGCAATATTCTGGCTGAAAAGATGATATTCTCTGAAAGCGATTGTTGTTGTGAAATATAAAACGGCAATCCCTCCTCCGGTGATGATGGAAGCAAAAGTTTTATAATTTTTTCGGAGAAAATGTCCTGTAAGTATAATTATTGTTCCGGTACCAAAACCAATTCCTGCTCTCGCAGTTTCTCCGATCCAGTTTTTATCAATGGCGTATTTTACAAAGTAGCCTATTCCGAGAACTAAAGTAAAAATTCCAATAACAGTAAGGATATTCTGTTTTAAAAATTCAAAAACAGGATCTAGCCAGTCTTTTTGAAGCTTTGACGGTTCTTCTCTGTTTCTGCTGGGGAGAATAGCTTTTCCGTGGGATTCATGAATTGGTGTTGGCGAAGTAATGGTTTCTTCAGACGTAATTGCTTCCTGCGGGATCTCAGGATGTATCGTTTGTTTATTGATCTTTGAAGTAAGGTCAGATACCTCTTTTTCAAGTTTCCGGATCTTGGTGTTCAGGTTGCTGAAAATGATGGCAATAATTATGATCAGGATCACCGCAAGATACTCATTCATTACATAGTTTTTATCAAATATAAAGAATTTTAAAATGGTGCTGAAAAATTAACCCATCGTGATAGGGACGATGGGTTAACGATATAGATAACTAACAATATGTTCTTATTAATTAGATACTTTGTAAATGTAGAATGAAGAAACGGTGGAACCTAAAATTGATAAGTTCAGAACATTACTTCCTGTAAGGCCAAAACTTATTTTATCACCAGCCTGGAAAGAGTACAAAGAATTTATATTTGACTCGGAAATTGTTAAGCTTACCAGTCCTAAATCAATACCTGTAAACGGTCGGGTATCAATAATTGTACCTACACCACTTCTTGTTCTTGCTATTCCGATACCATAACCGTTAACAAGAAGATTAGCCTGTAATCCTGTTCCATATCGGAAATTATAGCCTATTAAATAAACACCTGTAGATGGAATGATAAAAGAACTGTCCGTATCAGAAAACATACTTGCAGATCCTATACTTCTATCAGTTGCCTGGAAATTGACAGGTCTGAAGGTTGATGGAAATAATGTAACATCCACAAGGCTGATTCCGGCTGTTTTTTTAGCAGCAAACATTCCTGAATTAACATTGGCAGCTCCTATTAATAATTGTGGATCCATAGCAAATACTTCTGTACTGCTATTGTCTTGAACTAAAAGTTGGTATCCGGGTACTGTAGTTGCAGCAGGAGTGTTTCTAACTCTCATATTTCCATTTACATCCAAGGTAGCTGTTGGAGTGGAAGTGTTAATTCCTACTTGGGAAAATAGCGGTAGAGTAGCAAATGCTACAATTAGGCTGTAGATTTTAGTTTTCATGATCAAGATTTTTATTTAGCTGCTAACAAATATACGACAAAAATTATACTCTACATTGTGAAATTTTTACTTTTTGTATTATTATGATATGAAATATTTAAACATATGTTTGTATTTTATAGTATATAATTACATATTCTATTTACGAATTATTTTTTTACTATTTTTCTAAAGTGGTGTCTGTCAGGCTTTTTGTAAAATAAAATATCCCAGTTGTGTGGGTTATTTTATTAGAGTTATACTGTTTTGTAAATGAATGATTTTGTAGTAAAATATTTTTATTTTAAATCTTATTTAAGTGTAAAATCCAAAAAAAAACACGGCTATTTAGCCGTGTTTTTAATAAATTTGTAACCAATTTAGCTCTCTAAAAGGAATTCTTTGTAGTTTCCAAGAAAATCAACATCCGCGTTAATGGATTCAAGTTCTTTCAGCGCATTCCCGTGGAGTACATCTTCCCATGGGCCTTCTACATTAATAAAAAAGAAATAATTGCCTAATCCGGTCTTCAATGTTCTGGATTCAATCTTGCTGAGGTTCATCTTTCTCCATGCAAAAACAGATAATACCTGATGGAGACCTCCCGGATGATCTTCGGGAAGGGTAATA
This sequence comes from Chryseobacterium bernardetii, assembly GCF_003815975.1. Taxonomy (NCBI): domain Bacteria; kingdom Pseudomonadati; phylum Bacteroidota; class Flavobacteriia; order Flavobacteriales; family Weeksellaceae; genus Chryseobacterium; species Chryseobacterium bernardetii. Next base: position 3,117,245 of record NZ_CP033932.1, read on the forward strand.
AGCATCCCTGATTTTTCTCCTAATGTTTCCAGCTGGCTGTTATCATACTTGTTTTGCTGTTTGGAGATAATGATAAAGCGGGTGTGATTTTGTTCAAAATCCTGGATATTACGGTTGACGATGTTCAATCCATATAAGTTGGCTGCAAACTGATTGGCTACTGCTGCAATTTTGACCTCTTTGTTTTCTGAAACAAATTTAGCTGCAGCCGCAGTAGAAGAAAAGTCCTGTTTTGGAATTTCCTTATAATGATTGTCTAGAAAATGGAAGCTCTGAGCCAGTGCCTGCGGATGAGAATAAATCTTTTCTATTTCCTCAATAGAATTTTCAGGATGAATCATCAGGTGGTGGGCAATCGGCATTACAGCCTCAGCTTCAATTTTAACGGACGGTGTCTTATACAGATAATCCAGCGTCATTGATACAGTGCCTTCAATGGAGTTTTCCAAAGGAACAACGGCTTTAAGGGCGTCTCCGCTTTCTACTGCTCCAAAACAGTCCAGAATGCTTGCTTGTGGTAAAAGCTCGTCATCAGGAAAAAGCTGTGCAGCAGCAAGCTGGGTAAAGCTGGCATGAGGCCCCAAAAATGCAATCTTCATAAGTAAATATAAGGTGTTGTTATAATTAAAAGACAAAGGTGCGAATTATAGTTCAAAGTTTAAGGGAAGAGTGTCCAAAGTTTGACGTTTAAAGTGTAAGGTTACGGAATATCAAGATCCGATCCTTCATTTTCTGTATTACCTCCCTCAAGCCTTTATAATTTTTACTCTGTAGTCTCTTTCCAGTTAGCTTCAATCATTTCCATCAGAAAATCCGGACATTTGATAATTTTATTTGTTTGGGCATCTAAAAAGAAAAGGGTAGTAGATGCTTCAGTAATTTTAATATGCTCTTCATTGTAAATTTCATATTCAAATTCTATTCTTACCCCAGGAATTTTTTTTACATAGGTATGGATTTCTAATTTTTGATCATATAAAGCCGGGCGGATATACTTAATTTTATAGTCTGAAACAGGTAGCCAAATTCCTTGGTTTTCAATTTCATCGTATGAAATTCCTATGCTTCTGAAGAGTTCAACTCTGCCTACTTCAAAGTATTGAGCGTAGTTACCATAGTATACATATTTCATGGGGTCTGTTTCTGCGTAACGTACTCGTATTGAGTGTGTTGTGTGTATCATTTTAGGTCTTAAATTATACATACAAATATATTTTTAAATAATCAATACCTGCAATATTTTTTTTTAAAAAGAAAAAATTGGACCTTTGTCTCCCTTCTAAAAACAGTACAAACAAAAGAATTAATCAGGGCATAAAAAATGGATGACAACTTAATGATGATATGGCAGAAGTGCCTTCAGTTTATGCGCGATAACTTGAACGCAGCTGAAGATAATTCTGACCTGAAAAAACTTGAAAAATCTTTCGATATGTTATTTGATAAGGTACAGCCACTTTCACTAGTGTCTAATAACCTTACACTTATCGTACCGAGTGATTTCTACAAGGAATATATTGAGGATAACTATTTGTCCTTACTTTCTGCTGCCCTGAAGAAAAATGTAGGAAAAGGAGTGAAATTATGGTATTCTGTAATGGAAAACAGACCGAAAGGTGAAGAAAAACCGGTTACCATGAACATGAAGGGACAAAGTGTTCCTACTCCAAAAACACAGGAAACAATGCCACAAGGATTCTCTGCTAATATTGTAAACCCTTTTGTGGTACCTGGAATCAGAAAAGTAAATATTGATTCTAATCTGAAACCAGACTATTCTTTTGACAGTTATGTAGAAGGGGAAAGCAACAAATTTGCTGCTACCGTAGCAAGATCTATTGCTAAAAGACCGGGAGCTACAGCATTCAACCCATTATTCTTATATGGAGGATATGGAGTTGGAAAAACCCACTTGGGCCAGGCCGTTGGTCTTGAAGTAAAGAATCAGTTTCCAGACAAAGTTGTTCTTTATCTATCTTCAGAAAAATTCATCCAGCAGTTTATCTCTGCTGCGAAAGCACATAAACAGACAGAGTTTGCCAACTTCTACCAAATGGTGGACGTATTGATTATTGATGATATTCAGTTCTTATCAGGAAAATCGGCAACTCAGGATAGCTTCTTCCATATTTTCGATCACCTGCATCAAAATGGAAAGCAGATCATCCTTACCTCTGATAAAGCTCCAGCAGATATCATGGATATTCAGGACAGAATTGTTTCCCGTTTCAAATGGGGGCTTTCTGCAGAGATCAAATCTCCGGATTTATCCACAAGAAGACAGATCATTGAAGACAAATTAAGCAGAGACGGAATTGTTCTTCCCGGAGATATGCTTGATTTCCTTGCTGTTGAAACAAAAACAAACGTAAGAGAATTAATTGGGGTTATTAACTCTGTAATTGCTTATTCTACAGTATATAAAAGAGATTTAAGTCTTGAATTATTGAAGGAAACCATCAACAGAATTGCAGCAAATCAAAAGAAAGTTATCAATATTCCTTATATTCAGGAAGTGGTATGCGATTACTTTGGAATCAAAAAAGAACAGCTTCTATCTAAAACAAGAAAAAGAGAAATCGCTTTACCAAGACAATTGGCCATGTATTTCTCAAAAGAGTTTACCAATTCCACATTCACTAAAATTGGTGAAGAAATGGGCGGAAAAGACCATTCTACAGTAATGTATGCCTGTGATACCATCAAGGATGTTTCCAAAATTGATAAAGAAATCAAGAAATATGTTAAAGACCTTACTGAAAGAATAAAGCAGTAAGCTCCATCTTAACTTAGAAATATTAAAAAATGAAGAATAGTTGTATTCTTCATTTTTTATTTAGATTTGTTGAAGCTAATAAACGTTAATTGCAGTTGAATTATTAAATATCACACTATGAGAATCCTGATGGTTTGCCTTGGAAATATATGCAGAAGCCCTTTAGCAGAAGGAATTATGAAAACAAAAGTACCTGAAAGCTTTGTGGTAGATTCTGCTGGAACGATCTCTATGCATGAAGGTGAACATCCGGATAAAAGAGCCATTAAAACCGCTGCCCATCACAATATTGATATTTCCAGACAAAGATCAAGACCCATCACAAGAAGAGATTATGAAACTTTTGATAAGATTTACTGTATGGATATAGACGTAATGGAAGATGTTATTTCCAAAGCTAAAAATGAAGAAGAACGTCAGAAAATATCATTATTCCTGGAAGTCTTGGGAGATCATAAGAATGCTGAGGTTCCGGATCCTTATTGGGGAGACATGAAAGACTTCGAAAATGTTTTTCAGCTTTTGGATAAAGGGTGTGATGCCATCAGCAAACAAATCTTAATACCATAACCATGAAAAGACTGCTGTTATTATTTGTGCTAAGTTTCAATTTATCTTTTGCCCAAGCCAAAGATGAAACAGAAATCCGTAAAGTTATGAATGACTTTATGGAAAGTATTAAAACCCGGAATGAAACTCAATATCTGTCATTATTTCAGGAACCGGTACTCTGGACTGGGATTTACAAAGACAGAACGCAGGCCAAGCGTCTGGAGAAAAATCCCAAGGCTGAATATTATTTTGCTGATGATTACAAAGCTTTTATTAAAGGCTTTAAAGATGACAAGTCTGAAGAAAAATTTGACAATATTAAAATCGTTGAAGATGGAGCAGTAGCTTCCGCCAATTTCGACTACAGTTTTTGGTATGACGGTAAAATGGAAAACTGGGGAAAAGAAATATGGACGCTGATGAAGATTAACGGAATCTGGAAAATCACTTCTGTTACCTTTTCCATGGACCTTGCAAAATACTTCCCACAACCTTCACTAAACGAAAGAACTAAAAAATAAAACAATGCTTTTTTTACTCCCTGCTTATTTATCAGAAAATACCTCTATTACTCATTTTGCACCTGTTATCAAAGAATATATTATGCAAACGGATTACTTCTTTGTAGAAAATGAGAAAACGGCCAGAAAAGTCGTTAAATTTTTTGCTCCCGAAAAAAAGCAGGCAGATCTGAAACTGTTTTTATTGGATAAGTATACGGAAAATGCAGATATTAAAGAAGCACAGCAGCTGATGTTGAAAGGTCAGGACTTTGGATTGCTTTCAGAGGCAGGATTGCCATGTATTGCAGATCCTGGAAACCTGATGGTAAAATGGTGCCATGAGAAAAACATCCAGGTAGTTCCTGTTTCAGGGCCTTCATCCATTATTCTGGCTTTAATATCCAGTGGATTCAACGGGCAGGAATTTACTTTCCATGGTTATCTTCCGATTGATAAAGGAGAGAAAAAGAAGCAGATTCAGCATTTGGAAAGTCTGGTTCAGAAAACCGGTTATTCCCAGATTTTTATGGAAACTCCTTACAGAAACAATCAGCTTATTGAAGATCTTACCAAGTTCTTATCTCCCAATTCGAAGCTTTGTATTGCTGCCAATATCAATGATCCCGAGCATGAATTTATCAGAACAAAGACCATAAAAGACTGGCAAAAACAAAAGCCAGAACTTCATAAAGTTCCGGCTGTATTTGTATTGGGAAAATAAAATAATAGCGATGAAAAATAATCCGTTTCTTACTGTTCTTCTATTGTTTTGTATTCAGGTATTGCTTATTAAATACTTGGATTATATAGACTTTGAAACTGAAGGGGGGGAAGGGTTGCATATTGCTTTTATTTGTTTTTTTATTCCAACCGTTTCTATAATTCTTAATTTGTTTACGGGAGAGTCCAGGTATAAAAAATCATTCAGGTATTTTACTTTTTTTATAGTGATTGCTTCCCTTTTAATATTTGTGGCATTGTCTTATTTAGGGGCTTTAGGAAAAGCTTATCAACATTAAAGAATATGAGAAAAACGGTCATAGATTATCTGAATTTATTTCTTACAGGCGTTTTTATCGTACTGGTTCTTCTCTATGGGATTGCTTTGCTGCAGAAAAAAGAATTCAATAAAATAAAGTGGTCTTCGGAAATAATAAGCTTAGGATCGAATTCAACGGATGAAAAGGCGGGTATGTTGAAGATTCTAGATGCTGTTTTTATCAATACTTTCAATTATTCTGAAAATAGGCTGAATAACAATTCTCCAAGATTAATTGTTTCAAAAGGACCCGATTCCGCCTATTTCTGGTCACAGAATGACCTGTTACCCGATTCTTTATCCCTCAGATACTTTTCTGTTGAAGAGAAAAAGTTTTATCAGCTGAATACAAGGCTTTCTTTAGATAAAAAACAGAATTCTTTGGAAAATAAAAGTCCGGGAGCAGATTTGAGGCTGGAAGTTCAGCCAAAAGGGAAGGTTTCCTTGAAAATTAAACCGGTGGGAAACCATCATGCCGGATCCGTATTAATAGGAAATTTCCAGGCAGAAGAATTTCCGGGAACGTTGAAAATGCTGGTATATAGAACGTATGCTAGGGAAGAATATAATGATTTCCCTTCTCTGAAAAGTATTTCGGATTATTCAGATATTCTTACTCAAAAATATACCTGGATGGTGAAAATTGAAACTGAAAATACTGAGAAAGTTTCAGAAATTTCAGCTTATGCTTTTGATGGAAAATCAATGAGAATGGATGGCGACACCTTTGAGAGTGCAAAGTTAAGATATATTCCAAACAGATTTTCTATTGATTGGGGTAATACGCAGAAATATGGAAGTAACTATTCTTTTGACGGCCAGGAAATCTTGAACGCTTTTAAAGACTTAAATCAGATAAAGAGTAATGAGCCAGTGCTAATTACTTTTAAATTGGTTAAAAATGCTTTTCCGAAAGCTGAAATTTCTAAAGGTGGAAAAACAATTCTGTTAAAAGACGTTTATCCGGATCTTCCTACAAAATATGCCCATTAAAATAAAAACCGAACCTCTCTGAAGTTCGGTTTTGTAATTGTATAAGGAAAACCTACTGTTTTTGCTTTTTCTTTTCCATTTTCTCCATATAGCAACGATAGCAGGAATCAGTAAAAAGAAAGGCCAGAAAGAAATAATTCCTAATAAAAAGGCTACAAAACTGTTCCAGCCTTCTGTAAGGGAGTCTACAAAGCGACTTCCAAAACCAATTTTTGAAGTGGCGGAACTTCTTACTTTTTCTTTATATAAGCTTAGATCTAAAGTGCTGTAATTTACACGGTCATCAATAAAGCGTAGTCTTCCCTCAGCTATATCAATTTCATCTTCCAGACCGCGGATTTTTTCCTGTATTTCCAGCATATCTTTTGTGGTGGCAGCACTTTTAAGCATATCCCTGTATTTTTCGAGATAAATTTTTTTGTTAGCCAATTTTATGGATACATCAGTATATTCTTCTGTAACATCATCTGATGAAATATTTTTAGACAATACAGAACCTACACCATCAGAAAATGAATTAATAAGTTTATCGAAGTTTTTATGAGGTACTCTGATGGTTAAATCAAGATTTTCATCTACATCTGTATTTCGAAATTCCTCTTTTTGAATATAAGCATTGTTATTTTTTAAAATTTCATTGACGAGGGTCTGCGCTTTTTTTATTTCACCAACTTGAATTCTCATATTCCCGTTTTTGATGATTTTCCGGGATATACTATCCATTTTGTTAGATCCGGAAGAGGGTGTATTGTCTGTTTTAGCATTCACTAAAGAGACCTTGTTCAGAGTTGCTTCGTCTTCTGCTATTATTGGAGTAAAGGCAGCATTAGCAGAATTCTTATCACTATTAGACTTGCTACAATTGACAAGAGCGAAAAAAAGTAAGGGTAAAAATAAAGTTCTCATGAAAAGTTAATTTTTTATGAATACTATCAAAAACCATGCTTAGAAAAATAAATGCTCAGGAATTGTTTAAAAGCATAAACTAAATATATTAATATCTGATCCCGGTTTTTTTCAGGATAAAGCCTAGCAGCCATATCGGGCCAATCAGAAGAAACTGGATATCCTTCAGAAATGAGGGCTTTTTGCCTTCAATTTTATGGTCTATCAATTGAAAAATCCATGTAATGGCAAAAATACTGAGATAAATGAGCCATGACTTCTTGCCCATACTAATATTGGTAAGGTAAATGAAATGTTCAGCCAGAAGCATTATAAAGATCATAATAAGGCCAATGAGGAAAGAAAGCCGTAAATAATATAAACTGATAAGAGCAATTGCAATTAAACTGATGATACTGATGCATCCGAAATAGGCAACACAGAAGTGAGGGGAAGGAATCAGGGAAATGAACCCCAGAATAGAACAAAAAATCAGAGGTACACAAAACCAATGAATGAACTTGTTGGTCGCATTTCTATGGCTTTTACTATATTCTGCAAATAATAAATCAACCTTTCTCATACTGACAGGAATTGGATTGATGCTAAAATAATAAAATTTTGTAATCAGTGATAAGTTTGCTTACATTTGTGTTATGTCTGCCTTAGAAAAGTTCGGAGTTGAAATTTTTACGCAAAAAAACATTTTCGAGAGAATTGCTGTTGATAAGCCTTTCCGTCCCGATAATCCGGCTTTTATTTTCATTAAATCAGGAACTATAAGACTTCGCCAGCACTTTAGTGATCTGGAAGTTTCTGCCAATATGTTTATGGTAACCGATCCGCAAACCATTTATGAAGTGATATCGGTGACTGACGATTTTCAATCCAGAATGGTTTCTTATAAAAGAGAATTTATCTCAGCTTTATCTTTAAAATTCAACAGGCTGATTACGTATCGCTATTTCAGGCAGCAGATGAATAAGGGAGTTCCATTTCCTGAAAATGAAATGGAGGTGGTATGGAAAAGTGTCAATTTCCTAAAATACATTTTGGATTCTGAGACTGATATGCTCTACAAAAAAGAAATGGTGGAACATCTTTTCTCTGTTTTCTGCTACCAGATGGCCGGAATTATCTCGAAAGAAGATACTAATTCTATGAATCAGATGTCCAGGCAGGAAGAAATTGTCTTTGTTTTTCTTACAGACCTTGCCGAATATCATCTTACAGAAAGAACTGTTGAGTTTTATGCCGAAAGACAGTCTATTACAACCAGACATCTTTCATCTGTCGTTAAAGAAGTGACAGGAAAGTCTGCCAGCCAGATCATTGCTTTAATTGTGATGAATGAAGCCAAAGTACTCCTGAACTCTTCCAATAAACCTGTTTCAGAGATCTCGTCTATCCTTGGTTTTAGCGATCAGTATGCATTTTCTCACTTTTTTAAAAAGCATATGGAAGTGAGCCCCAGACAGTACAGACATCAGTTCGAAAACTAAAATCCTACATTTGAACATCTTTTTCCAAAAATCAAACATTTGATTGATTTTGTTGTTGTCCTAACTTTGTATCCGTAAAACAAGGTAAAATGACAAAGAAAATAAAAACAGCACTATCAGTTCTGATAGCAGCTTTTCCTGCGCTGTTTTTTTCGCAACAGGTGAAACAGATGACCGCAGGTGAGATTGCCGAACTGGCAATTCAGAATCATCAGCAGTTGAAGGTTTCAGCGCAGAATATTGATATTGCCAAACAGAATATCAATGTCGCAAAGCTTCAGAAACTTCCAACCATAACAGCTTCTACAAGCCAATTCTATTTGGGGGATGCAGTAGCCATTGATAAAGACTTTTCAAATTCTACAAAAGTACCTATGCCTCATTACGGAAGTTCGTATGCGGTTCAGGCCACACAACTGATCTTCAAAGGAGGACTGGTGAATAAATCCATTGAAATGGCGGGGCTTCGTGAACAGCTTTCTGAACTGGATCTGGAGAAAAATAAGCAGGATGTGAAATTTTTAGTGATTTCCAATTATCTGGATGTGTATAAGATCATTAACCAGGAAGAAGTTTTTCAGAATAATAAAAAGCTAGCCCAGGAACGTCTTAAAAATATCCAGAAGTTCTATCAGCAGGGAATGGTGACCCGAAACGAAGTAATTCGCGGTGAGCTTGCTCTTAAAAATCTGGATCAGGGAATTTTAACGCTATCAAACAATAGAAAGATCCTTACTTACAATTTAAATATTGCTTTAGGTTTGCCTTCTGACACAGAAATAATTCCCACTGAAAGTCTGGAAAATAAAGCATCCGGAATCGGGATGGATTATTATATGGATCTTGCGCACAACAGCAATCCCGCATTGAAATCGGCACAAAAAAATATTGCGGTAGCGGATAAGAATATTGAAATTATTAAAACCGATAACCTGCCTACGGTAGCAGGATTTGGCGGATATACCTTACAAAGACCAATTACTACGAGAAACCCTGTTTTGGATATGTATTCAGGAGGTTGGCAGACAGGTGTTTCTCTTAGTTACAATATCGATACCCTGTATAAAACAAAGGAAAAAGTAAAATTAGGAGAGCTGCAGAAAAATCAGGCGAATGATGCGATGACCTTGGTACAGCAGAATGTAGATATGGGAGTGAATGCGGCCTATACCAAATACCAGGAAGCGATTCAGCAGGCAGATATTTTAAACGATTCCAAGAGGCTGGCAGAGGAAAACTATAAAATTACCGAAGCTAAATATCTGAATCAATTGGCTGTGCAGGCAGAAATGATTGATGCACAGAACCAGAAACTGCAGTCAGAACTGGATTATGCCAATGCAGAGATCAATGTTTTGTATCAATATTATAACCTTTTGAAAGCTACGGGAACACTTTAATTTTTTAAAACTGAAATCAACACAATGGAAAACAAGGAACAAACAACTCAAAATACTACGCCTGCTCCCGCAAGACCAGCGGCAGACAGCAAAAAAAAGCAGAACAAGAAAAATAAAATCAGAGCAATCATTTCCAATATCATTGTTTTTCTGGTGATCGGATTCGGGCTATTTTGGCTGATCCGTGAATATTTTCATATCGGAAACAAAACCTATACGGAAGCGGCTCAGGTAGAAGAATTCATTAATCCTATTAATACAAGGGTTTCTGCTTATATCAAAGAAATAAAATTTATTGAGCACCAAAAGGTTAAAAAAGGAGATACGCTGGTTATTCTGGATGAACGTGAAATCCTTACCCAATTAGGACAGGCTGAAGCAGCTTACCAGAATGCAATGGCTCAGAAAACGGCAACCAGTTCTTCGGTAAATACCGTTTCCAACAATATTAATGTAATGAAATCTAATATTGCCGGAGCAAAAGCAAGACTTTGGAATGCAGAACAGAACCTTAACCGATATAAAAATCTTTTAGCTGCAGAAGCGGTAACAAGACAACAGTACGATCAGGTAAAAACAGAATATGATGCCCAAAAGGCTGCCTATGAAACATTGGTGAATCAAAAACAATCGGCAAACCTTTCCACTACAGAAGTCAAAAGCAGATTAGGAATCAATGATGCAGAGATCAAAAGAACAAAATCTGCATTGGATATGGCAAGAATCAACCTTTCTTACACGGTTATTACAGCGCCTTATGACGGAGTGATGGGAAGAAGAACAATTTCCGAAGGCCAACTGATTCAGCCGGGTCAGCAAGTGGCAACCATCGTATTAAATGGTCAGAAATGGGTAACTGCTAACTTCCTTGAAAGCCAGATGCCTAATATTAAAGTAGGAGAGAAAATGATGATGACAGCAGATGCTTTGGGTGGAAAACAGTTTGAAGGAGTGGTTACTGCTGTTTCTGCAGCTACCGGATCAAGATATTCAAGTGTACCGACAGATAACTCTAGCGGTAACTTCATTAAAGTACAGCAGAGAATTCCTGTGAGAATTGAGTTCACAGCTTCTAATAAAAAAGAAGATCTTGAGAAGCTGAGCGCAGGGATGAATATGAACGTGAATATTAATAAAGACTAGAAGATGGAAGATATCAGATTCCAGACATATGCAGTGTGAAAGGCTATGGTTGAATGTCTGAAAAGTCTGTCATCTGATATCTGAAATCTATCATCTACAATATGTACAATAAAGGATTATATAGCGACTGGGTGCCAAAACCCATACAGCTTCTGCTGATTGTCTTGCTGCTTGCTGTAGTAATGCCGATTGGCGGGGTGTATACCGGGAACATCAGTTATCTTGTGAGCGGTACCGGAGCTATGACAGAATATTTTATGTGGGCGAATTATGCAACCACAATAGGAATGGGAGCCTGTATGCCTGTTGTTCTCAGAATCAAAATGAGGTTTAAGGTAAGAGATAAAATGGTGCTGCTATTGGTTCTTTTAGGACTGCTTAGCTATATCAATGGCACTACTTTACAACCCATGATCTTTGTATTTTCGGCTTTACTGATCGGGTTTATGAAGATGATGGTTACCATAGAGCTTTTCCTGCCATTGATGGTTATGATAGGAAACAGAGGAATGTTTTATGGCGTGTTCTATACATTTGTTCTGGTAATGAACCAGGTGGCCGTTTATTATTCAGCAGAATTTGCACTTCTTTACAACTGGCAGCAGTTCTACATTTTTACTGCGGTGCTATGTTTTATTTTAGCGTTGATACACTGGATCTTTATGCATGATAAATACTTTGCATTGAAAGTTCCGTTGCATTATATTGACTGGCTGAGCATCCTGCTTTTCATTTCAACATTTATGTTTTCTGCTTATGTATATGCATTCGGAAGACAACAGGACTGGCTGAATTCGCCGAATATTATCAATGCAAGTATTGCTGCATTTGTGAGTTTTGCACTGCTTTCCATTCGTCAGTTAACGCTGAAGAGACCGTATCTTTCATTCAGGATTTTTACCAAAAGTAATGTACAGCATGGTTTATTTATGCTGTTCTGGCTGGGAATGTTCCTGGGAACAGCTTCCATTCAGAATACTTTTGCCGTCGGAGTCCTGGGATATGATCCATTAACGAATGCCAAGTTGAGTATGATGATGATTCCGGGAATCATTGTAGCCGGGATAATTGCTATATTCTGGTTTAAAAAAGAAAAACCATTGAAAATGTATATTTTTTCCGGGTTTGCAGCAATGATAGGTTATGCAATTATTATGTATTTCTCTATGGTGCTTGAGTTCAGCTATGACAGCTGGTATCTTCCCATGTTTTTAAAGGGGTATGGAATGTGTTCATTGTTTATTTCTGTATGGTTCTATACTCTGGATAAGCTTGAAATGGACGAAATGCTTGCGGCCATCGGATTGGTATTGGTTTGGAGGACATTTTTGGCAGTAGGTATATTTTCAACCTTATATTCATGGTTACAGTACCGTTTTCAGGTTACAGCAATAGGTGATCTTGCTGTTTATATGGATGGAATGACCGTTACTCCGCAGAATGTAATGGCGAATATGAAAAGTATTCAGTTAAATGCTATTCTGATAGCCACTAAAAAGATATTTGGATTTATTATTCTGATTGGTTTCGGAATTTTACTTTATGTGATTACCCATCATTTTGGAGCGAAAAGATTCCAGTATTTCAGGTTCATCAGAGTTCTTGGAGGTAAATCTGTTATTGCAAGAAGAAGACTTCGTGAACGTAAAAAATTATTAGAAGAAATAAAAGACGCGGCAGGGCCTGCGATGTAAAAGATACCTTGTTTTTCACAGTAAGATCCTGGTCCTTCATTGGGCTGGGATCTTGCATTTTTAGCGGGAAAGCGGGAGGCTGCAAGATGAGAGTGATCAAAGACGGGTAACGGCTCAGCGTAAGTAAATTATTGCAAAGAAGTTACGATTACTTCAGCTATACTGATGACATCGATGACTTCCAGCCTCCAGTTTCTATCTTCCAGCCTTTTTTCAAAAAAATGAAAAATTTCATGCTTTCTTATTTTTATTGTTTCTAAATAAAAATTATATTTGCGGGATTATAAAACTTTGATTTGAAGGAATGAAAAAGCATTATGCATTCATAGGTCTTTTAGCATCGGGATTACTATTTTCCCAGACCCTTAAAGACTCTGTAGCCTCTAAAGGCATAGAAGATGTTGTGATTGTAGCATCCAGAAAACCTACCAAAATTTCCGAAATTCCAGGTACTGTTTGGGTTGTTCAGAAAGAAAAGATTCAGGAACAGGCCAAAAGTGGTGTTCCAATTAAGGAAATGTTATCCATTTTAATCCCAAGTATGGATATCGGTCCGCAGGGAAGAACCAATTACGGGCAGAACATGAGAGGGCGTTCCGCTTTGGTGATGATTGATGGAGTTTCTTTGAACAGTATCCGTGCAATCAGCCGTCAGCTGGATGCTATTGACCCATTTAATATTGAAAGGATAGAGGTGCTTTCCGGAGCAAGTTCTATCTATGGAGGAAATGCGACAGGGGGTATTATCAATATTATTACAAAAACACCATTTAAAAAAGGAATAGGCGGAGAAACAGAATTAGGAGTGCGTACAGGATTTATGGGTAAAGATGATCATGATTTCCGTGCAGCCCAATCCATTTCAGGAAAAGGAGATAAGTTCTTCGGAAGATTAGGGGTAGCTTACCAGCAGAATGGAGGAGTGTATGGAGCAGATCAGAAACAGCTGTTTACCGATATTACCCAGACCGATCTTCAGTACAACCAATCTATTGACATCCTGGCAACAGGAGGGTATCAATTCAACAGCAAGCATAAAATAACGGCTTCCCTTCAATATTATAATTCCAGATTCAATGGTGACAGAAGCCTGTATTTGGGTGAAAACCTTAGTGCTTTTACAAAGAAAGATGGAAGTCTTCTGGAAATGAGAGATGGTTTTTCCTCTGATAAAAATGTAGGAACAGAACGTTATATGGCAACTGTGGCTTATAACGGAAACGGAATTCTGGGAGGTCAGGATCTGTATATCCAGCTTGCTACAAGAGGAGAGAAATTAGGGTTTTATCCTTTCCCGGGTAATGTAGCTTTAAAGACTTCAAAGATTGCTTATATGTCTTCTTCGCAGCAGGATACCTATTATTCAGGAATAAAAGCATTATTATCTAAATCATGGAAGGGATTCAATGTTACCTATGGAGCAGACATAGATTTTGAAAAATTTGAAGGAACGCAATCTATATATGATATAACAAAAACAATGTCGAGTGGGGGACTGATTAATGAAACCCAATACAGACTTGGAAGATATCCTACCAATCACTCACAAAGCTATGCAGGGTATGTTCAGGCAAAATACAATATCATTCCAAAATTACAGCTAAATGCAGGAGTACGTTACCAGCACATCAATGTAAAGATGGATGATTTTGTAGGCTCTGAGCAGCAAACGCAAATTGCTATGGGATACGGAACCTCTGCTTCTGCCATTCCCGGAGGAGAAAGCTCTTATAACGTAACATTAGCGAATGCCGGATTGCTATATAAAATTAACGAGCAGCATCAGGTTTGGGGAACATTCTCTCAGGGCGCAAGTCTGGCAGACCCGGCTAAATTCTACGGAATAGGAAAATATGCTCTGAATGGAAACGGAAATTGGGATGTAATTTCAAGTATCAATGTAAAAGACCAGCCTTTACAAGCTATCAAAACCAACCAGTTTGAAGTAGGATACCGTATCAATAAAGACGGATTGCGAGCACAGATGGCCGGATTCTTAAGCAATTCTGACAAAACTGTAACGGTGGACAAAAAAACATTCCAGATCCTTGTCAATGATTTGAAATTAAGAAATATGGGGATTGAAGCTGAGGTTTCTTATTCCATGAATAATGGAGTGTATTTTGGAGCCAGCGGATTACTGATCAGATCCGAAGTAGACAACAAAGGAGAATGGCAGAAACAGGAAATTTATAATGCTTCACCATCAAAACTGGTAACCTATATTGGATATAATGTGAAAAACTGGTCGTTCAGATTTCAGTCATTACAGAATTTCAAGCAGGAGGATGAACTTAAGAATGTAGTGGAGGGCTACAATACCTCGGACCTTATGATGGGTTACCGATTCCGGTTTGGAAAATTGAATCTTGGAATTCAGAATCTGTTCAATACAGATTATCAGACCATCTGGAGCAAACGTTCCCAGGTTTTATATTCAAGCTATGGAATTCCGGACCTGTTTAACTATAAAGGAAGAGGCAGAACATTTAATCTGTCGTATACTTTCGAATTTTAAAAATAAGATTAGGGTACTCATGCCTTAGTCTGGATCAAATACTTTCTACAAATCCGGTTTCTGATACTGATCGGAAGCCGGATTTTAACTTAAAAATTAATTCAGTTATGGCTCAAATTTCAACAGGGCAGTTTATTGCCGAAGTCACCAGAAAAGAATACATCACAGATCACTTTATCAGAGTATATCTGTATTCTCCTGAAGTTTATTTATTCAAAAATACCACAATCGGAGACAATAATAAAATTGCAGTTCCACCTGCCGGATTAAATGAAGTTTATTTTCCGATGCTGGATGAAAACCATGAATGGGTATATCCGTCAAAAGAAGTCGCTCCTTCTATCCGAACTTATACACACAGGGGAATTGATCTGGAAAAGAATGAAGTGTTTATTGATTTTGCAGATCATGGAGATGGTGGCCCAGCTTCAAAATGGGCAAGGGAAGCAGAAGCCGGGGCAAAACTTGGTATCATGATGCGCCTGGATGGAAAAAAGCTGTATCCTGAAGCAGAATGGTATTTACTGGCTGGAGATACTACGGCAATTCCTGTTCTGAGCGCTATTCTGGAAACCCTTCCTGAAACAGCAAAAGGAATCTGTATTATTGAAGTTCACGGCAAAGAAGATGAACAGGTATTGGAAACTAAAGCAGATATTGAGTTTAAATGGCTTCATAATCCGCAACCTCAGATCAGTAGTGAAATTGCTGATGCAGTAAAGAACATTGAGATTCCTGAAACCTCAAAATTCGGATATGTAGCTTGTGAATTTTCCAGTGTTAAAGAAATACGCACTTATCTGCGAAAAGAAAAAAACTGGACATCAAAAGAACTCTATGCATTTTCTTACTGGAAAGCAGGGAAAGCAGAGAATGAATCGCAGGCAGACAGACATGAAGAAAAAGAATCAATAGCATAACCTGGGCCCTGGTAAGAAAATTTCTCAATATTTTTAACGCTGAGGTCGCAAAGTTTTTTATTAAACTTGAAAATATTTTCGTTCGCAAAGGCATTTCATGTAGCTAAAACATACACTGTTTCATTGCTGAGTGAAAACGCCTTTGCGATCTTATAAAAAGCATGAACATCCTAAAAACCTTGCGATCTATTGCGTTATAATATTGCATATGATGAAGATCCCAGTAAAGTTAAAGTAATACAAACCTCGTAACCCGTAACCCGAATCCAACAACTCAAAACTCGCCATTCCAACTTTGAACTTTACCGCTTGAAGCCGTATCTTTGCAGCATGAAAGATTTAATGGGCCAAGCCATCTGGGATTATTATCATGATGAAAATCCTGAAGACCTGCAGACGGAAACTTCAATCTCTGAATTGGATGAACTTCCTGTAGACTATCTGTTCAGGGATTTTGAAGATATGAATGACATTGAGCAAAAGGCATTGCAGTTATCCAAAGGGAAAGTTTTGGATATTGGTGCCGGAGCCGGTTCACATGCAGTGTATCTTCAGAATGATGCGAATCTTGATGTTACAGCTTTGGATATTTCTCCAAAATCCATCGAAGTTTGCCGGTTAAGAGGAATTAAAAAAGCAATGTGTAGGAATATCCTTGATTTTTCTGGTGAAACGTTTGACACTGTTTTATTATTAATGAATGGTACCGGAATTTTTGAAGGATTATCCAGAATTGATATGTATCTTCAAAAACTGGCAACATTACTTAACGAAGGCGGGCAGATTCTGATTGACAGCACAGATATTCTTTATATGTTTGACCGCGATAAAGATGGCGGAGTATATATTCCTGCCGGTGGATATTATGGAGAACTGGAATATATTGTTCATTATAAAGGGCAATCTGAAAATCCTATCACGTGGCTTTATCTGGACTTTAATACTTTGAAAAATGCCGCTGAAAATAACGGATTTAAAATAGAGAAAGTATTGCAGGATGAAGATTCTTATCTGGCAAAGCTTACCTTGAACTAATTTAGATAATTTGCTGTTTTAATTATATCGGCATAATAGAACTTCAAGGCAGAAAGAAAAGCGGTCTGAACGTCTTCTGCCTTGGCTACTTTGTTATCGATCTCCAAGTCTCTGGTAGCACAGGCATCACCAATAATTTCAATTGGGAATCCAAAATCTTTTGCTGCTCTGGACGTTGCATCTACGCACATGTGAGTCATCATTCCGGCAATAACCAGCTGTTCAATATGGTTGGCTTTTAAATATTCCAGTAAGCCCGTTTCCTGAAAGCTGTTAGGGTAATGCTTAATGATCACTTTTTCATTAGCTTCAGGTTTTACCAGATCATGGATTTCTACACCATAAGTATCCGGAATAAAGAAAGTAGCTTCCGGTTGTGCTGCAATATGCTGGATGTGTACTACAAGATCATTGTTCTTTCTGAATTTATTAAGGATAGTTCTTGCATTTTGCCCGGCTTGGATACTGTTTACCAACTCCATATTCCCGTTTGGAAAATAATCATTCTGAATGTCAATTAATATTAATGCTTTTTTCATTTTGTAAAACTTATTTTTGTATTATTAAAGGTTCAAAGGTAGAGATATTGATGAGGGAAATCAAGTATGTACCGAAATGTAACTTACAGACCTATAGGTAAGTATTGTTGAAAAACAGCAAGATAAAAATGAAAGAAAATAAAAATTTAACACTTTGTTCCATAGATTATGCCTTTAAGAGATTAGGCGGTAAATTTAAAGGAAGAATTATCTGGGCACTTTACCATCATGGAGTATTACGGTATGGTGAACTGAAAAAATCCATGAATGATATTAATACCAAAACTCTGACTTTGTCTCTCAAAGAAATGGAGGATGATAACCTTATTGAAAGAACCGTGTATCCAGAAGTTCCACCTAAAGTAGAATATAAGCTAACAGATGGAGGGAAGAGAATGGCTCCGTTTATTTTATATATGAAAGAATGGGGTGAAGAACAGATTGAAAAGAATAACCCATAAAAAAAGACTGCAAAACTGCAGTCTCTCTTTTTTATCTTTATTTCAATTATCCGATCTCAATACCGTTTTCAACATTGCTGTCATCCGGTGTTACAAAAGATAATTTGCCATCAGGTTTAGTCGTTAATAATAGCATTCCCTGAGATTCAATTCCTCTGATCTTTCTTGGAGCAAGGTTTAATAAGATCATTACCTGCTTACCAACTACTTCTTCAGGTGTGAAGCTTTCTGCAATTCCTGAAACCACAGTTCTTACGTCTACTCCAGTATCTACAGTAAGTTTAAGTAATTTATCTGCTTTTTCTACTTTTTCAGCTTCTAAAATGGTTGCTGTTCTAAGATCTATTTTAGTAAAATCATCAAAAGTGATTTCTTCTTTCATTGGGTTGGCGTTAGGGTTTGTTTTCTTATTGTTTTGTTTGGTATCTTCAAGCTTTTGGATTTGAGCTTCAATTACGCTGTCTTCAATTTTTGAGAATAGAAGAGATGCTTCATTGATTTTGTGACCGGTTTCAATTAAAACAGATTGCGTTTCAACATCATTCCAGCCTTTCTTTTCAACATTGAACATGTTCAGTAGCTTCTCAGAGCTGAAAGGCATGAATGGCTCACACAGTTGAGCTAAAGCAACAGCAATCTGAGCTCCTACAAATAAAGACTGAGCTGCTTTCTCAGGATTATCCTTAATAGTTTTCCAAGGCTCCTCAGTCTGAAGATACTGGTTTCCGAATCTTGCAAGGTTCATTAATGCAGATAAAGCATTTCTGAATTCATACTTATCAAGGAATTCTGAAATTTCATTTGCTGCTTTATTGATCTCTTTTAATTCCGGACTGTTAACATCTCCCTGAGGTACAACTCCGTCATAATATTTATGAATAAGTACCGCAACTCTGTTGATGAAGTTTCCGAAGATTCCAACCAATTCAGAATTGTTCTTCGTCTGGAAATCCTTCCATGTAAAGTTATTATCTTTAGTTTCAGGAGCTGATGAAAGAAGAGCATATCTTAATACATCCTGTTGTCCCGGGAAGTCTTCTACATATTCGTGTGCCCAAACAGCCCAGTTTCTTGAAGTTGAGATTTTATCATTCTCAAGATTCAGGAATTCAAAAGCAGGTACATTTTCAGGCATAATATAATCACCATGTGCTTTCATCATTGATGGGAAGATGATGCAGTGGAACACAATATTATCCTTTCCGATAAAGTGTACTAAATCACTGTTTTCGCTTTGCCAGTAATCTTTCCAGTCTTTTCCGTTTTTCTCAGCCCATTCCTTGGTGAAAGAAATATATCCGATCGGGGCATCAAACCAAACATAAAGAACTTTTCCTTCTGCATTCGGAAGCGGAACCGGAACACCCCAGTTTAGGTCTCTGGTCATTGCTCGTGGCTTTAGCCCATCATTTAACCATGATTTAACCTGGCCGTATACGTTAGGTTTCCAGTCATCTTTATGGCCTTCAATGATCCATTCGTTTAAGAAAT
Organism: Chryseobacterium bernardetii; assembly: GCF_003815975.1. Lineage (NCBI taxonomy): Bacteria > Pseudomonadati > Bacteroidota > Flavobacteriia > Flavobacteriales > Weeksellaceae > Chryseobacterium > Chryseobacterium bernardetii. The sequence continues at coordinate 3,136,696 of NZ_CP033932.1, forward strand.
CCTCGTATTCATTAAGTGGCAGATACCAGTTCTTTGTTTCTTTAAGAATAGGAATATTTCCGCTAAGCATAGATTTCGGATTAATCAGTTCAGATGGAGAAAGGGTTGAACCACATTTTTCACACTGGTCACCATAAGCATTCTCGTTGCCGCAGTTTGGACAAGTTCCTACAATATAACGGTCTGCAAGGAATTCTCCTGCCTGCTCATCAAAATACTGCTCAGAAACCTCTTCCGTAAATTTCCCTTTTTCATAAAGAACCTTGAAGAAATCCTGGCTGGTCTCATAATGCTTTGGAGAAGTTGTTCTGGAATATTCATCAAATGAAATTCCCAGATCAGCAAAAGATTTCTTAATAATCCCGTGATATTTGTCAACGATATCCTGAGGAGTAACTCCCTCTTTTTTAGCTCTTATGGTAATAGGAATACCGTGCTCATCCGAACCACAGATAAATGCTACATCTTTTCCTGATCTTCTTTGAAATCTTGCGTAAACATCCGCAGGAATATAAACACCTGCCAAATGTCCTATATGAACCGGGCCGTTTGCATAAGGCAAAGCTGCCGTAATCATCTTTCTGTTTGACATTTATAGTAAAGTTTTGACTGCAAAGATAAGAATTATCTCTTGAATACCGCTTTTTGTGGAGTTATTATGATGAAGCTTACCATTTTTCAGCAATGAATATGAATTTAAGTTAAACGAATGTTTAACTTTTTGTTAATGTAAGACAAATAGTATGCATAGCATACTATCGTGTAAAATATTGAGGTGTATAATTTTAACTAAAAACGGTTTCGTAATATACATAATTTTATTATAATTTATATTAAAATTATGATAATTCTAATTTTTTTTTAAATTGCAAGCATGGCTCCAAGCCAGATTTAGACTGAAAAAACGAAACTATAAAAATAAAATTGTGAAGAATTTTACAACAGTATTAAAAATAGCGCCTGCTTTTTTACTGGCAAGTACAGTAATGCATGCGCAGATCAAAGACTCTGCCACTAAAGAGAAAAAAATCGAGGAGGTAGTCTTGATTGGGTATGGTAAGCAGAAGAAATCTGACCTTACAGGTTCTATAACTTCTGTCACAGCCAAAGACTTTAATGGCGGGGCAACTTCTGCCGGACAGCTAATCCAGGGTAAAACACCAGGGGTACAGGTTACGAATAACAGTGGAGCTCCTGGTTCAGGAACAAAAATCAGAATCAGAGGAACATCATCTTTAAGTGGTGAGAATTCTCCACTCGTTGTAATTGATGGGGTACCACAAGATTTTGTGGGAGTAAATGGAGTTTCAGATCCATTAGCTTTAATTAACCCTAATGATATTGAAACATTTGATATTTTAAAAGATGCTTCAGCTACAGCAATTTATGGTAACAGGGCTTCTAATGGGGTTATCTTGATTACTACTAAAAAAGGAAGTGCAGGAAAGTTTAAAGTGAATTTTTCAACGGTAGCCTCAGTTTCAACAAAAATGGGAAATGTAGATGTACTTAATGCAGATGAATTCAGAAGTTTTGTAAATGCAAATGCATCTGAAAGTTATAGAAAAAGGCTAGGGTCAGCAAATACCAATTGGCAAAATCAGATTTATCAGGCAGCTTGGGGAACAGATAATAATGTTGCTTTTTCAGGAGGGATTAAAGGCTTGCCATATCGCTTATCTGTAGGATATAATGAGCAAAACGGTATTGTAAAGACCAATTCATTTAAAAGAACCTCTGTAGGTTTAAATATTAACCCTAAATTCTTTGACAATCATTTAAGTGTAAACATTAATGCTAAAGGAACATTTACAGATAACAGATTTGTAGATGGTGGAGTAATTAAGGCTGCCACTTATTTTGATCCTACACAACCTATATATGATAATGTTAATGTTGTACCGGGCAATGGAGGTTACTATGAATGGTTTTTAACAGAAAATAAAAATGGAGTCCTTACAAATAAGCTGAATGGTAATGCAAATGCAAATCCATTATCCATGTTGAATGCAATTCGTGATGTATCTTCCGTAACCAGAGGATTAGGAAATATTCAGTTAGATTATAAATTTCATTTTCTTCCAGATCTTCGATTTAATGTAAATGCTGGATATGACTACACAAAAAGTGAAGGGCATAAAGTGAAAGATGGAAATTATAAAGCAGGCTATGATGACAAAGGTAGCTCTAATTTCTATTCTATGGAAAAAAATAATAAGTTATTAGAGACTTATTTTAACTACGTTAAGAATATATCTGCTATTAATACAGGAGTAGATATTACAGCGGGATACGCTTATCAGGATTTTCAAACTACTATTCCGGGAGCAGTAACTTATAGAGGAACAGGTATCAATAGTAAGGATCTGGATTTTAAGACCCAAAATACTCTAATCTCTTTCTATGGAAGAGCAATTTTTACAATAGATAATAAATATGTGATTTCAGGATCGGTACGTAGAGATGGATCTTCAAGGTTCTTTAACGGAACAAGAGATAATGTATGGGGTGTTTTCCCTGGAGTTTCTGCAGCCTGGAAATTAAACGAAGAAAGCTTTATCAAAGACATCTCTGCAATCAGTACTTTAAAATTGAGAGCAGGGTGGGGAAAAACTGGACAGCAGGAACTTCCGGCTTTAGATGGAAACAAACCTAATAACTATCCTGCTTTTGCATCATATAATCCAAGTTACCCGGAAGCGAGTTATCAGTTTGGAAATCAATACTACTATATGTTCAGACCTGCTAACTATAATCCGAATCTTACTTGGGAAACTACAACAACAAAGAATCTTGGGTTGGATTTTGGATTTAATAGTAACAGAATCACAGGATCAATTGATGTCTTCAGAAAGGATACTAAAGATCTTTTAGTGTATGCTGATGAAGCTGCAGGAGGATTAAGTAATGCCAGCTGGCAAAATGTAGGAGATATGAAGAATGAGGGTATTGAAGGTAGTATTACTGTTGTTCCAATTAAAACTGAGAAGACTACTTGGGAGGTGAGTTTCAATGCTACTCATTATAAGCCGGTGATTACCAAATTGAAAGAGCGTGCTGATGAATCATTCAATATGGAAGTTGGTGGTATTGAAGGAGCAGCAGGAAATAGAATTCAGGCGCATGCTGTAGGATATGCTCCTAATGCATTCTGGGTGTATCAACAAGTGTATGATGCTAATGGAAAACCAGTAGATGGAGCGTATGTAGATAGAAATGGGGATGGTATAATTAATACAAAAGATATGTATTATTATAAATCTACAACACCAGATGCCATTTTAGGCTTCTCTACTAAAGTAACTCATAAGAACTGGGACTTCTCTTTAAGCGCAAGGGCAGTATTAGGTAATTATGTCTATAATAATGCGGCGTCAAACAGTTCTTTACAGTCTGCATCTACTAATGAATATCTTCAGAATGTATTTATGACAGCACCTCAATATAAATTTTCAGTTCCTCAGTATAAATCGGATATTTATGTGGAGAATGCTTCATTCTTAAGATTGGATAATATCAATATCGGATATAATTTCGGAGAAATTTTCTCTAAGGGAAGTAACCTTAAAGTATATGGAATGGCACAAAATGTTTTTGTGATCACCAAATATTCAGGCGTTGACCCTGAGGTTTTCGGAGGGATAGATAATGGTTACTATCAAATGCCTAGAATTTATTCTTTGGGCTTTAATTTCCAATTTTAAATAAGAATAAAATGAAACTAAATAAAATCAAAATTAAAAATATTGTATTGCCTCTTTCTGCGGTATTTTTATTAACAGCCACTTCATGTGTGAAAGATCTTGAAAGAGAACCTATAACTGACGTAACTTCCGCCAGTGTTTATAAGGATTTCTCAAACTATAAGAATATTCTGGCAAAATTGTATGGAGGTTATGCTATGGGAGGCCAGGTTGGTGGAGATGGTGATCAGCCAAATAGTGATATTAATGGAATTAATGGTGGCTTTTCCCAATATACAAGACTACTTTATAACCTGAATGTTGTTACTACTGATGAAGCGGTAATTGGTTGGAACGATGGTAATCTTCATACCCTTCATAAAATGACCTGGGATTCTTCTAATGAATTTATTGCGGCAATGTATTACAGAATTTATACTGAAATTGCTTTTTGTAATGAATTTTTGAGAAATGTTACAGATGAGAAACTGGCATCAAATGGTATTACTGGTGATAATCTTAATGAGGCAAAGCTGATGAAAGCGGAAGCTCGGTTTTTAAGAGCACAGTCCTATTTTTATGCTATTGATATGTTTGGAAATGTCCCTTTTGTTGATGAATCTTATATGCCGGGATCAAAAAATCCACCCCAAAGAATAGAAAGAAAAGCATTATTTAATTTTATTGAGTCTGAATTATTAGCTGTTGCTGGAGAGTTAAAAGATCCGAGAACCAATGAATATGGTAGAGCGGATAAAGCTGCAGCTTGGTCATTACTGGCCAAATTGTACTTGAATGCTGAAGTATATACAGGCACTCAAAGAAATACAGATTGTATTACTTATTGCAATAAAGTAATTGCAGCAGGTTACTCTTTAAAACCAAAATATGAGGAATTATTCCTAGCAGATAATAATATAAATAATCCTGAACAGATCTTAAGCGTAAACTTTGATGGACTTCGTACACAAACAAATGGTGGAACAACTTTTTTGGTACATGCAGCAGTAGGTGGAACAATGCCTTCTTCTGATTTTGGGATTAATGTAGGATGGGGAGGTATAAGAACCACCAAATCTTTTGTTGGATTATTTCCAACAAACGGAAGTGATAAAAGAGGTAGGTTCTATACATCAGGCCAGAATCTGGAGATTAATGATTTAGGATCTTTTAGTGATGGTTATGCATTTATAAAATATAAGAATATAAAAAGCAATGGATCTCCAGGTGCACATACAAATTGGGTTGAAGCTGATATCCCATTGTATCGCTTAGCAGATATTTACCTTATGTATGCTGAAGCAGTACTCAGAGGTGGTTCTGGTGGAAATCAGGCTACTGCTATTGAGTACATAAACAAATTAAGAGAGCGAGCTTATGGTGATTCAAGTGGAAATGTATCTTCAATAAATCTTAATTTTATTTTGGATGAAAGATCTAGAGAATTATCCTGGGAATCAACAAGAAGAAGTGATCTTATCCGTTTCAATAAATTTACAACAGGAGATTATTTGTGGCCATGGAAAGGAAATGTTAAAGACGGAAAAGCGGTAGAAAGCTATAGAAATCTTTTCCCAATCCCAGCAAAAGATATTATCGCAAATCCTAACCTGAAGCAAAATCCTGGGTACTAATTTAAAATATTGCTTAAACATGAAAAATATATTTAAAATATTAGCAATAGCTTTTATAGGAATGGCACTTATTTCTTGTGAAAAAGATGAAGATCAGGCTATTCTTAATGAAACTTCACAAAGTAGCATTTCTGCGGATAAAACAACCATTGTTCTTGATAAGAGTAATGTAGACGCTACCGCTGTAAATTTTAAGTGGGCAAAATCAGCTTTTAGTATTTCTGTGGTATCTACTCAGCAGATTGAGTTCGGAATAAAAGGAAAAGGGTTTAAAGACAGTAAGTTAATCGATGTTGTGACTTCTCCTTTTTCTATAACCAATAAACAGCTTAATACATTAATACTTAGTATGGGAGGAACCGCAAATGTGGTTAATGAAATAGAAGTAAGATTTAAGACTGCTGTAGGCGGGGCCAATTTTTACTCCAATGTAATTACACTGCAGGTAACACCTTATATTCTAGGGCCAGTATACAATTATACCGATCTCTTCCTGATTGGTGATGCTACAGCTGCAGCTTGGGATAACTCTGCAACCAATACAAAATTGTATCCTTTACAGAAAACAACTACTGCTGGGAAATATTCATATACAGGATATTTTGCAAAAGGTGGGTTTAAACTTATCAAAACTCCAGGATCTTGGGATGCTCAATATGGAATGGGAGGTGCTGATGGTATACTAAGTGCAAGCGGATCTTCTGGAAACATTCCGGTAGCTACAGCAGGATATTATAAATTAACCGTTGATACTAATGCGTTAAGCTATACATTCGTGTCAATTCCTGCTCCCACCACCACATATACTACCATTTCAATGATTGGATCTGCTTCAGGAGATTGGAATACAGATGTGGATATGGAAAAATCAACTTTTGATGCTCATATTTGGGTAAAGAAAAATATTACATTGAATTCCGGGGAATTTAAATTCAGAGCGAATCACGATTGGGGAACGAATTGGGGAGTGGCTAAAGAATTTTTTGGAGTGGCAGATCTTGGAGGAGGGAATATTCCTGTAAGTGAAGCTTTCAAATACGATGTGTATTTCAATGATATCACTGGAGAATTCTCAGTAATTCCAGTATTTTAAGTCAATAAAAAATCAAATTAAAAAAGCAAAGTGCTGCTTTACCGCAGCACTTTATCTATTTTTAAAAAGTTAATAAATAGTCATTATGAAGAAAATTACAGTTGGAGCACTTTTGCTCTCAATGATGTTTACAGGTGTGAAAGCACAATCTTTAAAATCGCCGGACGGTAAGTTTGAAATGAATTTCCAGTTAAAGGATGGAGTTCCTTTCTATAATCTGAAATACAACGGTGCGGTGGTTGTAGAAGATTCAAAATTGGGATTGAGATTATTTAAAGACACAGCCATAAAATTTGCTTCTGAGATTGCCAAACCAGAAGATGCAAAATACGACCTTAACAACGGTTTTGCAAAGGTAGATGAAAAAAGAGATTCTAAAAACGAGACTTGGCAGCCGGTTTTAGGAGAAAAGAAAAATTATATCAATCACTACAATGAATTGGCGGTAACGTTAAATCAGGCTTCTACAGACAGGAGTATTGTGGTTAAATTCAGATTGTTTAATGACGGTCTTGGATTCAGATATGAGTTCCCACAACAAAAAAATCTAAATTATTTCGTTATCAGAGAAGAAGATTCTGAAATTGATTTCCCAACCGATATGAAAGCATGGTGGATCGTAGCAGATTACGATTCCCAGGAATATCAGTACCAGGAAACAAAAGTTTCTGAAATTCCGGCAAAATGGGATAAAGCATTTGATGCCAATGCTTCGCAGACCTTGGTAAAAAATGCAGTTCAGTCTCCGTTAATGCTTAAAAAAGAAGGGAAGTCGCCTCTTTATATCAATGTTGCAGAAGCTGCCGTATTAGATTATCCGGCTTCGCACCTTGAAGTAGATGCGCAGAACTTTAAGTTCAAAACACACTTAACAGCAGACAGACAGGGAGCAAAAGGATATATCCAGACTCCGTCAGTAACGCCTTGGAGAACAATTATCGTGGCACCAAAGGCAGAAGAGGTCATAGATTCCAAAATGATCTTTAACCTGAACGAGCCTACAAAATATACAGATACGTCTTATATTCACCCTACAAAATACATGGGAGTATGGTGGGAAATGATCATCGGAAAATCTCAGTGGGCATATTCTACTGCTGAAAATGTTCATTTGGGTAAAACAGACTTTACGAAGTTAACACCAAACGGAAAGCATGCAGCAAACAATACCAAGGTGAAAGAATACATCGACTTTGCTGCTGAAAATGGATTCCAGGGATTGTTAATTGAAGGATGGAACATTGGTTGGGAAGACTGGTTCGGGCACTCTAAAGAGTTTGTTTTTGATTTCATTACCCCTTATCCGGATTTTGATATCAAAATGCTGAATGATTATGCTCATTCGAAAGGAATTAAACTTATCATGCACCACGAAACTTCAGGTTCTGCCACAAATTATGAAAGATGGGCAGATAAAGCTTTCCAGACAATGAATAAATATGGTTATGATGCTGTAAAAACAGGTTATGTAGGTGATATTATTCCAAGAGGCGAGCACCATTATTCTCAATGGACGATCAATCATTATTATAGAATTGCTGAAAAGGCAAACAACTATAAAATCATGGTGAATTCTCATGAGTCTGTACGTCCTACAGGTGAAAGCCGTACATATCCGAACTACATCTCTGCAGAAGCAGCACGTGGAACAGAGTATGAAGCATTCGGAGGAAATAAGCCGGATCACCAGACTGTACTTCCGTTTACAAGATGGATGGGTGGTTCTATGGATTACACGCCGGGAATCTTCCAGACAAAGTTAGACTATTACTTCCCTGGAGACAACCGTTTTGTTAAGACCACGCTGGCAAAACAGCTGGCTTTATACGTAACGATGTATATGCCGCTTCAGATGGCAGCAGACCTTCCTGAGAACTATAAAAAGCACATGGATGCGTTCCAGTTCATCAAAGATGTTGCTGCTGATTGGGATGATACAAAGATCTTATCTGCAGAACCTGGAGATTATGTAATTACTGCAAGAAAAGCAAAAGGTACAGAGAACTGGTTTGTAGGAGGGATTACCGATGAGAACAAACGTGAGTACACCGTAGATTTCTCATTCCTGGATAAGGGGCAAACATATGAAGCCACCATCTATGAAGATGGAAAAGATGCTGACTATATTGATAATCCTCAGAGTTATCATATTTATAAGAAAACAATTACCAGCAAATCAAAAATTAATTTTAAGATGGCTAGAAGTGGTGGTTTTGCAATAACTATTAAAAAAAAGTAATTATTTTGTAAAAGTTTCTTTTTTCGTTTGATAAAATATCTATATTTGGAGAATTATTATAATTATTAACCAAAACCATTTTATCATGAAAAAGAAATTAAAAATCACGAGCAATTTAGAACAAAAGAACATCCTTAAAAAAGCGATGCAGTCTTCTGAAAATGTAGATTTATACAAATCTATTTTTGGTGGCGGAAATTCTGTTATAATCTCACCTGAGAATTGTAGCGTAACAGCCAGATCAGGAGCATCTGCTGCTTATAACAGAGTTGATCAGTTTTTATTAGCTACTCCTAAGCTGTAATTGCTAAATTAAAATGTATAGTTCTTCGCTATGGCGGAGAACTATTTTTTTATCCGATAAAAATTATGATTACATCTTTTGTATTAAAGGTTGCAAGCAGATGCAATCTCAACTGCTCATATTGTTACATGTATAATTTGGGTGATAAAACGTATCTGAAACAACCTAAGTTCATGTCAATTGACACCATAAAAGCTTTTGCCGTTAAACTTAATGAATACTGCCTGGAAAATAATTTGAATAATATACAGATTGTTTTTCACGGAGGAGAACCTTTATTGATATCCAAAGAATTTTATCGTGAATCTATCAGTATTTTCAGAAAAATACTTCCGGACAATTATTTCGACTTTGTGATCCAGACCAATGGGGTGGGGCTGGATGATGAATGGTATCAACTTTTTAATGAATTGGATATCAGGGTAGGAATAAGTATAGACGGTCCCAAAGAATATCATGACAAATACCGGGTTTTTCATAATGGAAAAGGTTCCTATGAAGAAGTGAAAGATGCCATTATTCTGGGACAGAATTATGGGCTTAATGGAATATTATCTGTTATAAATATTAAAATTCCGCCTCAGGAACTTTATGATGAAGTGAAGAAGCTTAAAGTGAAAGGACTTAATATTCTTCTGCCGGATGGCCACTTTGATCAGCTTCCTGATGGGCTGGAAAAAGAATGGGTTAATACAAAAAATTATACTCCCTATGCAGATTGGCTCATCGAATTATTTAAGATTTGGAAGAACGACAAAGACAGGGTGAGCGTAAGATTTTTTCAGACATTGATTGATCTGATTGTGGGTGAAGAGGAAGGAGATCAGGTTTTAGGAAAAAATATCAATGGAGTTGCTGTACTGGAAACCAATGGAAATTTAGAAGTAGCAGATTTTATAAGAGCTTGCTATGAAGGAATTACCAGAAACGATATTAATATTCATACCCATGCTATTAGCGATGTTTTTAAAGACAGACTTTTTGATGTATACATGAATGCTCATGCCATGGTATCCCAGAAATGCCTCAACTGTTCTGTTTATGATTTTTGTGGCGGAGGATTTTTAGGCAATCGTTATTCCAATGACAGAGGTTTTGATAATCCTACTATTTATTGTCATGATATGATTAAGCTTATCACCTATATTCAGAATGATATTATTGATGACATTCCACAGGAAACACAGGAAGAAATGGAATTGTCTAAAGTTTCCTATGAGGATATCGTTAATGAGCTTGAATCTGAAAACAAAGAAATTCTGATTGAATCTGAAATAAAAGAAAAACTAATGCATTATCGTTTAGCATGAACCTGAAGAAAGGAATGTATCTGGTTGGAAATTCCGGTTTCAACTGGAAAAACCAGCTTAAAATCAATAAAGGAGTAGTGGCAGAGAAGACTGTCAATACAGGAATTGAGTATTTTGATAACGCTTATTTACCTGTTAGTGAATGGCGGAACCTTACTGAATCTGAATATAAGATGCTCTCTAATTCCGGGAAACAAAATAAAATGTTCAATACCTTAGGTTTGGGAGAAATTCCGGATGAATTGAAGACATTATTTAAAGCCATTAAGTTAGAAGAATGTAAAACTCTCTTTGATGTGCTGCCTAAATTTCAGGAAGACGAAAAACTTACCTTACAGCTTAATGAAGCCTTAAATCAGTATCTTAACCAGAAATCAGATACCCGGAGATATAATTTTCACCGTATTACAAGATGTCTTCCGGATATGCATACCACTACTTTTCATCTCTATAATAAAGAACATATAAAATATACGGGTCTGCATATAGACCAAAGCACAAAGTTTACTCCTAATACAGCCTATAAATCAGATAACAGGATCTCTATTAATATCAGTGAAGAATCCAGATACCTGTATTTTATAAACCTGACACTGAAGCAGGTTTATAACGATGTTAAGAAGCATTATCAGGATATTTCTGTTAATTCAGATAATATAGTAGAATTGTTCTTTTCACTGTATCCTGATTATCCGGTAATCAGAATAGAAATAAAACCTTACCAGTATTATATTGCTCCAACAGATAATTTCATTCATGACGGAAGTACACTGGGAAATAAAAAATTTGATATAACCATGGTATTTGTGGGAGAATTTAATAATTACTAATCATTATGAAACTAAAATCAGGAATCAAAATATATGGGGAAAACCTGGAGGATGTTTTAGAAATCAATTCCGGCTGTGTTCATCATTCGAAACAGGAGCCAGTAGAAATTGTATTCAGGGATATTAAGTTTAAAGCACAGTATGAACCCAATGCTCATCTTGCAAAAAGAGACTGGAGAAGACTTTCAGAACAGGAATTGGATACCCTAAAAGGAGATCACATCAATAAGAAGGATTATAATTCGGTTTTTATAGGGGAAATCCCTGAAGAATTGAAAGGAATGTTCCATAAACTGAATCTTCATTCGGCTACTTCAGATGATGATGCATTTCAGAAATTTATTGAAAATAAAGAGTTGGTTTTAGAATTAAATACTCATCTGAATGGTGTATTGGATGAGATTTCATTGGCGCCTTACAGGTTTATGAGCATCGCAACCAACTATCCCAATAGTGAGGTCGTTTCTTTGAATAAAAGAAAGCTGCCTGAAAATTATACTTTTAAGGACATTCGTTTTATAGGGGTCCATAAAGACAGTTCTAAAGATATGACGCTGCATACCTGTTATCAGTACGGGAACAGATTTACCGTTAATTTAGGAGAACAGCCCCGCTATTTTTTATTTGTAAATCTTACAATGAAACAGGCGTATAATATGCTTAAGGAAAAAGAAGAGCTTAAGAGTGCTGAGATAACTAATGAGAATATTACAGGTTATTTTCTAGAACATTATCCTGATTATCCTGTGATCAAAATGAAGCAGGAACCGTATCAGTTTTACATAGCACCTACAGATAACTGTTTTCACGATGGTACCACAATAGGTAATACAGCTATAGATGTTGTAATGACATATTTGGGTAAATTTTGCATATAAATTAAATAATATTGAAGTATGAAGCCTTTCTTATCATTATTGATGGTCTTATGTTTAACCTCCCTTTTGCAGGCGCAGCATAAATTACCTGTTCTCAACGCAAACGGATCTAAAGCTGTTATTTACGAAAAAGACAATGGCTTAAAAACAGACTGGAATATAGATCCTAAAATTAAACCGGATGTCTATACCGTATCCAAAATAGCTGCTTCTGATAAGAGAGTTACTATAAAAACAGATATAGATTCTCTTGTTATAGATCTCAAAAAAGGAGAAAAAAAAGATTTTATTATTCTTCTTAAAGGCAAAGATTCTGCCTTAACAAGAATTGAATCCCTGCCGCCGAAAGACTTTAGTAAGATGTCCTTTAAAGATACACTGCAGCTTCATATGAACGCACAGAATACAATATTTGTAAAAACGATCCTTAATAAAGTGGATACTCTTTTACTTAATTTTGATACGGGGACAAGTGATCTTGTGCTTACACAGGAAACTTTGAAAAATAAAATCAAGAGTTCATTAAAATCAGGAACCAATATTCTGCAGATCGGGAAAAAAGAATACCAGGGTTTTAATATTTATCCGGCACAGCTTACAGGCCACGGTACAGATGGCAGGTTTGGATGGGATTTATTTGATGGAATGATTGTAGAATTAAATCATGATAAAGGATTAATGGTGGTGCATTCTCAGCTGCCATCCCATGTGAAGTCCGAGTATGCTCCGGCCCCGATAAAGTATTTTAATAATGTTTTCCTGGTGCAGGTGGGGATTTCACAGGACAAAGTTAAAAACAAAGATTGGTATCTGTTTGATACAGGATATCAGAGAACAGCCATGTTAGACGGCCCACTATTGAAGGAACAGGGATTTCCTACCGATAAAATGACAGTTATTAAAAAAGTGATTATGAAAGGCGCCCAGGGAAATGAAATTCCTGTGATGACCTCAAACCTTCAGACCCTATCATTAGGAAAAACAAAACTAAAAGATATCCCTGCACAGCTTTTATCTCAGAGCAGGCTGGTAACAGGTTCCAGAATGAATATTTTAGGCAATGAAATCATAAAAAGATTCAACTTATTTTTAGACTTTCAAAACAACATCGTCTATCTGAAGCCTAATCAATTAATTGATGCTGCTTATATTGAAAGCAAATAAGTTTTTATTCCGATAGTAGGAATGTATATAAATAAAAGTCTCTAAGTAAGTAGCTTAGAGACTTTTATTCTTTAGTTTGAACTATACTCAGGCTCAATAGCTTCTTTTTTTTTGGCTGAGTGGGAAGTGGCTTATTTTTTATATTTTCTTTGTATTCCTTTTGAAACTGTTTTACGGTTTTTCCGGTTCCATCATGTCTCCATCCCGGGGAGTAGAAGAGGTATTTCAAACGATCAGTGAAGGATAGTCCTGGTTGTCTCAGATCTTTGCCAATTCTCCTCCATTCATAAAACAGAACGGTGGCAGGGTCTTTAGATTTCATCTTAGGATAAATGCCATATTTAACAGGTACTTCCGGATCTTCCTTTTCGAATGTTCCGAAGATTTTGTCCCATATAATAAGCCCCATTCCCATATTACGGTCCAGGTATTTGATGTTACAGGCATGATGTACACGGTGATGGGAAGGCGTTACTAAAATGTATTCCAGGAAGCCCATGCTTTTTATTGATTGTGTATGAACAAACGTTCCATAAATCTGGATGGCAGAATAAGCCACCATAACGTGCAGAGGATGGAAACCAATGAATGCTAAAGGAGAGAAGAACAGGTATCTGTATAAAGGCTGGAAGACAGGACTTCTAAATCCAGTGGTGATATTGAAATAATCAGAATTATGATGGGTAATATGTACCGCCCAAAACACACGGGAATGATGATCTACATAATGATGAACATAATAGGCAAAATCCTGGGCCAGGAATACGGCAATCCAATACCAGACTCCAACCTCCCAGTCAAAAATACGATGATAGTAAAAAAACATCATAACGAGCATGGAAAAGCCTTTCATAATGATATCCAGGCTATAATTTAAAAGTGCTAAAAGCACATTGGTAGCCACATCTTTCGTTTCATAAAGCTTCTCTTTATTGAAATGGCTATAGGCCATCTCTATAAAAATGATACCCGCAAACATAGGAATGGCCCAAGGGTAAACAATATCTGGCCCATCACTTTGAAACATTTTACTGAAATCAAACATTTTTTCTGTAAATCTAAAAATAAAACCGTTAAAAAATGCTTATTTTAATTTAAATGTTCTTTTTATATGATAATTTAATGAAAATTTAATAAAAAATTAGGTGCAAATTGTGAAATATTGTTGTTTTCTTTAAAAAAATGTTATGAATGATACTTTGTTTCAGTACTCATTTCATCAATCCAGCAAATCTCTGTAAGATTGATGGATAAAAGAGAAATTCTATTTGTTATTTTGTAATAACTCTAAAGTTTTTTTTGTAATTTGCTGCTAGGTTGTTCATACTTAAAATGTTGTGTATGTTAATGTAACTTGTTGATTTTTAATATCGTGAGTAGTGTTGTTAATGTCATTCCATAATGAGTAGCTGATAATTAATTGGAGACTAAAACTAAGTTATGAGAAAAATATATACGTTTTTTGCCTTTTCTGTTGCTGCTATGGCTTTTTCACAATCAAAAGTACTGGAAAAAGTAGAGCCGGCATTCTGGTGGAAAGGAATGAAAAATCCTGAATTGCAAATCCTTGTTTATGGAAAAGGAATTGCGAACAATGAAATTTCACTTTCAGACGGAGCAAAAATTAAAAATATTCAGAAAGTAGATAACCCAAACTACGTTTTTATTACGGTTAACACCAATGAAATCAATGTTCCTAAGTTTACCATCAATATTCAAAAAGACAAAAAAAATCTGGGTTCTTATAGCTATGAACTGAAGCAGAGGAATCCCGGATCTGCAGACCGTGAATCCTACACCTCAAAGGATGTAATGTACCTGATTATGCCCGATCGTTTTGCTAATGGGAATGAAAAAAATGATTCTGTTCCGGAATTAACTGAAAAAGCAGATCGCAGTTTACCCAACGGTAGACATGGAGGTGACCTTCAGGGTATCATCAATAACCTTGATTATATCCAAAATCTTGGTGCAACAGCTGTTTGGTTAACTCCCGTAAACGAAGACAATGAAAAAGTGTATTCTTATCACGGATATGCGCAAACCGATCTTTATAAAATAGATGCCCGCTACGGAACCAATGAAGATTATAAAAAACTTTCCCAGGAATTAAATAAAAGAAAGATGAAGCTGGTGATGGATTATGTTACCAATCACTGGGGAATTTCCCATTGGATGATGAAAGACCTTCCTACAAAAGACTGGATTCACTGGTTCAAAGAAGGAGAAGACGGCTTTAAAAGATCTAATTACAAAACATCCACCCAATTTGATACTAACGCTTCGGATATTGATAAAAAATATGCGCTGGATGGATGGTTTGACAAAACAATGCCGGATCTCAACCAGAAGAATCCTTTGGTTTTAAAATATTTAACCCAAAATGCCATCTGGTGGATCGAATATGCTGATTTAGGAGGTTTCCGGGTAGATACCTATCCTTACAATGATAAAGAAGCTATGGCGAAATGGGCGAAGGCCATTACTGATGAATATCCGAAATTTAATATTGTAGGCGAGTCCTGGCTGTATACTGCAGGGCAAATTTCAGCATGGCAGAAAAATTCTAAAACAGGAGAAGCGGCCGGATATAATTCAAACCTGCCGTCCGTAATGGATTTCATGCTCTTTGCGGATATGCCGAAAGCTTTTAAAGAAAAAGAAAGCTGGAATACAGGAATGATTAAGCTTTATGATTCTTTCAGCAGCGATTTCCTTTATCCGGATATCAATAATGTAATGGTATTCTTCGAAAACCATGATACTGAAAGATGGAATGAGATCTTCAACGCAGACCCGAGCGTTTATAAAATGGGATTAACCCTGATTTCGACAGTCCGTGGAATCCCGCAGATTTATTACGGTTCAGAAGTAGGAATGCGTGGAAATAAAGAAAAAGGAGGTGATGCCGATATCCGCAGAGATTTCCCGGGAGGCTGGAAGTCTGATAAACAAAATGCATTCAACCCGGCAACGCAAACAACCGAACAGAAAGAATTTTATCAGTTTACTCAGAAATTATTAAACTGGAGAAAAGGAAAAGACGTAATTCATACCGGAAAAACGAAAAACTTTGTTCCGAAAGACGGAGTATTTACCTACTTCAGGTATAATGATAAAGAAAGCGTGATGGTGGTTATCAACAATAATATAAAAGATCAGACGTTAGACCTGAAATACTTTGAAGAATCATTAAAAGGATTTTCCAAAGGAAAAGAGGTAATTTCAGGAAAAGAATTCTCATTACAGAATACCTTAACAGTTCCTGCCCAAACCCCATTCATTATTGAACTTGAAAAATAAATAATACCTATGAAAAAATCAATAGCTGTTCATACATTGATTCTGTTTTTATTCGGATTTACAGTGCTTTCAGCACAATCAGACAAAACATTTGCAAAAGAAAAAGCAGAGATCAGCACCATGCTGGATGCCTTCAATGTAGCAGCTGCCAAAGCAGATTACGCGGGCTACTTCAATTTCTTTGCCGATGAATCTACATTTATCGGAACAGATGCTACCGAAGTCTGGAATAAAAAAGAATTTATGGTGTGGGCAAAACCTCATTTTGACAAAAAAAGAACCTGGAATTTTACCGCATTAAAAAGAAATATTTATTTCAGTAAAGACGGAAAACTGGCCTGGTTTGATGAGTTGCTGGATACCCAGATGAAGATCTGCCGTGGTTCAGGAGTAGTGGAAAAGATCAATGGACAATGGAAGGTAAAACAATACGTTCTCTCTATGACGGTTCCTAACGATGTTGTAGATAAAGTAGTAGCTGAGAAAACAGCTCTTGAAGACGTTTTGATTAAAGAATTAAAAACAAAATAAGCATAAAAACAATTATGGCTGGAAAAATGAAACCGGAACTTTCACTTACTCAGATCATCAATATGAGTATGGGATTCCTCGGAATCCAGATGGCATTCGGATTACAGAATGGAAATGCAAGCCGTATCCTTGCCAATTTAGGAGCAGATGTTCACGAACTGTCATGGTTCTGGCTGGTAGCTCCTATCACCGGGCTCATCGTTCAGCCTATTATTGGCCACATGGGAGATAATACCTGGAGTCCGTGGGGAAGAAGAAAACCTTATTTCCTGATTGGAGCTGTTCTGTGTGCTATAGGATTGGTATTACTGCCTAATGCCGCTTCTGTAACCCAGATGTTTGCGGCTAACGCCCTTTTATTAGCCGTAATTTTCCTGGCGATGATGGATGCGTCTGTAAATGTTGCGATGGAACCTTTCAGAGCATTGGTGGGAGATATGCTTCCAAAACATCAGGGAACCATAGGATTTTCAGTACAAACCATTCTCATCGGATTTGGGGCAGTACTGGGCTCTTATTTACCAGATTGGTTAACGAAACTTGGGATTTCCAACGTAGCTCCTGAAGGTTTTGTTGCAGATAATGTGATTTATTCCTTTTATATTGGGGCAACATTGCTGATTATCTCTATTCTTTATACCATCATTACAACCAAAGAATATTCTCCGGAAGAATTTGCAGCCTTTGAAGATGGAAAAGAAATAGAACATGAAAAATCTAAATTCTCCGATATTTTCAAAGATTTTGCTGCTATTCCTGCCCAAATGAAAAAATTGGGAATTGTCCAGTTTTTCTCATGGTTTGCACTATTTACCATGTGGGTATTTACAACCAGTGCTTTGGCGACTCATCATTTGGGACTTTCTCCGGAAGATACCCATTCAAAAGCATTCAATGATGCGGGAGATTTAACCGGCAAGCTCTTTGGAATGTATAACCTTTGGGCCATTCCCTTTGCATTTTTATTAACACCTATTGCTAAATGGATCGGTAAAAAGCAAACCCACGCTTTGGCCCTCTTATGTGGTGGTTTAGGGTTAATTTCCATGTATTTTATCAAAGATGTAGACAATCTATGGATTTCAATGATCGGATTAGGATTTGCCTGGGCCAGTATCCTGGCCATGCCTTATGCTATGCTGATTGAAGTGATTCCACAAAGAAAAATGGGCGTTTATATGGGGATTTTCAATTTCTTTATTGTAATTCCGCAGATCATTAACGGTTTGTTTGGAGGTCCTATTGTAAGCAGCATCTTTGGAAAACAGGCCATGGATTATGTTGTGGTAGGCGGTGCGTGTATGTTAATCGGTGCTTTGGTTACAATGATCTTTGTTAAATCTGAAGATGAGACCCCTAAAGAAATTGAAGAAGAGATTAAACAGGTTCATTTTTAGCCTGAAAAAAAGAAGACTGAAGTTAGAAATAAGACATTTGTAAGATAAAACAATAACATTAAAATTCAATAGAAGCGGGCTTTAGCCCGCTTTCATATTTTAAATACATTCCAATTGGCTTGGCCAAAACCCGTATGCTTCATGTATGATAGGCTCACAGATTTTGCAGGTGGTACAGATTTTAATACCTTATATAGATTTATCAGCAGTTTTCCTTTCTTATCCTATATCAACTTTTTTCACCTCCGCATCCCGTACATTTGTACCATAAATAATCACAGAAAATGAAAACAGTATATCATAAAGCAGATTCAAGAGGCCATGCCAACCATGGTTGGTTAAATTCTTACCATACTTTCAGTTTTGCCAACTATCAGAACAGAGACAGAACAAACTTTGGAGTATTGAGGGTTTTGAACGACGACACCGTTTCTCAGGGAATGGGATTCGGAACACACCCACACAGGGATATGGAAATTATTTCTATTCCTTTGGAAGGAGACTTGGAACACAAAGATTCAATGGGAACTACTGCGGTGATCAGAAAAGGAGAAATTCAGGTCATGAGTGCCGGAACCGGAGTCATGCACAGTGAATACAACAAAAATAAAGACGAAGAAGTAAAATTCTTACAGATCTGGGTTTTCCCGAGAGAGTTGGATGTAGAACCACGATACGATCAGAAAAGCATTAAGGAAGGAGAAAAAATCAACGGATTTCAACAGATTTTATCACCCAATAAAAATGATGAAGGAGTCTGGATTCATCAGGACGCATGGTTTAATATAGCCAACTTTAAAAAAGGGAATGGCAAAAACTACATGCTGAATAAAAAAAGCAACGGAGTGTATGCATTTGTTTTAAAAGGAAGTGCAAAAGTGGGAGACCGTATTCTTAATGAAAGAGACGGATTGGGAATATGGGATACACAAAGCTTTAATATTGAAGCAGTGGAAGACACCGAAATATTATTGATGGAAGTGCCCATGGAATTACCTTCTTATCTTAAATAAAAAACTAAATTTGTATTCTTAAAATAAAACAGGACCGCCATCAACAAAGTTCTTGTGGATGGAGATTCTTTTAATTTATAACTTTAAACTTTAATACGAAATATGAAAATCTTAGCAATAGCAGGAAGTAATTCAGAAGTATCAATGAACAAACAGTTGGTAGCTTATGCATCAACATTATTTGATAAAGCAGAAGTAGAAGTGATTGATTTAAATCCTTTCGAAATGCCAATCTACAAACATGAAAGAGAATTAGCAGGCGGAGTTCCTCAGGAGGCACATGATTTTGCAGCTAAAATTGATGGGGCAGACTTATTATTGGTTTCTTTAGGAGAACATAATGGAACGTATTCTACAGCTTTCAAAAATGTGTTCGACTGGGTATCAAGAATCAAAGACAGAACTGTATGGAATGAAGTACCAATGCTATTAATGTCTACCTCTCCTGGAGGCAGAGGCGGGGCTGGAGTTTTGGAAGCAGCATCTAAGCGTTTCCCTTTCCACGGTGGAAATGTGGTAGAAACATTTTCACTTCCATTCTTCAATGATAATTTTGATAAAGCTGAACAAAAAATTTCTAATGCTGAGAAAGACAGTGAATTAAAGGAAAAAGTAAAGAAGATTGCGGCTATTGAAACCATCCTTGAAAAATAGAATTTGAATATTCATTTAAAATTACTATTTTTGCAAAAAGAAAAAGAGATGAAAATTCAGACCTCCTATAAACAATGTTTTTTTCATAAAGGGAAAATTGTGGGCTCTGAAATTCTGAGATAAAATAACGGCCGATAATCTGAAAAGATTGTCGGCTTTTTTGTTTTCTAAATCGAATATAAAAAGTAAAATATAAAAGTGAAATGCATCAGTATGCCAATGCAATAATATACCAATTTTCCGGTTTTTAAAATTAGACTATTGTTACATTGTTAAACTGTTACATTAAATAAATTATTAAGCATGAGCAACACTTACAAATCAGCAGGAGTAGACAAAGAAGAAGGATACAAAACGGTTGACAAGATTAAAAAAGCAGTTGGAGAAACCCACAATTCCAATGTACTGAACCATTTGGGAAGCTTTGGGGCTTTCTATGAAATCGGAGGATACAAAAATCCGGTTCTTGTTTCAGGAACAGATGGAGTAGGAACAAAGCTTAAAGTAGCTTTGGATACTAAAAAATATGACTCTATTGGGGTAGACTGTTTCGCAATGTGTGCTAATGATATTCTTTGCCACGGTGCAAAACCTTTATTCTTCTTAGATTACTTAGCTTGCGGAAAACTTGATTCTGAGATTGCCGCTGAAATTGTTTTAGGAATGGTAGAAGCTTGTAAGGATAACAACTGTGCATTAATTGGCGGAGAAACCGCTGAAATGCCGGGGATGTATCAGCCTGGAGACTATGATGTTGCCGGATTCTGCGTAGGAATTGTAGAAAAAGACCAAATCATCGATGGGTCTAACATCAAAGCAGGTAACAAAATCATTGCTTTACCAAGCTCGGGATTTCATTCAAACGGGTTCTCTTTAGTAAGAAAAGTATTCCCGGACTTCGAAGAAGAGTTTGAAGGAAAACCATTATATGAAACCCTTTTGGTTCCAACAAGATTGTATTTCAAGGATATTCACAGAGTATTGGAAGAAGTAAAAGTAGGAGGAATTGCTCACATTACAGGTGGAGGTCTTTACGAAAATGTACCAAGAATAATCCCGGAAGGGCTTTGCGCTTCTATTGACAGCTCTAAGATCAGAATCCCAAGTGTAATGCTTGAATTGGAAAAAAGAGGCGGAGTGACAAGAGAAGAAATGTATGGTACATTCAATATGGGTGTAGGTATGGTGATTGTTGTAGATGCTGAACACGCTGAAAAAGTATTACACCTTTTAGATGATGCTTACGAGATTGGAGTAATCACAGAAGGAGCAGAGAAAATCAATTTATCATTATAAAAATATAATAATGTATAGCATATCAGTATACCAATTGAAATCATTGTTATATTGCTAGACTGCTACATTGTTACATTCAAAATATGAAGAACATCGTTGTACTCGTATCCGGTTCAGGAACCAATCTGCAGAGAATTATTGATACCATTGAAGCTGGAGAAATTCAGAACGCAAAAGTAGCTTTGGTGGTAGCTGACAGAGAGTGTTTCGGATTGGAGAGAGCTAAAAATCATAATATAGAAAGCATACTCATTCCAAGGGGTAAGAATTTCAGCAGCGAATTGGCTAAAGTAATTCCACAAGATACAGATCTTATTGTATTGGCAGGATTCCTTTCCATTTTAAAACCTGAATTCTGCGAAAAATGGAACGGTAAAATAATTAATATTCATCCGGCATTGCTTCCGAAATTCGGAGGAAAAGGAATGTGGGGAATGAACGTTCACAATGCTGTTATTGAAGCCAAAGAAACAGAGAGTGGGGCAACAGTACATTTTGTAACACCGGGTATTGATGAAGGAGAGGCTATTCTTCAGAAATCTTTTGAAGTAACAGCAGAGGATACTCCTGAGACATTAGCCCAGAAAGTTCACCAGATTGAATATGAAATATTTCCTTTAGCCATTAATAAGGTCTTGGGAAATTAATAAATATAACAATGTATCAATGTAACAGTTTACCAATGTTGAGGGTATTGTTACATTGCTAAATTGATACATTGTTACATTGAGAAAAAAAATCTAAGTAAAATAAAAAGTAATCCGGAATTGAAAGGCCCGGATACAGTTTGAAATAACTGTGAAAAGTAAAAATTGAAAGTAATGAGTAAAAAGAGAGTTTTAATCAGTGTTTCTGACAAAAGTGGATTAATTGAATTCGCACAGTTTTTGGAAGCTCAGAATTATGAGTTGATCTCCACAGGAGGAACGTTCAAACATTTGAAAGACGCTGGTTTAAATCCAATTCAGATTGATGAGGTAACCAATTTCCCTGAAATGCTGGACGGAAGAGTGAAAACTTTACACCCGAAAGTTCATGGTGGACTGTTAGCGGTTCGTAACAACGAAGAGCATATGAAAACCGTTCAGGAACACGGAATTGGTCTGATAGACATGGTGATCGTAAACCTTTATCCTTTCTTTGAAAACGTGAATAAAGACATTTCTTTACACGAGAAAGTAGAGTTTATCGATATCGGTGGTCCGTCTATGCTTCGTTCTGCAGCCAAAAACTTCGATTCTGTTACTGTAATTACCGATGTAGAAGATTATACAACCGTAAAACTGGAAATGGAACAAAACGGGGATACTTATATCGAAACGCGTAAGAAACTTGCAGGAAAAGTATTCAACCTTACATCAGCTTATGATGCAGCGATCTCAAGAATGCTTTTAGATGAAGAATATCCAACCTATTTAAATGCATCCTACAAAAAGGTTTCTGATCTGAGATATGGTGAAAACCCTCACCAGTCAGCAGCTTACTATGTTTCTACTTTCGAGAATGGAGCAATGAAGGATTTCGAACAGCTTGGCGGTAAAGAACTTTCTTTCAACAACCTTCGTGATATGGACCTTTGCTGGAAAGTAGTCAATGAGTTCAAAGAAGAAATGGCTTGTTGTGCCGTAAAACACTCTACTCCTTGTGGCGTTGCTATTGGAACTTCAGCATTGGAAACTTACCAAAAAACTTTCGAATGTGATCCGGTTTCTATCTTTGGCGGAATTGTTGCTATGAACTATAAGATCGATGCCGCAACGGCTGAAGAGCTAAACAAAACATTCCTTGAGATTGTAATGGCTCCGGATTTCGATGAAGAAGCTCTTGAAGTTTTAAGAAAAAAGAAAAACCTTAGAATCATCAAAATCGTAAACCCTGTTTCTGACAAGAAAACGTGGGTAAAAGTGGATGGCGGTATCCTGGTTCAGGATAATGATCTGCATTTCTCTGATGAGATCAAAGTAGTTACTGAAGCCCAGCCTACAGAAGAGCAGAAAAAAGCGTTGCTTTTCTCCCAGAGAGTGGTAAAATATGTGAAATCTAACGCTATTGTTGTTTCCAACGGAATTCAGGCTTTCGGAATCGGAGGCGGACAGGTAAACAGAATCTGGGCAACACAACAGGCTATTGAGAGAGCAAAAGAAAAATTCACAGGAGATTTGGTATTGGCATCAGATGCATTTTTCCCTTTCCGCGATGTGGTAGATTTCTGCGCTCAGGAAGGTATCAAAGCCATTATTCAGCCTGGTGGAAGTGTAAAAGATCAGGACAGTATAGAAGCTGCTAATGAGCACGGTATTCCAATGATGTTTACCGGGGTGAGACACTTTTTCCACTAATTAAAATAGAATTAAAAAATAATTGAGGATTGTATTTATAGCATCCAAAATTATATATTTGTAGAATAAGACTAGATAATAAATAAAGTATGAGAATATTAATCATAGGTGAAGGCGGTAGAGAATCTGCTTTAGCAGCAAAGCTTCAGAATGACCCGAGAATTTCTAAAATGTTTTTTGCCAGCGGGAATGCTACTACCGATGTAATAGGGAAAAATGTTCATTTATCAGAAATCAAAGAACTTAGAGATTTCGCTATTAAAGAAAAGATTGATTTAACCATTGTAGGACCGGAAGCACCATTGGTAGCTGGGATCAAGGATGAGTTTAAAAAGCACGATCTTAAGGTTTTCGGACCTACTCAGAAAGTAGCAAGCCTGGAGGGAAGTAAGGCTTTCTCTAAGAAATTTATGCAGACCTATGATATCAAAACAGCTAAAGCAGTAGTATTTGATTCATACAACGAAGCAAAAGAATATATCCAGACACAGCAGTATCCTTTAGTGATTAAGGCCAGTGGTTTAGCAGGCGGAAAAGGTGTGGTAATCTGCGATAACCTTGAAGAAGCTGAAGCTACGATCCACGACTTCATGATCAGAAGAATCTATGGAGATGCTGGTATCCGTTTGGTAATCGAGGAATATTTACAGGGGTTTGAAGCATCCATTATCGCTTTCTCAAACGGTGAAAAACTATTCCCTTGCATTGCTGCAAAAGATTATAAGAAAGCTGGAAACGGAGATTCAGGACCCAATACAGGAGGAATGGGGTCAGTGGCTCCAAGCCCGGAATTCACTCAGGAGCATTACGCTGATTTTGAACAAAATATTTTAGAGCCTACTATTAAAGGTCTTAAAGCCGAAGGGTTTAGTTTCAAAGGAATCATTTTCTTCGGACTAATGGTTACCAAGAACGGTGCTTATCTTCTTGAATACAACATGAGATTCGGGGATCCTGAAACTCAGGTGTTGATGGCTCTTATGGAAAACAACCTTTTAGATGTAATTCAGGATTGTATGGACGGAAAAGACATTGAGCTTAAGTTTAAAGACGAAAAAGCAATTTGTCTTGTAATGTGTTCAGGAGGTTACCCAAGAAATATTGAAACCGGATTTGAAATTACGGGAGAAGACAAAGTAAAACACAGTAAACTGTTATATGCAGGAGCTATCAGAAAAGGAGATAAAGTAGTTTCCAATGGAGGTAGAGTATTGAACATCGTAGCTACAGGAGCAACTTTCGATGATGCCCGCAAAAAAGTTTACGAAGATGCTGGTCACGTACATTTCGATTACGGCTTCTACAGAGAAGACATCGGAAAGTTTTAATAAAAATCATGAAAAAAGATTTGGAGCCATTCCAAGTCTTTTTTTGTAAAACAGTTAATAAGCAATAGGTTTTAGGCTACGCAGCAGGCTTATTGCGGTATAAAAAGCTTATAGCCTGAAGCTTAAAGCTTATAATCATTCATCATTTATCAATTATCAAAAATGAACAACGGTATTATTATTTTAGATTTCGGATCCCAGTACAACCAGCTTATCGGAAGAAGAATCCGTGAAATGGGAGTATACTCTGAAATCCTGCCTTACAATACACCTTTACAAGATATTTTAGCAAAACAGCCAAAAGGAATTATTCTTTCAGGAGGGCCAAGTTCTGTAAATGCAAAAAATGCCCACCTTGTTGAAAAAGAACTATACCAGCAGGGAGTTCCTGTGTTGGGTATTTGCTATGGAATGCAGATGACCGCTCACCTTTTAGGAGGGAAAGTAAACAAGGGAGAAAAAGGAGAATATGGAAAGGCTAATCTTGAGATCGTTAAAGAGAGCTCTTTATTAAAAGGAGTGAGTCAGAACTCTGTAGTCTGGATGAGTCACTTTGATGAGGTAGGAGAGCTGCCGGCAGGGTTTGAACTCAATGCCAAATCAGGAGTAATTGCTTCTATTTCCAATGAAGATAAAAAAATCTTCTGTGTTCAGTTCCACCCGGAAGTTTCCCATACAGAAGAAGGAGGGAAGATGCTTGAAAATTTTGTATTTGGAATCTGTAATGCAGAGAAAAACTGGAAGCTGACTAACTATATTGAGAAAACAGTTGAAGAAATCCGTGAGAAAGTAGGAAACAATAAAGTAATCCTTGGCCTTTCCGGAGGTGTTGATTCTTCTGTGGCAGCAGTTTTGATCCATAAAGCGATCGGAGATCAGTTAACCTGTATTTTCGTAGATACCGGATTATTGAGAAAGGATGAAGGTAAAAAGGTAATGGACCAGTATGGAGAGCATTTCCATATGAATATCAAAATGGTAGATGCTAAAGAAAGATTCCTTTCAAAATTAGCAGGAGTAGATGATCCCGAAGCAAAGAGAAAAATCATCGGAAACGAGTTTATCCACGTATTTGATGAAGAATCTCACAAAATTGAAGGTGCTAAATTCTTAGCCCAGGGGACCATTTATCCTGACGTTATCGAAAGCCAGTCTGTAAACGGGCCATCTGCAGTAATCAAATCTCACCACAACGTTGGAGGACTTCCTGAAGATATGGAATTCGAATTACTGGAGCCATTAAGAGAACTTTTCAAGGATGAAGTAAGAAAAGTAGGAGAAGAATTGGGAATTCCTCACCATTTGGTATACAGACATCCTTTCCCTGGTCCTGGATTAGGGATCAGAGTATTGGGAGCAGTAGATGCTGAGAAAGTAAGAATCCTTCAGGAGGCTGACGATATCTTTATTGAAGAATTATACAAAAATGACCTTTACGAAAAAGTATCTCAGGCATTTGTAGTGCTTCTACCTGTAAAATCTGTAGGAGTAATGGGAGACGAAAGAACTTATGAGTACACCGCTGTAGTACGTTCCGCTAATACCATCGACTTTATGACGGCAACCTGGAGCAGACTTCCTTACGAGTTCCTGGATACTGTTTCCAGCAGAATCATCAACGAAGTAAGAGGAATCAACAGAGTAGCTTACGATATTTCAAGCAAACCGCCTGCAACTATTGAGTGGGAATAATTTCAGCTTGAATTTAACATATAAATCCTGCCCGTTTGGGTGGGATTTTTTTTTGTTAAAATTGTTTCAATGAAGAAATGATCAGTAAAATATTTAAAGCAATTAATAAGCAATATATCAACTTGAAGAGTATATGTTTATGGAAAATGACATAACTTGTTAACATAGTACCTATTAAATAAAAGTAAATAAAACTTTTTGCTTCCTGGGGTTTTATTTCAGATGCTGAAAACAAGTTTAAATTATGCGAAACATTGACTGATGTATCAGCATAAAAGATTTTTAAAATAAACATAATGGTGACGCTTATGAGTAAAATTACTGCGTATGGTTTCATCAGCTAATAAAAATTTAATATGATCATTATTGTCCGATAAAAAGTATAAATACATTGGAAATATCAATATTTATATCATGAATTAACAGGTCGCTCCT
Source organism: Chryseobacterium bernardetii (assembly GCF_003815975.1). Classification (NCBI taxonomy): domain Bacteria; kingdom Pseudomonadati; phylum Bacteroidota; class Flavobacteriia; order Flavobacteriales; family Weeksellaceae; genus Chryseobacterium; species Chryseobacterium bernardetii. Next base: position 3,163,819 of record NZ_CP033932.1, read on the forward strand.
CTGGAGCTTTATTTTTATGGGAACTCCTTTTTTTCTATTAACAGCAGATCCCGACGGGATTAAATCCAGCTCCACTGGGAGCTAACTGTTAATAGGACATATTTGTTTTAAAATTATAGCTCTAGAGGAGCGACCTGTTAATTACACATTAATTTTAATCGGACGAGAATGATTTTTAATTGACATTGTAAAAATAAAAATCTTCAGCAGAAAAAGCATTCAAATTTTCCATAAAGTCAAAATAAATATTGTAAATATCATGATTTACAGTCAAATACGGATTAGATAAAGTATCAACAATAATGTATTCTATATCACGAAATGTATGCAGAATATTTTTTACCTGTAAAGCATATAGCTTTTCTATAAAAATCAGAGGATAATTCAGACAGATATATCCCACAGTTTTATTTCCCAAATTTAGAATAGCAATTTTTTCTGTTTCCTTTTCTATATCAGTGCGATAAGGAAATGAAAGCGCCTCGATTACAGAACTGAAATCAGAGTGTTTCCAATAATTATTTGAGTGAACTGCTGCTTGTAAAATTTCGGTGATATCCACTGTTAAATTTTGTATAAATAGTTGGGGAAGTAGTTATCTATAAGGATTTAAGTAAAATATTTTCCCTAAATTTAAGTAAAAATACACCCAATGCAAATAGAAACAAGACCCCTGACTGTTCAGGATTATGATGAGTTGGCAGAAACAATGAAAAGAGCCTATCCCCAAATGTCGGAATCCATATGGTCTAAAAAAAGTATAGAAAAACTAACGAGAATATTCCCTAATGGACAGATCTGTATTACAGTAGACGGGAAATTAGCGGCAGTAGCACTTTCCATTATTGTTAATTACGAAGAATTCGGGGATGATCATACCTACAGTGATATTACGGGGAACTATACCTTCAACACCCATTCATCCACCGGAAATGTTCTGTATGGAATTGAAGTTTTCGTAGACCCTGAATTCCGTGAGCTGCGGTTGGGAAGGAGGCTTTATGACGCACGAAAAGAACTCTGCGAACAGTTAAACTTAAAATCCATCATTCTTGGTGGAAGAATTCCGAGCTATCACAAATACAGTCACGAGCTTTCTCCCAGAGAATATATACGAAAAGTAAGAGACAAGGAAATTTATGATCCGGTACTGTCTTTCCAGCTTTCCAATAATTTCCTGCCAATCCGGGTGCTGAGAAAATACCTCCCGGAAGACGAAGCTTCCAAAGAAAATGCTGTTCTTCTGCAATGGAACAATATTTACTACAGCAAAAGACCAAATACTATGCAGGACAGTATCATCCGTCTGGGGCTGGTACAATGGCAGATGAGGCATTTCAAAGATATAGAAGCCTTTTATGAGCAGGTAGAGTTCTTTGTGAATGTAATGGGAGATTATAAATCAGATTTTGTACTGTTTCCGGAACTTTTCAATACCCCTTTGCTGGCTCCTTTCAATAATCTTTCAGAAAGAGACAGTATGATTGAGCTTGCAAAGCTTACTGTACAGATTAAGGAAAAAATCTCGGAACTGGCAATTAGTTATAATGTCAATATCATTTCCGGAAGTATGCCGGTTTTTGAAAATAATGAACTCTATAATGTAAGTTATCTTCTTCACCGTGACGGCCGGATGGATGAATATAGAAAAATCCATATTACTCCAAATGAAAAACGGTATTATGGAATGAAAGGCGGTAACGAAATAAAAGTTTTTGATACAGATTGTGGTAAAATAGGCCTTGTGATTTGCTATGACGTTGAGTTTCCTGAATTACCGAGAATCCTGGCAGACCAGGGCATGAAAATCCTGTTTGTACCTTACCTTACCGATACTCAGAATGCTTATATGAGAGTGCGTCACTGTGCCGCAGCCAGAGCTATAGAAAACGAATGTTATGTAGCCATTGCAGGCTGTGTAGGAAATCTTCCGAAAGTAAACAATATGGATATCCAGTTCGGACAGGCAGCTGTATTTACTCCTTCAGATTTTGCGTTTCCATCTAATGCTGTGAAAGGAGAGGCAACCCCTAATACGGAAATGACATTGATTGTAGATGTAGATCTGAATTTACTGAAAGATCTCCATCACAACGGCTCCGTTCAGGTAATGAAAGACCGGAGAAAAGACCTGTATGAAACCTACCTTAAATAACAAAACAGAATGCGAAAGCATTCTGTTTTTATTTTACCTAAAATTTTTTGAGCGAATTATTTATACTCCGGGCAAACTACCGCAGGGCAAATTAATCCCGGGCATTTTGGAAGTCCGTCAGTAGGGCAGCACTGGTAAGAACATTTTCCACCGATGATGATCCCGCTTCCTGAAACATTTTTTAATTGTTCTCTTGAAAGTTTGCTGTTGCGTAAATTTTTCATGTTGTAATACTTTTATTGGTTTGTTTTAATGTTTGTACTCTGTAAATATATAAAATATTATTATATATGACATTGTTTTTTCATTATGATTGGAAATAATGATGTAAAATATTGATTATGTGAGGATGTTTTTAATCCCGTGATTGTGATATTATGTTTGTGAAATAATCTAAAGATAAACTCAAAAGAGTTTAATAATCACACAGACAGTAATTATATGCCTGAAAGTTACTTCCAGCCATATAACCTTAATTTTCTTACTCCAGGCTTAAGAGAAAATAGTATTAGGAATAGTTTTTGGAGTAAATTGCACTTACTATTAATACACTATGTTTGATAAGCAGCAAAGAAAACTTAAAAGATCCGCAAGACTGATTTCCGTATTAAGCAAATATGGCTTTAAAGATATTCTCGCAAGAATGAACGGCGGAAATAAGCAGGAAGAAATTTCAGGTAATTCAGATGAAGTTATTTCTAAAGGAACTGTTTATGAAAGGATCAGACTGGCTTTAGAAGAGCTTGGACCTACTTTTGTAAAGCTTGGGCAAACATTCAGTAACAGGGAAGATCTGTTGCCGCCGGAACTGATTCAGGAACTGCAAAAGTTGCAGGATAAGGTAGAAACGGTAGATATGGATGTAGAAGAAGCACTGGAAAGCGAGTTTAATATCTCCGTGAAAAATCATTTTCAGGAAATTCAGAAAGAGCCATTGGCTACAGCTTCCATAGCACAGGTGTATAAAGCAGTTTTACTGGATGGAACTCCTGTTATTTTAAAGCTCAGAAAACCAGATGTGCAATCTGTTATTGAAGACGATCTATTGCTCATTAAGGATATTGAAAAACTTATTTCAGCCTATTCGGAAATAGGAGAGAAGCTTAATCTCAAACAGGCTATCTCAACATTTGAAAAATCTTTATTGGAAGAAGTTTCTTTGATTAATGAAAGGAATAATATTCAACAGTTCCGTCTCAATTTTAAAAATAATAAAGAAACCTATGTTCCCAAAGTATATGAAGAATTTTGCAACAATAACATTCTTTGTATGGAATTCATTGATGGGATTAAGGTAACAGACAAATCTGTTCTTATGGCCAATAATATTGATCCTGTAAAGGTTTCTGAAACTGGCTTGAGGCTCTTTGTTTCCCAGATTTTAGACTATGGTTTCTTCCATGCTGATCCGCATGCAGGAAATATTCTAGTAAAAAAAGACGGAAAAATTGTTTTCATTGATTTTGGTGCGGTTGGAAAGATTCAGCCCAATGATAAGGAGATTCTTGAAAATCTGATCGTAAGTTTCGTATCCAAAAATCCACACAAAATAGTCCGTTATCTCAAAAAAATGGCGATAAGCTATGAAATCCCAGATGAAAGGAGATTTGAAAACGATGTAGAAGACATTCTGAATTTCGTTCACAGTTCCTCATTAAAAGAAATCAATGTTCAGGTTATTATCAATAAAATGAAGGATATTTTAAAAGATAACAGGCTGTATATGCCTGATTATTTCTATCTTTTATTTAAAGGAATCAGCCTGATAGAAGGAGTTGGCAGAAATATCAATCCAGATTTGGATATTGTGAAAAGCCTTCATCCGTACACCCGGAAAATATTCACCAAAAAGATCAGCCCCCAGAATATTTTAAAAACCGGGATGGACAGGATGATGAATTTTACAGATAATGTAGATGAAATCCCAAAAGAACTCCGCTCTGTGCTTCAGAAACTGGATGAAAATAAGTTTACGGTTTCCAGTGAGATCAAAAATATAGAAAAAACCAATCAGCTGATAAAATCCAGCGTTGTCAATTTGATTTTAGCCATCATCTTAGGAGCCAATATCATTGCAACGGCGATCGTTTTTGTATCAGAATCTGGCCCGAGAATAGGTGAATTGTCCTTAGCAGCCGTTTTAGGATTTGTATTCTCAGTTATTTTAGTATTCATACTTTTGCTGAGAGTAACCAGAAAATAACCGAGATAGGGGGTTGGGCGATTGTATATAAGATATATGCTCTAAAACTTGTACCCGAACCACCTAAAAAAATAAAACAATGAAAAAACTAATCATAACCACAGTAACTCTTTTCAGCTCATTCTACATGGCTCTGGAGGGAAGCGAAGAAAAACTTCAGGGAGATTTTGATGGTAACGGAACAAAAGAATATATTTATGCCAAAGTGAGCGATTGCAGCGATGAGTGTGACGGAAAATGTGAAACCACAATCTATTTCAGTGATAAGAATATAAAACCTTTTGTGATTTCACCTGCCAAAGGGGGTAGCTTGTATAATTTGGGAGATCTTAATGGAGATGGAAAGGATGAGATTGGTTTTTATCCTAACTGGTGTACAAGTTGCTGGCATCCTTTTTATACTTATACATTAAGCAAAACAGGATGGAAACCGCTGGTAGATCCTATCTCCACCCATTGCAATCAATGGGAAGAAGACAAATTTCCAATTAAAAAAGATCCTAAAAAGAAAGGAAATGTAATCATCACCACCAGTGAATGGAAAGATGATGATATTAAAATAAGCAGTAAAAGCATAAAGGTTAATTAATTGTTTAAGTGAATGTTGCTGTTACAGAGTTTTAAACCTGGTTTCAGATTCTCATTTTTTTATTTTACGCCTCTGTCTTACTACTGTAAAAACCTGATTTCAGATTCTACATATTAATACCTATCTTTGCAAAATGGAAAAACTCACTTTTGCAGATTTTGACCTGCCGGTTAAAATTCTTGATGTTTTAGCAGATTTAGAATTATTTGAACCTACTCCTATTCAGGTAAAGAGTTTAAAGCCAATCCTTTCCGGGAGAGATGTAATGGGAATTGCACAAACCGGAACCGGGAAAACATTGGCCTATCTTTTACCTGTTCTTAAAGCCTGGAAATACAGTAAAACAGGTAATCCAACAGTTTTGGTACTTGTTCCGACCAGAGAATTGGTAGTGCAGGTAACGGAAATTCTTGAAAAGCTTACAGAGAATATTACTGCAAGAGTAATTGGTGTGTATGGTGGTAAAAATATCAATACTCAGAAGCTTTTATTCAATGACGGTTGTGACATTTTAGTAGGAACGCCGGGGCGAGTAATGGACCTTTCTATAGATAATGCCATCTCTTTAAAAGAAGTTCAGAAGCTTATCATTGATGAATTTGATGAAATGCTTAACCTTGGTTTCAGACCACAGTTAACCCACATTTTTGAAATGATGAGAGAGAAGAGACAGAACATCCTTTTCTCTGCAACCATGACAGAAGCAGTAGACGAAATGTTGGATGAATATTTTGCCAGTCCTATAGAAATTTCATTGGCAAAATCAGGAACTCCGCTGGAAAAGATTGAGCAGACCGCCTACAAAGTTGAAAACTTCAATACAAAGATCAACCTTCTTGAACATTTGTTGAAGAATGATGCAGATATGTCTAAAGTATTGATCTTTAATAATAATAAAAAACATGCAGACCTTCTTTTTACCAAGATAGATGAGCTTTTCCCTGAACAGTTTGACGTTATTCACTCTAACAAGTCTCAGAACTACAGGCTCAAAGCAATGAAGAGATTTGAAAATGAAGAGATCAGAGGATTAATTACAACGGATGTAATGGCAAGAGGTCTTGATATTTCCAATATTACCCATGTTATCAACTTTGAAACCCCAGATATTCCTGAGCAGTATATCCATAGAATTGGTAGAACAGGTAGAGCTGATAAAGAAGGTAAGGCAATCACTTTTGTAACTAAAAAAGAAGAGCCTTTAATTCTGGATATAGAGCTTTTAATGGATAAGGAATTACAATTTAATGACTTCCCTGAAGGCGTTAAAATCAATCCGGCCAAAATTGCTTCCGAGAAAGATGAAGTAGTGATGAAAAACCCGGTACAGGTAAAACTGAACGAGGGTGGAGGAGCTTTCCATGAGAAAAAAGCGAAGAATACAAAAGAGAACTGGGGTGGACCATCAAAAAGAAAAGCTCCTAAGAAATATGGAGCTAACAGAGCACAGCAGAAAGCAATCTCTAAATCGAAGAGAAAGAAATAATAAAAAAAGCGGCAGATCTACTAGAACTGCCGCTTTTTTTATTTCATATAAGGCGTAATTACCTTAGCCCAGATCTGATATCCTTCAGGCTTAAAGTGAAGCATATCATCTACGAAAATATCTTTTCTTACATTTCCGTTGGCATCTTGCATTGCTTTGGTTACATCAATATACTGAGCATTAGATTGCTTTTTCATAAAAGCTTCGATCTTGGCATTGGCTTCTTTAATCTGTGGCCAAAGCTTTTCTCTGCTGGGCGAATACTTCATAGAAATATAATCTACTTCAATATTCGGGAATCTTGCACGTATTTTTTTATAAAAGCTTTTGTATCTCTTTACTACTTTATCTGCTTTCAGCTGAGGGTTATCAGCAAAATCGTTTTCACCACAATAGATTATGATCTGTTTAGGCTGATAAGGAGCTAAAAGATCATCTGCAAAATAATTGAGATCTGTAAGTCTTGAGCCTCCAAAACCTCTGTTGATGATCGTCTTGGTTGGGAAATAGTCTGCTACATCAGTCCATTTTGTAAAAGATGAGCTGCCAATTAGTAAAATGGCATTCTGTGGTGGTGGGTTTTGTTGATCTTGTTTTTTGAATTCCTGGATGTCATGCCAGAACATAGGCTTTTTCTCCTGCGAAAAGGCAAGAGTGAAACACAGTAATAGAAATACTGATAGGAGCTTCTTCATTATATTCAGTTTTAAAATTTGAGATAAAAGTAATAAAAAACTCCCGATCAGCGGGAGTTTAAGTTTATCTTTTATAAGTAATGTAGGTGACATCTATAATTTTGTCTCCGTCTTTATCATAATTTCCAACCAGCTGTGCCAGTCTAAATTCGGTTTGCGTAAGCATATCCACTCTGAAACTCATATTTCCAAGTTCATTATCTTCTCCTTTTAGTTGAATATTCAAAACTTTAGAATCTGTATCATAAGTATACTTTCCTTCGTTCTTAGCTGCAAGCTGGCAATTGGTTCCATCTGCATCTCCATCATAAGCCGTATAACTTACATAATAATCTGTTCTGAAGAAAAGTGTATTTTTAGCGCTGCATCCTTCCGGAGTTGTAGTTTCAAGCACAGTTTTATTATCTTTTCCTGAAATAATTTCTGTCTTTACTTCTTTCCAATCCCCTTTCATAATATCCATTTCATAGGCTGCAAGGTTATCATCATTACAAGAAGTAAGCGCCAGAGTTGAAAAGGCAAATAAAAGTAGCTGTTTTTTCATTTTCACAAATTTAAGAATATGCTAAAATATAAATAAATTTGAAATATATATGATGAAATGATCTTTTTTTAAACGAATGTTTACAAATAAGTCAATTTTTGAAAGTGTGTTTGAGATTTTAAATAGATCTGGAGATAAAAAGGGGAAATATGTCTTAAAAGATAAAAGATATTCACTAAATACCCAATATTGGCACGGGTATCAATATCAATAAAGGTGGGCCAAAGGCCCACCCTAGGTATATAAACGAATTCGCTAGTCAAAACTTAAAGTAACCTCTTAAGCCTTAACCTTTAAAATCGTTGAGTCCTTTAGTAGCTCATTTCTACAATCTTAGATGCATCTTGAGGTGTCAGTTTCTTGTATTCACCAAGTCCCAGCCAGTTTCTTTCTGTAAAGGCTTTTTCCACTCTTTCAGCAGTCCCTTTATAGTCTTCCGTATATTCGGAAAGTCTGGTTTTGATATGCAGGCTGTGGAAGAATTCTTCCAGTTTTTTGATTCCCAGTTCAGCTTTTTCTTCAATGCTTCCTTCTTTAATTCCCCACACTCTTTCAGCATACTGAGCCAGTTTTCCTTTTTTATCTTCGAAGTTATAACGGTAGTGAGAAGGCGCAATAATGGCTAGTGTTCTGGCGTGGTCAATACCAAAATAAGCAGTTAATTCGTGCCCCATAGCATGTACAGCCCAGTCTGTAATAACTCCCTTCTGAATCAGCCCGTTTAAAGCCATAGTACAGCACCACATAAAGTTTCCGGCAGCATCATAGTTGAATTCATCAGCCAATACTTTTGGAGCAGTGTCCTGAAGGCTGATTAAGATACTTTCAGCAATTCTTTCCTGAAGATCCGCAGAAGACGGAGCTGTCATATATTGTTCCAATACATGGGTATAAGCATCGGTAAGACCGTTAACGATCTGGTTTTTAGGAATAGATCTGATTACTTCGGGATCTAAAACAGAAAATTGTGGGAAAAGTCCCGGACCACCTGAAGACAGTTTCTCATTGGTTTCTCTTCTGGAAATTACATAGCCAGAATTCATTTCAGAGCCGGTTGCAGGAAGAGTTAAGATGCTTCCGAAAGGCATTCCTTCCCCTTCAAAAGTCCTTACTTGCTTTCTCAGAATATCCCATGGTTCACCGTCATAATTAGCTGCTGCAGAGATAAACTTAGTTCCGTCAATTACAGAACCACCACCTACAGCAAGAAGATAATTGATATTATTTTCTTTGATAAAGCTGATCGCATTAATTAAAACCTCATATTCAGGATTGGCAGGAACACCTCCAAATTCATACACTTCATGCTCTTTTAAAGCTTCCTTTACCTGGTCATAAACCCCGTTGTTTTTAATGCTTCCACCCCCGTAGATCATTAATATTTTGGCATCTTTAGGAATTTCTTTGGAAATTTTGGCGATTTCACCTTTTCCGAAAAGTATTTTGGTTGGATTTTTAAACTCGAAATTAAGCATTGTCTTAAATTTATTTTACCCAAATTTACGGAATGAAAAAAGAAAATTAAGTTAATGAAAGTTTAAAATTGCTATCACTGAATTTTATGAAAGCTATCATTAAATATGAATTACTGCGGAAGTGATGCTGAATATTTGTCTATGAGCAAAATACCTTACTTCTTTTGGTTTCAAGCATAGTGTAAGATTCTTGTGGCTTTATGTTTAAAAGGTCATAAAGCAGAGCAATCTTCACTTTTTGAATAAACTCCATTACTCTTAGCTTCCAGTTTTCCTGTCTTTCTATTGATTTTAATTAAAAAAGATTCCTTAGTTACAGGGCAGCCTTTAGATTGAAAAGCATACAGAGAGATAGAATGATTTTCAATTTTATAAGAACCCGTAAAGCGATTTTGAGTATCAATAGAGTAGCCGTAAGTCTTAGCTAATAAAACAGCTTCCGGAAGATTGTCCACAGTTCCGATAAAATCTCTTAATTGCTGTTCATTGGAGAAATAAACAGGTCTTTCCTTCTTACACGCCAGAATATAGGAAAAGCAACCATCTCCAATACATTTCTGAAAAAATCCTTTTTCCGGAACCGGCTCATTAATTGTCATAAAGAGAGGAGCCTGACTTTCATAGATTACAGCTTTATCAGGATCAGGATCGTTGGTAAGCACTCTCCAGTAAGCATATTCTTTACTGGGAATAACGAAAGGATAGAGATATTCGGTAGTGTCCAGAATATCCGGGATCTTTTTATAATCATCAGGAACCTTGATCTGTGCAGGAAGCAGACTGGAAAGGATCTGGGAAAGCATGATGATAATTTTCATAAAGAAAGATGTTTAGGACAAATTTACAAAAATAACTTATGCTTCTTAATGCCTCTGGAATATTATAAAAACGTCATTGAGGATATATATGGGAGTGATTTATGTAATCCTTACCTTTTATCGTAATTAAGCTGTAATCATTATTATTGTTTTGACTTAGCTACAATAAAGTTGTTATTTTTTGTCATTTATCAATTCAACTAATTCCAAAATCACTTACATTTGTTATTATGAGACACGACCAACGCGCAGAAAAATTCAGGCAGATCGTGGAGAATAAGTTCCAGATCTATAATTCATTATTTATGAGCCTGCCTTATGATAAAATGACGAATATCGGAATGCTGCTTCCATTTCTTTATGAGGAAAGCAGAACCGGCTATGAAGCAGGAAAAACACCTGAAAACATCGTCGAAGAATTTTTTAAAAATCATACCGATCTTCATACCGAAGAACAGAAGCTTGAACTGCTTTTCAAGATCATCCAATATATAGAAAGGCAGGTGGTTTTATTCGACAGTATTGAAGATGCTGCATTTCCTAACCTGCATTCCGAAAGTGATAGTGGAACCGTTATCAATCTTTTTGAACGCTCTTTCCAGGATCATAAAATTGAAAAAGTACGTGAAAAACTGAAAGACTTCAGTGTGAAGGTAGTGTTTACGGCGCACCCGACTCAGTTTTATCCAAGCTCAGTGCAGAGGATCATTCAGGATTTGAGAGGAGCTATTACCAGTGATTCCGTTACGCAGATCGATATGCTTTTACAACAACTGGGAAAAACTCCTTTTGTTAACAAAGAAAAACCTACTCCGATAGATGAAGCCTTAAGTATTATTTCCTATCTGAGATATGTATACTATGATACCATTGGTGAGCTGTTTACCAAAATTAAAAAGACTTTTGGAAACGGACATTTCCATCTGCATGAAGACATTATACAGCTTGGCTTCTGGCCAGGCGGAGACCGCGATGGAAACCCTTTTGTAACAGCAGAGGTTACCAAAAGAGTAGCAGAAGAGCTTCGTTCGGCCATTCTAAAGTCTTATTACAGCCATTTGAAATTCATCAGAAGAAGATTAAGCTTCAGGGGAGTTTCTGAAGTATTGACAGCACTGAGCGATGAATTGTATGCTGCTATTTTTGCAGGTAAAACAATTACTGCAGAAGCTATTTTAAAGAAAACAGAGGAAGCTGAAAAAATATTAATTCATGAACATAACTCCTTGTTTTTAGATCTTTTGGAGAATTTCAGGGATCGCGTGAAGATCTTCGGGACTCATTTTGCAACCTTAGACATCCGTCAGGACAGCAGAATTCACCAGAAAGTAATTGATGAGGTTTTTGCAAAAGTTTATGGCAGTGAAGAAGCTGATTATGAACAGAAATTCAATAAACTGATTCATATTTCAGGTCCTGTAAACGCTGATGACTTTGAAGATATTGTAAAAGATACCTTATTGACTGTTTCTCAGGTTTCTGAAATTCAGGATTTAAATGGTCTAAGAGGAATGAACCGTTATATTATTTCCAATTCCGATGCGGTGAAAGATGTTATGAATGTTTATGCATTCTTTAAAATCTGTGGATATCAGGATGAAGACATTAATATGGATATTGTCCCACTTTTTGAAACCATGGAAGGACTTAATAATGCTGAGCACGTGATGAATGAGCTGTATCAGAACCCTGTCTATAAAAAACACCTTGAAAGAAGAGGGAACCAACAGACGATTATGCTGGGCTTCTCTGATGGAACCAAAGATGGTGGCTATTTAAAAGCCAACTGGGAAATTTATAAGGCTAAAGAAGTTCTTACCAAACTTTCAGAACAGAATAATATCACAGTTGTGTTTTTTGATGGCAGGGGTGGGCCGCCTGCAAGAGGTGGTGGAAAAACCCACGATTTCTATGCTTCCCAAGGAAAAACAATTGCCAATAATAAAATTGAACTTACTATTCAGGGGCAGACTATTACCAGCATTTTTGGAAATAAAGAACAGGCAAAATACAATTTTGAACAGCTTTTAACAGCCGGAGTAGAAAATGATGTATTCAAAAATGCTAAAAAAGAGCTCACAGAAAAAGAAAGAGCTTTGATTATTGAACTGGCCGATATCAGCTATCAGAAATATTCTGATCTGAAGGCCCATCCGATGTTTGTACCTTATCTGCAGGAGATGAGCACACTGGAATATTACGGAAAAACCAATATCGGAAGTCGCCCGTCTAAAAGAGGAAACGGAAGTGAACTGAAGTTTGAAGATCTAAGAGCCATTCCATTTGTAGGATCCTGGTCACAACTGAAGCAGAACGTTCCCGGGTTTTTCGGGTTCGGCTATGCAATGCAGCAGATGAAGGAACAGGGAAGGTTTGATGAAGTAAGAGAATTGTATAAAGGCTCAGATTTCTTTAAAACTCTGGTATTAAACTCTATGATGAGTATGAACAAGTCTTATTTTCCATTGACTTATTACATCAAAAACAATCCTAAGTTTGGAGCTTTCTGGAATATCCTTTTCAGTGAATATGAAATTTCAAGAGATATCATGCTGGAGCTTACCGGCTTCAAGATGCTTCAGGAAGAAGATCCGCTCTCCAGAAAATCTGTAAAGATTCGTGAAAAGATTGTGCTTCCGTTGCTGAGTATTCAGCAATATGCGCTGATGAAAATCCAGAAAGGAGAGGGCAATAAAGAAGCCTATGAAAAATTGGTGACAAGATCTTTATTTGGAAACATTAATGCAAGCAGAAACTCAGCTTAAGAAAGTAAAAAAATAACTTAAATAAAGCGGCAGCCTCATCTGAGGCTGCCGCTTTATTTATTCTTTAATGAACTTTTCATAGTAAAACTTATCTTTTGAAATTATTTTAAGGTAATAAACTCCTTTTGAAAGATCATCAACCTTTACAGACTTCTGCTTCCTTTCCTTTCTTATCAGTCTTCCCAGGTTATCATAAATTTCTAGTGAACTGATCTCACTTTCTGAAGCAATATTCAAGGTGTTTTTAACAGGGTTGGGAAACAGGGCAAATTTCTCTTTTTTAACAATTTCGGAAGTATTGAGCACATTGTTGTATAAACTCCCGAAATTTAGGATGCCATATCCCATCTGATCCGTATGATTAGGATAAAGGGAAGCTGTCTGTCTTAATTTTGTTTTGAGCTGGTCCCTGTTCATGGCAGGAAAAGCCTGAAGAAGGCAGGCAACTCCGCCAGCAGCAATAGGGGTAGCAAGGGAAGTTCCGTTAGTAGAATAGGTTGTATTCCCTAAAACAGTAGCTGTAGCAGTTCCCCGGGTGCTTCCATCTGGTTTAACAACCCCGAGTGAATTAGGGCCATAAGATGAAAAAGCTGAAGAATTCCCAGAAGAATCTACTGCACCAATCGTAAATACCTTGGCATTATCTGCCGGTGTCAGAAGGTAATGCCATGAACCATTTCCTGAATTTCCTGCAGCAGCAAGAACAAAAATTCCTTTTTCTGCAGCAATTCCTGCTCCTCTTGCAATGAAAGAGGTGCTTCCGTTCATATCAGCATATGTGTAACTGTATTGTGGATTATCAAAAATATTATATCCAAGTGATGTGGTAATGATATCTACCCCTTTTCTATCTGCCTCTTCAGCAGCTTCAATCCAATAGAGCTGTTCCTCCGGAATTTCAGCAGTTGTATTTTCACTGCGGTACAGGTAGAAATCTGCATCAGGAGCTGAACCTACAAATACATTTTCCAGATAGCCTCCTATAACACCTAAAACGGTTGTGCCATGTGCGTTCAGGGAAGAGTTATAGATATCGGTGGATTTGGCAACAAAATCATAGCCTCCCTTTATTTTGTTATTGTTGCGCAACCTAAGAAATGCATCTCCGGTATTTACCGTAGGAAATCCGGTATCAATAACAGCAATAGAAACTCCGTTTCCGGTATAGCCAGCCAGGTGAAGAGGTCTTATGTTACTCTGATCTATCTGGGCTGTACTGGTGCCATATTCAAAAGTAGTAAGAATCTTCTGGTGATTTGTTGGTATTTTCCATTTATTAACGGGAGCTGGCTGTACAACAGGAGTGTTGTTTCGGGCAAAGGTTTCTACAGACAATACAAAAGGCTGGGTCTGTAAAAGCGTGATTTGGGCAGGAGTTGCATTTACAGCAGCTCCATTAAGCCATTTGGAATAATCGGTAACAGTAAATCCGAGATTTTGAAGATTTTGTATATAAGATGGCTCTATAGGAGCATCCTGGTCATTAAGCAGTATGCCTAATGTTGTACGCCTGTCAAGTGATTTTTGGCTAAGCTCAGAAAGAGGATTGGCAAAAAATGCAGCTTTATTGGGTTTATCTTTAAAGAACACAAAAACAAGCTGAGTTTGTGCTGAGGTATAGGAGTAACCTGCTAGGAAACAAAACAGTAAAATTTTTTTCATATAAATTTTTGTATAAAGATAAAAACAAAATCAATAAAATTTTTGATAGGATTTTAAAATCCTTATTTTTACAGAAATAATTTATTTATGAAAAAAATTCAGATGGTTGACTTGCAAAGTCAGTATTACAAAATAAAGAATGATGTAGACAATGCAGTTTTAAATGTAATGGATTCTGCGGCTTTTATCAACGGTCCTGAAGTAAAGTCTTTCCAGAATGAATTGGAGTCTTATTTAGACGTAAAACATGTTATTCCATGTGCTAATGGAACTGATGCATTACAGATTGCTCTTATGGCGTTGGATCTGAAGGAGGGAGACGAAATTATTACTGCTGATTTTACCTTTGCTGCTACAGTAGAAGTAATTCATCTGCTTAAATTAAAATCTGTTTTGGTTGATGTTGATTATGATACATTTACAATTTCTACTGAAGCTCTGAGAAAAGCTATTACACCCAAAACAAAGGCTATTATTCCTGTGCATTTATTCGGACAATGTGCCAATATGGAAGAAATCCTGAAAATTGCTGAAGAACACAATTTATACGTAATTGAAGACAATGCACAGGCAATTGGTGCAGAATATACATTCTCTGACGGAACTTCAAAGTTTGCCGGTACAATGGCAACAGTAGGAACAACTTCTTTCTTCCCTTCCAAAAATCTTGGATGCTATGGAGACGGAGGTGCAATTTTTACCAATAATGATGACTTGGCACACCGTTTAAGAGGAATTGTAAACCATGGAATGTATGAAAGATACTATCATGATGAGGTTGGGGTAAACTCGCGTTTGGATAGTATTCAGGCTGCGGTTTTAAGAAAAAAACTGCCACATCTGGACTCATACAACGAAGCGAGAAGAAAAGCAGCTGACTATTATGACGAAGCATTTGCAGGTCACGAAAATATTTTAACTCCAAAAAGGTCAGAGAATTCTACCCATGTATTCCACCAGTATACACTGAGAATTCTGAACGGGAAGAGAAATGAACTGCAGAAATTCCTTGCAGAAAAGGAAATTCCGGCAATGATCTACTATCCGGTTGCCTTAAGAAAACAAAAAGCATATTTCCAGGAAAGTAATGATGCAGACTTTGTAAATACTGATAAGCTTTTGGATCAGGTAATTTCTTTACCAATGCATACGGAATTAGACGAAGAGCAGTTGAAGTATATTACAGATGCTGTACTTGAGTTTATGGGATAACGAAAAGAAAGATATTTAAATATAGGCTGGTTTATTACTTAGCTGTAATAACCGGCCTGTTAATTTTATAATATCAGCATTTTCAAATTAATGAAAATAGAAAATATAGGAAAACACGAAGATTAAAAAATGGCAATACTTGTTACAGGAGGACTTGGATATATTGGTTCTCATACCGTTGTAGAACTGCTCAATAATGGCTTTGAAGTTGTTATTGTAGATGATCTGTCCCATTCGGAGCGGTTTATTTTAAATAATATAGAGGAAATTACAGGTAAGAAGCCCGTTTTTTATCCTTTTGATCTGAAGCGTAAGGAACTTCTTGCCCAGGTTTTTGATGCCCATAAAATTGAAGGCTGTATCAATTTCGCAGCTTTTAAGGCAGTAGGAGAGAGCCAGGTAAAACCTGTAGATTATTATGAAAATAATCTGTTTTCCCTTATTAATATTCTACAGGAATTTAAAGAAAGAGAAATCTCAAACTTTATTTTCAGCTCATCATGTACCGTATACGGGCAGGCTGATGTGATGCCTATTGATGAAAATACACCTTTAAAAATGCCCGAAAGTGTTTATGGGAAAACCAAGCAGATGGGTGAGGAGATTCTTATTGACTTTGCAAAAGCATACAACCGTAAAATATCATTGCTAAGATACTTTAACCCGATTGGAGCCCATCCATCAGCAAAGCTTGGAGAGTTGCCAATAGGAATCCCTAATAACCTTGTTCCTTACGTAATGCAGACTGCTGCAGGAGTTCGTGAGAAACTAAGTGTATGGGGTGATGATTATCCTACAGAAGACGGAACAGCAGTTCGTGATTATATCTATGTTGTAGATCTGGCCAAAGCACACGTAGCAGCCCTAAAAAAACTGATAGAGGATCAATCCCATGAAACAGTGATTGATACCTATAATCTGGGAACAGGGAAAGGATCATCTGTTTTGGAAGTTGTGAAAGCATTTGAAAAAGCCAATAATGTTGAAGTCCCTTATCAGATCTGTGATAGAAGAGAAGGAGATATTACAATTGCTTATGCTGACCCTTCTAAAGCAGAAAAAGAGCTTGGCTGGAAGTCTGGCACATCTTTGGAAGAGTCTTTAAAGACCGTTTGGGAATGGCAAAAATATCTCAATTCGAGAAACTAAACTTATCAATTCAGTTATTATGGCTTGGAACCCTGAAGTATATGACCAATTTAAAGAAGAGCGTTCAGCACCTTTCTTTGACCTGTTAAAACTTGTAGAGTCAAGAACGGGAATATCAGTTATAGATTTAGGATGTGGAACAGGAGAGCTTACTTCAAAGCTTTTGGATTATTTAGAGGATTCAAAGGTTTTAGGAATAGATTCTTCAGAAGAAATGCTTGAAAAAGCTTCTCAGTTTAAGGCAAGCAGATTGACCTTTGAAAAAAGAAGTATCGAGGAGCAGCTTCATTTGGGAGATACTTACGATCTGGTTATTTCTAATGCAGCCATCCAGTGGTGCAGTAACCATAAAGAACTTTTTCCAAGAATAATCAGTAAGATTAAAGAAGGCGGGCAACTAGCGGTGCAGGTTCCTTCTAATCACGAATATGTAGTACATCAGCTCCTTAGAAAAATTGCCGGTACAGAGCCTTTTAAAAGTGCCTATAGCGGTTGGGAAAGAGAGTATACAGTGTTGAGCATTGAGGATTACGCCAGGATATTATTTGAAAATAAAGGAAAAGAAATTACTGTATTTGAAAAAGTATTTCCTCATGTTCTTGCAGATGCAGATGCAGTATTTACCTGGGCCTCCGGAACAGCGATGCTTCCTTATATAGAAAAGCTCCCTGATGGAATGAAAGAAGAATTTAAAAACGATTATAAAAAACAATTACAAAACATCTTCCCTGAATCACCGGTCTTTTATCCTTTTAAAAGAACATTTATTTCAGCGAAATTTTAATTTTAATATTAATATGAAGACACAGAGAATAGGTATTACTTTTTCCTCATTTGATTTATTACATGCAGGACATATCAAAATGCTTGAAGAAGCAAAAACAGTGTGTGACTATCTGATTGTTGGTCTGCAGATTGATCCGTCTCACGACCGTCCGAACAAAAATAAACCAAGCCAGACCATTGTAGAGCGTTATATTCAGTTAAAAGCAGTAAATGCTGTGGATGAAATTGTGCCTTACTACACAGAAGAAGATTTGTTGGATATTTTAAAATCTTTTGTAATTGATATAAGAATCATTGGTGATGATTATATAGACAGAGATTTTACAGGTAAGCAATACTGTGAAGAAAAAGGAATTGAGATCTTTTATAACAAAAGAGATCACAGGTTTTCTACCAGCGACTTAAGAAAAAGAATTTACGAAGCTGAGAAGGCAAAAGAAGAAAAAGAAGAATCAGTAAAATAAAAATAAAAATAAAAACCCGAAATTTAAATTTCGGGTTTTTATTGTATTACATCGGACCTTGCTGGTCGTCACCGGTTGCATTAGAATTAATATCTTTTTTTCTTTTAGGTTGCTCTATTTTCTCACCCTGTTTAAATCTGTAGGTTAAAGAGATAGAAAATTGTCTTGGCTGCCACTGCATATAGTTGTTACGGGTATTATCGTTGCTGTAACTAATGCTTTCCATAGCTCTTGTGTTAAAGATGTCCTGAATATTGAACGCAATGGTTCCGTCCCCTTTCCAGATTGTTTTAGATGCACCAAAGTTTACAGCATACATGTCTTTTCTATCCTGACTTACTGTTTTTTGACCTCCTCTGTAGAATCCTTGTAATTGTACACTTAATGTCTTGTCAAGTCTGAACGTTGTATTAAGACGTAATCTGGTTGAGAAGCCACTTCCTGTAAAGTCTAATGTTCTTGTCTGGTTCAATCCGTCTTTATCTATGGTTGCATAAGAAGTGATTCCAGTTGTTTTGTATCTGAAGATATCTGCACTACCCATAATTTTAAACCATGCAAAAGGATCATAAGTGAAGTTCAGATCCAAACCAATACGGTCGTCATTACCTAAATTCTCAGGCTTGGTATAGAAAACAGTCTTTCTTTCGTCCGGCCTGTAGACTAGCATTTTAGTGTCATCTGTAGCATGTCTGTAATACAAAGTAGGGTTAATGGTAAACTTCTTCTTTGTAAGGTTATAACCTACTTCATAAGAATCTACGTAGGATGGATTTAAATCAATATTTCCCTCAAAAATATTCTGGCTGTTACTATAGTTTGGGAAAGGAACCATAAAGAATGATCTTGGCCTGTCTATTCTGCGGGAATAGTTAACTAAGATCTGGTTGTTTTTCGCAATATCATAACTTAAGAACACACTTGGGAACAGATTATTGTAATTCTTGGTCTTATCTAATGGAAGGGCTTTAGGATTCTGGCTGATATAATTAATTTTAACATTAGAGATTTCGTCTCTTAATCCTACCTGATAGCCAAAGTTTCCGATCTTACTTTTAAACTGTAAATAGAATGCATTGAACATTTCTTTATAGTCTGTATTGTTATTGTAATCCGGGATAAAAGGGTTTCCGGATGTACTGCTTACAAAATTATCATAAGTATTATGGTTAACGTCTAATCTGTATCCGGCTTCAAGTTTAGATTGTTCACCTAGTGGCAATTCATAATCCGCTTTCCCAATAACAGTTTTGCTTACAGAATGTCTTCTGGTAATGTCCTGTACATCAGGACGAAGGTCGTACGTTTCAAGGATGTCTGCATTGTTGTTGCTTCTGTTTCTTTGTAAACTTAAAGATAAGGATAAGTTCTGCCCCTTATCATCAAATTTGTGATCTAATCCTACATCTCCCTGGAATGCAAGATTATTGAATACACTTTTCGAATCTCTAAGCCCATAAGGATTTAATAAGCTCCATTTTCCAGCTGTAGTACTTAGATCTGACGAATCTCTGAAAAACCTGTATAAGGTATCATAGGTATCAACAAGTTCATTCCCGTCTCCTTCAAAGGTTCTTACCAATCCTGTTAGGTTAATGGATGTTTTTTCAGAAAGATCATAAACAAAACCTGCACTTGCATTATAGTTTTTATTATACGTTTTGTTGACAGAGTTTTGCAGTTGATGTACAGGTACATCATTAGGTATTACATTAGGAAGTATTTTTGGAAATTCAATATTATGATAGGTGGTTTCCGAATTATTTTTTGTTCTGTTTTCAGTGTAACCGCCACCACCATTTACAAACCACGTCCAGTTATTTTTTCTCCAGCTTAAATTGGCATTAAGAGCGGTTCTTGGATAATATCCTAAAGTTCCTACCACACTGCCGTTAAATCCTACTTTTTTACTCTTTTTAAGGATAATATTTAAAATACCGGAAGTTCCGCTTGCCTCAAATTTGGAGGAAGGGTTGGTAATGACTTCAATTCTTTCAATCTGATCTGCCGGAATACTCTGTAAAGCATTTGCGCCATCATCAATACCCAATAGGGAAGAAGGCTTACCGTTGATCAGGAATTTTACGTTTGAGCTTCCTCTCATAGAAACCGTTCCATCTGTATCTACGGTAACTGAAGGTACATTCGTTAAAACATCCTGAAGACTTCCTCCTTTGCTCACAATATCCTGTGACGGGTCGTATGTTTTTTTATCTAGCTCCACCTTATAGGGTTTAGCCGCGGAAGCTGTAATAACAACCCCTTGCAGTTCCTGTGTTTTCCCATCCAGGGTAGAGCTAGCTTCAGCTTCAATAGATAGTGCACCAATATTTCCGGTTCCCGTTATATTTTTATTGATGGTGCTCTTTTTGTAATCAATAGCTTCTACAGTGATATCGTAGCTTCCTGGGGTAAGCTGTAATTTATACTGACCTTTTTCATCAGTCAATACAGCATCGCTTAATGATTTGTTGGCCTTGTTGCTAAAGGTTACCGAAGCATAAGGTACCGGTTGGTTCTTCTTGTTGACAATGATTCCTGAAACATCAGCCTTCTCCTGAGCAAAAGCCATAGCAGCAGCTGAGAGTACTAAAGTAAGTCCTAGTGTTTTTCTCGTGAAAATATTGACAATTTCTGTCTTATTCTTCATAGGTTATTTTTTTGTATAAAATCGTGAAAGGATAACCCCTAATATTTTGAAATTCAATATTATTTGATTATCAAAATATTATGATCTATGTATTGTTTTTAATCTGTAAAATTCTGGTGTCTGCTAAGCCTACTTTATATTTTTAGAGTTAAGCCAGTCCTGATAAGCTTTTGCATTTACAGCATGTTCTTCCGCACTTGCCGTAAATTTGTGATATCCAAATCTTGCAGGATCTGCACACATAAATATATAATTGTTATTTTCTGCATTTAAGACAGCATCCACCGAGTTCTTATCCACTACGCATATTGGGCCCGGAGGAATTCCTGCGTTAGCATAAGTATTATATGGGGATGGAGTGGAAAGATGCTTATATAAAACCCTTTTTATGGGTTCTTTAAAATTTGTCTGCTTATTGATTGCATAGATTACAGTAGGATCAGACTGAAGTTTCATACCTTTTCTGTAACGGTTCAAATATAAGCCAGCGATCGTTTTCATTTCATCCTTTTTTCCTCCCGATTCTTTATATACAATAGACGCAAGAGCATAAATCTGTTCTCTTGAAAGTCCGGATTGCTGTTCCTTGTTTTTTCTTTCACTGGTCCAGAACTCATTGTACTGATCCTCGAATTTTGCAAAAAACTCTTTCGGGCTTACAGTCCAGAAAAAATTGTAGGTATCAATGAAGAAATATTTCTTCAGGTCTTCAACATTTTTATATCCTTTTTGCTGTGCCACCACGTCAAGGTCATTTACAAAATGAAGAGAATCCAGCTCTGTTTTTTTGGTAACCTTTCCAATCATCTGGTACATATCTCCAAAATCTCCGATTCTGAATGAATTTGCAGTCTGGTTACCTGCTTTAATCATATTAACAAGGTCTGTATTTCCTTTCCCACTTTGGATGTGATAACGTCCTGCTTTAAAATTGGCAGCAAGACCTTTATCTTTTGCTACCTCCTCAAAAGAAGCACGGTCTTTAATGTATGGTGTAATAGAATCCAGGATCTGATTAAAATTTGCCTTATGAGGGATCAGAACATAACCATCCTTTTCTACATTGTTTCCAAAATATTTATTATAAAATTTCAATCCAAAAAATCCTGCTACTACAAAAACAAGCAGTATGATAATGAGAATAGTTTTTTTCATTCCTAATAATATTGATTAAAAGTTTCTGATTTTAAAGAATATCTACTTTACCTTTAAAAACTTGCTTTGCAGGACCTTCTAACCAGATGTTACAGAAAGAACCTCCATTTTTTTCAGCATATACCTTAAGATTACCACCTAAAGTTTTAACTTTTACGGAAGTTAGATTGTCTTTTTGTAGAAAAGTTAAAGCAGAAGCCGTAACTCCTGTTCCGCAGCTGTAGGTTTCGTCCTCAACGCCTCGTTCATAGGTTCTTACAAAAATCTCATTATCTGAAATTTTTTCAACAAAGTTGACATTGATCCCTTTTTCTTTATAATTTTCCGAATTTCTGATATTATGCCCTTGGGTATAAACATCATAATCGGCAAGATTTTCTACATATTTTACATAATGAGGAGAACCGGTGTTCAGGACCGCATCATTTCCATCATGTGAAATAGTATCTACATCAATCATTTTTAATTTAATGATCCCATTATGAATTTCTGCTTCATGCTCACCATCTATGGCAATGAACTTACATTTGTCTTCAAAAACGTCCAGAAAAAAAGCAAAAGCCACCAGGCATCTTCCTCCATTACCACACATTGTGCTTTCTCCTCCGTCAGAATTATAGTATACCATTTTAAAATCATAACCAGGATCGTTTTCCAGAAGGATAAGTCCATCGGCACCTATCCCGAAACGTCTGTCACATAGTTTTTCAATGATGTTTTTATCTTTGGGAAACTGAAGATCACGGTTATCTACCATCACAAAATCATTTCCCGTGCCTTGATATTTATAAAATTCCATATTGTTTTTTGTCTAAATGAAGAAACAAAATTAATATATTTAAAATGAAAAAACGAACAGTGTTAACTGTTCGTTTCCTTATTTATAATCGTTATTTATAATTCTTTATCTAAAGCCGCCGCTGCTCTGTTGTCTTTCTGAACCTGAGCTTTGGTTGCTGCCTGAACTATTTCTGAATCCACCATCTGATGATTCGGATCTTCCGCTGTTTGTATTCCCTGAATTTCTGAATCCACCAGAATTGGTTCCTCGGTTTTCAAAGCTGTTTGAGTTTCTGAACCCACCGTTGCTTTGGTTATTCTGATTTCCCTGGTTGTTTTGATAGCCACTGTTTGAGTTTCTGAAACCGCCACTGCTGTTATTGTTGGAGTTTCTGTTGTATCCACCATTATATCCACTGTTTCCGTTATTACGGAAGCCATTATTCGGTCTCTGTGAAGTCACAGTAGTTCTTCTTTCTACGTATACTTTTCTTCTGGAGTTATTATAAGTATCATAATAGTAAGGGATACCATTATCATAGTAGTAATTAATATTGTTTCTGTAATAATATCCGTCATTACCATAATATCCGCCACTGCCATAATATCCTGAAGGAGCATAATAATATCCGTTGTTATAATATGGGTCACCATAACCATAGCCGTTACTGCCATAACCATCTGTGTATGCAAGACAAGATGTTAAAGTGCTTATAGCAAAGATACTAACTGCTATTTTGAATAAATTTTTCATAACTTTATTGTACTTTTTTTTCTTTAAAACTTTTTTTCCAATTGAGGTATCCTAAGATAGCCATTATAGTAAATACCAAATATTGAACCGAAGTGATGCCAAGACCCTTAAAAATCATCATAGGCATGCAAATAAAATCTCCGATAATCCAGAAAATCCAGTTCTCAATGCGCTGTTTGGCCATAAACCACATGCCTGCTAAAAATATTGAAGTTGTAAAAACATCCATCCAATTGGCCCAATCCAAATGGTATAATCCGAGGCTGGTACCATCCATTGAAAAATGATTGTCAATATAAGGTTTATAATAATAAATAAGAGTAACCAGTCCCAGACTCAGGATAAAAAGAATAATAGCATATATCCATTCTTTTTTCGTGGCCCAGGAAACGTCTACATGAACGTGATCTTTAGAATTTTTTGCCCATAGAACCCAGCCATAGACACTCATTATGGTGTAATATACATTAATCAGGCAATCCCCCAATAGTCCGAAGTTAAAAAGAATATATACATAGATCAGGGTTGAAATAATGCCGGTAGGGTACACCCATATATTTTTCTTAATGGAAAAATATACGCTCAAAGTTCCGAAAATTGCACCCGATGCTTCCAGCATAATCTGTAAAGAATCGTAGCTTTCATAAGGCTTTACAAAAAGATCATATAAATTCATGCGATCAAAAATAAGCAAAAAAATGGACTTTTTAAAATGGATTATATAATGTGTTGTTTGTGTTTTTGAAGGCTTTAATGTAAAATAAATGATGAAAGTTTAACGATAAACGTGAGAGTTCCTAAATTTTTTATATTTTTGTGAATCCTTAAATAAATAAAAAACATGTCGAAAATTTGGGTTAAAAAGCCACTAAGTGCCTATGAGGCAGATATGAAGAAAAGTGAGCTGAAGAAAGTCCTTGGAAAATGGAGTTTAACAGCAATAGGAGTAGGTGCTATCATTGGAGGTGGAATCTTTGTTCTTACAGGAACAGGAGCCTATTATCATGCAGGACCTGCACTTGCAATCTCTTTTATTATAGCAGGAATTGCCTGCGTTTTTGCAGCATTATGTTATGCGGAGTTCGCTTCCATTATCCCTGTTGAGGGATCAGCATATGCTTATGCTTACGGAACAGTGGGAGAAATTTTCGCTTGGGCCATGGGTTGGTGTCTCATTCTGGAATATGCCATGGCGAGTATGGCAGTTTCCGTGAGCTGGTCCGGTTATTTCACCAAATTTTTGAAAATTTTTGGGGTTCATTTACCCGCTTATCTTACTTCAGATCCTGCAAGTTATACAGGAAGTGGTTTTTCAATGAACCTGCCGGCATTTATTCTTGTTCTTTTAATCACAGCCTTATTGGTAAAAGGAACTAAAGAAGCAGCAGGAGCTAATAATCTGATTGTATTGTTAAAAACTTCAGCCGTTATCTTCGTAGTAATTGCAGGAACTTATATTATTTTTTCAAATCCAGAATTGTACAGTGCTGCAGACGGTGTGAAAAACTGGAAGCCTTTTATCCCGGATCAGGTTCCGATCAAAAACTCTGAAGGTGATCTGGTTTCCGCATATGGAATTAAAGGTATTATTTCAGGTGCAGCTGCTATTTTCTTTGCCTATATTGGTTTTGATGCTGTTTCTACTCAGGCGGGAGAGGCCATTAATCCTAAGAAAGATGTACCGTTTGCCATCATTGCTTCATTACTGATCTGTACTGCCTTATATATCTGTGTATCACTTGTATTAACAGGAATGATGCATTATACAGACTTTAATCCAAACGGAAAATATCCGGATGCCATTAAAGCACCTGTAGCTTATGCATTTGAAATTGCCGGAAAACACTGGGCAAGTAATATCGTAACCATCGCGGCTACTGTAGGTTTAATTTCTGTAGTAATGGTAATGATGATGGGCCAATCCAGAATCTTTATCGGAATGGCAAAAGACGGTTTAATTCCTAGATTCTTTGGAGAACTTCACCCAAAAACAAAAACACCTTATAAAGGAATTATTTTATTGGGAGTTATTGTGGCATTTATTGCTGCATTTACTCCAATTTCCACTTTGGCAGATATGACGAGCTTCGGAACCCTGTTTGCATTTACATTGGTGTGTATCGCTGTTTGGGTAATGAGAAAAAAAGAACCTAATTTGATAAGACCTTTCAGAGTTCCTGCTTATAAAATAGTAGTAGGATTAGGAGTGATCATCAATTTATATTTGATTTATAACCTGAGTGATCATGCAAAAGAGCTTTCTGCAGGTTGGTTATTGTTAGGTGGAATTGTATATTTCCTTTATGGTAAAAGAAACAGTAAACTTAACAACCCTGAAAAGTATCAGGATGAATTATAATACAAACCGCTTCGGCGGTTTTTTTGTTGCAAATAACCTATAACAGAAAATATGAAAAAGTTTTTGTCCATTATATTCCTTTCTGTAGGAATAACTGCATTTTCCCAACAGGTAGAGAATATTGAAGTGGTCCTTAATGATAAAATCAGCATCCGGGCCCTTCAATTATATGATAACAAAGTATGGTACAGCGGCTCGGAATCTAAGTTCGGGTTTGTGGATCTTAAGGATATCAAAAATCAAAAGCAAATTAAGCTTTCTGATGAAAAGCTTGAATTCAGAACCCTTGCACAGGATAAGAACTCGTTTTATGCAATCAATATTGTAAGTCCGGCCCGTTTCTTCAAAATTGATAAAAAAGATTTGAAATCGCAGATTGTTTATACAGATTCTGCAAAAACTGCATTCTACGATGCTTTACATTTTGTGAATGATAAACTTGCCTATACATTCAGTGATTCAGACAGTGACCAGCTATTAAAGCTGGCTGTTTATAAAGATGGTAAATGGGGAATGTTTAAGAATAATGTAAAGCTGAATGAAGGCGAAGCTGCTTTTGCTGCCAGTAATACCAATATTTCTTCTACGAAAAAAAATCTCTGGATAGCCACAGGAGGGAAGGCTTCGAGAATTATAAAGCTGAATCTTAAGAATGAAAAGCTGGAAATATTTAATACACCTTTTATCCAGGGAGAGTCTTCACAAGGGATGTATTCCATCGATTTTTATGATGACCAGTTTGGAGTTGCAGTAGGAGGCGACTATACCAAACAGGATGCTAATGTTAATAATATTGCGACTACTAAAGATGGTGGTGAAACCTGGCAGATCCAGGCTTCAGGCCAGAATGCAGGTTATATGACCTGTGTGAAAATTAAGCCGGGTTCAAAAGGGAAGGAGATCATTGCGGTAGGAGACCGGCACATCAGTTATTCATCAGACTTTGGTAAGACATGGAAGAAGATTTCTGATGAAAAGGGACTGTATGTCTGTCAATGGATTGATGGAAGCAGTGTGGTTTTAGCAGGTAAAGATAAAATTTTAGTAATGAAAATAAAATAAGATTCGCGGATGGGAAAAATTGAGGGATTATATTTTTTAATGGTTGTTCAATTCGTATCAATAAAATAAATGTTACTGATAGAATTTATCATTATATCCCTAACAGGTTTAAACAGTGTATTTAGACTCATTCTAAACTATAACCTAATATAATTCATAGGTTAAAATTCATAACTAATGGTTAATTTTGTAGGATGGAATTTTAATCATGTTAAACTTCCTTTTATAAAATTTTATTTTCAAAATGAATTCTTTAATAGATAAGTATAATATTCCCGGACCCCGCTACACTTCTTATCCTACGGTTCCTTATTGGGATGAATCTACATTTTCACCGGAAAGCTGGAAGGAGAGTGTAATAAGGTCTTTTCAGGAAAGCAATGCAAAGGAGGGAATTTCTATTTATATCCATTTGCCTTTCTGTGAGGCATTGTGTACATTCTGCGCATGTCATAAACGTATTACGAAGCAACATAGTGTTGAGATTCCTTATCTGGAAAGTGTTTTAAAAGAATGGAAACTCTATCTGGGACTTTTTAATGAAAAACCAAAGTTAAAAGAATTACACTTGGGGGGCGGTACTCCAACATTTTTCTCTCCTGAAAATCTGAGAACATTATTGGAAGGAATTTTTTCAACAGTAGAAATTGCAGAACACCCTGAGTTTTCATTTGAAGGACACCCGAATAATACTACGAAGGAACATCTTCAGACTTTATATGATCTTGGCTTCAGAAGGGTAAGCTTTGGGGTGCAGGACTATGACCCTAAAGTACAAAAAGCCATTAACAGGATTCAGCCTTTTGAGAACGTGAAGAACGTAACGGAATGGGCTAAAGAAATTGGCTACAGAGGAATCAGTCATGATTTGGTTTTCGGTCTTCCGCACCAGACCTGGGAGGCCATGGAAAATACCATCAGAAAAACAATGGAGCTGAAGCCTGATAGACTGGCATTTTACTCTTATGCTCACGTTCCATGGGTAAAAGGAGTAGGGCAGAGAGGTTTTGATGAAAATGACCTTCCAAGCGGAGAAGAAAAACGCCGTTTGTATGAAGATGGTAAAAAATTGCTTCAGGATTTAGGATATATTGAGGTAGGGATGGATCATTTTTCTTTAGAACATGATGATTTATACCAGTCTCTGATTCATAAAAGGCTTCACAGGAACTTTATGGGATACACCTCAAGCAATACCCAGCTGATGGTAGGGCTCGGAATGTCTGCCATTTCAGATTCATGGTATGCTTTTGCCCAGAATGTAAAAACGGTAGAAGAATACCAGACGATGGTAGAAGAAGGTAAAATTCCAGTGGTGAAAGGTCATGTTCTGAATGAAGAAGATCTGATTGTAAGAAGACATATTTTAAATCTGATGTGTCAGCTTGAAACCACTTTTACTACAGATAATTCTTTTGCTGAGCTTGATAACGCTTTAGACATGCTGAAAGAAATGGAAAATGACGGATTGGTTGAAATTTCAGGTAAGGAAATTAAAATTACAGAAGCAGGCAGGGCTTTTACCCGAAATGTAGCAATGGTTTTTGATCTAAGAATGATGAGAAATAAACCGGAAACGAGAATATTCTCAATGACAATATAAAACAAAAGCGGTTCGGTCTTGAACCGCTTTTGTTTTGGTTAAAGTTTACTCTTTTTACTTGATAACAATTTTCTGGCTGTAAGATTTATAATCTCCTGATTTCAGATTGATAAAATAAACTCCAGGAGTAAGTCCGGAAATATCAATACCCTTTTCATTAGTGATATTATCTGTTTTTAACATTTTTCGCCCTTCGGCACTGATGATCTCTGCTGTTGTGTTTTTGCCTTTAACTCCACTGATGAAAATCTGTTTTGAAGCAGGGTTGGGATAGATTTTTATTGTTTCTGGAAAATCATTTTCATGGGTATTTAAGGTTCCTGTTGTAATTTTATAAATTTTTCCACTTTCAACTCCGGCTACATAAAGTTCTTTCTGGGAATCTTGTCCAAAAGAAGAAAAGCCGTTTCCGCTATATGCAGATGTCCATGTGATCGAATTATCAGTATTCAGAATACCTATCTGGTTAGAGCAATAGTCTGCAAAGAAATATTTCCCCTGAAGAGATGGATATTGAGTTCCCCTGTAGACATAGCCGCCGGTAATAGAGCATTTTCCTCCGGAGTGATCATAGACAGCAACAGGAAATGTCATTGTAGACTGCGCTGGGCATCCTGTTGTATTGTAAGCCGTATTTCCTTCATAACAGCGCCATCCATAATTGCTTCCAGCTTGGGTAATAGGCATTTTATTGATCTCCTCAATGGCTCCCTGGCCTACATCGGCAATCATAGCATTTCCGGTAGTAATATCAAATGAAAATTTCCATGCATTTCGGAGTCCATAGGCCCATACTTCATCTGCACCATCAATGGTGTTTCCTACAAAAGGATTATCAGGAGGAATATTATATGGACCGGTAGCGTCTACATCTAATCTCAACATTTTTCCCAGTAATGAGTTTTTATTTTGAGCATTGTTGTTGGGATCTCCGGCGCTTCCACCGTCACCGGTTATAACCCAAAGTTTTCCATCAGGGGCAAAGTGGATGCTTCCGCCATTGTGATTGGCAAATGGTTTGGGAATGTTCAGTAATATTTTTTCAGAATTGGGGTCTGCCACATCAGGATTGGTGGAATTGACACTATATCTTGCCAATACAACATTACCGGCCGTATTATTATAATACACAAAAAAATACCCATTGGTAGAGTATTGCGGATGGAATGCAAGTCCTAAAAGACCTCTTTCACCATTAAAAAGAATCTTTGAAGAAATATTCAGGAAATTAGTGGGATTAATTGTCCCATCAGGCTGAATTATTTTTATGATACCATTCTGCTGAACCACGAATAACCGGCTGTCATTGGCGTTTGTAATCTCCACAGGACTGGTTAGCCCGGTGGCAAATTCAACCAAATTAATGCTTTGAGCATTAACGATTAAGGAAGAAAAGATACTTAGGGTAAAAAGTAGATTTTTCATAATATTTTGATAGTTAAGGTGTTGAAATATGAATGAAAATTTTATACCAATTAAATTTTGAGAACTTCACTATGATACCATGAAATAATTGTTAAATCTTAAATAGAAATCAGAATACTGATATATCTGAAAATAAACCATTTCTGTTGTTAAAAATTCATAAAATACAAGAAAATCATTATATTTGCCGACTTAATTTAACGTAGTTATAACAAAATGCAAGGAAAAGGACTTATTACAATTGTTGCTATTGTCCTGGGGTTGATTTGCTTAAACGAGCTATTACCAACCTGGTACGCCAGCAAAATTGAATCGCAGATAGAAGCTGCGAAAGGAAACGAGAAAGAGATCAAACGAATCAAAGAAGATACTCTTAATCTTGGGTATACGAAGCTTTATTATTCAAAAGCTAAAGACAAGGAAATGAAATTGGGTCTTGACTTAAAAGGAGGGATCAACGTTCTTTTGGAAATCAACCAGAGAGATTTGGTGAACGATTTAACCAATTATTCTACAAATCCTGTTCTTATTGAGGCTTTAAACAAGACTGATGAAGCTCAGAAAAACTCAACAAAATCTTACATCGACAACTTCTTTGAACAGTTCGATGCGGTTAACAAAGCAAAAGGAACAAACCTGAAGCTTGCTGATCCGGAACTTTTCGGAAACACAAACTTATCTGAAATCAAGTATAATACTACTGATGAGCAGGTAAAAAGTATTGTTAAAAGAAGAATTGATCTTTCTGTAGGAACGGCTTTCGAGGTAATCAGAACGAGAATTGATAAGCTTGGAGCAATCCAGCCAAACGTTCAGAGAGTACCTGGTACAGCTAGGATTTCTGTAGAAATGCCTGGTATGAAGGATATCGACAAGGTAAAGAAAATGCTTCAGACTTCTGCAAAACTACAGTTCTGGGAAGTACAGCAGGTTCCTGAAATTGCACCTTATTTCCAGACATTAACAACTATGGTTGCTGCAAAAGGAGATTCTATGGGAGTTGCAAAGAATGTGAACTTCATGAACCTTTTACAGCTTGACAAATTAAGAAGTAATGGTGTAGCGAATGTAAAATTATCTGATACTGCTGTTGTAAACAAAATCTTAAACAGCAAAGTAGGTATGGCTTTACGTCCTGCAAACATTAAATATACACAGTTCATGTGGGGTTACAAACCTGAAGCTACAAGTCCTGATGATTTAGTATTGTATGCAATCAGAAGTAACATCAACCAAAAAGCTCCGGTTGACGGTGCTGTAGAAACTGCAAACATCAGCTACGACGAACTTGGAAGAGTAGTGGTAGACATGCAGATGGACTCTAAAGGAGCTAAAGAATGGAAAACCCTAACAGAGAAAAACGTTGGAAAACCAGTAGCTGTAACACTTGATAACAGAGTATACACTGCTCCTAACGTTGTAAGTGCCATTCCTAACGGTAGAACTCAGATCTCTGGTAACTTCTCTCAGGAAGAAGCTAAAGAATTGGTTGACGTTTTAGGGGCTGGTAAATTACCTGCAGGTGCTAAAGTAGTTCAGGCTACTCAGGTAGGTCCGTCTTTAGGGCAGGAGTCTATTAATGCAGGGATGATTTCATTTGCAATCGCATTCTTAATTATCATTGTTTATATTATTTTCTATTACGGTGGTGCAGGGGTGTACGCTGTAATTGCGATGGTAATTAACCTTTTCTATATTTTCGGAATTATGGATTCCGGAGACTTCACTCTTACGCTTCCTGGTATTGCTGGTATCGTATTAACGATGGCTATGGCGGTAGATACGAACGTAATTATCTATGAAAGAACTAAAGAAGAACTATTCGCTGGTAAGAGCATCTTAGAAGCTTATAAAGACGGTTTCAAACACGCATTAAGTGCGATTATTGACGGTCACTCTACTACGTTATTAACTGCAGTTGTATTGTTCTTCTTTGGAACAGGGCCTATTAAAGGTTTTGCATTGACATTGATGATCGGTATTATCATGACATTGTTCACTTCTGTATTATTATCAAGAGTAATGATCTTCAGCAGGCTGAACAAAGGTAAACACCTTTCTGTATGGACTCCGCCAACAAAAAACCTATTCAGAAATACCTGGATCGACTTCATTGGGAAGAGAAAGTATGCATACATCATCTCTGCTGTATTAACAGTGATCTGTTTAGTATCAATGTTTACTCACGGTTTCAAATATGGTATTGATTTTACAGGAGGTAGAAACTATGTAGTAAGATTTGATAAGGACGTAAACGCTAATGATGTTGAAGAAAAATTAGTAAAACTATTCAAAACTGAAGATGGTAAAAACTCTTCTGTAGAAGCTAAAACTTTCGGAAACTCTAAGCAATTGAAAATCTCTACAGATTACCTTATTGAAGATGAATCTTTAAAAGCTGACCAGACTATTGAGCAGAAGTTATACGAAGGATTAAAAGGAGACCTTCCTTCTAATATTACTTTAAATGACTTCAAATCAGCAGACAAAGACCATGCAGGTATCATTTCATCTGAAAAAGTAGGTCCTACGGTTGCTGATGATATTCAGACACACGGTATCCTTGCGGTAGTTGCTGCATTGGCTGGTATCTTTATCTATATCTTATTCAGATTTAGAAAATGGCAGTTCTCTTTAGGAGCTGTAGCAGCATTGTTCCACGATGCGGTGATTATTTTAGGAACGTATTCATTACTTCATAAATATATGCCGTTTAACATGGAGATCAACCAGGATTTCATTGCTGCGATCCTTACGGTATTAGGATACTCAATCAATGACACGGTAATTATCTTCGACAGAATTAGAGAATACCTTAGAGAGAAAAAATCTTTAACATTAGCTGGATTATTTGATGACTCTATTTCAAGTACATTGGGTAGAACATTCAACACTTCATTCACTACGATTTTGGTGATCCTTGCGATCTTCATCTTTGGTGGTGATAACCTGAGAGGTTTCATGTTTGCTATGTTAATCGGTATTGGATTCGGTACTTACTCATCAATCTTTATTGCATCGGCAATTGCTTATGACTTCCTTAAGAAAGGTAAAGAAGAAGAAGTACACGGAAAAACCACTTCTGATAAAGAAGTACTTGCTTCAAAATAATACAAACTACAATAAATTAGTAAAAGCCTTTCGAAAGAAAGGCTTTTTTTATTTCCTACTGAGTTGAGAGTTGTTTAAGCAATAATCATTGTGGCACAAGTTATCTGTTATAAGGTATATCATATTCATTTGAAATCATGTTTTATATTTTATTATTGGCAGATATTCAATTTCCAGCCTTCCGGGTTGTTGGAAATAATATAAAAACAAAGAGTTTTTTAATATAATTATGGTATTCAGTATTATACTTCTTTAATAGAGTACAATTTAGAACCATTATTTTTAAGATTTGATTAATTTTGCACCATCATGGAAAATTCAAAGAAAAAAGCGGCTATAGGCTTTATATTTATTACTTTACTGATTGATATTACCGGATGGGGAATCATTATCCCTGTTGTTCCTAAATTAATTGAGGAGTTGATTCATGCAGATATCAGTGAGGCTGCAAAATATGGAGGTTGGTTAGGATTTGCCTACGCATTTACACAGTTTATCTTTTCTCCACTGGTGGGAAATCTGAGTGATAAATACGGGCGAAGACCTATTATTCTAATATCACTTTTCGGATTTGCGGTGGATTATATTTTCCTGGCCCTGGCTCCAAGTATCTGGTGGCTGTTTCTGGGAAGGATTATTGCGGGAATTACCGGAGCAAGTGTAACCACTGCCAGTGCTTATATTGCAGATATTTCCACAGATGAAGACAGAGCAAAAAACTTTGGACTGATAGGGGCTGCCTTTGGATTAGGTTTCATTATAGGCCCTGTTTTGGGAGGTGTTTTAGGGCATTACGGTGCAAGAGTTCCTTTTTATGCAGCAGCAGGTTTATGTCTTCTTAATTTCCTGTATGGCTATTTCATTCTTCCTGAAAGTTTAGATAAAGATAAAAGAAGAGAGTTTGACTGGAAGCGCGCCAATCCCGTAGGATCCTTTAAATTTTTAGGGAAGCACCCGGAAATTTCAGGCCTTATTACCGCATTAATACTGATCTATATTGCAGGACATGCCGTACAGAGTAACTGGAGTTTCTTTACAATGTATAAATTTAACTGGACAGAAAGGATGGTAGGGATTTCGTTGGGAGTAGTAGGTTTACTTGTAGGTTTAGTACAGGGACTTTTAATCAGATGGACTACACCAAGGTTGGGAGAACAGAAAAGTATTTATTATGGTCTTGCGATGTATGCTATAGGCTTATTATTATTTGCTTTTGCTTCAGAAGGTTGGATGATGTTTGCATTTTTAGTTCCATACTGTCTAGGAGGAATCTGTGGGCCTGCTTTGCAGTCTGTAATTACAAAGAGCGTGCCTTCCAATGAGCAGGGTGAACTTCAGGGAGCATTAACCAGTTTAATGAGTGCTACTTCAATTATTGGCCCTCCAATGATGACGAACCTGTTCTATTTCTTTACGCATGATGAAGCACCATTTGAGTTTTCGGGGGCTCCGTTCTTCCTGGCATTTATTTTAATGGCCATTAGTGTAGTCATTACTTATTCTGCTTTTAAGAAAAAAAGAAAGATTTAATAAGACTGAATTTTAATTAAGGGGAATAAATCATTTTAGATATGAATTTATTCCCCCAATATATATCAATGCGCTTAATGGATCCTTGGCCTGGGTTGCCTGGGGAATGTTTATTCACTTGTAATATACTTTTAAAATTAGGAGATCTAAAAATTAAATTTATAGTTTTCTCTTTTTTTTGATAAATATTTATCGTAATATTGCGATATAATTATTCAACCTATGGGAGTAACTAAAACTGACCATTTCACAGACGAGCAAAACAGGATCGCTATCATTGCAAAAGCATTAGGCCATCCTGCCAGAGTTGCTATTATTGAATATCTGTTAAAAGTAAATACCTGCATCTGCGGAGACATTGTGAATGAACTTCCATTAGCACAAGCCACAGTTTCACAACATCTGAAAGAATTAAAGAATGCAGGTCTGATAAAAGGAAATATTGAAGGAACTGCCATCTGTTATTGTATTGATGAAACTACCTTTGGAATATTAAAAGACTATTTTTCAAAAATCATACTTACAGTTTCCAATCAGAAATGCTGTTAAGAATTTTTTGCGTAAATTAATCGTAATATAGCGTTTTACCAATAAGTAAAAAGAATATGAAATTATCTGAGATTAAAGAAATTTTGTCAACACTGGATAATGTTGAATTTCAATTAGAAAACGGAGCTTTTGTTCCTGAGCATTTTCATGTTACAGAAGTAGGAACTGTAACAAAACATTTTATTGATTGTGGTGGGGTCATACGCCATGAAAAAGTGGTTAATTTTCAATTATGGAATGCCAATGATTTTGAACACAGGTTAAAACCTGGGAAGCTTTTAAATATTATTAAATTATCGGAAGAAAAGCTGGGTATTGAAGAGGGTGAAATTGAAGTTGAATATCAAAATACAACCATTGGGAAATATGATTTAGAGTTTAATGGAAAAACATTTGTTCTTAAAAATAAGACAACAGCCTGTTTAGCTCAGGACGCCTGTGGCATTCCTGTAGAAAAGCAGAAAGTAAGCCTGTCAGAGCTTTCTTCAAACAAGAATTCTTGCTGTACACCCAATTCAGGATGCTGTTAAATTTAAATAACTCAAAAAATTAAAGATGTACCCTAAACTATTAGAAACAATTGAGTTATTAAAAGATCAGCAAATTAGCAAAGACAGGAAAGCTACATTAAAATTATTAATTGACTTTATTCAGGACAAACTTGATAACAGGAAAATAATTGATATTAATTTCATCTGTACCCACAACTCAAGAAGAAGCCATTTATCACAAGTTTGGGCACAAACAGCAAGCGTATACTTTAATATTCCCAATGTAACTTGTTATTCAGGAGGAACTGAAGAAACTGCAATGTTTCCTAAGGTTGCGGAAACGTTGAGGGAGCAAGGCTTTTTGATCATAAAGATTTCAGATACGGAAAATCCTGTATACGCTATCAGGTATGATGAAAATCTGCATCCCATTATTGGTTTTTCAAAAAAATATGATAATGTTTTTAATCCCAAACATGGTTTTGCTGCAGTTATGACTTGCTCGCAGGCTGATGGAGGCTGTCCTTTCATTCCGGGAGCAGATAAACGTATTCCCATTACTTTTGAAGATCCTAAACTTTCAGACGGTACCCCTGAACAGAACCAGGTTTATTACGAAAAAAGTTTACAGATAGGAGCAGAGATGCTGTATGTCTTTTCACAAATAAAAAAACAGCATGAAAATAATTTCAATTAATAAGGAACATTATCCGGATATTTCCAAAATATATCAGGAAGGTATTGACACCGGCATTTCAACATTTGAGACCACTGTTCCATCATGGGAGAGCTGGAATGAAAGTAAATTGTTGCATAGCAGGATCATAGCTGTTCAGGGGGATATTGTACTAGGCTGGGCTGCCTTATCCAAAGTGAGCAGCCGTTGTGTTTATGAAGGCGTAGCTGAAGTAAGTGTATATGTATCGGAAAACCATAGAGGAAAAGGTGTGGGTAAATTTTTAATGCATCAACTTATAGAAGAAAGCGAAGCAAACGGAATCTGGACTTTACAATCTGGAATGTTTCCTGAAAATAAGGCTACCATAGCATTGCATAAAACTTTTGGATTTAGAATGATCGGGTACCGGGAGAGAATAGGGAAGCTGCAGGGTGTATGGAGGGATAGCGTAATGATGGAGAGAAGAAGCCAAGTGGTAGGAATAGATTAAATATATATTATGCAGCCAAAATTAAAATTTCTGGATAGATATCTTACGCTTTGGATATTTTTAGCAATGTTTTTAGGAATAGGTTTAGGTTATTTCTTTCCTGGTATCTTAAATTTAACCAATTCTTTATCTGTTGGAACTACAAATATTCCTCTGGCAATTGGATTAATAGTAATGATGTATCCACCATTAGCAAAGGTCGATTATTCCTTACTGCCAAAAGTTTTTTCAGATAAAAAAATCATAGGAATTTCTTTGTTGTTAAATTGGGTAATAGGCCCTGTATTAATGTTTGTACTGGCTATTATTTTCCTTAGAAATGAACCTGACTATATGATTGGTTTAATTCTGATCGGCTTGGCAAGGTGTATCGCAATGGTACTCGTCTGGAACGATTTAGCAAAAGGTAATCGTGAATATGGAACACTATTGGTAGCTTTAAATAGCCTGTTTCAAGTACTTTGTTATAGTTTTATGGTTTGGCTTTTTATTAATGTTTTACCAGAAAAATTAGGTTTAGCTAATTTTAATATAACAGTATCAATGGGGGAAGTTACAAGAAGTGTTTTTATATATCTGGGTATTCCTTTCATAGCGGGCTTTTTAAGCAGGTATTTACTAATCAGGTTAAAAGGTTTGGAATGGTATAACAGGAAATTTGTTCCTGTAGTTTCTCCACTCACTCTTTATGCTCTTTTATTTACGATTGTAATCATGTTTAGTATGAAAGGGGATAAGATACTGGAATTACCATTAGATGTTTTAAAAGTAGCTGTACCGTTGATTGTATACTTTGTTCTGATGTTTTTGGCAAGTTTTCTGATAAATAGATCATTCAAAGTTCCTTATGATAAAAATGCTTCCATAGCCTTTACTGCAACCGGTAATAACTTTGAATTAGCAATTGCAGTGTCTATTGCAGTATTCGGAATTCATTCTCCGCAAGCATTTGTTGGAGTAATTGGACCATTGGTGGAAGTGCCGGTTTTGATATTACTTGTAAAATTAAGTCTATGGTTGAAAAAGAACTATTATACCTGAGAAAATATATTACAAATCAATATTTTTCATGCTATTGAAGTTCTGAAACAGGAAATAATAGACAAACTGTGATTAAATTACATAATAAAGGGAAGACGTTAGCAGACTTCCCTTTATCATTTTGAAATTTTATATTCTATGAAACTAAGGATATAATGATTTGTATCCATTGCTTACCATATTACTGCCCAATCCAGAGAATGACACTGAGAATTTGCTTGCATTAAAGCTTAAAGATCCGGTTGGCGTACAAAGTCCCAATGCGTATTGACATTGTCCGTAAGCACCAGTCTTTTTAGTAATCCTGCTTTCACTTTTTGCTTTTCCTAAGCTAATGTTAGCCCAGTCATTAACATCGGTATTAGATACCGTTGAACCAGTATAGTATATCGTAATCTGATACCCCATTTCCCCTCTTTTAGATCCCCAAAGCCAGCTTGCAGTCCACCATTCCTTATACCATTTAGAAGATACTTTTGCAGCTGCTTCATTTGAATTTTCTACAGCGCCTCTTGTGTCCATCACAATCAGACCTCCAAGAACATTATCCCAGATAATTCCTGAATCATTATAGAAACAAAGACTGGTGAACTTTCCGTTTTTATTGCTCCAGATCACTTCCATAACGTTGGTTCCTGTTTTGATTTCTTCATTCACCATTTCTTTCAATCCGGTTTGTGCAATCGTAAGATCATCGCCTGTATAAAGATCTCCAATTCTTCCTAATTTAACTGTAGAAAGATCCATAAGGTTTCCCACCGCAATAAACTGGTCTTTCTCGGAAATAAGGCTTTTTGACATTTCAATTCCTTTTTGTGTTGAGATCTGTCCAATAACTCTAGTGCCGGCAATCTGTAAATCACTTTTCAGATATTTTTCAAGATTTTTTTGAGATTCATCCAGCTGGATCTGTACAGTACCTGGAACGGCTTGTGAAATAGGAGTGATTTC
Organism: Chryseobacterium bernardetii; assembly: GCF_003815975.1. Classification (NCBI taxonomy): domain Bacteria; kingdom Pseudomonadati; phylum Bacteroidota; class Flavobacteriia; order Flavobacteriales; family Weeksellaceae; genus Chryseobacterium; species Chryseobacterium bernardetii. Next base: position 3,202,452 of record NZ_CP033932.1, read on the forward strand.
TTTTTGTAAATCAGCAGTGGTTATTTTTGTCTGAACTGCTTCCTGTTTTGTAATTTCATTGTTTTCATCACTACAGCTGCTAAGTGTTAGTACAGATAATACGGCTGCAAATTTAAAGACAGTAACTAGTTTTTTCATAATATATTTAGTTTTGGTTGTGTTTAGTAAATATACTTAAATAGTATTTAATTCTCAATATTTTGAATTAATTATTTATTAATTCGCATTCATTTGCTGTTTGTTGGAAAAATATGAGAAGGAGGAAAGACTCAGTTTTTGAGATTTTGAATGGATCGAACCAGACCTTAAACCTTAAACACGCAAACGGCCGGGAGCTCATGTATCCAATAAATTTTGAACTATTACCAGTAGATTTTAAATCGACTTCTTACTCAAAATCTTAAAATTTGTTTAAATTTTTAGTTTACAGCAAATAAATGTATAATCTTTCGTAATTTTACAGCATGGAATTAAGCATTGGAGAAATGGCATTGATTGCAGTGGCAATCGTTGTATTATTCGGTCCGGATAAACTGCCTCAGATTGCACGTGACTTAGGTGCGGGTGTTAGAAAGATGCGTGGTGCAGTAGAAGATATCAAAACTGAAATCATGAAGGAAACAGATAACCCTGTTTCTGAAATTAAGCGTGAAATTGAGAAAGTAAAAGATGCTGCCAAGGATTTCAACCCAATGAAGGATATTGAAAAAGATGTTCTTACAGAGCCTGCATCTACCACTCAGGAACCTCCAAAACCAAAGCCTGCCGATGATGAAACTTACGAAGGACCTGTAAGCCGATAATGTATGGAGGAAATTATTCAGGAAGATAAGCAGGTATTCTTATACCTTAATAATTTGGGCGACCCGGCTTTTGACCAGTTTTGGATGCTTATTTCAAGCACTTGGATCTGGGTGCCGCTCTATAGTATATTCCTTTATTTTTTATACAAAAATTACAAACTAAAATCATTAGTTTTTATTCTTATATTTTTAGCCCTTGGAGCAACAGTCTCAGATCAGCTGGCAAGTGTATTCAAATATGGAGTCGCAAGGTTAAGGCCGTGTCATGATCCCAGTTTGGAACACTATATGAGAATTGTGAAGTGTGGTGGACAATACGGATTTTATTCCGCACATGCCTCCAATACATTTTTTTTAGCCGCCTTTTTATGTATTTTACTTAAAAATAAACTTAAATGGTTTCCTTATGTTATATTTGTATGGGCTATAGTGGTTTCCTACAGCCGAATATATTTAGGAGTGCATTTTCCAATTGATATTTTGGTGGGGGCGTTTGTTGGATCTTTATTGGGAGTGATATTTGGTGCGCTCGCCAGGAAAGTAATCAACAAGCAAAATATAACTTCATGAAAAAAACTTTATTAGTTCTGGTTTCAGTCAGCTTCTCTTTAAATATCCTTGCCCAGGATAAAAAAATAGCCGAAGAATGTTTTAAAAAAGCAGATTATAAATGTGCTGAAGAGCAATATTCCAAACTGGCAGAAAAGGAGCAGATCCGGAAAATACAATCAGAATATTATAATTATCTCGGAACAGCGCAAAGAAGATTAGGAAAAACTAATCTTGCATTTAAATCATATGATATGGCCTTAAAAACCAATCCAATGTCTGTTTCTGTATATGAAAACCTTTCTTCCCTGTACAGCCAGAAAGGAGACAAGAAAAAGGCACTGGAGTATATTGAAAGTGGCCTTAAAGTAGATGATAAAAGCGCTGACTTATACCTCACCCGTTCCAAAATCTATGAAATTCAGGATAAAAAAGAGCAGGCCAAAGCCGATCTTAATCATATCCTGACCTTTGCACCGGATAATATCTTTGCCAAAACAGGATTAGCTAATCTTAAAAAGAATAATGGTGAACTGGATGATGCATTGAAAGATTATAATAAACTCATTGCAGAAAAGCCGGAATCATTGCTGTATAGCGGAAGGGCAGATGTTTACTTGAGAATGAAAAAAAATAAGGAAGCACTTGCAGATGTCAATAAAGCAATTTCTATTGATCCGAAGTTTGCCCAGGCATTTGTAACGAAAGCACTGGTCTTATTTAATATGGCAAAGCCTAAAGAAGCCTGTGAAAACCTGGACAAAGCTGTTAGTTTAGGGTATGAAAGAGCTGTTTTGGCTGAGTATTATGCCAAATGCGTTAAAAAATAATACTTATTCAATTATTGTAATACCTGTTAACAGGATTTTTGAATGTATTAATCATCAATAAAAAACAGCTGGATATAGCTATATGCTTATCTTTAGCTGTTTTTGTTTATATAAAAAATATAGATGTTAAATGTTGTTCTTGTAGAGCCCGAAATTCCAAATAATACAGGAAATATCGGACGCTTATGTGTAGGTACGGAATCTAGACTGCACTTGGTTCATCCCTTTGGATTTGTAATTAATGATAAAAACCTGAAGCGGTCCGGATTGGATTATTGGGTGCATCTTGATGTTACAGAATATGCCAATGTAGAAGAATGGATAGGCAGTATTCCTGATCCGTCCCGTGTTTTTTTAATGAGTTCCCATGCAGAGAAATCCTATCTGGAAAATGATTTTCAGGATGGAGACTGGCTTGTTTTCGGGAAAGAAAGTGTTGGGCTTAGTCAAGAAGTTTTAAACCAATTTGAAAACCATTTAACCATTCCGATGTCAAAGCTGATCAGAAGCTTTAATATTGCGAATTCTGTAGCTTTTGTGATAGGAGAGGCTAAAAGACAAATAGGTTTAAAAGGATAACTTATTATTTACAGTTTAAAAAAGTGGCTTTTAGTCATTATGATAAGGCTTTCCCTGAAGGATCTGGTCTGCACGGTAAAGCTGTTCCACAATAAAAAGACGGATCATCTGATGGGTAAAAGTCATTTTAGATAATGACATCTTTTCATTGGCCCTGCTATACATATCTTCTGAGAAACCATACGCGCCCCCAATCAGGATATGTACTTTTTTTATGGAAGAATTCATCCAGTTGTCAATTTTCTGGGAAAATTCACGGCTTGTAAATTGTTTTCCTTTTTCGTCCAGAATTACAACCAGATCATTTTTATCAATATGATTAATAAAAAGCTTGGCTTCCTCTTTTTTAAGGAGATCCGGAGACAGGTTCTTGGCGTTTTTTACATCTGGAATCTCAGTGATCTCAAAATTCCAGTGCTTGGGAAGGCGGTTTAAGTAGTAATTAATAAGGGATGTAATCTCCTTATCATCCGTTTTGCCGATACAAAGTAAACTGATTCGCATTGTAAGAAAGTTTCAGGCGGCAAAGATAAGGTTTTATGTTCAAGGTTTAAAGTTTACCGGTCGATGTTTAAGATGGTATATTATTCAATAATCACAAATCTAAGTTCTCATTTCTTTTCGTGCATTTTTCTCCCCGGTTTACAGTTCCTTTTCTTTCACTTATTTAATTTAATTCCCCTACCTTTGTAAAAAGACAAGCAAATAGATGGGTATAAAAGTTCCTAATTTTATTCTGAAGATTCAAGATTTTTTTGATAACATTCATATTCCTGTTTTGGGAATATCGCTTTGGCAGATGTTTCAGATCTATATCTCCGGGATTTTTAAAGGGAAAATAGGGCGAAAAGCCGCTGCTATTTCCTGGAGCTTTACCATAAGTTTATTCCCTTTTATCCTGTTCCTGCTTTCCGTATTACCTTATATGCCGCATTATGACAAGCTGCAGTTTTATATTTTTGATGTACTGATGCATAATGTTTTTCCATCCAATATGGAAGGGGATGTAAGAGGCTATATTGAAACCAGTATTATCCCCAATATGAAAGGGATCAGTAATCTGACCATTGTACTGGCGCTTATTTTTGCAACCAATGGTACTTTCTCCCTGATTAACGGGTTTAATGAAAATACAGAAGAAAAGCTAAGTGATGTAAAGGAATTTATCCTTTCATTCTTTATTACAATTGGTTTTATTACCATTGTGTTTTTAGCCCTTTTCGGGGTCTATTATGTAGAAGTTGTAATGAAACTTTTTACTCCTGCTTATGATGTAAGCTGGCTGGTGGATAATCTTTCCAGCATCATTGGTTTTGTTTCTTTTCCGTTATTTTATTTTATTCTTTTAACCTTGTTTTACTGGCTGGGAACAGTGAAAATTACCAGATTCAGACAGGCGGTTCCGGGAGCAGTTCTTACCACGGTGTTATTTGTGCTTACAACCTATATTTTTGCGATCTATGTGAAAGATATTGCCCGCTACAACGTTCTTTATGGCTCCATTGGAAGTATGATCCTGCTGATGGTTTGGGTGAATGTGAATGTCTACCTTTTACTCTTTGGAAATGAACTGAATATGGCGATCAGAAAGCTTAGAATAGAAAAGCTGCTGTCCGATGAAATTCAGAAGGAAGCAGTTAATTATCATACTCCTGTTACAGAGCCGGATTTTGAAAGTGATGAAGAACACAGGAGAAAATTGGAAGACCAGAAAAAGAATTAATCTTCTTCCGGTTCCATATTTCCTTTAGAGCTTAGACTTAATATCGTAAATCCTAGAATGGCTGCAACAAAAGAAGCAATCAGGATTGCAAATTTTGCTTCATCCTGAATTACAATTTCTCCTTTAAATGATAACAGGGCAATAAAAATGGACATGGTAAATCCAATTCCGGCCAGAAGACCTACGCCAATCATCTGAGTCCAGTTGCTGTTTTGAGGCAGGGAACTGAGTTTTAATTTGATGGCGATCATAGAGAACAGGTTGATTCCGATCAGCTTTCCAAGAACCAATCCGCAGATAATCCCCAATCCTAATGTACTTGTAACACCTGCTACCATTTCACTTGAAAAAGTAATATTGGTATTCGTTAAGGCAAAAACAGGCATAATTAAGAAGCTTACCGGAATGTGAAGCTGATGTTCCAGTTTTTCCAATGGTGATATTTCTACATTTGAAGCATTGGTAGGAATTGAAAAGGCTAATAAAACCCCTGCAATGGTTGCGTGGATGCCGGAGTGATGCAGAAAATACCATAAAAACAATCCCGGAATAATATAAAATATTGTTTTGGTAACCTTTAAAAAATTTAAAATGAACAGCAGTGCTGTTACTCCAAAAGAGAGCAGGAGATAGCTCCAGTGGATCTGGTCAGTATAAAAAATAGCAATCACAAGAATAGCTCCCAGGTCATCCACAATGGCTAATGCTGCCAGGAATATTTTGATTGAATTGGGAATTTTCTTTCCTAACATTGAAATAATAGCCAAAGAAAAAGCAATGTCGGTTGCCATCGGGATTCCCCAGCCATTGCTGTATTCCGTCCCGGAGTTGAAGATACTGTAAATAACTGCAGGTACCAGCATTCCGCCAACTGCAGCAAAAATAGGCAATGAGGCATTCTTGAAAGAAGAAAGTTCACCTTCTACGAGTTCTCTTTTAATTTCCAATCCTACTAAAAGGAAGAATATAGCCATCAGACCATCATTGATCCAGATGCTTACAGGATAGTTCAGATGAAACAGGTGGGTTCCAACTTCCTTATCCAAAAAGTTCTGAAAACTTCCGGCAAGAGAAGAATTTGCAATAAGTAACGAAATAAGCACACAGAAAATAAGGACAATTCCTGAGGCCTGGCTGTTGTTGAAAAATTTTTTAAAATAAAGTGATAAATTCATATTTATGATTGTAGTCGTCTCACTCTTGAGACTCCATTAATACTCTTGAGCTTCTTGAAGGTTTCCTCCAATTGCCCCTTATTCTTGACTTCAAGATTGATGTTTCCGGTAAAAACTCCGTTGTTGGATTCAATAGACATACTTTTCATATCCATACCCATGCTTCCACTGATAACTGTTGTAATATCGTTAATCATACCCATTCTGTCAAGGCCTTCGATCTCAATTTTTACTCTGTTCTTAAAGCTTTCTGCATTTACCCATTTAGCAGGAATGACACGGTAGTCATACTGAGCCCTAAGGTTAATGGCATTCGGACAGTTGTCACTGTGCACTTTAATTCCGTCGGAAATGGTAATGAATCCGAAGATCTTATCTCCCGGAATAACTGTACAGCATTTTGCATAGCTGTAATTCAGTTTTTCCTCATCTTTTCCAAATACGATCATATCAAGGTTTTGCTCTTTCGGCTCCTCGAAGTGAAGATTTTTAGACGGAGATTTTCTGAATCTGGAAAGTAAGTTGTTAAACACATTCTTACTTTCAATATATTTTCTTAAACTGCTTGCATCCAGTTCATTGCTTTGGAATTTAAGAAACAGTTCCTGGGACGATTTTAAATTAAAGAATTTTTGCAGTTTGTTAATTTCATCATCATTGAAATTGATTTTTGCATGACGGAGTTTTCTCTGTAAAATCTCTTTTCCATCTTCTACCAGCTGATTTTTCTGAGAATTCAGGTAGCTTTTAATCTTAGACTTGGCCTTGGAGGTTACTACAAATTCCAGCCAGTCCGATTTCGGTTTTTGATTCTGAGAAGACAGAATATCCACCTGGTCCCCGTTTTGAAGAACATAGGAAATAGGAACCAGCTTTCCGTTAATTTTAGCGCCCAGACACTTCATTCCCAGGTCGGAGTGAACTGAAAAAGCAAAATCCAGTGCCGTTGCATTGGTAGGAAGGATCTTAATTTCTCCTTTTGGAGTAAATACAAACACTTCTTTTGAATAAAGATTCAGCTTGATATTATCCAATAGCTCAGAGGTAGAAAGGTTCTGCTGCTGTTCAAGCACCTCACGGATCTCTGTAACCCATTTTTCAAAATTACGGTCATCCGAACTCTGTTTATAACCTTCTTTATATTTGTAATGTGCGGCAACCCCTTTTTCAGCAATTTCATCCATTCGTTCTGAACGGATCTGAACTTCAATCCATTTTTTATCAGGCCCCAGAACGGTCAGGTGCAGACTTTCATATCCTGTAGAGCGGGGCTGGGTGATCCAGTCACGCATTCTTGAAGGATTACTGTGATAAACATCCGTAACGATGGAATAGATCTTCCATGCCAGGAATTTTTCGTTTTTGGCATCCGATTTATAAATAATTCTGATGGCGTAGTTATCAAAAACCTCTTCAAAGGAAACTCCCTGCTTCAGCATTTTTCGGTAAATGGAAGAAATAGCTTTCGCACGGCCTTTGATGGTAAAATTTAAGCCTTCTTCTTTCAGTCGCTCAGAAACTTCAGTTTTGAATTCCTCAATATATCTTTCACGGTTTTCCTTGGCCAGTTCCAATTTCTCCGTGATCTCATTATATACTTCAGGATTATTGTATTTTAAAGAAAGGTCTTCCAGTTCAGATTTGATGTTATACAATCCAAGACGGTGTGCCATGGGAGCATAGATATAAACTGTTTCTGACGCAATTTTTTTCTGTTTGTCCGGAGCCATGCTTTCCAGCGTCCGCATATTGTGAAGACGGTCTGCAATTTTGATCAGAATAACCCTGAAATCTTCAGATAGTGTAAGCAGTAACTTTCTGTAGTTTTCTGACTGTACAGAGATATTCTGATGGTTCATGATGGATATTTTGGTTAATCCATTCACGATACTGGCGATTTTTTCACCAAAGATCTTTTTCAGGTCTTCATAGGTGTAATCGGAATCTTCAATTACATCATGCAGCAATGCACAGGCAATAGAGGTAGCCCCCAAACCGATCTCCGTTGCTACAATTTTGGCTACAGCGATAGGGTGATAGATGTAAGGCTCCCCGGATTTTCTCCTTTGGTCTTTATGAGCATCCAATGCAATATCGAATGCTTTTCGGATAAGCTTGTTGTTTTCCTCATCCAGTGTTCTGTATGTATTAGAAATCAGATCCTTATATCTTGCAAGGATCTCTTTGTTCTCTTGTTCTAAATCGTAACTCATTTGTGCAGATGCCTATATTTAGACGAAAATACGAAAATTTTTACTTTTTTCAAACATAAAAAAATCCGTAGTACGCACTACGGATTTCCGGTTATTTAGTTTTATGTTGATTAAAATTTTACCTCTGAATTCATACCGTCACTGGCGGATTTAATTTTAATATCAGGGCTGTTGTGGATTTCGGCTTTGTTTCTGGCATCAATATACTTTTTAATTGTATCATAATTGGCCTCATCAATGCTCATATTTTCGAATAAATAAGTTTTAATAACAGCATTTTGCCTGAAGATGCTCTGGGCACTATCCGCCTGGCTGCTGTCCTTTACCGCCACACTTGCCAGGTATTGGGCGTTACTTGCTTCACTGCTAAGGTATACAATGTAATCTGAACTAGGAATTCCTGAATTTTCCAGATCACTCTCAAGCTTTTTGTAATCGCTATGGTGCTCAAATAGCCCAGCTAATATATTTGACATAATTAATGGGTTTTAAAGTTTTGATTAAAGTTACTGAAAATTTCCTTATTTTTTTATATAAATGCAATAAAATTTATATTCTAATATTTCATCTATAATATAATGTTAAAATGTTTGAGAATATCTATTGAACGTGCGTTTGAATTTGTTGATTTACTAATTTTTTTTCAAATTCTCAAAAATAATAAGGATTTGTAAAATCTTCTGATCATGGGGACTGTGAATTTTTTTTGTCACTTAACTCTAATTTTTGATTATTTTTTTTGGCTGTTCGTCCAGATTAAGCCAATTTAATAACTACTGGATTATATCTGAAGGTTTGCAGCACAATTCAGAAGTTCAAATTTCTCATAAAAGAATAAGAGATCACTTCACATGGAAATGATCTCTTTATTTTGCTGTTTAAAAGTAATTACACTCTTTCGTTTTTAATTTCATCTACAATTTCAGGGTTCAATAAGGTACTGATGTCTCCAAAATTACTGAAATCACCCTCAGCAATTTTTCTAAGGATTCTACGCATGATCTTACCGGAACGTGTTTTAGGAAGTCCGGAAACGAACTGTATTTTATCCAGTTTGGCGATAGGTCCGATCTGGTCGGAAATCAGTTGATTGATTTCCTTTTTCAGGTTTTCCTTATCACGGCTTTCTCCTGTCTCTTTAAGCATCACAAAGCCATATAAAGCATTTCCTTTGATGTCGTGAGGATAGCCTACAATTGCGGATTCTGCAACAGCAGGGTGTTGGTTAATACTGTCTTCAATAGGTGCTGTTCCAAGATTATGCCCGGAAACAATGATAACATCATCTACACGTCCTGTAATTCTGTAATAGCCCACTTCATCTCTCAAAGCGCCGTCACCAGTGAAATATTTTCCAGGGAAAGCGGTAAAGTAAGTCTCTTTATATCTTTGATGGTCGCCCCAGATGGTTCTTGCAATTCCCGGCCATGGAAAACGGATGCATAAATTCCCGGTAACCTGATTCCCAGTGATTTCGTTGCGTTTGTCATCCATCAAAACAGGCTGAATTCCCGGGAGAGGAAGGGTAGCGTAAGTAGGTTTGGTAGGAGTAACAAAAGGAAGCGGCGAAATCATAATTCCTCCTGTTTCAGTCTGCCACCAGGTATCAACAATAGGACATTTTTTCTTGCCGACATGGTCATTAAACCAGTGCCATGCTTCATCATTGATAGGCTCTCCTACAGATCCGATTACTTTTAAAGAGCTCAGATCATGTTTGTCCACCCATTCTGTGCTTTCTTTGGCTAAAGAACGGATAGCGGTAGGAGCGGTATAGAACTGGGTGATCTTATGTTTTTCTATCACTTCCCAGAAACGGTCCGGTTCAGGATACGTAGGAACGCCTTCGAAAATTACGGTAGTGGCCCCATTCAGCAATGGTCCATAAAGAATGTAGGAGTGGCCGGTGATCCAGCCAATATCTGCTGTACACCAATAAATATCGTTTTCCTTATAATTAAATACATTTTTAAAGGTATAGGCGGTGTATACCATATATCCGGCGCAGGTATGAAGCATTCCTTTAGGTTTTCCGGTAGAACCGGAAGTATAAAGAATGAAAAGAGGGTCTTCAGAATCCATAATAACCGTTACAAAATCAGGGGAAGCTTTTTCATACAGGTCTGCTAACCAGTAATCTCTTCCTTCTTTCATTTTGATTTTGTTGTGGGTTCTCTTAACTACCAGCACTTTTTCAACGGTTGGAGTCTTCTCCAGCGCTTCATCAACAATACTTTTAAGATCCAGCACTTTGCTTCCTCTGTAACTTCCATCAGAGGTAATTACCATTTTTGCCTCACAGTCATTCACTCTTGAAGATACCGCAGAGGCAGAAAATCCTGCGAAAATAACGGAATGAACGGCCCCAAGTTTAGCACACGCCAGCATGGTAACGGCAAGTTCCGGGATCATTGGAAGATAAATGCATACTCTGTCTCCTTTTTCAATACCCATATCTCTTAAAACATTGGCTGTTTTATTGACGCGGGTGTATAATTCATTATAGGAAATATGCTGTGCCTCTTCTTTCGGATCATTCGGCTCCCAGATAATGGCGGTTTTGTCTCCTCTTATGGATAGATGCCTGTCCAGACAGTTCTTGGTAATATTAAGTTTGGCATTTTTGAACCATTCAATTTTAGCTTCATTCATATCGTACTTAACAACCTTGCTCCATCTCTGGTACCAGACAAAGTTTTGATCTGCTACCTTGTCCCAGAATTTCTTCGGATTTTTGATAGACTTTTTATAATCTTCAAAATATTGTGGTAAATCTTCTATTAAGTAATTTCTCATATCCCTTTTGTTTTTTTTGAAATTTGAATTGTATTGATAGTTTGTTTTTGATTTTAAGTTTTGGGAATAATTTAAATCAAAATGATATTTAAATATATGTTTAATTTTTTGTTTAAGCCCTATATTCACGGATCTTTTCCTGGATTTCTTCGATGATTTTTTCATCATCAATAGTGGAAGGAATCTGGAAATCTTTTCCATCCAGTAGTGTTCTGATCAGTTTTCTTAAGATCTTTCCGGATCTTGTTTTAGGTAATCGTTTGACAACCATTGCGTTTTTCAGAAAAGCTACAGCGCCAATCTTTTCGCGAACCATTTGGACGATGTTCTTTTCCAATTCCTCTTCAGTAATAGAGGCACCATTCTTTAAAACAACCGTAGCAAAAGGAACCTGACCTTTTAGATCATCATCAATACCCACAACAGCGCATTCTGCAACATCAGGATGTGAGGAGACAATTTCTTCCATTTCTGAGGTTGAAAGCCGATGGCCGGCTACATTAATAACATCATCCACCCGCCCGGTAATGAAAATATAGCCGTCTTCGTCCTGTATAGCGCCGTCTCCTGAGAAATAATATCCTTTGTATTGTGATAAATAGCTGTTTTCAAATCGGGCGTAATCTTTCCAGATTCCCAGCATAGCTCCTGGTGGAAGAGGAAGTTTTATCACTAAGTAACCTTCATGATGTGGATCCAGCTCCAGCCCGTTTTCATCAAAAATTTTGATATCGTATCCTGGAATAGGTTTTCCGGCAGAGGCTCTTTTGATTTTATAATTTTCGTCAAAGGTTAATAATCCTAACATCGGCCATCCGGATTCTGTCTGCCACCAGTGGTCAATAGCCGGAACACCAATATGTTCAGCAAACCAATCCAGGGTAGCTACATCACACCGTTCCCCGGCAAGAAATTGTTTTTTGAAGTTTGACAGGTCATATTTTTTCACCAGCTCACCATCGGGATCTTCCTTTTTGATGGCTCTGATGGCGGTAGGAGCTGTGAACATGGCAGAAACCTTATATTCTGAAATAATTCTCCAGAAAGTTCCTGCGTCAGGTGTCATAATAGGCTTTCCTTCAAAAATAATTGTTGTATTTCTATTAAGGAGCGGTCCATAAACAGAATAGCTGTGTCCTACCGCCCATCCGAAATCCGATGCAGCCCAATAGGTCTCTCCCGGTTCAATGCCGTAGATATATTTCATGGAGAACTTTAATGCTGTGGCATAGCCGCCGGTATCACGAACAATTCCTTTAGGTTTTCCTGTAGTTCCTGAGGTGTAAAGTAAATAGAGTGGATGGGTAGATTCTACTGAAACACAGTCGGCAGGTGCTGATTTTTGAATCAGCTCTTCATAATCAATCAGTCCGTCAAACATTTCATGCTGGTTATCTACCAGTTTCCTGTTGTAAACAACAATATTATCTACTTTATCCTGAGCTAGCTCAATGGCTTTTTCTACCAATGGGAGATAAGGGATTCTTTTGGCAATTTCTACTCCTGCAGTGGCCGTGATTAGCACTTTGGGCTTACAGTCATCAATTCTTACCACCAGTTCATGAGGTGCAAATCCGCCGAAAACTACATTGTGGATGATTCCGATTCTGGCACATGCGAGCATGGCAAAAAGAGTTTGCGGAATCATGGGCATATAAATAACAGCAGTATCTCCTTTTTTTAATCCTAAAGAATTTAATCCACCTGCTAATTTTGAGATTTCTTCTTTAGCCTGATGGAAAGTGTATATTGTCTTTTGGCCTGTTACTGGTGAATCATAAACAATTGCATTCTGATCTCCAAAGCCATCTTCAATATGTTTGTCAATGCACAAGTAACACATGTTAAGCTTTCCATCAGCAAACCATTGCGGATAATCATTGGGATCGTTTGAAAGGATCTGCTGCGGGAATCTAAACCATTGTATGGCTTCGGCCTGTTCTTTCCAGAACTTTTCCTTGTCTTCTATGCTTTCTTTAAATAAAATATCTGTATTCATATCAATAATCGTGTTTTTATATTTTTTGTTATCCATGCCAGGATTTAAAACCTAGACAAGGATGATAGCTTTTTCTAAAACATCTCTTCAATCTGCTGTATCAGTTTCTTAATAGAATAGGGTTTTGTTACATAAGCGTCAGCACCCATTTCAAGACCTTTTTCAATATCTTTCGGATTATTTTTTGCACTCAGGAAGATAACTTTTGTGTCTTTCAGGTTTTCATCCTGTTTAATGAGGTCTAATGTGCTGTATCCATCAAGGTTTGGCATCATGATATCGAGCAGAATTACGTCCGGAACCATTGTTTTTAAAAATTCCAGAACTTCTGTTCCGTCACGGGCAATATAAACATCGTAACCGTTCTTTTTAAAACTGTATTCCAGGGACATGAGTATTTTGTGTTCATCATCCGCAATGATTATCTTTTTCATAAGGCTTTTTAAAGGTGTTCAACTTCATTTCTAATCTCGTTTAGTATTCTGTCAGGAAGGGTAATGGAAAAAGTAACTCCAAGGCCGCTGTTTTCAGCTTTTATACTTCCATTGTGGGCTTGTATTATTTTCTTTGAAATTGCAAGACCAAGTCCGCTTCCTGTAGGTTTTAATATATTTTGATTTTTGGATTGATAAAACTTGTCGAAAATCATTTCCAGATCCTCTTCAGGAATGTGTTTCCCGGTATTGAAAATGGTAATTACCAATTGATTTTCTTTTTCAAACAATTTAGTCTGTATTGTTCCCTGTTCATCTGTGAATTTTAAAGCATTCCCCCAGATGTTCTGAAGAAGCTGGATCATTCTGGCTTCATCATATTCAAATATAACCCGGTTCAGGAGATTGACTTCACTTAAATGGATGTTTTTCTGCTGTATCAGGTGTAAAATAGGGCTTAATGCTTTTTTATAAGTGTCAAGAATATTATTTTGCTGAATATTCAAAGAGATCTCCCCATGCTGAAGCTTATCAAGATAAAGGATATCATTGATGATCTCACTGAGCCGGTCAGACTCTGTAATAATATTGTTTAAAAACTCCTGTTTTATTTCAAAAGGGATATCATCATCGTCAGCCAGAATTTCCCCTGCTGAACGGATAGCGGTGATCGGGGTCCGCAGTTCATGAGCAACAGAATCCAGAAAATCATCTTTCTGGCGGTCTTTAACGATGAGATTTTCATTAGCGGTTCTGAGGTCGTCAGAAAGTTTCTGCAATTCTTCAGACTGTTCTGTAAGCTTTTTGTTTAAAATGATATTTTCTTTAGATTCTTCCAGGATGTTTAAAACCTCCTTCAGAGATATTTTATCTTCTTTGGTTACGCCTTCAATTAAAATTTTAGCAGAAGCTGTTCCTATTCTTCCGGCCAGAAGGTTTTCTGAAAACTTAATGAATCTTGAATCGGCAGTCTCTGTTTTAGAATCAATATTGTATTTTAAATTGAAAATTCTCAATGCCTGTTCGGTCTTGTTTTTACCTAAAAATCTTTCCAGAATGTTCTGGATATCGGAAATATAAGCGGTTCCTCTCCAGATAAAAGCGTTTTCGTGATTTTGAATGTATTTATCAATGTCTACATACAGCTCAGCAAAGTTTCTTTCACGGTAATTTCCTTTAGTACTTACAGAAATAATAGTGAACAAACCTGTATTGACAAGAATTGACCAGAAAAAAATCTGCGGAATTCTTCCCAGATAAGAGATCGTGAAAAAATCAAAAGAGTTGTACATATCTCTTAAAACACCTTTGAATTCCTGATTATATGAAAAGTAGTACTGAGGGATAATCAATCCGAAATAGCAGATCGCCAGTCCGGCTGCCAACCCAATTACAGCACCTTTATAACTGCCTCTTCTCCAGAATATAGCCCCAAAAAATGCTGGTGCCAGCTGTGCGATCACAACAAACGAGATTAGCCCAACAGAATCCAGCGATGTTTTTAAAATGAAATATTTGTAGAAAACAAAAGCCATGATAATCAGTGCGAAAATGCTGAATTTTCTGATGGTGGTGATACTTCTTGTATTTTGTGTCTCGTTTTCAGACTTCAGTTTTCCAAGCAGTCCATAAGGAATAATAAGGTTGTTGGAAAGCATGATAGATAAAGTAATGGCGGAAATAATAATCATGGAGATGCATGAGCTCAGCCCTCCGAGAAAAACCAGAACAGTAATTAAAGTATTGTCAAAATGCTGCGGAATTAAAATAGAGTAGAATTCAGGGTTAACTTTTTCACCGTCAAAGATAAGCCTTCCGCCCCAGGCAATAGGAAAAATGAATATAGTAAATATCAGTAAATAAAGTGGGAAAAACCATATTGCTGTTCTGATATGTTTTTCCTGTCTGTTTTCAACAATTGCAGTGTGAAACTGTCTGGGTAATATGCAGATGGCTGTTGCAGAGATCATGCATAAAACCATCCAGTTCATTGCGCCTTCAATACCGTTGAATGTATTTTTTTCTTTGAAATCTTCGAAATGACTTGCTCTCTGGTAGATATCATTGAATCCGTCAAAAACATAATAGATCACAAAAAGCCCAAGAATAATAATGAAAAATAATTTTAAAAAGCTCTCCAGCGCAATAGCAGAGATAATTCCCAGCCTTTTTTCTGACGCATCTACATACCTGGTTCCATAATAAGAAGAGAATAGAGCAATTAAAATAACAACAAATGTTGCATTATCAGTCAGGATATCTTTGGACATCGGGGTTTCTGTTACCAAATGAAATGTTTCGGATATTGCTTTGATCTGTAATCCGATATAAGGTACAATCGCTAATAAGCAGACAACAGTGATAATAGCGCTCATGCTTCTGCTGTTTCCGTACCGTAATGAGATAAAATCTGCAAGGCTGCTTATTTTATTTACTCTGGCAATTCTTACAATTCTGGTATTGATATAAATCCAGGCAGGAATAATCATGGCAGGGCCAATATAAATCGGCAGATAGTTAAGTCCGCTTGTAGCAGCTACTCCAATGCTTCCGTAGTAAGTCCATGCTGTACAATACACAGCCAGTGACAATGCATAAATGTAAGGATTGTTGATCCAGAACTTACTTCTTTTCTTCTCTGCCAGATGGGCAACTAAGAACAGAAGAGCCAGGTAAAACAACACCACAAAAAATAAAGCGAAGCTACTCATTGTACTTTTTTACAATTACAAGGGAAATCACGATGGAAATCATCCAGACAACAAACAGGTAGATCAGAATCATGGGATATCCGAAAACTTCCCGCTCACTATTGAAAAGCAGTGAAACAGGAATACTGAAAGCAATCATTAACCCAATGCTCAGAATAATCAGTTTTTGTTCATGTCTTTTTTTCATAACTATTTTAGTTCCTTAAGAGAAGTATTTAATCTACGGATGAGATCAATAACTCTTTTATCTTCAGAGGGACGAGAATTGCTTTAATTGTGATGTCCATTTTCTATAATTGATAACAGATAATTGATGAATATATCATCCATCAATTATCTGTTTTTATATTGCTTTAAATTTTATCGTCAGAATATTCTCCTGTTAATGCATAATATCCGAAAACAGCCATTCCGCCTGAGATGATCGGCATCAGCACAAAGAGAATGATGATACCAAAAACCAGGTCTTCCTGTTTTCCTGAAGTAATTTTAGGAATTCCCATTACCGTAATTCCAAAATATCCCACGACCGCTGCAATTGCGATCCAGAATATGCCAAATATTTTTTTTAGTCCGTTCATTTTAGTAGTTTTAAAATTAATAAAAATTTAAGTGATTCAATGCTTAATCATGAAGATTATTGTTCTTATTTTTAAGATAAATTAATCCGATGACCAGGCAGACTCCAGCTACTCCAATTGGATACCATAATCCTTCAAGATACCATGTGGCATGTCCTGCTTCCTTTCCGGTAGTTACAAGGTAAGTAGCTACAGCAGGAAGAAGTCCTCCAAATACCCCATTTCCAATGTGATAAGGTAAAGACATCGAGGTGTAACGGATTCTTACCGGGAACATTTCAACAAGGAAGGCTGCGATAGGTCCATACACCATGGTTACGAAGATTACCTGAATGAATACTAAGAATACTAAGTACCATTTTGTGCTGTCACTTACTTTTACAGATTGTGAAACCTTTGGTTCTTCAGCTTTTCCGTCCTTCATTACCGGGCCGCTTGGTGACCAGTGTACAATACTGTCTTTTTTAATGAGGGTTCCATCTGTAAAAAGCGTTTCTTTATGGAAGGTAACAAGGCTGTCTGTAGCAATGTCATTGTGAATCTTATCCGTTCTTTTTTCTGTAATTCCGCTGGCAGCAACTGTCTTATTTTCAAGGCTGACGCTTTTGAACATGCTGTCATAAATAGGTCTGTAGGCTAAAATAGCAATCAGCATTCCTGTCATCATTACAGCTTTTCGTCCTATTTTATCTGATAACCAGCCGAAGAATACAAAAAATGGAGTTCCTAAAAATAGCGCCGTTGCCATTAGATAATCTACCTGGGTAGAGTCAATATTCATTACTTTCTGCATGAAGCTCATGGCATAGAACTGCCCCGTATACCAAATAACCCCTTGTCCCATTGCTGCTCCAAAAAGAGCAAGCAGAACAAACTTGAAATTAAATTTATTTCCGAAGCTTTCCTTTAAAGGGTTTTTAGAAGTTTTGCCTTCACTTTTTGCCTTTGCAAAAAGCGGAGATTCCTTCATGTTTTTTCTGATAATATAAGAAACACCTACCATTAAAATTGAAATCCAGAAAGGAACTCTCCATCCCCAGCCATCGAATTCTTCAGGAGAAAGCGAAGTTTTGGTAATCAAAATAACGATCAGTGAAATGAAAAGACCTGCTGTGGCAGTTGTTTGGATCCATGAAGTCCAGTATCCTCTTCGGTGAGGTTGTGCATATTCTGCAACATAAGTGGCGGCACCTCCGTATTCCCCTCCAAGAGCAAGGCCCTGTAATAATCTCAGTATTAAAACCAGCACCGGAGCAAAGAACCCGATTGTTTCATAACTTGGGATACACCCAATAAGGAAAGTTGAAAATCCCATAATCAGTAAAGTGACCAGGAAAGTATATTTTCTTCCGATGAGGTCTCCTAGTCTTCCGAAGAATAAAGCGCCAAAAGGTCTTACCACGAATCCTGCCGCAAAAGTGGCCAGTGTAGATAAGAATGCTGCTGTTGGATTATCTGCCGGGAAGAATTTAGTGGCTAAAACAATAGCCAGACTTCCAAAAATATAGAAGTCATACCATTCTATAAGGGTTCCGAGGGATGATGCCGTGATGACGCTCCAAATGGTGCGGTTTTTCTGCCTATCGGACATATTCTCGTAGCTTTCGTGATGATTATCGCTCATATTGATTAGTTTTTGATGTTAATGAAAAAGGGATGAGTGAAAGTTTTATTCATAACAGAACTTAACTTAATTCATCTTATATTTTTTTTACCTTGATGTTGGGTTATAAATAGATTTGGAACTGTACAATAAATTCTCCTTTTGAAGAAGGGCTTTCGGTAGGATTGGTGTAAACCGGTCTTGTGGAATATTGGGTAGTGATTTTTGCGTGATGCCCATCAATAAACCAATTGGCTCCGATGTCAAACTGAGAGGATGATTTATCAAAAGCTTCAAAATTTTTGTGAGTATAAGCAGCAAAAGGCTGTATTCTTATTTTGGGCTTTTCTGCCTGGCTGGGCAATAGTAAACCGGCCTGTGCGTAGATAATATTACCTGTTCCGATAGTGGGTTGTAGATTTCCCGGTCCTGCAATAGCTTTATTACCTGTAAAATTAGGATCAGAAGCTGCAATATTCATGGTTCCCAGGTTTCTTATGTAGTTTGGACCGAAATTGTAGTTGTAATATCCGGCATAAGCAGAAACAGCCATTTTGTTTTTTGCTTCTCCCAATGGAATGTCTGCAAAAGCATCTACGGCGAAAAGAGTAATATCGTGCTTTTCTACGTTTGAGTTAACAGAAGTTCGGGTTCCATCCGCCTGGTGATAAAATCCGGCTCCAACATTAAAGACTTTCTTTGTTCCCAGGTAAGAACCCACTTTGAAAGGTAAGGTGTTGGATTCCTCATCAAGGAATTGGTATTCAACATATCCTGCTTTTGAGAAACTTGGGTTTCCGTTATTGTCTACTGCTACAGCTTTAGATGGATCGGTTACATTAGCGGGCACAAGATCCGTAGCAAAAGGCTTGTTTAAGCTGAAACGATACTCCAGTTTTCCATATTTACCTTTGGCAAACATTCCAATTTGTCTTCCGAACTGATCCGAATTATCGATCAGTGGCCAGGAGAATACCGGTGAGTCTACTGTAAGAAAATTTAGCGTAGAAGCCATCGTCATACGGGAAAGTCCCATATAATAATGAAGTCCCGCTCCTAAAGATAAACTGAATTTTCCTGCTTCTCCAGGTAAAATAACTGCATATTCATTCCAGGCATCATGAAAAAACATCTGGGTTTTCTTGCCGTTTCCGTAACCTCCTGTTCCTGAGGTGCCTGAAGCCCCTCCGTTGATGAAAGTCTGATTATTGATTCCAAAATGAAGAAGGATCATATATCTTTTGGAGATCTGTGCATACGTTAAAGCACGCAATCGCCTGTTTCCCAGGTTCCATGTGTTATCTGTTGGCTCATTTCCAACCATGCTGCCAGGATTCAGGGAGCTGTTTCTTAGCCAAAGCTGATCCCACAAAATAAATCTGATGAATTTGTTTCCCTCAGGATTGAGGTTTATTTTTAATCCGCTGCCGTAATCAGGAGAACCCTGCGAATACATAGAACCGCTAATTAAGGCTACTCCAATAAATGTAAGTAATTTCTTCATAAATTATCAATTTTTGGCGTTGTTTTTTGTGAAAGCCAAATTGTAATTAATAATTTATTTACGAAAATTTAATATATATTAGTGGTAATAGTATAGTTATATAGACTGAAATGAAATAAACAGTCTGTAAAGTCTATTATCTATCCGTCTATTTTCTGTTTGTCTGCCTTCTACTTTTTAAATCTTTCCCACTTAATCAGCATATACTTATCGGCGAATTGAGTAATAATGATTCCTGAATTTTTTATATTTTCTTCCTGAGCTATATATTCAATTAATTCATTTTGTTTCAGTATTTTATATACAGGGTGGAATTCCGAATGCGGCGGTCTCGTGATGTTGTATTTTTTAATCCAGGAGCTTATGGTAACATGTGAAACCCCGATAATCCGTTCAATTTCACGGTAACTTAATCCTTCAAGATAGAGTTGTAATGCTTTGGTCACATAGTAGTCATCAATCTGCTTTCCTAGTTTTTTGACAGTAAAATAATAGTTGCAATTTTTGCAGTGAAACCTTTGTTTCTCGTTGATAATACCGCTTTTAACAACTTTGTTACTTTTGCATTTAGGGCATATATTTTCCATAAATATATTATTTTAGCAAATATATAATAAATTAGCAAATATATATTTTTAATTAAAGATAATTTTACCTGTTTAAAATTTTAAAACAAAAAAAATATCTTTTTAATTTGGTTTTTAAAGGAATTATATTTTAAATTTGCCAAAAAATTTAGATAAATAAATGGAAATAGAAATTTCCTCATGCGAACATCTAGTGTATGTGAGTGAAATACAGCAGGAAATGTATGATTCTGCACAGCGTAGAGGAACGGGAATCGCAAAACGTTCCATCGAATATTTGAGTAAGAAGATTTCAGAAGGCAATGCTGTGGTTGCCACTGAAAACGGTGAGTGGGTAGGTTTCTGTTATATAGAGACCTGGTCACATGGGAAATTTGTTGCTAATTCGGGACTGATTGTATCTCCCAAATTCAGGAACGGTGGAGTGGCTACTCAGATCAAGCATAAAGTTTTCCAGTTATCTAGAGAAAAATATCCGGAAGCAAAAGTGTTCGGATTAACTACAGGTCTTGCGGTAATGAAAATCAACAGTGATTTGGGGTACAAGCCGGTTATTTATTCTGAGCTTACTCAGGATGAAGAGTTTTGGAATGGTTGCAAGAACTGTGTGAACTATGAAATTTTAATGAAAAAGGAGCGAAAAAACTGCTTATGTACAGCCATGTTATTTGTTCCGGAAGACGTCAAAAAGAATGAGGCTGTAAACAATCAGTCTGATAATAATAAAGTAAACAGTGTTGTGGATGCACAACCGGAAATTAAATATAACAATGAACAAGAAAGTCATCTTAGCGTTTAGTGGAGGTTTAGATACTTCCTACTGTGCAAAATATCTTAGTGAGACACTGGGGTATGATGTGTATGCGGTTACTGTAAATACCGGAGGTTTTTCCAAAGAAGAAGAAAAAGAACTGGAGAGAAAAGCTTTAAACCTTGGGGTGAAAGAATACAGGTGCGTAGATGCTCAGGAGGATTATTACAATTCTTGTGTGAAGTATTTGATTTTCGGGAATGTATTGAAAAATAACACATACCCTCTTTCTGTAAGTGCGGAGCGTACAATCCAGGCACAGGAAATCGCAAAATACGCCATTGAAGTAGGAGCTGATGCCATTGCTCATGGAAGCACAGGAGCGGGAAATGACCAGGTTCGTTTTGATTTGATTTTTCAGGTAATGTGTCCGAATATTGAGATCATTACGCCTATCCGTGATATGGCTTTATCCCGTGAGGAAGAAATTGAGTTTTTGAAAAACCATGGATATGAAATGGAATTCCAGAAAGCACAATATTCAGTGAATAAAGGGCTTTGGGGTACTTCTGTAGGCGGTAAAGAGACTTTAACGTCTAGAAATTATCTTCCGGAAGAAGCATTTCCGTCTCAGGTTCAGGAAACCCAGCCTTCAGAATTGGAGATTGAGTTTAAAAATGGGGAAGTGGTAGCGGTGAATGGAGAAAGTTTTAATCATTCTGTATATGCTATTCAGAAAATAGAAGAATTGGCTTCTGCTTACGGAATTGGCCGTGATATCCATGTGGGAGATACTATTGTAGGAATTAAAGGGAGAGTTGGATTTGAAGCAGCTGCAGCCTCAGTAATTATAAAGGCACACCATTTATTGGAAAAACATACGCTTTCAAAATACCAGCAAATGATGAAATCCCAGTTATCCGACTGGTATGGAAACTGGCTTCATGAAGCGCTTTTCTTAGATCCGGTAATGAGAAATATTGAATCTTTCTTAATGGATTCTCAGAAAACAGTGAGTGGGAAAGTATATATAACTCTTCATCCTTACAGATTTATTTTAAATGGAATTGAATCTGATCACGATCTGATGTCTGACAAGTTCGGAAGTTAC
This sequence comes from Chryseobacterium bernardetii, assembly GCF_003815975.1. Classification (NCBI taxonomy): domain Bacteria; kingdom Pseudomonadati; phylum Bacteroidota; class Flavobacteriia; order Flavobacteriales; family Weeksellaceae; genus Chryseobacterium; species Chryseobacterium bernardetii. Next base: position 3,224,401 of record NZ_CP033932.1, read on the forward strand.
GGAGAAGCCAACAGAGCGTGGACGGGAGAAGATGTAAAAGGATACACTAAAATTGTAAGCAATTCCTTGAACATATACCATCAGATTAATAAAAATATCAACTAAAGTTCCGAAGGAACGGTTTAATGCAAGATAGGACGCAGTTCTGTCAGTTTAAAAATGAAGAAAACAGTAGGAATAGTTGGAGCTAACGGTTATACAGGAAGCGAATTAATACGCTTACTGGCTTTTCATCCCCATGTGACATTGAGTTTTTTATATAGTCGTTCGAATTCGGGGACAAGAATTTCGGATCTGTACCCGGATTTAACGACAGTTTGTGAAATGGTGCTGACAGACCAGCCTGAAGAAGTAGATATTCTTTTTCTATGTCTTCCTCATAAAGAAAGCCAGAACTGGTTAACTCAGAACCCGGTTAAAGAAGAAACGCTGGTTATTGATTTAGGAAATGACTTCCGTTTGGATGGAAATTTTGAAAGCAGAGATTTTATCTACGGACTGCCTGAAATCAATAAAAAACAACTGTCGGGTTCAAAAAGCATTGCCAATCCGGGATGTTTTGCAACAGCTATTCAGTTGGCATTATTACCATTGGCAGAAAAGGAATCTTTGGATGAGGTTTTTACTACGGGAATTACAGGTTCCACAGGAGCAGGGCAGTCTTTACAGCCGACAACCCATTTTACCTGGAGGAATGATAATGTGTCGGCTTATAAAACATTGACTCATCAGCATGTAGACGAAATTTTGAAACAAATAGTTTTGTTTAACCATAAAAATGTCAGCCTGAATTTTGTTCCATGGAGAGGGGATTTTGCAAGAGGGATTTTTACAAGTTCTACGGTGAAAACAGATTTGGGACTTTCTGACATTTACCAATTGTATAAGGATTTTTATGAAGAGGCACCTTTTGTTACGGTAAGTGAAAAAGCAATTGATTTAAAGCAGGTTGTCAATACCAATCGCTGTGTGATTCAGATTGAAAAGAGTGGAAATGTTGCCGTTATTCACTCAGCGATTGACAATTTGTTGAAAGGGGCTTCTGGGCAGGCTGTACAAAACATGAACATCGCAATGGGCTGGGAAGAAAATGCAGGTTTGAATTTGAAACCGATAGCATTTTAAATAATTAATAAGCCAGTCTTCCAGGTCTTGAACTTTTGTTTTAAGACAAAAGAAAAATAAAAAAACAAAAAAATGAATTTATTCAACGTATATCCATTATTCAACATACATCCGGTTAAAGCTCTGGGGTCTTTCCTTTGGGATGATAAAGGAGAACAATATCTTGATTTTTACGGAGGTCATGCCGTTATTTCTATCGGGCACAATCATCCGCATTATCAAAACAAATTAAAAGAACAGTTAGAGAAGATTTCCTTTTATTCTAATTCTGTTCAGAATGAACTGCAGGTAGAACTGGCTGACAAGCTGGGAAAACTGTCAGGGTATGAAGACTACAATCTTTTTCTGTGTAATTCAGGAGCAGAAGCTAATGAAAATGCATTGAAGTTAGCTTCTTTTCACAATGGAAAAAGCAAAGTGCTTTATTTCTCAGGATCATTTCACGGAAGAACTTCCGCAGCAGTTTCTGTAACGGATAATCCGAAGATTGTTGCTCCGGTAAACTTTTCAGAACGATTCATTAAATCAGAATGGAATGATATCAAGCAGCTTGAAGAAATCTTTGCCGTACACGGAAGTGAAATTTCCTCTGTAATTATTGAAGGAATTCAAGGAGTAGGGGGAATTATGATTCCAACCCAGGAATTTTTATCCAAAATTAAAAAACTGTGTGAGAAATTTGATGCTGTTCTGATTCTGGATGAAGTGCAGTCAGGATACGGAAGAAGTGGGTATTTCTTTGCTCATCAGGAATTTGCCATTGAAGCAGATATTATCACTACAGCTAAAGGAATGGGGAATGGATTTCCGGTTGCCGGAGTTTTAATTCACCCTAAATTTAAGGCTAGCAATGGTTTGCTGGGAACAACATTTGGAGGGAATCATTTAGCTTGTGTAGCTTCTATTGCGGTTCTGGATGTGATGAAGGACGAAAATCTCATCGAAAATGCCCAACAGATGGGAGCGTATATTGAAAATGAAATTAAAGGGTTACCACATATTAAATCTATCCGAAGGAAAGGATTGATGATCGGAATAGAACTCGACAGGGACTGTTCAGAAGTAAGGAAAAGCTTACTGTTTGATCATCATATCTTCACCGGAAACTCTAATGATAAAACCGTGTTGAGAATTCTTCCGGCACTCAATATCAGAAAAGAGGAAACGGATCTTTTTATCAATGCTTTGAAAACAGTATTGGAAAACATTGAAGACTAAAGGTTAGAAGCCAGGCCTCAAATAATAAAAGGAAGATAAATTTTAACACAATATTTGTTATTCCAGGGACCTGAACAGAGTGATTAGGCTTTTAAAATCTTTAAATCACAAAAGTCATAAAGAGCTGAAGTATGCTTAAATAAAACTTTTGTGGTTAGTTAACAATGAATAGGTAGTAATCTTTAAATCAATTCAAAATGAAAAAATTCACTGCTGTAAGTGATGTAGAAAACTTACAGGAAATCATAAAAAAAGCTTTGGAAATAAAAGCGAACCCGCTTTCAGAAACAGAAAAAGGAAAGGGGAAAACCATTGGACTTGTATTTTTAAATTCAAGCCTGAGAACCCGTTTGAGCAGTCAGATTGCAGCGCAGAACCTCGGTTTAAATGTATTGACATTAAACGCAGCACAGGAAGCATGGAATCTTGAGTTTGCTGATGGAGCAGTAATGAATGGAGATACGGTAGAACACATTAAAGATGCTATTGAGGTTTTAAACCAATATTGTGATATCATTGCGGTACGTTGCTTTGCAGGAATGAAAAGCAAGGAAGATGATGTGAATGAAAGTATTCTGAGCCAGTTTGAGCAACACGCGAAAGTACCTGTTGTGTCTTTGGAATCAGCAACCCGCCACCCGCTGCAAAGCCTGGCAGATTGTATTACCATTACAGAAAACTGGAAGAAAGAACATAAACCGAAAGTAGTTTTAACCTGGGCACCGCACATTAAGCCGATTGCTCATGCAGTAGGAAACTCTTTTGCAGAATGGATGCAGGAAATGGATGTTGAGTTGGTAATCACTAACCCTGAAGGCTATGATCTGGATCCTGCTTTCACAAAAGATACAAAAGTGATTCACAATCAGGAGGAAGCTTTGAAAGATGCAGACTTTATTTATGTGAAAAACTGGTCTTCTTTTGACGATTACGCTGCAATGCCTGAAGTAAAAGGTGATTGGATGCTTACTAATGAAAAACTGGCCAATACCAACCAGGCAAAAGTAATGCACTGTCTTCCGGTTCGTCGTAATGTAGAATTAAGTGATGAAGTAATGGATGGAGAAAATTCAATCATTTACCAGCAGGCAAAGAACCGTATTTTTTCAGCACAGGCTGTTTTCAGTGAAATTTTGAATGAATTAAATACTGATTAATAATCCTGTCACAAAGAAGGTAAATCTAACCAGAGAAAATAATCCAATGAGTCCCGGAGGGACGCTTTAATCCTAAGATAGGAATTTATTCCTGTTAATTCTAAATGTAAAATAAAAATGAAACAGAAAATATACATCATAAAAATAGGCGGGGCGCTCATTGATGATGAACGATTACTGGATCAGTTTTTAGATCAGTTTTCCGAAATTAAAGAGAAGAAGATCCTTGTGCATGGCGGAGGGAAGTTAGCTACAACACTGGCTGATAAACTCGGTATTGAGCAGAAGATGATTAATGGAAGGAGGATTACGGATAAAGATACATTGGATATTGTAACGATGGTATATGCCGGCGGAATCAACAAAAACATTGTTGAGAAACTGCAGCAGAAGAAATGTAATGCCATAGGGTTTTCCGGAGCAGATGGGAATCTGATTAAAGCTAAGAAAAGAGAGCATCCTGAAATAGACTTCGGATTTGTAGGAGATATCAATAAGAAGAGTGTGAATAGAAAGCTCATCTCAAAATTGATGAAGCTGGATCTTATTCCTGTTTTTTCTGCAATTACCCACGATAAAAAGGGGAATCTTTTCAATACCAATGCAGATACTATTGCTTCTGTAATGGCTCAGGCTTTATCTGAGAAATATGATGTGGAACTGCTGTATTGTTTTGATAAGCAGGGGGTTTTGGAAAATGTGGATGATCCGGAATCTCTTATCAAAAGTATTTCTGAAGATGATTTTGCCACATTGAAAGAAGAAGGAAAGCTTCATAAAGGGATTTTACCCAAATTAGAGAATGCTCTCGGAGCAATAAAGAATAATGTAAATAAAGTGTTTCTGATTAAAGAAACAGAGCTGAAAAACCATATAGAGAATCATCATGCAGGAACTGAAATCTGTTTATAATAAAGAAGAATTATTGAATAATGCAGTTGAGCTGCTTAAAAAGCTGATTGAAATTCCTTCATTCAGTAAAGATGAATTCAATACATCGGTGGAAATTGAAAACTTTTTCAAGAAACACCAGATCCCAACCAAGCGTTTTAAAAACAATATCTGGGCGGTGAATAAAAATTTTGATGTGTTTAAACCATCCGTTTTACTGAACACACATCACGATACGGTAAAGCCCAATAAAGCTTATACGCTGGATCCGTTTGTTCCGGTTGAAAAAGATGGCAAGCTGTTCGGTTTGGGAAGTAATGATGCCGGAGCTTCTCTGGTTTCTATGGCGCAGGTTTTTTTACATTTTTATGATAAAGAAGATTTAGAATATAATTTAGTGATAGCGTTGACGGCAGAGGAGGAGATTTCAGGTTTTGACGGAATTGAGGCTCTGTTTCCACAGTTACCCAATATAGAACTTGCCATTGTAGGAGAACCCACGCAGATGAATCTGGCAATTGCTGAAAAAGGACTGTTGGTGATTGACGGAGAGATGAAAGGAACTCCTTCTCATGCTGCTCATCCTAATGATGACAACTCCATTGTAAAATGTATGGAGGATCTGCAGGGAATTTTGAACTTTAAGTTTCCAAAGGTTTCTGATTATCTGGGAGAAGTCAAAGTAACCCTTTCAGGAATTCATGCCGGGGTGCAGCATAATGTAGTGCCGGAATCCTGCCATTTCACATTGGATGTAAGGGTAACAGATGAGTATTCCAACAAAGAAGCTTTTGAAATTATCCAGTCTCAGATGAAATCAACGCTTACTGCAAGGTCTTTCAGGTTAAATTCATCCAAAATAGAAATGGATCATCCGTTTGTGAAAGCAGGATTGGAAATAGGAAGGACAACCTATGGCTCACCAACATCATCAGATCAGGCAATTATTCCATGCACATCTGTAAAATTGGGGCCTGGTGACAGTAGGCGCTCTCATACGGCAGATGAATTCATCTATATCAGTGAAATAGAAGAAGGAATTGATATCTATATCCAGATTTTGGAAAAGGTGTTATAACAACAGGAGAGTAGGAAGATAGAAGAAAAGGGGGTATTATAGTTTACGATTAACTTTCAGCCTCTAGCTTTATGCTTCCAGCTTACAATATATTTTGACTACGCTCAGCAGGCATTAAAGTTTCGTTTTTAATAAAGATTTATGCAAAAAATACCATTAGAAAGAGACTTTACATAATAAGGAAATGTTTTTTTATAGTTAATAGTAATAAGGATCGCCTTGCTGGGCCAGTCAAAATCAATTAAATATTTTAAATCGGACTGTGATGAAATCGGAAAACGATAATACAGTCTTAGAAAATCAAAACTTACTTATGAAAAAAATATGGCAAAAGGACGACCTGGCCACCAATATATTAGTCAATAACTTTACCGTAGGAAAGGATCTTGACTTTGATGAACGTTTGGCGAAATATGATGTCAAAGGTTCCATGGCACATTGTAAAATGCTGGCAGAAACCGGAATTATTTCTCAAGAAGAATCTGAGCAGATGCTGGCAGTATTAAACGATATTTTACAGGAAATTGAAAACGGCAATTTTGAAATTGATAAAGAAGCTGAGGATATCCATTCTCAGGTAGAAGCCATCCTGATTACAAAGTTAGGAGACATAGGAAAGAAAATCCACACGGCAAGATCAAGAAACGATCAGGTTTTACTGGATATTAAACTTTATTTATTGGATGAGATCCGTGAGATCACAGCGCTTACTGATGAGTTTTTCCAGATTCTGATCAAATTGGCAGATCAGCATAAAAATGTATTGCTTCCTGGGTATACCCATTTGCAGATTGCTATGCCTTCTTCTTTCGGATTATGGTTTGGGGCATATGCAGAAGCTCTTTTGGATGATGTTGAAATGTTGTTTTCAACCAAGAATATCATTAATAAGAATCCATTAGGTTCAGCAGCAGGTTATGGTTCGTCTTTCCCGATCAACCGTGAAAGTACAACATATAATCTTGGATTTCAATCCATGAATTATAATTCGGTATATGCTCAGATGACCCGTGGAAAATCAGAGAAGCTTCTGGCCATGTCAATGGCAACTTTAGCAGGAACACTTGGAAAGTTTGCCTATGATGTATGTCTTTATCTGAATCAGAATTTTGATTTCATAAGCTTTCCTAAAGAATTTACAACAGGAAGCAGTATTATGCCTCATAAAAAGAACCCGGATATTTTTGAGCTTGTTCGTGCACGTTGTAATAGAATCCAGGCCTTACCGAATGAATTGATCCTGTTAACCAGTAACCTTCCGTCAGGATATCACAGAGATGTGCAGCTTACTAAGGAAATTCTTTTCCCTGCCATTGATTCATTAAAAGAATGTCTGGAAATTTTAAGCTATACCTTACCGAATATCCAGGTAAAAGATGGAATTCTTGAGGATGAAAAGTATAAATACCTGTTCAGTGTAGAAAAGATTAATGAAGAAGTGAAAAATGGAAGTTCCTTCCGTGATGCATATGTAAAAGTAGGGCAGGAGATTGAAAATAATGAGTTTGAATTCGAACCGGGCGCTTTGGATCATACTCACCAGGGAAGTATAGGAAATCTTTGCTTGGATAAAATAGAATACCAGTTCAATAAACTGAAGAATAAATTATTGGGTTAAAATCTGAACCATTAAGATAATAAAGGCTTAAGCGAACATAAACAATCTGAATTACTTTAGATCGCCTATGTTTTATCGTTGTGAAATCCTTAAATCTTAATTGCTTAAGCCGTCTTAATGGTTGGATTTTTATTTTGCTCTTTGAATTTGATGATTGTAATAAAGGACCAAAAAGGTTCTTGAATTATTCAAGATCAATCTTGAACTTGGTAGATTTTTTTACCTCATGAAGAACGATGGAACTGTGATACTGACCGATATTGGGAATGTTTGAAATAACATTGACGGCAAACTCATTGTAAGAGTTGATGTCTTTGGCAATAATCTTCAACATGTAATCATACTCTCCGGAAAGGCTGATGATTTCCTGTACTTCATCATATTTTCCAATATGCTTCTCAAAAGTCTCCAATACTTTCTTAGACTGTTCTTTAAGACGTACATTGCAGTAAACTACAATGTTCAGACCCAACTTTTCGCGGTTTAAAAGACCTACATACTTCTGAATGATCCCCTGCTTCTCCAATTGTTTGATCCTTTCATACGTTGGAGTAAAGGTAAGACCTATCTTTTCTGAAATTTCTTTCACTGATAAAGTAGAGTCTTCCTGTATAATGCTGAGAATCATTTTGTCTTTTAAATCCATAGAATAAAGTTGTGTTGTAACAAAAATATTAATTTTAAATGAGAATAAGGAAATACTCAGGGTTTTAATTTATTTTAAACTTTGGTTTTGTAGGTTCATAAAATTGTTGTATCTTTGCACCTAATGAATAAAAAAGCATTTATATCATTAGATTTACCGGGCGAAAGCGCTCTTTACGATATTTATTGTTATTAGCGAAGATTGTTGTCTTCGCTTTTTTTATGCTCAAAAATTAAGATTATGTTTACGATTACAGAACTAAGTACCGAGAAAATCAACAGTATAGTGACAGAAGCATTAGCTTTCAGAAATGGGAAAACTGCTAAAATTGAAGGCGAAGTTTTTTGCTCCAATCTTTTCTTTGAAGACAGCACAAGAACAAAGACAAGCTTTGATATTGCAGAAAGAAAATTAGGATTGCAGGTTGTTCCCTTTGATGCCTCGCACAGTTCTGTAAATAAAGGAGAAAGTCTTTATGATACTGTTAAGACCATTGAAAGCCTTGGGGTAAACCTTGTAGTGATCAGAGATAAGAAGGACAGGTATTTTGAGGAGCTGAAAAATATTAAAATTCCTGTAATCAATGGCGGAGACGGAACAGGAAACCACCCTTCACAATGTATGCTGGATCTGATGACGATCTATCAGGAATTCGGAAAGTTTGAAGGACTGAAAGTAGGAATTGTAGGAGATGTAAAACACAGCCGTGTGGCCAACTCCAATGCTGAAGCTTTAAGAAGATTAGGGGCTAAAGTATATTTCTCAGGACCTGAACAATGGTTTGATGAAGGGGCATTAATTAACGGAACTTACCTTTCAGTAGATGAACTGATCGCTGAAGTAGATGTTCTGATGCTATTGAGAATACAACATGAAAGACACGATGCCGCCATGAGCTTTACAGCATCTGACTATCATAAAAAATATGGACTGACTAAAGAAAGAGAACATGCCATGAAAAAAGAAGCAATCATCATGCACCCCGCACCTATCAACAGAGGAGTGGAAATAGACTCAGACCTGGTAGAATGCGAACGCTCAAGAGTCTTCAGGCAAATGGAAAACGGTGTTTTCGCCAGAATGGCCATCTTAAAAGATGCATTGGAAGAAAAAGGGTTTACTTTTAAATAAAGTGCCAGAGTAAGCGTAAAGGATGATGAGCTCCGTAGGAGCGGCCTGCTTATAGCCACGGGTAAAACCATGGAAGATAAAGAAGACAACAATTGTGACCCCTGTAAGGGTGACCTGTTAATAAAAAAGAAATCTAAATAAAAAAAATGAAGAAAAAATTAATACTGGAGTCCGGTGAAGTGTTTCATGGAGAAGGTTTCGGAGCAGAATTGGAAACTGCAGGGGAAGTAGTTTTCAATACCGGAATGACAGGGTATCAGGAATTGATCTCTGACCCATCGTATTGCGGTCAGATAGTTTGTATGACCTATCCGCTTATCGGGAATTATGGTATTAACCGTGATGATTATGAAAGTATTGAGCCGGCTATTAAAGGGCTTATCGTAAAAGAACTTTGCGACTTGCCTTCTAACTTCCGTACTCAGATTACTTTAGATGAATTATTTAAGAAGAAAAAACTTTCAGGAATTTCAGGAATTGATACAAGAAGACTAACAAGAATTCTTCGTAACTCCGGAGTTGTGAAAGGAAAAATTGTGAATGCCGATGCGGATGAAGCCGCTACAGCCGCAGAGCTAAAAACAACCACTTTCCCGATCAATCAGGTGGAAGAGGTTTCTACTAAAACACCTTATGCAAATCCTAACAGAGGTTTCAAAGTAGTATTGGTAGATTTTGGTGCCAAATTAGGAATCATCAGAGAATTATCTCAAAGAAACTGTGATATCATTGTGGTTTCTCAGGATACAACAGCAGAAGAAATCCTATTGATGGATCCAGACGGCATCATGCTTTCAAACGGTCCCGGTGACCCGGAAGATGTACCTCATGCATTAGATATGATCCGTGGATTATTAGGAAAAGTTCCAATCTTCGGTATCTGTTTAGGGCACCAGCTAATTGGTCTTGCCTGTGGAGCAAAAACCTTTAAATTAAAATTCGGACACAGAGGAGGAAACCACCCTGTATTGGATTTAGAGAAAAACAAAGTGGCCATCACTTCTCAAAACCACGGGTACGCAGTAGATCAGGAAAGTTTAAAAGGAACAGACCTTATAGAAACACATATCGCTCTAAACGACAGAACGAACGAAGGTTTGAGACACAAAATCCACCCTTGCTTCTCTGTTCAGTATCACCCTGAAGCAAGCCCGGGTCCTGAAGATGCAAACTACCTGTTTGATGAGTTCATTGATTTAATGTACCAATTTAAAAATGTACCAGTTTAACAATAATTAAAATGATCAATTTCGAAAACAATCCTTTAATTGAAAAAAACGTTAAATTCTCATTAGACATTATAGAATTCTGCGAATTATTGGAAAGTAAGAAGAAATTTATTATTGCTAAACAGTTATTACGTTCGGAAACGAGTATTGGCGCAAATTCTTTTGAAGCACAAAATCCATACAGTAAAAAAGATTTTGTGAATAAAATTAAAATTGCTGCTAAAGAGCTTGAAGAAACAAAATATTGGTTATATCTGTGTAAACATTCTCAAAGTTATCCATTTGATGAAAAATTGGAAACACAGATTATAGAAATTGGAAAGATTATTTATAAAATTTTAAGCACGAGTTTATCAAATGAAAACGGATAGTAACATTGTTACACTGTTAGATTGATAAATTGTTACATTTTAAACCCCTATGAAAAGAAACGATATAAAAACAATTTTAGTAATCGGTTCAGGACCTATCATCATCGGTCAGGCAGCTGAATTTGATTACGCAGGAACGCAGGCTTGTCTGTCTTTAAAAGAAGAAGGCTACAAAGTAATTCTGATCAATTCAAACCCTGCAACGATCATGACGGATGTGGAAATCGCTGATAAAGTATATATTGAGCCGATTTCATTACAGTTTGTAAGCCACATCATCAGAAAAGAGCGTCCAGATGCATTATTACCAACACTGGGAGGACAAACTGGTCTTAACATGGCGGTAGAACTTGAAAAATCAGGAATTCTTGAAGAATGCAAAGTGGAAGTATTGGGAACTAAGCTTTCTGCCATCAACAGAGCAGAAGACAGAGACCTTTTCCGTGAACTGATGAGAGAACTGAATGAGCCGGTTCCTGAATCTGACATCGTAAACACAGTAGAAGGAGCATTATCATTCGCTGATGAGATCGGATATCCTGTAATTGTTCGTCCTGCCTTTACAATGGGAGGAACAGGTGGAGGTATTGCTTCCAATGAAGCAGAATTAAAAGAAATTGCTGAATTGGGCCTAAAACACAGCCCGGTTACGCAGTGTCTTATCGAGAAATCAATTGCAGGTTTCAAAGAAATAGAGTACGAAGTAATGCGTGATGCAAACGACAACGCCATTGTGGTTTGTAACATGGAAAATATTGACCCGGTAGGAGTTCACACAGGAGATTCTATCGTAGTGGCACCTTCTCAGACCCTTTCAGACAGAGAGTATCAGTTACTGAGAAACGCTTCTTTAAAAATCATCAGAGCATTAGGAATTGAAGGAGGTTGTAACGTACAGTTAGCATTAGACCCGCATTCATTCAACTACTATATCATCGAGGTAAACCCTAGAGTATCCCGTTCATCAGCTTTAGCAAGTAAAGCAACAGGATACCCGATTGCGAAGATTGCAGCAAAAATTGCTGTAGGATTAACGCTGGATGAGATTATGAACCCGGTAACAGGCAAAACATACGCATGTTTTGAGCCGGCTCTGGACTATGTGGTTACTAAATTCCCAAGATTCCCATTCGATAAATTCGAAACGGCAGACAGAAGACTTTCCACTCAGATGAAAGCAACCGGGGAAGTAATGGCGATCGGAAGAAACCTTGAAGAATCTTTACAGAAAGCAATCCGTTCACTAGAAACAGGAATCAAACATTTAGGATTAAAAACTAAGCAGGCTCAGGCACTTACAGCAGAGGAAATCGAAAGACGAATCAGAGTATGTGATGATGAGAGATTATTTATCATTGGAGATGCTTTAAGAAGAGGATACGACTGGGAACAAATCGTAGAATGGAGTAAAATTGATAAATTCTTCATTTGGAAACTGAAAAAACTGGTTGATTTCGAAAAAGTAATCGCTGCCAATAAGTTTGATAAAGAAACTCTAATTGAAGCGAAAAGATTAGGTTTTGCAGATATCAATATTGCAGTTCTTTGGGATGTAAAAGAACGTGAGGTATTCAACTTCAGAAAAGAAAATGGAGTAATGCCGGTGTACAAAATGGTAGACACCTGCGCTGCAGAGTTTGAAAGTGAAACGCCTTACTTCTACGGAACTTACGAAGAAGAAAATGAAAGCGTAGTTTCAGACAAGGAGAAGATCATCGTTCTGGGTTCAGGACCTATCAGAATCGGGCAGGGAGTTGAGTTTGACTACGCAACTGTTCACTCAGTATGGGCAATCAAAGAAATGGGTTACGAAGCGATCATCATCAACAATAACCCTGAAACTGTTTCTACAGACTTCTCTATCTCAGATAAATTATACTTCGAGCCACTTACGGAAGAAGATGTAATGAACATCATCGAACTTGAAAAACCAAAAGGAGTAGTAGTACAGTTTGGTGGCCAAACTGCCATCAACCTTGCAGATAAATTAGCTTCTCACGGAGTACAGATTTTAGGAACTTCATTAGAAGACCTTGACAGAGCTGAAAACAGAGATAAATTCGAAAAAGCACTTCAGGAATTGGGAATTCCTCAGCCCAAAGGAAGAACTTCCACTTCAAAAGAAGAAGCCATTAAGATTGCAAATGAAATTGGTTACCCGGTATTGGTACGTCCAAGCTACGTTTTGGGAGGTAGAGCAATGGAAATTGTATACGCAGAGTCAGAATTGGCTCACTATATGGAACATGCGGTAGATGCAAGCCCTGAACATCCGGTTTTGGTTGACAAGTACATGGTAGGGAAGGAAATTGAAGTAGATGCCATCTGTGACGGTGAAACAGTAGTGATTCCAGGAATTATGGAGCACATCGAAAGAGCAGGAGTTCACTCCGGAGACTCTATTGCAGTATACCCGCCACAGAATATTTCTCAGAGTGAAATTGATACCTTGGTAGATTATACCCAGAGATTGGCAAAAGGATTAAACGTAATCGGGTTAATGAATATCCAGTACGTTCTTTTCGAAGGAAATGTATATGTGATTGAAGTAAACCCACGTTCTTCAAGAACAGTTCCGTTCCTATCCAAAATCACAGACGTTCCGATGGCTAACCTTGCAACGAAAGCGATCTTAGGACAGAAATTAGCAGATCTTGGTTATAAAAACGGATTGGTACCCAATAAAGAAGGTGTTTTTGTAAAAGTTCCGGTATTCTCTTTCTCAAAACTGACAAAAGTTGATATCTCTTTAGGCCCTGAAATGAAATCGACAGGAGAGGTTATGGGGAAAGATACTACTTTGGAAAAAGCCCTTTACAAAGGATTGGTAGCTGCTGGCAGAAAAGTTCCGATGCACGGTTCTATTCTGTTCACAGTAGCAGATAAGCATAAAGAAGAAGCGGCTGATCTGGCAGCAAGGTTCCATGAAGTTGGTTTCGGGATCTGGGCTACAGAAGGAACAGCAAAATTCTTCGAAGAAAAAGGTATCCCTTGCAAAATAGGATACAAGATAGGAGAAGAAGACGTAAACCTTATAGATCTGATCCAGAAAGGAAAAGTGCAGTATGTGGTAAACACCACTACAAAAGGTAAACAGGCAGAAAGAGACGGATTCCAGATCAGAAGAATGAGTGTGGAAAACGGAGTTCCTTGTTTAACTTCAATGGATACGGTGGAAGCCATTCTAAAAGTAATCGAAAGCATGAGCTTCAAAATGGAGACCATGTAATTTCGAAAAGCAATATTCAAAATCCCGTAAGTTTTCTTGCGGGATTTTTTTATGGAAGCAACTTATAAATCAAGGTATTCTATTATTTTTACAAAAGCCATCTAAGCTAAAATATAATGAGTCATCACAAGATTCTTAGATCTTGTTTTCTTCCGGATATTGAAATATACTTTCTTATTAATGTTCAAAAATAAACCTAACAGGTTTCAAAAACCTGTTAGATTGTATCTGAAGCCAAAATAACCTTTCAGATTTCTTTAATTCTTATTTTATTGTCTCCTGAGTAGTAAAAGATACTACTGGAATTGAATCTGTTCAAAAGAATATTGGACATTATGATTGAAAACATTGAATTGTTAGGTTGGGTTGTTATGATAATCATCGGCATAAAATAATTTTATAAGACTAATCTAAACCGTATCTTCGTATATAGATATCTACAGCACCATGAAATACAAATATTTACTTTACGTTTCGTTATTGACAATTATTTCTTGTAATCAACCTGACCAAAGAAATTCTGTAACTCCAAAAAGATCAGTTACTTTAGCATCCGTAAACAATCAAGTTGGGAAAGAAATATCCTGGAAAGGATTCCTGAATGGGAAAACTCCTGTATTTATTCACTACCAGCTGGATGGTAATATAATTGTTGGCGAAATTACCTACCTGAATACTAAAAATAAATTGCCAATAACGCTTTTAGGAACCATTGACAGTGATAATAACTACAGGATTTTAGAATTTGAGAAATCCGGAAATATAACGGGTGTCATTACCGGAAAACCAGCAGAAGACGTTTTTAAAGGAAGCTGGTTTTCACCAAAAACCAGAAAGGAGCTTGCACTCAATCTTGTAAAGAAGGATACTGCTCTTGTTTCAAAGAAAATAGAAACAAAATTAGAGGATTTGTATGGGCATTATCATTACCAGTACAGTGAAGAAGGATATCAGGGAGATTTGGTAATTAGAAAATTCCCGGATTCAAAAGCTGTTTTTGGAATAACATCAGTTACAGGAGCGCCGGGAAGAAATCTTGCGCAAATAGATGATGACACAATCAGCCTTAAAACAACCGGTTTTACTTATAAATTGCCTGATACAGATGATTGCGAATTTAATGTGAAATTCTACAAAGGATTTGCTGTTGTTCAGTATACACAGGGAGTATGCAGCGGACAATTCGGAATGAATGCCACAGTTGAAGGGATATATCTCAAGACAAAATGATCATAAAGTAAACTATTTAATTTTTTTTGCTGATTTATGCAAGAGGTTGTAAATTAGAGGATCATAAATAAATTATTTCAGAATTATAATTACCTGATCTGATTTTATTAAACTATACAACAACCATGGCAGAATATTACGCAAAATCCAATGATTCTTTATCCTTTGAACTCAATAAGGACGATCAGTTAATAGGAAAGCTTATTTATAAAAACTGGTTCAGGTTTAATGCTGAAATAGAAACTTCAAATCATTTTTATCTTATAGAACCAAAAGGTTTTTGGGGAACTACCATTGAACTGAAAGATCAGGATAAAGTTCTTTTAAAATTCAGGATGAATTGGAATGGTGAAATAGTGATACAAACTTACTTTGATGGCGTAAAAGACAGTTTTGCTTTTAAGCACAGAGGAATATTCAAAGA
The DNA here is from genome assembly GCF_003815975.1 of Chryseobacterium bernardetii. Lineage (NCBI taxonomy): Bacteria > Pseudomonadati > Bacteroidota > Flavobacteriia > Flavobacteriales > Weeksellaceae > Chryseobacterium > Chryseobacterium bernardetii. The sequence continues at coordinate 3,239,748 of NZ_CP033932.1, forward strand.
AGCATTCGTACTCACAGATCAGGAGGGCATTGAACTTTTTGTAATAAAGCCCCATCTTAAATGGAGTTCCATGAACTATGAATACCATATTGCAACCTCCGACAGTTTTGAAGGATTTTCAAATAAAGACCTGTTGTTATTTACTTCATTACACTGTGCCAATTATTATATGTCTATGATGGTGGCTGCTATTGTATAACAACTTAAAACAATACAGAACATACTTTTCTATCAGAATATAGGATGAACATTTCATCTGTGAATGAAATAAAGGGTTTTCGGGTTTCCGGGAACCCTTTATTTATAGGCTTTTTTGCCAAATGAGATTTATGATTTCCATCATGTTTTTATTTAGAATTAATAAAAATAAAGTACATTTGCGGCACTAAGCTTAATTATAAAATGAAAAAAACTATTATTTCTGCATCATTACTGGCAGTCACCATGTTAAGAGCACAGGAAAGCGACACCTTAAAAGTAGCCGAGATCCAGTCAGTGTCTTTAAAAGGAACCCATAATTACAGAACCAGAAAGTCAGAATCAGTGGCAAGACTTCCATTAGAAAACCTTGAAAACCCAACGGTTTATAACCTTGTTCCTAAAGAAATTATCAGTGAAATGAATGCCACTGATTTCAATACGGCAATGGCATCAGCACCAGGGGTAGTGGTAAGCAATAGTGTGAACGACAGTGGTAATGATATTTTCCTGCGAGGCTTCAGTTCCAATGCCAGTTTTAGAAACGGATTGATACAGAACCCAAGAGTACAGTCGGAAATTGCCAATATTGAAAGAGTAGAAGTCATCAAAGGACCATCAGGAACATTATTTGGGGGAACTTTGGCCAATTATGGAGGAGTTGTAAATATTGTAACCAAAAAACCACAGGAAAACTTCGGTGGAATCATCAGTTACACTACAGGAAGCTGGGGAATGAACAGGATTACTGCAGATGTGAATACCCCTTTAAACAAAGAAAAAACAGCATTGGCAAGATTCAATGTTGCAGCTTATTCTCAGGATTCTTTCCAGGATGCAGGATACAACAAAGGAGTTTTCTTTTCAGGAAGTATTTTATATAAAGTAAGTGAAAAAACTATGGTAACTTTAGACACAGAGTTCCACGCACCGGAAAAAACATTGAATGCCTATGTAAGACAGTCGGAAAAATTGACTTATCATTCTATGAAAGATCTTGAAGCCATTCATGGAAGGTCATTTACCAGTAATGATGTCGGATCAAAGAGAACCCATTTTGTAACCATGGCTGAAGTTACCCATAAATTCAATGACCAATGGATTTCCAGAACTTCCTATCAAAGAGGAGAAGCCAATGAAAAAGAATCTATCTTTTTGGTTTTAAATTATTTGGATAATAACAGGGTAAGCCGAAGTATCCGCCCTTTTGATAACTATAAAATTACAACAGACAATATTCAGCAGAATTTTATTGGTGACTTTAAGATAGGTAATCATAGAAACAGATTGGTTGTAGGATTGGATTATTTCCACCAAACCGGTAAAAACCAATATCCCGTATTTACAGTAGGTAAAAATACCAACTCAGCCTTTGCTCCTTATCCTTTAAATGGGGTAATTGGAGATTCTTACGGTACAGAGAAAGGAAATGACATTGTTCAATTAAACGCTACTTCTGATTGGACTCCTATTTCCCGCGATGTAGTAAAAAAACTTCCAAGAACGGCCACAAAATATGAAATTGCCCAATACAGTACATACAGCGCCTATATTTCCAATGTATTGAATGTTACAGATAATTTGCTTGTAATGGCGAGCTTAAGAATGGATCATTACAAAAATGATGATATTAAAAGAAATGGAGTAAACGGGACCGAAGGCTACAGTCAAACTCAGTTTTCTCCAAAATTTGGTTTAGTATATGAAATTAAAAAAGATGAAATTTCATTCTTTGCTAATTATGTGAACGGATTTAAAAATATTGCTCCGGGGCCCAATCAGGATGGAATTCTTACTCAATGGGATCCTGAACAGGGAAACCAGTTTGAGGCCGGCTTTAAACTGGACCTGTTCGCTAAAAAGCTACTGTCAACGGTTTCGTATTACAATATGAGAATCAAAAACAGAGTAATTGCTGATCCGGGAGGATTGGGAAGCAGACAGGATGGCAATATCAAAAATCAGGGATTTGAAATAGATCTTGTTATCAATCCGGTAAAAGGATGGAATATTGTAGGTGGCTATGGGTTCAATGACAACCGTTATGATGACAGAACTAAAGATGCCGGAAAAAGAGTGGCCTGGGCACCTAAACACGTTGCTAATCTATGGACGAGTTATAAAATTATGGATGGAACCTATGAAGGGCTCGGCTTCGGTGCAGGATTTAATTTTGTAGATAAAACATATATTAATATCACAAACCATTTTCTGGCACCAGCCTATACAACAGTGGGTGCAACCATTTTCTATGACAAGAAAAAATACAGAATTGGCCTGAAAATGAACAATGCATTAAATGAAACCTATTGGAACTTCTACGGGCAGCCACAAAAACCGAGAGAATTCTTAGCCAACTTCGCATTTAAATTCTAATACCTTTAAAAAACAAAAACATTGTCTCAACCTTAAAGTTGATTGGAAAAACGCAAAGGAGTAAAAAAATCAAGGTTTTCAACAGGAAATAGCTCATCCGTACATCGATTTTTACAGATTAAATAGATTATGTCATTTGTTTTGAAACATCTGCATAATCTGTATATTCTGCGAAAGATAATAGTACAGCCTATAATTATATCGAAGATAAAATCTTTACACTCTTACAGCACAAACATGTTACAGGGCCTCGCTCCCTTGCGTCTTCCAGCAGCAATCACATAAAGGCAACACATTCAGATATGGAAAATAAAAAAACTAACCCCAGGAAAAGACAAGGAAAATCCTTTACCAAAAGAATTACAGGATGGCTCCATCTGTGGCTCGGGCTTGTTTCCGGGATTATAGTACTTACCGTTACACTTTCAGGAACAGTTTTCGTATTCTGTGACGAGATTGTTGATCTTTGTGCCGGAAGTGCCAGATATATTCACGTTCCGGCTCATGCCAAAAAAATGACACCGGAAGAACTGCTTGTCAGATTTCATGAACAGGTTCCAGATAGAAAAGCTTTTTATTTTGATACCTACAGGCAGGCAGACAGGACTTTTCGTGTGGCTTCAGCCACTAAGCCTCCAAAAGATAAGAATGAAAAAAAGGTCCAAAAGACTAAAGGAAAAGAACATGGCCCAAGAGGGGTATTTGCCTACCATTATCTTGATCCTTACACCGGAAAAATTACGGGTTCTACCAAAAGCTATGAATTTTTTTATGTGGTAGCCCATATTCATGCACAGCTGCTAGCTGGAAAATTCGGAAAAACAGTAGTAGGAGTTGCTTCTATTATATTTTTCATTCAGTTAATAAGTGGTTTAATCCTCTGGTGGCCGAAAAAATGGAACAAAACAACGAAAACTGCGGCATTTAAAATAAAATCAGGAACCCAATGGCGCCGGAAAAATTACGATTTCCATAATGTTTTCGGGTTTTATTCACTTCTGCCTGCCGTATTTATTACCATTACAGGATTAATTATGGCCTATAAGGTGTTGACGGATCTTACTCAGGTTGCTTTCGGGGGAGTTCCGGATGCTCATAAGATTGCAGAAAAATATAAGCCGAAATATGACCCTGATAAAAAAGCATTGCCTTTTACAGATTTTATAGACCGGAGTTTTAAAGAAATTCCTCAGGCTCAGCAGGTAAGAATGAGTATTCCACGCAAAGATTCTGTAGCAGTTTACAATGTGGTAGCTGCTAAATTTATTGGTTTGAAAAGTATTATTGGCGGGGAAAAAAAGGAAGTCAATAAATATACCGGAGATGAAATTAATTATCCAAAAGAAGTTCTTATGCACGAAGAGATTGAACACACGAACTTTGATCTGCATGTGGGATATTGGGGCGGAATGTTCGGAAAGATTTTCACATTCATTATCGGAATCATCTGTACCAGCCTTCCGGTGACGGGTTTTCTCATTTGGTGGGGAAGAAAAAATAAATCAGGAAAAAAAGTAAAAGAAATTAAAAACATTCATCAACACAGAAAAGAATCACATCATGAACAATTGGTTTAAAATTTTATACGTATTTGCATTTTCATTTTTTACATTGGGTAAAGCCCAGGAAAAGCTTACTGTAGGAGAGAAGCAGACACTATTTTCAAAAGTTTTAAGAGAAAACAGAGAAATCTGGATCCATCTGCCTAAAACGTATAACGATACCACCATTAATCCGGCAAAATATCCGGTGATCTATCTTTTAGATGCCGAAAACAATTTCGGGTACTATGCCGGATTAACAGATTTTATTGCCAGAACTCCCTATGCCGATATTCCTGAATGTATTGTGGTTGGAATTAAAAATACAGAGCGTACAAGAGATCTTACCCCTACAAAATCTCAAAAGAAAAGCCCCGTAAATCCTGCTGTAACACTTTTTGCAGACAGTGGCGGAAGTGAAAACTTTATAAAATTCATACAGGAGGAACTGAAGCCTTTTATCAGTAAAAACTACAGGGCACAGGAGTATTCAGTGTTGGTAGGACATTCATTCGGAGGATTGTTTGCCATCAATGTTTTGCTTACCCATCCGGAATATTTCAATGCATATGTGGCCAATGATCCAAGTTTATGGTGGGATAATGAAATAACGATCTCCAGAACAAAAGATTATCTTGAAAAGAACAAAAACTTCCCTGCCGACAAATCTTTATATGTTTCCCAGGCAGATAACGAAGAGCAGCAGAAAAACTGGAATTCAGACATGACACAGGCTATTGAGAAATTTAAAGGTATGGCAGATAAAAACGGAACTTTGAACTATAAGCACACCTTTTTTGAAGGCGAAACCCACGGTACAGTTTCCTATCCTGGGAATTATGAAGCTTTAAAATTCATTTTCAAAGGTTTCAGAACAGATATTAAGCAGATTGCTAAAAATCCCGGCCTGCTGGAATCAGAATATAAAACGTTTTCAGGAAAGATGGGATCTGAGTTCAATCCTTCAGAATCCTACCTGAATGTGATTCTGAAGTTCATGAAAAGTAATGGCTTCAAAGAATCTGAAACCTATTTTATCAACCTTAAAGACAAGCTTTATCCTAAGGTTAAATAACTGAAATATACTATAAAGAAGATGAAAACGGGATACATTGATGCTGGACAATGTATCCCGTTTTTATTTAATTTTCAGTTATCAATATTTTAATAAACTTTGCAGGTTTCTGTTGAATTCCTGTTGTGAATTCTCAAGCTTTGAAAAGAACTCACGGTCAAAATTCTCAACAGCAATAACGGCCTTTTTAATGATTTTTTTTCCGGCGGCTGTTATTTCAATAGTTTTGGCCCTGGTATCTGTCACATGCTCTTTTCTGCTGATAAATTCCTTCTTTTGCAAGGCCCTCAATACCTGTGAAGTAGTCATAGGATCTATTTTGGTATGCTGAGAAAGTATGATCTGGGTAACTTCGGTTTTTTGAAGAGATAACCAATGAGTGTTGGCCAGAATAACAAATTGTGAATGAGTGAGATCAAACGGTGATAACGCTTTTTTAATTTCCCGCTGCCAGAGATTGGTAACCTGCCACAGTAAAAATCCGGAACTGTCTTCTGCTTTCTGTACACTGAATGTATTATCCTTATTCATTTAAATCATTTTTGAAGCAATTAAATTAAAGTCTTTTTCAGAGATTTCAAAATGTCCGTAGCGAAAAGGGTAGCCCCAGAATTTTTTATTCTCAATGAAATCAAGTTCATCAATCAATGGAATAATAGGACATTCCCTGCAGTCATAAAATTCTATATTTCTCCTGAACGGAATAAATGTTTCCGTCATCTGAAAAGAGTATGCCTCTTCATCCATTACTTTTCCTATAGCTGTGAAGCTTTGTAATTTCTCAGGACTATTCATTTTTATCTTGGAAGAATACACAATAATATAATCTCCTTTTTTCATTCGCTGTAATGGAGCTTTTTTTCCATGGCAAACCTGTATAAAGCTGCCTTCAACTCCCCGTTCAGTATGCTCTTTAGACACAGAGGCCATCCAGTACCGTATCATAATTTTTTTGCATTTTTAATTTGATTGGCAATATCTGCCGGAAGATGTTTTACAATATCATTCGCTACCAGTTTTATCCAAAGCTTAGATAATAAACCCTTAACGGTCATAGTAATCGTAATCTTTAAACCGTCTTCCGTTTCTTCATAAATGTGTTCTCCATACATTTTTGCCAGAGGAAATGAAGTTAAATCGGTGAACTTCAGGAAAGGGATCACTTCAATAAGTTTTATTTTTACTTTTGGGCCTCCTTTAGGTTTTAGAATAAAAAAGCTCCCTTCTTTAAACGCTCCCAAAAGGTTAGAGTATTCAACCGCATCATCCCAATCTTTCCAATGATTGATATCCGTTGTCAGTTTCCAGAGCTGTTCTTTTGTAACTTCTTTTGTGAATACTGAATATGATTTTTTCCACATAATATTATTTTATAAGCGCAAATATAGTAAGTGTACATATTAAATTACAATCGAAAAATGAGTGTTGGGTTAAATTAACTTCTAAATTGCTGTAAATTAGGTTGCTTTTTTGCTTAAATATCCTCTTTCATAAAATAAAGACAGGCGAAATTAAAAATTGCTATAGGAATCCAGAAAGGGGAAGCTAAAACTAATGCAAAAATGAATAAGGGAATAATTCCTTTTAATCCGGCAGTCATTATAGAGTCTGTAGGTAGGCGGTTAGCGATGGAAGTGAAAATACAGGCAATTAATAAGGAAGAGAGGCTTAATCCTGCTGAAATTCCTGCAATTTCCCACTGTTTGTAATGCTTGGGAACAACGTCCAGCCTATAAAATACAATTCCATAGATGATGAATACAAAAAGTGAAATAAGGATATTGTATAGGAAAGGTAAATTTGGAAATATAATAATTAGTATGATGTTGCCGATCAGTAAGTTGATGAAAACGCATAGCGTAAACAGCAGTATATTTTGTTTCATAATTGTGTTGTGTTTGGTGGCAAAATTACATTATTTTTTGATTCCGAAAGCAGGGTACATCAAAAAAGCAAACCTGTATATTCACAGATTTGCTTTTGAGTTTATTATCTTATAAATTTAGTATAGATAAATAATAGTGATTGAATTAATTCTGCATCAGAGTTGGTAACTTAATGTCTGTTATCACAATTAATGGTAAGTTCAGTTTTTTCTTTATCAAGGAATGTAATGGTATGACATCCGAAAGAAGGAGTAATGAAATTAAAGACCACTGGAGCTTTTCCTTTAAACAATCTGCCTGTCCATTGAGCATAATAATTCGTTTCCTCATCAGGCATTTTTTGAAGTGGAGTAAATTCGGCACCATCCCCAATGGTAAATGTTTTCTCAAATATCTTTTCATTATGGTCATCAATAACTACCAGCTTCCGTTCCTGAGGACCATATTCTTCAAGGAGATCCTGTATATAATAGGTAAGGTTTTCGTATTTATATTGGTAGGTACCGCCATATTTAAGTGTTGAACCGGAAAAATATTTTTTCTGAATATCAGCATCTGCTTTTTCCCATTTAATCATTTTCATTTTATTTTCTACAAATGGATTTTTGCTTCCGAAATAGGCAATCACATTCATATATTTATCAAAAATGTCGTTTCCTTTTTGGGTATCAACCTGGAATCCCACCATATAAGATTCTGCATCAACTTCATCTCCTTCAACGATATAAGGAGAGAGGTAAGCCACTGCTTTTAGTTTGCTTACAGGGATTTTTTGCAGTTTATTTGTTTCATAGTTGTAAAGATAAAGGGAATCATTTTCAGTGATATGGATGCCATCCAGCATTTTCTTCCTGTAAAGAGCGGGAAGCTCAATATAAGCCATCTTTTCGAAAGGAACTTCTTTTTGTTTTTTTAGAAAATCTGCAGGGATAGCATCTTTGCCATTGTAAATGTCGGATACAGAGATAAAAGAATCCATAAGATCTTTTCGCTGCATAGTGGAAACATTGTAAATATTGAAATTCTTAAAATCTATTTCCTCTTCTGCTTTAGCCGTTTTTACAGTATCTTTTATAATGGCTTGCTTATTCTGGACAGGTTGTTTGTCTTCCTTTTTACAACTTATAATCATCAGTTGTGAACATAAAAGCACTAAAGCTGTATTAATCTTCATGTTTAAGAATATTTGAATTTAATTTGTAGTAAGACTTAGAATAATATTCTTTCCCGAATATTATTCGTGTTTGGTGTTTCAACCTTTAAAATTACCCATTATCTTTGGAACACCAAATAATAAAGTGAAATGGTTGAAAAAGTACTTCAAAGCGGAATACATTGGGAACGTAAAGTATTTAAAAGAAATGAATTTCTGAAAATCTCAGGAAGTACAGATACCCATATTTATTTTATTGAACAAGGAAGTGTTCGGATTTATATGACAGATGAAAATGAAGAAAGGATCATCCGTTTCGGATATACAGGCAATATTATTGTCTGTCTGGATTCTTTTCTTTCCGGAAAACCTTCGGAGCTTTATATTCAGGCCATCAAGAAAACAACAGTAAAAGTAGCTTCCAAAAAGGAATTTTATGAATTTATTCAGTCTGATGAAGAGCATATGAAATTTTGGATAAGCACTTTGGAAGATTTGGTGGTGCAACAGCTGGAAAGAGAAAAAGATTTGCTGATTAATGCTCCGGGTGAACGTTTTGAAAGAGTATTAACACGTAGTCCGAAGCTGTTTCAGGAAATTCCGAATAAATATATTGCCAATTATCTCAGAATGTCTCCGGAAACCCTGTCAAGGCTTAAAAAATCTTGAGTTCAATCAAGATTTAGGAATAAAATGATCCTGAAATTTGCAGAAAAACAGTAATGAAAATTTCAACCGCAACATTGTTAGAGGAATTGACGGGCAGAACTGAAAAACATTTGCAATATGCCGGAACTCTTTTACTAAAACCTGAAAATATGCTCAATTTCAGAATAGCTGCCGATAGCTGGAGCATATTGGAATGCCTGGAGCATCTTAACCGTTACGGAAACTTTTATATTCCTGAAATTTCACACAGGATTTCTTCCTCCGCAACAAGTCCAAAAGCAGATTTCAAACCGGGAATTCTCGGAAACTATTTTGCAGGAAGCATGCTTCCCAAAGAAAAACTCAATAAAATGAAAACCCTGAAAGGGATGAATCCTATTCGTAGCCAACTGAATAAAGAAGTTATAAATGAGTTTATACAACAGCAGAAGCAATTACTTGATCTGTTGAAAAAAGCAGAATATGTTAACCTTGAAAAAACGAAAACAGCCATCAGTATTTCAAAATTAATAACCCTGAAGCTGGGAGATACTTTCCGTTTTGTTATCTATCATAATGCAAGACATATGGTTCAAATTGAGAACATTTTAAAGAATATATAAAAGAAAGGGTGTGAGTTCCGGAAAAATAGTAATTTTAATCTAATGGAAATCATACACCAAAAAACAATACAGACTCCACTGGGAGAAATGATTGCCTGTGCAACAGACCAGGGCATCTGTCTGCTTGAATTTACAGACAGAAAGAATATTGAGAAGCAGCTAAAAGCTTTATCAAAACAGTTGAAAGCCGAAATTATAGAGAAAGAACATATCCATTTTCAGCAATTGGAAAAGGAGTTGAAAGAATATTTTGAGGGGAACAGGTCCCGGTTTGAAGTCCCTTTATTGACTACCGGAACAGAATTTCAGGAAAAAGTATGGCAGCTGCTGCGTGAAATCCCGATGGGTGAGATAAGAACATACAGGCAGCAATCTGAACTGCTTGGAAATCCTAAAGCAATCCGTGCTGTAGGAACAGCCAATGGGATCAACAAGATCGCTATCTTAATACCGTGTCACCGGGTGATCGGCTCCAACGGAGAACTGGTGGGCTATGCCGGAGGGATCTGGAGAAAGCAAAAATTATTGGAGCTGGAGAAAGCTATTTTATTTTGATTTTTGTAATTTTAAACAAAAATTTACACGTGAAAAAGTTATTAGCAGCAGTTTGTATTTCAGTTTCAGCATTTGCTTTAGCACAGGATTACTCAGTACCGGCAGTAAGTCCGCGTCAAAGAGTAGAGCAGCAGTTTTCTATGTCTAAAATTACGATCGATTATGGAAGACCGGGAGTAAAAGGACGTAAGATTTTTGGAGAACTGGTTCCTTATGGCCAGGTTTGGAGAGCAGGAGCTAACTCTTCTACAAAAATTACATTTGGGCAGACCGTTAATTTTGGCGGAAAAAATGTTCAGGCAGGAACTTACGGATTATTTATTGTTCCAACTGAAAAAGAATGGAAAGTAATTCTGAACAAAGATTTCCAGCAGTGGGGAGCTTATACCTATGATCCGAAACAGGATGTAGTAGATGTTACAGTTCCGGTAAATAAGCTGGCAGATAAACAGGAATGGTTTGAAATTACCCTGAACCCAACAGATGAAAACTCTGGGAACCTTGTGATAAAATGGGATATGAATCAGGCTGAAATTCCGTTGAAACCAGCGAAATTAGATACGGTGATCAAAATCTCCGATAAGCTGAAAGAAATCCAGAAGATAGAATCAGACTCTAACAAAAAAGGCTAAGCATGAATTTTTCTGTTCAGCCTGTTTTAGAGAATGAAGAATTTAAATTAATCCCCTTACAGCAAGGGGATTTTGAATCTTTATACCAAGTAGCATCAGATCCTAAAGTATGGGAACAACATCCTAACAAAGACCGCTACCAAAGAGAAGTGTTTGAAAATTTCTTTATAGGAGCAATGGAAAGCAAAGGAGCCTTTAAAATTATTGAAAAAGCAACAGGAAATGTGCTGGGAAGCAGCCGTTACTATAATTTTGATGAAAATGACAGCCATATTTTCATCGGCTATACTTTTTATGGAACAAATTCCTGGGGAAAAGGCATCAATCCGAAGGTCAAGAAACTGATGCTGGATTATATCTTCCAGTATGTAGATAAAGTTCACTTCCATATCGGAAAAGAGAATTACCGCTCGCAAAAAGCATTGGAAAAGCTTGGCGGCATCAAAATAGCGGAAGAAGAAGTGGCATATTTTGCCGAACCTGTTCGAACTAATTTTGTATATGAAATTAAAAAAGAAGATTGGTATGAAAAAGTATAAAATACAGCAGTCTCCATTTGTAGTTCCTACTACAGACGGGAAACTGATTGAAGAACACTGGGGAAATTCTACAGGCAATGCTAATGTCTCCATTGCACATATGGTAGCTCCGCCAGATTGGAGCGAACCTCACCAGACCCCTGAATTTGATGAGTTTACCTACATCATTTCAGGGAAGAAACAGTTTGAAATTGATGGAGAAATTGTGACCCTTGAAAAAGGAAGCAGTATTCTTATTGAAAAAGGAGCTAGAATTCGTTACAGCAACCCGTTCTCAGAACCTTGCGAATATCTTTCCATCTGTCTGCCTGCATTTTCTATGGAACTGGTGAACAGGGAAGTGGAAGGAGTAGATTAATTTTTACACTTTACAGAAATACATAAAGCTGTCTCAAAACGGAGATAGCTTTTTTATTTTAAACAGGATAACACCATATTTTTTATTAAAAAGCACGGAAAAAAATATTTTAGATATCAGTGACTTACCTTTTGGATAAGGATATTATCCCCTGTAAATGCCTGTTATCACTAATTATTTTGTATGTTCGCGCGCCGAAAATGAGTAGGCGTATTTAACTTTTTAATAAAATATATGAAAAACAATCTATCTATTGTATTGTTGTTGGTTACTGCACTTTCCACAACTTCCTGTGCAACCATTTTTACAGGAACCCGTGATAAGATTACCTTCAACTCCAGCCCGGAAGGAGCTAAAGTAATTCATAACGGAGAAGAAAAATGTACAACACCTTGTACTGCACCCATTTCCAGATCTTTGGGTAAACAATTCATTACTGTTGAAAAAGAAGGTTTTGATTCTCAGAAAATTAAACTGGATAAGTCATTTAATGCAGTAACCCTTCTTAATATTCTTTTTGGAGGAGCAATAGGTGTTGGAATTGACGCTGCAACCGGTTCACTGACAAAGTATTCCACCAAGAAATATGATGTTGAGTTAGAAGCGAAGCAGCAACAATAAAGTAGAGATATAAAAAAACAATGTACCAATAGCTGATTCACATCAAAGCATTGGTACATTGTTATACTGATATATTGTTATATTGAGCTTATTTCAGTATTTCTTTCAGAAACATCAATGTATGGTTCCAGGCTCTTTTAGCCATTGTTTCATTATAATCCGGAGATTTAGGATCCGTAAAAGTATGCTTGGAATGGGCGTAAGTGATGATCTGCCAGTCTGCATTTCCATCATTCATTTCTTTGATGAGGTTGCTGTAGTCTTCAGGTGTTACGCTCATATCATCTGCCGGGTTTTCTACCAGGATTTTAGCATTTAATTTTTCATTTTTTCTGCTTTGGTCTCTTCCCAGGCTTCCATGAATAGAAACTACCCCTGCAACAGGTAAATTTCCTCTGGCAGATTCCAACGCACCCGTTCCGCCAAAACAATACCCGATGACAGCAGTTTTATCAGAAATCGCTCCGTTTTTTTTCAACTGCTCTAAGGCCAGTGAAATTCTTTTTTGATATTCAGCATAATTCTTCTTGTAATATCCTGAGCTTTTCGAAGCTTCCTCATTATTGGCAGGAATTTTTCCTTCCCCATAGATATCTGCAATAAAAGCAATATAGCCTTGCTTTTCAAGTTCAAGGGCAGCTGTTTTAGCTTCATCATCAATTCCTTTCCATGCAGGTAGAATTAATACTCCGGGAAGTTTTTTCCCGGCATTGGAAGTCACTAATCCATTTAGTTTCTGGGAATCGTCCAGATAGGAAACTGTTTTAAGCTTTTGACTGAAAAGGCTTCCGGAGACAATAATTGAGGCGGTTAATAAAATTGAACGTATCATATTTTTTATTTTTGTGATGGTTTAGGAGCTTAAAAATTGCTTGCAGCACAGTGTTTCAGCTCTTAATAAATTATTTTATAATATGAACTGTACTGCTTATCTAAATTAATGAAAATTAATTAGCTGAGAATTATTAAAAATTGATAATTCAGATCATCAGGTTTCAATCCCGGATGAGCAGGTTCCTACTTCAGATGCGCATATCTTTCCAATGTAAGCTGTGACTACTTTAGTCCGGTTTATAAAACGTATACTGCTCATTTTCATAATAAGCATTAATATGCTGAAGCCCATTCGTTAAAACAATTTCCCTGGCTCCAATAATAGAGTTGTACCGGGCGGTTTGTTCAAATGTTTTTTCCGTGAGTTTAATTTGTGGGGCTTTACATTCAATCAGAATTACAGGCTCTGTTTTTTCGGTAATTAAAAGGTCAATTCTTTTGGTTAAACCATTAAGAATAATCTTTTTTTCAGTAATTAAAGCAGATGTAGAGTAAGATTTTACAGTAAGATAGTAATGGATCCAGTGCTGTCTTACCCATTCCTCAGGAGTGAGCAGAAGATAAGTTTTGCGGACCAAATCATAAATAAAAAACTTATCTTTGTCTTTCTTGAATTTAAAATCAAAAGTTTCCTGAAAATTCAGTTTTGGAAGTTCCATTTATAAGATGAAAGAATTAGATTTAATCCTCAAAAATATTAAAAATAAAGAAGTTTTACCTATTTATTTTTTCCACGGAGAAGAAGCCTACTTTATTGATGTTGCCGTAAAAGCCCTTGAACACAACTTTTTGGAGGAGGATGAAAAAGCCTTCAACCAAACTGTTACATACGGGAAAGATACCTCTTATCAGGAAGTGCTTTCCCTGGCAAGACAGTTTCCGATGATGGGCGATAAGCAGGTGATTATCGTAAAAGAAGCCCAGGACCTGAAGTTTAATGAGGAAGAAAACAGAATTCTGGAAGCTTATGTTGAAAATCCTGTTCCTTCCACGGTATTGGTTTTTGCCCATAAGCACAAAAAGCTTGACAGCAGGAAAAAGGCGGCTAAAGCTTTGGATAAGGCCAATGCACTTTTCCTTAGTGAATCTGTTAAAGAAAGCAACCTTCCCAAATGGATTTCTGATGAATGCACAAAGCTGAACATTAAAACAGCCCCTAATATTTCCCACCTTTTGGCAGAATATCTTGGAAACGACCTTTCAAGAATTGCCAATGAACTGAATAAACTGAAGATTATCCTTAAAGAAGGTGAAGTGCTGGACGGAACTATTGTTGAAAACCATATCGGGATCAGCAAAGAGTACAATATTTTTGAACTTCAGAAGGCCTTGGGAACAAAGAATGCCAATGCAGCCTTTAAAATTGCCCATTTTATGGGTAAAAATCCTAAGAATAACCCTTTTGTAATGATGCTGGCTAGTCTTTATAATTACTTTTCCAATGTGATTATTTATCAGACAATGGCGGGGCAGCCACCGCAGGCCATAGCCTCTCAGATGGGTGTGAATCCTTATTTTGTGAAAGACTATGCAGAAAGTGCGAGGCTGTATCCTTTAAAACATGCCACAAGGGTCATTTCTATTCTGAGAGAATTTGATATGAAAGGAAAAGGGCTGGGCGCTGTGAATATGGGAGAAGCAGAACTTATTAAGGAATTGGTGTACAAGATCATTAATGTAGATAAGATTAAAATGAAAGTGTGATTTTATGTTTGAGGGAGAGTTTTAGGTCCCGGAACTCGCATCCTTACCGTTATTGACAATCCGCATATCTCTTATTGACAACTATCATTAAAATAACTTTAAAAAGCCGGCAAAAATTACGAAATTAGCGGTCTTAATTTAAATACATCTTTTTTCGAACAAGTAAATTATGGAGCAAAACATTTTAGATTGTGTGATCGTTGGATCTGGACCTTCTGGTTTCACAGCTGCCATTTATGCAGCAAGAGCAGACTTAAAACCTGAATTGTATACAGGTTTGGAGCCGGGCGGACAATTAACTACAACTACTGAGGTTGATAACTTTCCAGGGTATCCAGCAGGGATTACAGGTCCTGAAATGATGATGGATCTGCAGAAGCAGGCAGAAAGATTTGAAACCAAAGTGCATTATGAAATGATCACCAAAGCTGAGTTTTCAAAAGAAGTTGGCGGTGTTCATAAACTATATGCAGGAAATAAAGAAATTTTAGCTAAAACGGTAATTATTTCTACAGGCGCTACAGCAAAATATTTAGGTCTTGAAGACGAAAAAAAATATGCAGGAGGCGGAGTTTCCGCTTGTGCTACATGTGACGGATTTTTCTACAGAGGAAAAGATGTAGTGGTAGTAGGAGCAGGAGATACAGCTGCTGAAGAAGCTACTTATCTTGCTAAACTATGCAGAAAAGTAACATTATTGGTGAGAAAAGACGTTTTCAGAGCTTCAAAAGCAATGGTACACAGAGTACAAAACACTCCGAATATTGAAGTTAAATTCCACCATGAACTTATCGGAATTGAAGGAGAAAACAGCCTGGTAGAAAGAGCGGTAATTATCAATAACCAGACTCAGGAGACTTCTACTGTGGATGTTGAGGGGATCTTCATCGCCATCGGCCACAAACCGAATACGGATATTTTTGTAGGTCAGGTAGATCTTGATGAAAACGGATATATTGTAACTGAGAAAGGTTCTTCAAGAACCAATCTTCCGGGAGTTTTTGCTGCAGGAGATGTTCAGGATCATATCTACAGACAGGCTATTACAGCTGCAGGAAGCGGATGTATGGCTGCAATGGATGCAGAAAAATATTTAGCTGAATTACACTAATCATTCAGCTTTCAATGATACAAAGCGTACCCAATGGGTGCGCTTTTTTTGTTATTAATAACGAAATTTTTTGTTGGAAACGCGAAGGCGCAAAGAATTAATATACATTTGTAACGATTATAAAAGGAAATTTTAGCAACATACAATTTTATCGGAGATAAAATCCTCGCGCCTTAAAAGCATCATACTATTAGCTTATTTTGCGCCCTTGCGATTTCCAATTCAGCAAGTCTTACTAATCCTTCAGATAAATTAGAGTACCGTAACAAAAACATTAATATATTTGTGAAGCTTCAGAATAATTGAATATAAAAACTTAACAAAAACTAAAGTCATGAAAAAAGTAACCGCAATTGGTGGCATTTTCTTTAAATGTAAAGATCCGGAACAGGTAAACGATTGGTATAAAACGCATCTTGGTGTGGAGACCAGTCCATACGGTGCTAAATTTGACTGGAGAGAAGCAGACTCTGATAAAAAAGGATATACCTTATGGAGCCCTTTTAAAGAATCTACCCAATATTTTGAACCTTCAGAAAAAGATTTTATGATCAATTACCATGTGGCAGATATTGAAGCTTTGGTAGAAGAACTGAAAAAGGAAGGCATCAAGATCCTTGATGAAATTACGACGTATGAATATGGCAGGTTTGTTCATATCATGGATCCCGAAGGAAATAAAATTGAATTATTTGAACCGGCAGGAGCGTAACCGCTGCGGCATAATAAAATAAAAACTTCCGGAGTGAAGCAGTTGTTTTGTTTTTCCGGATTTCAATGGGTTGTAAAGTAATAAACCATTGCGTATATTTGATTATTAGCTAATACCTTAAGAAAACTCATTGTAAAAGAAATGCAGGATACTTTTAAAACATTCAAACCCAAAAGTTCCATTGTAAAAAAGTATGTGGACTATTATTATCTGGACATTAAGGATAATAATGTAATCTATGAGTTTGAGTGTTTTCCGAATTTTAACAATTCAATTTCTCTTTACAAATCCCACATCCGGTTAGAAACTAAAGAGGTGATTTATGATGAAACCGCTCCACCGTGTCAGATTTTCACGCCTATCCGGGAAAAAGTTCTCCATGTGAAACAATCCGGGAAGGTGTATAGAATTGTAGTGGTGTTTCCTCCTTTGGGAATCCATCAGTTTTATAAAAACTTAGATTTTACAGATTATATTACAGATTATGAGTTTTTTACTCAGCAGGAATTAAGCGAAATTTTCTCTACCATAGATACAGACGTTCATACAGATTTACTGGATAAGGGCCTGGAGAAAAGATTCAGGAAATTTGAAAACATCATTCTTGAAAAGGCTATTGATTATATTTTTAACCACTACGAAAACTTTTCAGTAGCAGAGATTTCAAAGGAAATTGGGGTAAGCAGGCAGCATTTAAACCGGCTTTTTCAGGCTCATTTAGGAGTTTCTGTAAAAAAATTCAATGAAATTGTTCTTTTCAGGCAAACCATCAATAAGAAACTTTTTGAAAATCCTGACCGTAACTTTACAGAGCTTGCTCACGAGTTTAATTTTAATGACCAGTCTCATTTCAATAAAACGTACAAGAACTTCACTAAAAATTCCCCAAAATCTTTTTTCTCTAAAGGAACTATATTAGGACAGGAAGACACACTTTTCTGGCATTTGCTGCCATCTTTCATGATGTTCCATTTTTACAATTTTTTATCATTTTCTGTTGCTAGTTTTGTCCCGGAAATGGTGTAATAAGATAGGGTATAGCAATACTTCCCATTCATTTTAGCCTTTTTTGTAGAGTAACGGATAAAGATTTTTATTATTACCAAACGCAAATGATGATTTTTTTTAACTGATACAGGGAATGCAGCCTGTTTACCAGTAATTC
The DNA here is from genome assembly GCF_003815975.1 of Chryseobacterium bernardetii. Taxonomy (NCBI): domain Bacteria; kingdom Pseudomonadati; phylum Bacteroidota; class Flavobacteriia; order Flavobacteriales; family Weeksellaceae; genus Chryseobacterium; species Chryseobacterium bernardetii. The sequence continues at coordinate 3,257,479 of NZ_CP033932.1, forward strand.
CGTTTTAATGGATTTGAAGAAAATTATTTCAACGAAAAAGTAAACTTTAACCATGAATACTTACTTGAGAACTTTTTAAAACTCAGGACCGGGAGTAAGGCTGAGGCAATTATATTGATATAAAAACCTGTGGCTTTCCGGAAAAGTACAAACCTGTTTCGAAGGAAACAGGTTTTGTTCTATATATATGTTGAAAAATAATGGATCTGGGGCTGCATAAATGGCTGCAATCACTTAGTGAACGGGCTCCAGGTACCTGCATAAGCCCCTGGAGGTAGTTGCTATACGGTCTCCAGGCCCTTCAGAACTGGCTTTAGCCCCTTATAGAAGGGGATCTACCCCCTTACCTAAGGGGGTATCGGGGGTTCTGAACTCCCTTCAGGTACTTATAGAAGGGGCTGGAGGGGGTTAGGGAACGGGGTAGCGGCTTTTGAGTTCTATTAAACAAAGACGGCTGCCATTTGGCAGCCGTTTCTGTATGTTTTGTAAAGATTATTTCTTTTTTAATTTAGCATTTTCAGCTTTCAACATCTCAATTTGTTCTCTTAAAAGCTTAATGTATTCCTGCTGACTCTCTAACATATAGTCAGGAATACTGCAATATTGATTGTAATTTCCAGATTGGTTACTTGTGTTAGAACTACTGTCGTTGAAGGTGAGATTCTGTACAACATTTGCAATTCTTTCTTCTCTGATATCCTCTATAGAAGTATCTAGAGCTTTGGCCAGTTTCTCCCATTCATCATCGAATATCTTTACTTCTCCATTCTCTTTTCTGCTGTAGTTGGAGACATCGGTTGCAAGAATATCAGCAATCTGTTGCTGTGTATAACCTCTCTGCTTTCTTAGGTTTTTTAGCTTTTCCATTGTCATAGGGATACTGTGTTTTTACAAATATAGAAAAAATAGCGGTAACAGGTGAGAGTAGGAAATTATTTCTTAACCCTGGCCGCTATTTTTTAGTTGTGAGTATCCTTCAAATTGTGATGTCCTCCATTATTATCTATATTGAAAGAACTAATGGAAAGACAAAAACCGGAATAAGTTTCTCTTATATGGATTTCTTTTAAATATTCTGAATCCAATCTTGTCATAAGGTAAGCCTTCCGAAGATTCAATATCATACCTTTACAAAACCAACTGAACAAAAATAATTAATATGAGTATCCAATTTGAGGCAGGCATTAATATCGCCATTAAAATTCCTAAAAGTAAATATGAAAAGACCGTTGCTTTTTACAGGGATATTTTAAAACTACAGGTAGAGGAGAAGAAGATTGATAATCCCACTGTTTCCCGAACTCATGAAGTGAAATTCGGTACCAATATCATCTGGTTAGATTGTGTAGATAATTACACGCATTCAGAAACCTGGCTTCAGCTCACTGTTCCCAATGTTGAAGAAGCAACAGGATATCTGCAATTAAACGGCGTAGAAACCTGCGATGAAATTGAGGAACTTCCGGAAAACATGCACTGGATTATGGATCCGGCAGGTACGGTCTTTAATGTGCAGCCAACACCATCCTAAGATAAAAACAAAGAAAACCTACTGTAATGAGTAGGTTTATTGTTTGTAGAGAAATAAAATTACTTTATTTTAATACTTTTCCAAATCAGAAAAGCTTAAGTCCTGAATTTTGGGCAATGATTTTATTTTGATCTTCTGGGTCTTTTTGTTTACTATTTTATCTGAGCCTAATTCCTGCTGGAACTCTAATTTGGTTTGCGTCAGAAAATCAATTTCAGTTTCTGATGTAGTATTTTTTCCGTCCCATGAAGCTCTTGAAATTTTTATCAGTTCAAAGTTGTTTTGGTTGTACCTGAATTCATAATTACTTTTCCGGCCATTGCTATCGGTAAGCATTTTTAAGTTACCGTCTTCAATGATGAAATCCGGAATATTATTTCCGTTATGTTCCGCTTTTTTATGGGCGGGGTATTCGCTTTCAATGATTTTAGTGGAAGAGACCGCCAGCTGAAGCTTTTTATTAGGTTGTGAGAGGAAAATCTGCAGCCTTAGAGGTCTGGTTTCATCCTTCAGATCCATTTCTACAATAACTTTATCATTTTGCTTATCTTTATTCAGGTCACCTTCCTCATTTTGCACCTGGAATGTAAAACGGTCTTTATCAGTAGTTTTTTGTGAATAGGCATTTACAGTTGCCAGAAGAAGGAATAAAACAATATATAGCGATGATTTTTTCATATTTCTTTTATACTAGGGAGTTGGTTTAATGGCAATTTTGGTGATCTGAATAAAGAGAACCTTTTATCTTTCACCTAAAGGGATATCTATTAATCTTTCTTGTTTAATTTTGAATTCTGCTTCATTAATGGGCTGATATACAATTTCAGTGCTTACAGGATATTTTGCAAGAAGACTTTTGGGTCTGATGGGACGTTTTTCCAGCCCGCCTCCACAGTTGGGGCAAACATTTTTAAAAATCCGGTCAACACAATCTTTGCAAAACGTACATTCAAATGTACAGATCATGGCTTCAGATGAGTCATAAGGTAAGGGTTTCCTGCAATTTTCGCAGCTGGTTCTTATTTCTAACATGTATTGAGGGTAATTATTTGAGATACGAAGTTAACTAAATTTTAGGGAGATAAAGGTATTTGCGGGATGATTAGTTAACTTTTACAAGACTGATAAAAAGTAACGCTGTATAGACAAATACAGCCATATAGATTTTGTTTTATCGGCAGATCATCTTAATCTATAAATTCATGGTTTCCTAAAACTTTTGTGGTTAGACCCGGAAAATTGGTAACAGAAAGTATGCTTTTGGTGGCTTTTTAATAATAAAAAGTGTGTTTTTTACATTTTTTTATGCAGATAAAATAAAAAAAATACGATTCTTCTTATCATAAAAAATATTCCAAAAAAAATAACTGATTTTTTAATATTGTTGCGCTGCAATTAATTGTGAACATATATCTTATGAAAATAGTAAGTGTAAAATTAATGATAACCTTATCATATTTTTTATACAATTGATATCATAAAAATTCGATATGTAAGGTGTTGATAAGCAGTAGATAATGGTAGAATTATTTTTTTTATTCAGATGAATTTTTATATTTGTAATGTTACCAAAATGTTAACAAACTAATGAATCAGAACTTTATTCATACTTATGTCTCTGTAGACTGTGTTGTCTTTGGATTTGACCATGAAAACCGGTTGAATATCTTATTAGTACAACGCCATGTTGATGATGTACCATTGGAAAAGCAAATTAAACTTCCAGGCAGCTTAATTTTCAGCGATGAAGATGTAGATGATGCTGCACAAAGGGTACTTCACGAACTTACAGGGATAAAAAAAATGGTTCTTAAACAGTTCAGATGCTTTGCAGACCCTATGAGGGCAAGTAATGTGCATGATATTAAATGGATGGATAAAGAATATAAACATCATATAGACAGAATCATTACGGTAGCTTATCTTTCCCTTTGCAAAATAGATCATAAGATCAACAGTACAAAATATGATACAGTAGACTGGTATCCTATTGATGAGGTTCCGGCACTGCCGTTTGATCATAACAAAATCATCAACGAATCTCTTATCGAGATCAGAAAATGGATTGAATCCGATTTCTCCATTATCTTCGAGCTGCTGCCGAAAAGATTTACCATAAGACAGCTTTATCAGCTATACAGCGCTTTAAGTGAAAAAAATATTGATATTAAGAATTTCCATAAAAAGATATCTTCATTTCCCTATATCGTTCCTCTGGACGAAATTCAAAAAGATGTATCACACCGTGCCGCAAGATATTACAGGTTTGATGCTAAAATTTACAAGAAAAACAATACAAAACTTATAAAATAACCTTTTTAAAAAATTATGTACTTACTAGGCTATGACATTGGCAGTTCTTCTGTGAAAGTTTGTCTCATCGAGGCTTCCAGTGGAAAAGTGATTGCTTCTGAATTTTCTCCCAAAAAAGAAATGAAAATCACTGCTATAAATCCGGGATGGGCAGAGCAAAATCCAGTTGACTGGTGGACCAATCTGAAATTGGCACACGAAGCTGTTATGCATGAATCTGGGGTACATGGTGAAGATATTAAAGGAATCGGAATTACCTGGCAGATGCATGGTCTGATCCTGGTAGATAAAGACCAAAACCTTTTAAGGCCGTCAATTATTTGGTGTGACAGCCGTGCTGTGCCTTATGGTGAGCAGGCTTTTAAAACCATTGGTGAAGAAAAATGCCTTTCTCATCTGTTGAATTCACCGGGAAACTTTACCGCATCAAAACTTGCGTGGGTAAAAGAAAACGAACCTGAAATCTTTGAAAAAATAGATAAAATAATGCTTCCGGGAGACTATATTGCGATGAGACTCTCCGGGCAGATAGGAATGACCATTGAAGGATTATCAGAAGGAATTTTCTGGGATTTTAAAAACAACTGTATCTCAGAAGATATCATTAACTATTATGGGATTCCAAAAAGTTTTTTCCCTGAAATTGTTCCTACATTTGGTATTCAGGCAACAGTTTCAAGAGCAGCAGCGGAAGAATTAGGCTTAAAAGAAGGCACACCTATTTCCTACAGGGCAGGAGACCAGCCCAACAATGCTCTTTCCCTGAATGTCTTTAACCCTGGAGAAATTGCCTCTACAGCAGGTACTTCCGGAGTGGTATACGGAGTTCTGGATCAGCTGGAATATGATAAACTATCAAGGGTAAATACCTTTGCCCATGTCAATTATACACCGGAACAGATCAGGCTGGGAGTTTTGCTGTGTATCAACGGAACCGGAATTTTAAATTCATGGTTAAAGCACAATTTTGCAACCTCACTTTCCTCTTACGGGGATATGAATGATATGGCTTCACTTTCACCTATCGGTTCAAAAGGGTTAAGCATTATTCCTTTTGGAAACGGAGCCGAAAGAGTGCTGGAAAATAAAGATACAAGCTGTTCTATTCACGGAATTAATTTCAATATACATACAAAAGGAGATATACTGCGTGCGGCGCAGGAAGGTATTGTATTCTCTTATGAATACGGAATGGATATCATGAGAAATATCGGAATGGATATCCAGGTCATCCGTGCAGGAAATGCCAATATGTTTTTAAGTTCAATTTTTCGCCAGTCACTTTCCAGTGTCAGTAATGCGGTTATTGAACTTTACGATACTGATGGGGCGGTAGGAGCAGCAAGAGCTGCCGGAATGGGAATAGGATTTTATTCAGATTCCAGAGAAGCATTTTCTTCACTTGAGCAGATAGCGGTGATAGAGCCTGAACACGAAAAACAAGAACAATATTTAGAAGCCTATGCCAGATGGAAACATCATCTTAACGAAATAATCTAGGATAATTACAACAGTATTTTTCATCCTCTTACTGCCTCTTAAGAACCAGTGAGAAGGGTATCTCTACGCAAAAAATTAAAAAACAAATTAAAAAAAAATCAAATAAATATGAACACTTTAACAGGTACAAAAGAGTTTTTTACGGGTATTGAAAAAATTAAGTTTGAAGGGAAAGAAAGCAAGAACCCGTTGGCATTCCGCTATTATGATGCGGAAAAGATCGTGATGGGAAAACCTATGAAAGACTGGACCAAATTTGCAATGGCATGGTGGCACACTCTATGTGCCAACGGAAGTGATCCGTTCGGGGGACCTACCATCCACCACCCATGGGATATCGGAAACGATCCTGTGATAAGGGCTATGCATAAAATGGATGCAGGTTTTGAATTCATGTCTAAGATGGGCTTCAATTATTACTGCTTCCATGATATTGATCTGGTAGATCCTGCCAACAATTGGAAGGACTACGAGAAAAATATGCAGACTATTGTGGAATACGCCAAACAAAAACAGCAGGAAACAGGAATTAAGCTTTTATGGGGAACAGCCAATGTTTTCACGCATGAAAGATACATGAACGGTGCTTCTACAAACCCAAATTTTGATGTTGTTGCTTGCGCAGGAACGCAGGTGAAAAATTCAATAGATGCAACCATAGCGCTTGGTGGTGAAAATTATGTTTTCTGGGGTGGAAGAGAAGGATATATGAGCCTTTTAAATACCGATATGAAGCGTGAAAAAGACCATTTGGCACGTTTCCTTTCCATGTCAAGAGACTATGCACGCCAGCAAGGCTTTAAAGGAACTTTCCTGATCGAACCAAAACCAATGGAGCCTACCAAGCATCAGTACGATTATGATTCTGAAACAGTAATCGGATTCCTGAGACATTACGGATTGGATAAAGACTTTAAACTGAATATAGAAGTGAATCATGCTACATTGGCAGGTCACACATTCGAGCATGAACTTCAGGTAGCTGTTGATGCAGGACTTTTAGGAAGTATTGATGCCAACAGAGGAGATTATCAGAACGGATGGGATACAGATCAGTTCCCGATCGATTATTATGACATGGTTCAGGCTTGGCTGGTGCTGCTTCCGGCAGGAGGACTGGGAACAGGAGGAGTAAATTTTGATGCCAAAATCAGAAGAAATTCTATTGATGCTGAAGATTTGTTCATTTCCCACATTTCAGGAATGGATGTTTTCGCAAAAGGCCTTCTTGCTGCAGCTGATATCCTTGAAAATTCGGACTATAAAAAACTGAGAACAGACCGCTATGCTTCTTTTGATAACGGAAACGGAAAAGCATTTGAAGAAGGTTCACTTACACTGGAAGATCTGCAGAGAATTGCTCACGAAATCGGTGAACCACAGCCAAAAAGCGGAAAGCAGGAATTGTTTGAAGCTATCGTGAATATGTATATATAATCAAAAGATAAAAGGCTTATAAACACTAAGGATTTTAGAAATTATAATTATTAAACAGCCTTTTATTCAACAACTAATACTAAAATAATAATTATGAACCGATTTTATTTCAATAAAAGCAATAGAGCCGCATTATTCTTTGCAATGACTTTATTGCCTTCCGGCATAGCATATTCACAGGTTAAGAAAGATACAGTAGCTAAAGAAAATAAAATAGATGAAGTTGTTGTGATAGGATATGGAACCCAGAGAAAAGAAGCTGTAACAGGTTCTGTAGCCACTGTAAAAGGAGATGCTTTGCGCGAAGTGCCTTCTGCCAACATTACCCAGGCATTGCAGGGAAGAACGGCAGGGGTAGATATCTCGCAAACATCCACCAAACCGGGTGCTGCCATGCAGATCCGTATCAGGGGAACAAGATCGCTTACAGGAGATAATAACCCGTTGATTGTATTGGATGGTATTCCTTTTGTGGGATCACTGGGAGATATAAGCTCAAGTGATATCAAAAGTATTGATATCCTTAAAGATGCTTCCGCTACAGCTATCTACGGATCCAGAGGCGCAAATGGTGTTATTCTCGTTACAACCAACAGAGGGGCAAAAGGACAGAAGCCAAGATTCACTTACAACACCTTTACAGGAGTTCAGACCTTATTTTCAAAATATCCTATGATGGATGGGCCTAAGTTTGCCCAGTTGCGTGCTTACGCCATTCCTGCAGGAAATAAAACACCTCTTTATTCAAATGGGGTTGATGAAAATAACAGTGTCAATACAGACTGGCAAAGTCTTTACTATAAACCTGCAATGATGACCAGTCACGATATTGGTGTTGCAGGCGGAACTGAAGGCGGAAATTATAATGTAGGCTTGTCATATTTCAAGCAAAATGCATTAATTCCTATTCAAAGTTATGAAAGATTTGCTCTGAGAATGGCAATTGACCAGCAGGTGGGGCCTGTTTTCAAGTTCGGTTTTACAACCAATACAAACTATTCCATTTCGGAAGGTAACGGGGTAAATCCGGGAGCAGTTCTGGGCTATTCTCCAATTGCCAATCCTTATAATGCAGATGGTAGCCCGAAGAGAGTAATGAGTACGGCAGGAGGTATTGATCAGACATGGATTTATACCAGAAAAAGTTTAGATGGGTTGGGAGAAAAGTATATTGATGAAACCAAAGCTTTTGCATCCTATAACAATTTATATGGAGAGGCCAATCTTCCAATCAAAGGATTAAAATACAGATTAAATATCGGTTTAGACTTCCGTACCTCAAACAGTGGAAACTATACAGGGGTAGGAGTCTTTAATACAAATCCTCTTGGGCCGTCGGCTGCAGGAAAAGGGAATAACCAGACCTATCACTGGGTATTGGAAAACCTTTTAACATACGACCGTACATTTGGCAAGCATAAGATTAATGCCGTAGCATTATACTCTGCAGAACAGAATAAGTATACAAGTTCATACATGAGTGCAAAGAATGTTCCTGCAGATTTTTTCCAGTATTATAATCTTGGACAGTCACCACAGGCAGATATTACAGTAAGACCAGAAGACCAGGTGTATTGGAAAACCGGTTTGCTGTCTGCTATGGGAAGAATCATGTATACCTATGATAATAAGTATATGCTTACAGCAACACTTCGTGCTGACGGATCTTCCAGGCTGGCTCCGGGCAATAAGTGGCATACCTATCCTGCATTATCATTAGGATGGAATGTTACCAACGAATCCTTCATGCAGAATATTAAGGTTATTAATCTCCTGAAATTCAGAGCAGGATGGGGCCAGACTTCCAACCAGGCTGTAGACCCATATTCTACGATGGGAAGATTCAACGTAGCACCTTACAATTTTGGAGGAACCGGAAGTACAGGGATATATGGAAGCCAGCCACCTAACCCGAACTTAGGATGGGAATATTCAAAAACACAAAACTACGGGATAGATTTCGGGATATTGAACAACCGCCTTACAGGTAGTGTAGAATATTACAAAACCCATACATATGACCTGTTGACACAGAAAAGCCTTCCGGCATCAAGCGGCTGGTCATCAATTGTTTCCAATGTAGCAGAAACAGAAAATAAAGGGCTTGAAGTTTCCTTGAACGGTGTTATTTTTGATAACCCGGATGGCTTTACATGGGAGGCAGGAGTTAATTTCTATACCAATAAAAACAAAATTTTATCCCTGGCATCCGGAACAGAACGTGACATCAATAACTCATGGTTTGTAGGGCATAATATTAATTCATTGTACGATTATCAGTACATAGGCCTTTGGCAGGCGGGCGACCCTTATCAGAATATTCTGGAACCGGGAACAGCAGCAGATGTTATAGGATCTATCAAAGTACTTTATACCGGAGGCTATAATGCTGACGGAACCCCGGTAAGAGCAATAGGACCAGACGACAGACAGATTTTTGATACAGCCCCAAAATTTCAGGGAGGATTTAATATGCGCTTTGCCTACAAAAACTTTGAACTAAGCACAGTAGGGGCTTTCCAGCATGGAGGAATCCTGGTAAGTACTATTTACGGCTCTGCTAGTTATCTTAACAGATTAACGGGAAGAGGAAATAACGTAGATGTGGATTACTGGACAGAAAACAATACAGGAGCCTATTTTCCGCGTCCGGGGCGACATTTGAGTGGTGATAACCCAAAGTATTCTTCTACTTTAGCAATGTTTGATGCCTCTTATCTTAAACTTCGTACCATTACATTAGGCTATAATGTTAATAAAGATTTTTTAAAGGATTTGAAAATCACCAGCCTAAGGATTTACTTTACTGTAACCAATCCTGTGGTATTATTCTCTCCTTATCATAAGTTCTCAGGAATGGATCCGGAACCAAACTCTTTCGGAAATGAAAACCAGGCAGTAAGCGGATATCAAAGCCGTCAGCTTGTTATAGGAACCAATAATCCTTCTACAAGAAATTACTTAATGGGACTTAACTTAACCTTTTAAAACTGTACTGTCATGATAAATTTTAACAAAAAACTGCTATTGGGAGCCATCTTCTTATCCTTAACATTTACAGGTTGTAATGAAATTCTTGATGAGCAGCCAAGATCAATATATACAGCAGATTATTTTAATACACCCGATGGGGTTAATCAGGGATTTACAGCTTTATACAGACAGCTGAGATTATTGTACGGTAACGGATACTTTATGAGTAACTGTCAGAACGGAACTGACGAATCTACCTGGGCACAAAGTGCAGACGGTAACTTTAAAGAATTGGATATGTCCGGAAACGGTAACATCAATTCCAATACTTTTCCTACAAGTATGGTTTGGAACTCTGTATTCCCATATATCAATACAGCCAACGGAATTATTGAAAAAGGACCGGGATTCGGAATTGCAGAATCTATGATCTCTGAAGCCCGTTTCTTCCGTGGATTTTACTACTTCATGCTCGTTCAGACCTATGGAGGAGTCCCTCTGGATCTGGGAGCAGGAGAATTGAAATATAACACTTTGCCATCCACAACTTCTGCAAGAAATACCGTGCCGGAAGTATATACAAAAACTGTTTTTGCTGACCTTAAAAAAGCAATAGAAAATCTGCCTGCATCACCAAGGGTAACCGGAGGTGTCACTAAAAATGTAGCAAGACTGATGCTTGCCAAAGCTTATCTTACTTATGGATGGTGGCTGCAGAATCCAAACGGGATTCCAACCTACCCTGAAGCAGCAAGAACTGACCCGGACGGGCACAATGCCCAGTGGTATTTCCAGCAGGCTTATGATATCGCTTTGGAAGGAATCAACAATCCAGGGCCTTACGCGCTTCAGCCTACCTTCTATGATGTCAATGTAGGTTCAAATGACAGGAATACCGAATCTATGTTGTATGCAGACCATACACAGTCAAGTACTTATTATAACGAAAGTGACCCTGTAGGATTTGGATCAGGCTGGGCTCCGGACAATTTTGCAGCCTGGATGCAGACCTGGAACTATACTGCCATCAAAAGTAGTAAAACAACAGCATGGGATGGAGCAGACGTTGTAAGTTCAGTACAGAGAGAAGCGGCACAGTCATTGGGACGTCCTTGGGTTCGTATGTGTCCTACTTTAGGTGTTATTAAAAATACTTTTGCAGATAAAACCAATGATTCCCGTTATGATGGAACTTTTGTAACCACCTACAGAGGAAACTGGAACAAAAATGGAACAGGATTAACAACAGTTCCTGTACTTTATAACGCCAATAATTTACCTGTACAGCCGGGAGGAGCTATTTTAAGCTTCCTGAATGATGACAGCCAGACTCCTTCTTATCCTACAGGATCCGGACAAAGCGGTGTAGGAGCCGGAACTCTTCCGGGAAGAGCAGACTGGGTGATTGCACCGAACGGTATCAGCAGAATTGTATACCCTGGCTTATGGAAAATAGGAACTTACCGTACCGATGATCCGAACGGTTTAGGATATCCGAATGCCGGATTAACCCGTCCTTTCAGCGTTGCCAAATTCTCGGAATTCTATTTTATCGCAGCAGAAGCAGCCGTAAAAGGAGCTGCAGGCGCTATGACAGCCAGAGACCTTATCAACGTAATCCGTGCCCGTGCCGGAAAATGGAAGTTCAATAATGCCCAGAATACCGCTTATGTAGCAGATAACAGTGCTGCAATGACAGCGGCCACACCTGCCGTAATTACCATTGATTATATTCTTGCAGAAAGATCCCGTGAATATTACGGAGAGTTCTACAGATGGTATGATCTGGTACGTACACAGAAGTGGGGAGATTATGCGGCAAGCTATCAGATCGGAGGAGCTTCTTATGGAGATCACACACCGCAGACGGTTACAAGAACGATAAAACCATTTCACTACCTGAGACCAATTCCTCAGAGTCAGATTGATGCGATGGAAGTATCGGCAGATATTAAAGCAAAATACCAAAATCCCGGATACAACTAATTTCATTCTACATTCATATCAGCAACAGAGTAGGTGTGTAAGCACCTGCTTTGTTTATCTGAATTAAAACTTTACATTATGGAAAAAACCTGGCGTTGGTTTGGAAAAAAAGACAAAATAGCACTGAACACGCTTCGTCAAATAGGAGTAGAAGGAATTGTTTCTGCACTGCATGATATCCCAAACGGAGAAATCTGGAACTTGGAGGCCATTAATGATTATAAAAACTATATAGAAAGCCACGGACTTCGCTGGTCTGTTGTGGAAAGTCTTCCCGTAAGTGAAGCTATCAAATACGGCGGTGAAGACCGTGACTCTCTAATAGAAAATTATATTACGAGCCTTGAAAATCTGGGTAAAGCAGGAGTTACAACAGTTTGCTACAACTTTATGCCCGTTCTCGACTGGGCACGCACCGACCTCTTTCATGAATGGGAAGACGGTTCGTCATCACTTTATTTTGACAAAGCCAAGTTTGCCTACTTTGAAATTCATATCCTTCAAAGAGAAGGTGCCGAAAACGATTATACTTCAGAAATCCTTCAAAAAGTAGAAGAATTAAAAAATACCTTAACGGAGAAAGATAACAACGACCTGATAGATTCAGTCATTGTAAAAACACAGGGATTCGTGAACGGAAATATCAAAGAAGGCGAATTGAATCCTGTAGAAAAGTTCAAAAGTTTATTAGCATTGTATGACGGGATCGATAAAGACAGACTTCATCAGAACATGAAATATTTCCTTGAAAAAATAATGCCTGTCTGTGAAAAATGGAATATCCAGATGTGTGTACATCCTGATGATCCTCCGTTTTCACTATTGGGTTTACCAAGAATAGTGACCAATGAAGAGGATATTGACTGGCTTATGCAGGCTGTTGATAATCCTCACAACGGATTAACGTTTTGTGCAGGATCTTTAAGTGCTAACCTTCAGAATGATGTTGCCAAGTTGGCGCAGAAATTTGCCCACAGGACCAAATTCGTTCACCTGAGAAGCACGAATGTCTTTGAAAACGGTGATTTTATCGAGGCTCATCACCTGGGAGGAAGAGGAAAGCTCATTGAAGTAATCCGTGTATTCGAAAAAGAAAATCCTGATCTTCCGATGAGAATTGACCACGGAAGACTTTTAACAGAAGATATTGACAAAGGATATAATCCTGGCTATTCATTTTTAGGAAGAATGCTGGCATTGGGTCAGATCGAAGGAGTAATGGCTGCCGTTCAGTCAGAATTACAAAAAAATTAATCTGCGTTTGTAATAAATAATAAAAAGTAAATGAAAGACCTGTTTAGTATTAAAAACAAAGTAGCAGTCATCACAGGGGCTTCGGGCGTTTTGGGAGGCAGCCTTGCCAAAAGTTTTATAGAGGCCGGAGCAAAAGTTGTCGCACTGGGAAGAAACCAGGAAACATTGGATGCCCGGGTAAAAGAACTGACAGATTTGGGTGGGGATGCACTTGCTGTAGAAGCCAATGTGATGGATATTGAAAACCTTGAAGCTGCTTCTGTAAAAATAAAAGAAAAGTATGGAAGCATTGACATTCTGCTCAATATAGCCGGTGGAAATATACCGTCAGCAACCTTATCACCCGAACAGTCATTTTTCGATATGAATATGAAAGGATGGGCAGAGGTTACAGATCTTAATATCAACGGAACCGTTTACCCGAGCTATGTTTTCGGAAAAGTAATGGCTGAGCAGGGAAGCGGCAACATTATCAATATTTCTTCCATGGCTGCTTACTCAGCGATTACAAGGGTAGCTGGATATTCTGCCGCCAAATCGGCAATTACCAATTTTACCCAATGGCTGGCCTCTGATCTGGCTTTGAAATTCGGAGATAAGATACGGGTAAATGCCGTGGCGCCAGGTTTTTTCATTGGAGATCAGAACCGTGCTATTCTATTGAACCCAGATGGAAGTTTAACCGAGAGAAGTAAAAAAGTAATGGCCAAAACACCCATGCAGAGGTTTGGAGAAGTAGAAGAACTGAACGGGGTTGTACAGTTTCTGTGTTCCGATGCCGCAAGTTTTATTACAGGAGCTCTGATCCCTGTTGACGGAGGCTTCAGCGCATTCAGCGGAGTATAAAAACTAATTTCTTCATATCATCAAACAGGACCTTAGTGGTTTCATTAAGGGTTCTGTTTTTAAAATGCTGGCTTTCATGAAGTCAGAACTAAAAGACAATTAAAATCCAGGATTGTAAAAATAAATCATGAGTAATTCCACTAAAAATAAAGATGTTTTCGGAGAATTGTTTTTGCTTGAATCAGCAAAGGCAGAAAATTTGTATTTCGGATATGCCAAAGACATGCCGGTGATCGATTATCACAATCATCTGGAACCGGATGTTATTTCCGCTAATCAGAATTTCCGTTCTCCAAACGCTATCTGGCTGGATGGCGACCATTACAAGTGGAGAGCCATGAGAAATTTTGGCATTGATGAACAGTTTATTTCCGGAAATGCTTCAGATCAGGAAAAATTCATGAAATGGGCCGAAGTGGTGCCTTATACTCTTCGCAATCCCTTGTTTCACTGGACTCATCTGGAGCTCAAAAATCCTTTTGGAATCAGCGAGTATTTATCACCCAAAAATGCAGATACTGTGTATCATCAGATGAATGAAAGTCTGCAGACACCTGGTTTTTTACCACAATCCATTATTGAAAATTTTAAAGTAGAAGCCTTATGTACTACAGATGATCCTGCTGATGATCTGGTTCATCATAAAGCATTAAAAAACAATGGATTTAAAACAGCTGTTCTTCCGGCTTTCCGCCCTGATGCCTATATCAATATAATCAATCCCGAACAGTATATTTCAGGAATTAAAAAGCTTGAAAAAGTCTGTGGGTTTTTAATCACATCAGCTTCTGATTTGTTGAATGCACTTCAGTCCAGAATCAATTATTTTGTGGAAGCAGGAGCAAAAGTGGCCGATCATGGCTTTGAATATTTCCCGGATACAACAAAATGGAATCAAAACCTTGAAAAAGAGTTTTCCGGATTCCTGAAGGGTGATATTTCAACATTTTCAGATCCGGATGCATTATGCGGCTATTTGCTGAAAGAGCTTTGCAAAATGTACGCAGAAAAAGGCTGGGTACAGCAGTTTCATGTAGGGGCAACCCGGAATAACAATTCAGAAATGTTCAGAAAAATGGGTGCCAATGCAGGATATGATGCCATTGGAGAACCGTATTATGCACAGAGACTGAGTGTTTTGCTGGATGCACTGAATACAGAAGGAAAGCTCGCCAAAACCATTATTTACAATCTGAATCCGGCATTTAATGAAGTTCTGGCAGCTCTTGCCGGAAACTTCAACGAAGGAGGAATAAAATCCAGGGTACAGTTTGGAGCAGCCTGGTGGTTTCTCGATCAGCTTGACGGGATGACCAAACAGATGAATACACTTTCCAATATCGGCCTGATCAGCACTTTTGTCGGCATGTTGACTGATTCCCGAAGCCTGCTGTCATTCTCAAGACACGATTATTTCAGAAGGCTTCTGTGCAACCTGTTCGGAAGTGAAATGGAAAGAGGCCTTCTTCCCGATGACGAAAAATGGGTCGGAAAGATCATTCAGGATATCTGTTATCACAATACAAAAAACTATTTTGAAATCTAATACCATGCAGAATTCAGCTAAAATACTATGTTTCGGGGAGCTGCTTCTCCACTTTGCCCCGGATTCCGAAGGGAACTGGTTGAATGAGCAGTCTCTTAAGATATACATAGGAGGAGCTGAATACAATGTAGCAGCGGCACTTTCCCAGTGGAAGAATGCTGTAAAGCTCCTATCAGCTTTGCCTGAAAATTTCGTAGGGAACCAATTGGAATCTCAGCTTAAAAATAAAGGAATAGAAGTCCTTGCAGAAAAGAACAAGGGAAGAATAGGAACATTTTATCTTTCCTCCAATGGCGATATGCAGAATGCTTCAGTGGTTTACGACCGCTTTCCGTCTGTTTTTACCCAATCGGATTTTGAAACTTTCAGTGATGAAGAAATATTTTCAGGAGTAAAATGGCTGCATATCAGTACCATTACACCTGCTTTGAGTGACCATGCATTCCGCAAATGTTTACAGATCATGAAAGAAGCCGGAACAAGAAATATTACGGTTTCTCTTGATCTGAATTACAGAGCGTTACTTTGGCAAAACCAGAATCCTCATAAAATTAAGGAATTGATGCCTTTTGTCAACGTTCTCATGGGAAATATCTGGTCTGTTGAACAGTTCCTGAATATTCCTATTGAATATGAGTTTAACGGAAATTTCGATGATGAAAACCTTCTGAAACAAGCTGAAAAAACAGCATTGGAAATTAGGAGAGAATTCCCGGCTGTGGAAAAAATTGCGAATACCTTCCGCTTTACAAACGGCGAACAGGTTAATTATTTTGCCACCTTATTTACTGATGGGAAACTTTTGATTTCAGAAAAATATAATTCAGATACAATTGAAGAAAGGGTAGGAAGCGGTGATTCTTTCATGGCCGCTTTGATTCATGGAATTTTAAAAGGGAATCCTGATCAGCAGATCCTGGAAGATGCGACAAAAGTTGCTTTTAAAAAGCTTTTTGTAAAAGGAGATACCATTGATGAAAGCATTAATATCGAAACATTATGAGTGAAATAGTACAAAAAATAAAAGACCAGAAAATCGTTCCGTTGTTTTATAACGAATCGTTTGAAGTCTCAAAAAATATCATAAAGGCTTTATACGAAGCAGGAATCCGTGTGGTAGAATATACCAACCGCGGCCATCAGGCATTGGAAAATTTCACTAAGCTGAAAGAAATTTCCCATACAGAATTTCCTGATCTTCTGTTAGGAATCGGAACGGTGAAAAACATAGAGGAAATGGAATATTATACTAACGTAAAAGCAGATTTCATCATTACACCATTGATCAGTGAAGCATTGGTAAAATATGCCCTCGAAAAGAATATCCTTCTGATTCCTGGCTGTTTCACCCCTTCTGATATCAATATCGCGTATCAGAACGGTTTAAAACTGGTTAAAATATTTCCGGCAGATGCTTTAGGAAAGAACTATATTAAATCGGTACAACCTGTTTTCCCCGGAATGAATTTCATGCCCACCGGAGGGATCGATGCGGAATTTGAAGATATTATGGAATGGCTCAATGGTGGTGCTGTAGCAGCAGGATTGGGAAGTTCACTTATAGGAAAAGATTGTAATGAAGAAGAATTGACCCAGAAAACACAGAATTTATTACAACAACTTAATCATAATTAAATGCAGGCTCCTCAAAACCGCAATATAAGATGGTGGATGCTGTCCCTTGTCTTTCTCGCCACTACGATCAATTACCTTGACCGCCAGGTAATGGGTTTACTGAAACCTGTACTGGAAAAGGAATTCAGCTGGGACGAAAAAGATTACAGTTATATCGTTATGGCCTTTACCACGACTTATGCCATCGGTTATATGGCGATGGGAAGGTTTATAGACAAAGTGGGAACCAAAATCGGGTATGCGGTTTCTCTTATTGTATGGAGTCTTGCTTCTATAGGACATGGTTTTGTGAAAAGTACCATCGGGTTTATCATTGCGAGAAGTACTTTGGGAATCAGTGAGGCAGGAAACTTTCCTGCTGCCATCAAATCGGTGGCTGAATGGTTTCCCAAAAAAGAAAGAGCACTGGCAACAGGAATTTTTAACTCCGGAGCAACGGTGGGAGCTATTTTAGCGCCGCTGCTGGTTCCTTTCATTCTCGGGCATTACGGCTGGAGGCAGACTTTTGTGTGGATTGGTGCTTTGGGCATGGTTTGGATTATCCTTTGGTGGAAATTCTATGCCGTTCCGGGAAAAGCCAAAAATCTCAGTAAGGAAGAACTGCAGTACATAAAAAGCGATCAGGCCGAAAAAACAGAGGAAAAAACCAAAATTCCTTTATCGGAATTACTCAAATATAAAGTAACATGGTCGTTTGCCATCGGTAAAATGTTAACCGATCCTATCTGGTATTTCTTCATGTTCTGGCTGCCGGCGTATTTTTCGGATGTATTCAAAATGGATTTAACAAAACCATCCCTTCCGTTGATTATTATTTACAGCGGAACTACGATCGGAAGTATCGGCGGAGGATATCTCTCATCGTTTCTGATCAAAAAAGGCTGGGCCATCGGAAGAGCCAGAAGCATTACCATGTTATTGTTTGCATTGATGGTGGTTCCGGTCATGTTCTCAAAATATGTAGATAATATGTGGATGATCACGATCATCATTGCCTTTGCAACAGCTGCGCATCAAGGTTGGGGAGCCAATCTTATGACAACGGTTGGAGATCAGTTACCTAACAGCTATGTAAGTTCAGTTATTGGTTTTGGCGGCATGCTCGGTTCAGCGGCAGGAATTATTTTTCCGTTGTTCATCGGGATCGTTTTGGACACATTCAAAAAGGCAGGAAACGTCAATGGCGGTTACAATATTATTTTCTTTATCGCAGGAATTTCATATGTTGCAGCCTGGGGACTCATTTTGTTGATTAACAGAAAGAAAACAGTTTAGTATAACAATAAAATAGTTTGAAGTTTAAAAAGTAAAAATGAAATCCGGGCTTTACATGACCATAGGTCTTCTGATCAGTATATTTTCCTTTGCCCAGAAAGGAGGAAAGTATAAGCTTTGGTATGACAAGCCCGCAAAACAATGGGTGGAAGCTCTACCGATAGGAAACGGAAACATTGCAGCTATGGTCTATGGAGACCCTTACCATGAAAAGCTTCAGCTGAACGAAGGGACATTCTGGTCCGGAGGGCCTTCCCGAAATGATAATCCGGATGCTCCAAAAGTTCTGGATTCAATCCGCTATTATTTATTTAATGGAAACTATAAAAGAGCCCAGATTCTTGCGGATAAGGGATTAACAGCTAAAACAGTTCACGGCTCGGCATTCCAGAATATTGGTGATTTTACACTGGATCTGAATAACCTTAAAGAGATCAGAAATTATTACAGAGAACTGGACATTGAAAAAGCAATCGCAACCACTACATTTACCTCTGGTGGCATTAAGTTTAAAAGAGAAGTTTTTGCTTCAATTCCAGATCATGTGATCGTTATTAAATTAAGTTCAGATCACAATAATGCACTGAACTTTACAGCGAAGTTCAATAGCGAGCTTAAAAAGAACGTCAAAACCATTGATGCTACTACTTTACAGATGGATGGAGTTTCTTCCACATTAGACGGCATTCAGGGGCAGGTGAAATTCAATGCACTGGCAAAACTCATTACCAAAGGTGGCAAAACTCAGGTCTCAGAGGCCGGAATTTCAGTAAGCAATGCTCATGAGGTCATGATTCTTATTTCCATGGCTACTAATTTTACAGACTACAAAAATTTAAATACAGACGAAGTTGCAAAAGCCAGAAAGTATATTGAAACAGCAGCAAATAAAAGTTTCAAAACTTTGGTTCAAAATCATCTGAATGCTTATCAGAATTATTTCAAAAGAGTAGATCTGGATTTAGGAACTTCTGAAGCTTCGAAAAATCCAACGGATATCAGGATTAAAAATTTTGCTAATGGTTATGATCCTGAGCTTATTTCATTATATTATCAGTTCGGGCGTTATCTCCTGATTTCTTCCTCTCAGCCTGGCGGGCAGCCTGCCAACCTGCAGGGGATCTGGAACAATTCCAACAAACCGGCCTGGGACAGCAAGTATACGATTAACATTAATATGGAAATGAATTACTGGCCGGCAGAAAAAACCAATCTTCCTGAAATGCATGAACCATTGATCCGGATGATAAAAGATTTGAGCGAAACAGGAAAAGAAACGGCAAAAACAATGTACAACAGCCGTGGCTGGGTAGCACATCATAACACTGATATCTGGAGAATAACAGGGGTGGTGGATTTTGCCAATGCCGGAATGTGGCCGATGGGCGGAGCCTGGCTTTCACAGCATTTGTGGGAAAAATATTTATACAGTGGAGACAAAAACTACCTGAGATCAATTTATCCTGTTCTGAAATCTGCAGCACAGTTCTATGAAGATTTTCTGATTGAAGAGCCTGCACATCATTGGCTGGTGGCAAACCCGTCAATGTCTCCCGAAAATATTCCGCAGGGACACCAGGGAAGTGCTCTGGCAGCAGGAAATACAATGGACAATCAGTTGATGTTCGACCTTTTCACCAAAACAAAAAAGGCGGCACAGATTCTCAGTATAGATTCAGACAAAATTCAGGTCTGGAACACTATTATTTCAAAATTACCACCGATGAAAATCGGAAGCTACGGACAATTGCAGGAATGGATGGAAGACCTGGACGATCCTAAAGACAACCACAGACATGTTTCTCATTTGTACGGATTATTTCCTTCCAACCAGATCAGTCCGTTTACCACACCGGAATTGCTGGACGCCTCCAGAACCGTACTCATTCACCGCGGAGACGTATCCACAGGCTGGTCAATGGGATGGAAAGTTAATCTTTGGGCTAAATTATTAGATGGAAATCATGCTGACAAATTAATCAAAGATCAGTTAACGCTGGTAGAAAAAGACAGTTGGGGCAGCAAAGGCGGAACATATCCGAATCTTTTCGATGCCCATCCGCCATTCCAGATTGATGGAAATTTCGGCTGCACCTCCGGGATTACAGAAATGCTCCTGCAGACTCAAAACGGTTTTATAGACATCCTTCCCGCACTTCCGGTTGAGTGGAAAAACGGCAGTATTTCAGGGCTGAAAGCCTATGGCGGTTTCGAAGTCAGCATGATCTGGGAAAACAATAAAGCTAAAGAAGTCACTATAAAATCAGGATCGGGAGGAAACTGCAGAATAAGACTTCCGAACGAAATGAAACTTTCCGGAAACACAAAACTGAAAAATGCAGAAGGTAAAAATCCGAACTCCTTTTTTGAAATTCCGGAGATTCCAAAACCGTTGATTTCTGACAAAGCAACATTAAATCCTGTTGAAATTAAAACTGGTCTTATCTATGATTTCCCTACTGAAGTAGGAAAGGTGTATACATTAACATGGAGTGATAAAAGCTCTGAAGGACAATCTGAAACTAAATCTATTTACAATAAAAACTAAAAAATCTATATATGAAAAAGAGTCTAATGAATCCTGTTTTTTTAAGAAATAAAACCCATGTCATTGCAGTGGCTGCCTTACTTTCCATCAGTAACCTCTCTGCACAGACTTTTTCCGACTTCAGCTACCGTGGAAACGATAAAATATATAATGACAACCCTCTTAAACCGGACGAGTTTTATTCCCCGATTTTACAGGGCTGTTATCCCGACCCAAGCATCACCAAAAAAGGCGAAGATTATTATCTGGTAAACTCTTCTTTCTCAATGTTTCCGGGCGTTCCGATCTTCACTTCTAAAGATCTGGTAAACTGGAAGCAGGTTGGGCACGTTCTCGACAGACCTTCTCAGCTTAAGGTGGAAAAAGGAGGTGTTTCTCATGGAATTTATGCGCCTGATATCAAATACAATAAACACAACGATACATTTTATATGATCACTACCCAGATTGCGGGCGGTATCGGAAATATGGTCGTAAAAACCAAAGATCCGGCAAAAGGATGGAGCGAAGTTCAGAAACTGAATTTTGACGGTATTGATCCTGCCATTTTCTTTGATGATGACGGAAAAGCTTACATCGTTCACAACGACGCGCCACCACAAGGAACCGAGCAGTATCAAGGTCACCGTGTTATTAAAATGTGGGATTACGACCTTGAAAAAGATCAGGTTGTTGCAGGTTCAGACAGAATTATCGTAAACGGTGGTGTGGACCTTTCCCAAAAGCCCATCTGGATTGAAGGTCCCCATATTTACAAAAAGAACGGTAAATACTATCTGATGTGTGCAGAAGGCGGAACCGGAGGCAACCATAGCGAAGTGATTTTTATGGCAGATTCTCCGAAAGGACCGTTTGTTCCCGCTAAAAATAATCCGATTCTTACGCAAAGATATTTCCCGAGAGACCGAAAAGAAAAAGTAGATTGGGCAGGTCACGCAGATTTGGTGGAAGGTCCGAACGGACAATGGTATGGCGTATTTTTAGCAATTCGTCCGAATGTAAACAACCGTGTTACCAAAGGTCGTGAAACTTTCATTCTTCCTGTAGACTGGAGCGGAACATATCCTGTTTTCCAAAATGGACTGGTTCCGATGAAACCAAAACTGAAATTACCTGCAGGAGTTCAGAATCAAACCGGGCAAAACGGATTTTTCCCGAATGGCAACTTTACATACAACGATAAACTAACCGATAAAAACCTCGATTTCCGTTGGATTGCCATGCGTGGTCCTCGTGAAAACTTCATTACTGCAACAAAAAATGGTGTAAAAGTAAACCCAATGGAGACGAATATCAAAGCGTTAGCTCCGATTTCATCTTTGTTCCATAGATTACAGCACGAAGACTTCGAAACTTCCGTAACTTTAGATTATAAACCAAGATCGGAAAAAGAATTGGCTGGAATTACCCTCTACCAAAGCGAAACATTCAATTACGTTTTCGGAATCACGAAAAAAGATAAAGATTTCTACATCGTATTGGAAAGAACAGAAAAAGGGCAATCAAAGCTGATCGCCAGCGAAAAGATTTCATTATCCAAACCGGTTAAACTACAGGTTGTTGCCGATAAAGATGAGCATAGCTTTAATTATTCGCTGGATGGCAAAAGCTATAAAAATCTGGGAGGACCGGTTTCAGGAGATATACTTTCTACGGATGTAGCGGGAGGTTTTACAGGTAGCCTTATTGGGCTCTACAGCACTTCTTCCAATGATATTATACCGAATTAAGTCAGTATTAGCAATGTCACACTGAGCTCGTCGAAGTGTTCCTTTTAAGATTGTAAAGAATTAAATCGAACTAAAATATCAAAACCTTGAAAATCAAAAAATCTTATATAGTTTCTTTATTGGGATTTATCGGGCTGAATCTTCTTTCAGCCCAGGTAAATCCTTCCGGAAAACAAAGCACGGCATTTACAAACCCAATTATATGGGCAGATGCACCGGATTTATCCATTACCAGAAACGGAAATGATTTTTACCTGATCAGTACCACTATGCATCTGATGCCCGGAGCACCGGTGATGCATTCCAGAGATCTGGTACATTGGGAAATGTCCGGTTATGTTTTCGATACTTTGAATGACAACTCAAAATATGATTTATTGAACGGAACCGTTTACGGCAGAGGTCAATGGGCTTCTTCAATCCGTTATCATAAAGGGAAATATTACGTTTTATTCTCTCCGAATGATGAACCTTTCAAATCCTATTTCTATGTGACTGATGATCCCGAAAAAGGAAAATGGAAACTTATTACAAGAACACGGCATTTTCATGATGCTTCGCTGTTTTTTGATGACGATGACAAAGTATATGTTTTCACTTCCAACAAAGTTTTTGAACTAAGTCCTGATTTTAAAGAGGTTATCGGAAATCCGGATGGAACTGAGGTATTTCAGAAAGATGATTCGGAAACCGGACTTCTGGAAGGTAATCAGATCATCAAAAGAAACGGAAAATATTATATGATGATGATATCCTGGCCCAAAAACGGGAAACGCCGCCAGGTCGTCTACAGGGCAGATAAAGTGACAGGTCCTTACGAGAAAAAAGTAATCTTGGAAGATAATTTCTTAGGATTTTCCTATGCAGGGCAAGGCGCTTTGATTGATGATAAAAACGGAAATTGGTATTCCCTTATTTTCCAGGATAGAAACGGAGTGGGACGCGTTCCGCTGCTGCTGCCTGTTCAATGGGAAAATGACTGGCCGGTATTGGGAGATAACGGAAAAGTTCCTTTGAAAGGAGAAGTTCCGCTTCCGCCATTCAAACCCAAAAATCATTTGGTGGAAAGCGATGAATTCTCTGATAAAACAATGAAAATCCAGTGGCAATGGAATCATAATCCTGTGAATGAAGCATGGTCTTTATCTGAAAGAAAAGGCTTTCTGAGACTGAAAACCAGCAGAGTGGTAGACAATCTATACGCGGCACCCAATACCTTGACCCAGAGAATGGAAGGCCCAACTTCTTCAGCAGTTGTCGCAATGGATCTTAAAGGAATGAAAGATGGAGATGTAGCAGGTTTTAGTGCCTTCAACGGGGATTCCGGGATTTTGTCAGTAGTAAAGGAAGGTGAAGAAAAATTCATTGTTTTTTCAACCAACGAAGTGAGCCTGGATAATAAAACAAAAGCTATTACAGGGGTTAAAAAAGAAGAAAAAAAACGGATTCCTCTTAATTCTGATAAAGTTTTTCTTCGTATCGATGCTGATTTTAACCTCGGGAAAGATCTTGCAGACTTTTATTACAGTACGGATCAGAAGAACTGGACGGAAATGGCAAAAGACTACAAAATGATTTTTGATTACCGTAGATTTTTTATGGGATCAAAATTCGCAGTTTTTAATTATGCCACTAAAAATACCGGAGGCTTCGTAGATTTGGACTTTTTCAGAGTCAGTGAAGCTGCAAAATAAAATCAAAAGCAGATAAAAGTCTGTGTAAACAGTAAGTAAAATATACGCTATTATTTTTTTATCTGAAATAATAAGTGTAAAAAATACAAATAAAAATCATGAATAAATCAGTTATATTGGCTTTAGGACTTGTTTTGTCGGGAATGTTCGTTTCCGCACAAACTTTTGATCAACAGGCGCCGCAGGGTTTCGATGTGGAAAATGCTGCTGTTTCCCGCGGGAAAATTGACACGATTCAATACCAATCGAAAACCGTTGGAACAACAAGAAAAGCTTTGGTTTACACACCGCCGGGTTTCAAAAAAAATGAAAAATATCCTGTGCTTTATCTTCTTCACGGAATTGGCGGGGATGAAAAAGAGTGGTTCAATCAGGGAAAACCCAATATTATTCTGGACAATCTGTATGCACAGGGAAAACTGCAGCCGATGATTGTCGTGCTGCCCAACGGCCGTGCGATGAAGGATGACAGGGCGACAGGAAATATAATGGCTCCAGATAAAGTTGAAGCTTTTGCAACTTTTGAAAAAGATTTACTGAATGACCTGATTCCGTTTGTAGAGAAAAAATATCCGGTTAAAAAAGACTGTGAAAACCGTGCTTTGGCAGGACTGTCAATGGGAGGCGGACAGACACAGAATTTTGCTTTCGGAAACATTGATAAGTTTGCCTGGCTGGGCGCATTTTCTTCTGCACCCAATACAAAAGAGCCCAATAAGCTTTTACCCAATCCACAGGATGCGTTAAAGATGAAGCTGATTTTTATTTCCTGCGGTGATGCAGACGGGCTGATGCCTTTCAGCAAGAGAACAAGCGATTATCTGAGAAAAAATAAAATCCCTCATATCTTTTATATAGAACCAGGCGGCCATGACTTTAAGGTTTGGAAAAATGATTTATATATCTTTTCACAGCTGTTGTTTAAACCAGTTGATAAAACCAAGTTTGAAGGATTTACCGTTTTGGGAACTCCTGCAGCAACCAATATCAGAAATGCCCAGTATCCTCAGATCCTTCCCGACGGAAGGGTAATGTTCAAGGTAAAAGCTCCGGAAGCGCAAAAAGTTCAGATCGATTTAGGGAAAAAATATGACCTGAAAAAAGATGCTGACGGCTTCTGGACAGGTACAACGGATCCGCAAAGCGGAAGCTTCCATTATTATTCCCTGCTGATTGATGGGGTTGCTGTTGCGGACCCATCCAGCGAAACATTCTACGGAATGGGAAGGTATGCCAGTGGAATAGATATTCCTTTCGAAGGAGATGATTTCTATGCATTAAAAGACGTTCCTCATGGAGATATCCGTATTAAAAATTTCTATTCCAAAGTCACCAATTCCTGGAGAAGAGTTTTTATTTATACGCCACCGGGTTACGACCAGAATCCTGCTGAATCTTATCCCGTACTATATATTTTACATGGTGGAGGTGAAGATGAAAGCGGCTGGGCCAACCAGGGCAAAACTAATCTGATTCTGGATAATCTCATCGCAGAAGGAAAAGCAAAAAAAATGGTCATCATTATGCCGGATGCCAATATCGGACAAGGCGGAATCCGGAACTTTGGAGAACGCAATCTTCAGATGTTTGAAAAAGAACTGAAAGAATCCATCATTCCGTTTGCAGAATCCAATTACAGGATAAAAAAAGGTAAAGAAAACCGTGCGTTGGCAGGACTTTCCATGGGTGGAATTTATACACTGTATGCCGGAATTCAGAATTCTGAGATGTTTTCCGGTTTGGGAGTTTTCAGCTCAGGATATATGTTGCCGATGCTTCAGGATGTTGCCGATAAACAGTACAAATTTTTAAATGAAAATAAATCTGCTTTTTCATCCAACATCAGAAATTTCTGGATTTCAATGGGTGGAAAAGATGATATTGCTTATGAAAACGGTCAGAAAATGCTGAAAGAACTGGATAAAACCGGCATTAAATATACGTACACAGATTATCCGGGAGGCCATAAATGGCCGGTTTGGAGAAATAGTCTGCATCAGTTTGCCCAGGTACTTTTTAAATAAAGATTTTAAGTTAATGACATAAAGAAAATAATTCAAATCTGAAATAAAATGAGCTTTACAAAGATGAACATCAAAACTTCCATTATTACGATCATCATGTTTTCCGGAATGGTAAATGTCAGTGCACAGTCTTATCAGAAAACAGATTCAGGATTGAAGTTTTCTGCTGATCATATGAATGTTGAAGTGAAATTTTATGGAGAAAATACGATCAGGGTTATTAAATATCCCGCCGAAAAATCATTTGTCAAAAATAGTTTGTCGGTCATTAAACAGGAGCAGAAAATCAAATTCTCAGTTTCAGAAAAAAATAATGTTATTTCATTAAAAACAAATGACCTCCTGCTTTCCATTAATACTAAAAATGGAGTGATAACTTATAAGTCTCCATCAGGAAAAGAACTTCTGAAAGAAACCGCAAATGATTTCAAACCATTTAATGATGCCGGAACGCAGACCTATTCTGTGAGGCAGGATTTTCAGCTTGAAAAAGACGAACCTATTTACGGTCTGGGAATTCTGCAAAACGGAAAAATGTCTCAGCGGAATACCGATGTGAAAATGATTCAGAATAATACATGGGATTTTGTGCCTTTTTTCCAGTCTGTAAAAGGATATGGTGTTTTTTGGGATAACTATTCACCAACACAATTTACGGATACACCTCAGAAAACCTCTTTCTCATCAGAAGTGGGAGATGGTATAGATTATTATTTTATCTACGGAAAAAATGCTGATGGAGTAATTGCCGGAATGCGTGATCTTACAGGAAATGTGCCCATGCTTCCTTTATGGACATATGGCTACTGGCAAAGCAAAGAACGTTACAAAAGCCAGGATGAACTGGTGAACGTTGTTAAAAAATACCGTGATCTGAAAGTCCCTTTAGACGGAATTATACAGGACTGGCAATACTGGGGAAATAATTACCAGTGGAATGCCATGGACTTCATCAGTCCCGACTTTCCGGATGCTAAAAAAATGGTACAGGAGATCCATGATATGAATGCCCATCTTTCGGTTTCTATCTGGTCGTCATTCGGGCCAATGACCAGGCAATACCGTGAAATGGATTCAAAGGGAATGCTTTTCAATATCAGTACATGGCCTGAATCAGGCCGTGATGTCTGGCCTCCGGATATGAATTATCCTTCCGGTGTCCGTGTTTATGATGCGTACAATCCTGAAGCCAGAAATATATACTGGAAATACCTGAACAAAGGCATTTTCAGCCTGGGAGTAGATTCCTGGTGGATGGACTCAACAGAACCTGATCATCTCAGCCAGAAAGCGGAAGACCTGGATACTAAAACCTACCTTGGCTCATTCAGAAAAGTAAGAAACGCATATCCGCTGATGACAGTAGGCGGTGTTTACGACCATCAGCGTGAAACCACCGGTGATAAAAGGGTTTTTATCTTAACAAGGTCGGCTTTTGCAGGCCAGCAGAGATATGCTGCTAATACCTGGTCCGGAGATGTCAATTCTTCCTGGGAAACATTGCGCAAACAGGTGCCTGCAGGACTGAACTTCAGTCTTACCGGAAATCCGAATTTCAACTCTGACATCGGCGGTTTCTTTGCTGGTACTTACAAAAGAAATGGAGGTTCAAAAAATCCAATGTTCCAGGAACTGTATGTCCGATGGCTGCAGTATGGAACATTTACACCAATGATGCGCTCGCATGGAACCGATGTTGCGAGGGAAATTTATCAGTTTGGAAATAAAGGAGACATTGTGTATGATGCGATAGAAAAATTCATCAGACTGCGTTACAGTATGTTACCTTATATCTATTCTGTTTCCCATGATGTTTCAAAAAACGGGTCAAGCTTTATGAGAGCCCTTTCCATGGACTTTCCTTCAGACAGAAAAACGTGGGATATGAATAACGAATATCTTTTTGGAAAATCATTGCTGGTGGCGCCGGTTCTCAATGCCCAATATACTCCTGAAAAGACAGTTAAAACCGATGAGAATGAAGGCTGGAATAAAACCGACAGCAATAAGGATAATTCGGTTTCAAATATAGATTTTACTCAAAACAAAAGCGTGAAAGTTTACCTTCCGGAAGGAACAGATTGGTTTGATTTCTGGACCAATGAAAAATACAGTGGAGGGAAAGAAATTCAGAAATCTGTTAATCTTCAGACTATTCCTTTGTATGTAAAAGCAGGAAGTATCATTCCGTTAGGCCCCGATGTACAATATGCAACGGAGAAAAAATGGGATCATCTTACCATAAAAGTTTATCCGGGAAGCGATACCGATTTCATTGTATACGAAGATGAATTCGATAACTATAATTACGAAAAAGGATTCTATACAGAAATACCTTTTCACTGGAACGAAAAATCAAAAACACTAACGATAGGTGACCGGAAAGGCAAATACAAAGGAATGATTGAGACAAGGAGTTTCAACCTGATTCTTCCTGATGGTCAGCAGAAAACAGTGGATTATTCCGGGGGAAAAACAGATATCCATTTTAAATAAACTTAAAATATTAGGAGTATGAAAAATTTAAGTTTGATATTAGCATTGGGATTTTTCCAGATTTCTTTCGCTCAAAATCCGATTATCCAAACCAAGTATACTGCAGACCCGGCCCCGATGGTTTATAAGGATACGGTTTATCTTTATACGAGCCATGATGAGGACGATGCTTTCGGATTCAAAATGAAAGACTGGTTACTCTACACTTCCACAGATATGGTCAATTGGACAGACCACGGTGTAGTGGCTTCGCTCAAAGATTTTAAATGGGTAAATACCGAGAACGGTGCCTGGGCACCACAGGTTATCGAAAGAAAAGGAAAATTCTATATGTATTGTCCAATGCCGAACAATATGGGGATTGGTGTTTTAGTGGCGGACAGTCCGTACGGTCCTTTCACCGATCCTATTGGCAAGCATTTGATCAAAAATTCTCTGGATGACATCGATCCCACAGTTTTAATTGACGACGGGCAGGCTTATCTGTACTGGGGAAATCCGAATCTTTGGTATGCTAAACTAAATGAAGATATGATATCTCTTGCAGGACCAATCACCAAAGACCCTTCTTTTGCGAAGGTGAAAGACCTGCCAGATCCTTTCAAGTATCAGGAAGGACCTTGGGTTTGGAAAAGAAATAACCATTATTATATGGCTTACGCATCAAAATGTTGCCCGGAAGGGATTGGTTACGCTATGGCAAAATCACCTACAGGACCCTGGAATTATGGAGGCGTGATTATGGATGGCGACCAGAGATCCAGCGGAAATCATCCCGGTATTATAGATTTCAAAGGCAGATCTTATGTTTTCGGATTCAACCATATGCTTAGGATGCAGACCATGAGCAAGCATTACGAACGCCGGTCTGTCAGTGTCACAGAAATTACCTACAATGCAGATGGAACCATTCAGAAGCTTCCTTTCTGGACTGCGGATGGTGCAAAAAGAGTGGGTACTCTGAATCCTTATAAAAAAGTTGAAGCAGAAACCATGGCTTACAGCGAAGGCCTGAAAACAGAAATGGTCACAGAATGGGAACGCAATCAACCCTATAACAGAGGCAAAAAAATCACAGACCGTATCATCGTTACCTCAATTAACAATGGTGATTATATTAAAATCCAGGGAGTAGATTTTTCCAAAGGCGTAAAATCTTTGGATGTGAATGTCGCTTCTCTCTATGGAGGAAAAATAGAAGTACGTTCAGATGCTCTTAACGGGCCTGTGCTTGGCGTTGTTAACGTTACAGGAAAAGGTGAGGGCGACTTATATAAGACTATTAATACACCTCTGAAAAGTGTAAGAGGAATCCACGATTTATATTTTGTTTTTAAAGGAGAAAAAGACCTTTTCTATTTCGATTGGTGGAAATTTAATGAAAATTAAAACTGAATTCAGGAATATCAACAGGAATGGGCTTTAGCCCATTTTATAAAGAAAGAATACAATTGGCTTTAGCCAAAACTTTAGTCATTGTTATGAGTTATATTAATATATCAGTTACAATTTTAAAAATGTTCAGATTTAAACTCTTTATTTTCAGCTTTCTCATTGCCGGATACTGTTTAAATGCGCAGTCAACCGTTTGGTTAGACCAGTTGGATTTGAGCGTTGTAACACAGGGGCACGGAAAACCGGGCATCAATACTTCGGTGGACGGAAAACCTATAACCATTGCCGGCGAAGTTTTCAAAAGAGGCTTCGGAACCCACGCTGAAAGTTCTTTGTTGATTAAATTAAATGGCAAAGCAAAAAGCTTTACCGCAATGGTGGGAATGGATGATGAAATCAAAGGGCAGAATCCCGCTGCCGAATTTGAAATTTACGGCGACAACAAAAAACTTTGGTCAAGCGGGGTCATGAAATTAGGCGATAAAGCAAAGCCTGTTTCCGTTTTGCTGGAAGGTGTAAAACAATTAGAATTAGTCGTAACAGACGGCGGAAACGGACCTTATTATGACCACGCCGATTGGGCAGATGCTAAGTTTGAAACAGAAGGCGCAAAACTGACAACATTTAACCCGATTTCATCTGTACCTTATATTTTGACGCCAAAAGCTGCGGCAGCTCCAAAAATTAATTCAGCAGGCGTTTACGGAGTCCGTCCTGGCTCACCTTTTTTGTTCAGGGTTGCAGCAACGGGTGACAGACCAATGACTTTTGTGGCTAAAAACCTTCCGAAAGGTTTAACAATAGATTCACAGACCGGAATCATCACTGGAAAAATAGATTCTAAAGGAAGTTATGAAGTGACTTTGAATGCTAAAAATGCGAAAGGTTCAGTTTCAAAAAAATTAAAAATAGAAAGCGGAGACAGAATCGCTCTCACGCCTACAATGGGCTGGAATAGCTGGAACTGCTTCGGACATGAAGTTTCTGCCGATAAAGTGAAACGTACAGCAGATGCCCTTATAAAGTCGGGACTAATCAATCATGGATGGAATTATATCAATATTGATGATTCCTGGCAGTATAACAGAGATGGAAAAGACCCTTCATTCCAAGGAAAAATGCGCGATGAAAACGGTTATATCCTGACCAATTCCAAATTTCCTGATATGAAAGGTCTTGCAGACTACATGCATAACAATGGCTTGAAAATGGGAATTTATTCTTCCCCCGGTCCATGGACCTGTGGCGGATGTGCCGGAAGCTATGGTTACGAAAAACAGGATGCTGAAAGCTATACCAAATGGGGCGTTGATTACCTGAAATATGACTGGTGCAGCTATGGCGGTGTAATTGACGGGCTGCCGGATAATGATCCCAATAAAGTTCCTTCTCTTGCCTTTCAGGGCGGCGGAGATCCGGATAAAGGCGTGAAACCGTTCAAACTGATGGGAAGTCTTTTGAAGCAGCAGCCGAGAGACATCGTGTACAACCTCTGCCAATATGGAATGGGTGATGTATGGAAGTGGGGTGATGAGGTCAATGCACAATCCTGGCGTACCACCAACGATATTACAGATACATGGTCAAGCGTAAAGAATATTGCCCTTGCTCAGGACAAGGCAGCTCCTTTTGCGAAACCCGGAAACCGGAACGATCCGGATATGCTGGTTGTTGGCGTTGTTGGCTGGGGAAATCCACATCAGAGCCGGTTGAAGCCTGATGAACAGTATCTTCATATGAGTCTGTGGAGCATTTTTTCAGCCCCGTTGCTGATTGGCTGTGATCTTGAGAAATTGGATGATTTCACTTTAAACCTTCTGACGAATGACGAAGTTATTGCCGTCAATCAGGATGCTTTGGGAAAACAGGGTGTTTGTTTGCAGACCATTGGTGAGCTCAGAATTTATGTCAAAGAATTGGAGGACGGAAGCAAAGCGGTGGCTTTTACCAATTTCGGAAGAGAAAAAGTGACGCTGCCATATAAAGATTTCAAAAAATTAGGGATTTCCGGTGTTCAGACGGTTCGTGACCTTTGGAGACAGAAGGATATTGCAGAAATCAATACGGACAAAAAAGGTCTTTCATTGGACATTCCGGCACATGGCGTTGCCTATTATAAATTCATTTCACTCAAATAAATAAGATTAAGATATGAATCAACGAAACTTAAAATATATCACACTTTCTTTTCTGTTGGCAGGGATTGGTATTTCTGCGCAGAATCCGGTTATTCAGAACCACTTTACGCCAGATCCGGCTCCCATGGTCTATAAAGGAAAAATGTATGTTTATACAGGGGATGATCAGCCGGGATTTGATTTTTATACAATGACCAAATGGCGGGTGTATTCCACGAAAGATATGGTCAATTATACAGACCATGGTTCTCCTATTTCTTTAGAGTCTTTCAGCTGGGCGCGGGATAGGGCCTGGGCAGCACAGTGTATTGAAAGAAATGGTAAATTCTACTGGTATATCTGTGCACAGACCGTTGACAACAATATGGCTATTGGGGTTGCGGTGTCTGACAGTCCTACCGGGCCTTTCAGAGATGCTTTGGGAAAACCTCTGATTTCAACCGGAACCTGGGATAATATTGACCCGACGGTTTTTATAGATGATGACGGGCAGGCTTATCTGTATTGGGGAAACAGTAAATTATTTTATGTGAAACTCAATAAAGATATGACTTCCTATCAGGGGAAAATCACAGAAATTCCGCAATCGGTGGAAGCTTTTGGCGGGCTGAGACGCCCCGGGAAAAGTGATGAAGTTCTGCAAAAACAGGAAAAATTTGATGATGTATATGTAGAAGGGCCATGGCTTTACAAGCGTAACAATCAATACTATATGATGTACGCCGGAATGACCGGAAGAACAGAATGTTTATCCTATTCAACCAGCCCATCGCCAACCGGGCCGTGGAAATATCAGGGGAAAATAATGACCGACCAGCCGACCAACAGCTTTACCAACCATGGCGGAATTATCGATTTCAAAGGAAAGTCCTATCTGTTTTACCATACCGGACTATTGCCGGCCGGAGGAAGCTACGGACGCTCAACTGCTGTAGAAGAATTCAGATATAATGCTGACGGGACTATTCCGAAGATTATAATGACCAAAGAAGGTGTAGCTCCGGCTGGAATCTTAAATCCATATCAGAGAACCGAAGCCGAAACTATGGCATGGTTGGAAAAATGCAGCACTTCCGAAAACAGGAAAACCGGAGTGTATGTCTCCGATGCCAGAGCAGGAGGATATATCAGGGTCCGTTCGGTAGATTTTGAAAAAGGGGCTTCTGCATTTTCAGCTTCCGTTGCCGCAGGAATTGATGGCGGAATTTTGGAAGTTCATCTGGATGATGTTAAAGGACCGAAAATAGCTCAGATTGAGATTCCGAGAACCGGTGGCTGGGAAGAGTTCAAAACCCTGACCTCAAAAATTTCAGAATCCGTTTCCGGTGTTCACGATCTGTATTTTGTGTTCCAGGGAAAAAATATTACGGCAGGGAGAAAGCTGTTTAATTTCGATTACTGGAGCTTTCAGAAAAAATAAAAATGACTATGAAAAATACAATACAATATATACTGGGGCTTTGTTTGATAGGTTTTTCCGAAAGTTTATCAGCGCAGAACCCTATTATTCAGACCAATTATACTGCAGACCCGGCACCAATGGTGTACAATGACAGGCTGTATGTATATACCACACACGATGAAGACGATTCTACCTGGTTTACCATGAACGACTGGAAAGTGTATTCCACCAACGATATGGTCAACTGGACAGATCACGGGACAATCCTCTCATATAAAGATTTCGACTGGGCAAAACGGGATGCCTGGGCTGCACAATGTGTAGAAAGAAACGGAAAGTTTTTTATGTACGTTCCGATGTGGTCCAAAACCAATAACAAAGGCGCTATAGGGGTTGCCGTTGGTGACAGCCCGTTGGGGCCTTTTCATGATCCGCTGGGAAAACCTCTTGTTCAGAGCGAATGGGGAGATATTGATCCCACCGTTTTTGTAGATGATGACGGTCAGGCACACATGTACTGGGGAAATCCTAAGCTTAAATACGTAAAACTGAATGAAGATATGATCTCCTATTCCGGAAATATTGTAGAAGTTCCGATGACCGAAGAATCATTTGGCAAAAGAGACGGAAAGCCTAACCCGGAAAGACCCACAAAATACGAGGAAGGCCCGTGGCTGTACAAAAGGAAAAACCTGTATTATCTTTTCTGGCCGGGTGGCCCGCTTCCTGAATTCATAGGATATTCTACAGGTAAAACAGCACAGGGACCCTGGAAATATGGAGGAATTGTAATGCCTACTGAAGGGAAATCATTCACCAATCATCCCGGTGTTATTGATTTCCGGGGGAAAACCTATTTCTTTTATCACAATGGTGCATTGCCGGGCGGAAGCGGTTTTACAAGATCGGTAAGTCTGGAAGAGCTTACCTTCAATAAAGATGGATCCATTTCGCCATTTAAAATGACTAACGGAATTACAAAAGCTATCGCAACAGTTAATCCTTATTCATTCAATCAGGCAGAAATGATTGCCTGGTCGGAAAATGTAAAATCCTATCAGAATAAAGAGGTTGGTGTTTTCATCAAAGCAAAGAAAAATGGAGCGTATACCAGTGTAAAGAACGTTGATTTCCAGAAAAAAGGAGCTAGTTCTTTTTCTGCAAGAGTAGGGACTACCCATAACAGTGACGTAACAATGACCGTTCATCTGGATGCTGTGAACGGCCCGGTTGCTGCAACGGTAAAGGTTCCGATGACGGGTGGAGATGACCGCTGGGAAACAATAAAAGTTCCGATGGCTGAAAAGATTACCGGTATTCATGATCTGTACTTTGTATTCAATGGAAAAGCCTCAACAGATATTATGTATTTCGATTACTGGACCTTTCTTGAAAATAATTGAGTTATGAGAAAAAAAGTTTTATATATCGTATTCAGCCTGTTTCTTATCAGCAAAAGCTTTGCGCAGGTAGCAGAAATTTCAAGCCCTGATGGACATCTGAAACTTCAGGTTTTTTCAGAAGATGGGAAAGCCTTTTATGATGTTATCCTTCAGGGAAAAATAATGCTTGAAAAATCCCCGTTAGGCTTAGTCACCAATGAGTCCGATTTCTCAAAGAATATGAAGTTTGTGGACAGCAAAAAAGATATCGTTTCTAAGAAATATACGAACGAAAAAATCAAAAAATCTGAGATTGATTACAAAGCCAATACTTTATCGGCTAATTTCATCAATGCAGATCAGCATGAAATAGGCATTGAATTTCAGGTGAGCAACAACAATATTGCTTTCCGTTATAATATTCCACCGATGAAAGAACGGCTGAGTGTTGTGGTACAGTCAGAAACCACAGGATACAGATTCCCGTCACAGACGACTACTTTTCTTTCACCTATGATGAAGCCGATGACGGGATTTGCCCGCACAGCGCCAAGTTATGAAAGCGGTTATAAAGCTGATGCTGAGCTGGGAATGCCATCTGATTACGGATACGTTTTCCCTGGCCTGTTCCATATTGGAAATGAGGGTTGGGTATTACTTTCTGAGACAGGAGTGAACGGTACGTATTGTGCTTCACACCTTGAAACCACAGCAGAAAAAAATCTTTACAAAGTAGCTTATCCGAATATTGCTGAAAATAACGGTTTCGGAAGTACCGGAGCAGCTGTTTCTCTTCCCGGAAAAACACCGTGGAGAACAATTACAGTAGGCAGCTCCCTGAAACCCATCGTAGAAACTACCATTCCTTTTGATGTGGTAGATCCGATGTATGAGCCGTCACAGGAGTATCAGTTCGGAAAATCTACCTGGAGCTGGATTCTGTGGCAGGATAACAGTATGAATTATGATGATCAGGTGAAATTCATAGACCTTGCTACTGCACTGAATTATCAGTTTATTCTTATGGATGCGCTTTGGGATAAAAACATAGGTAAAGACCGCATGAAAGAGCTTATTCAATATGCAAAATCGAAAAACGTGGGAGTATTACTCTGGTACAATTCCAACGGTGCTGCGAATGATGCACCGATGGGACCGAGAAATAAAATGAGCTCATCCGTTGAACGTAAAAAGGAAATGAAATGGCTTAAAGATGTTGGTGTAAAAGGACTGAAAGTGGATTTCTTCGGAGGAGACAAACAGGAAACCATGCGTCTTTATGAAGATATTTTATCAGATGCCAATGATTTTGGACTAACCATTATTTTCCATGGAGCTACTTTACCGAGAGGCTGGGAAGTAATGTACCCGAATTATGCCGGAAGTGAGGCCGTTCTTGCCTCAGAAATGCTTTATTTCTTAGAAGATGTACGGAAACAGGAAGCTTTTTTTGCCACACTTCATCCTTTCATCAGAAATACAGTGGGAAGTATGGAGTTTGGCGGCACTTTCCTCAACAAATATTTAACGAAATCCAACAGGGATAAAAATAAAAGACATACTACGGACGGCTTTCAGTTGGCTACAGCAATCCTGTTTCAGAATCCCGTTCAAATGTTTGGTGTAATGCCGAATAACCTGACCGATGCTCCGGAATTTCAGCTCAGCTTTATGAAAGAAGTTCCGACACTTTGGGATGAGACAGTTTTCATAGACGGTTATCCCGGGAAATATGTCGTGGTTGCGAGAAGACATGCGGATCAGTGGTATGTGGCTGGCGTAAATGCTGAGAAGCAATCCCAAAAACTGAAAATAAAACTTCCGATGTTCGCCGGGAAAAACCTGAAACTTATCAATGATGATGCAAAAGGAAATACATCAGAAAAAGAAGTGAAAGTGAATGCAAAAGTTGATTTTACGATTGAAATTCAGCCGAACGGAGGATTTGTATTGAAAAATTAAGGATTGGTCAATATCCGGAGAGTTGAGAAAAAACGAAAAAACAGAAAAAATGCGCTTCAAAAACTTATATATCTTTATCATTTCGGGATTTTTGGTTTCCTGCTCTTCCTCACAGAGTCTGGAAAAGCAGTCTTCCAAAGACCAGTGGCTCACTACCTGGGCAACAGCTCCCCAATTGGTGGAACCTAAAAACCTTGCGCCGGAACCAGGGCTTTCGGGGAACACCCTGCGTCAGGTTGTGCGTGTATCTGTGGGTGGGAAAAAACTGCGGCTACGTTTCTCCAACAAATATTCCATGGATAGCCTGGAGGTAAAAGCCGTTTCTATTGCCGTGCCGTCCGATAGCAGTAATGTGGATGCAACCAGCATCAGATCATTAACGTTTGAGAAGAAAAACAGTTTTAAAATTGCTCCCGGATCCGATATTTATTCTGATGAAGTGAACTTTAACCTGAAGCCTAATTCGTTACTGGCTATTACAATTTCCTATACAAAAGTAACCCAATCTGTCACCGGACATCCGGGGTCAAGAACAACCTCTTTTATTGTTAAAGGTGAGCAGGCCAATGCTACAGTGTTTAAAAATCCTGTAAAAACAGATCATTGGTATTCGCTTTTTAACATCGATGTAAAGACCGGTGAACCTTCGTATGCGGTGGCTATTATGGGGAATTCCATTACCGATGGAAGAGGATCGGGAACCAACAGACAGAATCGCTGGCCGGATATTTTTTCTCAGCGGTTATTGGCTAATCCTTCTACCAGGAATATAAGTGTCCTTAATTTCGGGATTGGTGGGAATTGTGTAGTGCGTGGTGGTTTGGGTCCTACAGCATTAGACCGTTTCGATTATAACATCCTCAATCAGCAGGGCGTAAAATGGCTGATCATTCTGGAAGGAGTGAATGATCTGGGAGGAACAGGAGATCCTGATGACGCTTCCAAAAGAACAGAAGAACTGATTGCAGCTTACCAGGTGATGATTGATAAGGCACATGCTAACGGAATCAAAGTATACGGAGCAACGATTCTTCCTTTCGGAAAGTCGTTCTACGACAAACCTTTCCGTATCGAGGCCTGGAAAAAAGTAAACGATTGGATCAGGAACAGCGGGAAGTTTGATGCCGTCATCGATTTTGCCCAACATATGCAGAGTGAAAATCCGGAAGTCATCTTGAACAATATGCACGATCATGATTTTCTTCATCCCAATGAAGCCGGTTACAGAAGAATGGGAGAATTTGTGGATCTGAACTTATTTAAAAATTAAAATCAAAAAGATATAGTATGAATTTTACAAAAAACATTTCGCTGTTTCTTACGTTGTTGTTTATATTTTTTGTAAAAGCAACCGAACCATTTATTTCTTTTGTTAAGACAGAAAATTCGATGGTATTGAAAGAGCGCAATTCAGGGTTGATCCTGTTTTCAGACAGCGATTCGGACAAAGGAATTCTACGTGCCGTTGCGAATCTTCAATCTGATTTTCAAAAAGTAACCGGTGTTCAGCCTGAGCTTATTTCCCAAAGTTCCGGAGTGAATGGAATGATGATCATTATTGGTGAAGCAGGTAAAAGCAAAACCATTGATGCTTTGATCAGACAAAAAAAGCTGGATGGAAAAGCATTAACAGGGAAAAGAGAAAAATATATCATTCAGAATGTCAGTAATCCTTTTCCGGGCGTTTCTGAGGCCATTGTGGTTGCAGGAAGTGATAAAAGGGGAACCATTTACGGGATCTATGAAATGTCTCAGCAGATAGGTGTTTCACCATGGTATTACTGGGCAGATGTTCCGGTTGAGAAAAAAGAAAATGTATACTTTAAAAAAGGAATATATACTGATGGTGAGCCTGCTGTAGAGTATCGCGGTATTTTCCTTAACGATGAAGAACCTTCACTTGGAGGCTGGGCAAGAGCAACTTTTGGCGGAGTTAATTCTAAATTTTACGAAAAAGTTTTTGAACTGATTCTGCGTCTTAAAGGAAATTACATCTGGCCGGCAATGTGGGGGAAAGCATTCTATGACGACGATCCTCTGAGCGGGCCGTTAGCAAATGAAATGGGTATTGTCATGGGAACTTCCCACCATGAGCCTATGGCTTTGGCACAAACCGACTGGCACAGGTATATCAAAAAAAATAACCTCCCGAATGTCTGGGATTATGCTAAAAATGCGGAGGTTTTACAGAAATTCTGGAAATCCGGAATGGAGAGAAGCAAAAACTGGGAAAAACTTGTTACAGTAGGAATGCGGGGTGATGGTGATGAAGCGATGGGAGAGGGAACCAATATTTCCCTGCTGGAAAAAATTGTAAAAGACCAACGTAAAATCATCGCTGATGTTACCGGAAAGAAAGCGGAGAAAACACCTCAAGTCTGGGCATTGTATAAAGAAGTTCAGGACTATTATGATAAAGGAATGAGGGTTCCGGATGATGTTATTCTGCTTTTCTGTGATGATAACTGGGGAAATGTAAGAAAGCT
Organism: Chryseobacterium bernardetii; assembly: GCF_003815975.1. Lineage (NCBI taxonomy): Bacteria > Pseudomonadati > Bacteroidota > Flavobacteriia > Flavobacteriales > Weeksellaceae > Chryseobacterium > Chryseobacterium bernardetii. The sequence goes on from NZ_CP033932.1 coordinate 3,297,032, forward strand.
TCCGGACCTTTCAAAGCCTTTGCATAAAGGAGGATATGGAATCTATTACCACTTCGATTATGTAGGTGGCCCGAGAAACTCCAAATGGATCAACATAAGCCCTATCCAGAGAGTCTGGGAACAGATGAACCTTTCCTATGAACATAAAGTAGATAAGCTTTGGGTAGTGAATGTAGGAGATTTAAAACCTATGGAGTTTCCGATCAGTTTTTTCCTGGAAATGGCCTGGAATCCGAAGCAGTTTAATGCTAAAAACCTTTTGGAATATACTGAGAAATGGGCTGCTCAGCAGTTTGGTGAAAAACATGCAAAAGAAATTGCCGGGATGATTAATCTGTATTCCAAATACAACAGAAGAGTAACTCCTGAAACGCTTGACAGCAAAACGTACAGCCTAGAGAATTACCATGAATTTGAAACGGTTTTAAATGATTACAGAGCATTGGCCGTAGACGCCTTACGGTTAAAAGAGCAGATTCCTGCAGAATATCAGGATGCGTATTATCAGTTGGTTTTGTACCCAATTGATGCATGCAGTAATTTATACGAAATGTACTATGCGGTGGCAAAAAACAGGGAACTGGCAGCAAAAAAAGATCCTGAAGCCAATTTCTACGCAGATAAAGTGAAGACATGTTTTGAAAGAAACGCTTATCTGGATAATCAATACAATAATGTGATTGCCGGAGGAAAATGGAAGCATATGATGGATCAGATGAGGATAGGATATAAAAGTTGGGCAGACGGAAAAGAAAATATAATGCCTGAAGTGACCTATATTTCTGACGCTGAGGTTCCCAAAGAAAAGGTATTTCAGGAGAAAAACGGCTATGTTTCCATTGAAGCAGAAAATTTTGCAAGAATAAGCAATTCTGACCGAATCCATTGGGAAGTGATTCCTGATTTCGGAAAAACAAAATCCGGTGTGACAACCTTTCCACAGAATGTATATCCAAAAAGCGATGAAAATATCTGGCTTGAATATGATGTCAATTTTGAATCAAAAGGGGAGTTTGAAGTCCAGTTATTATTAGCACCGACTTTAAACTTTAATCATAATAAAGGATTGCGTTACGAAATTTCTTTTGATAACGAGACTCCGCAAATTGTTAACTTCAATGGTCATTACAAAGGAGAATTGGGAAGATGGCAGTCCGAACATATTATTAAATCCGTTACAAAACATTCGGTTCAGCAGGAAGGAAAACACACTTTACGTTTCAGAGTGCTGGAACCGGGCATTGTCCTTGAAAAGATATTGATCAACACCGGAGGATTAAAACCCTCTTACCTGGGCGCTCCCGAAAGCGAAATGCTTCACTGAATGTTCCAATACTCATCACAAACAACACTTTAATTATGAAACACTAATTTTATTTACATTCCAATCTGAAATACAGTTCCCTCACAGAGAACGAAGAGAAAGAACAGCGAATGATTTTGTAAGCAACTTTATTTAACAGATCGCTGCCTGATATCATTCAGGGTATTTTCCTGACGGTTTTTGAAAATTAACCGTCTTGATGGGGAATCTATTGCCCTTACATTAATTGTCTTAAACCAAAATCACGACTATCTAAAACTAAACCATTATGAAAAAACTTTTAAATCTTCTCAGTATTCATTCTATATGTTTGTTTTTCAGCTGTCTGGCGTATGGGCAGCTTACTACTGTAAAAATTGATAAGAACACATCTTATCAGAAAATAAAAGGGTTCGGAGGATTTGTCTGCAGTCCTCAGTTTGCGTATAACCATATGTCTACCTCAGAAATTCAGGCGCTTTGGGGAGCTTCCAGTGAAGGTGGATATAATATTATGAGATTATATATTCCCGAGAATAGCAGCAACTGGAGTTCTGTACTGGCTACAGCACAGCTTGCCAAATCTATGGGGCTTACCATTTTTGCTTCACCGTGGACAATGCCTGCGGCCTGGAAAACCAATAACCATGTCAATGCTGTTTACACTGACGCCAATGGTGTACAGCAGGTAGGATATTTAAAGCCGGAAAATTACCAGGATTATGCGCTTTATCTTAACAGCTTTGTTACCTATCTTCAGAACAACGGAGTTGATCTTGATTATATCTCCATTCAAAATGAACCGGATGAGATGGCCCAGTATCAGGGATGCATCTGGACTCCTGCACAGATCACTAATTTTATCAAAAATTACGGACAGCTTATCAATTGTAAAGTGATTGCCCCGGAAAGTGTGGGATTTACGGATAATTTTGCCAGTGCTTTGCTGGATCCTGCGGCAATGGCTAATTTTGAAGTGTATGGCGGGCATCAATATGGGCTTATGCAGTCTACCTACAAACAATTCCAGAATTACAACAAAGAAATCTGGCAGACAGAATATCTGATTAACTGGAACTCTTCATCCACACAGCCGGCAAGAGATTTCAGCTGGAATACAGATGCATTTACCTTTGCCGGCAGCGTCAACAATGCATTATTGGGTAATGTCAATGCATGGATCCATTATTCTGCCAAACGTTATTATGGCTTAATGGGTGACGGAACTTACGGAACTCCTGCGGGTGTAATGACGAAAAGAGGCTATATTCTTTCACATTATGCGAAGTACACAACAGGAAAGACGAGAATAGAAGCAAAATGGGATGACAAAACCGGAGTCTTACAAGGTTCTTCCTATATTTCCCAGGATGGTAATCAGGTGGTTCTTATGGTCATTAATCCTTCTCAGAATACGTATAGCCTGAAGGTTGACCTGCCTTTCTACACGACTTCAGGAACAAAAGTATTGACCAATACACAATCCAATATGGTCCCCACACCTATTTCTTTGAGTACGGCAACATTCCGGCCTACTGCTGATATCAGCCCTTCCAGTGTCATGACTTTTGTTTTCAATAAAAGTGGCGACAGGCCTGCTTCTCTGATGACAGGCGGGGATATTCATTATAATAAAATTGAGACACAAACGGCTACCAGTACATCTTTTGGAACAGGATTCAATATCAGCAATACAACGGTGACGTTCTCCAATCCAAGTCCTCTTATCAGTAATAATATGACTGCGGCTAACGGATATCTTCAGCTTAATGACCGGTACAATAAACTGATCCTGCATGTAAACAGCTATACAACAGCGGGACAAAGCTATTCGGACAATACGACTTTATATTACATCAACAGCCAGGGAGTAACGAAATCATATAATTACGGTAAGATTAATTTTCCGCAGGGAGGAAATTTTGATATTACCTTAGATATTTCAAGACAGGTTCTTACAGACGGTTGCAAAGGGATTTTAGGACTGAGAAATTCCAATTACAGCTCTGTGCTTACGATTAATCTGGGTGATGTTTATTTCAATGTAGGTAATGAAATTGCTTCTAAATTCGGAGGAACCTATTCCGCAAGCGACAGCTATCTGATGGATGCGCTGGAAAATGGCTACTACACTTCTGTAGACTTCAGAAATGCAGCAGGAGTTACTTCCTCCAATAACTGGCAGCCTATGAGTGCTAACTCTAACAGCATTTATTATGTGAATTCAAACGTAAATTCATCTGCCAATAATGTGATTTCAGGTACAGCTTGTTCAAATCTTGTCCTTTCCGGTCAGGGTATGGATTTTCAGGTACCATTTAACTTTACAGCCAATACAGCTTCTTACAGCCGTACATTTAATGGCTATGATGTGCTGATCCTGCCGTTCCAGGCGAATATACCGTCCGGGGTTACTGCTTATATGATGTCTCCGAATGCCAGTAATATCAGTTGTACCGCAATTACAAACGGAATCATTCCTGCAAACACTCCGGTAATCATCAATGCAACAGGGAATATTACTTTCAATGGTTCAGGAAATGTTTCCACACCCAAAGCAATTACTGTTAACCAGATGAACGGAGTTTATCAGAGCATAAAAGTTCCGGCCAATGCTTATGTGCTGAAAACAGAAAACGGGGTAACAGGCTTCTATAAAGTAACAGCCGGAAGTGAACCTGCAATAGGATCTTTCAAAGCATATCTTACTGAGGAAAATACCTATTCTGCCAACGTTCTTCCTTTAAACTTCGGATCGTTAAGCACCAGAAATATTTCTGCGGATACTAAAAAAGAGGGGGTAAAAATATATCCTAATCCGGTAAAAGCAGATCTTTTCATTGATTCTGATTTGTCAGAAGCAGCTGCCACCATTTTTGACGGAAGAGGAAGTGTCATCAGAGCCGGATTGAAAATAAATTCAGGAAAGAACCAGATTAATGTGGGAGATTTCCCGGTTGGTATTTACTTTATTGAGGTTACTCAAAAAAATAATACAATATTGAAACAAAAATTTATCAAAGAGTAAATTGAGTCCAAAGCCATCATGAGCATTGCTTATGGTGGCTTTATTTCTACAATTTCGTAGATGAAAACCAAAAGTAAGTAGGATTTATCACTAATTTAAGTGTATTATTTACATTTATTTAAAATAGAGCGTTATATTTGTTTTTTAGTCATTGCTGCTCAATGATGCCGGAAATTTGTATAAAATAAGAATGAAAACATAATTATCCGCGAAAATCTAAAATCAGTGGTTTGAAAATGATTAATCACAAAATCAACAGCATTTTCCGGACTTTACCGACCCCTAATTCTTATAAAGAAATATGCGCAGTCATCTGTGAAAATCCGTGAAATCAGTGGTTAGAAAATCATTAATTACAGAATCCACAAAGTCTTAGTACTTTATTGAAACCATATACCTATGAAAAGAATTGTATCAATCCTATGTGCAACCCTGGCAACCCCTTTATTTTTTGCCCAGAGCCATTATAAATATCCATTCAGAAACCCGGACCTTTCGGTTAATGAAAGAATTGAGAACCTTCTTTCTTTACTGACAACAGAAGAAAAGATAGGAATGATGATGGATAACTCCAAGGCAGTTCCCCGTTTGGAAATTCCAGCCTACGGATGGTGGAATGAAGCACTTCACGGGGTGGCACGAGCAGGTACAGCTACTGTTTTTCCCCAGGCAATCGGGATGGCAGCAACATGGGATGTTCCGGAACATTTTAGAACTTTTGAAATGATCTCTGATGAAGCACGGGCAAAATACAACAGATCTTTTGATGAGGCCCAAAAAACAGGACGGTACGAAGGATTAACCTTCTGGACCCCTAATATCAATATTTTCCGTGACCCAAGATGGGGAAGAGGCCAGGAAACCTATGGTGAAGACCCTTATCTGACCTCTGTTCTGGGCGTTGCAGCAGTAAAAGGTTTACAGGGAAACGACCCGAAATATTTTAAAACCCATGCCTGTGCCAAACATTTTGCGGTACACAGCGGACCGGAATGGAACCGTCATTCCTATAACGCAGAAATTTCTAAAAGAGATCTGTATGAGACGTATCTTCCCGCTTTCAAAGCATTGGTTCAGGAAGGAAATGTAAGAGAAGTAATGTGCGCCTACAATGCTTTTGACGGGCAGCCATGTTGTGCAAACAATACCTTACTTACTGAAATCCTCCGTGGAAAATGGAAGTATGACGGAATGGTGGTCTCAGACTGCTGGGCACTGGCCGATTTCTTTCAGAAAAAATACCACGGCACCCATCCTGACGAAAAAACAACCGCAGCAGATGCCCTGAAACATTCTACCGATCTGGAATGCGGAGATACCTATAACAATCTGAATAAATCTCTGGCAAGCGGACTGATTACCGAAAAAGATATCGATGCATCAATGCGCAGAATCCTGAAAGGCTGGTTTGAGCTGGGAATGCTTGATCCGAAATCTTCCGTTCACTGGAATACCATTCCGTATTCTGTAGTCGATTCTGAAGAACATAAAAAGCAGGCACTGAAAATGGCACAAAAATCAATCGTGCTGATGAAAAACGAAAAGAATATTCTGCCTCTCAGCAGGAGTATTAAAAAAATTGCCGTTGTAGGTCCGAATGCTGATGACGGACTGATGCAGCTGGGAAACTATAACGGAACTCCTTCTTCCATTGTAACGATTTTAGACGGAATCAAAACCAAATTCCCGAATGCTGAAATTATCTACGAAAAAGGAAGTGAAGTAACAGATCCTTCGTCCAGAATGTCACTCTATCAGAATTTCATCAGTCAGAAAAACGGCGCGAAAGGAATGAAAGTAGAGTTCTTCAATAATAATGAATTCAAGGGGCAGCCGGCCAATACTTCCGTAAATTCAACGGCCATCAGCTACAACAGCTTTGGAGGAACCCAGCTTGCTCCCAATGTAGGAAGAGAAAATACCTCAGCGATCATTTCAGGGATTTTTAAAAGTACCTATACAGGGGAGGTTGTGTTTTCTGCTTCCACTTCTGATATCTATACACTTTTCGTGAACGGAAAAGAAATCGCAACAAGAAAAGGACCTGATGCAAGACATCCTTCAGAGTTTCCTGTAAAAATGGAAAAAGGAAAAGAATACCAGATAGAACTGCGTCATACACAAAAAGGAAAATATGTAAGCATCAGCTTTGAAGTCTACAGAAAAGACCCTGTTAATTTTGCTTCGGTGAGGGAAAAGGTGAAAAATGCAGACGTCATTGTCTTTGCAGGCGGACTTTCTCCAAGTCTGGAAGGTGAAGAGATGATGGTGAATGCAGAAGGCTTCAAAGGTGGTGACAAAACTTCGATTGCCCTTCCTAAAGTACAGCGGGACCTGTTGGCGGAGCTTAGAAAAACCGGCAAACCTGTTGTTTTTGTTCTTTGTACCGGAAGTGCTCTGGGATTGGAACAGGATGAGAAAAATTATGATGCCCTGTTGAACGCCTGGTATGGCGGACAATCAGGAGGAACTGCAGTGGCAGATGTTTTGGCAGGAGATTATAACCCTTCCGGAAAATTACCCATTACCTTTTACAAAAACCTTGAGCAGCTGGACAACGCTCTTTCAAAGACAAGTAAACACGAAGGATTTGAAAATTATGATATGCAGGGGAGAACGTACCGTTATATGACGGAAAAGCCTCTTTATCCATTCGGGCATGGACTGAGCTATTCCAAATTTGTTTACGGAGATTCAAAACTGAGCAAAAATACGATCAATACCAGCGAAAATGTGACGATCACCATTCCGGTAACCAATGTTTCAGAAAGGGATGGCGAAGAAGTCGTTCAGGTCTACATCAAAAGAAATAATGATGTCCAGGCACCGGTAAAAACGTTAAGGGCTTTTGAAAGAACTCCGATTAAATCCAAAGAAACAAAAAATATTCAACTGATCCTCTCCAAAAACTCATTTGCGTTCTACGATGAAAAAGCAGATGATCTGGTTGCAAAACCCGGCGATTATACCATTTTTTATGGCGGAACTTCTGATGATACGGGGTTAAAAAGTATTCCATTAACAGTAAAATAAAAATTGATTCAGGATAAATTGAGACATGCTTTAGTTTTCAAAATAACGATCTATGACAACCAAAAATAAAATATTTTCCATCGCGATTTCCCTCAGTGCTGCTTTTTTTTCGGCTCAGAATAATACGGTCCGTACCTTTAACCTGGATCTGAAAGAAACCTCTACACCTATTAAAATACAGCCCACCATGTACGGGATTTTTTTTGAAGACATCAATTTTGCAGCAGATGGCGGATTGTATGCTGAACTGATTAAAAACCGCAGTTTTGAATTTGACGAACCATTTACAGGATGGAAACAGCAAAACACAAAAACACTTTCTCCTAACCTGGATTCCGGGTTTCTGACCATTTATTCTGACCCTGCCAAAACCAATAAAAATTACGCAAGAATTACCGTTCTGAACGATAAAAATTATATTCTTGAGAATGAAGGATTCAGGGGAATAGGCCTTCATCAGGGAGAACAATATGATTTCAGTTTTGATCTCGAGAATGTTTCAGGAAATATTGCTGCGGTAAATGCAAGTCTTGTTGATGAAAATGGGAAGGAAATTTCTTCAGTTTCCACACTTATAAAAAGAAACGGATGGCAGAAGTATACAGCAGTTTTCAAAGCACCGAAAACTGTAGAAAAAGCAAAACTGCGAATTACATTTACCGGAAACGGCATTGTGAATATGGATATGATCTCACTTTTCCCACAAGACACCTGGAAAGGCAGAAAAGGAGGTTTGCGAAAAGACCTAGTTCAGAAATTATATGATCTGCAGCCCGGATTTTTGAGATTTCCGGGAGGTTGTATCGTAGAAGGAAGAACCTTGGCAGAACGCTATCAGTGGAAAAAAACAATAGGAAATATAGCAGACCGTGAATACCTTATCAATAAATGGAGTACAGGATTTCCGCACAGGCTTACACCGGATTACGGACAGTCTTTCGGGCTGGGATTTTATGAATATTTCCAGCTTTCCGAAGACCTGGGTGCAGAACCTGTTCCTATTCTGAGCTGCGGAATGGCATGCCAGTTCAATACCGCAGAACTGGTGAAAATGGAAGACCTTGATCCCTACGTTCAGGATGCCCTTGACCTGATTGAATTTGCTAACGGAGATTCCGGAACAAAAAGGGGAAGAATCCGTACTGAAATGGGACATCCAAAGCCTTTTAATCTAAAATTTATCGGAGTTGGAAATGAGCAGTGGGGAGCAGATTATATCGAACGCTATAAAGTATTTGAAAAAGCCATTCATGCAAAATATCCTGACGTTAAGATCATCTCCGGAAGCGGACCGTCACCTGACGGCGAATTTTTCGAGTATGGATGGAAAGAATTGAAGCAGCTCAATGCACAGATTGTAGATGAACATTATTACAACTCTCCTGAATGGTTCATGAAAAATGCCGGAAGGTATGACGAATATGACCGTTCCGGACCAAAAGTTTTTGCCGGAGAATATGCAGCCCAATCTGTAGGTGTGCTAAAACCTGATAATAAAAACAACTGGCTGACGGCCCTTTCAGAAGCCGCTTTTATGACCGGTCTTGAAAGAAATGCAGATGTGGTTTATATGACTTCCTACGCACCGCTTTTTGCCCATGCTGATGGCTGGCAGTGGACGCCTGACCTTATCTGGTTCAATAATCTGAAATCTTATGCAACCCCGAATTATTATGTTCAGAAATTATTCTCCAACAATAAAGGAACGGATGTACTGAAAATAGAGAGAAACGGAAAAGCGGTATCCGGGCAGGAAAAATTATACGCTACAGCAGTTAAAGATGTCAAAACTCATGAGATTATTATTAAAATAGTCAATACTGATACTCAGGCTAAAACAGTAAATATCAAACCAGGAACTCTGAAGACAGGTAAAAATATAACCAAAATCCTTCTGTCTGCACCACAACTTTCCAGTGAAAATAATTTCGATGCTGAACCCATAAAACCTAAAGAAGAGATTTTTGAAGCCAAAAATGGTGAAATTTCAACGAAAATTCCTGCCAATTCTTTAGTTGTTTTAAAGCTAAAAACAGATTAATTAACTGTAAAATAGATGTTTACAAAAAATAAGTGTGTTTTTTACATTTATTTAAAATAGAATCTTATATTTGTTTTTATCTCATCAGGAGAATTTAAAATCTCAATAATCAAAAACGTTTCACCACCATGAAAAAATATGTTATCGGGCTGGACTACGGTACAGATTCCGTACGGGCCGTCCTTATTGACACTGAAAACGGTTCTGAAATAACTTCTTCAGTCAGCTACTACCAGAGATGGAAGGAAGGTAAATTTTGTAATCCCTCAACCAACAGTTTCAGACAGCATCCTTCAGATCATATTGAAGGTCTGGAGAAAACCATTTCAGAAGTTGTAAGAGAAAGTGGGATACCAGCAGAGCAGATCGTTAGTATCTGCATTGATACTACAGGCTCTTCACCGTTACCAGTAACCAATGATGGAACAGCCTTGGCACTGGTTCCGGGATTTGAAGAAAACCCCAATGCCATGATGGTTTTATGGAAAGACCATACCGCCATTCGTGAAGCCGAAGAAATCAATACCCTTGCAAGAACCTGGGGTGGTGAAGATTATACAAAATATGAAGGTGGTATTTATTCTTCAGAATGGTTCTGGGCCAAAATACTGCACATCAGCAGAGCCGATGCAGAAGTAAAAAATGCTGCTTATAGCTGGATGGAACACTGTGATTATCTGACTTTCCTTTTATCAGATCATAAAGACCTGGCAACCTTTAAAAGAAGCCGTTGCGCTGCCGGACACAAAGCCATGTGGCATGAGTCATGGGGCGGTTTGCCTTCCGAAGAATTCCTCAACAGGCTAGATCCTTCTCTGGGAACGCTCAGAGGAAGATTATACAGGGAAACATATACTTCAGATGAAGTTGCCGGCTACCTGAATGAAGTATGGGCCGCAAAAACAGGTCTTACCACCCAAACCATTATTACTGTAGGAACTTTTGATGCCCATTCAGGAGCTGTAGGAGCCAGGGTGGAAGACAATACCCTGATCAGGATCATGGGAACTTCTACCTGCGATATTATGGTAGCCTCACAAGAAGCTATCGGGAATACAACGGTAAAAGGAATCTGCGGACAGGTTGATGGTTCCGTAATTCCCGGATTGATAGGACTTGAAGCAGGGCAGTCTGCCTTTGGAGATGTGCTGGCATGGTATAAAGATATTCTGATGTGGCCGGTTCATCAGGTGATGATGCATTCCGAAAGTATTTCAGAGGAGCAGAAAATAAAGCTCGCTGAAGAGATGGAGGACGGACTTATCAGAAAATTGACCCTTGAAGCAGAAAAAATTTCTCTTTCAGATACCGTTCCGGTTGCATTGGACTGGGTAAACGGAAGAAGAACACCGGATGCAGACCAGGAACTTAAGGCAGCCATCAGTCAGCTTTCTCTGGGAACAAAAGCTCCCCATATTTTCAAAGCTTTGGTGAATGCCATTTGTTTCGGAGCTAAAAAGATCGTAGACCGTTTTGAAGAGGAAGGTGTGAAAATCAATAAAGTGATCGGAATCGGGGGAGTCGCAAGGAAATCACCATTTATCATGCAGACCCTCGCTAATGTTCTGGATATGCCGATTGTTGTTGCCGCTTCAGACCAGACTCCTGCTTTGGGAGCTGCTGTTTATGCGGCCGTGTCAGCAGGAATTTATCCTACCGTTCAGGAAGCAAGCATGAAAATGGGCTCCGCATTTGAAGCGGAATACCAGCCGAAAGCGGAAGAAGTACAGCACTACAGAGAATTAATGCAGCAATACCAGAAGCTCGCTGATTTTGTAGAATACAATACCAAACTGAAAAACAACAGGAAAGAACTTCAGAACTCCTGATTTTCCATTTTAACCTTTTGAATGATACTCAAAATGAATACCTATAAAGAACTCCAAAGAGAATGTTATGAAGCGAATATGCAGCTGGATGCCCTGAAGCTGGTGGTCTATACTTTCGGAAATGTAAGTGCTGTAGATCGTGATAAAGGCATTTTTGCCATTAAACCAAGCGGTGTTCCCTATGACATTTTAAAGCCGGAAGATATGGTGATTCTGGATTTTGACGCCAATGTCATTGAAGGCAGACTCAGACCTTCTTCCGATACCAAGACCCATGCTTATCTGTATAAAAACTGGGAAAACATCGGTGGAATTTCCCACACTCATGCGATCTATTCCGTGGCGTGGGCACAGGCACAAATGGATATTCCTGTTTTCGGGACCACCCATGCAGACCATTTAACAACAGATATTCCCTGCGCTCCACCTATGCGGGATGAACTGATTGAAGGAAACTATGAATACAATACAGGAATACAGATTCTGGAATGCTTTAAAGAAAAACAGCTCTCTCCGGAAGAAGTAGAAATGGTTCTGATCGGGAATCACGGTCCGTTTACCTGGGGTAAAAATGCAGAGAAGGCTGTTTACAACAGCAAAGTGCTGGAAACCATTGCGGAAATGGCTTATCTCACCAGACAGATCAATCCTGATGCGGAACGTCTGAAAGACTCACTTATCAAAAAGCATTATGAACGTAAGCATGGCAAGAACGCCTACTACGGACAGGAATTTAAACACTAAACACTTCAACATAAACAACTATTAACGATCAACAAAATTATGTTAACACCTCTCAATACCAAAGAAGTCTGGTTCATCACAGGAAGTCAGCATTTATACGGACCTGAAACACTTGCCCAGGTGGCAGATCACTCAAAGAAAATTGTGGCAGAACTTGAAAAATCTTCTTTCATTCCGGTAAAAATCATTGTAAAGCCAACGGTAAAAACTACCGAAGAAATATTTGAAACCATTGCAGCAGCCAATCATGCAGAAAACTGCATAGGAGTAATTACTTGGATGCATACCTTTTCACCCGCCAAAATGTGGATCAGAGGACTAAAAATTTTACAGAAACCTCTTCTGCATCTGCATACCCAATTCAACAGAGATATTCCGTGGTCTACCATGGATATGGATTTTATGAATCTTAACCAGGCAGCTCACGGAGACCGTGAATTCGGTTTCATGGTAAGCAGACTCCGAAAAAACAGAAAAGTAGTGGTAGGACACTGGTCAGAAGAAAGAGTTCAGAAGCAGATTGGTGACTGGAGCCGTGTTGCTGCAGGTTGGGACGACTGGCAGGGAGCTAAATTTGCTCGTTTCGGAGATAATATGAGATTTGTAGCCGTTACGGATGGAGATAAGGTGGAAGCTGAAACCCAGTTCGGCTTTTCAGTCAATACCTGGGGAATCGGTGATCTTGTAGGCGTTATCAATTCTGTAAGCGAAGGAGAAATAAAAAGCCTCATGGAAGAATATGAATCTTCTTATCACATGGCAGCTTCCCTTTTGGAAGGAGGGGCCAACAGAAGTTCGCTGCACACCGCCGCAAAAATTGAATTAGGACTTGAAAAATTTTTAAAAGATGGAGGATTTAAAGGATTTTCCGATACCTTTGAAGACCTTCACGGGCTGGAGCAGCTGCCGGGAATTGCCGTACAGCGACTGATGCAGAAAGGATACGGATTTGCAGGCGAAGGAGATTGGAAAACAGCAGCACTCGTACGTGCCATGAAAACAATGGGGCAGGGCCTTGAAGGAGGAAATGCCTTTATGGAAGATTATACCTATCATTTAGATCCTTCCAATCCTTCCATTTTGGGATCCCACATGCTGGAAGTAGACCCGGTTCTGGCAGCCAGAAAACCTTCATGTGAGATTCATCCGCTGGGAATCGGAGGAAAAGCAGATCCGGTGCGTCTTGTTTTTAACTCCAGAGGAAATATTGATTCTCTGAATGCTGCCCTAATGGACTTTGGAAACCATTTCAGACTGCTGATCAACAAAACCAGAGCATTGGAAATTACAGAAGAGCTGCCAAAACTTCCGGTAGCAAGAGTTTTATGGAAACCTCTTCCTGATTTATATACGGCCGCAGAAGCCTGGATACTGGCAGGAGGGGCACACCACACATGTTACAGTGAAAATATTTCAGCAGAGCAGCTGGAAGATTTTGCTGAGATAGCAGGAATTGAATCATTAGTCATTGATGAAGATACCAGAATGCGTGACTTTAAAAATACACTTCGTTGGAATGAAATGTATTATCGTTAATTAATTTTAAAAAATATGTAAATAATTATGAAAAAAGCAACACATAATGGCATTTTTATTTTATTATTTTTAATTATTTTCGGCTGTAAAAAAGAAAATAATAAACAGGATATTTCAGGAAAAATGGAGAATGTGCATACTTCAGACTATGGAGTGACGCCAAAAGGCGATTCTATTAAAAAATACACGCTGACCAATAAAAACGGGATGAAAGTTGAGGTCATCAACTTCGGGGGAATTATCACTTCTTTAACCGCTCCGGACAGAAACGGGAAATACGAAGATGTAGTGCTTGGCTTTACCAAATCCGAAGGATATTTCGATGGCAACCCTTATTATTTTGGGGCATTGATCGGAAGATATGGCAATAGAATTGCCAACGCTCAATTCACACTGGAAGGTAAAACATACGAAATCAATAAAAATGATGGTCCCAACAGCCTTCACGGAGGAAAAGAAGGATTTCATACCAGATTCTGGAATATTGAAGCAGTAAAAGATGCAAAATTTCCTACATTGAAATTGTCCTACACCAGTGCAGACGGTGAAGAAGGATACCCGGGAAAACTGACAACAACTGTTTTCTACACCCTTACAGACGACAATGCTTTGGAAATCTCCTATGAAGCAGAAACCGATAAGCCTACAGTGGTAAATCTTACCCAGCATTCTTATTTTAACCTTTCAGGGAATTTCACTAAAACAATTACCGATCATGAACTGCAGATCAATGCAGATCATTTTCTTCCCGTGAATGAAACTTTGATTCCTACAGGTGAACAGAAAGCAGTAAAAGGAACCCCTTTTGATTTCACAGTTTCAAAAGCCATCGGAAAAGATATCAGTGCAGAAGATGATCAGCTGAAAAAAGGAAAAGGGTATGACCACAACTGGATCCTGAATGGGAAAGGTATGAGAAGTATCGCTAAGGTATATCACCAGGGAACAGGAAGACTGATGGAAGTCTTCACGGATGAACCCGGTGTTCAGTTTTATTCTGGAAATTTTCTTGACGGAAAGTTTGATACCAAAACCGGAGGTAAAAATGAATTCAGAACAGGATTCTGCTTAGAGACACAGCATTTCCCGGATTCACCAAACCAGCCTTCTTTTCCTTCCACAGAACTGAAGCCCGGACAGAAATACCACTCGACAACCATCTATAAATTCTCCGTTAAAAACTAAACTATGGGAAAATTAGCAACTATTGATATTATCATATTTCTGATCTATTTCGTAGTGGTAGCTTCCTACGGACTATGGATCTATAAAAAGAAAAAATCTGAATCCACAGGAAGTAAGGACTATTTCCTTGCGGAAGGATCTTTGACCTGGTGGGCAATTGGAGCCAGCTTAATTGCTTCCAATATTTCTGCTGAACAGTTTATCGGAATGAGTGGTGAAGGTTTCTTTGTCGGAATCGCTGTTGCCGCTTACGAATGGATCGCTGCTCTTGCGTTGATCATTATTGCGGTCTGGTTTATTCCAATCTATCTTAAAAATAAGATCTATACCATGCCCCAGTTTCTGGAAAGAAGGTATAACAAATCTGTTTCACTCATCATGGCCGTATTCTGGCTGTTTCTGTATGTTATCGTGAATCTTACTTCCATTCTTTACCTTGGGGCTCTTGCCATCGATACTTTACTGGGAGGAGAACATCTTCACGGCATTATGATCGGTCTTTTGCTTATGGCTCTTCTGATCGGTCTTGGAGGGATGAAAGTGATAGGATATACAGACGTTATCCAGGTGGCTGTCCTTATTATCGGCGGTTTTGCAACGGTGTATATGGCGTTGCAGATTGTGGACCAGAGAATCAATGGAGCGGCTGTAGGAAATGCGCTGGCAGGATTCAATACCCTGATCAATGAGGCTCCGCAACACTTTAAGCTGATTCTTCAAAAACCAACAACTACCACAACTACGTTGGCAATGCCTCAAAACCTTGATGTACAGAAGTATGTGGTGCTACCGGGTCTGGCCATGTATTTTGCCGGTCAATGGATTGTTAACCTGAACTATTGGGGCTGTAATCAGTACATCACCCAGAGAGCTTTAGGGGCAGATTTGAAGACAGCAAGAACAGGAATTTTATTTGCAGGATTTCTGAAGCTATTCATGCCTGTGATCGTAATGCTTCCGGGAATCGCGGCTTACGTTTTATATTCAAAAGGACACCTTCCTGGATTCAACGGGGTGAAAGATGGAGCATACTCTGCAATATTGGGATTCTTACCAGTAGGATTGAAGGGATTGGCAATTGCAGCGTTAACGGCAGCAATTGTGGCCTCACTGGCAGGGAAAGTGAACAGTATCTCAACCATTTTTACCCTCGATATCTATAAAAAATACCTTAAAACAGACGCCACCGAAATTCAGATGGTGAGAACAGGCCGCTGGGTTATCATTATCGCAATGATGGCAGCATTGGCCTTTACCTGGACAGACGTTCTGGGAATTGGTGGTGAAGGAGGCTTCACATTTATCCAGAAATACACAGGATTTATCAGTCCGGGAGTTTTTGCCATGTTCCTTCTGGGAATGTTCTGGAAAAGAACGACAGGTACAGCGGCTTTGGTAGGAGTAATTTTAGGTTTTGTTCTGGCGATCTTCTTCAACAGTTTTGCCGTAGAAATTTTCGGAAAAGAAACCTGGATGTATACAGCTTTCACTTATGAAAAACTGGAGAACGGAGTAGTGCATACCATTACCGAAATTCCTTTCCTGATCAATATGGGATGGTCATTCTTTATCACGATAATCGCCATGATCCTGATCAGTCTTGCAGGTCCGAAGGTAAATCCTAAAGCTTTTGCCATTGATGTAACGATGTTTAAAGTGGACAACAGAACTTTAGTTTTGATCGTGATGACACTGCTTTTACTGACTGCCTTGTATGTAAGGTTCTGGTAAAAGTGAATAGTCAATAGTGAATTTGTTTTCACTTGTCAATTTTTAAAAATTCACCATTGACTGCGAAGCAAAATTGACTTTTCACCTATAATAATAAAAAAACAGGATGCTGAAAAAGCATCCTGTTTTTTATTAGTATCTTCTAATACGTCTAGTTCATCCCAATATATTTGAATTTAAACAATTGACATGACGTACCATAATAATCCCAAAGGTGTAAATTAGAATTACCATCCATGGTACAGTTGGGAATATCCCAGCCACGTGTAGGGTCCACTTTTGACAGAATTTTGTAATAACCATTAGACGCAGCCACTACCTGCCAGCTCTGTGCGTCGTTACTATAGCTTTGCCAAAGCCGGATTGCGGTTCCCAGTGCATTGCTGTTACTGGCTAAATCAATACAGCGGTTGGATGCACTCGCTTTGGATACAAAACGCCAGTAGCCATTGCCAGCGTCAATAGCAACCCAGCGCTGTGCAGCAGCACCATTCCTCGTCCATGGTCTTAACACCGCACCGTTGGCATCCTCTCCGGATTTCAGATCAAGTACTTTATTGACATCGGTCTGAAACTCAATTTCGTAAATGCCATTATTAACCAGGCTACTGGTTGTATTACAGTTAGAAACAGGATAATTGGAGGATGCATATTGCTGAAACCACTGTTTAACTGGGGCGGCGCAGGCTTCCCAATCATTGTTGTAGGCTGTTCCTGCATTAGGATCGCCCTTATGGAGGAGGTTATCCGGAGCAAGAACATTCCAGCTTACATTACCGGCCTGATCCACAATATATTTTAAATTGGCGCCAAATCCGTTTCCGCCTGCCGTACCTGTTGTACCGATGCCGAAGGTACCATATCCCTGCGGTGCCCAGTCAGTCTCAGTAATGGCGATCGGAGCAATATCTGCAACCGGCTTAACATTGATATTCCATGCATTCTGAAAGGATTGATAATTATTGACACCGCCCCAATACCCTGGATAGATGTGAACAGCATAACCAATATTCCCCCCTGTAATCTGGTTATTGACATAACCTTGGTAATGCGATTGCCAGCCCGTACCCGGCACCCAGCAAACATTATTGGCCCCGTTGTTACGGATGATATTAACCAGTGGCTGGAAGAAATTTTTAAGCGCTGCAAAATGCTCGTTCCCGGTTGTTCCCCATGTACCGTTTGTCCCAAGAATCTCGACAGGTTCATTGGCTAGTTCAAACATTACGTTATCAGCATTCTTTAGTCCGGGGTGTTGAGAAAGAAACGTCCATACCCTCTTGAGGTAGCTATGGTATGCATCATTCACTGCAATACGGCTTGGGCATACACCAGGAGGACGCAGGATTACATACATGCCGCGGCTTCGTGCATGGTTAATTAAAGGGATAATAACCTGATCAGTATAGGTAACCAGACGGTTATAATTGAATCTTGAGATATCGTTCTCGGGAATAGCCGGACCGGGATCATTCGTCCAATATGGATCAATGTGAAGACGAATGTAATTGAGATACCAGCCATCGGCGGAGCTGCTGAGCTTGTCCATGACAGATTTGTTATAGTTCAGAGCTCCCTGTACATTGTAATTGTCCCAGGTACAGTATCCTGAACTGGAGCCATACTGGCAGCCATTGAACCATGGGCTGGGTGTTATGGCAACCCCATGTAAGACAACATTGTTACCACAGGGATCTTTGAGAAATTTACCACCGACATGCAGGGGAGGTGTTGTTGCCAATGCCAATGCATCTGCTGAGGTAGCAGCATTGGATCCCAGGCTCCTTTCGGATTCTTCCAGTAAAGTTTTTTCCTCTATCCGGGAGCAGTTGAAAAGAATGGTTAGCAGAAAGGCTAAAAGTAGCCACATTTTGTTTGTTTTCATAATTGATATATTTAAAGGGTTTGGTTTTGTTTTTTAGCCATTAATATCTCGGTTCTCTAACCTGTGCAAGAGTATTGTGCAGATAAATGAAGCTTCTTAATCTTTATTGATGCTGGATTTGAATAGAATTGCTGTTATATTTTCTGTTAAACCACCTGACATGCTCGTTTCCCGGTTTCTTAACTAATTCTTCAACACTTGTTTCGGGTAGAACAATGGAACCATTTGTATTCAGTTTCCGATTTGAAAATTTTTTCTTCTCTTTTTCTGGGTTCCTATGTATATAGGCGTGGGTTTATGAAAACTTACAATATTGTTAAATATGGTTATTAGTTTTGTATAAAAATACATATAATATTAAATATAAATCAATATTTTATTAAAAATTAACAAAAAATTACATATCATAAATGAGATTGTACGTTATATAATTATAATGCTTTTTGTGGTAGGGGAAAAAGAGAAACCTTATCATAAAATTTTTTTACGATGATCATGAAAAAAGACGGAATGGCTGTTTGGATTGCCCGGAATTTTCCCCATAAGCACAAAAAAAAATCTCACGGAAGCGAGATTTTTATACTATTATTTTAAAGTAACGGAGTAGGTGAAGAGACTGTAAAATGGGCTGGGTTTTTGGTTTTATTTTTTCAATTTTAAAATATAATTTTTCTGAAAAAACAGATTTTAGGAACTAAATCTTAAACATGAATCCCTGCGAGATCTTTTTGTTATATTTTTTTTCATCAAACCGGTAGAGGAAAGATCCCTTTCTGGATGAAGTCATGTCTTTTTTATTGGTATTGACGAGGATATCCATACTGTTGATCTTGCTGGTAAAATTCCGTTTGTCAAATTTTTCGTCAAAAATTGCTTCATAAAGATTCTGAAGATCCTTCATCGTGAACTTTTCAGGAAGAAGCTCAAAACCTATAGGACCTGTGGAAGCCCTTCTTCTCAGTCTGGCTACAGCATCCTTTACCATTTCATTATGATCGAAAATAAGGTCAGGCGCTTTCTGCAGTTCAACCCATTTTGCACTGTACTGCTCATTGATCTGAATATTTTTCTCAATATTAATCAGTGCATAATAGGAAATTGACATGATTCTGGCTGTTGGCTCACGTTTTATTTCTGTATAACATTTCAATTGCTCAAGATAAATGTTTTCAAGTCCTGTCAGAGTATGTAAGACTCTGTTGGCCGCTTCATCAGAAGTCTCGTCACTGCCAATGAAACCACCCATGAGTGACCATTCACCCATCTGAGGTTCAAAGTTTCTTTTTACCAAAAGGATTTTAAGATTTTCGCCATCAAAACCGAAAATAATACAGTCAACGGCAACAAGGTGTTTGGGATATTGGGAGTAATCCTCAGTCATCTTTTATATTTTACTACAAAGGTAAAGCTTTTATGGATACAATATTATATAAATGTGATTCATACACTTTTTAATATGAATGATTTATTTCATTAAAATTATTTCTAAAGGATATTTTGGGAGGTAAAAAGGTCATGAAAATCAAAAAATGTAGCTGAAATGAGGTTAATCAAACATGAATTGAATGTTAAAATTGTGTTAAAATCAAAATTGATATTAATAATAGTTAAAAAAATGGACTTAGCGTTAAAAATACGATAAGGTATTTGCTGTATTGTTGAAGTTTTTATCAAAATACATCCTAAATTCATTTTTACAGGGAATTGTATGATTTTGCAGCTTTGTCTTTATGTAATTTTAATATCTTATTTTTTATGATAAGGTAAAGTGTTTTTTGCTATTTTTAAGGGCTTCGGAAAGTTTTTTAATGAAAAAATAACTGAATCATACCTTGGAAATGTTTCGTATATAAATTCTTTCTGTTATTTTAGAAATGTTGAATTAACATTTATCCATGACTCCAAAACTTTCAGTAATTTTATTATGTTTTGCTTCATTTACCTCGGCCCAGGTGAATAAGAAAATCCATTATTTTCCTTTGAAAACTGTAAAATTATCAGAGAGCGTTTTCAGCAAAGCTATGAAGACAGACTATAAGTACCTGATGGCTTTGGAACCGGATAGATTACTGGCTCCTTATCTTAAAGAAGCCGGATTGAAACCCAAAGCAAATAATTATCCCAATTGGGAAAGTACAGGGCTGGACGGCCACATAGGAGGACATTACATTTCAGCATTATCCCTGATGTATGCTTCTACAGGAGATCCTGCAATACAACAGAGAATTGATTATATGATCAGTGAACTGGCACGCTGTCAGAATACCTCTCCGGACGGATACATTTCAGGAATTCCCGACGGAAAAAAAATCTGGAAAGAAATTAAACAGGGAAACATTCGGGCTTCAGGCTTCGGTTTGAATGACCGGTGGGTACCTTTATATAATATTCATAAGCTGTACTCAGGATTACGCGATGCCTATTGGTATGCCAAAAATGAAAAAGCAAAAGCAATGCTTATCAGGCTTACGGATTGGATGATGAATGAAGTATCAGGCCTTTCCGATGAGCAGATACAGGATATGCTGCGCAGTGAACATGGAGGGCTCAACGAGGTCTTTGCAGATGTTTACGATATCACTCATGACCGGAAATATCTGAAACTGGCTCACCGCTTTTCCCATCAGACAATTCTGACTCCTCTTTTATCAGGAGAAGATAAGCTTACAGGACTTCATGCCAATACACAGATTCCAAAAGTAATCGGGTACAAGCGTATTGCCGATCTTGAAAACAATACGTCCTGGAGTAATGCCGCTGATTTTTTCTGGCATAACGTTACAGAGAAAAGATCTTCAGTTATTGGAGGTAACAGTGTCAGTGAGCATTTTAACCCTGTCAATGATTTCAGCAGCATGATAAAAAGTATTGAAGGTCCAGAAACCTGCAATACCTATAATATGCTGAAGCTGACCAAAGAGCTTTATGCAACGCAGCCTGAATCTTACTATATCGATTATTACGAAAAAGCATTATACAATCATATCCTTTCCACAGAAAATCATGATCATGGAGGTTTCGTATACTTTACCCCGATGCGTCCCGGGCACTATCGTGTGTATTCACAGCCTCAGACCAGTTTCTGGTGCTGTGTAGGATCCGGAATGGAAAACCATGCCAAATATGGGGAAATGATTTATGCAAAGTCGGATAAGGATTTATATGTGAATCTGTTTATCCCTTCCACACTGACATGGAAAGAGCAAAAAGTAGTGATCCGTCAGGTCAATAACTTCCCGGAAGTTCCTGAAACAACATTGATCTTTGATGCTGCAGGGAAGTCAGAATTTGATGTAAAATTAAGATGCCCGGAATGGACGACATCTTCAGAAGTACAAATTCTGATCAACGGAAAAAAGGAAAAAGTACAGCGTGGTACTGACGGCTATTTTACCCTGACTAAAAAATGGAAAAAAGGAGATGTTGTAAAAATGATTTTACCGATGCATCTATCTGCAGAACAGCTGCCTGACCATTCCAATTATTATGCATTTAAATACGGGCCTGTAGCGCTTGCCGCAACATACGGAACCGAAAACCAACAGGGACTTCTTGCTGACGATAGCAGAGGCGGCCATATTGCTCATGGTCCGCAGATCCCTTTAAATGAAATTCCCGTTATCCTCGGAAATTCTTCAGATGTTGTCAGTCATGTTGCGCCTTCGAGCAATAAACCGCTCAACTTTACCGTTACAGGGCTTTATCCGGCTGAAAAATTCGGAAAAGGACTAAGTCTTGTTCCGTTTTACAGTATTCAGGCAGAAAGATATATTCTGTACTGGCCACAAGCTGACAAAAACGGAATAGAAAATACATTGAAGCAAAGAGCAAAAGAAGAAGCAGAAACCAGAAAACTGGATATGATCACGGTAGATAAGATCCAGCTGGGCGAACAGCAGCCGGAATCCGATCATTTTATAGAAAGCAAAGATTCCGGTACAGGATATATGGAAGACCGCCATTTCCGTGATGCCAAAGGCTGGTTCAGTTACCAGATGAAAAATAACGGAAAAAATGCTTCATACCTTTATCTGCTTTATTTTGATGCCAATAACAACCGTACATTGAATATTGAGATCAACGGTAAAAAAATTATTGCTCAAAACCTGGAAGGAAAGTCCGGAGCTTCACCTCAATATCTGGTCATTCCGATACCGGATTCAGAAAAGAACAAAGAAACTCTTACGGTGAAATTTCTGGCAGAAGAAAAATTGATGACCGCTAAAGTCATTGAATTGCGGTTACTGACAGATAATTACGAAAAGAAATAAAGCTGAACCAATTTTAAAAACAGATTTTTCCCATGAAAAACAGAATCCTATACGTATTATTTTTTCTTGCAGCCATTTGCAGTTTTGATGCAAAAGTAAGGCTGCCTGCTTTGGTTTCAGATGGAATGATTCTTCAGAGAAATCAGGATCTGAAGATCTGGGGATATGCAGATGCAGGAGAAAAAATTACGGTTAAATTTATCAATAAAGCGTTTCATACAACAGCGGACCAAAATGGAAACTGGTCTCTTATGCTTCCAAAGTTTAATGCCGGAGGTCCATATACTATGATGATTAATGAGATCACCCTTAAAGATATTCTTATTGGTGATGTGTGGGTAGCTTCAGGACAATCCAATATGGAACTTCCGATGCGGAGGCTCACACCTCTTTATGAAAATGAAATTAAAAACGCGAATAATCAGAATATAAGATTCTTCACGGTTCCGCAGAAATACAATTTTAAAGCTCCGCAAAATGATCTTGACGGAGGAAAATGGGAAAGTACCAATCCTCAGACTATTCTTGATTTTTCAGGAGTCGCTTATTTCTTTGCCAAAGAGCTGAGTGAAAAAAATAAAGTGCCTGTAGGAATCATTCATACCAGTCTGGGAGGCTCTCCGGTTCAGGCCTGGATGGATGAAAAATCCCTGAAAAAATACCCGGAATATCTTGCTGAAGCAGAAAAATGGAAAAATGATGGCCTGATACAATCTACCGAATCCCAGGAAAGATCATTAAGCAAAGCATGGTATGCGGAGCTGGATCAGAGTGATATTGGGTTCAATCAGCACTGGGAAAAAGATAACGCCAATGATTCCGGATGGAAGACCATGATGGTTCCGGGATCATGGGAAGATCAGGAAGGTTCGTTTGACGGTTCGGTATGGTTCCGTAAAGAAATTATCCTGCCAAAAGGAGTGGATCAGAAAACAGCATTTCTCAATCTGGGAAGAATAAAAGATGCTGATATTACCTACATCAATGGAGTAAAAGTAGGAAATGTAACCTACGAATATCCGCCGAGATGGTATGATATTCCGAAGGGTGTTTTAAAAGAAGGAAAGAATATCATTACGGTAAGGGTCATCAACGGCAGCGGAAAAGGACAGTTTATTGCTGATAAACCGTATTATCTGGAAATCGACGGACAAAAAACAGACCTTAAAGGCGAGTGGAAATATAAGATAGGAGCAAAAATGGAAAAAATGGCTCCCGGACAAACATTTATCCGCTGGAAACCGGTAGGACTTTACAATGCGATGATTAACCCGCTGATCAATTATAAAGTCAAAGGATTTATCTGGTACCAGGGTGAAAGCAATACAGGAAAACCAAAAGAATATGGAGATTTATTGTCAACAATGATCTCCGACTGGCGCTCAAAATGGAATAAGAATGATCTGCCGTTCTTCATTGTACAGCTGGCCAATTTTATGGAGAAAAAGGATGAGCCACTGGAAAGCAACTGGGCTGAGCTGAGAGAACAGCAAAGGCAGGTCTCTCTTAATGTTCCTTATTCAGGACTTGCGGTAACGATTGATGTGGGAGAATGGAATGACATCCATCCGCTCAATAAAAAAGCAGTAGGTGACAGACTTGCTTTACAGGCCCTGAAAATCGGGGAAGGCAAAAAAATCATAGCTGACGGACCCGTTTATCAGTCGATGAAAACAGAAGGAAATACCATTATCATATCCTTTAAACCCGGTACAGATGATCTGGTACAGGGAAGCCTTACAGGTTTTGCCATACAGCAGAAAGACGGCAGCTATCAGTGGGCAAAAGCAGAAGCGAAAGGAAATAAAGTGATAGTATGGAACGATCAGGTCACAAACCCTGTCAATGTACGCTACGACTGGGCAGACAACCCGGACGGCAATCTTAAAAATAAAAGCGGACTTCCTGCTTCATCTTTTACAACAGAAAAAAATTAATTTAACATAGAAAACCTTATTAAAATCAATGGATAATCAGCCACAAAAAATATCGGTAGTAGAAAAAGTAGGGTATAGCTTGGGAGATTTGGCGGCCAACCTTGTTTTTCAGACCTTAGTGACCTACCTGACCTATTTTTATACGGATATTTACGGACTCAAAGCAGAAGATGCCTCTGTCATCACCCTTACCGTAGGTTTAATTGCCGGGTTTGGTTTTAATCCGCTTATCGGAGCGCTGGCAGACCGTACAAGTTCACGATGGGGAAAATTCCGTCCATGGATTTTATTTACCGCCGTACCACTTGGTATTGCAGCACTTTTAGCCTTCAGCACACCTCACTTTTCTTACCAGGGTAAAATGATTTATGCTGCAGTTACCTATTCATTATTATTGCTATTATATGCTTCCAATAATTTACCATATGCTGCATTGAGCGGTGTTATCACGGGAGATATGGGGGAAAGAAACAGTATTTCTTCGTACCGTTTTGTTGCCGTGATGTTTGCACAGTTTTTTGTACAGGTATTCATGCTTCCTATCATTTTATATGTAGGACACGGAGACAAAGCACAGGGAATCGAGACCGTTATGACATGGCTGGCTGTGATCGGATCCGTAATGTTACTGATTACCTTTTTTACCACCAAAGAAAGAATCATTCCCAAGCCGGAGCAGAAATCAAGTCTGAAAGAAGATTTAAAAGATTTATTCCAGAACAGGCCATGGATCATTATGCTTACCGTGACAGCATTTATATTTATCACGCTGGCCATGAAAGGAGGATCTTATGTATATTATTTTAACAACTATGTGGATGAGAATGCCCTGAAGAACTTTATTTCACCCATTACAGCATTCTTTAATTCTGCCGGTATGAATTTCTTCGGGGAAGATCCAAAGTCTGCAGGATTCGGATTGTTTAATGCAGGAGGAATTGTAATGATGATTGTAGGAATTACTTTCTCTAAAAAACTCGCAGACCGGTTTGGAAAAAGGGATACTTTTATCGCCTCATTATTTATTTCTACATTGTTTATCCTGTTCTTTATATTTTATCCTCCGAAAGCAGTGGGAATTATGTTCCTGTCACAGATTTTACACGGATTCTTTTACGGGATCAGCACTCCGCTTTTGTGGGCTATGATTGCTGATGTGGCCGATTATTCGGAATGGAAGAACAACCGCAGGGCAACGGCTATTATTTTCTCTGCCATGATGGTAGGATTGAAAGTGGGTCTCAGCATCGGAAGCTCTCTGGTAGCTTTGATCATTGGAAAATACGGATACATTTCAGTACACGGGAGCGAACAGGTTATTCAGCCTGAAACAGTGGCGGCAGGCGCCAAAATGCTTGTGAGTATTTTCCCGTCCATACCGTTTTTCATTGCGTGCGGGCTGCTTTTATTCTACAAAATCAATAAAGAAATGGAAGTTCAGATTGAAAAAGATCTGGCTGAAAGAAGAAAATAAAACAATTACTATGAAACGTATTTTAATTGGTTTGGCGGCTCTTACCGCTTCCGGGCTGTCGGCACAGAAGTCTGATGGTACTTTAAAAAAAGCATTTCAAGATAAATTTTACATAGGAACTGCCATGAGCCTTCCCCAGATTGACGGGACAGATCAGAAAGCCGCAGCGATTATCAAAAAACAATTCAGCTCTGTTGTTGCTGAAAACTGTATGAAATCTATGTTCCTGCAGCCTCAGGAAGGAAAGTTTTTCTTTGATGACGCCGATAAATTTGTTGATTTCGGGATGAAAAACAATATGTTCATTATCGGACATACGCTAATCTGGCATTCCCAGCTTCCAAAATGGTTTTTTACAGATAAAAATGGAAAAGATGTTTCTCCGGAAGTATTGAAACAGCGCATGAAAAACCACATTACAACCGTAGTTTCCCGCTACAAAGGAAAAGTAAAAGGATGGGATGTGGTCAATGAGGCCATTCTTGAAGACGGAACTTACAGAAAAAGTAAATTTTACGAAATCCTGGGTGAAGATTTTATTCCTTTGGCATTTCAGTATGCACAGGAAGCCGATCCCAATGCAGAATTATATTACAACGATTATAATGAATGGTATCCTGAAAAGGTAAAAACAGTCATTGCAATGGTTGAAAAACTTAAATCAAGAAGAATCCGTATTGATGGAGTAGGAATGCAGGCCCATGTCGGGATGGATAACCCTTCTATCGATGAATATGAGAAAGCGATTCTGGCGTATTCCAATGCCGGAGTTAAAGTTAATATTACGGAGCTGGAAATTAGCGCACTGCCTTCTCCATGGGGCAGTTCTGCCAATGTTTCAGATACCGTTGCCTATCAGAAAGAAGTGAATCCTTACACCAAAGGACTTCCCAAAGAAGTAGAAATGAAATGGGAAAACCGTTACCTCGATTTCTTTAGCTTGTTTTTAAAACATAAAGATAAAATAAGAAGGGTGACCTTATGGGGAGTTACTGATAAGCAGTCCTGGAAAAATGATTTTCCGGTAAAAGGAAGAACAGATTACCCGTTACTATTTGACAGGAAAGATCAGGAGAAACCTGTAGTACAAAAAATAATAAAATTGGCAGAGAAAAATTAAAATCAATAGAATTTTTACTTAATGAAAAAATCAAAATATTTATTTCCGGAAGATTATATGGCAGACCCTTCCGTTCACGTTTTTGAAGATAAAATCTATATCTACCCTTCTCACGACCGCGAAAGCGGAATTGAAGAAAACGATAACGGAGATCATTTTGACATGAATGATTACCATGTTTTCTCAATGGATGATGTAGACAGCGGAGAAATTAAAGACCATGGCGTAGTCCTTTCGGTAAAAGATATTCCATGGGCGGGAAGACAGCTTTGGGATTGCGATGTTGCCTTCAAAGACGGTAAATATTATATGTACTTTCCTCTTAAGGATCAGAATGATATCTTCAGAATCGGTGTTGCTGTGAGTGACAAACCTTACGGGCCTTTCATACCTGAAAAACATCCGATGATGGGAAGCTATAGCATCGATCCCTGCATTTTTGAAGATAAAGGAAAATATTATATGTATTTCGGAGGAATCTGGGGCGGACAATTGCAGCGCTACAGAGATAATAAAGCACTTGAATCTGCTGTAATTCCCGAAAATAATGAACCTGCAATCCATTCAAAGGTAGCTTTGTTAAGCGATGATATGCTTCAATTTGCGGAAGCTCCTAAAGACGTTGTCATCATTGATGAAAACGGAAAACCATTGCTTCATGGTGATAAACACCGTTTTTTTGAAGCGTCATGGATGCATCAGTACAACGGTACATATTATTTCTCTTATTCAACAGGAGACACTCACCTGATTTGCTATGCAACCGGGGATAATCCTTACGGACCGTTTACTTTTCAGGGTGAAATTCTTACTCCGGTAGTAGGTTGGACAACCCATCACAGCATCGTTGAGTTTAAAGGAAAATGGTACCTGTTTTTCCATGATTCTGTTCCGAGTGGCGGTAAAACATGGCTGAGAAGTATGAAAGTAATTGAGCTGGAATACGATCAGGAAGGTAAAATCAAGACGATTGAAGGTCTGGAAGACCAGTCATAGTCATCTTTAATAATTTAAAATTTTTCAATGCGATATCTGAGACTCAACATTCTATTTTTTCTGATATTTCCGTTACTGGTTTCTGCGGAGGACGGAAGTCAGCTTTGGCTTCGGTTTCCTGCAAAAAACGGAATATCGGCAGATAAAATTATTTCCAAAGGGAACAGTCCCACGCTGAACATTGCCAGAAAAGAGCTGAGCGGCCACTGGCAGGGACAGGTGGTGGAACTTCGTACAGAAAACAAAGAGAAAAACCTGAAAGACGGCTACAAAATTGTTTCCACGCCTGAAAAAATTGTTATTTCTGCAGGAAAAGAAATAGGATTGTTGTACGGGGTCTATCATATCTTACGATTGCAGCAGACAAAGGCAGATCTGTCTCATTTAAATACTGTTGAAAAACCATCATACGATGTAAGAGTTCTGGATCATTGGGATAATCTCGACGGAAGTATTGAAAGAGGATATGCCGGAAGATCACTTTGGAAATGGGAAGATCTGCCAGGTAAAATTTCTCCGCGCTATGAAGAATATGCAAGAGCCAATGCTTCTGTAGGAATCAATTCTGTTGTTTTGAATAATGTGAATGCATCTCCCAATATGCTTAGGGAAGACTATCTTAAAAAAGTAAGGGTTCTGGCCGATATTTTCAGGCCTTATGGCATCAAGGTATATCTTTCCGTGAATTTTTCTTCACCTAAAGTGCTGGGCGGATTACAAAATTCAGATCCATTGAATAAAGACGTACAAAAGTGGTGGAAAGATAAAGCAGCTGAAATTTACAGATTAATTCCTGATTTCGGCGGGTTTTTGGTGAAAGCCAATTCCGAAGGGCAGCCGGGTCCTCAGGATTACGGAAGAACCCATGCAGACGGAGCCAATATGATGGCCGATGCCTTGAAACCTTACAACGGGATCGTGATGTGGAGAGCCTTTGTCTACAGTCCGAGCAAAGACGACAGAGCCAAACAGGCTTATCTTGAGTTTGTTCCTTTGGACGGTAAATTCAGGGATAATGTGATTATTCAGATCAAAAATGGTCCGGTTGATTTCCAGCCGCGTGAAGCATTTAATCCTCTTTTCGGTGCCTTAAGAAAGACTTCCGAAATGGTAGAATTTCAAATCACCCAGGAATATCTGGGCTTTTCAAACCATCTCGTTTTCCTGGCTCCTTTATTCAAGGAAACACTGGATAGCGACACCTATTCTGACGGCCAGGGTTCTACGATTGCTAAAATAACAGACGGGACTTTAAGACCCGCAAAAATTTCAGCCATTTCAGCCGTTGCCAATATCGGGGAAGATACCAACTGGACCGGGCATCATTTTGCTCAAGCCAACTGGTATGCATTCGGGAGATTAGCATGGAATCATCAGCTGAGTTCAGAGCAGATTGCCGATGAATGGATTAAAATGACCTTCACAGATGACCAGAACTTCCTGAATCCGGTAAAAGAAATCATGCTTTCATCCAGAGAAACTGCTGTGGATTATATGATGCCGTTAGGGTTACACCATATTTTTGCGGGAGGACATCACTATGGACCTGAACCATGGGGTGACTATAAAGGCGGAAGACCGGACTGGTCACCTGTCTACTACCATCAGGCTGATGCCCAGGGATTGGGTTTTAACAGGACAAAAACAGGAAGTAATGCTGTTTCACAGTATTTTCCACCATTGAATGAAAGGTACGGGAATATCTCAACCTGCCCGGAAAATCTTATTCTGTGGTTTCATCATGTTCCTTGGGATTATACGATGAAAGATGGAAAATCGCTGTGGGATGAACTGTGCTATACGTATGATTCCGGGGTGAAAAAGGTAAGGGATTATCAGAAAACCTGGGATAGAATGGAACCTTATATAGATAAACAAAGGTTTGCTGATGTTCAGTCAAAGCTTAAAATTCAATCTAAGGATGCGGTATGGTGGAAAGATGCCTGCCTGCTGTATTTCCAGACTTTTTCCAAAAAACCGATTCCTTATGACATTGAACGGCCTATTCACGAACTGGAAGATCTGAAAAAAATTAAATTGAATATGGGTCACCATAATTAAAAAATGAGGCAGCTCTTTTTCCTGATTGGAAATGAGCTGCCTCAAAACAATAAACTGTAAGTAAAATTTTAATCCAAAATAATTGGAATGATCGATAGGTCAATCTATCTGTATATATTCCGTTTTATCGGAGAGAAATTATCTTATTAAAAACATTTCCGTTTTCTTCAACCTGGATGATGTATTGGTCTGCTGTTTTAGGATCAAGATCAAAAGTGATATCCACCTTGCCGTCAGCATATTTTTTATTCGAAGTATAGTATGTTGTATTGGAAAGATCATAAACTGAAATGCTTACAGGTCCTTTTACATCAGACATGTGAAGCTTGGCCATATGCCCGGAAATAGTATATTCAGGCTTATGCACAGCGCTTACAGGTGTTTTTTCCACCTCCATTACATTATCAGCATTAATTTTTATCCTGTATTTCTCTATCTTTAATTCCGATTCTGCTACCAGATAATAGATTCCCGGTGTAAAGTTTTGAAAATCATAAGTCTTCATCACATGGTTTCCATCTGCGAGATGTTCGGAAAATAGCTCGTCATGTGCAGTGTTATAGACAAAAACAGAAACACTTTTAGCATTTAAAAGCTCAAAATTCAAGGTTTTGTCTTGTACGTTTCCAAAGGAAAGGGAAAAATCTCTGTCCTTACTCATTACATTTGCTGAAAACAATAAGGCTCCTGCAAAAAATACGGCTTTTAATAATGTGCTCATGGGTTAAGGCTTTTAGGATTAATACTGCAAAGCTATGGCAGCAATACTTCTCAGGCTATAATTAAATTTTCATATTGATGTACTATATTAACTTTGTTTAATGATATTAATGTATTATTTGTTAATTTTGCATATGAAATTATTTGTATTTGGCCTATGAAACATGTAAATCCTTCTTTTGAGGCCGTAAGACCTACTATAGGAAGCAGTTTTACCAGTCTTAAATTTCTGACTAATGAGAATATAAAATCTCATGTCTGGCATTACCATCCAGAGATTGAGCTGATCTTTGTCTGCAAAGGTTCCGGGAAAAGACAGATCGGAAGCAGCATTACCTATTTTTCAGAGGGAGATCTTGTGCTGATAGGAAGCAATCTTCCGCATTGTGGACTGACCAATGAAAGTACGCATAATGAGTATGAAATGGTGATCCAGTTTAAGCCTGATTTTTTAGGAGAACCTATCTGGGATATACCGGAAATGCAAAGGATTTCTGCTCTGCTTGAAAAATCAAAGGCAGGAATCGTCTTCGGGGAAGAGGTGAAGAGAAAAATCGGAAAAGAGATTACTGAGATGCATGAAGCTTCCTCACTGGACAAGCTGTGCAGATTTCTGAAAATATTGGATGAGCTGTCTGTTACACAGGATTACAGGATTTTAAATGCAGGAAAATATTACCTTCAGACACAGGTTGAAGACAATGAAAGGATCAATCTTATATTCAATTATGTTAAAGATCACTTCAAAGAAGCCATAACCCTCGAAGAAATGGCTGATCTTGCCAATATGAAAGTACCGTCTTTCTGCCGTTACTTTAAAAAAATTACCAATAAAACTTTTACGCAGTTTGTTAATGAATACAGAATTACCCATGCTCTCAAACTTCTGGCAGAGCAGCCTTTGAGTATCACGGAAGTCTGCTTTGAATCGGGGTTCAATAACTTCAGCTATTTTAACAGGACTTTCAAAGAATACATCCAAAAAAGTCCTTCACAATACCGTAAAGAATTTAATTATTTCATGGAGTAGTTGATAAGCTGATCTAAAATTTCTGTGAAGCATTATGATGTATTGAAATATAAGTGTATATTTAACACTTATAAACAATATTTTTAAAAAGTATAAATTTCTCTGTTATAAATTCAGTAGTTTTATACTTGAGATCCCCAGGATCTGTTTGATCAGATAAGATTGATATGCATGAACAGTTAATCAACCCAACCCTAGAAAAGTTTAGAGCCGAATTCAGAGAAGAGCCTGAACACATTTTCCTTTCTCCCGGCAGAATTAATATTATCGGCGAGCATGTAGACTATAGCGATGGCTTTGTATTGCCGGCTGCCATAGATAAATACATCTGTTTTGCTGTCCGTAAACTCCCTCAGACAAACCTTTGTACCATCATAGCTAAGGATCTTGGAGAAGAATATACATTTGATGTTACAAAGGAGATAAAGCCGGTTCAGCAGATGTGGATGAACTATATTTTAGGCGTTTTCAGCCAGCTACAGCAACAGGAAAATCAATTTTGCGGAATGGAAATTGTTTTCAGCAGCACCATTCCGATGGGATCAGGACTTTCTTCCTCAGCTGCTCTTGAATGCGGTTTTGCCTATATCCTAAATGAACTTTTTGATTTGCATCTTACCAGGAAAGAAATCGCAGTGATCGGGCAAAGATCCGAACATACTTTTGCAGGAGTTCAGTGCGGAATTATGGATCAGTTTGCCTCCGTTTTCGGGAAGGAAAATAAGGTCATTATGCTCGATTGTAATTCCCTGGAACATCAATATTTTGATGCTGACCTTAAAGGATACAGCTTATTGCTTTTTGACAGCTGTGTAAAACATAGTCATCTGACATCCGGCTATAATGAAAGGCGTAAAGATGTTGAGCATGGAAAAAAAGTTTTATGGGAAAAATTCCCCGAAGTAGAGAAGTTTCGGGATTTTACCACGACTATGCTTGACAGTGCTAAAGAGGAAATGGGAAGTGTTTCACACAAAAGATGCCTCTACTTACTGAAAGAAATAAAGAGGGTAGAAATGGCAGCAAAAGCAATTTCAGAAGGAAATATTGAATACCTGGGAAGACTTCTCGCGGAAACTCACGCCGGGCTGTCCACTGAATTTGAGGTCAGCTGTAATGAGCTTGATTTTTTGGTTGAAAACACATTGCAGCAGGAAGGTGTGCTGGGAGCAAGAATGATGGGAGGTGGTTTCGGAGGCTGCAGTATCAACCTGATTCAGGAAGATAAAGCTGAAAAAGTAATTCAGGCTATCAGTGAAAAATATCTTGAACATTTTAATATCCAGATGAAAGTTTACCAGGTTAAAATTTCAGACGGGATAAAAGAATATACCAATGAATACATCATTTGACCCTAAAAAACATCCCCACAGAAGATACAATCCTCTTTTGGATGAATGGTTACTGGTTTCTCCACAACGGGCAAACCGTCCATGGCAGGGACAGAGAGAAGAAACAGTAGCAGAAAACCGTCCTGAATATGACCCGGACTGCTATCTCTGCTCAGGAAATATACGTGCTAACGGAGATCGTAACCCTGAATATAAAGGAACCTATGTCTTTAACAATGACTTTGGAGCATTACTAAATCAAGAAGTTGATTTTTCTGAGCAACAGTCAGGATTTTTTACCCTTCTTCCGGAACGTGGAATCAACAGGGTGGTTTGTTTTTCTGAAAATCACAGCCTTACTTTGCCGGAAATGTCTGTGGAACACATCAAAAATGTGGTGGATGTATGGCAGGAGCAGTTCAATGAGCTGGCCACTATGGACCATATCAATTATGTTCAGATTTTTGAAAATAAAGGAAGCATCATGGGCTGCAGCAACCCTCATCCGCATGGTCAGATATGGGCACAGTCGTCCATTCCGGCAATGGTTCAGAAAACCCAGGATCAGCTGAAATCGTATTTTGAAAAAAATAAAAGAACATTACTGGAAGACTATCTTGAGCAGGAAATCGCAGCTGGTGAGCGCATTGTTACAGTAAATGAACACTTTGCCGCATTGGTGCCGTTTTGGGCTTCTTGGCCTTACGAAACAATGATTGTCAGCAAACAGAAAAGAGAAAATATTTCGGCATTTTCTGAAGCGGAAAAAGAATCTTTTGCTGCTGTCCTCAAGGATCTGACCACAATATATGACAACCTTTTTGAAACTTCATTTCCTTATTCTGCGGGAATTCATCAATCTCCAACAGACGGAAAAGAGCATCCGGAATGGCATTTTCATATGCACTTTTATCCGCCGTTGCTCAGAAGTGCGGAAGTAAAAAAATTTATGGTAGGATATGAAATGCTTGCAGAGCCTCAACGGGACATTACCCCGGAGCAAAGTGCTACAATATTAAGAAACCTTTCCACCATTCATTACAAGAAAAAATAATAAATCAATATCTTTGAAAAGAATAAGCAAATTATGATTCTGCCAGGTACAGAATTTCGCTTTTCCCAATAAAATTATGGAACAGATTAAATTAATTGTGACGGACATGGACGGGACGTTTCTCAACTCCAGCCATGAAATGAGCCCTGAGTTTTCAGAAGTTTATAAAGAACTGAAAAAAAGAAATATCGTATTTGTGCCGGCAAGCGGAAGACAGATGCCGGGCATTACCCATTATTTCGGAGAAATAGAAAGTGAGATCGGTTTTATTGCTGAAAACGGAGGATACGTTATTTATAAAGACCAGGAACTTTTCGCTGATACGCTGGAATACAAATATATCGTTGAAATTATTAAAGCTGTCCGTGAAATACCGGGTGCCAAAGCCGTATTATCAGCCAAAAAGATGGCGTATTACGAAACCGAAGATCAGCAGTTTGTAGACTTTTTCTCCAAATACTATACTGAAAACATGAAGAAGGATGACCTGACGGAGAAAATTGATGATACCGCCTTCAAAATAGCAGTATACCATCCGGATGGCTCTGAAAAATATCTGTATCCGGCGCTGAAAAAATTTGAGGAATTCGGTCTGGAAGTAGTGGTTTCGGGAGCGTATTGGCTGGATGTTATGAATAAAGATATCAATAAAGGAAATGCTTTGAAAATCCTTCAGAAATCGTTGGGCATTTCTCCTGAAAATACGATGGCTTTCGGGGATTATATGAACGATATAGAAATGCTGAAGAATGCCAAATATTCTTACGCCATGCAAAATGCCCATCCGAACGTAAAGCAGGTGGCTAATTTTGAAGCATGTACCAATGACAGCTTCGGAGTTCTGAAAACCATTAAGGATTATCTGCATCTGAATTAATGCATCCATATAACACCAATTAAACTAATAATATGAATACATCAACCGGAAGAAAACCCGCTAAAACCTGCTATGAGCATATCGGTGGAAAATTAGGACAGCTTCTCTTGGAACAGTTCGTTGAGAAAGGCTGGATTGCCAAGGAAAATCCTTCAGACCGTCACTATTATATTACAGAAAAAGGACAGGAAGAATTTACAAAACTGGGTCTTGATCTGTCACAAATAAAGGCAGAATAACGTTTGTTATAGCAACATTCAGCAGATTAAGATATTAATATTATTTATTAAAAATACAAAATCAGACTCAGGTCTGATTTTTTTTGTTATTCATCGTGGCAAGTTTCAATTTGACATTTCTATTGTTAAATTTTATATGTTTTTTATATAAATACTAAAGGGTAAATCATAAAACTACGATATTTCGTAGTGTAATTTGCGAGCTGTTTTTAATAATATATTGAAAACCAATTGTTTTATTGTTTTGGGTTGTTTTTTGGCATTATGCTCATAAGTTTAATTCAAAAAAATATTACAACAATGAGCACATTAACATTAAAAGACGGAACAGAAATTTTTTACAAAGATCAGGGGCAGGGACCTGTATTAATGTTTCACCACGGATGGCCTTTATCATCTGACGATTGGGATGCACAGGTGATTTTCTTTTTACAAAAAGGCTACAGAGTGGTTACCCACGACAGAAGAGGCCACGGACGTTCAAGCCAGAATATTTACAACCACACTATTGAACAATACGCTTCTGATGCTGCAGAACTGGTTGAATTTTTAGATCTGAAAGATGTTGTCCACATTGGACATTCAACAGGCGGTGGTGAAGTGATCCGTTATGTTAACAAATATGCAAACGGAAGAGCTAAGAAAGCGGTTCTGATCAGCGCCATTCCACCGGTAATGGTGAAAAGTGAAAACAATCCAGACGGCGTTCCTATGGAAGTTTTCGACAACATCAGGGAGCAGACCCTGAACAACAGAAACCAGTTTTATTATGATCTTACTATTCCGTTCTATGGCTACAACAGAGAAGGTGCTGATGTAAAAGACGGCGTACAGAGAAACTGGTGGAGACAGGGATTAATGGGTGGAATTGTTGCTCATTATGATGGGATCAAAGCCTTTTCTGAAACAGATTTAACCGAAGATTTAAAAGCTGTTGATATTCCGGTATTGGTTCTTCACGGTGAAGATGACCAGATTGTACCGATTGAAAATTCAGCGATAAAATCAGCCAAATTACTGAAGAACGGAAAACTGATTACCTATCCGGGATTCCCTCACGGTATGCCGACTACAGAGCATCCAACCATCAACAAAGATATTTTAGCTTTTATCACAGAATAATCAGCATTCTTTACAAATGAATACGATACAGCCAGCTTTTGATACGTTGACTGAGGCCGTTCAGTGGCTTAATCAAAACGGATATACAGAAGATTTTAACCTTAAAAATGATTGCATCAGGCTCAATAATTTCCTTGATGTCTCTCCGGAAGATTTTAAAATACGATATACATTCCGCTTTGAAGGAGATACCGATCAGGGAGATGAGGAAGTAGTCTACGGCATCGCTTCCGACAAGTATTCTGTAAAAGGCATCCTGACGAGCGCTTACGGAATCTACGCCGATACTGTAAGTACAGAACTCATCAGAAAACTATCATCCAATTAACGTAACCCCAACTATTTAATAAAATAAACTTTATGAAACCATCATCAAAACTCCTTTCCCCTGAAAATCATGCACTGGTACTGATTGATTTTGAAGGACAAATGGCATTTGCCACCAAAAGTATCTCCATGAATGAGCTGCGTAATAACGTTGCGGTACTGTGTGGTGCTTCTAAAATATTCAATGTTCCGACTATCGTCACCACAGTTGCCGAACAAAGCTTTTCAGGTCCCGTTTTCCCTGAAATTGAAGAAGCATTTCCTATGGCAACTTCAGGATATATCGACAGAACAACCATGAACACATGGGAAGATGAAGCTGCTTATAAAGCAATTACAGCAACCCAGAAGCAAAAACTGGTTTTCGCAGGGCTTTGGACAGGTGTATGTATCGTAGGACCGGCTTTGTCTGCACTTGAGGAAGGCTATGACGTGTATGTCATTACCGATGCCTGCGGAGACGTAAGTGATGAAGCGCATGAAAGAGCCGTACAGAGAATGATCCATTCGGGAGTAAAGCCTATGACTTCCATTCAGTATATCCTGGAACTTCAGAGAGACTGGGCACGCCAGGAAACCTATGGTCCTGTAACTGACCTTATGAAAAAATATGGTGCTTCTTACGGATTAGGGATCCACTATGCTCACCATATGCTGAATCACTAAAATTCATATACCATTTCAATGTTGAAATCTGCACCTTCAATACTGTTCTTAAAAGCTTTTATCATAACAGTTCTTTTATATTCTGAAACGGTCTCGTCCCAGAGTTTTAAACTTCTGAGGTATGACGAAAATTATGAATATCTGAAAGATTCCACAAAGAGCTTTTATGACAAAATTAAATATCTCCCTCTCAATGAAAAGAAAGATATCTATCTCTCATTGGGTGGCGAGGCAAGGTATGAATATGTGGATTTCAACAATGAAGATTGGGGACGGCTTAAGATAGGACACAACGATTTTTTTCTCCAACGTTATGACCTTCATGCAGACTGGCATTTCGGGAAAAACTTCAGAATATTTTCACAGATCAGAAGTGCTTTACAGAACGGAAGAAAAAACGGTTCAAGAGGCATTGATGAAGACCAGCTGAGTATTCAGAATCTCTTTCTGGATGCAGGTTTGGTGAATAAGGAAGATCAGAAGCTGATAGTGAGGCTGGGAAGACAGGAGCTGGACTACGGTTCCGGAAGATTAATTTCTGTAAGGGAAGGGCCGAATGCAAGGCTGTCTTTTACAGGAGCTAAAATCATGTATTCCTATAAAAATGTTTCCGTAGATGCTTTTGCAATGATGGCAGACTCTGTCAAGACTGGCGTTTTTGATAATACCCTTTCAAAGCAGCTTAATCTTTGGGGACTTTATTCCAAAATCATTATTCCTGAAGCGGGGAATCTGGATCTGTATTATCTCGGAATCCGTAGAGACGAATCTGTTTTTGAAGCCGGAACAGCAAGAGAAAAGCGCCATACAGTTGGCGGAAGGATGTGGAAATATGGCGGCGGATTTATCTATAACCTGGAAGCGGCCTATCAGTTCGGACGCTTTGGAAACGAAAAGATCAGTGCCTGGACGGGATCTGTAGATATCGGTTATCTGTTTGAAAATCTTACATTCAGTCCAAGCATCAATCTGAGAAACGATTATATATCAGGAGATCATTCTAAAAGTGACGGCAAGCTCAATACATTTAATCCTTTATATCCGAAAGGTGGGTATTTCGGCTTCAGCCCGCAGGTAGGACCTGTCAATTTAATTGATATTCATCCGTATATGAATCTTGATCTGACTTCCAGACTCAAAATGCAGATGGATGTTGTCTTCAACTGGCGATATTCCCTGAACGACGGAGTTTACCGACCGAGCGGAGTATTGAACCGTCCCGGAAGCAACTCAGATAAAAGGTATATCGGAACGGCTTATTTAACCAGCTTTACCTATAATTTCAACAAACATTTCTCTTTGGTGAGCGGACTTCAGTATTTCCACAAAGGACCTTTTATTGAAGATATCATTCAGGATGCAAAAAGCGGTGTTTTCTGGAATATCCGGCTGGGATTCAAATTTTAATCATTACTAAATCATTTATTATGCAAAATTCAATTTCAAAATACATCAATTGGTCAAAAACACTCTTTACAGCATTGATTTTGGCAACTGCGGGAACCCACTTCGTTTCAGCACAGGCTGCTACAGAAAAAACAGCAATCGGAACCTCAAAAACATGGGGAACTGTTGACGGAATTTCTGTTGTAGGACTGGTACAGGGACCCTCTGCTGCCAAAGCAGATTTGCAGATTGCCTGTGTTTTCGAGTATACGGAAGGAGATATTTTCAATCCGCCGGCGCTTCCCAAAGAACTGAACGGAATGGTTCATCTGGATGAAGCATTAAAAGGAATTATTACAGAAGTCCGTAAAAAAGGAAAATTCAAAGGACATGCCCTGGAAACCTTATTAATTAATCCTCCAAAAGGAAGCCTTGCCTCCGGAAAACTGCTGTTGATCGGCCTGGGGAACAGAAACTCTTTCGATGCCGAGCTTATGAAAGAAGTAGGAAGTGTTGCGATGAGAGAAGCTTTGAAACTGCAGGTACATATCGTATCCTTTGCCAGCGATATCAAAGACGCAGGAATTGATTCTCCAACCGCTTTAGTGGCAGAAAATGTGGTTTTGGGCGCTTTTGACGCCTATCGTACCCAGTTATATTTAAATAGTCAGCACCTATCCGACAAAATGAAATTAAAAAAACTGATTCTGCTGGCCGGGCCGTCATTTTTCACCGTTGCCGGAGGAGGAATTCAGGATGCTATTTCGAAGTTGAACACCAAATAATTACAAATGAAAGCAGATCTTATCGTATACAACGGAAAAATACACACTTTCAATAAAGAAACTCCGGAAGTTTCTGCCGTGGTCATTAAAGACGGGAAAATTATCGCGGTTGGAAATGACGGACTGGCAGACCAGTTCGCAGATGAATCCACAGAACTTATTGATCTTAGAAAGAAAAGAGTGGTGCCTGGAATCAATGATTCTCACATCCATCTGATCCGTGGCGGATTGAACTACAACCTGGAATTAAGATGGGACGGAGTTCCGTCACTGGCCGATGCGCTCAGAATGTTAAAAGACCAGGTAGACCGCACACCTTCCCCGCAATGGGTTCGTGTTGTGGGAGGATGGTCCGAATTCCAGTTTGCAGAAAGAAGGATGCCAACCCTGGAGGAAATTAATGCCATTGCTCCGGAAACACCTGTTTTTATCCTGCATTTATACGACAGGGCCTTAATGAACAGGGCAGCATTGAAAGCGGTAGGATTTACCAAAGACACCCCGGCTCCGGCAGGAGGACATATTGAAAGAGATGCTAATGGTGAACCTACAGGGTTGATTATTGCTACACCTAATGCCATGATCTTATATTCAACATTAGCAAAAGGCCCGAAGCTTTCCTACGAACACCAGCTGAATTCCACAAGGCATTTTATGACAGAACTGAACCGCTTCGGAATTACCAGCGTTATTGATGCCGGCGGAGGATTCCAGAACTTTCCGGATGATTATCAGGTAGTGAACGAACTGAATGAGAAAAAACAGCTTACGGTAAGGATTGCCTATAATCTTTTTACCCAGAAACCCAAGCATGAATTTGAAGATTTCAGCGATTGGATCGATACTGTAAAATTATATCAGGGCGATGATATGTACCGTCACAACGGGGCAGGAGAGATGCTCGTATTTTCGGCGGCCGATTTTGAAGATTTTCTGCAGCCAAGACCGGATCTGCCTGAAAACATGGAAGCAGATCTCGAAAAAGTAGTCCGTTTACTGGTAGAAAACCGCTGGCCATTCAGGCTGCATGCCACCTATAATGAAAGCATCACCCGTTTTTTAAATGTTTTTGAAAAAGTAAACCGCGATATTCCCTTCAATGGTCTTCCATGGATTTTTGATCATGCAGAAACCATTGATGAAAAAAATATTGAAAGAGTGAAAATGCTTGGCGGCGGAATCGCCATCCAGAGCAGAATGGCTTACCAGGGAGAATATTTTGCAGACCGCTATGGTTCCGCAGCCGCAGAAAGTACACCACCCGTGAAAAAAATGCTGGAAATGGGAGTTCCTGTAGGCGGAGGCTCGGATGCCACAAGGGTAAGCAGCTACAATCCGTGGGTTTCCATGTATTGGTTGACCGCGGGAAAAACCGTTGGCGGACTTCAATTGTATCACGAAACAAAGCTGGACAGATCAACCGCATTGGAATTGTACACAAAAGGCAGCGCATGGTTCTCTCAGGAACAGCAGAAAAAAGGTGATATCAGAGTAGGAATGTTTGCTGATCTGGCAGTTCTTGATCAGGATTATTTCACGGTTGATGATG
Organism: Chryseobacterium bernardetii; assembly: GCF_003815975.1. NCBI lineage: Bacteria > Pseudomonadati > Bacteroidota > Flavobacteriia > Flavobacteriales > Weeksellaceae > Chryseobacterium > Chryseobacterium bernardetii. Next base: position 3,338,292 of record NZ_CP033932.1, read on the forward strand.
AAGAGATCAAAAATATTGAAGCGGAAATGACCATTGTTGACGGGAAAATAGTCTATGCCAAAGGAACATTCTCATCCTACGCACCACCATCCATTCCTGTGCTTCCGGATTGGTCTCCAACGAATCTTTATAACGGATATTACCCTGCAGGCGGACATTTTCAGAAAGAAATTGAGAAAAATGCAAAACAGGATTTAAAAGCTCCTTTAGCTTCACAAATTCATAGCTGTGCAGGAAGCTGCGATATTCATCATCATAATCATAACCAGGCAAGGATGAGCAATGTGCCCGTTAATAATTACCACACATTCTGGGGAGCTTTAGGCTGTTCGTGCTTTGCTTTTTAAACATCAATACGTATGGAAATTTTAAAACAGATCCTTTCATCGGATTTAGGTTCATCATTCAATGATGCTTCAATTCTGGTTTTCCGGATACTCCTTGCCATTCAGCTGTTCAGAGTGCATGGTTTAAAGAAATTCAGGCTGGAAAACGGACAAAGGGAAGTGATTCCCAATCCTCTGGGATTGCCTGATCAACTCAATGCCATAGTCGCTTCATTTGCTGATCTGGTGGTTCCGTTTCTGATCATTTTAGGACTGGGAACAAGGCTTGCAGTTTTACCGACCATAGGAGTGACGGCTATCGGATATTTTGTGGTTCACAGAAAAGATTCACTGGAAGTACGGGATGTTCCTTTTATGTACACGCTGTCTCTGTTACTGATTCTTGCATTGGGAGCAGGAAGATATTCACTTGATTATTACTTATTAAATATATTATAAAATGAAAACTTCAATCGGAATTAAAAACGAAAATTTAGCAAAAGTTGCTGAAGTACTGGTTAGCACTTTAGCAGACGAATTTGTATTGTATACCAAAACAAGAAAAGCCCATTGGAATGTGGAAGGATCGGATTTTTACAATAAACACCTGTTTTTCGAGGCACAATACGGACAGCTGGACGACATCATCGATGATCTGGCAGAAAGAATCAGAACGCTGGGACATTACGCGCCGGCTACTTTAAGGGAATATCTTGCATTAACGCATCTGTCTGAGCATCATCTGGAATCGAATGACAGCCTGACTTACATCAGAGCACTTCTTTCCGACCACGAAAGTATCATCATTCATCTTCGTGAAAATATTGAAAACTTTGCTGTTGAATTCCGTGATTCAGGGACAAGCGATTATATCACAGGATTGCTGGAAACCCATGAGAAAATGGCCTGGATGCTTCGATCACATTTAAAATAGAAAAATGGAAGTAAAACATAATATCGGTTTTGTCACCTTATTGTTAACCATGATTGCCGGATATTGCGATACCGTGACTTTTGTATCGGCAGATGCACTTTTTTCGGCGCATGTTACGGGAAACTTTATTGTATTTGCCTATCAGTTTGTGAAAGGATCGGATATTCATGCCTGGGTAAAGCTGCTTACTTTTCCGGTATTTATTCTTGCGGTTATGGCAGGAGGGAGGATTGCCGGGAAAGTCATCAATCATTATACGCTGTTATTCTGGGAAGGAGCACTGCTCTTGTCGGCCGGAATTATTGTTGCCGTTTTCAGTTACTATGGAACATTTTCAGAAGTCGTAATGTATACTGTGGCTATGATTACCGTTTTTGCAATGGGACTTCAGAATGCTTTCGGAAAGCTGTATGCAAAGGAAACTCATGGCCCGACTACTATGATGACAGGAAATGTAACCCAGGCTTCCCTGGATTTCGGAACGCTTCTGTCGAGCGGCTTTCATCATCCTGATGCATGGGCAAGCCTGAAGAAACAGCTGATTACCATTCTTGGATTTCTGGTAGGCTGTTTTTTAGGAGCTTATGCAGGAAAACAATATGGGCTGGTAACACTGATTTTACCCGGACTGGCAATGATCATCTGCTATTTTTACCACCGTAAAAACTAGTATTCGGATATGGCAGATTACAGGATAATAGATTACCTTTAAAAAATGAATTTCGGCCTTTATTTTTTATCTAAAAATCTACTAAGGATAGTATTTTTTTCGTTGGTTTTGATGTTTTCATGCAGTGTAAAAGCACAGACCCAGGAAAATCCTGCACTGTTGAGAAAACAGATTTCTTCTTCCGGCAATACGACTCAGAAAATCGCTTTATTGCTGCGGCTGAGTAACTATTACATTACTAAAAAAGGAGAGCTGAAAGCTGACCTCGACAGTGCCGCTATTCTGAACAGACAGGCAAAAGCACTCAATATGAAATCCGGGGATCCGATGTCTGCCGGAAAACTCATATTTCTGGATGCCAAAATAGATAAAGAAAGAGGCCGTAAAACGATTGCTTTTTCCAACATGAAACAAGCGCTTTCTTATTTTGAAAACCATCATTTTAAGGAGCAGGCCGGAGAAGCATACAATGAATTATCATATATGTATGACAATAAACCCGAATATTTTGATACTAAAATTAAACTGAAAGAAAAAGCATTGGAATTGTTTAAGAATTCAGGATCAAAACTGAATCAGGCAGGCGTTTTAAAAGATCTTGGTGAGCTTTATTACATCAAGGAAAATCCGGATAAGGCTCTGGGATTACTTAAAGAATCCCTGTCTATTTATCAGTCTGTGAAATTCAGAGAATTACAGAGTGTGTACAATCTTATTTCGCAGGTTGAAATTCAGAAGGCGGATTATGAGGAAGCGCTCCGTTATGGCCTTCTGGCAGAAAAAACAGCCGAAAGTGTGAATGATTATTCTTTGCAGATGTGCTCTATTTATAGCAATATCGGAATGGTGTATTATTATCTCCGTAAGAATGATGATGCCATGAAGTATTGGGAAAAATCACTGGCCACAGCAAAGAAAAACAAAGATAACACCTATATCAGAACGGTGGCCAATAATATTTCTACCATGCTGATCAGGCAGAAAAAGTTTAAGCAGGCTATTACCATGATTCAGGAGTACAGGGAAAGGTATCCCATTGTTGATCAGAATTTTGAAATGTCGGAAAACTATATCCTTTTCAGTACCTACACTATTCTAAAGCAGTTTAACGAAGCGGAAGCCTACTACAAAAAACTGGTAGCCTATTATGGTGAAAATGCAGAGAAAAATAACCAGCAGGCCTCATTGCTGCGAAGCTTTGTTTTTTACCATTATCAGACCCGGAACTTTGATAAAATGTACCGTGAAGCCAGACTTTTTGATTCAATAGCCAAAAATAACGGAAATGATATGCTTCGTTCGGAAAATCATTTGATGTGGTTCAAAGCAGATTCCATACAGGGAAAATACCTTGATGCCATACAGCATTATCAGCTGTACAAAAAGCTTTCCGATTCTGTTTTTAACGGTGAAAAAAGCAAGCAGATCAACAGCCTTAAAATTCAGTTTGAAACGGAGCAGAAGGATAAAAACATTCAGCTGCTGACCCAGAAAGCCAAACTGCAGGATATTAAAATTGCGAATGATACTTTTATCAGATATGTTTTTATCGGAAGCATTCTGGCGCTGATACTTTTTGCAGCCTTGCTGTATAACCGCTCAAGATTAAAAAGCAATGCCAATAAAAACCTGGAACTGAAACGTAAGCAGATTGATGAACAGAACGAACAGCTGAAGAAATTACTTTCTGAGAAAGAATGGCTTTTAAAGGAAATCCATCACAGGGTTAAAAATAACCTGCAGATTGTGATCAGCCTGCTGAATACGCAGTCGGCTTATCTGGACAATGAAGATGCCCTGATGGCCATCCAGAACAGCCAGCACAGAATGCACGCGATGTCCCTGATCCACCAGAAACTTTATCAATCTGATAATCTTTCAATGATTGACATGTCGTGGTATATTTATGAATTGATTACTTATATCAAGGAATGTTATTCATCCGACAGAAAAATTAATTTTACAGTGGATACGGATAAAGTATTTCTTGATGTGGCACAGGCTGTTCCGATGGGATTGATCGTCAATGAAGCAGTCAATAATACCGTAAAATATGCATTTCCGGATGACCGGAAAGGGGAAGTTTTCGTTTCATTTAAAAATATCGGCGATGATCTTTGTGAACTGAGGATTTCAGATAATGGAGTAGGACTTCCCGAAGATTTCAATATCGAGGAAACTGAATCTTTGGGGATGAATCTGATGCGCGGACTTACCGATCAGCTGGACGGAACTTTCCATCTCGAAAACAAAGGGGGCTTAAAAGTCACGATTACCTTCAGAAAAAATACAGAAATAACTCCTTCAAATTAAAGGCTGATTATTATGAAAGAAAAAATATTAATTGTAGAAGATGAATTTATTGTAGCCAATGATCTGAAACTGATGCTGATGAAAGCCGGTTACCAGGTTACAGGAATTGCATCTTCAGTGGTTCAGGCCAGAAAACTGATTGCAGATAATAAGCCGGATTGGGTGCTTCTTGATATCATCTTAAAAGGTGACCTCACAGGAATCGATCTTGCCTGGGAACTGCGTGAAATGCACCTGCCTTTTCTTTATATTTCAGCCAATACCAACCAGTCTACTCTGGAAGCAGTGAAAGAAACACAGCCTTACGGATTTATGGTAAAACCCTTCCGGGAGCGTGATATGATTGTTATGCTTGATATTGCCAGATACCGTTATGACATGGAAAGAGGCTGTGAATTGTGCACTGATACCGGAAATCATGAAGTCATTGAAGGAATTATCGGGAAAAGCAAGGTTCTTCAGGATGTGGTTGAAAAAATAAGGGTGGTAGCTCCTACAGATACGTCTGTTCTGGTGGTTGGGGAAAGCGGAACAGGAAAAGAAAAAGTGGCCCATTCCGTTCATGAGCTTTCAGAGCGTAAAGCTCACCCTATTGTTGTGGTCAACTGTGCTGCACTGCCGCATGCCCTTATCGAATCCGAGCTTTTCGGACATGAAAAAGGAAGCTTTACCGGAGCCAATACATTGAGAATCGGAAAGTTTGAGCAGGCCAGCGGAGGAACGGTCTTCCTGGATGAAATAGGGGAGCTGCCACTGGATTCACAGGTTAAACTGCTGAGAGTTCTCCAGGAAAAAGAAATCGAGAGGCTGGGAGGAAATAACACGATTAAAGTAAACGTAAGAATTGTGGCAGCTACCAACCGTTCTCTTGAAAAAGAAGTGGCCGAAGGAAGATTCAGGCTGGATCTGTATTACCGTTTGAATGTTTTCCCTATTGAGCTGCCTCCGCTGAGAGAGCGAAAGGAAGATATCGTATTGCTGGCCCATTTTTTCCTGAATAAATATGCAGCTGCCTCAAGAAGAAATATCACATCCATCAGTGAAAAAGCACTGGAACAGCTGCTGAATTATCACTGGGCGGGAAATATCCGCGAACTGGAACATCTTATTGAAAGAAGTGTTCTTCTGGCCAAAACTACGGAAATAGAACGTTTTGACCTTCCTGAAAACATTGAAAAATCTTCTGAAACGCCAGGTCAGCTGAAATCATTGGAAGATATGGAAAGAGATCATATCATGAGTGCACTTCAGACTTCCAACGGAAAAGTTTCCGGGCCGGGCGGTGCTGCAGAGCTGCTGAAGATCCAAGCTCAGACTTTATATTCCAAAATGAAAAAACTGGGAATTGACAAAGGTTATAAATAATCCCGGGCAAAGCTAGCCGGAGACGATATTTCCTTTCAATTTTTTAATCATAATTCTTCAAATAATTGGAGGATACAATCATTATGTCTTTACAATATTAAATCAATCGATAATTATGGAAAAAGAAACACTCAGAATAGAAGGGTTCAGCGATGGTGTTTTTGCAATAGCCGTTACGCTTTTGGTGCTGGATCTTCACTTTCCTGAAGAGAACTCAATACAAAACGGGAATGATCTGCTGGTCTTTCTGAAGAATCAATGGCCGGCATTTCTGGCATTTATCCTTTCATTTTTCAGCATTTTTATCATGTGGGTGAATCATCATAAGATTTTCAAACAGATCTACAGCAGGAATTCAGCAATTATGTTTGCCAACGGACTGATCCTTTTTCTGGTTTCGGCAGTTTCTTATCCTACCGCTTTGCTGGCAAGGTATTTTGACGGTGAAGCCTCTTCTGTTGTTGTGGCACTTTATACCGGTATTTTTGTCCTGATCAATCTTGCTTACAATTTATTATGGTTTCTGGCCACACGGAATAAAAAACTTTTGCGTCCCGGTATTACCGATACTGCTATAAAAAAGATCCGTAATAATTATTTATATGGGCTTCCCATCTATGTTATCGCATTAATCCTGTCATTCTGGATACCGGCAGTTTCTTTGATGATCATTTTAGGACTTTGGATTTTCTGGGCATTGTCTTCCGGGAAAATAGAAATGGTTGATTAAAAAGGATTATGTCCCTGTTTTACATCATCAATCTGATCTTCTATATATTGAGAGAGAGTCCTGTTTAAAAGGGACGTAATAAATTGAATATCGCTCCTTGACGGTAAATAGGCTTGTCTTATTATTGGATCATCTGCTTCATCCAGATATATAAATAAAAATTGATCACCTGCATTATAGGTATCAACAACAAAAAAGTTTCTGTTGATATTTCTATTATAGAACAATAACCACGACCTGGCAGCCTCCTGAAGTTCTTCCTGAGTTTCAAAAATATTATAATCAAGAACATAACAATAGTTTCCTGCAAGAAATAAAAGCTCTTTTAAAACTTTTGGAAAAGCATGTCCATTGTTATATTTTACTTCAAGCTGTTGTATTTCTATAGGTGAAATTGGTTTTATCCTTCCTTCGTATTCCTGATTATTGGGATATGCTGCTGGATTACTCTGTAAATATTTTAAAAGCTCTATTTCCATATTGATTATTTCTTATAATAATGTTCCTTCTCTATTCCGAGTTTCTGCATCTTTGAGATCAGCGTGGTTGGTGGTAATCCTAGCAGTTTCGCCGCACCTGTTTCCCCGAAAATACGGGCGTTACATTTTTTGATTATTTTTAAAATATATTCCTTTTCAAATTCCTGCAGTGTTTTAACCTGAAAATCCTGATCCGTGTTTTGAGCGTTAATAACTTTCGGAAAATCCATTTCTCTGATGATATTTCCTTTTGCCGTCAGTATGCTTCTTTCAATCATATTTTCAAGTTCACGGATATTACCCAGCCATGGATTGTCGATCATCATTTTTATCACGTTCCGAGAAAAACCATTAATCTTTTTGCCTGTCTTAGGATAGAGTTTTTCAAGGAAATAGTCTGCCAGCAAAGGAATATCCTCTTTTCTTTCCCGCAAGGCAGGAAGATGGATGGGAAAAACATTCAGTCTGTAAAAAAGATCACTTCTGAACCGGCCTTCCGCCACTTCTTTTTCAAGATTCCTGTTGGTGGCTGTAATGATCCTTACGTTCACTTTTATTCTTTTGTTTCCCCCGATTCTTTCAATTTCTTTTTCCTGGAGAACTCTCAGAAGCCTGGCTTGTAATTCCAGGGGAAGTTCACCAATTTCATCCAGAAAAATAGTGCTGTTGTGGGCCTGTTCAAACTTTCCTTTCCGCTGCTCTGTTGCTCCCGTGAAGCTTCCTTTTTCGTGTCCGAAAAGTTCAGATTCTATTAAATTGGCAGGAATAGCTGCACAGTTTATCCTGACCATCTTCTTTCCCGAAAATTCTGAAAGTTCATGAACTGCTTGTGCTATAAGCTCTTTTCCCGTGCCCGTTTCTCCAAAGATAATCACATTGGATTGTGATGGAGCTACCTGCGATATCTTTTCGAAAATGAGCTGCATGGCTTCGCTTTGCCCCACAATTCCCTGAAAGCCGTGTTCGCTTTTCTTTTCTTCTTCAACTTCTTTCGGAAAGTCCCGGATATTTCCCTGAAATGTTTTCAACTGTTCCTGAACATCCATATTATGGAGGGTAATGGAAAGCTGGGTAGAAATGCCGTTTAAAATCCTTTCCGGAATTGTATCTCTTGAAACAAAGCTTTTGTAGAAAAGGAAAAGTACATTTTTACTTTCACTGACAGCCGGCAGTCCCAATCCGACAGCCATCCGCATTCCCGAACTTTTAGCTTCGGTAAAACAGGAAGGAAGCGGTGACCATTCTTTAAGATCAAAAAGCAGCGGTTCTGCGGAATCAAGACATTTTTTTAAATACCTGTCAAGCTGATGATCTGCGATATGATTCTGATTTTCAGTCCCGCTGCTGAGTATTTCAATATTTCCTTTTACATCCCTGATCATCATACAATCATTGAATCCCAGTTCAGTTTTGAAAGATTTGTTGATAACAAGCTGAAGCTGTTTCTTATCTAAAATGGTAGCAAACTCTTTGGTTAAACGGGAAATCATAAGCTGTTCTTTCTGCATTTCCTGCAGGCGTTTCATCATTTCTGCATTGGGATCAGAAGGCTTACTCATAGAAATTCTTACTTGAAAGTTTAAAGATAGGAAAATTGAGAAAAAAAACATACAGGAGTTTCAGAATCATTATTACTTTGATAGTTTCCGGGAAACGCTGAACGTCCCAGACTCAGAAAACAGCCAATCTTCTGTAACTCAGTGTAAGAATTTGATAAAATGTTAAAGCTCTTGTCGGGTTTTCTCTATCTTTCTGAAAAAGAGTTGGATTTAATTGCTTATTTTGGCATATTTTAATTTTGTAAGTTATTTCATATTCTTTCAATCAATGGGAGGCAGCTTTAGTGTTTTTGATATAGTAATTATTGTCGGCATTATTCAAGGAATAGTTGCCGCAATAGTTATAAGCAGCTATCCTTCTGAATCAGCCGGCAAAAAAATATTGTCTGCAATATTAGTCACTCTGGTTTTGCTCAATTTTAAAATTTTGCTGCACACCTTAGGCCTGTGGAAGTTTCCAGCTTTGCATTATCTACCATTAGCCATTGACACATTGATCCAGCCTTTAATTTACTTATATATCTGCTCTTTGACGCAGAAAGAATATAGATTTAATCGTAAGAATTTATGGCATTTCTTACCGGTATTCCTTTTCCAGTCTCATGCTGTATTGGTATATATTTTCACTCTTTTCAAGCCAGACATTCTCATAAAAGATGTTTTTGCTGAAAGGTATTTCTTTTATAATAATTTTAAGTGGGTAGAAGATCTTGTAGCCATCATTTCTGCAGTTATTTATTGGATATTGAGTCTGAAAAAAATCCAGGCGTATCGTCATTGGTTGTTTACCAGCCAGTCTGCTACACAGTATTCTGAATTAACCTGGTTACGAAATCTGCTTATTGTAACCGGAATATTGGCAGCTGCACTGACGATATCTTCAATACCAGCCAATATTTTCCAGCTTAAAAATTCTTTTCTTTATTTACAGCTTTTTTATTGTTATCTCACCATGCTCATATATTATCTTTCATTCCAGGGCTATAAAACAATACTTACTACTGAAGTACATATGGTACGTTTTCCTGAGGCAATAATTTCAGAGCCTGCAGAACTCATTGAATCTGTAAATACCATAAACAAGCCATCCACAAACATACAGGACTTTTCAGATATTAAGCTGGCTTTGACGGAGGTGATGGAAAAACAAATGCTTTTTATGGAACCGGAACTTAGCCTTAAAGAGCTTGCCGGAAAAATTAATTTTCCAACAGCACAAGTATCAGCTGCCATCAATGCTGAGTTTGGGATAAACTTTCGAAGCTGGGTGAACAGTTACCGCGTGGAGGAAGTAAAAAAGAGACTGGGCAACCCTAAGTATGAGCATTTAAGTTTAACAGGAATTGCTTTTGATTGTGGATTTAATTCTGAAGCCAGCTTTTACCGTATTTTTAGACAACAGACAGGATATTCTCCCAAATCTTATCTTCAGCTGATCCATCGTAAGCATTAAAAGAACTCTCAAAACATGTTTTGAGTGGGCGTACTCCTATGAGAATTGTTTATTTGCACCAAACAATTTATCTATGAAATCAATATCATTATTTTCCTTTTTCTTACTGCTGACATTTCAGATTACGTATTCTCAGATTAGTGCAAAGCAAATTCCGGCACAGCAGCCAGCCAGATTGAAAGCAGCCTTCTTACTTAAAACCAATTGGGATCAGTGGGGAACTTATGCCCGATATACTCCCGATAATCAAGTGTTAGGATGCTGGAGTACTGCCTTATCACAAATCCTTTATTACCACCGTTTGAAACCGTTTGGGACTGTTTCGTATACTTGTTCCAAAGGATATATTATTAAAGATACTTTATCTGCCTATCAACTTTCCTGGAATGATTTTAGGACAAGTATAGAAGACAACAGTGCTCCAAAGGCTATAGATGCAGTGGCCCGTTATTCCTATCTTACGGCTCTTGCCATTCGGAAAGATTTTGGTACTTCAAAATATCTGGAAATGATTAACCCTGCTCCTTTAATAGCCCGGCATTTCGACTGCAAAGCTACTTTTTATGCGAGCTTTACAGGAAATATTCCCTTCTCAGAGGAGCAAATGAAGCTTATTGCTGAAAAAGAACAAATACAGCATGTTATTGATAAAGCGCAAGTTAAGTTGTTGATAAAAAATGAGATAGGGCATAGAAGACCAGTTTATTTTCACATGGGAAATTTTACCAGCTATGGGCATTCCACAGTAATAGATGGATATTTTGAAAGGAAAAATACTTTTTATGTTCATATTAATTATGGTGCTGGCGGCTTTCGTACGGGATGGTATGATTTGTTTAAATCTATTGATGTTGAAGATGATATCCGCTTACGGGCGTTCATAACCATTGAACCTATAAATAAAAGGTAACTCTCTTGAAGGCATTTATGGAACTAATGCTACAGCAGAATCTTTCAATGCGAAAATAAAAAACTTCAGAATGCAGCTCAGAGGAGTAAAAGACAGAACCTTTTTTATCTTCAGATTAGCTAAACTTTTTGTCTAGTCCCCAACTTTTGCGCTTGATCCTTGATCCCTGAAAATCAGCGAATAATAAATATAAAAAAGGAGACGTTAAAAAATAAACGTCTCCCTAAGCGGAGAGTGAGGGATTCGAACCCCCGGACCTGTTACAGTCAACAGTTTTCAAGACTGCCGCAATCGACCACTCTGCCAACTCTCCCTGAACTCCGATGTTATCGTTGTTTTCAGTGGTGCAAATATAGAATGATTTTTAGTTTCTGCAAAACTTTTTTTCTATAAATTTTAACAAGACTTAATAATCGGCTAAAAATCAGATTGATTATTTTTATTGGCTGCTGTAAAATGATGATGACTTCTTTTTATTTATTCCTGTTCATCGGTCTTTTGAATGGAAAACGCTTGCTTTTTTCAGGAAAGAAGAAGTAAGAACGAGAAAAGAATCTCTGTTTTTTCATTTGGTGCATTTTTTGCAATGCCTGTGAGACTAAAAAATTAATTATTTATGAAATTATCTTATCTGGGAGCAGGTGTTTTAACATTTATTTTAGGATCTAATGTTGTTTTTGCTAATCAGCCCGTAGGAACAGCTACAGAATATGTACAGAATGATTCTGATTCCACAAAAGTTGAGAATCTGGCTAAAGAACTGAAAAAATTAAAGCCTATAAGTCCGAATGATTTTAAAAGCAAATTCAAGAAAGAAATTAATGGTTTTAAGCTTACGGAAGTAAATGCTTTTGAAGATAAAGAAACAGGCTCATCAGCTACTGCAAATTATACAAAAGGATCTCAGAATGTATATTTAATGGTAACGGATGGTGCCGGAGCGGGTGCGGAGCAGGTGAAAGGAAGCCTTTTAAATTATCTGGAGCTGAAAGCAATAGAGGAGCCGGGTGATAAAACCAATATTAAAAATTATAAAGGTTGGTTTGTTTACTTTGATCACAGTATGTATGAGAGTGATAAAATGACCAGTATCCAGTATTTGGAAGGAAACAGATATGGAGTGGTAGCCTCCGGAAATAATATCTCTCTTGAAGAAATGAAAAGTCTTTTAGATAACTTTAGTCTATAACTATAAATACATGGCTCTGATTTATAAGGATAAGTCAGAGCCATTTATAAACCATTAATTATTTGTTTTCAACATTTCCTGATTCATCTCTTTATTTCCTTGATCCCTTGTTTTTCCATTGAACAGGAATTGTAGCCGTAATAGTTTTTTAAGAACATTTGCTTTTACAGCACTTGCCGGAGCCATTTTCTTAACTGCCAGGCATTCAAAACAGACGAACGTTAGAAATTTACAGAAATTGGAGTGGAAAAAATAATGTATGGAAAGAAGGAGCCTGAACATTCATAATCATTAATTATAAATAATTCTTTCATAAATTTACATATCCCAATCCCTATAAAAGCATATCTTTAAATATTTTTGATAAGGGTCATTTTTTTACATCTATTCTAAAAAAAGCGAGTTACACTAATTAAAAGCTTAGGTTTTATAGGCTTTTTAATGTAAATTAGATCTGAATTTGCTTCTTTTTGTCAGAAATTTTATATTATTAAGTAGATAAAAATTAATTTAACTTTGCTAATTGAATAATATATTGGTAATTATTGAATTTTTATTGATAATATTATATTGTTTAAGACTAATAAAAGAGACTAGGAAAACAGAAGGTTAATTTACCTGGCAGTAGATATGAAATATAAATTCTTAAATTTTAAATTGAGGAAGCTTGTTCATTACTCGTTGATTATGTGTATCTTATTGATACAGGTAATCATAGGTGTGTTTTTTTACAATGAGGTTGTGAATGAGAAAAAGTTGCAGTTTATTAAAACGCAACTGGAGGAGAGCAGGGCCTTGGGAGGGCTTACAGACAATTCAAGAAAAGATTTCATTGATGCTCAGGAGCATCTTCAACGGTATATGGTGACCCAGGATAATAAAGATCTGCAGCTTTATTTTGAGTCTCTGAGAAAACTTAAAAAGAATTTTGACAAGATCGGGGAGTATGAAAATACGAGTCCCAGGCTTAAAAACAGCCTGGCACAGCATAAAATGGATACTCTTAAGGTCACCAAGCTGAAAACCCTTATAGATTCTGTGTACGAAACCTCTCTGAAGCCGCCGGCAAAGATTGAGGATAAGCAATACGAGCCTGAAAAGTATAAGAATGACTTTGAGAATTTCAATATACAGACTCGTACCTATGCAGACACCATCAAGAAGAAAGGCTTCATGGGACGTCTGAAAGATGCCATCACAGGTAAAGTAAATGTTCAGAAAGAAAGTACTGTAATTACTTTAACAAATAATAAAACCATAGACATTTCCAATGTAAAGACTGAAATGGATAAGGCTTTGAAGTCTATGGATAAGCATTATGCCGCTGAAGTAAAGAAAGCACAGCAATATGCTATCAAAAATCAGCGTGAAAATATGCAGTTCTACAGTAACTTCAGTAAACTGTTGGTATACAGTAACGGTTTAATTGATGTATATGAAAATGCAATTAAAGATTTTAAAACCGAACTGGAAAAAGAATATAACAAACAAAGCTCCGACAATAATAAAATCAGAAGATATCTGGTATTGGGGCTTATGGTCCTGATGTTCATCGTATCCATTCTTATCATGTATTTTACAAGAGTGGCCTTTATTTATGAGAGAAAGCTTAATGCAGCGAATAAAGAGATTAAGAATAACCTGAATTTTAAAAACAGAATTCTGGGAATGCTGAGCCACGATCTGAGGTCTCCGCTGAAGATCATCAATATCTTTATTGATAAGATTTACAGATCAACAGGAGATGAGACTATTAAAGATTATCTGAAATCTATTAAGTTTACTAACAGTACCCTTCTTTTACAATCTAACCAGATTTTGGAATATACAAAAAACCAGGATGCTGAGAAGAAGCTGATAAAGTCTGTTTTTAATCTTAAAGATGAAATAGGCTCTATTGTAAAAGTGATTTCCCCTTATCTTGAGACCAGAAACAATAAATTTGCAGTAACGGATAGAATTCCTGAAGGAATTGAAGTCTTCTCAGATAATATCAGAATCAATCAGATCTTTATGAACATTCTGGGGAATGCCAATAAGTATACGGAAAATGGGAAAATTGATCTTGTGATGGCAACGGAGCCATTAGGAAAAGATAAGATCACTCTGATTACGACTGTAGGAGACACCGGAGTTGGAATCTCGGAATCTGATCTGAAAAAGATTTTCGATCCTTATTATCAGGGAACTGTTTCTGATGAGGTGGATAATCTGGGAGTAGGATTAGGACTGAACCTTGTAAAGGAAATTGTGGAACTGTTTGATGGAGAAATTTCAGTTTCCAGTAAGCTTCACAAAGGAACGCAGGTAACATTCAGGATCAACTTAAATATCAATAATAAATAATGGAAATGCCAATTGAAAACAGGGAAATCATTTTCCTTTTAGCAGATGACCACAGTATTGTAAGACAGGGAATGGAAATTGTTATTAGCGATATTGTTCCCAATGCAATAGTATATCATACCTCGTCTTTACAGCAGGCTGTAGAACTCGTAGAGACCAAAGGAATTGAAATAGCCATTATTGATGCTCACTTCCCAGAAGGAAACAGTTTGCACATTTTACCACAAATGAAAAGTGCAAACCCTGATATTAAGATTCTCGTCTTTACAGGGCTTGAAGAGGATTTGTATGCTCTTAAGTTTATAAAAGCGGGAGCCAACGGATATCTTAGCAAACTAAGTGAAGAAGAAGAAGTTAGAGAAGCTATTACCCAATTTATTGAAAAAGGAGAATATTTTTCTGACCTCACAAGGAATTTATTGGTACAGTTCATTTACGATCCCAATGTAATAAGCCCATTGAGCAGCTTAACCAAGAGAGAACTGCAGATTGCAGAACTCTATGCAGACGGACTTGGAAATCTGGAAATTGCGAATAATTTAAATATAAAGCAAAATACAGTAAGTACAATCAAAAAAAATATCTTTGAAAAGCTGAAAATAGAAAACCTTGTAGAATTAATTGATCTTATCAAAACACATCATAAAATATAGAATTCCTGCCGGCTGTTCTACACTTCTTTATTATTTCATTTGTTTTATCGATAAATATCTATATCGGATCTGATATGTATCGATGGTATTTATAGATGATATTATCCTTCAATGTCGTTACTTTGTAGTATAAAATTTACCGAATGAATTGCTAATGCTTTTTTTAGTTTTTCAATTCATCAAAACAGGTAAATGAAATAACTATAAAAATAATAATTTATAGTTGTGCAAAACACAAATGATGAGAAAGAATTAAAACAAGTGATGAAATTAATAGAAGTGTATGATTAACCTTAAACGTGGATTTCTTAAAAAACCAAATGATAAGAAAAAAAACACAAATTAATATAAAGAAATTCAAGGTCTGGTTATAGTACAAAAGAAAAGGGAGGCAATAAAGCCTCCTTTTTTTATGTTCTAAATTGATATAAATCCTATTATTATAAGTCAATTCTACCTTTTGCGGCCTATTTTTTTATATTGGGTTATTTACCCGGACTCTTGATTTTATTTAAACTTTTGAACAGCTTCCGGACTTACCGGAGTAAAAAAGTTAATCAGGTTCCCATCCGGATCACAGAACAGAAGAGAACGGTTTCCCCATGGCATTGTTGTAGGCTCTTGTACGATATGATCTGTCAGGTTTTTAATTCTCTCATATTCACGGTCTACATCAGAAACCATAAATTCGATGATGATATTACCAGGGCTTTGGAATTCTGTAGGATGTTCATTACCGAACATTTTCATGGTACGGGTACTGCCGATAGCTATAGTAATGGAGTTGGTGCCAAGTTCTGCAAAATCTTCAGTATACCATTGAGCCGCGACTTCCATTGTTTTTTCATAAAACTCAACAGACTGCCTGATATCATTTGCAATGATTCTTAGTGATGTTAATTTCATATAATTCTGTATTAAAATAATTTGATACAAAATTAAGAGCAGTTGATGACAACAGGATGTCAGGAGATTTTTGAAATGGGAGCTGTTTTTTAATAAAAGTTAGCAATATTCATTAACTCCTTAAAGTCGAGGATTTGTATTTTTCGTCCTTCCGATTTAATTAATTTTTCCTGCTTAAAATCATTGAGAATACGGGTCAGGGTTTCCCTGGCTGTTCCTACCATATTGGCAAGATCTACGCGGGATAGAGAAATTAATACTTCTTCTCCGGGGATGTCATTAGATTTATACTTGCTGTGAAGGATCAGTAAACTCAATGCTGCCCGCTCTCTTACGGTGCGGTGTGATAAAACAGCAATAAGATTGGCCATTACACTAAATTCATGACTCAAAGATTTCAATAAAAGTCCTGAAAAAACAGAAGACTGGCTAAGGATTTCAAGAAAATTGTCTTTTGAAATAAAAGAGATCACAGAATTTTCAAGTGTGGAGGTGGTATCTCCATAAGATTCCTGGCTCAAAATAGCCGAATATCCGAAAAATTCTCCGGAACTGTAGATATAGATGATCTGTTCCCGGCCATCATTATCTACCTTATATTTTTTTATTTTCCCTGCATTAAGGTAGTAAATGCCGTTGGGCTTTGTACCGTCAGTAAATATAGCCTCATTTTTACGGTAGTTTTTGGTTTTCATGGCTTTTAGAAGCAAATCCTTGTCATATTCAGGAAGTTCATCAAAAAGATACTGATTATTGAAAATAAATTTTGAGATCATAATTTTTCTATGCAGGCTATTGAATAAACGTTCAGTTTGTAACTTAAATCACATTTTAAACCAATATAAATCACCAGATTTTCTGCCTGAACGAATTAATTTTACAAAAGTAATAAAATAGATTCTGAATTGTAGTACATGATGATTCTGATTCTTATAGACAAGCCGTAAATGCCGATAAATAAAGGATGATGATTATTTTAAAAAGATGATATTTATGCAACTGGCTTTAATAATATGATAAGAGTATGAAATTGTACTCCTAATAATGTAAGACAGTACTGGATAAAAATTTAAGTCGATATGTTTTTCACAGCGGTTGCTGACGTTCTAAATTATTTTTTTTTACTTATTTATTTTATCCAGTTGTTTTTACACCTGCCAGCATTAAAAATTCTGCTGGGCATATGCAAAACCAGAATCATTTAATCCAGACATTTATGAATAATATTTAGGAATAAGATGACATCTTGTAACCGAATTCGAAGGTAAAATATTTTGAATGTGCATTTAAAAAAGGATTAATTGATATGTTCAGACACAGAGGAAAGAACAGGACTTATTTCCATAATTTAAAATTGGCTTCAGCGCTCTCTTTTGTTGCCGGAGTAGTGAATATTGTCGGGGTTTTAGCAGTAAAGATCCTTACTACCAATATAACCGGGCACTTTGCTTTTTTTTCAGAAGAGATATTCCTTAAAAAGTATAGTGAAGCGTTTGTATATCTCGTTTTTATCATCTGTTTTCTGGCAGGTGCTTTTTGCTCAAGCTTTATTGTTGAATTTTCTTCCCGGGATAAGAGGCTGAGGCCCCATCTTATTCCTTTGCTGTTGGAGATCCTTATATTAGGATTGGTAGGATTATCCGGTATCCGGTCATTGAATATCTCAATATCAGACTATACGATTGCCGGGCTTTTACTGTTTGCGATGGGTGCTCAGAATTCCCTGGTAACCAGGGTTTCCCAGTCTGTAGTAAGAACTACCCACCTGACCGGAATTTTTACAGACCTGGGAATAGAATTGTCTAAAATGTTTTTCCAGAAGAGAGAAAGTGAATACAGACAGCTTAAAAAGAATATTGCCCTGAAGCTTGCTATTATTGCCTGTTTTTTTTCAGGATGTATCATGGGCGGCTTTCTGTATAAAATTTTAGACCTAAGGACACTATTGCTGGCCGCAGCACTTCTTTTCGGAATCATCCGGTATGATAAGCTTTTATATAGATATTATGCTTTGAAACGAAAACTGAGATAATGTGCACTGTCTTTTAATTTATAAAAATAAACGGTTATTCCTATAGTTTTGGAATAACCGTTTTTATTATCGTAGAAGAAAGCTTATTGAATCTGAAAATCAAGCGATCTTATAGTATGTGCAGAGAAATATCCTAATGCACCGTTACTGATATTACTTGGCGGATTAGCAGGAGTAACGCTGCCATAACCGTCAGAGATCTGAAGAAGCGCACTGTAATATGTAAATATATTAGTGTCAATAGATTGCATTTTAACATGGATGACATCTCCCGGTACAACCTCATGGTCTCTTCCTTTATTGTCATCATTAGGAAGACCTAAGCTCCATTGATTCGGCTGGCCGTTATTTAAATTATCAGAAAGTACGCTGATGTATTTTTTTGATAGATCATTGATGGTAAAACTAAACAGATAACGATTTCCCAGTTCAGCAGGATCTGTAAAGATCGGGAGCAGGGTATAGGTTGTTTTATTTCCTATTTTAAAAGAGTCCTGTGCGAGGCCTTCCAGTTCAACAGCTTGAGGCATGGTGCTTTGAGCGTTATACTGTTTTCCTTCTGCAAGAACTTTAAGGGTATAGGTTCTTCCAGGGATTCCCTGAAAGGTACTTGTAATATATTCCCCACTTCCTGTATATTGCAGGGTTTCCGTTTGTCCTGTGTTATCGCTTAAAATAACCTGAGCACCTGTAACAGCCGGATACTGATTGGGTTGAGCAAAACCAACAGATTTGGTAATTTTTACAGTGTATGGGCCCTGAACATCTGTAACATTGCCTTCAATAACAATATTTCCGCTCTGGTCGGCAAGATCCAGGTCTATTTCCTTTTGGCAAGAGTGTAATGCAAATACAGATAATATGATAAAAAATACTTTTTTCATGATTTAAAATTTGAAATTGTAAGTGATGTTAGGTACCCAACGGAATAGGGAGGTTTGCATGGCGCGGGTTGTTCCAGGATTGTTTGGATTGTCTTCGAAGGTAATGGTATACGCATTTTGACGGCCATAAAGATTATAAATTCCAAAAGTCCATGATCCACGGAAACGTTTATTGGATTCCGGTTCATAGGTAGCGCTAAGGTCCATTCTGTGATAAGCAGGCATTCTGTCTGCATTTCTGCTGTTGTATTGGAATATGGTCTGCCCGTTCAGTTCATATTTTCCAATTGGGAAGGTTACCGCATTCCCGGTACTGTAAAGGAATAACCCTGAAAGAGTCCATTTGGGATTAAGCTGGTAAGTGGCCACTACAGAAAGGTCGTGGGTTTTGTCCATTCTTGCATTGTACCATTGGTTATCATTAATTCCGTTGATCTTTCTTTCTGTTTTGGATAGGGTATAGGAGATCCAGCCTGTCAGCTTTCCGCTTTTCTTTTTAGCGATAAGTTCCAACCCGTACGCCCTTCCTTTACCGAACAGCAATTCACTTTCTACATCTGCCGCAGTACTGAAACCTATCTGGGCTCCATTCTTGAAATCGATCTGATTTTGCATGGATTTATAGTAGATCTCAGCATTCAGTTCATAATTATTGTTATTGAAGTTTCTGCTGTATCCTACACTGATCTGATCTGCAATTTCAGGCTTCACTGAATAGCTGCTTCCAATCCACTGGTCTGTGGGATTTCCGCTGCTGCTGTTGCTTAGAAGATGAAGATTCTGAGTATTTCTGGAATAGCCCCCTTTTACGCTGCTCACTTCATTGATGCGGTAGTTTGCTGTAATACGCGGTTCAAGGTTGGTATACGTTTTCCCGAATTTTCCTTTTTCTAAATACCGACTTTCTGTAAGCACTCCATTTTCATAAGTGTTGAACGTATCTCCACCCAATATACTGAACAGGGAAAGTCTTGCTCCGTAATTAATGGTAAGCTTATCGGTAGCCTTAAAATCATCATTAATATACAATGCATTTTCCCATGAATATCTTGGATTTCTTGGGAAGGAATTAACGATTGTTCCCGAAGCGCTGCTAGGTGTCAGTGTATGATAAATAGACTGTAGGCCAAAACGTACAGAATGCTTGTTTCCTGCAAACCAGGTAAAGTCCTGCTTAAGATTCCAGTCCTGTATCTTCGAATTTAAATTGAATTCACTGCCATTGTTTTTTAGACCGATTTTATAGTCATAATTACTGTAGATAAGGGAAGTATTGGAGAACAGCTTGCTATTGATGATACTGTTCCATCGTAATGTCGCGGTAGTATTCCCCCAATCTGTATTGAAAGTGTCACCCAGTCCCAAAACATCTCTTCCGAAATATCCTGAAAGATAAATACGGTTATTTTCATTGATCTGGTAATTAGCCTTCAGGTTGAGATCATAGAAATATAATTTGTTGTCTTTGTAGTCTTTAGAAGACTTAAGAAATAGATCTGCATACGTTCGTCTTCCGGATACAATAAAAGAAGATTTTTCTTTCTGCAGAGGACCTTCTACACTCAATCTGCTGCTGATCAGCCCGATTCCCCCGTTGATGTTATAGTTTTTATTGTTTCCGTCCTTCATTTTTACATCCATCACAGAAGAAAGGCGGCCTCCATATTGGGCGGGGCTGTTTCCTTTGATAATACTGGCATCCTTTAAGGCATCACTGTTGAACGTACTGAAAAACCCAAGTAAATGCGAAGCATTATAAACCGGTGCCTCATCCAGAAGAATCAGGTTTTGGTCTGTAGCGCCGCCGCGGACACTGAACCCACTGCTTCCTTCTCCGTTACTTTTAATGCCCGGCAGAAGCTGTATGGTTTTCATAACATCCTTTTCACCAAATAATACAGGAAGCTTCTCTATATTTTTAATACTTAATGTTTCCGTTCCCATTTGGGCACTGGAAAGATTTTTATCTTTTTTAACTCCGGATACAACTACCTCATCTATGGTATTGGATTTTTGCTCTTCCTGGCTAAGAAAAAGATCCAGCTTCATGTTCTGGTCAACATTAATTTGTTGTTCAAAATCCTTGTACCCCGGATAAGAGATAATAATAGTATGGTTTCCTTCCGGCAGTGACAGGGAGTAAAATCCATATTCATTTGCTACCACGTTAATTGAAGGATCATCGCTTACTTTTACCGCTACACCAATCAGCAATTCGCCGTTTTTTTTATCCTTTACTGTTCCGCTTACGGAACGGGATTGCTGTTGGGCCATCATCAGTGTGCTGAAACAGAGCGCAGCAGTGGCTGCGGTAATTTTGAAAAAAGATGTTTGCATTAGTTTTTTTTAAAGTAGTAAATCTCTTCTATATTGAACCGGAGTTTATTGTTTCCAGTTGATTAGTTGAACGAATAAGGAATTAGTTACACACAAAATCCCTGTATTTTTGAAAAATTATTACTTTTTCTATTGTTAATCAATGTTTTCGGAATTGTAATATTAAAAATTATAGGAAAGTTGCTGTGGGAATTTCATTGGCTTTTAGAATGTTATGTTTTTGTTGGATTAAAAGCGATCATGACGGTAAAAAACAAAAATGAATAAAATCCGTGTTTTTTTATCTGTCGATTTAATTTTTATTTGAAAATAGGATAAATTGCTTAATAATTTCATATTGAATGGTTCGGGATGTCTATTTGAGATACATGTTTTTCCTTTTTTAAAACTTTCCAATTCAAATATTAAAGCTATCTTTCCCGGAAGAATGTTTAGAAGACTATGGAAAATCTTAGAAAGTGGGTTATGAGTAATCTTTCCACGATAGTATTAACGGTTTTGTTTATCATCATATTGGTTAATCCGGACGCTAAGGCATGGCTCATGAGGCAGGTTGCTTCTACAGGAATTCTCAATTCCAGCATTTCCGAAGCGAAGGTGAAACCTGGCTCTACAGCTGCTTATACAGGTTTGATACTGAAAAACGAATACGGAGCCCTTATTGATCCCTCGTATCTGAAAAATAAAGTTGTATTTATTAACTTCTGGGCGTCATGGTGCCCTCCATGCCGGGCAGAATTTCCATCTGTTGAAAAGCTTTATAAAAAATACAAAACCAATCCTGATATAGTATTCCTTACGGTAAACCTTGATGATAATCCTGGTCTGGGAAAGACCTATTTAAAAGAAAAAGGTTTTACTGTTCCTTTTATAACTCCAGCAGGCAATATCCCGGAGGATCTTTATAACGGCTCATTGCCAACTACCGTTGTACTGGATAGAAAAGGAGCAATCCGGCTTCATCACACCGGAGTGGCAGATTACAGTAAAGATTCTTTTTATAAGGAGATTGATGCATTATTGAAATAAAAAAACAACTATACATAAATACTTTGAGTAACCGGAAATATGAATTGGTATACCTTATTTTCCTTTCATCCGAAAGAAGATTATTATTTCTCAGTCATTGATAAACAGGGAACTATTTTTGATAAATTTCAACTTCCTGAATGTAGGCAGATCCCAATCAGAAACAATATCATTCCCATTAAAGAAGAATTTACCAAAGAATATTCCCTGAATCTTAATGATTTTTTAGAAGATTATGATCTCTATACCTGCTATACAGGTGGCGTAGGGGATTTGTTTTCGGAGAGGGCAGTTATAGCCCTGAAGACAGAAACTCAGGAAGAAGTTGAATTTATTCCCTGCATGCTGAAAGGTCAGCCAATACCTGTCTATGCTGCATTATTCATGAAAACAGCTTCTATTGTAAAAGACTTTGAAGGAATGGGGTTTACATTTGAAGATCCCTCTGTATTAGATGTGAAGTATGCCGTTCAGGATAAAAATAAAGGAGTTAAATTTGTTACCCCGGCTTTTGTAGACCTTGTGAAAAAATACGATCTGAAAATTGAATGTAAACCGCAAACCCAAGATAAAGCTTGAACATGATTTCATTTAAAATACCATCCATTGAAGAAATAGAAGCTGAGGTTTTAAAAGAAAAAGAAAATGTACAGAATTTCCCTAAAACTATAGACTTTCCGTTTTCTGAAGGTTATAAAAAGCTGGTTACTGTCATAAAATCAACCGAGATAGCTTCTGAAGCTGTTTTATACAATGCTGCTGAAGCAGTGAATGAAAATAAAGAGTTTATACTGCCGGATTATTGGTGTTTTGCAGGAAACGGACAGGGAGACCGGTGGTTTCTGAATAAAAATAATAAAGTCTTCTTTTATGACCATGATTATGATGAAAAACCTGAACCTATGAATATCAGCTTTGAGCAATGGCTGCAGATGGCATCGGTTATCCGGCAATTGGATCTGTATCTTGAAGAACATTATGATATATCAGAACCCCTGAGACAAAAGTTTTATGAAGCATTACATACCATTCATCCCGGATTAAATGAGATTTACCCCTTTACTGTTTAATTTTAGTCAAAACAGTAAATTAAGATCGTTTGCTTCTTCAAGATACAACGAAAATATTGAATTGAGCAATTATATATATGAAATAGCAGGTGTGCTTTCCTTCATGAAAAAAGCATTATTTTTATACACTAAGAACTAGAATATGCCGGATCGGTTGAGAACCCATATCGAAAAAATACTTCCTCTCAGTGATGAAGAGTTTGAATACATATCTTCCTGTTTTACTTATAAAAAATATAAGAAACATCAGTTTTTAATACAGGAAGGAGAAGCTGTACCCTATAATTACTTTGTACTGAAAGGCCTTCTGAAATTAGTATATACCGATGAAGCCGGAAAGGAACATATTGTAGGATTTGCTATGGAAGATTGGTGGGAGACCGATTTTTCTGCTTATTACCAGAACCAAAAAGCAACAATGTCATTAGAATGCATAGAAGATACAGAGGTACTGTGCCTGACTCTTGCAGACTATAGAAAAATATGCAGTATTCATCCTAAAATGGAGCATTTCTTTCTGGAAAAAGCCTATATGGGCTTTATTTCTGCACAACAACGCATTATTTCTACCATGACAACAGGAATAAAAGAGCGGTATGAGCAGCTGTTGGAAAAATACCCGTCTCTGGTACAGCGTGTTCCCAAATCATTACTGGCTGCTTATCTGGGAGTTTCCAGAGAAACACTGAGCCGTTTACCATTGTAAACTGTGATCCCGATCACCCGATAATCGTGATCGCGGTCACAGGGTTTTGCAATATCGGTTCTGCAATTTTGTAAGGTAATAACAAACAAAATTCAACAATGGAAAAAAGAACCGTAAACCCATGGAAATGGCAGGAAGAAAGAAGCTACTCACAGGCTGTAGAAGTAAGAAATGCAGAAGCTACTTTATATTGTTCAGGACAGGCAGCAATTGATCCGGATGGAACTTCAAGTAATAAGGATATGAAAAGCCAGTTGAAACAGGCAATCGCAAATCTTGAAGAAGTTATTAAAACAGCAGGATATGAGTGTAAAGGAATTGTAAGATTAAATATTTATACCACTTCGGCACAGGAATTATGGCCTCATTTTCCTATTCTTCAGAACTGGATTGCAGTGCACCATATTGAGCAGGCTGTTACCATGCTTGAAGTAAATGGTTTATTTGAAACACTGAAAGTAGAGTTGGAAGCCACAGTTGTGAAATAATCTGGTAAACTAAGAAATTATCTCAAAAGAGTAAAGTTTCCTGCAGATCTCACTGATTACGCAGATTTTTTAACCTTAATGATCTGCCAGATCAGCCCAATCTTCGAGATGAAATCTGTCATTCAGAGAGCAGTGAAGAACCTTCAAAATAAAATAAACAGGGCTCTTCACTGCTTTTCTGAACCATGTTCGCGGACTTTGAGCCTGCACTCAAGATGGCTGTTCCTTTTTTCTTACCTTTATATAACTAATCTGTAATCATATAGAGTGTATGAATATTCAACTTTTTTCAAAAAATGCACTGGTAGGTGGTGCTACACAGGGAATTGGGGCAGGAATTGCCATTGAACTGGCAAAATGTGGAGCTAATGTTACGGTAATGGCCCGAAACGAGACAAAACTTAAGGGTTTCATGGCTGCATTACCAATAGTGGATCCAGGTCAGAAACATGAATATCTTGTTGCTGACTTTTCCGATTTTGAGAGCTATAAACAAATCATTACAGAGTATTTTAATACCCATTCCATAGATATCCTGGTGAATAATACCAATGGTCCGGAACCTGGGCCTGCTGTTGATAAAAGTGCAGCAGATTATCAGAATGCATTCGACCTTTTGTTCAAAACGGTTTGTGAAACCACCTTATTGGCCTTACCTCATATGATAGATCAGAAAAACGGGCGTATCATCAATGTGTCTTCACTTTCTGTGAAAGAACCTATAGGCAATCTGACTCTTTCCAATACTATCCGTTCGGCCGTAATGGCATGGGCAAAAACATTATCCAATGAAGTTGCTCAGCATCATATTACAGTGAATAACATTTTAACAGGATATTTTGATACCGCACGCATTCAGAACCTGATCCATCATGATGCTCAAAAAACAGGTATACCTGAAGATGAGATCAGACAAACGAGAGAAAATAAAATTCCGATGAAAAGGTTCGGAAAGCCTGAAGAATATGGACATCTGGTAGCTTTTCTTGCTTCAGAATATGCGTCTTATCTCACCGGAGCCAATATTCCTCTGGATGGCGGGCTGAATAATACGTATTAAAGTATAAGAAGGGAAGCTGGAAGAGGAAAGTGTCCGGAGAATAGCTGTAATTTAGTTATTGAAATTTTCTAAATATAAACTTCATTATTATTTAGCTTAACAGTAATTCCAGCCTATCTTTTCCAGCTTCCAGCCAATTTTATCAAAAAAAAAGTCACAGATTGATGTAATATTCTTTTTTCACCAGTTGTCATATTACTATTGGAAAATATAATATGAAAAACTGGTCTTTTAAAAAATGGAACACCGTATTGGGAGGGTTCCTTTTCATTATTGCATTCATCACCTATTTCTCCACTATGGAGCATTTTTTGAGCTTCTGGGATTGTGGGGAGTATATTTCTTCAGCAGCCAAGCTTGAAGTAACACATGCTCCGGGAGCAGCTTTATTTCAGATTGTAGGAGCAGTGGCCAGTATATTTGCATTGGGAAACAGCAGCAATTATTCTATCGTGATTAATGCCATGTCAGCACTATTCAGCGCGTTAACCATTTTGTTCCTGTTCTGGACCATTACTCATTTTTTAAGAAGACTTTTAAATAAAAATTTCGAAGACCTTACGAGATCTCAGGCGATTTCAGTCTTGTTTGCTGGAGCTGTGGGAGCTTTATGCTTTACGTTTTCAGATACATTTTGGTTTTCAGCGGTAGAAGGAGAAGTATATTCTATGGCCTCCCTGTTTATTGCCCTTCTGGTGTGGTTAATTACCAAATGGGAAGATGAATATAGGGCAGCAGATAGCGAAAGGTGGATCATTTTTATTTTCTTTATTGTTGGGCTTTCTGTTGGAGTTCATATGATGTGTATGCTGGCCATTCCAGCAGTATGTCTGGTTTATTATGCAAGAAAGTATACATTTACCTGGAAGAGTTTTATGATCGCCAATTTTATCACATTGGGTGTTCTTGCCCTTGTCTTTAAAATTATTTTCCCGTTGATTATGACGATGTTCGGGCAATTGGAAATCTTCTTTGTAAACGGCTTAGACCTTCCTTTCCATTCCGGAACCGTTGCAGCCTTTGTTCTGATGGTTGCTGTTTGTTATTTCATGATTAAATATGCCAGAAAAACAAAAAGAAATATTTATCAGACTATCGTTTTATCGGTTGTATATATGATCATAGGTTTTTCATGCTGGATGGTAATCCCGATCAGAGCAAATGCCAATCCACCTATGAATCTTAATAATCCTGATACAGCTATTGGGATGAAGGATTACTACAACAGAGTGCAATATGGAGACTGGCCTACGGCTTATGGACAAAATTATACCGCTGCTCTTGACAGAAAAGGGTTGGAAAAGAATGAAGATGGAAGTTATAAAAGGGAAATTACAGGAGATATTTATGAAAAGGATGAAAAAACCGGGACCTACAGAAAAACAGGTGAAAGGTTTAATTATGTCTATAATAAATCGCACCTAAGCTTTATGCCCAGAATGTTCAGTGAAGATAAAGAGGTGATGGCTAATTATATATCGATGTACGGTGCTCCCGATTTTACATTTAATTATGATAATGAAGATGTGGCAGATAATCCGCAGGCCAAGCAGATCTTTGATGATTTAAGAGCCAAATATGAAGATGATTCCATCACGGTTGAAGATTATATGAAAGTAAAGCCCTATGATCTTATCAATGTGCAAAAACCTTCATTTGCTCAGAATATGGACTATTTCTTCTCCTTTCAGAACGGCTATTATTTTGTAAGATACCTGATGTGGAATTTTGTTGGAAGACAGAATGATCTGCAAGGGCATATGGAAAATACCCACGGGAACTGGATTTCCGGATTTTCTTTTATCGATAATGCTCTATTGGGAAACCAAGATAATTTACCGGCTCAATTTAAAAATGAAAGTACCGTAAAATTCTTTTTCCTGCCATTAATATTAGGTCTGATTGGTTTCTTTTTCCAATTAAACAGGGATTTTGGAAGATTTTATGCACTTCTGTCATTATTTATTCTTACAAGTATCGGAATTGTTTTTTATACAGGTGTGAAGCCTTTTGAACCAAGAGAAAGAGATTATGCTATGGTAGGTTCATTTTATGCTTTTGCGATCTGGATCGGGTTGGGAGCAGGATGTATTCTATGGTTTATTCAGTCCAGAATAAAATCTAACGTTGCCAACATTATATCCGGGATCATTTTATTGGGAATTCCTTTCATGATGGGCTTCCAGAATTATGTTCCGCATGACCGTAGCAATAAATCCGCTGCTTATGATTCAGCTTATTCCTTCCTGGCTTCCCTGCCTAAAAATGATATAGTTTTTACTTATGCCGATAATGATACTTATCCGGTTTGGGGATTACAGGAAACGGAAAGATTCCGGGATGATGTAAAAACAGTAAATTTTACCCTGCTGGCGACTCCGTGGAACATTGATCAGGTAAAAAGAAGAACTTACAATGCCATGAGAGTTCCGGGTGAATTAACCCATGAAGATTACAGGGACGGCATAAATGACCAGGTGTATCTGATGAAAAAAGAAGACTGGGAAGGCCTGTTTGCCATGTTAAAGGATCAGGGCGCTCCTGATACAAAGTTTCAGGAATTCAGAAAATTTCTGATCCAGGATTCAATGACTTTAAAAGAAGCTCTCAGTTTCCTGAAATATAAATCTCCGGCAAAAGACGAGTTGCTGAAAATGTATTTCGGGGAAAAAGAATATGAAAAATATAATATTATTCCGGTACATAAATTTGTATTACCTGTCAATAAAGAAAATGCTGTGAAGTCTGGAATTATTAATCAGGCCGATCTTCCGAATACTGTAAATCAGATAGCCATTAATTATGAAGCCAATACTCTTTATAAAAGCCATCTTATAATGCTGGACATACTGGCTAATTTTGATTGGAAACGTCCGATCAGTTTTTCGTCCGGAGGAATGTATGACAGTGAAAATATCTTTTATCTAGATGACTATCTTCAGTTTGACGGCTTCAGCTATAAACTGGTTCCTATCCGTACCACTCAAAGCCTGGATGGAGATAAAGGGAGGGTAGATGCCCGCTCACTCTATAATGTAGTGAAAAATTATAAATGGGGCAATTTTAAAGATCTTAGTATCCACTACGATGATACTGGTATATCTGATATTATGAATTACAGGATGTCTGTGAGCAGAGCGGTGTCTGCACTGGTCAGGAATGGTGAAAAAGCAAAAGCTTTAGAATTACTCAACCTTGTCTCGAAAGAAATTCCTGCAGAAAAGTACAATGATCCGCGTTCATTAAGTTCAATTGTTACGGCTTTTATTATTGCAGGTGAGGAACAGAAAGGTCTTCAGTTGGCTGAGAATCTTAAAAAAGAAGTTTTTTATGAATATGATTATTACTTGGGTCTTTCCCCTGAGTTCAGGGCAGCTGCCAGAAGACAGATGAGGTCCAAGCCTATGGAATATTCCCTTGTGGTTTCTGCAGTAACGGAAGCCTACAGAACATTGGGACAGGATAATAAAGCTAAGAACTATCTGTTGAAATCTGTAGAACCGGTTGATAAGAAGTTTAATGCTTTCGTGAAGAATCTTCAGCAGATGGATAAAGAGAAAGCGATGAAAGAATCTGAAAATATTCAGAAAATTACCCCATTCTATCAATATCTATTTAATGTAATGGAACCTTTTGATTCTACCTATTCAAAGAAAAAAGAAGAACAGATTACTACGGCAATCATTAAGGCAGTACAATAATAGCAAATATAACCATTAAGATCAGGTAAGGCTTTCAAAATAAAGGATTTTTGTTTTTATAGTTTCGTTTTAAAATCTTAGATTTTACCTTGTACATGCTGAACCCTGCCTACTTAATGGTTTTTTAAGAAACTGTTCCTAAAGTATTGTTTTTAGACTTATGATGCAGTTTTTTGTTTTAAAATAAATTATTTCCAGAATTCATCATCATAGATTTCTTTTTTATCAGTATGAATATAATTCAGGTCTCGCCCAATCTTATTCAGATCAGTATTATTGAATTTTTCTTCCAGATGAGGAAAACAATGGCGTTCCTCAAAACGGATATGCAGTTCAAGTAAACTTGCAAAATATGAAAATAAATTTGGATCTCCCGAGGCTTCAATTTGATATATTAACATCTTTATCTGTTGATGTTCTGACCGGATGCGTAGCGTATAGGCATCCTCAAGATAAGGGAAAAGAACCTCTTCTTCCGCTTTGAAATGATCTTCAAGATGATTTTCAAAAAAATAAAGTATATACTTTTTAATTCTGCCGGGTTCAATCTCTTTTTTTACTCCCTGTCTCACCTTCCAGCTGCAAAGAAGCCCTGAATGATGATCTCTTGAAAGCCAGACTATATTATCATTGCGTTTCATGACTTTTTAATTTTAAAATATTAAACCTTACAGACCTTAAGGCCCATAAGGTTTAATGAATATTTGCTAACGTTTTTCTTTCAACGACCATCCGAACTTTAACCCGATGATAAAAATAACAAGTAACAGTTCTCCGGCAGCTAATAAAATGTCACCCGGAACCCGCATCCATCGCAAGAAATGCATAATATCCGTCTGCATAAACTCTGCGGAACGTGCATACCAGTATCCTTCTTTAATGGAGGCTACAGACTGCATAATTCCTATCGGGAGAAGACTGATGGTTACCATAACCAGCAATCCGATATTGGTTAACCAGAAAGCCCAGCCTATTAATTTATTATTCCATTCATGGTCAGGATAAAGTCCCCTTAGGACAAACATCATCAGCCCGATACCCAAGATACCATATACTCCGAACAGGGCAGCATGGCCGTGAACAGCCGTTGTGTTTAATCCCTGAATATAATATAAAGCGATAGGAGGGTTGATGGCAAATCCGAAAATACCGGCTCCAAGAAAATTCCAGAAACACATAGCAATGAAGCAGTAGATAGGCCATTTGTAAGCTTTGATCCATTTTGTCGACTTACTGAGCTGGTAGTTCTGGTAAGCTTCATATCCAATCAATACAAGAGGTACAATTTCCAACGCACTGAAAGTAGCTCCTAAGGCAAGTACCGCTGTAGGTGTCGCACTGAAATACAAGTGGTGGAATGTTCCCAGAATACCTCCTGCGAGGAAAATAATAGTGGAAAATAATACCGCATTGGTGGCCGATTTTAATCTTAATAATCCTAATCTTGTAAACAGGAAAGCAGCAACTACAGTTGCAAAAACTTCAAAAAATCCTTCTACCCAAAGGTGTACCACCCACCATCTCCAATATTCGGCAATCGCCATATGTGTTTGTCTTCCATACATAAGCCCGGCCCCATAGAACATAGCAATAGCCACGGAAGAAAGTGTGAATAGAAGCAGTAAATGACGGTCGCCATCTTTACGTCTTAAGGCGGGAAGAAGTGCTCTTACCATTAAAATCAGCCAGAGAATAAGTCCGATAAGCAGTAAAATCTGCCAAATTCTTCCCAATTCTACATATTCGTATCCCTGGTGGCCCCATAGGAAGTTATCTACCAGACCAAGCTTTTGCATTACTCCAAGCCATTGTCCTGTTAATGAGCCTAAAACAACAATTAATAGTGCTCCAAACAATATATTGACACCCAGTTTCTGATATTTAGGCTCGTATCCGGATACTGCCGGGGCAATATAAAGACCTGTTGCCAGCCATGAGGTAGCAATCCAGAATATGGCGAGCTGAACGTGCCAGCTTCTGGAAACTGACTGTGGAAGAAATTCATCCAGAGGAATTCCGTAAAATCCGCTTCCTTCCACGCCGTAATGGGCGGTAATTACCCCTGCAAGCATCTGCACCAGAATCAGTAATGCAACTACCCAGATATATTTCAGTGTCGCTTTCATGGATGGGGTAGGTTTCATGTTTCGCAACGGGTCCTCAAGAGGAAGAGCCCCACTGATCTCTTCTTCTTTATTTCTGGCATGATAAAATACCAGTAATCCTACGCAGGCCAATAGTAACAATACACTGAATCCTGACCATAAGTGTAAGGAAGGAGGCGGAACATTACCTACAGATTCATCGTGAGGCCAGTTATTGGTATAGGTAACATTATCTCCGGGACGTTCTGTAATGCATACCCATGTGCTCCAGGCAAAAAAAGCATTCATTTGCGACATTCTTCCACTGTCTTTCACCGTATTTTTGGGAATCGCATACTGATCACGAAGTTGAGCCATAGAAGGATCATTCATGAATAATTTTGAGTAATATTGCGAAAGCTGTTTCTGTACTTTTGCTCTTTCCTGGGAGAATACAATTGCATTTTTCTTCTCATCAAAAGTATTGGTCCGAAGTTCCTTTTTCAGCAGTACCTGATATTTTGCCTGTTCATCATCTGGGAGCTCTTTATAGATTTTACCATCTTTTTCAGCCAGCTCATCAAGCAGGAGAAGAGATTCCCTGTGAAGATAGTCTGCTGTCCAGTCCGGAGCAATATAGGCACCGTGTCCCCAGATGCTTCCCACGGTTTGCCCGCCAATAGACTGCCATACATTCTGCCCGTCTTTGATGTCCTGTCCCGTAGCAAGCACAGTACCATCTGTGCTTACTACCTGATTGGGAATAGGAGGAATTTTTCTATAAATTTCAGTTCCGTAAAATATAAGGACGGCAAATGAAGCAACTATTACTACAGCAAGCCATCTCCAAAGTTTTTTATGTGTCATCCGGTATCAGTTTTTAAAATTCAACACTAAATTCTTTTTCCAGTTGAATTGCTTTTGGGAAAAGAATATTATTTTCAAGATGAATATGCTTGTGAAGATCATTTTCAAAGTCCTGAAGCATGGCAAAGGCTACTTTGTATGTATTGCAGGCATCTGCAGGAGGAGTATATTCACTGGTAATCTCTGCAATTTTTCTGAAGCGGTCTCCTTCTACTGTATGTTCATGCTGCATCATATTCACAGGATTTTCCACGGTTCCGAATGGAGGCTGCAACAGGCTTTCCCCTGATATTTTTGCTTTTATCATATTTCTTACAAAAGGAAACAGGATAAGCTCTTCTTTCTTCATGTGAGCGGCCAGATCATGGGCAGATTCATTAAATATGGTGTTGATCTCAAACAGTTCGGGATGTCTGTCACCGTGAACTTTGCATAGCTTATCAAGGAATGCTTGTAAAACAGGGGTTTTTTCTTCCACATAACGATGGTGTGTTTTCTCGATATAGTCAGCCAGAAGATCCAGTGACCAGCTCTTGAAGTCAATGGAAGCACCCTCATTTTCAGGAAGGGCTTCCAGTTCTTCATAAATTTTCTCCGGGTCAAGCTTTTTATTATTGCAAGCTTCTTTTATGGTTCTTCCGCCTTTACAGCAGAAATCGATTCCGTGTCTTTTAAAAATAGCTGCGGTTCTGAAGTCTTCAGCAACCATATTTCCTATGAAATCTGTCTGTATATTCATAATATAATACCTTTTTATCTTTTATTATTTTAAATTTTTTATTTCTTTAGTGAAAGGATGTACTTCACCATAAGTTTAGCATTGTCTTTACTTAATCCGGCATGGGGTGTCATTGGGATATCGCCCCAGTTTCCTTTTCCGCCGTCAATCACTTTTTGAGCAAGCTGATCAATATTTGCATCGGTATATTTAGCAGCAATATCCTGATAGGCAGGTCCTACGAGTTTAGCATCGATTTTATGACAAGACAGGCAGTCTGTGCCTTCTACAAGGGATTTTCCTTCAGCAATATCTGCTTCAGGTCCTGTGGCTGGCGCTGCGGCAGGAGTTGAGGCTTGCGGTTTAGGTTCATCCAGCATTACATTGGATTCCTGTACAGGAGGAATGGTGTCTGTTTCTTTTTTATCTGAACATGACGTTACTGCGACTGAAAACAGCAGAGCTGTTGCAATTAATTTTTTCATAATCTATCCATTTAAAGTTTTATTTGTTTTTTTATGTCATTCACAATGGCATCGTAATCACCATCGAGTCCTTCTTTTTGAAAAGAAAGAATTCCCTTTTTTGAATATACTGTGATGATATTGGAGTGAGAGAATTCTATGGGGGAGATTTCCTTATATTTCACAGCCATAATATTGGCCAGTTCCCGGGTACTTTCTTCATTTCCGCGGATGAAAGTCCATTGGTTTTCATTGAACCTGTTAACACTCAGATATCGTTTCATAACTTCCGGAGTATCATTTTCCGGATCAATAGAGATTAATAGGTATTGGATTTTATCCGGATCTGTTTTTCCTACTTTTTCAGAAATGGTTCTCATTTCAGCAGTCAGTCTCGGACAGGCGGTTTTACAGGAAGTAAAGATCATTGCTGTTACCAGCACCTTGTCTTTAAGATCTGAAAAAGTAATGTTTTCCCCGTTTTGTTTTTCCCATTTTGTTGGTACATTATAAATAGAATCAGGACTTATTGCTTCATTTTTCTTACTGCATGAGATAATCATGATAGACAGTAAGATCAGGGTTATATTTTTCATAAGGGGTTAATTTTTAATTTTTAGCACATCTGAATCCCAGATTGTTGAGACAGTAATTCGCTTTGATGCTTCCTCTTAATGCGTACCGGATAAATGCTGCATAATTTCTTAGGTCCGAAGAAGTTACTGCAGCTCCTGCACAGAAAAGATTGTCGTTAACAGTATTATCTTTCCTGGATTCTCCGCTCATCATGACTGAATTGAAATCATGAGTCCATTCCCAAACCATTCCATACATATTATAAACTCCGTAATAGTTGGCTGGTTCCTGCTTTATGGGTTGTTTGTTTTTATCTTTTTTTTGATAAGACTTCAGAATGTAGTCAGTAAAAACAGGGCTGTCTGAGGCATTCTTTGTATGCTCATCTGCCAGCGCCGCATATTCCCATTCATCAATTCCGGGTAATCTTTTTCCTACACTTCTAGCATAAGCTTCAGCAGCAAACCATGAAACGTTAGTTACAGGAGCCTCCGGGCTTATTCCTTCCGGAATTTTATAGTCACTTTTCCAGTGTTTCAGGTAATTGTTATCTGCATATAGCTGTAAGACTTTACTTCTTGTCCATTGAGGATTGGTTTTAAGAAATTCAAGGTATTCCCGGTTCGTAACCGGGCTGTCATCAAGATAAAAAGTCTGTACTTTTACAATTCTTCCGGAATCTTTTCCTATAAAAGCTTTATAGGTTCCGCCTTCTATTTTAACCATTTTCTTTGAACTTATAAGCGGCCTGAGCTGGTTTTGAACCGGAGCAATGTCTGCATCCATTCTGTTTTGCTGTTCAGAGCAGGAAATGATTCCTGTACAGGCTGCCAAAAATAATATGAATGTAAAAGCTTTCATGATCTTTATTCGATCCATCAATTCTGATGGATTACGGGTTCTTTTTATACACCTCCGGATTTTCAGGCCCGGTCACTTTAATTTTTCCTAAAGCTCCTTTATTGAAAGCCCTGAAAATAGCATGGTCCACAATTACATATTCTCCGGGTACTGTTGCCTTGAACTCCACAATAGAAGCACCTCCGGGGGGAATTACAGTAGTCTGTACATTCTCATTAATTTTACTTCCGCCTTCTATATATACTTTATCAAAGATTTCACCTATAATATGGAATGATGAGGTAAGATTAGGTCCACCGTTCCCAACAAAGAACCTTACTGTTTCGCCAGTTTTCACCTGAAGTTCCTTATCGCCTAAAAGTGATGCTGTATTTCCATTAAAGACTACATATTCAGGATGTTCATCAATAGCTTTATCCATATCAAATTCCTGTAATCCTTTTTCGCCAAATTTTCCTTTGGTATAGAAGTCTCCCTGCATGATGTAGAATTCTTTGTCTACTTTGGGAAGACCACCTTCCGGTTCAATGAGAATAAGACCATACATTCCGTTGGCAATATGCATTCCTACCGGAGCTGTGGCACAATGATATACGTATAATCCTGGATTTAATGCTTTGAAATTAAAAATTGCTTCCTTTCCAGGGGCTACAAAAGTAGCTTCCGCACCACCACCAGGTCCATTTACGGCATGGAGGTCAATATTATGTGGAAAAGTGTTGTTCTCATTGTTTTTCAGATGAAGTTCTATATCATCCCCAACTCTTGCCCGGATAAAACTTCCGGGAACTGTTCCGTTAAAAGTCCAGAAGTTATATTGCGTACCGTCTGCCAGCTCTCCTGTTTTTTCTATTGTTTCCAGTTTTACAATAATTTTTTTGGCGGCACGGGTTCCAACAGGGGTCGGAACATTGGGTGGGGCCAGCATTTTTAATTCTTCAGTGGTTCCGTCTGTTTTGATATTCTCTGTATTCGCTGTATTGGATATATCAGCTGAAGTACTTTGTTTGCAGGCATTGAGCATCAGTACGACTCCTAAGGCTGCAGTGAATAATAGTGTTTTTTTCATGATGAGATAATTAAGAGGTTTTAAATCTTTCTGCTGGAGTAAACACTGTGTGAAATTACGCCAGTATGCTTTGTAGATCTTTTAAACTGTAAGATAATGGTGGCACACAGGAACAAAGCTTTGGCAGATTCTGCATAGATGAAATAGTTATGCATTTCTGACGGAGCAACAGATTTTCCTGCTGATAAAAGATGAGCCCGGTCATCCAGTACAGGCAGCATCCAGAATTTTTCCACTAATAAAACTGCTGACACAATGACTATGATGATAAAGTCCATCTTTGTATATGCTTTTCGGCTGATGATCATACCTGTGATAATAAGGATCAGCAAAACGCATTGTATTTTAGTAGATATTCCAAACATTAGCATTCCCAGCTCAAGGGCTACCGGAAGTGTCATTTCTGAGACCTGAAATTTCATGGGAGTTTCCAGGAAACTGACGGTGATAAAGATACCTGCCATCAGACAGAGTAACATTAGCACGATAGGATTTTTACTGTTCAGATTCATTTTTTATTATTTAAGATATTAATACCTTTTTATCTTTTAATTGAATGTTTTAGAAATGAAATGATCTTATATATTCAATAAATAGGAAGCTTTTTTTAAACTTATACTATTATGCCAAGTACTATTTCATGAACGGGAATAATTTGAATCATGAACAAAATAATATCATTGAACTGATATGTTTTGGAGTACTTTTTTCTTTTTCTTATACAAAGATAAAATCTATTTTTAAAATAAAGGAGTTTTAAGTCTTTTATTTATTCTGATTTATATCACCTTATTTTACGGGGAAGGATATACTTTATTCCAAAGTTAACAGATGAAAAAGTGAACCCAAGACGTAAGTTTGTGTCTGTTTCTTTATTAATATTTTTTTTATTGGATGTATAACTGATCTCTCCGATGGTGGCAACAATTTTCCAGGTTCTGTTTAAAAAATAATCAATTCCTGGTTTTACACTGATGCCATAAGAGAAATAGTTATCTGAAGTTTCTCCAGTAGTAGGTATCTGATCTGATTCTTTTTTTATTTTTCCGAATTCCAAAGGGAAATCCATCTGCCCGAATATACTCAATCTCTCATCCATAACCCAGAATTTGCGCAGAGAGGGAATGATAACTATTGCTGAACTATTCTCAAAATGCTGCTGTGCTGATGAGTTTAGCACCTGTTTTGTATGGATTGTTTCTTTTTTGTAACCAAAACTTCCTGCAATTCCCCAATTGGGTGCAAAGAAATATCCAAAAGTCGGGATTATCTTTAAAGATTTTGTTTCAGATGACCCTGAATGAGTTTTTATATTGGAATATCCAATTTGTCCACTGATAAATTTAACTCCTGTCGGGATCTGTGTAAAAGCGATACTATTCGCAATAAGGCTGGCAATCAATATTATTTTTTTCATGGCTTTCCAAAGCAATTCAGAGTAAGAATTAAAACCTGTCATTCTTTTCTAGCAATAATGGTAACAGCGCCCATATTTTTCTCGTATTTCTTAAAGATACTTTTCATCTTGAGAACCCTTTTTCTCATAGCGGGATGTAATAATATATTTTTAGCAATGGTTATTGAACCCCAAATACCTTCGTCATTTATTATTCTTTGTGGTTCCAGAAGGTGCATAGGTGCTGTTTCTGTTCTCAGTACTTTAAATCCTTCTTTTTCTAACAGTTCTGTCCATTCAGAAATGGTAAGTGGGCGGGCATTCACTTTTATAGCCAAAGCGAGTTCTTTCTGGATATATAATTTTACATTTTCATCCAGATCATCCGGCTTTAAGGTTAATTCGTGAATTGCATAGTAACCCTGTGGTTTTAAAATTCTGTAAGCTTCCCGAATTAGTTCAGCTTTCCTGTGGTTAGCGTGCATACTCAGCATGGCTTCTCCATATACCTTATCAGCAGACTGTTCAGGCAAAAGGCTTTGTGCTGCATTACCCAGTCTAAATACAGCATTACTTTTTTCAAACTTTTTGCTCAGATAATTCACTGAATTTTTATCTGCATCAATACCAATATAAGATTTAGGCCTTCTATTTATTGACATTTGAGCCGTAAAACCAAGGCCGGGAGCAAACTCTACCACATCATCATTGGATGTGATATTGAGCATTGACAGCATTTTCTGGGTAAGGGTAACTCCACCAGGACGAAGTACTTTTTTGCCAAGTTTTGCTAATAGCCAATGTCCGGACATTTTCTCTATTTTTTCTGTATTCATGAAATTGAGTTTTAAATGATGTAAGGGATTGAGAATTAAACGTAAACTATTTAATATATTAAGATCTTTTTATCTTTTATTATTTTAATTTTTTTTATACTTTAAGATGTGTCAGTTTTAAATCCAGGTTATCTACAAACATTTGTATTTTAGAGCACTCAAGCATGATGCGCAGGTCCTGTCTTATACTTTTAAACTGATTGTGAAGCGGGCAGGGGTGGGCTTCAGAACATTCTTCAAGTCCAAGTCCACAGCCTGAAAATAATTTGTCACCATCTATTTCTCTTACAATTTCAGCAATAGGAACTTCCAGGTTTTTTGGGTCCATATAAAATCCTCCGTGGGGGCCTTTTACAGATTGTACAAATCCTTTTCTGCTTAAATCCTGTAGAATTTTAGCAATGAAATGTTCAGGAGAATTAATGCTTTTCGCAATATCCTTTATACCAACCCTGCCGTCGTTTTTAGACTGCTGGGCTATGTAAATTAAAGCTCTTAAAGCATATTCGCAGGTTTTTGAAAACATTTTTTTATGAATTTTACAGGACAAATATATGAACTTTATTCAAATAAAAGATAAAATTGTCTTTTATTTGAATAAAGTTTGATAAAGATCATAAATATAGGATAGAAGTGTAGACATCGTATGGGTTTTCGCCATTTGATAATCAAAGTGCTTTACTGCTTTTCCTGAGATCTGAAGGTCTGGATTGCGTAAATTCATGAAAAGTATCGCTGAAAGCACTAATGGAGCTGTAACCCACATCATCTGCAATCTCATTAATAGGTTTGTCTGTATTTAAAAGAAGCTCAATAGCTTTGATGATTCGTAATGTTTTCAGATACTGGAGAAATGAAATATCCATATCAGCTTTAAACAGACGGGACATAGAGCGTTCACTCAGTCCGAATCTGGCACTTACGTTGGAAAGAGTCAGCTTTTCGCCGATATTCCATTCCAGGTAAGATACTATTTTCATCATCTGCTTGTTATGGGTAGCAGGAAGAATAATAGGTAAGGGCTGTTTGTGGGTTTTAGGAAGGATTTTTTTTAAAGCCACCAGAAATTCAAAGTTCTCATCTTTATCCGTGACATGTTTTTCATCCCACATTTCCGTATATTTTATCATTTGGATCAAAAGCTCTGATGCCGGATAAATTCCCAGTCTGCTGTAAAACGGATCTGAAATATCATCATGGGCATAAAAATACAGGGAACGAAGAACAGTAGCAGTATGCCCAATCTCTAAAATATGTTCCATTCCCTGCGGAATCCAAAAGAAGTGCCTGGCAGGTACCACATACGTCCGGTTATCAATGGTAATATAGGCAATACCACCTTCAACGTAGCTCAACTGTCCCTTTGTATGTTTATGGAAAGGAATCAGTTTCTCAGATTTTTCATGCATTACAAATACACTTTTCTCATGTTTGTCTATATCCGGAAGCGCTGCAATTAATCCCATAAAAAAATCAAAATAAGAATGAAAACGCAAATATAATCATTTGGCCGGAATCATGTAAAACTTGACTATTTTAGGTAAATAAAATTTATGGATTGCCAATAAATTTGCAATGCAATAATTCGAAAAATTCAAATGAAAATCTATGTCACCGGACTGCTGATGTTAGGAGCTTCCTACTTTATATCAGCCCAAACAGGCAGTCCACGAAATGATACCATACGCATTTCCCTGAAAGACGCATGGCAGAGAGCTGAAGAAAACAGCCGTCATATTAAAATCAATACCATTAGTGTAGACATTGCGGAAGCCGAAGTAAAAGACACCAAGAGAGAACGCCTTCCGGAAATAGAAGTGAAAGGATCAGTAGAAAAGGCATCCAACATCCCCATCTATGAAAACGGAATTTTTTCCAAACCTGCCCAACACGAAGTTATCCATACCCTTTACAGATTAGGAGCTGATTTTTACCTGAATATTTACAACGGAAATAAATTAAACCTTAAGATCAAAGAAAATCAGACTTTGCAGAAGGTTAAAGAAATTAAGAAGGAACAGGCTGTTTCCGATATCCATTACAAAACAGCAACCCTTTATCTTGAACTTCAGAAAACATTGATCTTCAGGGATCTTATTAAACAGGATATTAAAGATCAGGAAGTACAGCTTAAAGAAATTAAATCCTTATATAAAAACGGAGTGGTTTTAAAAAGTGATGTTTTAAGAATAGAGCTTGAACTTTCCAAACGTAAAATGACTCTGGTAACCATTGAAAATGATATTCTGATCGCCATGCAGAAACTGAATATTATTTTAGGAGTTCCGGATGAGCAGATCATTATTCCTGAAGCTCCTTCCAGTCAGTGGGATGCCAATACAACTTACGCAGAATATCTGAGACTGGCATTAGACCACTCATTTGATTATCATGTTTCCGAACAGAATACGGAATTAAGTAAGATTAAACTTAAGCAGGTAAAAGCCAATGTAAGCCCTAAAATAGGAATGTACGGAGAATTTTATTATGCCAATCCACAGATCTTTCTTTATCCTTACAATCCTTATTGGTATTCACTGGGAATTGTTGGTTTAAAAGCATCATTTTCAATCTCATCTCTTTACCATAATACGAATAAAGTAAAAGCGGCCAAGCTTGAATTTGAAAAAGAGGAAGAAGCTCACAAAGACACTGAAGATAAGGTAAGACAGCAGGTAAAAGAAGCCTATTTAAGATACCGGGAAGCTTTGGAACAGATTAAGGTTGCTGAAACCAATGTTACCCAGGCTAAGGAGAATGCCCGCATTATCAAAAATACCTATTTCAATCAAACCTCCCTTATTACAGAACTTTTGGATGCAGATATCCAGCTGCTCCAGACAAAATTTGAACTGGAAGCAGCGAAGATCATGGCACAGAATAACTATTATTTACTACAGAATATTACAGGCGTTTTATAAAGTACAATGAAAAAAAAATATACACCAACCGACAGGCTGATTACCAAGATCACAGGATGGATTTCAGTTTTAATCGTTGCCGCACTTGCAATCTGGGGCGGTTTTACCTTAAAAAATTACTACAGATACGAGCAAACCAATGATGCCCAGGTTCAGGAATATGTAAACCCCGTGATTTCAAGGGCAGGCGGATTTATTGTAGCGGTAAAATTTGAAGAAAACCAGGAAGTGAAAAAAGGAGATACTCTTTTATTGATTGATAGCCGCGAATATATTCTCCAGCAAAAGCAAACTCAGGCAGCGCTTCAGAAAGCCCGTGCAGAACTGAAGGTTTTAGAGAGTAATACCGGAACCACGGAAAAGGAAGCAGCTGCAGCGCTTGCACAGGTAGATGCCAACAAAGCAAAAGTCTGGAAGCAACAGCTCGATTATAACCGTTATAAAAAGCTTTATGATGAGGAATCTGCCACCAAACAGAGGCTGGAAGATGTAAAAGCAACATTGGATGTCAATGAAAGTGATTATAAATCGTCTCAGGATAATTATGCAGCTTCGGTATCTAAAATTAACGATATTCAGGCCGAAAAAACAGTAGTGCAGGCCGAAATTGCCAGATTGGAAGCTTTACTGGACCGCCATAAATTAGATGTTAGTTATACAGCAGTTGTAGCGGCATACGACGGAAGAATGGGGAGAAGAACCGTTGAAGTAGGGCAGATGATTGATGCCGGAGAAACACTGGCTTTCATTGTCAATAATGAAACTGATAAATGGGTGGTTGCCAACTATAAAGAAAC
This sequence comes from Chryseobacterium bernardetii, assembly GCF_003815975.1. NCBI lineage: Bacteria > Pseudomonadati > Bacteroidota > Flavobacteriia > Flavobacteriales > Weeksellaceae > Chryseobacterium > Chryseobacterium bernardetii. Next base: position 3,380,021 of record NZ_CP033932.1, read on the forward strand.
CCAAATCAAGGATATGAAAATTGGAGATCAGGTAAAAATTGTTGCAGATTCTTATCCTGACAGAGAATTTAAGGGAACCATTATTTCATTATCACCGGCAACCGGTTCCAGTTTTTCATTACTGCCACCCGATAATTCTACAGGGAATTATGTGAAAATTGTACAGCGTATTCCTGTGAGAATCAAAGTGGAAGGGAAAAGAAAAGATATTGATATTCTTAAAATGGGCATGAACGTTAATGTTTACGCCAATAAAAAACATTCCTGATGGCTAAAAGACAAATGCCCTTTTTTAAAAGATGGGCACCGGAGTGGCTGGTAAAAATCATTCTTTTCTCAATGACCTTACCGGGAATCATCATATTCTTTCTGCCGCTAACCAATATTAATGCGGCTGCGGGATATTATGGAAGTGAGCCTGCTGATATTCAGTTCTCAGTAGCATTATTCTATGCCGGATATGTAGGATTTTACAGTCTGGAAAGAAGATTTTTCAGCTTTCTGGCGGCAAAAGAGTATTTTCTGTTATTTACTACCTTGCAGATTGTGGCCTGTCTCATCTGCTACTTTACCCGGGAAGTGTATGTTCTTTTTCCTGTACGTTTTATCCAGGGAATCCTGTTTGCAGGAAATGTGAACCTTTCACTAACCTTGATTTTTACACGCTTGAACAGTGAAAGAGGAAGAGAGATCAGTTTTTCCGTATTCTTTGGAATCCTGATCTGCGCATTGCCATTTAATAATCTGATTACAGCTGATCTTATTGATTCTTACAATTTTAATATTGTTTATAAAACAGCCATATTTTCTTACCTGCCGGGACTTATTTTTCTGACACTGGCCATGACTAATTACCGCCCTAATGTGAGATTCCATCTGTATAAACTGGATTGGCAGAGCTTTGCCGTTTTCAGCACCATTTTAGTGCTTGCAGGATATATTGCAATCTTCGGACAGGAATATTACTGGCTGGAAGATAGCAGGATTTTAGGAAGTGTAATCACTATCATCGTATTGGCCGGAATATCAATCTTCCGTCAGAACTCGATTAAAAGGCCCTATATTGATCTTCGGGTTTTCAGATACAGGAATTTCAAAGTAGGGCTATTGATTCTTTTTGTCATGTATATTTGCCGTTTCGCTTCAGGAATCACCAACAGTTATTTTGCGACTGAGCTTCATCTGGATCCGTTTTATATCTCTTACATCAATATTTTTAATCTTTCGGGATTAGTGGCTGGAGTTATCATTGCCTGCTGTATGGTTTTACAGAAGAAAAAAATACAGTATGTATGGGCGCCAGGCTTTCTGATGTTACTGCTGTTCCATGCTTTGATGTATTATTCCTTTGATGTACAGGCAGATGAGTTCAATTACTATATTCCGTTATTCCTTCAGGGATTAGGAGTAGGATTAATTATGGTTCCAACAATTATTTTCATCATATCATCAGTTCCTGCATCCATTGGGCCGTCTGCTGCGGCAACGGCCTTGGCAATCCGTTATCTGGGATTTTGTGCCAGTATTGCATTGATCAACTTTTTTGAACTTTTCGAGAAAAGCCGTCATTACAATGCTTTTCAGGATCATATAACGGCAATTGATCCCTTTGTGAAAGATTTTCTTCACAAGCAGACCGCTAAACTTACAGCCCAAGGAATGCCTGAGGATCATGCAGTAAAAGCTTCCAACAAACTATTGGCAGGAAGACTGAATGTTCAGGATCATGTACGGTTTGCCATGGACTACTACGAAATGATGGTATGGCTTCTGGCCGGGGCGCTGCTGCTAATTCTTCTTTTTCCTTATCTGAACCGTACAGCCCTTTATTTAAAATCCCGAAGGTTATCTCCTGCATAACTGTAAATTTTAAAAGTATAGCTTATTAGCTAATTTTATAGTGAGAGTGCTGAGACTGTCTTTTTTAAGGCAGTCTCTTTTTTTTGTTGATGAAAGGAATAAAAGATGGCCGAAATTGTCTGTTTTTTGTCATTGCAGCCAGATGACATTCTCTGTAGATTTGCATTATAGATATTGAGATATGGAAAATGCAGCACAAACAGAAATAAAAAATATAGCACTTTTGGTTTTGCCACAGGTTCAGTTGCTGGATGTTGCCGGCCCCTGTGATGTATTTACTGCAGCCAATCTCTTCTTGCCGGATGATAAATCCGGTATAAAATATCAGGTTCATTTGATATCAGGTACTTCAGACAATATCATCTATTCAGGTTCGGGAATCCCTTTATCGTGTAGCCATACCATTTATGATATAGACTTTCCGATAGATACATTACTGGTTGCCGGTACAGATCTTAGAACACTGAATGATATTAATCCCGACCTTTATCCTTATCTGCAAAATATTACAGGAAGAGTAAGGCGTATGGGATCTGTTTGTGTAGGAGCATTTGTTCTGGCTAAAGCAGGATTGTTAAAAGGAAAACAGGTTACTACCCATTGGAAATATGCTGACATGCTACAGCAAATTTATCCCGATCTGAATGTAAATGTCAATCCGTTTTTTATTCAGGACCAGGGAATCTACACTTCAGGAGGAGTTTCTTCCGGAATAGATCTCGCACTGGCATTACTGGAAGAAGATTATGGAAAGGCAATCGCTTCAGAAGTAGCCAAGCATCTTGTTTTACATTTAAAAAGACCCGGTGTGCAAACCCAGTTTGGAAATGCTGTTTCCGATTATGAAATGCTTTCTCCGCTCACAAAAATAATCAGAAACTTACTTAAAGATAAGCTTGGGCAGTCCATCAGTATAGAATATATGGCTGAAGCCGTACACATGAGTACCCGCAATTTCTCCAGGGTATTTCTGAAGGAGTCAGGAATGACACCTGGTAGGTTCCTTGAAAAAATGAGACTGGATCAGGCCAAGAATATGTTGGAATATACAGGTATGAGCATTGATATGATTGCTGAAAAATGTGGTTTCCGCACTGCAATTTCTCTTCGAAGGTTATTTTTGAAATACCTATCCATCTCTCCGGCCCAATATCGGAAAATCTGTACCGGAACAGTATAATTTATTTTATTTTTTGAATGACGAAAGCTGATAATCAATTATCAGCTGAGATAAATATGTTTTTATATGATCCATTATTTTTTTAGAATATTATTATAAATCAACAACAAAAGAACAATACAATGAATGTAGCATTTTTAATTTATGATCAGGTAGAAGCTCTTGATCTGAATGGTCCTTTGGACGTCTTTATTAAAGCGAATGCAATAGCCGAAGGCAGCTATCACTGCTATACTGTTGGGAAAACCAGGGAGGCCGTATTTATGGAAGCCAATATAATGGCAATTATTCCAACATATGATGTGAAAACGGCTCCCCAACCTGATATGATTGTCATTCCTGGTGCCAATCCTGATCGTGTAATGGAATATCTGGAAGATGATGATTTTCAGAATACGGTCATTCAATGGGTAAAAGATCATTATCATAACGGAACTACTGTTTTCACCATATGTACAGGAAGTATGCAGCTATCCAAAACTGGGATACTGGATCATTATGAAATTACGACCCATTCTATGATGCTGGATACTTTGGAGCAGCATAATACTGAAAGTACTGTGAAAAGAGATGCCCGTTTCGTTGATCAGGGTCGGTTAATTACTACAGCAGGGATTACAGCCGGCATAGATGCAGCTCTATATCTGGTAGGAAAACAACACGGGCGGGAACTTGCAGATACTATTGCAAAGATTTTTGAATATCAACCAGCAGGATTTAACTACTGATTCCACGGAACGTATTTACAAACAGCACAAATCATAGCAGTTATATTGAAATAGCCTTCACACCAGGATACTCCAGGTATATTGATAAAGAAAAATCTGTGTAAGCTGTAAAATCTGCTGAAAATTTTAAAAAAAGTAATATTATTATAATGATTCGGCGTGCCAAAGGCACGCCGAATCATTATTTTCTAACATGGAGAAGCTTCTGTCAGTACAATTGATTTCAGGCAATCTTTCATACAGTTTTATTTAAGCATTGAACAGGGTAAATACAGGAAGAAATTTCCGGTTGTTTCAATAACTGACATTGGATTATACTTTTCTGTAAAAAAATAATTTTCATAATTAATTTATAAACAGATGTTTGCTGATTAGGAGTGAATTTTTCTAATAAAAAAGTCTAAAAAAACTTGGGTTTAAAGGAGATTTTCCTATCTTTGCAGTCCCTTAAACAAAGGGATTTACTGAAAAAAGTAAGTGGCCGACTCGGTAGCTCAGCTGGTAGAGCAATACACTTTTAATGTATGGGTCCTGGGTTCGAATCCCAGCCGGGTCACAATCAAAAAATAACTGCTGTTTCAGTAGTTTTACAAAACATAATTTACTTGAAAAAGTAAGTGGCCGACTCGGTAGCTCAGCTGGTAGAGCAATACACTTTTAATGTATGGGTCCTGGGTTCGAATCCCAGCCGGGTCACAATCAAAAATAACTGCTGTTTCAGTAGTTTTACAAAACATAATTTACTTGAAAAAGTAAGTGGCCGACTCGGTAGCTCAGCTGGTAGAGCAATACACTTTTAATGTATGGGTCCTGGGTTCGAATCCCAGCCGGGTCACAAATAAAAAAGAACTACTCAAACAGTAGTTCTTTTTTTGTTCTTTTACCTCTTACAGTCCCGTATATTTGTACAACATTCCAAAAAATGGAGTGAAGAATATGAAATTCATCCATCAGATAGATTCATCGAAGTTTATTTTTTTTGAACTTCAACACTGTCCGCAGAACTATATGAACAGTATCCAGCGGGTTCATCTCTTTGAAATCATCTGGCTGCTGAGTGATCATACTGCAGTTAATACAGGTCATTGCATGTATCTGGTTCCCCTGTACCGTTCTGAAAAAATAAGTTTTGATGGAAAGAAAGGATATGTAATCGCTTTCAAAAGAGAATATCTGGAAGAAGATGACAAAGAATTTGCACTGGATGTTTTCAAGCTTTTCAATATACATGGGCAGTATACAAGCTTTTATCCGGATAATAATATTGTAGACACACTCCATTATCTTAGGATATTGATTGAAAAAGAATATAAGAACTCAATGGGGAGTTATCTGGTACTAAAATCATTACTGAAAGTATTTCTTCTAAACCTGATCCGTGCCAGCCAGCATTATTTTTTACATCAGGATATCCATCAGAAGAGAGTGTATCAGTTCATTATGCTGATGGATGAGCATTACAAAACCGAACGTAAGGCAGACTTTTATTCCGCAAAAATGGGGATCAGTGAAAAACGGATCAATCAGATTCTGAAAGAAAAAATGAATAAGACCCTTACGCAATTACTGCATGAAAGAGTGATAGTAGAGGCAGAAAGGATGCTGATTTCTGGAGAACTTACAATAAAAGAGATTGCGTTTGATCTGAACTTTGAAGATCCCGCATATTTCTCCCGGTTCTATAAAAAACAGACAGGATACACTCCGGAGGAATTTAAGAAGCTGAATGGCTGTCTGTAGTAAAGTGAGGTCTTCCTTTTCTAATATTTCTTTTGAAATTTAAATCGTTTCGGTAAACGGCTATTGAAGCAATTTCCTATGACAATAAATTTCCTAATTGTACAGGTTAATTAGAGAATAATACAATAACCTGAAATTCTTGCTGGATTAAATTTGTACAACAATCAGCAGTTCAAAATTGAGTGGGGAAGGAGTAAATAAACTTCTGCCCGTATACAAGGGTTGTTGAAAGATCAATTAATCTAATTAAAATATCAGGTATGAAACTTACAAAGGAAACCGAAAAAGTAATATTCAGGGATATTAATGCGCTATTATCCTCCAAACCCATAGCTCTTGAAGCAGGAATCAGAAGACTGGACAACGGAATGCTCCATATTGCAATGAGGAATGTTCTGCATCAATGTAAAGGAAAAATGCTGGATTGGTGGTTTAAATATTTTGAAACGACAGCAGATCTCAAACTCTGGCATCCTCATGACCATGTAGAGCATGGTGGATGGGACAGCAAATGGATAAAAAATAAAAATTATATTGGAGCAACCATACATGCTACAGAATCTCTGGGAGATATTCCACCAGTACCTGCAACTATAAAATTTCATGATCCTGCAGAAGTATTTGATCCTGAAACTTTGAAGAAGGCTTATGCTGATGGATCTGTAAGTGCAGTAATTTATGCAAGGATAGGTTTCGGTGAAGAGGCTCCTGTAGATGATAATGGTGATCCTGTTGACGGTTATATGTTTCACGTGGTGAGAGATACAGTGCAGGGATGTACATTGAGAAGTCATTTCTATCTTGGAGCATTGATGGCAGACAGCGAAAATAAGCTGTCAGAGGAAGTGGGGTTCGGATTAATGGAACACTGCTATAGTGAATTCACCTATCTCGCACAGCTTCTTCCTTCCCTTTATTATGCTGAAAATAAATATGGTGATAAAGCTCCGCTTATTTGGTAGCAATGATGAAAACAAATGATATTCAAGCATAAATTTTTTCGATGGAACAATTACAATGCGGTATGAAAACATCATATCGCATTTTTATTAAACAATTACTTATCAGTATCTTGTGTGACAGGAGTTATATAAATAAGAAAATGTCCGGATTCTTTCAATGGCCAGATCTGAATTTTTAGATGAAAAAAGCTCTGAAAAAATTGGATTTAAAAGATGTTTTACTATCTTTGCAGTCCCTTAAACAAAGGGATTTACCTGAAAAAGTAAGTGGCCGACTCGGTAGCTCAGCTGGTAGAGCAATACACTTTTAATGTATGGGTCCTGGGTTCGAATCCCAGCCGGGTCACAAAATGAAAAAGAACTACTTCACTGTAGTTCTTTTTTGTTTTTATACTGTATATTTTATCACAGTAACCTTTTTTGCTTCCCCTTGCTATTTTTCATCTTTCATTTCACGAAATCCATTCTTTTTGTATAGATGATAAACCAGTTCTAAATAAATTTCAGTTACTTCAATTTTTCTCTGGCTTCAATGTAAGCATTGAAAAATTTGTAGCTAGAAGTTAAAACTATTTATTTTAATCATAAAGTTTACCGAATTTGTATTTTTATATGGAAATTGATAACATAAATTATGTATATTTATTATCATAGATTAATAAAATATAATGAAAGTCTTTTTCATTGTCCGCTAAGGTATGAATAGGTAGGTATATAAAATGCAATGGGATAAGGAGGAGAAAAATTAAAAATATATCGATATTAAAGGGTATACAACATATACAATATTTCTAAGAAAGATGATGATCTGTGCAATTGGCATGGGTATATTGCTATGTGTTGTCTCATGTAATAAAAATGCTCAGGAGAAAAAGAAGGGAGATTTCGATTCTGTTTTATTGAAAAAGAATACTGAATTACAGCTTTCCGGTGAGTATGAAAAGCTGATTCAACTTAATATCGAGTATTTAAAAAAAGCGGCCAAAATGCAATACCAAGAAGGCAAGGCTCTTTGCTATCTTAATATTGCTGAAGTAAATATTTCTACCGAAAACTATGAAAAGGCCTTATTTCTTCTTGAGAAAGCAGGAGAGCAGTTGAAAGATTCGGAAAGCAGCTATCATAAAGCAGTGTTGTATGATGATTACTCTCAATATTATTCCTATCTCAATTTAATTGATAAAGGTATAATGTATAATGATAAAGCATTTTATTATATCAATAGGGCAAAAAGATCAGCACTTACAAAAAAGCTCATTCCCAGGCTTTACTTGACCAGAGGAATTTATTTTGCCCGAAAAGGATGGTTCGGAACTTCTCTGAAATGCATTATGAAGGGAAATGAACTTGAAAATTCAGTATACAGCAACTGTATGGTGGCTCAATATTATTTAATAAGACACCAACTGGATTCTGCCAGGGTATATATTGCAAAGACCAATGACATGATACAGAGGCAGAAAGCAAGTGATGTAGAATCTTTCTGGGTATATTCTGCGATGGGATATTACTATAATGCTGTTAATAATAATGATGAGGCCGAAAAAGCTTTTAAAAAAGCACTGGAAATAAACATAAAAACCCGCCGTACCTATTCTTCAAAAGTTTACATTGTTTATAAAGCCCTGGCAGAATTGTACAGGAAAAAGAATGATGGTGGTAAAGCTTACTATTACCTCAAAAAATATATGGAGGAGGAAAAAAGAATGGCAATTGTAAGGATGGCAGCAATGAATAAATCAACCGAAAATTTTATTTCCGGAATAAAGCCGGAATCTGACTGGCACAGAAGTGATTTACCCCTGGCCATTGCCTTGTCCATTGCTGCATTAACAATTTCCGGGATATATGTTCAGAAAACAATTAAAGCTCAACAACAGAAAAAAAGAGCTTTAAAAAAAGAAACAGAAGAATTGAAAAATCATGTGAAAGCAAAAATGCTGAAGGAAGTTACTGAACTTGCTCAAAAAAATGACTCTTCATTTCTGATGAAATTCAAGGGGTTATATCCTGATTTTATAACTACTCTTTTAAAAATCAATCCGGATCTTGAAAACTCAGAACTTGCCTTCTGTGCAATGCTGAAACTGCATTTTTCATCCAAAGAAATTGCAGATTATACCTTTGTACAGCACAGATCTGTTCAGCAGAAAAAATACAGAATAAGGAAAAGGCTTAACATTCCGGGAGAAGAGGACATCTATGACTTTTTTGATAAAATAGCCATTGATGAGTGATAAACTAATGTGTTATATACAGTTTTAAAAAAAATGTAATATTATTTTTATCTAAAAAAACATTTTTTAATCTTAATTTATACAAAAATTAAGTCAAGGGAAAAAGCATTATGATCCGTATTTTACTTTTTATATTACTTATTATTTTGATTTCCTGCAGGCCAGACTTCAAGAAATATGAAAAAAGGTTTGATTTTCCTTTAATGCAACAAAACGAAGAATACCGGCTGGCTGGTGAATATGACTCCTTGATTGCCCTTAACAAAAAATATTACCGGATTGCTGAAGATAAAGAATATGAAGAAGGAAAGGCCCTTTGCTATGTTAATTTGGCGGAACTCAATATTTCATTAGAAAACTATCAGAAGTCCCAGTTCTTTTTAAATGCGGCCGGAAATATTTTAAAAGATTCAAAAAATAATATTCATCTGGCTCGGTTCTATAACATTTATAGCCGTTTAAGCAGCGAAATGAGACGGCGTAATAAAGCCCTTGAATATAATGGTAAAGCATTAGAGCTGATTCAGGGAGCCAGAGAATCAGAACTTAAACAGAATATCCTTTTTAATATTTATCTTAGGCAGGCAACCTATTTAGTAGGTAAAAAGCAACCTGATAAAGCCTTATTTTTCTTTAAAAAAGCAGGGGAAGTAGATAACACCGGAATGGCAGACTGTGCCATAAGTGATTATATATATATGAATAAAAATAAAGATTCAACTTATAAATACATAACACTCGCCTACAATAAAGCCATCAGGAGAGGAAAAGAAGATGGCGTAGCATTATATGCCAATACCATTATGGGAGAATATTATATTGCGGACAAACAATATGATAAAGCAGAGGAAGTATTGAAGGAAGCCCTGAGAATAAATAACAAAATTAAACGTATTTATGCTTATTACCTTAAGTTTATATATAACAATTTAAGAGTAGTTTATGAAAATAAAGGAGATAAAGAAAAAGCTTATTTCTATTTAAAAGCTTATACTGAGGCTTATAATAAAACCAATAGCTCCTTATTATCTACCATTAATCAAGATATGGAGTCCTTTATTGCAGAAACAAAAAAAGATGCAGAAAGCCATAAAAACAATATACGATGGGTTATATTTCTTTCCCTTGCAGGGCTTTCCGTGTTGTCTATATATGCATGGAAAATTATTAATACACTGAAAAAAAGAAAAGCAGATCTGAAATGGGAGGCTGAGCATCTGAAAAACAGGATTAATGATAACAGGCATGAAGAGGTTATAGAAATGGCCAAAAGAAATGATCCTGAGTTTCTTTCCCGTTTTAAAGAAGTGTATCCCGGATATATAGATAGGCTTTTAACCATTAACCCCAGCCTTGAAACTTCAGAACAGGTTTTTTGTGCTATGCTGAAGCTGCATTTCAGTTCTAAGGAAATTGCCAGCTATACTCTTATTCAGCATCGCACCGTTCAGCAGAAAAAATATAGAATCAGAAAGAGGCTTAATATTCCTACAGAAACTGATATTTACCAGTTTTTTGATGATTTAGCTTAAAGCAAAAAAACTGTCTGATTCATTAGTTCAGACAGTGTTTCGAAATATTTTTTTTTTCGCCACCTGAATTTCCTCAGTGGTTCCATGCTCAAATTTGAAAATTTTTAGCCAAATAATGAAAAATAGGTGTACTACACGAGTACTACAGTTAATGGTTTCAACTGTATTTATTTGTAAATGAATGGTTTATTAATGTTTTTCATTTTGAGTTCAATTTGTACAATTTATTTCAGGACTTGAAAATAGATTGTAAATATCATGTATTTACAGAATATGAAAAGATCTCTGTAAAGGATTTGTTTATATACTGTTTCAGTTTCTTTTTTTCCGGGGGAATATGTAGATTGTTTTATTTTGGCTTTTTAATATATTGATAATCAGTATTTTATTTTAATGTTGTATGAGTGTAGTAGGTAGTTTTTTTACTTTTTTCAATTTAAAACATAGATTTGTTAATGTATTTCGGCTGTGCTATTAATTAAATCCTATAATCTTTTTGATATTGTGGAATTTTCCACAAATACAAGAAGAAATACCCTAAAAACACACAAATGAATCTCCGCAATCAGGTTCTTAGTAGGAGAGAAAAATATTATTTTAGAGGGGAAAATGGCTGTCTCAGATGAGGCAGCCTTTTTTCGTTAATAAGACAGGGAATAATAAATCAGGATACAGATGAATGTCCGTTAAAGAATTCCAGCATTGTTGCCAGAGCTGTTTCAGTATGCATTCTGTTTCCATTTTCAAGGGATTCTTTGGTAGCCGCCGCCGCCCTGTTCCGCATCTTGATTTCATATTGGGAAATAGCTTCCTGCAAAGTATTATAACGGTTATCAGTTAATTGTTCACTCAATTCCAGGGCATCAAGCATGGCCATATTAGCTCCTTCTCCGGCAAAGGGCGGCATAACATGGGCTGCATCACCAATTAAGGTTATATTGGGTTGTGCTTCCCAGGTCTGGTCTAATGGCATAGCGTAAATAGGGCGGGGAATGAAGGGTGTGGTAGCGTTTACAAACAACTCGTGCCATATTGTATTCCATTCAGGATATTCAGCTTTAAACCATTGAAGAACTGCTTCACTGTCGGAGAAATCCAGTCCGGAATTTACAGCCCAGTTTTCATCAGCTTTAAAACTGGCATAAAAACCGAGATCACCATTTCCTTTCTGCCCCATTAATATATTTTTAGAATTTCCAAAAGCCATTATTTTTCCACCGTTAATCAATGCATTAATGTTGGGAGCATGGTCTTTAGACACCATTCCTTCCAGCATAATAATTCCTGAATAAACAGGTTTGATATCTGTGAGATAAGGACGGATTTTGGAACGGGCTCCATCGGCAGCAATCACAACATCTGCATAAGCAGACTTTCCGTTTTTGAAATGAAGCATCCAGCCTCCGTTATGGGGTTCCATAGATATAAAATGGCTGTCCCATATAACGGTGTCAGGTTGAAGGGATTTCAGCAGCATATTTCTCAAAGGTCCACGGTCTATTTCAGGACGGAAATGTTGCGCTCCGAAATCTTCCTCTGGCTTAGTGTCATGGTCACTAAACAGGATTTCAGCCTGTTCATTCATGATGAGGGTTTTATCTGCTCCCGGGCGAAAGGTCTTTTTAAATTCTTCCAGTAAATCAGCCTTACGCAAGGCTGCCAGTCCTGAATCTTCATGCATATCGAGAGGCGATCCCTGTACGCGTGCTTCTTTATTAAAGTCTCTTTCATATACTTTTACGCTGGCATTCTTAAGCTGTAAAAGTCTGGCTAAGGTAAGTCCGGCAGGACCACCGCCAATAATGGCTATTGATATATTGTCTATCAGCATTGTATTTAAATTTTACAGGACAAAATTACTGTCCCTTCAATACTGATAATAGTATAAATCGGTCGTTTTTATTTTGAGATAATTCTTTGGGAGCAACCCCGGAAAATTTTTTCACTTCTTTAATAAAATGATTCTGATCTGTATAATTAAGTTCCGGAAATAACCTGCCCTGTGCAATATGTTCCAAGGATGCCCTGAAGCGTAAAATAGTAGAATAGGCTTTCAAAGATAAGCCCAGCTGTTTTGTGAAATAACGGTTGATCTGCCTGCTGCTCCAGTTTACTTTTTCGGCAAGTTCATTCACACTCATTTCTCCTTTTGAGGTATAGATAAGCTCAAACAGCTTATGTTTTCTCTCATCTGTTTTTTGAGGAATAAGTGCATTTATCCGTTCTGTAGCTTTGTTACAGCAAAGTTCAAAATCCTGTAAATCATCAGCTTTAAAATCCCAGAAATTATTCGGAAGTTCTTTTGCTGAATTTAATACGTCAGCAATTGTAGTATTTAAAATATATTCAACGGCGATAGGTTTGAAGCTCACAACAAAAGCCTGTGTTTGCGGAGGAATCTGCCTCTGATCAGGATACGTTTCCAATCCGATAAGGGTAACCTGAAAAGGTTTTGCAGAAGACTGCATAAAAAATAAATCAACCCTTCCATCCGGGATAATAACCACTTCCTTTGCTTCGTCTGAACGGTTATAAAAGGTACCCAGATTTTCTACAAAATCTGAAATATTCTGATCCGGTTCAATAAAGTGGAACTGGAAATTATTATCCATAATAAAAAGTTAGTATTCTTTAAAGATTAAATTACAAAAATATATCTAAATCCCGATAATTGAGTATTTAAGTCATAATGAATCCGTGCATTCGCGGCATTTAAAAATATACCTGAATATGTTTGAAATATACCTGTTTTAACATTTCAAGCCAGTTTATTTTTGTGGATATATAAAAATTATGAAAGCAATTGTATTAGAAAGGTTCGGTGGAACGGAACATCTTATTGAGAAAGAAATTGAAAAAACTACCATTAAAAATAATGAAGTCCTTGTTAAGGTAAAAGCGATCAGCATTAATCCTGTGGATGTTAAAGTACGCTGCAGAAAGGCTCCGCTGGCAGAAAGTTTAGCACAATATAATCCGTTGATTTTGGGTTGGGATATTTCAGGAGTTATTGCTGATATCGGAAGTGAGGTCACTTCATTTAAAATAGGGGATGAAGTTTTCGGGATGGTTAATTTTGCCGGTCATGGAAAAGCCTATGCCGAATATGTGGCAGCTCCGGCAGAACATTTAGCTCTTAAACCTGAAAATGTCACTCATATTGAGGCAGCAGCCAGTACTTTGGCAGCACTTACTGCCTGGCAGGCTTTCGACAGTTATGGTAAGCTGAGATCAACAGATAAAGTACTGATTCATGCCGCAGCAGGTGGAGTTGGACATTTTGCGGTACAAATTGCAAAACATATTGGAGCGCATGTCATTGCTACTTCTTCCGCTGCTAACCGGGATTTTATTTTAAATCGGGGAGCAGATCAACATATTGATTATAAAGCAGACCATTTTGAAGACATTCTTCATGATATTGATTTTGTTCTGGAAGCGATTGGCGGTGATAATTTTCAGAAATCCGTTCAGGTTTTAAAACCTTTCGGGACTATTGTAGCCCTGCCTTCCGGACATACTCAAGAGGACGAAAAACTTGCTCGTGAAAAGAACCTGCATGCCTGTTATTTTATGTCTGTGTATTCCAATGGCAGAGACATGCAGAAAATTGCTTCCCTGCTGGAAAAAGGAATTATAAAACCTCATATTTCTCATGTATTTGGTTTTCATGAAATCGCGAAAGCACATGAACAGATTGAAACAGGACGTACCATAGGAAAAGTGGTAGTTGAATTATAATTAAAAATCACTTTTTTAGATTTAGAACTCAAAAACAACCTTTTTTAAAATGAATTGAATATAAATAATCGGTATTAGGGTTTCCCATATATTAAAAATTGTGAATATTACAATTGAAGGCATAATCATTCTTCTCTAATAGGGGCAAAAATTTAAAAATTTTGACGGGTGTATTTTCAATACTTCAACAGATCTTCGACTTGTATTTTAATCCAAATTCACAGAATATTCCTATTTTAGCCTGTTAAAAATAGACAGTATCGTAATTTCCAATGGATAAATCATCAATCAATAATTATTTCCATTCCCTGTTTAGTATTAAAGATGAAGTGGTTGAGAAGATCACGGAAACCTTTAGCCATTTTGAATTAAAAGCTAATGCTGTCCTGCTGGATCAGAATACCATCAGTACAAAGACTTATTTTCTTGAAAAAGGATACGTGCGTTCCTATCTGCTGAATGAGGATAATGAAGAAATTACTACCAATATTTACGCAGCACCCTGTTTTGTGAACGATTTTTTATCCTTTTTCAGACAGCAGCCTACCAAAGAAATCTATCAGGCCGTTACAGACTGTACATTCTGGGAAACCGGATTGGAAAACGTACAGTATAATTTCCATAATATTCCAGAATTCCGGGAGTTCAGCAGGCTTCTTTTTGTCCTGAATTATCACAGTATTCATGACAGGCTGATTGAAATGGCAAGCCAGAAGGCCTCAACCCGGTATGCTAACCTCATGAAGAAAGATCCGAATATTTTTCAGCATGTACCCTTGAAAATCATTGCTTCTTACTTAGGAATTAAAGACAGTTCATTAAGCAGGATCCGAAGAGATATTAAATAAAGGCTGGAAGTGGGAAGATGGAGGCTGAAAGTTTCTGTCAGTCTAATTATTTCTTAAAGTTTTTTAACGCAACGTCCGCAAAGGTTTGATTAAGATGTTTTATTTTCGTTCGCAATGGCGTTTCACTCAGCAATGTAGAACGTATAGTTATTTCTTAGCTGAACGAAGTGCCTTTGCGATCAAAAATAAGGCGCTACAAAATACATCTTTGTGCTCTCTGCGTTTAAGGAAATTTGAAATCATTATTATGCAGCTTTAAACGCAATGTGCGCAAAGATTTTGAGTGTAATACTTAAGATGCGTTTGCAATGGCGTTTCACTCAGCAATGTAGAACGTATAGTTATTTCTTAGCTGAACGAAGTGCCTTTGCGATCAAAAATAAGGCGCTACAAAATACATCTTTGTGCTCTCTGCGTTTAAGGAAATTTGAAATCATTATTATGCAGCTTTAAACGCAATGTGCGCAAAGATTTTGAGTGTAATACTTAAGATGCGTTTGCAATGGCGTTTCACTCAGCAATGTAGAACGTATAGTTATTTCTTAGCTGAACGAAGTGCCTTTGCGATCAAAAATAAGACGCTACAAAATACATCTTTGTGCTCTCTGCGTTTAAGGAAATTTGAAATCATTATTATGCAGTTTTAAACGCAATGTGCGCAAAGATTTTGAGTGTAATACTTAAAGATGCGTTCGCAATGGCGTTTCACTCAGTAATTTAGAACGTATAGTTATTTCTTAGCTGAACGAAGTGCCTTTGCGATCAAAAATAAAGCGCTACAAAATACATCTTTGTGCTCTCTGCGTTTAAGAAAATTTGAAATCATTATTATGCAGCTTTAAACGCAATGTGCGCAAAGATTTTGAGTGTAATACTTAAGATGCGTTTGCAATGGCGTTTCACTCAGCAATGTAGAACGTATAGTTATTTCTTAGCTGAACGAAGTGCCTTTGCGATCAAAAATAAAGCGCTACAAAATACATCTTTGTGCTCTCTGCGTTTAAGGAAATTTGAAATCATTATTATGCAGCTTTAAACGCAATGTGCGCAAAGATTTTGAGTGTAATACTTAAGATGCGTTCGCAATGGCGTTTCACTCAGCAATGTAGAACGTATAGTTATTTCTTAGCTGAACGAAGTGCCTTTGCGATCAAAAATAGGACGCTACAAAATACATCTTTGTGCTCTCTGCGTTTAAGAAAAATCAAAACAGTAATTGATAATAAACTCTAATTATCTTTCAAACTTCTATAACTCCCAGCTTCCAGCTCCAGACTTCCAAACTATTTACCATTTCTTTTCATTTGTCAAGTGATAGATTGAAATTTGTCATCCATCTTTGCTAAAAATAATTTCATGAATAAAAAACATATTGTTATTGTTGGATTGGGTGGAGTAGGCGGCTATTTTGGTTTCAAGATCAATCAGGTTAATGAATCTTCCGGAAAATATACAGTCTCCTTTGTAGCAAGAGGAGAAACGTATGATAAAGTAAAAAAGAACGGATTGGTTCTGATTTCACCGGAGCATTCCAATAACCGTACTCATCCGAATGCAATAGAACAGAATATCAGCGACATTAAAAATCCTGATCTTGTATTAATCGGCGTTAAAGAATATGATCTGGAGAATGTTTGCAAACAGCTGAAAGAGGTTATCACTAAAGATACAATTCTGCTTCCTATGATGAATGGAGCGGATATTTATGACAGAATCCGAAAAATAATTCCTGATCATATTATCCTGCCCACGTGTATTTATGTAGCGTCTCATATTAAAGAAAGAGGAACGGTGG
Organism: Chryseobacterium bernardetii; assembly: GCF_003815975.1. NCBI lineage: Bacteria > Pseudomonadati > Bacteroidota > Flavobacteriia > Flavobacteriales > Weeksellaceae > Chryseobacterium > Chryseobacterium bernardetii. The sequence continues at coordinate 3,396,644 of NZ_CP033932.1, forward strand.
AACATAAAGGAAAAGCAGGAAAGATGATTGTAGGAAGAGACCCTGAACATTTCTCCAGTGATATTGCATGGGTAACAGACCTGCTTCAGGAAAGTAAAATTGATTTTGACTTTAAAGATAATTCTTTAACGGATATCTGGACCAAATTTATCTTTATTGCAAGTTTTGGACTGGTAACTGCCAGACATAATTCATCTATTGGAACTGTTTGTGCTGATGAAAAACAGAAGCAGGAAGCAACAGATATTATGAAGGAAATAAAGCAGATTGCAGATAAAAAAGGAATTCATCTTTCGGAAGATATTATTGAGAAAACCTTTGAAAAAGCATCTACATTTCCTTTTGAAACACCAACATCTTTACAGCTGGATATTCATTCCGGGAAGAAAGATAATGAATTGGAACTGTTTGCCGGAGCAGTTTTAAAATATGGTACAGAAGTCCATATTGATACTCCTTTCACCCAAAAAATCTATAATGAAATTAAAGGAAAATAGATTTTGGCTAAAGCTAATTGATTAATAACATCATATAAAGGCGGTTAAAACCCGCCTTTATTCATTGAATAGAAATTTAGCAGCATTATACTATGCTCATGTAGTTAATTTAGAAAAGGAAAATATTATATTGTTGGATGATTAAGCTCCATGCATGAACTTCTGACGGTTTAATAAAACTTCCTCCGTTTCACGGTGATCCGGATCATCAATACAACAGTCTACCGGGCATACCGCTTTACACTGGGGTTCTTCATGAAACCCTTTACATTCTGTACATTTTCCTGATACAATATAATATACTTCATCAGAAACTGCCTGGTTATAGGATCCCGCATCTGCTTCTGTACCATCGGGGAAGGTGATATGTCCTGCAAGCTTTGTTTTATCCTGCCAACGCCAGTCGATAGCTCCTTCGTAAATGGCTGAATTAGGGCATTCAGGTTCACAGGCACCACAATTGATGCAGTCATCTGTTATTTTAATAGCCATAATATTAATTTTTGAATATTGTAAAAGGGATTCCTTCAACATAATACTGTTTTAGAAATCCCTACTAAACTTAATTAAAACAGTTTCAATAATTTATTATATCATAAACTGTGCAAACTTGTGTTTTTGAATCTGTTAATCTGCCCCAATTCGCATGAATAAAACATCTATTTGGGGCTGCCAGATAGGTTGGGTATGAAATAACCCTGTAGGACCGGCGTCACTAATCAGTATATCCGTTCCTATCATGTAATGATTGATTTATTATCATTTTTTCTATTTTCCTGGTGGTCGCTATACTGATAAGCCTGTTCAGTTTACCGGTATAGAATGCTGAGATCTGTTTCGGATTTCCAATTTCAAATAATGAAGCTTTGAGAATCGGGACACTGAAAGGAAGTGGCCATGCTCTTAATGATTTGGCAATGGTATCCATTGCATTAATCCCCTGCATCGCCTGTAAGCCATCCGCCCAGCACACCAGTCCTATGGTTTTGTCTGTAAGATAAGGCTCATAAGAACTGGCTGTTACTTCAAGCCAGTCCAGGCAATTTTTCATCACTCCAGGAATACTTCCGTGATAGAGTGGAGCCAACCAGAAATGAAGATCCGCATCCTGAAACATTTGGGTCATTCGTTCCACCGCCAAAGGGGTTTTGGTTAGAGTAAGATCAAACAAAGGAATTCCTGAATCTGCAAGTGTAAAAATATCAGTGCGAATCCCAAGTGTTTCCAGCTGTTCGGATATATAAGCAGAGATCAATCCGGAAGTGGACTCTGTTCTTCTTTCCAGAGATCCGTTGAATATGATGGCTTTCATTTTGTTTTATTTTTTGAAAATTACTTTCGGCAGGCCTATTTCACCATACATAAGACTCTTTACCAAAGGTTTTAAAAGCTCGGTGGCTAATACATAAAGAGCTGGGTCATGAGAATTGCTTGCCCTCACCACTACTTTCTGATCTTTAAAATGCTTTAGGTCTGCATAGATCAGGCGCCGTTTCCATAGATCAAGTAGCACTGTTTCAGCACTGTTTAAATCCACATAAACAGCATAGGGCGAAAGTTTTTCCATGAGAAGCATATAAGCCCAGGGCGGAATAATAGCATCTGTTGAACAAACAATTCCAACAGCCTTGTTTTGATAGATGGAATAATCTACTGCCGAAATTGATTCTTTAAATTCCTTTTCCTTGACAATCATTCCCATAAAAAGGTGATCTTTAATATCTAATTCTACAATTTCTGTAGTGGGTTTGTAATCTGAAAAGTCAAAAGCAATAATGCCTGAAGCAGCTGCTTTATTGACGAAAACCTGAGTATCCATTGCTTCTGTTTTTGTCATGAAATGTTATGGGTTATCTTATTTTTAAAAGGGCGTCTTCATATTTTTTTTCTACTGATGACCAGTTTAATACAGACCAGAAAGAATCCAGGTAATCTGCTCTTTTGTTTTGGTATGCCAGATAATAGGCATGTTCCCAAACATCAATTCCGAGGATGGGGAAGCCTCTGTTTATAGGAAGAATATCCATCATTGGATTGTCCTGATTAGGTGTAGCGCTCACAGCAAGAGAACCGTTGAATTTTACATATAGCCAAACCCATCCGGATCCGAATTGCCCAAGTCCTGCCTTCTTTATTTCAGCTTTAAGATCTTCAAGGGTTCCAAATGTAGAGATAATGGCTTCATTCAACTTTCCTTCTGGGGTTAATTTAGGTTGTGGAGAAAGAATTTCCCAGAATAAGGAATGATTGAAGTGTCCGCCGCCGTTATTTCTCACTGCCGGGCTATACTCGCTTACCCTTTGTAATAAAGAATTAAGATCCGGATTGGTTTCATTAGTATGTTCCAGTGCTGCATTCAGGTTATCTACGTAAGCCTGGTGGTGGCGCTGGTGGTGAATAGTCATGGTGTTTTTATCTATAAATGGCTCCAGTGCATCATAGGCATAGGGCAACGTAGGTAGTGTAAATGGTTTCATTGCATTTATTTTTGATTAATGTAAGACAAAGGTAGAAATATATTTCAATAAAACAACTTTTTAGTTGTTTTATTGGTTGGATTTGTTTTTATTGCCAATTACTGTAAATCATGTGTTTGTTATTTATTTTTAAGGATTATAGAAAATGACTATCTTTGTTGTTGAAAAATAAAACAACCTAAATATTGTCAAATGAAGAAGCCGGCAGCAGATCGCATTCTGATGTTTTTAAAGACCAGAGGAGAAGCTACTTCACTTCTGATTGCTGAAGAATTATCCGTCACAAAAGAAGGAGCAAGAAAACATTTGCTGAATCTTGCAGAAGCCGGGCTTATTGAACCGACCATGAAAAGTGAAGGAGTGGGGCGTCCTTCTACTTATTATACCCTTACGGATAAAGGCCTTGCTCAGTTTCCGGACACTCATGCAGAAGTGACAGTTCAACTTTTACAATCCGTAAAAAACCTTTTGGGAGAAAATGCACTGGATCTGTTGATTACCGACCGTGAAAAAAATACTTATGAACGGTATCAAAAGGCTCTTTCCAAAACCAAAACTTTAGAACAACGCCTTCAAGTCCTTGCTGAAGCCAGAAGCAAAGAGGGGTATATGGCAGAATGGAAAAAAGAAGGAAAAGAATATTTCCTGATTGAAAATCATTGTCCCATCTGTGCTGCTGCTACAGAATGCCAGGGATTCTGCAGGGCAGAACTGTCAAATTTCCGGTTACTTATTGGAAATGATTATAAAGTAGAAAGGGTAGACCATATTATTTCTGGAGGGCAGCGATGTGTTTATAAAATCAGTCAGTAATATATATTCACTATTAATTTATTCTTACTTATGGCTTTAAAGGCAGTAATTTTTGATATGGACGGAGTTCTTGTAGATTCTGAAGGATTCTGGGCAAAAGCAGAAATGGAAGTATTTTCTTCTTATGGAGTTCAGATAACGGATGATCTGGCTGCACAGACGAAATATATGACTACAAAAGAAGTTACGGAATTCTGGTATGAAAGATTTCCCTGGGGAAATCTGGATGTGCCTGCGTTGGAACAGGAAGTGGTTTCCAGGGTTATTGAGCTGATACAGCTGGAAGACTGTGTAATGTCCGGGGTTCAGGAGTTTATTAAAGGTCTTAAAAACAAAGAATATAAAATAGGATTAGCAACCAATGCTCCATTACGTGTAGCAGATGCTGTACTTGAAAAACTTCAGGTGCGGGATTATTTTGATACGGTTCACTCTTCCGAATTTGAAGAACTGGGAAAACCCCATCCTGCCGTATACCTTAGTTCTGCCCAGCAGTTGAACATATCACCAGAATATTGTATTGCCATTGAAGACAGCCATTCCGGGTTAAAAGCAGCCAAAGCAGCCGGAATGAAAACCATTGTTTTTACCAATAATGATGAAGACATAGATTTTGAGCATGCTGATTTTAAAATCCTAAATTTTGAATCAGTTCAGCTTCCTGTTTTATAAGCTTGTAATAACTGTCATTATTTATTAAGGCTTTCAATACTTCCATTCGCCACCTTCTGAATTTCATTTTGTTTAGAGTCAGTATTTTGTGAGGATTTCCATCAGCATTAAAATGGAAATTAATTTTTTGGAAGACCGGTAATCCGGGTTGAGCTGTTCACGGATTTCGCCTAAAGCCTTACTCAGCTTATTGCTTACTGTTTTATTACTTATTCCCAGTGCTTCTGCTGTTTCATTTACAGACATATTTCTGCGGATTCTCATGTCATACACCTGTTGTTCTGTGGTAGGAAACTGTGATACAACCTTATCAATCATGGATAACAAAACACTGATCTCATTTTCTTCAAGTATTTCGAAATATTCAGTGTCTGAAGCATCTATTTCCGCAGGAATATCAAACTCATCAATACTCAGTGTTGGAGGAGCTTTTTTAAAGCTATTGTAATAATCCAGGATCCGGTAATGCAGATGGCGCAGCAAATAGCCTTTTGCACTTCCGGATTCATCGGTTTGTATCATTTCTGTATTCTCCAGGATCTTTATCCACAAATTCTGAAGCAGTTCTTCAGAAGCTTCTTTATCTCTTGTCCGCACAAAAACGAATCGGTACAGATGATCCCAGTACCGGTCATACATCAGCATAAATGCAGGTCTGTCACCTGATTTTATTTTCCTTAATAAAGTAGAATCTGTTAGGTTCATATTGCTGCAACAAAATTACCTAAAGGAAAATTAACTTTTTGTGAACTTTAATTATGGTAAGGTTAAATATTTCTGTAGAATATCCCCTGATTGTGAATTTAATGTTTAGTAATTGTAAAATAGGTTGAAAAATCATCATATGGCCACGGTAATATGAACGGAATGTTAAAAACAGGCTGGGGAAGTTTCTCATTTTCATAGTCTTATTGATAGAAGTATCTGTGAATACTATGAAATATTTTATGAAACGTTTTAATTATAAAAATATCGAGGCCTTTGTTTTCAGACTTTGGACACGTGAAGTTTCAGAGGAAAAGATCTCTGAAAAAGAAAAGGAAATTTTAAAGAGATGGAAGATTCATGCAGAAAAAGACCTGGATGAGGCTGATCTGCAGGAATCCAAAGAAAGAGTTCTGGCAGGACTGGAGCATTATTTTGTTTCTAATGAAAAATTAGGATACAGAAACAGTCTTCATACGAATACCTACAAAATAGCAGCAGTTATTATTCTGCTTTTAACGCTGGGAGGAATCTTTACGTATTATACCTTCATCAAACCGGATATTTATCTTGCTGTTTCAGACAACAGGATTGTTCATCTTGAAGACGGATCTGTGGTTACTTTATTGCCAGGAGCGGAACTTACGGTAGAAAAATCATTTCCTGCCTCTACAAGAGTGGTAGGTTTAAAAGGAGATGCTATTTTTTCCGTAGCCAAATCAAAAACCCATCCTTTCATTGTTCATGCTGAAGGATTCAGCACAAAAGTATTGGGAACAGTATTCAAAGTTACCCAATCCGGAAAGAAAAAAGCGGTGGATCTTTACGAAGGAAAAGTGGCGGTTTCTTCTGTTGGGGTACCTGTTTCTTATCTGAAACCCAATCAGAAATGGACCAATCTCGGCATTGCCCGTACTACAGCTATAATTTCATTCGCGCCAGACAAAGCTTCCGGAAAGCAGCATCCTAAACTATTGTCTTTAAGTTTTAATGACGTTCCTCTAAAAGAAGTGATTACAGTTCTGGAAGGAAATTACAGTACAAAGATTCATTATCCTAAAGAAGCAGAAGATAGAAAAATTACAGCAGATTTTACAGGAGGAACTGTTAGCGAAAACATTGAAGCATTAGCCTTTATTCTGGGATTTGAAGTTCAGAAAAACGATAATGTCTATATCCTGAAAAAATAATGATCAAAAAACAAATAATCAGATAATCTTAATCAAAGAGAATACTTACGTATGAAAAGTTTGAAATGTGGTTTTACCATAGCAGCCCTGTTTTTTACTGTTGCTGCAGAAGCGCAGGAATTGGTTCAGAAAGTTTCATTTTCTGTTCCTGCAAGTAGACCATTAATTGAAGTTTTGGAAGAATTTGCAGGAAAAACAGGTATGAGGCTGGCCTATTCAAAATTAGACATTAAAGAGCTGAAGGTAAAAGGGATAAAATGTGAAAATTCTACGATCAGCAGTTGTCTGAAAGATATAACCAATGGATTGCCGGTTGTGTTTCGGCTGCATGGGGATCTTATCTCAATAAAATATGAAAGTGCCACTGCATCTGTACCTGGAAACGGACGTATCTCCGGAAAAATAGTGGATGAAGTGGGAAATCCTGTTGTTGGCGCAGAAGTACAGGTCGCAGGGAAAACAGCCGTAACAGACAATAATGGGGATTTTTCTCTGGATCTTCCTTCGGGACTTTATAATATGACTGTAAAAGCACCAAAATACAACGCGCTTCGGGTAGAAAAATTATCAGTTGCCAATAAAGAGACGAACACAGTCTCGTTTGCATTGAACAGGGCTTCTGATAAAATTACAGACATCAAAGAAGTAGTGGTTACAGCAACCCGTAAAGCAGATACCCAGGCAGGATTATTAGCCCAGCAGAAAAAAGCAGCCCAGATGAGTGACGGAATTTCTGCCGAACAGATCTCTAAAACACCCGATAATGACCTGGGAGGAACTTTGAAGAGAGTAACGGGAATCACTACTATAGATAATAAATATGTAGTGGTAAGATCTATGGGAGAAAGATGGAATACGGCTGCCATGGATGGAATCAATCTGCCGAGTACCGAAGCCTATAACCAGAATTTCTCTTTCGATATTATTCCTACATCAATGGTGGAAAGTGTTGTAGTAAGTAAATCTGCAACACCGGATATGAATGCCAGCTTTGCAGGTGGTTTTGTAGAAGTAAAAACCAAAGATATCCCCAATGAAAACTTTACCACTGTAAGTATGGGAACTTCTTATAACGATCAGTCTGCTTTTAAAGAATTCCTGACCCGCAAGCGTGGAAAATATGATTATTTCGGGTACGATGACGGAACAAGAGATTTTCCACAGGGTCTTCAGGCTATGAACTGGAATAATCCCATGTTTTTTGAACAATCCAGCCAATTTAAGAATGACAATTTCACAACCTATAAAACAAGAGGGGATATGGGATCCAATTTGCAGTTGGCACTCGGAAGGACGTATGCTCTTAAAAATAATAACAAATGGGGCTTTGCAGGAGCATTTATTATCAGGAATGAACAGAGTAAACTGGATATAGATCATACAGGAAGAGGAAACTGGCTGGATACTACAGGTACAGCTTTTGATGCCAACGGGAAAATGCCTTTTTATAATTTCAAGAATTCGGGAGCATCCTATAATTATAATTCTACAGTAGCAGGAATGCTGAATCTTGGGTTGCAGTTAGGAAAGAGCAGGTTTTCATTCCGTAATTCATATACGCACATATATGATAACACACTTACAAGAATTACAGGCTGGGATGAGTATACCAACGGAAGCGGTTCGCCGGCCGCAGCTGAGACTTCATACAATTATTTTTATCACGGGATAATTCCCAATAACGATCCTTCACAAATTGCATCTTTAGATAAACCTTTTACCAATAATACCGTATATCCTGTTTATCAGATGTTTTTACAGAATAAGCTGGAAGGAAATCATAAGTTCGGGAATATGGAAGTTAACTGGTTTGCCGCCAGAACAGGAGTTTCATCAGACACAAAAGATTACACCCAGTACAATACTTTATATAAATTTATAGGACGTGAGATCCTGAATTATCACGTAGCCAATAATTCTTCAAGTGATTTTGCAAGGGGATATATTGCCAGCAAAGAAACAGATTATAATTATGGAACTTCTTTTAAATGGAATTTGGATAGGGGGAGCTTTAAAAATGATATAAAAGTAGGATATGCCGGAGCTTCGAAAACCAATACCAATCAACAGCAGAAATTTTTATTGAGAGTAGATGGAAACAGGAACGTCCCGAATCCGAAAGTTTTGGAAATGTATGGTTCTCTTGCCGATTGGTTTGATGGTTCCCATTATGTTCCGGGAGGAATCGGATGGGAAACCAGGCCACTGTATGTAGATGGCAAATATGAAGGGGAAGTAGAGCAGCATGCCATGTATGTGATGTTTGATAACCGCTGGAAAAATAAATTCAGATTAGTCTGGGGATTGCGTGCAGAATATTTTCAATATGACCTTGTTTCTCAGCAAATGGAATCTAAAGACTCCAATAACTTCCCTAAAACGGGTATAGATGATAAACCATGGCAATGGATGCCTTCTGCCAATTTTACTTATAGCCCCACCAATAAAATAAATCTGAGGTTAGCTTACAACAAGACAGTAATTCGTCCCCAGTTTAATGAACGAACCGGATTGCCTTATTTTGATCCCATAGCTAACGGGCAGATATTCAATACCCATATGGTATCATCTACAGTTAATAATTACGATTTTAAATTTGAGTGGTTTCCGGGATTAGGGGAAATATTTTCAGCAGGGCTGTATTACAAAAATATTGACAGACCTATTGAAAGAGAAGGATACATTACCAACGAAGGAAACCTTCAGCTTTACAACGGAAATTCTAAAAATGCAAAATTGAAAGGATTTGAAGCAGAAGTAAGGAAAAACCTAGGCTTCATTGCAGCTCATCCTTTCCTGGAGAAACTCTACATCAATGGAAATTTCACCTATAATATTACGAAAGTGATTGCTTTTAAAGACAGGGCAGCAACAACAGACCAGGACGCTACCTATGAAGTAGACAGGCCTCTTTACGGGCAAACTCCTTATGCCTATAATTTAGGATTAATATATGATGGGGAAAGATTGGGGTTCAGCTTTTTGTATAATGCCAAAGGTGACCAGTATATTACTGTAGGATATGCTTATAACGGGGAAGAAATCCAGCGTCCTTATGCGGTGGCAGATGCTCAGATTTCATATAAACTGCTGAGAAATAAAAACCTGGAAGTGAAACTGAATGTAAGAAACATCTTCAACAGGGTAAAGGAATATTACAACAACTTCAACTCTTATTTAGGATATACTGATAATACAGGAAATAAGACTGCCCGGGAATTACAGGAGCTTGTACCGGGTGCTACCACAAGATATGATAAAGATATTGATAAGATTTTATTCCGTGCCTACAGTGGAAGACAGTTCGGGTTAAGTGTCAACTATACATTCTAATATCTTATTCAATACTCATAAATAATAAAGAAGAGCTCTCCATATAGAGGTGTACAGGTTTCGGTAACCTGGAAAATGTTCCGGAATAATACTGATGATGCGCACAGCAGTACCGGATCGGTCAAAAACCGGGCGCTATGGCCTTTTCCCGGAAAATAGCGGCTCAACAGGGAACTCATACAGTTCAGCTCCTCATGGTCTGTAGGATGTAAACAATAACCAAATCGCAGAAATATAGAGGTGGATATTTCTGAATATTAAAAACTTCCGGTCATAAAAATACATAACCGGATTTATCAAAAATTATAACAATGAAAAGATTAACTCTAATTGCAGCTGCTGCATTATCTCTTACAGCTTGCCAGAACGATCATTTAGCAGATTCTTCAACTCCTTTTGAAATGAAGTCTACTTCAGCTGAATATCTTACCGCTTCTGCACTTCCTGTTACTAAAGTGAGTGGCCCCATTACTTCCAATACAACATGGAGCGGAGTCATTGAAATTGATGGTACTGTAGCCGTTAAAGACGGAGCAACACTTACTATTCAGCCGGGAACATTCATCAAAGCAAAGCCTAATGCAATAGGAGAAGGTTCAGGGATCCTTGTTATTACAAAAACAGGAAAAATCAATGCTACAGGAACAGAATCTCAGCCAATTGTTTTTACAAGTTACAGGCTTTTAGATGGAGATGAAGATACTACAGCTACTCCTGGAGATTTTGGCGGGGTGATCCTTTTGGGTGATGCACCTACCAATGTGCCTTTTACAACAACTATTGAAGGATTAACCGGTAGCGATTATTATTTTGGAGGAACTAACCCTTCTCATAACGCAGGAACACTGAAATATGTACGTATCGAATTTGCAGGCTATGACTTTGTAGGGGCTAACTCTGGTAATGAAGTGAATGCTTTGTCATTAGGAGGAGTTGGAAATGGAACTACTTTAGACCATATCCAGGTATCTTATGGACAGGATGATTCTTTTGAATTTTTCGGCGGAACTGTAAATGCTTCTAACCTTATTTCTTTTGCTGCAGAAGATGATAATTTTGACTTTGATAATGGATATACAGGAACTATTACATGTGCTCTTTCTTTAGCTGATTATAATTCATCACACACAGTAAGCGGAGGAAGTCCTGACTCTAACGGTATTGAGCTTGATAACAATGCAACAGGTACAGCTACCTCATTAATTACAAATCCTGTGATCAACAATCTTACCATCGTAGGGCCTAAATTTGGTGCTGCAGGGCAGGGAGCTGCGTATGAAAATGGGATCCACATCAGAAGATATGGTAAATTAACATTAAACAATGCTGTGGTAACAGGATATCCTACCGGAATCAGAGTAGAAGGGGCAGGTTCAGAGCTTTCTTCAGCTTCTAACTTCGCTTCTATCCAGGTACACGGATTTACAACTTCTGTTACAGGAGCTGGTACTGCAGGAATCCCAACAGCAAACCTTCTTACAGGAAGCACAGCAGCGTTATGGGGTATGAGCCAGCCATTCTTTAATGAAGGAAGCTGGAATGTATCTCCAAGAAACTGTGGCGGATTCCAGGGAATCTGGACAAAATACAATTTTGCCATTGTAAACTAAAAAATTATACAAGCAAGGAACGGCTTATGTTCATTCCTTGCTTTCTTTTTCCTTAAAAATCTTAATAATCAGTATCATGAAAAAAATAATTTTATCATCTGTTCTGTTTTTATCTCAGCTGGCTGCAGCACAATCTCTGGTTTGGGGCAATTCTTTTGATGCACCTGGCGATCTTCAGGGATGGACATTCCATGATCTGAATGGTAACAACAACGGGTGGGTTCAGGGAGCTAATATTTATCATAACGGTACCTCTTTAACCTATGGAAATGCAGGCGTTCTAAGACATTCTATCAACCTGGTTCCTTCCGGAAGCGCATCAGGGTTTGGGACTGAAGATGACTGGATTATTTCTCCTCAGATTGACCTTACAGGCGCATCAGGTACAATCACACTTACTTCTTCTATTGGAAGGCAGAGAACTTCCCATACCATTGTGAGCAGGGATCTTTATATCTATGTAAGTACTCCTCAAAAACCGGTTCCTGTTTTAGCAGATTTCCAGGCTATGACGGTAGATGGATCTGGAAATTACCTTCAAAGTCCGTATAAAATACAGGTAGGATCTTCCACTAATCCTTTTCCGGCTGACCTTACCCAGTTTGGAGAAAGTCTTGTAGATCTTTCGGCTTTTGCAGGAAAGAAAATTTATATAGGAATGTGGGCCAACAGAAATGCCAACGGAAATAATATCATGAATATCAATATTGATGAAATGGCGATATATGCCACCGCTACAACCCTAAGCACAAAAGATGTAAAAAAGAAAGAAAATCTGACAAAAATTGCAGAAAATCCTGTAAAAGAATATTTACAGCTACACCTTAACCCTGCATTAAAAGAAAATAATACAACCGTTACCCTTTATAATGCAGCAGGGCAGAAAGTTCTTACCACTTTATATTCAAAATCAATTAATGTAGAAGGCTTATCAGAAGGAGTATATATAACGGAAGTAACTGATGGAAAAACTACGGAACGTTTGAATTTTCTAAAAAAATAAACTTCTGTTTTTAAACTAACCATGAAACCATTTTAATATATAATAATGGGTAGCCGGAAGCTATCCAGAACATATCCAACTAGTTTTTTTATAATTGTTATATTGCCCTGCACAATGGGCAGGGCAATATTTTAAAGTTTAAAATAATATAAAAGATGAATAAGATCTTTGCACTGCTATTATGTATCCTGTTTTCTTCCTGTACAGACCATACTGTGATGGAAAAATATGATGTGGCACAAAAACCCGGAGAAGTGAATATCAAAGGATTTTCTAAACCGGATGCCCTTCAGCTGAGGTTCAATGGAGAACCCATATCAATTGACGGAAAAACTTCTTATACCAACAAAATAGAAACTACGCTTCAGTTTGTAATTGATCAGGGAGAAATCAACAAGCTGGCAATATATAATAATGAGACCGGAAAGGAAATTATACAGTACAGTATGACCTATGATAATATAGATGAATATAAGAATCTCTACTTCTTTAATCTCCCGGGAATTTTCCTGCAGGCCGAAGTCATAAAACCTCAGGTAAACTTCGGGAAAGTAGGTTTTGAATTTATTTTTCCGAATCTGGGAGAATTTTCAGGGTCATCCCTTACTAATGTGAAAGGAGTTTTAAAAAAGGAAAACGGTGCTGTATTGGCGGAATTTGATAATATTGGAAAAAACAGCTTTACTCCGGTAAAGATCTATAGTTCTTTCAATATTGCAGCTCCTGTATATCTCGAATTGTATAAGCCGGGAACTATGGAACCTTATGCCGGATCTACGATGATTAAAGTGAAAATAAAGCAGGATATGGGAGCTAATATGATCGTATTGCAGGAAAAACCAGAAAATGGAACATGGGTGGTAAAAGGAGATGTAGATGTCGCAGAATATTTATAATCAGGGATGAGAACATTTTTAAAACTTCAGCTCTTAGCAGTTATTATCATTTTTTTTTCCTGTACAGATAATGAGGAAAACGTTCCCGTCTTTCCTGAAGGAAGCACAGAGGCCGTTAACCTTTGGGTAAGGGACAGTCTGAAAAGGTATTATTACTGGGCAGATCAGATGCCTGCCAAACCGGATTATCATCTCCCTGTAAAAGATTTTTTCAAAAGTCAGCTGGCGCCTCAGGATCGGTTTTCCTTTATCGTTAATACGGAAGAACCTTCCAGCTATCCACGCTCCATCAGAAATATGTACGGCTTTGATTATACAGTTATTCAGAGGCCAGATGGAGAGGTGGTAACAGTTATTAAATTGGTTCTTAAGGACTCTCCGGCTTTCAACGCTGGACTTGAACGCGGCATGGTCATTACCAAAATCAACGGGAAAACAGTAACGGCAGGCAATGCTGAATCTCTAACTTCAACCATGAAAGATCTTACAGTTCTGGATCTTACTGTAGGAAATTGGAATAATAACACCATTATCAATGAAAAAGAGATTAAAGTATACTATGGATTATCTTTCGAACAGCCGTTATTGTCTAAAATTTTTGAAAAAAACGGCAAAAAGGCAGGCTATCTGTATATCTATGATTTTCCGGATGGGATGACACAGAAACTAAGCCAGAAATTTGCAGAGTTTAAAGCTGCCGGTATAGGGGAACTTATTCTGGATCTCCGGTACAATTATGGAGGATCAGTTTCTGCAGCCGCTGCTCTTTGCTCCCTCATTCCTACCGGAATATCATCTGCTTCTCCGTTCATCATTTTTAAAGGAAATAAAAACGGTGGCGAAGTAAAAAGAACATTCTCCCAGCAGATTGCCTATGATCCGAAAGCTCTTGATTTTAATACTTTACGTACAAATGCTTTAGGATTGAATAAAGTTTATATTCTGACCTCAAACAGCACAGCGTCTGCTGCTGAAATAGTGATCAATAATCTGAAGCCTTATGTACAGGTTATTCAGATAGGAGATGTAACGCTGGGGAAAGATATGGCGGGATTCATAGTGGAAGATAAACGTAAGCCTCCAAAAATCCGTTGGCAGATGCATCCGGTAATTTATAAAGTGTTCAATGCTAATGGAGCAGGTGACTACAGCAATGGAATTTCACCAAAGGTCCCGGTTAATGAATTTACAATATTACCGTTATTGCCTTTAGGCCATCCCGATGAAACCTTGATTTCCTCTGTATTGAATGGAACCTATTTTAAATCTGGAAATCAGAAAATATCTGCAGAAGGAGTGAAGATCTTATATCAGAGCGATGTTCCTCCTATAGCTGTCGGGAAAGATTTGTAGAATATGTATTGACTATTAATATTTAAAAAATTACAGCCATGCAGGGAATAGAACCAAAACTTCATACCAGCCTTACCAGCCGTATAGAATATTACCGTATGCTGATAGAAGCAGCAGATAAGTCTGAAGCCTGTTCTGATGTCATTACACAGATTGCTGAGTTAGGACATTTGTATGAAGAATATCTGAAGAATAAAAAGAACCTTGAAGAAAGTATAAAGAACTACAGGGCATATCATAACGATCTGAGAAAAAAACTGACGGTAAGACTCCGTGAAATCAAGAGAAAAGCAAGACAGAAATAATATGTTCAAAAGACGATTAGCTATCACAATTGTCTGAACCGGAAGATCTTTATCTGATGTTTAGAGCAGCTTTCTTACCTTATTTTATTCTAAAATTTCTACATTTATAACGTCAAGTTGAAAGAGGATGCTTTTATGAATGGTAATGTGACTGCACTTTCAGGTTATTTAGATTTATTCTGGCAGTTTTCCTGGCCGCAATGGATTGCTTTCAGCCTGATAAGTAATGTATTTTTGTATTTATTTTCAATAGGGCTGTATCTTTTCATAGATAAGACCTGCCGTAAAAGTCCATTACAGGAAAAAGATCATCCTGTTTCGGCAACAGATTTATCTCTGAGCCTTTTTACCGTGGTTTGTAACAGTCTTGTTATGCTGATAGGTGCTTTTTTATGGAAGAGCGGCTGGATTGAGTTGGGAAATACCCGGTCAGCAGTAAGGATAAGTCTGGAAATTGCCGCATTGCTTATTCTCATGGACCTTTTCATGTATTTCTTCCATTATGCTGCCCATTTACCTTTTGTATATAAACTGATCCACAGAAAGCATCATGAACATGTAAGTACCAACTATCTGAGCCTTTTTGTCCTTCATCCTTTTGAAACCATAGGCTTTGGGCTGATGATGCTGACTTTATTGTTATGTTATGATTTCTCAGCGATCTCCATTTCCATTTACCTGTTTATTAATCTTGTTTGGGGTACCATAGGACATTTGAACCGGGAATTTTTTCCGGCCAGTTTTGACCGTTTTTTGGTGGGAACTACCAGATTCCATAACCAGCACCATTTGGATGAAACTAAAAATTTTGGATTTTATACTTCTATCTGGGATAGACTGTTCGGAACCTATAAATAGGAGAGTTGGCTATTTTAGTTGATAAACAGGAAGTGATAAATTCTCACGCAGATTTTGTTGATTACGCAGATTTTTCCAAAGTTTTTTTAATCGCCACGAATTCACGAATAATATATTTGCTTATAGAATATTATAATGGAACCAAGTTGAAAGACTTTTCATTGCTGAGAATCTTTGATTCTCTTGTGCCTTACAAACAGTTGATATTAATAATTCTTTGCGCCATTGCGTTTTCCAACCTAAAAAAGTTTCGCAGATTTTGGAGATTACGCAGATTTTTAACCGCCACGAATGCCCGAATATTTAAAAAAAATCTAATGTATTTTCTATGTACCTAATGTGGTAAAAAAAATTAAGCAATATCGATACATAGAATATTTTATTTATCATAAGATGATAGCCCATTGCTGAGTGAAAGGCCCTTGCGAACTTTATATCATTATTATGAAAAAATCCTTTGCGTTTTTTGCGTTGGAAATAATGCTTCTAGTACTAATTTTCATTCAATTCCTTAGCTTCATCCCAGCATGCCACACACAGGATTTTATAATCACAATTGATAAACCAATCCTCCTGATCCTGATCTGTTTTAATCTGTTTCTCAGCTTCTTCACATTCATCACACCAGGCATCAGGGCGGCCAAGGTCTGCGTCATCAAATTCATGAAAACCTACAGGAATCCTATCCAGAAGGCTATGAGCGAGATGGGTACACAATAAACCTATTTCCTGTTTTCCATGCAGTGAGCATTCCGTATATTTTTTTGACATCTTTAATGAATTTTAAGTGTATTCAAAACAGATTACTGCCTTTTTGATTGAATCATCATGGAATAAATAGATCTGGTCTGCCGCATTCTGCTGGAAATCATAGCCTTCAATGCAGCCGATATAGTCTAATGCTTTTTCATTAAAGATTGGCTTGTTAGTGAGGTTTTCACCTCCGAAATTGCACTCTTCAAGACTCTTTTTCTCAATATTAAGCTCTTCAAAGATACCATATAATTTTTTCTCTGCCCTTTCAGCCATATACTCTGAATCTTCATCTTTTTCAAGATCTTCAACCGTCAGCTGGCGAAGTCTTTCCAGTCTGCGGATATCATTTACGGTAAGTCCTGGTCTGTAAGAATATTTGTCATACAGTTTACCATATTTGCTGTAATAAGCTTTTCTCAGCTGGTACATGGCTTCATTCATATTATATTCAATCTCCAGCTCAGTAAACTCCTCGCCATATTGTTCCGGAGTGATTTCTGTAGAAGTCTGGAAATAATTCCAGTCTGCATCAAATTTGTATTTGCCATCAATAATGTCAAAGCCCAGCATATCTGCTTTCGTAAACTGGGTATGATAAGCCTCTCTTTCTTCTCCCACACAGCCTTCATAAATTTCCTTTACAGAAACTATATGCAGCCATTCATTTTTGGAAGGATCCAGCAGCTGAAGGTTAAAAGAACAAATAGGAAGAAAATATTTTTTGTGATTTTCCAGGTCATCATAAAATACCTCTTCATAGGCCGGGAAAAGTTTGATGAGTTCACTCATAGAGTTGAAATTAATCTTTTAAATAATTTAGTGTTATAGATACTGTCTGTCCCTCAAAAATACAATTAATTATCAGGAATATGTAGGGCTAAAGCTTGATTTCACTCAAAATCTTGCTTAGCAGATCATTAAAATGATCAAGTTCAGCCGGGCTAAGTATCGCCATAGTTTGCTGGGTGATTTTTTTCCGGAATGTTTCAGAGTTTTCAACTACAAATTTCCCTTTTTCAGTGACATTAAGCCTGAATTTTCTGCGGTCTGCCTTATCCTGCTCCTGAGTAATAAAATCATTGTTGATAAGGGTTTTTAACTGCTTTGAAACTGCTGCCGGGCTGATTTTAAGAGCCGTAGCGATCTCTTTTCCTGTTGATCCTTTTTTACGGAGAATGAATTCTATGATATTGTAATGGGAAGCTGTTATACCATTGATATCTCCCTTATTCATATGAGCAAGGATTAAACATTGGAAATCGGTAAATGTATCAAAAAATTTTTTTTCAATGGGTTTCATGGAATAAATTGATTAACTTAGTTAACTATTAACAAAGTTAATGATTTAAAATGGAAAACATAGAAATTACAAATGCAAGACAGAATAATCTCAAAAATATTTCCATAAAAATACCCAAATATAAGATCGTTGTTTTTACGGGAGTATCAGGATCTGGGAAATCTTCCCTGGTATTTGAGACCATAGGAGCCGAGGCGCAGCGTCAGATTAATGAAACACAGAACAGCTTTATCAGGAACCGCTTACAGCATTATGGTATTCCGGATGTAGATAAAATTGAAAATCTCAATGTTCCTATTATCATCAATCAGAAGAGGCTGGGAGGGAATGCCCGTTCTACTGTTGGAACTGCCGCAGATGTGTATGCTTCTCTGAGGCTTTTATTTTCAAGAATGGGACATCCTTTTGTAGGATATTCCAATGTTTTTTCATTCAATAATCCACAGGGAATGTGTCCGGAATGTGAAGGATTGGGTTTTGTGCAGACAGTAGATGTTAAGACCCTGATTGATCGGACAAAATCTTTAAATGAGGGTGCAATTCAATTTCCAACCTTTCAGCCCGGAGGATGGCGTTTAACAAGATATACACAGTCCGGTTATTTTGATAATGATAAAAAGCTGGAAGATTTTACTGCCAAAGAATGGGAAATATTATTATTTGCAGCCGAACATAAGCCAAAACATCCGGATAAAAGTTGGGGAAAAACCGTAAAATATGAAGGAGTTATTCCCCGGATTGAAAAAACATTTCTTAAAAAAGATTCCAGAGAGAACATTACAAGAAAGGATGCCTTACGCAATGTGGTGATTACAAAAGACTGTCCATCCTGCCAGGGAAAACGGTTGAATGAAAGGATTTTGAGCTGTAAGGTTAAAGGCAAGAGCATTGCAGATTGTACCGCACTTTCCATTGATGAATTATTGGAATTTATCAGCAGTCTGGAATCAGAAGCTTATGATGTAATTATTAAAGAGCTTTCCGGGAAACTTCAGAATATCATTAATATCGGATTACAATATCTGACATTAGACCGAAGCACCAATACGCTTTCCGGAGGCGAATCTCAACGGATAAAAATGGTGAAAAGCCTGGGGAACAGTTTAGTAGACTTACTATATATCTTTGATGAACCAAGTATCGGCCTCCATCCAAAAGACCTTGAAAATATTAACCTCATTATACAGCAGATCAAAGATAAAGGGAATTCTGTTTTGCTGGTGGAGCATGATCCGGATCTTATTAAAAGGGCTGACTGGGTCATAGATATGGGTCCGGGTTCAGGAAAAAACGGAGGTGAAATAATTTATGAAGGCGATTTCATCAATTTAAAAAAATCCAAAGGAAAAACAGGAGCCTATTTTAAGGAAAAAACTGTTGTTAAAGGTCATTTTCGGGAACCTAAAGGTTATCTTAAGATCAAAAATGCTAATCTTCATAATCTTAAAAATATAAGTGTCAATATTCCGGTAGGAGTGATGTCTGTTGTCACAGGGGTAGCCGGTTCCGGTAAAAGTACTTTAATTAACAAAGTTCTGCCTGCATTGTATCCGGATATAACGGTGATAGACCAGTCATTATTTACAGCAAGTGCCCGTTCTAACCTTTTAACCTATTTAAACATTTCTGATACTGTTCGGAAACTTTTTTCAGAATCCAATCATGTTTCTGAGAAACTTTTTAGCAGGAATAGTGAAGGTAGCTGTAAAAACTGTAAAGGTCTGGGAGTTGAAAAAATAGATATGGCGTTTATGGATGATACAGAACAGCCCTGCGAGGTATGTGGAGGTTCCGGTTTTAATCCGGAAGTTCTTCAATATCAATATCATCATCAAAATATTGTAGAAGTGATGAATATGACGGTATTGGAGGCAAAGAAATTTTTTACGGATAAAAATATTACCAGACATTTTGATCTGCTGATAAAGCTGGGGCTGGATTATCTGACATTAGGGCAACGGCTGGACAGCTTTTCCGGAGGTGAAAGGCAACGTTTGAAACTAACTAGGGAACTGAAAAATAAGAATCAGGTCATTGTGCTGGATGAACCAAGTACAGGGCTTCATCCCAGTGATACTCAAAAACTGCTGTCTTTTTTTAATGATCTTGTAGACCAGGACAATACATTAATCGTTATTGAACACAATCTGGATATCATTGCCCAGGCTGACTGGATCATTGATATTGGTCCGGGTGCCGGGAAATTTGGAGGAAAGGTTTTATTTGAAGGAACTCCTGCAGAATTATTAAAAAATAACATATCCTATACTGCAGAATTTCTGAGAAAACATATTATGTAAACACAAATTTCACAAATTGAAACACAGATGTTCAGTAATATTGAAAATCATAATTGTACTATTTGTGAAAATATTCATGTTATTGTCTTGTGAAGAATCCTATAGATTAAAATAAAAATAAACCATTAAGATTTTTTGAAGAGAAAAGAAAATTAAGAGTAAATCTTTCGATTTTAATAAAACTCTCATCTTCAACAGAAGCTTATCTTAACTATTATTAATTGCTTTTTAATCTTAATGGTTTAGTGTTGTTATCTCAATGAAAATTGAACTACAAATTTTCACGAATCTAGCAATAATAGTATTGTGCTATTGGTGAAAAAATTAGTATTACTTGTATTAAAAAATCATTGTTTTGTTTTTAGAGCTGCCTGAATTCTCTCTTCAATAAGTCTCCAGTCATACAAATGAAATACTTTTCCATTACTCATGGCCACAAAAATTCCTTTCGGAAATTGAGGTCCTACATTTACACTGGTAACCTCAGAACCGTCACTTTCAAGTGTAGAAACAGGAATTGCTGCAATTCTCCCTTTTGCCGGGTTTTCCCTCAGATAAACATTGAAAGAATCATTCTGCTGGTCAGAAACCAAAATATATCCTTTTCCTTTAGAAGTAGGATAGATGGATATCCCTTCTACATCAGATGTAAAATCACCCTGTCCGAAAACAAGAAGTTCTTCATTTCCTTTGGCCGGATCTGCATAATATTGATGTACTCCAAACTGTTCATCAGAATAATAAATATATCCCAGTTCATCGTCTGCTGCAATACTCTCAATCTCCTTCAAACCGCTGTATTTACCAAACTTACGGACAACATCTCCAGTAATGCTTCCATTCTTTTCTGAAAGCTTATATTGCCATAGATAGCCTTCTTTGGGTCCGGATTTTCTTCCGACAATCACAAAAATATCTTTTGTTTGAGGGTTTTTATACATAGAAGTTCCCATTGGGCCACGTTCTGTTTCTCCGTCAAATACAGAAAATTCGCCCACTTCTTTGAGTTCGGGAAGTGAATACAGCTTTACCTTATTGGTTTCCCGTTCTGTAACCGCTGCGATGTCTGTCTTTTTCCCATTTAGAATAAAACCATATTCAATATCCACGTTATTGGGACGTTTCAATCCTGGAACTTTATGAATGATTCTCCCGTTCAGATCAAAGGCGTAAAGCCCGCCATCCGTATCCTTATCTGTTCCAATGATGATGCTCTTTGAGGTGTCTTGGGGATTAATCCATATGGCCGGATCATCGGTATCATGAACTACAGTTTCTGTAATTACGGTTGGTTTTACTTTCTCTATTGATTGATTCTGCCCTTTGCAGCTCATTACAAAAGGAAAAGTAGCAAGTACTGCTATATAAAATGTTATCTTCTTCATGTTCTTAAAAATCGAATTTCACCCCCATGGTAAATCTAGGTCTGTAATATTCTGCCTGTGCGGTTCTGTCCGGAATACCCTGGTAGTATCTTAACGGCTGATTCGTTAAATTATTGGCTTCAGCAAAAACTCTTAGCTGGCTTGTAATTTTGTAGGAAGCATTGGCATCCAGGAAAAGCTGTTTGTCATAATAGCGGTCATCAAATGATTTTCCACCCAGCTCATCAATATAATGGGAAGCATAATTCATAGAAACCCT
Source organism: Chryseobacterium bernardetii (assembly GCF_003815975.1). NCBI lineage: Bacteria > Pseudomonadati > Bacteroidota > Flavobacteriia > Flavobacteriales > Weeksellaceae > Chryseobacterium > Chryseobacterium bernardetii. Next base: position 3,418,356 of record NZ_CP033932.1, read on the forward strand.
TGCTGAGAAGCGTTTATTCTCCCATGAAAGCGATCCGTTGAACATATGCGGAGCAGCTCCCGGAAACCCAACATCTGTTCTTTCAATGCCTTCTTCATTAGTAATTCCTTTAGCTTTTGAATGAGTATAAGTGTAGTTTACATAGATTCCCAAACCTTTCCAGAAAGCACCCGGAATAAAATCCAACTGTCTCTGTAAAGCCACTTCAAAACCATAGATACTTACATTGTCTCCATTACGCTGTTGAGTAAACTTCCAGTTGCTTTCTCCTGCCGGAATAGGATTGGATTGCCCCGCAAAATCGTTGGCAAAATCATTCGCAGTGTAGTTTCTTCTGGAAAAAGTATAAATAAAGTCTTTCAGGTTTTTGTAGAAAAGACCTCCGGAAAGAATTCCCACAGACTTAAAGTATTTTTCTGCCATGAAATCAAAATTATATGCATAGGTTGCTTTCAGGTTAGGATTTCCAGCTGAAACAATTTCATCTTCTGAAATGACATTCAGATAGGGAACCAATGAATAGTAATTAGGACGGGCAAGGGCAGTAGTAAATGCAGCACGAAGCACAAGGTCCTGAACCGGTACATACTTGAAAGACAAATTCGGAAGTACATTGGTATAGGTATTGGTATTATTGATTTTTCCAACCAGATCCTTTTCGTTCATAACGTAGTTTCCGGTATAATCAATTTTGGTAGTTTCTACACGGGCTCCCACGATCATGGAAAGCTTATCATTGAAATCCTGATCCCAACGGATATATCCTGCATAGATCTGTTCTTTGGCATTATAGTTATTAGAAAGGAACTTTGACGGTTTTGACTTTCCGTTGAATAAAGAGGGATTAAACAGATCCAATCCACCTAAATAGGCGGGATCAACAAATGTTCCCGGGACATAATTTCCCGGTTGAAAGTTGTGGCCGTCAAGATGAAGAGTAGGTACAGACAGAAGGCTTCCCATACTGCTTACAGGGGTAAATGCAAAAAAATCATTCTCTCTTTCTTTTTCCTTTAAACGGAGTCTTGCTCCTGTACGAAGTCTTCCTTTTTGACCGTCAATTACAGAAAACGGAAAACGTATATTTACTTTGGCCCCGAATTCTTTTTCCTGCGTGAAGCTATTCGCATCAGAAAGGTCATTTAGTTTATAGCTTCCCAGGTTATCTGCTGCAATAAGGGTAAACATTGGTTTCCTTGGATCATTTAAATCCGGAGAGAAGTTCATCTTGCTGTTCTCAAATTCAATATAACGCTGGTGAGGCTTATCTTCACTTGCTGTAGCATAATTCACAGACCAGTCAAGATCTACTTTAGATCCTAATAAATGTTCTCCCCGTAATGCATAATTCTGAACTTTCTGCTTCTCAAGACGGGTGTTGTCATTAGCGGCATCACCACCTTTGTTTTGTCTTGTAATACTCCCTTTCCAATCTGTAATTTCAGATTCATCAGCATTATAAACAGGTTTTATTTTATATCCCAGTGCAAACCTGTTTTCCTTATCATTCCTGAAATTGTACATTGCAGAAGCATAGATCTTGTTTTTAGAGTTGAATTCATAATCCATATTCAGGTCAAAGCTATGCCTGATACGGTGTTCATTATAATACCGTATACCCATTTTGCTTACATAAACCGTTTGGGCGCGGTCATTAGCCTGGCTCCATACAGGCTCTATATTGTCTGAGCCAAAATTATTGTTATTATAGGAAAAACTGAATACGGCTCCCAGTTTTTTATTCAGGAAACGGTTTCCGTAGACCAGTCCTGCTGTGTAATTTCCTTTTTCACGGATAGGATTGTATCCTCCTGCCAATGTTGCAGAAATTCTTTGTCCATTAGGAGAAGCCCTGGTAATAAGGTTAACGGAACCACCAATGGCATCGGCATCCATATCGGGCGTCAGGGTTTTATTGACTTCAATGGTAGAAATCATATCCGAAGGAATCAGGTCCATCTGAACATTACGGTTATCTCCTTCAGCAGAAGGAATTCTGTCACCATTCAGGGTAACAGAGTTCAGATTAGGTGCAAGCCCTCTGATGATAAGATTCCTGGCTTCCCCCTGGTCATTCTGGATCGTAATTCCCGGAACGCGTTTTAAGGCATCTCCGATATTGGCATCAGGAAAGCGCCCGATCTGGTCGGCAGAAATAACATTGGTAATATTGGAGTTATTTTTTTGCTTATTCAAAGCTCTTGCCTGGTTTTTCAATGTAGCTCCCGAAACCACAATTTCACCAATGCTTGTTTCGTTTTTATTGAAAATAATATTTTGTTTCGTATTCTTTTCAGGCTCTACGGTTACATTATACTGATGAGTTCCGTAGCCCAGATAATCAACTTTCATGGTATAATTTCCGGGAGGAACATTCAGAAATACAAAATTTCCATGTTCATCAGAAGTTGTATAAATATTACCCGGATTTAGGGAGATTTTGGCTCCCGGCAGGGCAATTTTAGCGTCGTCGTTAATGTTTCCGGAAAGAGTTCCGGTTTGTGCGTAGAAAAATAGAGAAGCACAGAACAATACAGATGTAAAAATTTTCTTCACTTTCTTGTAATTAGATAAAAATCACAACAAAATTAAACGTCTGTTTGGTAAACGGTTTGAAGTTAAAATTAACATTGTTTTAAGATTTGTTAATAAAGAAGGGAAGGAATGACATTTAGCTAAACTTCGGAACCCAGATTTCTTTCTGTTTGGCCACCTTCCAACAGTAAGGTCAATTCATCACATCGTATAATTTTATCTTCGTGAATGGTGAACTCGGCCAATACCTTATGCCGTACAATACTTCCATCTTTCAATACTGATCTTGCCATATGATGAGTGAATATGATATTACCATTTTCAGCATAATTAATGAGGTCAATTTTTTGTCCTGATACTTTTTCTTTGAGTTTTTTAATGTGCAGAATAAATTCTTCATAATTGAGTTGGGTATGATCTACCAACTGAATATAATCTTTCGAAAAGTATTGTTCAATTAATGACAAATCAAATACAGGATTTTCTAAAATATTAGTGAAAACTTCTTGGATAATATGTTTCATAAAGATATTGTTATGACACAAAATTATATCCAAGGTTCATGAGCAAACAATAACATTTGTAAATGGTTTATTGAGAAAATAGTTTTAACAGATTACACAAAACTTAAATACCAACCTATTGCAGAATTATAAATTATTTTTCCCAATTTGCATACGAGAATTATCCCAATTAAAAGTTACTCTGGTATGAACCCGTTTCCGGAAGTTTTAACAGACGAAAATGCAAAAGAAAGGCATCCTGACTTTAAAAAAGCATTATTTGAACTTAACACTGAGAATATTACTACTGAAAACTTGAATCATCTGATCCGGATTTATACGAACACCAAAGAGATTTCTTATCGCAATAAAATTCTGAAGCTGCTGTACGACCCATCAATATCCTGAGCTTCATCCGTTTTTTGAAATGGCATGCAGAAAAGAAAGATATCTTGATATGAAAGTGTATGCCCTGCGTGGATGGGCACAGTTTGCAGAAGAAAAAGACATCAGCAGATTAGTGGACAGAATGAAAATTTCATTAGCAAAAACAGAGAAAACAACTCCATATAACTATCAGGAATATGAGCTGTTAAGAGGAAAGAACGCCCTTCCTTTTCTTGTTGAAAAATATGATTATAGATCGTTCAGAGAGCTGCTGGAACAGGTAAATGAACAGTATGAAAGAATGCCGGATGCCTTTAAAGGACATATGACTACAGATGAATACGGTAAATTGTTCATTTGAGAGTTCCCGGTGAGAGTTCAAAAATAATGCGGGAATTTTTTGATGGCCTGAAAGGATGACAGGGCCTTACCAAAAACCGCACTGAAAGATTGCACTGCGGTACAAGGGTATTGGTTGTTTTGAAAGAATTTCGATAAAATCTTAATCATTATCCTCCCCTGAATATAGGATTTATTAGCAGGAAGGGTGTGAGTGAAGTATATTTTTAATAATAATTTTGGATGTTTGAATGAATTCATCTGACCTATAGAGTTGGCTGGTAAGTATAGCGCTTTCAAAAAGGAGATAAATATGGGTTGCTACTGCCTCATCCTTGATTTCATTATTGAAGAATATTCTCAGCTTATTCTTATGATAGCGCAAAATGGAATGAATTTCCTCTTTCTCAACAGGTATTTCAGATAAGATATTCCAGAAGCTGCAGCCTCTGAAATCTTCTTTTCCATTCATATAAATGAGAAAATCAAAAGATTTAAGGACCTTTTCTTCAGGAGATGAAGCACCGGAAATGAACTTCTCAAGTTCAGATATCCAATAATCGTATCTTCTGTTGAGAAATTCAATACACAGCTCATCTTTCGACTTAAAATGCTGGTAGAAGCTTGCTTTTGAAACCTTGGCTTCTTCAATAATCTGATTAATACCGGTACTGTTAAAACCTTGTTTATGAAACAGGAGCAAAGTAGTACTTAATATTCTTTCGCGAGGTTTGGACATTGGCTGATGTTTTTCACAAATTTAAACAAAAATGAACAGGCGGTATGCTGTTAAAAAATCATTCTATTTACTTTATTATTGCTTAGTCTTCTTTTGTAAGCCTTTCCTTGCGAAAATAATTTCTGACTGTATGGTAATATGGAATTGAGAGGCGGTTTGTTTTTTATTATACAAAACCTTTGGTATAATAAAGCTGTATAAGAAAAAACAGTAAAGTGAAAAACCACACCACATAAGGATGGTAGCGGAAATTTTCTTTAAGAATATGATGCAGGGCTTTGAATAGTTTGAACAATCCAACTATGATCAGGATAATAAACAATATGAAGATGATAAAAAATACGTAATCTCTGAAACTATACGTTCCTGAGCTAGCCAGTTTGTCAATATGGTTGATATAAGATTGTACATCTATGGTCTGACCCAGTAACATTACCGAGAAAATCAGAATGAAAAACGGAGTAGAAGTATAAACTGTAGTATAGATAAAAGAGAAAAGCAGGGTACGGAAAGCTACAGTATTTACTTTTTCTTTTTTATACCATAATAATACCACACTGAACAGTACTGCAGTAATATTATTCATGAGGAATATAAACAGGGCTTTTTCCACCATGCTTAATCCTTTGATTTTCGACAGGAAATTATGCTCCCCGCTGTAATCCATTAATAAAACAGATACAATTACTGACGTATATACAGAGAGTTTAATAGGAGACAGGTAGTCGTGAAACCGTTCACCTTCTTCCTTTTCCATTTCATGAACAGAAAGGTCGTAGCAGCGGCGGGGATCCTGGAACAATTTAAAAATGGTTACCGGCACCAGCAGTATTTCAATAATAATCTGAAGACACAGCTTCTCGAAGCTGTCAATCAATTTTTCGAACATACATCAGGTATTAAGGGAACGGGTTCATTATGCAATTTAATCATTTTTACATTGCATTTCCCATAAAACCGGTAAATTAAAGTGCAATTATTTAGGAAGTCCTTTCTTCAGAGCTATGTTGGCACTTTCAACAGCTTTTCTTTCCTTCCAGTCCATATATCTTTTTTTATATCTGCCTTTCATGAAATTATCAAAATTACGCTGAACAGCAAGATTCCATAGAGAATGTGCTTTTACAGCCCAGCTTTTATCCCATGCACGAAGAGAAAGAGAGAATGAACCATCCAGATACTTCATCCAGTGCCACCAGCCGGTAGGCATAAACAGGGTATCGCCATGTTCCAGAAAGCATTCTATTCCTTCAATACCATCCAGGGCTGGGAATTTTTCAAAATCAGGGTTGGCAATATCATAATCTTCCAGTGCATAAGTTGCATAAGGAAGTTTATACAAACGGGTTTTCCACTTATATTCGAAAAGAAGGACATGTTTTCTTCCATTGAAATGGGTATGGAAGATATGCGGCATATCGATGTCGTAATGAAGGAAAGTCACAGAGCCTTTACCCCCAAAAAACATACTCGGATATTTATCTAAAAATCCACCCATTAAACTTTTAGGCGGAATATAATCATCCAACAGTTTTGGGGCAAATTTAATTGGATCGAAAAAGAAAATTCTGAGATCTGTGGGCTCCCGTTGAATCAGGTCTACATATTCGCCAAAAGGCATTTTGGTAGTGGGAGTATTAATAGGAGCTGCAGGATCTGCTTTGGCACTGTCATACAAAGGAACAACAACGTCACCTACTACTTCTTTCATATATTCCATGGTCCATTTTTGATATGCAGGCCACTTTCTTGCCATATTTTTTATGACCACGGGCTTACATGGCTTTAAGTATTTCTCAAGGAAGTCTTCCTGTGAAATGTCATCTACAATATCAATTGGTTTAAGGAGTATGCCCATTCGTTTCAATTATTCCGCTAAAGTATTAATAATTTATGATAATAAGTACAAATAATTTCGTTTATCTGGAATTATTATAAATAGATGAAAAAATAATTTGTCAGTTTTCTTTGAAAAACCTTTGTTAACGATCCTGTATATGTGTTTTTTATTTAAAAATAAATTTAATTTTTTGAAAAAAAAGTAGTTGTAAGCTGAAACAATAGTATGTAGCTTTATGAAATAATTAATGGAACTGTAAAAACTTCAAATATAAATGACCGGATGATGAGAAAAAATACAATAAAGGCTTTTATTTTATGCGTGATATTGCTGTCGATACCTATTTTCGCTTTAGGGCTTACAGACAGCGCTTTTCAACAAATCTATCCATCAGATAATATATTGTCTTATAGTATTAATTCTTTTAAATATTTCCTGTTTTGGGTGCTTCCTTATTGGTGGATTCTTATTGTAGTGGGTGCTGCAGTTTTAACTCTTTTGTATGTAGTATTTATAAAGGTAAGGAATCATTTTTTTAATAAGAACTGATAAAAAATTTATGAAGAAAACTCAATTAGAACTGTTTTCCTTGATTATTATTACCGTAGGAATTGTTTTCTTTTATTGGATATTGGGAAACAATTTTACAGGTAGAAAAATAATTCTGGCCGCTGTTATAGTTTTAAATGGTGTTGGGATTTTGGTAAATATTAAACATTTGGATGCTTATCACAAAAGTACCTATACTGCACTTATGGGGTACCATGCGGCATTAGGGTTTATGATTCTTGTTACAGTATTGGCATTTTTAGAAATCATTAAATAATAGGAAGTATGCATTTTGAAAAAGGAAAGGTTTATTTAGTAAATGATATCAATTCAGGGAAATTGCGCCACATGAAAGGTGATGTTAAAAACCATTCTGATATTTTCGCATTTCTTAATTTTCCGGATAGCGACTGTTTAAAAGTGGATTTTTGTTATGAAAAATTAAAAAAACGTAATATTAAAGAATTAAGAAAAGAAGTAAGCAGTATCATCGGAGAAGATTTTGCATTGGAAGATGCTGAGTATTCTGAAAAAGTGATGATTATTCTATTCCTTTTATTAAAAGAAAATGATATTGTTGCCGTAAATACAGCGGGAATGTCATTTTACTCAATAAACTGCTTAAAAGAGAGATTTACAAAGATAACCGCTTTCCTCAACCGGATTCTGGTAGTATACAATGATAAATGATAAGTAAATAATAGCTGTCCGGTAAAAAGAACCTCGTTGGTGCTTGAAATAAAAACTCAATTTTACAGCTGTATCCGAAATTGATGTTTTTCCCTTAGCTTCCAATCCTTATATTTGATGTATGAAAAAAGTACGTCTGTTAGCATTATTCTTAGTTGTTTTCAATACCGGCTACCATGCACAAATGAAATCTTGGGCCAAGATAGAATCAGGAGTTTCATATGAGCTGGCAAAGTTGAGAAAAAGTACATTAAGTGAGATTCAATATGAACTCAGCCTGAAAATTCCTGAAAATAAGACAGAAAGGATTTCCGGAACTGAAGTTCTCCGTTTTCAGTATAAAAAACAAAATGAGTCTCCATTGCTAATCGATTTTAAGGAGAATCCCTCATCTCTTTTATCCGTATCAGTGAACGGGCAGGAAATAAAGCCGGTTCTGGAAAATGAACATGTGATTATTGATGCAAAATATCTTAAATCAGGGTCTAACCAGATTCATTTTAATTTTCTGGCAGGAGACGGAGCGCTGAACAGACGGGATGGCTACTTGTATGCCTTATTTGTGCCGGATCGCGCCCGAACTATGTTTCCATGTTTCGATCAGCCGAACCTGAAGGCTAACTATTCCCTGGTATTGACAGTTCCTGAAAAATGGAGTGCCATATCCAACGGAAAACTTAGTGATACCTTTGTTCAGCACGGACAGAAAACGTTGAAGTTTAATCAGTCAGATCTTATTCCTACTTATCTTTTTTCTTTCGCTGCCGGCGATTTTAAGAACCATACTGAAAAAATCAGCCAGCAGGATTCCAGAATGCTATACCGTGAAACCGATTCTGTGAAAATTAAGAACAGCATGGACTCTATTTTTACATTATACCACAATTCACTTGTCTATTATGAAAAATGGACAGGTATTAAACATCCTTTCCAAAAGCATGGAATGGCAGTTGTTCCGGATTTCCAATTCGGAGGTATGGAACATCCGGGTGCCATATTGTTCCAGAATTCTACCTTGTTTTTAGATAAGAATGCTACGCAGAATCAGCTGAACAACCGGTCCAATCTGATTGCCCATGAAGTGGCTCACCTTTGGTTCGGGGATATGGTTACGATGGATTGGTTCAATGATGTCTGGATGAAGGAAGTTTTTGCCAATTTTATGGCTGATAAAAGTACCGGAGCATCTGCAGATAAAAGGGTATATGATCTTAAGTTTTTAACAACTCATTTCCCGGCGGCTTATTCTGTAGACCGTACATTAGGAGCAAATCCCATCCGTCAGGTTTTAGATAACCTCCAGAATGCAGGAATGATGTACGGACCTATTATTTATAACAAAGCACCTATTATGATGCGGCAGCTGGAATTGCTGATCGGGGAAGAAGACTTCCGAAAAGGAGTAAGCGAATACCTTACCCAATATGCTTTTAATAATGCAAGCTGGCCGGATCTTATTGCTATTCTTGATAAACACACGCCAAAAGATCTGCAAAGCTGGAATAAAGTATGGGTAAATGAACCGGGAAGACCTGTTATTGATTATGATGTGAAATATAATGGTGATACAATAGAACGTTTTACCGTTATCCAAAAGCCGGAATATGGAAAAGAACATAAATTATGGCCACAGGCATTCGAAATCAGTTTATTTTATCCTGACAGTGTTGAAAAGGTTAATGTTAAATTAGATGCAAAGCAACAGGATATTTCCGGATTAAAAGGAAAGAGAAGGCCTTTGTTTATCCTCCAAAATTCATCAGGGATTGCCTATGGAGTATTCAAAACGGATAAATCGGTTATCTCAGACTTTTCTCTGGTAAAAGATCCGATAAGCCGTGCCAGCGCCTATATTTCGTTATATGAAAATATGATGAACAGCTCAGGGATTGACGCTCAGGAATTATTAACATTTTTTGCAACACAGCTGTCTAAAGAAACTACGGAACTGAATCTTCGCTTGATTACAGGGTATATTTCTTCTATTTACTGGAATTTCTTACCGGAAAATACCAGGCTGAAAGAGTCTGTAAATCTGGAAAATATTTTATGGAAAGCATTACAGGAGCAAACAGCAAAAAATAATAAGAAAATTGTGTTTGATGGCTATCAGAATATTTTCCAATCCAAGGAGGCATATGATAATCTGTACACGATCTGGAAATCTCAGACTCCGCCACAGGGAGTTTCGCTTAATGATGAAGACTTCACCAATCTTGCTTTAGCCTTATCAATAAGAAATTCAAATAATACTGGGCTTTTGCAGGAGCAGCTGACAAGAATTAAAAACCAGGATCGGGTAAACCGTTTTAAAATTATTATGCAGGCTGCTTCGTCTGATCAGAAAGTTCGTGATGATTTCTTCAACGGGCTTATGCAAAAACAGAACCGAGCCAATGAGTCGGCAGTAGGCTCAGCATTGAGTTATCTGCATCATCCGTTAAGGCAGCATACCTCCATTCATTATCTTCCTGAGAGCCTGGAAATTTTACAGGAGATTCAGAAAACAGGAGATATATTTTTTCCGGATAACTGGCTTCGTTCTACATTCGGCAGCTATCAGAACCCAAAGGCTCTTGAGGTAGTTAATCAGTTCCTTCTGAAAAATCCTGATTATAATCCTATTCTGAAAAATAAAATTCTACAGGCCACCGATAACCTGAGAAGAGCTCAGAAGTTGATGAAGTAAGTGCTAATAGAGCAAAACAATATGAAAAGTATTATGCATATGTAATCCTAAAGACCTTTCAACCGGTTTACAAATTATATAAAGTCTCCTTTATTGGACGTACTTTTTAGCATATAGCAGGTAATACTGCTTTGGATTGGTGTTTCTTCATTTTTTAAAAAATGGCTATATTCGGCTTCATAAAAAAAATGATATGCAAGTATATGAAGGGATTTCTGTGGGGTTGTATCTATTATTAATGATAGGTATAGGCATATATTCTTATAGAAAATCAACAAACAATTCGGAGGAATTTTTAATTGGAGGAAGAAAAATGGGAGCTGCTGTTACGGCACTGTCTGCTGGTGCTGCGGATATGAGCGGCTGGCTGCTGATGGGAGTTCCGGGAGCTATGTATCTTTCCGGTATTTCCAGTTCATGGATCGCAATAGGGTTAACACTTGGCGCATTTCTTAACTACATTATTGTGGCACCAAGGCTCAGGATTTATACCGAAGTTGCCCAAAATGCCATTACACTGCCCGTATTTTTTGAAAACAGATTTAAAAATAAAAACCATCTTCTGAAGATCACTTCTTCTATCTTTATTCTGGTATTTTTCACTCTTTACACCTCAGCAGGAATGGTATCCGGCGGAAAACTTTTCGAATCAGCTTTCGGAATGGATTATACCGCAGGGCTGCTGTTAACAAGCTTAGTAGTGGTCTTATACACGTTTTTAGGAGGGTTTCTGGCAGTAAGTTTTACGGATTTCGTTCAGGGAACCATTATGGTATTGGCTTTGGTTATTGTACCTATTGTTGCCGTTACTCAGATTGGAGGAGTAGGAGAAACTTTATCACTGATTAAAGCTAAAGATCCAAAATACCTGGATATGTTCCGGGGAACCACTACAATAAGTATTGTTTCTTTATTAGCCTGGGGATTAGGATACTGTGGACAGCCCCATATTTTAGTTCGCTTCATGGCCATTGATAAGCCAAAAGACCTGGTAAAAGCAAGAAAGATCGGGATTACATGGATGATCTTTACTGTTGCCGGAGCTTTAGCTATCGGGTTGGTAGGAATTGCTTACCTGCAGAAATTTGATATCGAAACCATGATGAGGTTTGACGGATCAAAAACTGAAGCAGAAACTATTTTCATTTACTTCTCCCGTATTTTATTCCATCCGTTTATTGCAGGCTTTCTGTTAACAGCCATTCTGGCAGCAGTAATGAGTACCATTTCTTCTCAGTTATTGGTAACTTCAAGCTCGTTAACGGAGGATATTTATAAAGCTTTCCTGAATAAAAAAGCAACTCCCAAGCAGCTCCTGGTGGCCAGCAGACTATCTGTTCTGTTGGTGGCGGTTATTGCCGGACTTTTATCGTTAGACCCTAAAGACAGCATCCTTAATCTGGTAGGGAATGCATGGGCTGGTTTTGGTTCTGCATTCGGACCATTGATTCTTTTATCTCTTTTATGGAAGAAAACAACTTGGCAGGGGAGTTTTGCAGGAATGATGGCAGGAGGAATTACTGTGCTGGCCTGGGTGTATCTTCAGCATCCATTGAAAGAATGGTATGAAATCATTCCGGGATTCATTCTTTCCTTAGTAACCAATATTATCGTTTCCTTATTAACTTACAAGCCTGATACAGTTATCGAAAATGAATTTAATGAAGTTAAAAAAATCATGCAGGAACCATAGTGATAACCAAAATACAATATAAAAGCACAAACCTTTGCCAGTAGCGCAGGTTTGATGGTTTTTTGTAAAGGCAGGAAGCAGGAGAGGAAAATAACAACGTAAGGAAAAGAAAAATGTATTTCTTAAGATCATAATTTCCAAAGCTGAGCTGGAGAAAGAATATGTTTCCTATTTGTATTTCTCAGATAAAAATCTCAACTTTCAGCTTTTTACTGCCAGTCAGAGCAAATTGTATCTGATAAAGCATATTCATTAAAACTTATAAGATATTATCAGTAGCTTTTGAAAAAACTAATCAGCCATTTTAAATTCAGAATCAGTCAGAGTTTCAGGATATTCAATCTCAATCCTAAGGTCAGTATCCCGGTATTGCTTGTTTTAGGCGCTCTGGTCGCTATAAAACTGCCGGAATATTACTATTACCCGGCCATATTTTTTATACTTATAGGCTTTTTTCATGGAGAAAGGAAGGACATTCCGTTTCTGAAAAAGGTTTTTGTACAAAGCTGGAGATGGGTCATTCTGTTGGAAACAGTAATTATGTACAGTGTTTTACTATTGGGAAATATCAATTATAAAATTGAAGAAACAGGATTAATATTATATTTACTGATAGCTGTATTAGCTTTTGTTCCGCCAAGAGCAACCCCCTGGCTGAGTTTAAAATGGGGCTTTATACCCAACATTCTGTTTGAGTGGAAAGGATTTCTGCGAAAGAACAGCTGGAAGGTAATCCTTGGATTTGTTATTGTTATGTTTTCCTCTTATCATATAGTAACACTCATCCTGGCAGGAACTTTTGTACTGGATTTCATTTCTCCTGTTTATCAGCCGCATGAGAGTAAGGAAATGCTTGAAATGTATTTCAGAAAGTATACATTACAGGAAAAGATAAGAAAAAACACTGTGCTTTTCAATGCACTGCTTTTGCCGGTCTGCTGTTCGTTTTTAATTCTAAATCCATACGAAAGCTTCTATATACTGTACTATTTGGCTTTTATGAATCTATATCTCCTGTTGATTCTCGTTAGGAAATATAAAAATTATAATCATAAAAATAAGGAAAGCGATTACAGTATGGCGGTGTATTTTGAATACTTGCTGTGTAGTATCACCATTATTCCCGCGCTGTTTCTTCTTAAATCAGGAATAAGAGGGGCTAACCAAACGATTAGAAATTATGTTGGAAATTAAAAATATAAATGTAGAATTTAAGAATCAGAAAGTTTTAAATGATCTGAGCTTATCTATTGAAGAAGGGTGTATTTTGGGAATTCTCGGAAAAAACGGAGCAGGCAAGACCACCTTATTTGAGACTTTATATCAAAGTCTGTCATTTTCCGGAAATATTAACTGGAAAAATGAGCGTTTGCAACGGAAGCAGATCTCTTACCTGGAAACGGAAAACTATTTTTACCCTTATATTACCGGAGAAGAATATCTGTCTTATTTCTCCTCAAAAAAAGAAGATGAGATTGAAGAAATGATTGAAAAATTCAAACTTCCACTGAAAAAATATGTGCAGTATTATTCCAGTGGAATGAAGAAAAAGCTGGCGCTGATTGGAATGCTGATGCTGAATAAGCCCGTTAATATTCTGGATGAACCTTTCAACGGAGTAGATTTTGAAGGTGTACATCTCCTTTATGATATTATCAGACGGTTAAAATCAGAGAACAAAGTGGTTATGATCAGTTCTCATATTATTGAAACTCTTTTTCATACCTGCGATAAAATTGCATTGCTGCAAAACGGAAGTATTCAGACTATATATGATAAGGAGGATTTCAGCCAGCTGAATACACTCAGGTTTTAAAATCTTATAATAGAGACCGAAAGCTGCTTATTTCACACGCTTACCCTTGGTGAGTATCATCATCAGAGCCAATGCTATGGTAATTATACTGGATCCCATAATATTCTCAATACCATAATGAGCAATCCAGAACCCACCGGATAAAGTTCCGGCAGTGACTGCAAAATTTCCGCAGGAAGTAAAAATACTGTTGATGAATTCCGGAGAACCGGAAACAGAAGAGGTTACATTTATATTGCTGATGAGAAATCCACCCGAATGAACGAGTCCCCAAAATGCAATAATACAGACCATTGGAATAAAATAAATCCCATAATAATAGATCAACAGATGGATGATTGCTAATGAAATAAGAAATATAAAAGTAATCTGAAACGGAAACCTGCTCATATACTTTCCTGCTATTTTATTTCCAAGAATTCCAACCATACCGAACATAAAGAGCATAATGCTGATCTGTTTTCCATTCATTTGCGTTACATTCTTCAAAAGATCTGCCATATAACCATAAGTGGAATACATAGCCGAAATCGTAAAAAATGCAATGAACAAACCACTCCAGAGATGTTTATTCCAGAGTATTTTAAAATCAAATACCATTGGAGCCTCAGTTTCTTTTTCAATGGAAGGCAGTAAAAACAGGACTCCAGTTAATGCAGCCATATTGATAAAAGCGGTTAATAAAAATGATGACTGCCAGGAAAACAGATCAGACATTAAAGTGGCTAAAGGAACACCCAGGACAGTAGCCAATGTAAGCCCGGAAAAGATGATGCTCACTGCCTTGGACTTATCAGAAGGATCAGACGTCATGCCGGCAACAGATAAAGCAATAGACCAGTAAACGGGATGAAAAAATGCAGGAAGCATTCTCACCACCAATAATCCATAAAAATTTCCAATATAAGCAGAAAGAATATTGGTTACTGTAAAAATAAAAAGAGAAGAAATCAGCAGGCTCTTTCTTTTGAATGATGACAATGCAATTAGCATAAACGGACCAAAAACAGCCACAGTTAAGGCAAAGGCACTCAACAGCCAACCTGCTTTTTCAATGGAAATATTAAATGTGGCGGCAATTTCCGGCAATACTCCAATCACTCCGAATTCTGTTGTGGTAATTCCGAATACCCCTAGTGCAAGTACATAAAGGTTTTTTTTCGATTTCATAATTTTTTTGTGCAAATTTGCAGAATAGACTATCAGGAAACTATATACTTACCTTTTAGTTCTATACTTACCTTTTTGAAAGTGTAACGATAAAAACAATATTATGCCTCAGTTCTTTCATGATAAAAGATTGTATTATACCCCAATTGAATTTGCTTTAAGCCATATTGGCGGAACATGGAAGATGCCTATATTGTGGAGATTGCAGGAAAAACCGCTTCGTTTCAGCGAGCTGAAGAAAGATATTCCGCATATTACAGATAAAATGCTGACCAGCCAGCTAAGAGAGCTGGAAAATAAGGAAATGATCCATCGTGAAGTATATCCTGTTGTTCCGCCAAAAGTAGAATACAGCCTTACTGAGAAAGGTAAAAAAGCAATTCCGGTTATTGAAACCATTATGAAGTATGGCTATGATCTGATTCAGGATGCAGGTATTACTTTTCCGCCTAAGGAATAAATAGCTGCTTTTCAGTATTTATTTATAAGGATTAGCTATCTCTCCGTTGATGAAAATTACAGAAGTTCAGGAACTGGAAAAGCTATAGAAGAGTATTGTGAACCAACAGTTCGGAAATGAAACTGAGACAGGATAGAATTGTATGGTATTTCCATAGAGAACAAACCCGTCGGTTTTATTACAAAGAAGGATATACAGAACCACCAAAATATCTGTTGAAAAAATTATAATGCTATGATACACCCTTTTGAAAAGGAATTAATACATCTTGCAGAATACGATCTTGCAGTAAGGGAAAGACTTGCTGGAGAAGGAAAACTAGCGGATGGATATCATCCGGAAATGGAAAGTGTGCATAAGGCTAATGCGCAAAGGCTTCGGGAAATTATAAGTGAAATAGGATTTCCAACCATCTCAAAGGTTGGTCAAAAAGCTAGTGATGCCGCTTGGCTGATTATTCAGCATTCCATTGGAGAGCCTGAATTTATGAAGAAATGCTATGCAATGATGGAAGAGAATTATCATGATATTAATCTGAAAAATAAAGCCTATCTCTATGACCGGATCCAGGTTTTTCAGGGCAGACCTCAAAAATATGGCACTCAGCTTACTGCCGGTGGACTCCTGTTTCCGGTGGAA
Source organism: Chryseobacterium bernardetii (assembly GCF_003815975.1). NCBI lineage: Bacteria > Pseudomonadati > Bacteroidota > Flavobacteriia > Flavobacteriales > Weeksellaceae > Chryseobacterium > Chryseobacterium bernardetii. Next base: position 3,434,405 of record NZ_CP033932.1, read on the forward strand.
GATAAAGAAAATCTGAACGGAGAACGGGAGAAAGTTAATTTGCCGCCATTGTCGGAAAAAGAAATTCATCAGATTCCTAATCCGGAAGAGATTCCTGAAATTGATAATAGAGACAGGGGCTATATTCTGTGGAGAAAAAAAGTCGGATGGGTTTAAACTGACCCGGAATTTTTTCTTATGAGCTATTTTTTGAAAGAATAGCTTATACTTTAAGATATTATTCTTTCAACAGTGGGCGTGGATCAAACAACACTTTTAAAGAAATAATTTTACCGTTAACTATCTGATACCATCCTGAAGCCTCTATGGTTTTGTTTCCCATATCAATCATATACCAGAAAGAAACATCTTCCCCCGCAGTAAAGGTTTTAATAATCTGATATTTAAATTTCATCTGCCTCATGTCTTTCATATACACTGAAGCTTTTTCTCTTGTTCCCAGTACACCTATGAATTTAAACTCAGGATCAAGACAGTTTTCTGCATTATCGAAATCTTCCTCATTTAAGTACTGGATAAACTGTTCCGCTACATTTTGGTTTGTGTTACTCATAATATTGTTTTTTATATAAGCAAAATTAAAGGATAGGTACTGATCTTCTTTGTGATTATCGTCACAAAAACAATACATCTAATTTTAAAAATTTATGATCAGAATAGGTTAGTGATGGATGTATTTAGCTGCTATTATTTATAAGAAAATATAAAGTTTACAGGCAAACTCAGATCAAATGTGTAAATTTGGTTACACCTATAAATCTCATGAGAAAACTTTTGACCAGATTGAATTGGCTTTTAATTCCTTCACTTATTATTATCTGCAGTTGTTCAAAAGACAAAGTAAAAGCAGAGCTCCCGCCAGCTAACAATGATTTAATTTCTACAACAACAGATACAAGTAATTCTGTAACAGCTTCGCCGGTATCAGTTGAACAGACAGGGAAGAATCCTGCCGACTTTATTCCCAAAGGGTATAGGATTTTTGAAAAATCCTATGGAGATCTCAATAAAGATGGATTGGAAGACTGCATGCTCATTATCAAAAAAATAGATGATGCCAATATCGTAAACCATGAATCTCGGGGTAAGCTGGATATGAACCGTCGTGGTATTATTGTGCTTTTGAAAAATCAGAATGGGTATCAGTTGGCTGCAGAAAACAATAACTGTTTTTCATCCGAAAACGAAGATGGAGGAGCCTATTTTTCTCCTGAACTTATTGTTGAGGCAGAAAAAGGTAACCTGATTATACATTATGCTCACGGAAAGTATGGGTATTGGAGGTATATATTCAGATATCAGAATTCAGGATTTGAGCTCATAGGATATGATGAAAGTTCCAATAATGGACCCTTGGTGAACAGTACAACCAGCATTAACTTTTTAACGAAAAAGAAACGAAAAGATATTAATACCAACGAAGAAGCAGAGGGTGGGGACGAAATATTTGAAACTACCTGGAGTAATATTAAAATTACAAAATTGCTTGACCTTACGGAAATCAGGGATTTTGATGAACTGGAAATGACATATTAGACCATAAAATATGTTATAAGTTCCAAATCTGGTGTTTTCAGGAGCATTATTCTGTTTCTGCATTTTTTATATATTCTTTAATCCAGATAGAAAGGTCTTCTTCTGAGGAAATATTGATTTTTTTTCTGAAATTATATCTGTTATTTTCTATGGTTTTTACAGATTTAAAGGTGTATTGTGAAATTTCTTTTGTTGTAAAGCCAAGATAAAGATAAGCTGAAAGTATCAGTTCAGAGGTTTTGAATTTAGGATCTATTTTTAGCATTTTTCCAGTAAAATCAGGATAAATTGTCTGAAAACTGTTCCAAAATTCAGGTGCATTATCTTTTACCATCTGGGTCAGTTCTGAAAGGGAGCCATTTACTTTGTCCTGTAATGCAGAAATTGTTTTTTCCTTAATTACCAGATCATTTGTTTTCTTTTGCAGCAAGTCATTTTTATTTTCTATTATTTTGTTTTTTTTCTCTCTTAACCTGTAAATAATAGATGTTAAAAGCAATATGGAAAGTAATAGGATGGAAGTATAAATAAGGATATTTTTGTTTCTGGTGGCAGCGGTTTTTTCTATTTCTTCGTTTAAAAGGCCTTCTGCAGTTCGTACAAGATCTTCTCTGGTTACTTTTTCATCAAATCTTCTTTGCTCCGCTGATATCCTTAAATATTTTTTTTCATTGGAAATATCTCCTATTTCTTTATAACACTGAGAAATCTTAAGGTTCATATCTGCGCAGGGATACAGATATGTTTTTTTATTTTCAATAGCATTTTTATAATAGCTGATAGCCTTTTGGTATTGTTTTGATAAAAAATAATAGTCTCCGTATGCTTCTAAAATAGGATATATATATGTGTGATTTTCTTTAATGGCTTGGGTATAAGATTTTTCTATGAACGGAAGGGCTTGTTTTTCTTTATGCTCCCTGTTGTATATCTGAGCTTTATAAAAGTAACTGTAGGCCTTTCTTCTAAACATACGGTTAAATGAAAGGTATTGATTTTCAGGTATTTCTTCAACAAGCTGTATAGATTTGTTAATATAGAAATGGGCTGAGTCATATTGATGGTTCTCAGTATAGCAGTCGGCTATCCACATATATATTCTTGAAACAAAAAGCTTTGATTCTGTATTTTTATCAGAAGCTACCAGCTTTAATGCAGCTTTGTTTTCCTTCATTTCCTGTGGAATCATGTAAAGCCTGGAATAATAAATACTGGTTAATTCGGTGAAAAGAGCCATTAAAAAAGAATCGTTTTTTACCGCTTCTTCATTTTTTCCTTTTTTTATAAAAGCATAGCTTGCTCTGTACTGCCCCATAAAAATCATGTTCCGGGCCATATAATAGTAAGCATCTGCTTTTTGTTTTGAAGTTCCGGATTTATCTGCAAGCAGGCAGGCCCTTTTAGAATACATATATGATTTTAGTGGGTCCCTATAGCTAAAATCATCAGATAACTTTATTAATATATTAATATTGTTATTGACATTCCGAGAGAAAGGAAAATAAAAAATAGGGATAATTAATAAAAGGATAAAAGACCGGAATTTCATTATGACTGTTTTAGAACAAAAGAAAAACGCGGTAAAGATATCATTTTTTAGTGAAAAATCTTCTGCTTTTTAATCTTCTTATGGGGATTTTATTGGGCATCTCGATAGCTGGAGTAAATATAATTTTTAGTACTCAGTAAATGGCTAAGAATATATTTATTGGCAAATTCATTATGGGATTTTCATAATTTAGGCGAATTACGTAATGTATTGATTGTCATTATGTTTTAAAAATAGAGTAGTCGTTGGGGGGTAATTTTTTTTGATCTTTTATGCATTTTCAATTGTTTTACAAAACTTTTCACACCTAAGTGTATTGAATTTTAAATTCGTAAACAGACCAATCTAAACATTTAATTTTTCACCATAAAACAATAAATATTTAAATATGAAAAGAAAATTTTTTTTACTGTTTTCCTTAATGTCACAAGTAGTATTCTCACAAGTAGGGATAAATACACCTAGCCCAACAAAGACATTAGATGTGAATGGCGATATGCGTATCAGAAATGTTTCCAGTACAAATTCTGATAATATTGATTTTTTGGTAAAGGATAATGAAGGCAATATAAGTTCTGTATCACGAAGTTTCTTTTCCCAGTCTGTGTCAGGAGTGTTAAGTAATATCTTTTATCTGCAGGGTACCAATCCTGTTACCATAAATGTAGGCAGTACATCAGCTGTTCCCGGCCTGGCTTTCAATTATACTATAAAAAAAGGGGAAAAGAAGATACTTTTATTTACAATTAATGGTTCTGTGCGGGCAGAAGTTCTTGCTACAGGGGCAGCAGGACAAGGCATATTTGGATTATTTGATGAAAATAATGCTAAGATAACTTCAGGATATGCTAATTTTTCAGATATAGTAATATCCAATGACCGCTTACTAAATGCCCCATTCCCAGTATCATTTCAAAAACAGGTTATTATTGACAATTCTACCGGCAGTTCAGATATCACAAAGACTTATATTGTTAAATATACTGCTTGGGCAACTAAAACAACAGATGCTAATAAAGCCCAGATCGTTAATTTTATCCCTTCATCCTTTGCCGGTTATGATAATGATACTGAATCTCTATTGTCAAAAATGACAGTGCTGGTATTCAATATGAATTAAAAGTTCAATCTTTCTCCTATGGTGTTCAGATTTTAATAATACGACGAAAATGAAAAACTATTCTTCTTTTATTTAAAAGCTCGGTTAAGCATATCAATGTTCAATACAAAGAATATTAAAAAATAAAACCTTTCCCTCAATCAAGAGTGTAAACTGAAAGTTTATTACTGTAAAAGTCCCCTCTATCATATGGGGGATTTTTGCTATATTCACAATACAGAAAAACCTTTTTTGAAATGGAAATTACATCTGTAGCATCATTCATAGATTATTATGAAAAAATAAGGGCAAGAACCAATAAAATCATCGGAGCTGTTCCTCCTGAACACATTGATTTTGCTTATAAACCTGGAAAATTCACAATAGGAGATCAGATAAGACATATTGCAGCTATAGAAAGATATATGTACGGAGAGACCATTTCAGGAAGAGAAAGTGCTTATCCGGGATGTGGAAAAGAACTGGCGGACGGATATGAGAATACCGTCACCTTTTTCAATGAAATGCATAAACAAACGCTGGAAATTATTCATGGACTTTCAGATCAGGACCTTAACCGTAAATGCCTTACCCCCGGAAATAATCCAATCTCCATATGGAAATGGCTTAGAGCAATGGTAGAGCATGAAATCCATCACAGGGCCGAACTTTATATTTATCTCAATCTTTTGGATGTCAGAACCCCGCAGATCTTTGGTTTTTCAGCAGAAGAAGTTCAGGACTTGAGCGTGAAGCTGTAGAACTCAATACAATGAAGGGCCTGTTATAAGGATGCAGGTTAATTTGTATATTGCCATTCAAAAAACTGATAATGGCAAAATCCTTTATTATCCCTTTATTACTGGTGGTAAATTTCGTATATGCACAGAAAAATATTGAATTAAAGCCTGGAGATACTTTAAAGTACTCACCGGAAACTCATAAACCGGGATGGATCACCGTTCAGTCAAATAATGCGAATGTTGCGGTAGCCTTGTTTATGGAAGGTAAAAAAATAAAGGAACAGGATGATTCTAAGGGGATAAAAAGTATAGAACGACTGTTTTATACTCCTGAAAAAGGGAAAAAATATGAACTAAGGGTCTGGGCAAAGTCGTATGTTGAAAAAGCCAGACCATCAAAAATCTCTATTACGGAGTCCAAAACGGTTACTGTTTTGGATGGTCAGTTCACTTCTGCTCAGTTTGTTGAAGATTTGCGTACTTTCCGCTCCATAAGAGAAAAGGCAAATTCAGGATTGTATGTTTACAGAAGCAGGAAGCAGATAGACAGCTTATACCAGAAAGCAGAGGAAGCAGCTGCCAACAGTAAAAATATTTTCGATTTCTATAAAGTGATAGCCAAGGTTACAGGGTTTGAAGGAAGCTGCCATAATTATACCGACCTTCCCAATCATGCCTCCTATTATCTTACCCAAAGGCCTGAATATCTTCCTGTCACACTGAAAAATATGGATGGCCGTTTGCTGCAGAATTCAAAAGATAATAAAATTCCCCTTGCTGCTGAAATTATTTCCATTAATGGCATCACTGCAAAAGAAATAATTAACCGCTTTTCCCAATACTATTTCTCTGATGGTTATTCTATGCCTTACAGGGAGATAACAGGATTTGAAAGAGGAATACTGGATAAGTTTTACATAGAATTCGGGACTCATAAACATTACACCATCCGCTATCAGTGGCAAGGGCAGGTTCATGAAGTTACTCTGCCCGGAATATCATTAGAAGATTTTAAAAAACTTCAGGAATCAAGACATTCTCTTATCCTTGATAAAAAATTGATGGCAGAAAAATATAGCTTTACCAAAGAGGGAGATGATATATACCGCCTGTCAGTAAGAGGTTTTGATTTTGCAACAGGTAATGAAGATCCGGCCTATAAGAAATTCAGTATCTTTCTTGAGCAGATGATGGATACTCTGGAACGTGAGAAAATAGGAAACCTTATCATTGATCTTAGAGGGAATACCGGCGGAACCGGAGCTCTCTATGAAAAAGTTTTTACTTATCTCACTCCCAAACCTTTCCGTGACAGTCATTACGCTTACACATGGTTCAATGAGGTTCCTATGGAAGAAAAACTGGTGATTACCCCTCTTTTTCTTTCCAATGGAGTAAAAGATAAACAGGGTATCAATGCTTACCTGAAACAGCTTTATCCTAAACAGATCCAAGGAAAATATTACTGGGCAGATGATAAGAATCCTTCCATTTTACCTAATGAAAGAACCTTTAAAGGGCAGCTTTATCTTTTGGTAGACCAACGTGTAGCGTCCGCGGCCTCTTATCTTGCATCTTTAATAAAGTCTTATACCAATGCCATAGTGATAGGAAATGAAACAGTTGGCGGATATTACGAACATAACGGTCACCTTCCATTAGTGTATGAACTTCCTAATACAGGAATTCAGACAGGTTTTTCTATTGTTCACGTCATTCAGGATGCCCAAAACCTTCCGGACCAGAAAAAAGGGCAGGGGATTATTCCGCACTATACAATACAACCAACACATCAGGAATTTTTGGAGCAGTCTGATGTTTATTTAAAAAAAGTACTGGAACTCCGGAAACAATAATAATAAAGTAAAATAAATGGCTGCAAAGAGCAATTGGCAGCTATTTTATTTAAATAATATAAAAAGATTAATTATTTCCCGTTTTAGTGTAAAAACAAAGGCTTTTATAAATTGTTTTCATGTCTTGTATGGGTTTACAATAGGACCGATCAGCATTTTGTGTATATCTTAAGTTGTGGAAATATTATGCAAAAGTCGTAGAATTACTACAAATTTTCAGATTAGTGCCTTAAAATTTTTTGGATATCAATAACCGTTTTATATTTGTTATACCATCATATCACACAAAGTATTATTAACGATTAAATTTACAGATTATGACAGTAATAAAAGAAAAATCTTAATTTTTGAAAGACAAGACCAAAGCTATTCGGGCTATCTGCTCCTGAGCGTTTAATAAAATTGTTTATAATTCCCCATTAGCCAATTCTTTTAAATTATTTTCTGAAGCCTTTGTTTCAGGGATATTTGCTAATGTCCAAAAAGAAATGTTTAAATACTGACAACTTTAATCATCATTAAGAATGATCTCAGCAGAAAGAAGTTATCAGCCTGCTTTTGAAGGATAAAGTCTATCAGTATTTAGTAAAAAAGTATAGCCGGATCAGGCAAGCAATATTTTAAATCAATCTAATAAAAATAATATGAAGAAAATATTTTCAGAACTTAAAGGCTTTGTTATATACAGTCCGGAGCTTTTAACAAAATACCTGCAGGATCATGATCTGCCGGGGAACAATATCCTCAAATATTTTGTGGAAAATGAACATGGAGATGTGATAACAAGATCAGGAATTGCTATTCCTGTAATAGGAGTAGAAGAAGATTATTATTCATTCTGCATTTCTGCTAATGATGACCGGGTGTTAGAAAATGAAGAAGTTGCTGCACAGTCTGATGGCTGGATATTTCAAACTTCCAATAACGAACTGAGAGTGGTAGGCATTGGCTATTTAAAAGATATTTCAAGTATTAATGATGAAAACAGCATAAGACTGAACCTGGAAAACGGCTGGTTTTTACTGAAGATACGTGCCGGAAATAAGAATGGCGAAAGATTATTTGAACTTAATACAAATAAACAGGAAGCTAAACCGGATTTTAAGGGAGATCTTACTACAACTTATTATTTTAATTAATAGAACAGCTTATTTGTCCGGATGTTCATATTTTTTAATCTGCATAAAGGAATTAAAAACCAAATAATCCGCTGAAAATTACAAAACAATATATAGCCATGGCTAAAGCAATATTGATAGCAGTCTGTTCATATTTTTTCTTTGAGTACAACAGCAGAGATTCAATAATGGCATAAATTAGGGTGGCATATCCTGATAGCATCATGACAAAATAATAGATGTATCCAGCTCCCATACCAACGTTCCGGTCCTTAAGAAGCCATAACGGGATAAGGGCAATGAGCAGCAAAAGAATAAGAACACCAAGTCTTAAGAATAGGTGCTTTTTAAGCTTGTTGTCTGAAACAATAGGACGATAAATCAAGATATAGGTTCCGCAAGCATATACCAGCAATATAATAAAACCAATGATGGAGCGGACCTGATAGGATATGGGAAAGATATTTTTTGTAAAAACAAAACCTGTTATCAAAAATGCAAGGAAAAAATATTTGATTTTTTTGAAATCCATACAGTTAAAAGTGTTTCTTATATCCAGCCAAAGCAGATAATTATGGCGATAATGTGCAGTAACTTCTCAAATTTATTTAATATTTTTCGTGTATGCAACTGCCTGGCCTCAGAAGTATTATAAAAGACAGATACAAGTATTTTAAAGATGTGGAGCAGATTTATTTTTATCAATAAGTCCAAAAGATCATAATTTTTGAACACTATCCAGGGTTATATACATCAAAATCTTAATAAAATGAGTTTGCTAGTTCAGTATGGCTGATAAAAATGCCATGTGATTATTGCTTTATTTTTTAGAATAGGGTTTATCTTTTTTACAGTTATATATTATAAAATTTTATATTTTAGGGGAATAACCATGACTGCCTTTTTTATGTACAGATTATATTTAATTTTTTTTCTGATTCTGATGTTTATTTTTCAATGTACCAAAGGACAGGGAAGATCTGTTGGGAATATAACCGATGGCCCGGATGAGAGCAGTGATATTAATGAAAACTGCATTGGAAGTGAAAACTATTGTTGTAATTATGCTGCAGCACAATCCAGTCACTACCCGGATGAAAATCATGAAGTGTTTGTGAATACTTCAAAATCATCAGCGGGTGTTTTATTTGGACCCGTTTTGGTTATCATAAGTCTGTTGGTTTTGAGAGCACTTTCTAAAAGAGTAGAAGAATAATCCTGTTATCTTTGTAAAGAAAGAGGTATATTTGGATACAATTTATTTTCAGATATCCTGAAGCAATATGATTTCAGGGAAGCCTTCTGCCTTCTGCTACTTACTTGAGAAGATAATGGTTTGGGCTTCATTTTCCTATGGTTTTATGGGTAAAATTTTGAAGAATTATGAGCCAGTTGAGTTTATTTGATGCAGAAGAGTTCTATGAGTTTCCAAAAGATCTTTTGGAATACAGGGAACATTTTCTGAGTAAGGAAGAAGCTGATCAGTTAAAAGATAAACTGCTCAATACCGCTCCATGGGAGCAGCGTACACAAAAAATGTATGATAAAATGGTATTGACTCCAAGATTAACAGCTTGGTATGGAGATTCAAAAGATTATGGACCTGAAGAAGAGAAAAGGCCGGCAAATCCATGGTCTCCCGAACTGTTTTCACTGAAAGAAAGGATAGAGCAGGAGTTTGGCTATCAGTTTAATGGGGTTTTACTAAATCTCTACAGAGACCATAATGATTCGGTGGCCTGGCATAGGGATAAAGAAAGCCGTTACGGTAAGTGGCCGGTGATTGCTTCTATCAGCCTTGGGCAAACCAGAAACTTTGATTTCAGAAAAAGAGACCACCATGCCAGTAAATATAGTTTACCGCTTTCGCATGGTTCATTGCTTATTATGAAAGGTGATTTGCAGGAAAACTGGGAGCATAGAATTGCTAAATCAATGCTACCCATGAAAGAGCGCATTAATCTGACGTTCAGGTTAATTCTTGATTCTTAGTTTAATCTGAACAGAATATAAGGGAATAAGTTTTTCTTTTTTACATTTTTTTTGTTTGAATATCAGTGAGATACAAAATATAAAGCCTATGATGATAAATAATGGAAAAAGCTTAGCTTATAAACTCATTCTAACAATAGTGCTGGTGGTATCATCCATACATTTAAGTTACAGTCAGGAACCACTACCGTTCAGGAATCAGATTAGTAAAGTATTCCATTCAAAAGTTTTAAACGAGGACCGCCAGTTTTGGATTTATCTTCCAGAAGGTTACGATAAAGGAAATAAACTGTATCCGGTAATTTATCTTTTGGATCCTGACCAGAACTTTGCCTATGTTACCGAGATGGAAAGATTCCTTTCTGATCGGTATCGGATGCCAAAATCTATCGTCGTAGGCATAGTCAATACTGATAGGGTACGTGATTTTACTCCAGTCCATTCCATGACATTTCATGGAAAATTCGACAATAGTTTACGTAATACTGGCGGAGCCAAAAAGTTCTTAAGTTTTTTGCAACAAGAGGCTGTTCCTTTCATCGAATCTAATTTCAGGACAGCACCATATCGTACACTGGAAGGACATTCCCTTGGCGGATTATTTTCACTGTATTGTAAGAATGAAGCACCTGAAATGTTCCAGTCATACATTATCATCAGCCCGGCCATTTATGGCGGAAACATGGCAATTTTACAACAATTTTCAGAAGCACTTCAAAAGAATATTAGCCGTATCGGCTATCTTCATCTTTCCATTGGAGATGAACCTGATGGCTTTGGACCTGTTAGAACATTGAATGAGAATCTGAAAAAATATGCGGACAATAAGTTGATATGGAATTTTAAACAGTATTCCAATGAAGACCATTTTTCCGTAGGGTACCAGAGCATGTATGATGGATTAAAATTTATATATTCAAAATGGTTTCTGGATCCTCGGGATACTTCAAAGGTAAAATCATATATGGATATCAAAACGCATTTTGATACTCTTTCGGGGCTCTATGGATATCAGGTTATTCCAGATGAAGATTTTCTTAATGAGAGTGGATATCAGAGGCTAAATAATAATGATTTTGTTCACGCTATTGAAATTTTTACAGAAAATGTAAGAAATAACCCTCAGTCGGCCAATGCTTACGACAGTCTTGGGGAGGCATATATGAAAAGCGGTAATAAGAATAGCGCGATTAAAAATTACGAAAAATCAATCAAACTGGATCCGCACAATCAGAATGCCGTACACATGCTGCAGGAGCTTAAAAAATAATTTTGTGAAATAAAAAAACAACTATTACTGTTGAAAATTATCTTCAAAATAATATTTCTGAAAATATATTGTAATAACATCCGATAGTTGCTGTGCTGCGGGTAGAGCATGACAGTATCATATAAATTTTCTTCTGTTAAGTAACAATAAAGATCAGAGGTCTTAAAGCTATTCTTTTATTTTATAAGCCTTTATATAGAAGTTTGGATCAATATCAACTTTATTAATGAGAGTATTGTTTAGATCATAGGATTGCCATGAAGTGTTTGGAGAAAGCCAGTCTTCTATACCGGTAATTTTAATGGGCATCGTAAAATTATCAATACAATTTGTAAATCGATACTGTAGCTTATTATCTGCAATAAAATATTCCAGCACTGGAATCTGAGACGTTCTCAGGTACTGGTCGAATACAGCATTAAAGTTTATTCCTGACTGCCTGTTAATATAATTTTCAATTTGTTCTGTGGTAACAACCTGATGATAAAATTGAGTGTTCAGTCCACGCAGTATTTTTAAAAATTTCTCATCATCATTCATAATGGTTTTAATCATATGAATAAGAGCCCATCCTTTTACATATCCGTCTGAACTTCCATCTTCATTGATGCCGTATCTGCCGATTATAGGTTTATCATTTTCAATAGTTTTGTATCTGCCTGAAAGAAATTCTTCACCCGCTTTTTTTCCAAACAGATCCGAAAGTACAAGTTCTTCTGCCAGCCCGGCAAAACCTTCCTGAATCCATCGGTCTGCAATATCGCCGGCAGTAATACTGTTTCCGAACCATTCATGTGACATCTCATGAATAACGATTCTGTCGGTCTTTTTTCCCCAGCCTGTTTTTGACACATCATTTCCTTTGTAAGTTCCCTTCGTAAAATTATTACCATATGCAATAGCACTTTGATGTTCCATTCCTATATATGGTGCTTCCACAATTTTGAATCCGTCTTCATAGAACGGATAGGGGCCAAACCAATGTTCCAAAGAATTCATTGCCTGAATGGATTCAGGAATCAGGTGATTTTCTGCTTTTCGCTTATGATAATCGAGAACCCAATAATCCATACTCAGTTTTCCATTCTGCCCCATATAGCTCTTTTTGATATTTGTATAATTTCCCATATAGAAAGAAATACCATAGTGATTGATTGGGGTAACTACTTTCCAGGTATATTTCATGATGCTATCCGATATCCGTTGCTGTTTTATCAGTCGCCCATTACCTATAGCTTTTAAAGATGAAGGAGCAATTATTAAAATAGAAGCTCCTTTGTCCGGTTCATCATACAGCATATTTTTACATGGATACCACAGGCTTGCACCTTTATACTGGCAAGCCACCGAAACCCAGGGACGGTTTAAGGAGTCTTTGGCCCATACAAAGCCTCCGTCCCATGGCGGGGATAAAGATTCCACAGGTGTACCTGAATAATAAATACTGATTGTATATTTTTTATTTTTACGTTTTCTGGCCCCTGAAACATACCATATATTGCCTTTATTCTGAAAGTTGAGCTTTGTTCCATTTTGAATAACGCTATCAATTACCAGAGGTTTTATAAGGTCAATCTGCATGAATTCAGCAGGCTCTTTCGAAATTACTTTATATCTTATTGTATTATTTCCTGTTATAGTTTTTGTTTTATAATCTGGTTTAATAGTAATGTCGTATGATAATAGGTCCCACCAGCTTTTTTCCGGTGTTACAGATCCCACTAAAGAATCTTCTTTTGATGGCTGTTGTGCAAAAGCCCAGTTGGTGGCAAGCAATATGAAAATAAACCTAAGCATATGTACCATTTTAAAAGTTTGTTTGCAGAATAATATACAAAACACTGTTTTTAACCTATTTATAATTAACTATAACTAATTTCTTTGATCTTAAGTTAGTTAATGGTGTTGATTTTTTGCTTGAGCACTGAATAAATTGGTTGCAATACAAGCTTTGACAAATCTAAATTCCACAAAGGCTGGCTTTGATTTACAACAACCAATGTTTTGCTGTTAATATCGAATTCTTCAATAAAACAGTAATATACCCATTTGATAATAGTAATGCGGGTATCCTTTCCCTTATGACGCGCTAGGCAGTAAAGCGAGTAAGTTGAATCTGTGTTGATTGACATGATTTGAGAAAGGATCTGTTCTTTGAGGTAAACTGTTCTTCCGGAAGAAATCCACCCTGCCAATCGCTTTAACCTGCCTTTATTGGAAATGACAAAACGGTTGTCAAAATCAGGAATCGTTTTCCATTGCTCCCCGGGAAGATCTTTCAGGGATAAATTAAAACAAGCAGGTGGGTTATTCTTATCAATGATAGGCTTGCCTAGCTTTTTCCATAGGGAAGTATTAAATAGCCTGTCCGAAGAATCTGTGTTATCCTTTACTATAAAATCTTCTTTTGTTGGAGTATAAGACTTTAAAAACCAACGAAATCCACCTGCGGTTAAGAATTCCTTATTGATAACATCCCTAATGCTTTCGGGAGCAATACCCAGTTTTTTCTCCGCTGCATACATGCTGTTAAAATCAGATAGTAATTCTCCTTCAATACTATACTGGCTAACTGCCTGCATATAGATAACTTTACGATTTTTTGCTCTGTTCTTCTCAAAAATTTTGAGCCGTATTGCTTGAGATGAAGTTTTCTCCAGATTCCGGTAATGTATATGGAGCCTGTTGTCATCCTTAGGAATAATAAGAATAGAGCGGTCCTGATAATCAAATTTTTCAATAAAATGGTAATACACAAGACGCATCACAGATTTCCTGTACTTTTGGCCGTTCAACGATAAAGTACAGTGTGCACTGTAGTTATGACTTTGCAGATAATTATTAGGATGTTTTACAAAAATCAGTTTCATGATCAATTCCTGTATTTTCCATTCTTTACCATTAGGAAGAGTGGTAAATCGTTCAAGGCTTTTTATACGGCCATAGTTGGAGATCATATAGTTTTCGTAGTTCTCAATCAGCTTCCATTCTTCATCCGGAAGATCTTTTAAAGAGTTGTTGTATAAAACGTCTTTTACATATTGGTCTTCAAATTCGGGAGGTAATTTCATAAGCTTAATTTATAAAGATATTCTGATTATTGGTAAAGCAAAAATAAAAAACTTAATTAAAAAGAATTTAGTTGTGGTATTTGTGCTCCATAGTTTGCAATGTAGATAAAAATTCAATAATATGAAGCCCATTCACTAGGTTTATCAAACTTGGATCTGTCAGTTTCTTCTTAAGTTGTCTTATACTTTTTATCTTTTTTTTGAAAATTCACAAAAAATTGTATATTTGCCAAGCAAAAAAAGAAAATGATATTATCTAACTTAAAAAAAGGAAAGAAACAGTACTTACGTCCGGCGTCGTGAGTCATTTCCTATTGGTTAGAAATTAAATACATCAGGAGCTTGTCATCACGACAAGCTCTTTTTTTTGAAAAAAAATTAACAATTTAATATATTATGAAAGTATTGAAATTTGGAGGGACTTCGGTAGGAAGTCCGGAAAGGATCGAACAGTTATTACCAATTATCAGATCTCAGCCATCAGATAAGCACCTTGTTGTTTTATCAGCTGTTTCTGGCACCACAAATGATCTGGTGAAATTATCAGAGCTATATGAAGGCAAGGATATTGAAGGAGCTTACAAACATATTGATCTGCTGCATCAGAAATATAAAAAATTTGTAAATGAACTGTTTAAAACAGATAAAGGGATTCAGGAAGCTTCGGTTTTTATTGACAACATTTTTGACCTGTTTTATCAGTTCAAACATAAAAATTTCAATTCCAGTGCAGAACGTATTATACTTGCGCAGGGTGAGATTATTTCAACAACCCTTTTTCATTTATACTTAAAGGAAAAAAAAGTTCCCTCCATACTGTTATCTGCATTAGATTTTATGCTGATTGATGAAGATAAGGAACCTAACATTGATGAAATCAGGAAGAAAGCATCTCTTGAAATTGCAAAACACGGGGAGGAAACTTTATTTATTACCCAAGGATATATATGCAGAAATGCTCAAGGTGAAATTGATAATCTGCAAAGGGGAGGCTCTGATTACACGGCCTCATTACTGGGAGCAGCATTACAGGCTGAAGAAATTCAGATCTGGACAGATATTGATGGATTTCACAACAATGATCCGAGATATGTTCAGAATACAAAGTCTATAGCAAGGCTAAGTTTCGACGAAGCTGCTGAACTATCATATTTCGGGGCCAAAATCCTTCATCCTCAAAGTGTTTTCCCTGCAAGAAAGTATAATGTTCCTGTAAGATTATTGGACACAATGAATCCTTCTGCTGTCGGAACATTAATTTCCGGAGAAACTACTAATCAAAACCAGATTGTAGCGATTGCTGCTAAAGATGGAATTACGGCCATCCGTATTCAGTCTTCCCGTATGCTGATGGCTTATGGCTTTTTGAGAAAGGTTTTTGAGGTTTTTGAACGGTACAAAACACCTATAGATATGATTACAACTTCCGAAGTGGCTGTTTCCCTTACCATTGACCAAACAGATAACCTCTCGGAAATTGTAAGAGAATTAAACTCATTTTCAGCAGTTGAAATTGATAGTGAGCAGTCGATCATATGCATTGTCGGAGACTTTAGGAAAAATAATCACGGGTATGCAACTATTGTCTCTGAAGCGGTAAAACATATTCCATTACGAATGATTTCTTATGGAGGAAGTGAAAATAATATTTCATTATTAGTTCCCTCTATTTTCAAAATAGAAGCTTTGAGATCATTGCATAATAGATTATTTTAGAAAAGTGAAATTATAATAGATAAGAAAGTAAATATCGTTAGCAAAGACCGCTTATAAAGGCGGTTTTTGCTTTATTTCAATAATTTTAAGAGGTGAGTATATAAAAAACCTGCAAAATCATTGATTTTTGCAGGTTTAAATGCAGGCCTGTAATATTCATTACTGATAATGGAACAGAGGAATTTACAAAACTGGGTCTTGACCTTTCGAAAATGAAGAATGAATAAGGAGACTGATAGAATTTAAAAAATTTTATAAAAACCAGAAAATTCATTTTTAATGTATTGTATCATTTTGAATAGTAAAAGATTGGTTTTTAAGATCTGATGAATTCCAGGAGATCTTTATTGATAGTCGGATGCTCTGTAGTTGGCATACCATGCGGGAAACCAGGATATGTGATCAGTTTTCCGTTCTTTAATAATTTAATTGATTTTAATGCCGCATTGGCAATAGGAACGATCTGGTCATCTTCACCATGCATTACCAAAACAGGAATGTCCACAGCTTTAAGATCTTCCGTTAAATCCGTTTCTGAAAAGGCTTTGATACCGTCATAATGAGCAACAATTCCGCCCATTAGTCCCTGTCTCCACCAGTTTCTCTGTACTCCGTCTTTTACATCAGCTCCTTCTCTGTTGTAGCCATAGAAAGGGAAAGTAAGATCATAATAAAACTGGTTTCTGTTGTTCATCGTCTGTTCTCTGATGTTGTCGAAAACTTCCATAGGAACGCCGTCAGGATTATTCTCACTTTTCACCATTACCGGTGGAATAGCGCTGATCAGCACTGCTTTCTTAGCTCTTCCATTTGCATATTTGTTAACATAACGGATTACTTCACCACCACCAGTTGAATGCCCGATGTGTATAACATCTTTCAGATCTAAAAATTCAACCAGCTTAGCGGCATCAGAAGCGTATTGCTCAATAGTGTGATTGTAGATATTCTGACTGGAACGCCCGTGGCCTCTTCTGTCGTGGGTAACTACTCTGTAGCCCTTCTGTAAAAAGAAGATCACCTGTGCATCCCAGTCATCAGATGATAAAGGCCATCCGTGGTGAAACATCAATACAGGTCCTTCTCCCTGATCTTTGTAAAAAATTTCTGTTCCGTCTTTTAAGGTTAGTGTGCTCATGTTGTTTATTTTTAATGTTATGAATTGATTTTGTTTACATATTTTTCTGATTAATAGGCAGTATTTTCACGTACCAACTGGAAAAGGTCTTCGGCACCGCCGTTGAATTTATTTCCGTTAATGAAAAAAGAAGGCGTTCCGTTTACTCCGCTGATGACACCGCTTTCAAAGTCTGTATCTACTTTTTCTGCCAGTTCCTGCTTATGAATATCAGCTTTGAACTGAGGGATATTTAAACCGAGTTTTTCTGCAAGTTTTAACGGGAGACCGTCATTCAGGAATTCCTGATTTTCATAAATAGCATCATGCATTTCCCAGAATTTTCCCTGCAAAGCTGCCGCTTCTGCCGCCAGTGCTGCCGTTCTTGCATACTGATGCATTTCTGACAGCGGAAAATTCCTGAATACAAATCTGATCTGATCTCCGAATTCTTTCATTAATTCTTTAAGAACCGGATAGGCTGCTCCGCAGTAAGGACACTGATAATCTCCGTATTCTACAATGACTAAGCTGGCATTGGAGTTGCCCTGAGTGTGGTCAGCATTGCTGACTGATGGTTTTAATGACATAATTATTTTGTGTTAAGGTTTTCTAATGCTTCTAAAATTCCGTCTGCGCCAGGATTGATGGCGGTGGGAGAGAGGTAGCTCCATTCGATGATGCCGTCTTTATTGATGACAAAAAGGGCTCTGTTGCATTCTCCTTCTTCGTCATTGTAAACACCATATTTCCTGGCTGTTTCTCCCTTAGCTTCAAAGTCTGCAAGCAGAGGAAAGTGCAGGTTTCTGGATTGTGAAAATGCCAGGTGGCACCATTTGCTGTCTACGGAAATTCCGAAAATCTCTGCATCATATTTTTTGAAATACTTCAGCATTTCGTTGTACAATACCATCTGGTCACTGCACACCGGGCTCCAGTCAGCCGGGTAAAATGCAAGGATGACATTTCTTCCTCTGAATTCCGATAAGGTAATTTTCTGATCTGGGGTTGCAAATAATGTAAAATCAGAGGCAACCGTATTTTTTTCTAGCATAGGATTAGTTTTTGATCGTTGGGATTGGTATTGTTAACGCGCAGATGAGCAGTAAGGCTGCCGGAAAGATCAGTGTCCAGTTTCCTGAATAAAAGAGCAGGAAAGAAGCTGCTGAAGCACCGGAGAGAAAGCCCATCCATAAGAATAACAAATGAAAAATATTTATTTTGTATTCCTTCCGCTCCTCTGCCTGATCACTCATTACAAAAAGAGCAGCTGTTCTTGCCAGACTGTTTAAAGTTCCTGTCACAAAATCGGTGTTGATCTTTTGGTTACCTACCGATGTGACAATGGTATTCATAAGACCCATTGAGAAACCGATAACAGCTATAGACACTCCATTGGCAATATGTTCATAATAATCACTGATACTGTAAAGGATCATGATTCCGGAAACTGTGTAGAAGATCATCTTTGTGCTTCTGAACTTCTTTGATAATGATAGGCACGTTCCTGTATAAATCCCCGCCAGAAAAAAGCTTATTACTGTAACAGAACTGATGATAAGACCATATTTTTCATTGAAAACAGCTGTTCCTAGCTGGGTCGTATTGCCACTCATAAAAGAAACATAGGTTTTCCATTGTATCAATCCTGTAGCATCTGTATATCCTGCGATGAAGGCAAGGAATACTGCCAGTTTCTCCTGCGTTCTGACGGTCTTGTCAGGGAGCAGGATTTTTGTTTCCGGAAACACAGGAGTTATTTTCCAGGTTTGATGAATACTTTCTTTTCCGGAAATTTTTCTATTTCCCCCTCCTTCAGTCCGAAATTCGTAATGACCACATCTTTAGGGTTTCCTGCCAGCCATTCACTGATATCAATGGATTCGTAGGTGCCGCTATTAAATCCGATCAATACTTTACAGACGGTATCTCCGGTATTTTTGATATAATGCCCTGCTCCCATAGGCACATACCCCACATCGCCTGCATTGAATTGTTCCGTTACAGAAACTCCTTCTGCAAGAAATACTGACATCTCTGCCTGTCCGGAAATAAAATACTGCCACTCGTCTGCATTGGGATGCCAGTGCATTTCTCTTAAAGCGCCGGGCTGAAGTTCCAGTACCGAGCCAGCCATTGTTGTGCTGATGGGAAACTCCTTACGGGTAACCAATCTTTGAAGACCACCGCCGGGAATGATTCTTGGCTGTTGGGAATGCAGAGGATAACGGTGCAGGCTTGTCAGCTCAATGTCTGATTCCTCAGGACGGGGTGCGGCATTCACGGAGAGTTCATCCGGAACAACTCCTGCTGCGAAATACACCTCTTTTTGCGGAAGTTCTGCTACTTCTTGAAGGCTCAGCCCTAAATTCTGTGCAACAATTTCAGGAGGCATACTTGAAACGAAATCTGTAACGCTAAAGGTATGGTCTTCCGAAAAATTACCATTGTCGAAAATCAGAATGAAATGACATTCTTCTGTTCCTGTGGCCTGGATGGAATGTCCATAACCTTTTGGGAAATACCAGACATCACCCGGTTCAAAATTATCGGTATAACTTCGCCCGTCAGGATGGATAATCGTAGTACGTACCGTTCCTGAAATCACATAAGCCCATTCTGCGGCATTGGCATGCCAGTGAAGCTCTCTCATGCTTCCGGGCTGTAATCTCATGGAAACTCCGGCAATACCTACAGAAGCAGGGAATTCTTTTACGGAAGCACCTCTTGTTGTACCACCGTCACTCGTACGCGGCTCTTTTTTTTCTAATTCGTATCTGAAACTTAATGATGAAGGATTCATACTATTATTTTTTTGTGATTAATTTTCTTTGTTTTGCTATTGTAAAGCTACTCCTGAATTTTACTTTTTCTTGGTGTCATTCGGTGAAAAGGCAAAATGAGTCGTTGAGGATATAGAGGGTTTGGTTGCTTTAAAAAGGCTGGTTATATTGCCCTGTCAGTGCTTTATTTTCAATGCTTTTTGCAAAGTTTGGTGTTTCTTCATGATTGTGGGCGTCAGAAGCAGCCTGTCTGGATGCGGCAGCATCAGCAAGGTTGATCCCGTGTTCTTGCAGATATTCAAACATTTCGGGTGTGGCTGCCGCATGAATTTCATTGGTATAAAGGCAGGTGTTTTCGTCAATCTTTGTTACTTTCAGTTCCCACAGAACCTGAACTTTTGTACGTCCGTTTTTGGTAATTGAATCAGAGATGGAAAGCATGCGGCAGTAATCGGGACGATGAACATCTGCAACATAATGCTGAACCATCAGAGCATCTCCAATCGTTTCTACGTTTAAAGACACTGGTTGGCCATCAAAAGTAACTGAAATAGCAGCTCCGATATGCTGGGTAGAGCATCTCTGGTATTCCGCATCCGGCAGGTTAAGCAGCCAGTCTGCGATATTCACTTTTTCAATGGGTGCATTGATGACAGCGCTTACACTTGAATGAGACAGTGCGTTTTCGGGTGTTTGTGAGATTTCCATAGTTGTTGGTTTTGATTGTTATTGATGATGTAAAGCTACAAACCGACCTGTTTAATTTTTACCGCTGTTCGGTCAACAGGCGAAAACTATCGTTGAATAAGCTGATGATGTTAAAAAGGTAATGAGATGAAACATTATGAAAACAAAAAATCACTGTAGGTTACAGTGATTGGTCGTATGTAGTGTAAGAAAAATGACTATTTATACAGCCATTTTTTGATCAGCCTGGTATAATTGGGCATCACGGCAAACACCATCAGAAAAACAATGATTCCGGAATTGATGAATCCGTCAGAATAATGATTGGGCGGAATATGTAAAAACCGTAAAAAAGGAATGATCAAAGCAGGAATAAGAACCGACAGCGGATAAATGGCAGACCAGGTTGCCAGAAACTGTTTCCAGCGTACCGGAACTTTATTCCCTTCATTTTCTGTCGTAAAAAGAAAATCAAGCCCGGATCTGATCTGGTAATGGTCGTTTTTTCTGAACAGTGGATTCGCTTTCTCAATAAGCTTTTTCCGGTTATCCGATTCCATCCAGCTTTTAAGATGGTCAATCGTATCAAAACGGATAATGACGGTATACACAAAAGTCAGATCGGGAATCGGCCGAATAATCTGCAGATCAATAAAGCCTTCAGAATGTTTGGTGACAGGCACAATTTCGTCCAGCCATTTTTCATATTGTGATTGTTTCCCATCCAGAATATGATGGGTAATCACTACGGAGGCGCCTTGATTTTCCATAACTGATTTTTTATTTGTTAATTTAATGCGCTCTTTTATACTGCCACGGAATTTCTGTTTCAGCACCTAATGCTTTAGCAGAGTGGATGGCAAAATAAGGATCTCTAAGATGTTCCCGGGCGATGATCACCAGATCCGCATCTCCATTGACAATAATATCATTAGCCTGTTCTGCTTCCGTAATCATTCCAACAGCTCCTGTTAAAATTCCGGTCTGTTTTTTAATGGCTTTTGCAAAAGGAACCTGATATCCGGGAAATACTTTATCCTTGCTTACATTGGTAAATCCCCCACCGGATGCCGTAATGAAATCTACACCGTTTTCTTTAAGAATTTCCGAAAGTCTGATACTGTCTTCCAGAGTCCAGGCTTCCTCCGATTCTATATAGTCAACTGAAGAAATTCGCACGAACAGAGGCATTTCAGCAGGAATAACTTTCCTGATTTCCTGAACGGTTTCTACAAGAAAACGGATCCTGTTTTCAAAACTTCCGCCATATTCATCCTGTCTTTTATTGATTACTGCGGAATAAAACTGATGGAACAGGTAACCATGTGCCGCATGCAGTTCAATGGTATCAAAACCTGCGTCAACAGCACGAAGGACTGCTTTAACAAATTTTGTTTGTAATTCCCGGATCTCCTCAATCGTGAGCTCTTCCGCAAAAACTCCATTGAACTCATGAGCAGAGGAGGATTTTACAGTCCAGCCCCCTTCTTCCGGAGTGAGAGGTTTCATTCTTTCATTGGGATGTTTTAGGCTGCCTTTTCCTCCAGCGTGCCAGAGCTGAATTCCTATTTTGGCATTCTGTTCATGTACAAAATTCACGATGTTAGCCCATGCATTTTTCTGTTCATCATTCCAGATCCCTACATCAGATAATGTAGCCAGACCTTCTTCTGAAACGGCTGTACATTCGGTAAGAATTAATCCTGCCCCGCCAACAACACGGCTTCCAAGATGGACAAGGTGCCAGTTGCCGGGAATTCCGTTTTTAGCACTGTATTGCTGCATTGGAGATAATACAATCCTGTTCTTTAAGGTAAGATTGCGAATGTGTATGGGTGAAAATAAACTCATTTTTTTCTTTTTTTAAATTGTTTTTGAAAATGCTTCAGCTTCGTAAACCGCCTCTGACAGAACTTTCTGTACTTCTGCCAGTATTTTTTGCAGATTAGGGTTTCCTTCTGATGCTGTTTCAAGACTATCAAGTTTTTCCTTTAACAGAGGATGTAATCCCATGATGGCAATGCTGGATTTCAGATCATGAGCCCACAGTTTCACATCCTTAAAATCTTTGTTTTCGTAAGCCGTTGTCAGTTTCTGTAAATGATCGGGAATGTTTTCAATAAACTGTTGCGTGACCATTTTTTCGAAACTTTTGTCGCCACCGCTCACCGTCTGCATATAAGAGAGATCAATATACTGATAGTCAAATGATGGATTTTCGGTTTTCTTTTCGTTTTTATTCTTTTCTTTAAACCCGAACTTCGAAATCAGCATAAACAACTCTTCTTCATTGACAGGCTTGGAAATATATTCATTCATCCCGCGGCTCAGGCATCTTTCTCTTTCGCCTGCCAGGGCATGGGCGGTCATCGCGATGATCGGAATATCCAGTCTGAGTTCTTCCCGGATTTTCTGGGTAGCTGCATATCCGTCCATGTGAGGCATCTGTATATCCATTAAAACCAGATCGCATGCATTGCCTTTAAGATAACTTACTGCTTCAAGACCGTTCGATGCAATATGAAAATCAATATTCCATTGTGAAAGCAGATGTTTCATCAGGCTTTGATTGATCACATTATCATCAACTACCAGAACTTTCAGAGGCGTATTGGATTTATCTTTAAAGTAATGCGGATCAGCAGCTGGTAGCACAGTAACTTGTTCTTCAGCAATTCCGTAAGGAATATAGAAATGAAATGTAGTTCCTTTCCCTTGTTCACTGCTTACTTCTATATTTCCGTTCTGCAGGAGAATTAAGCTTTTCACGATGGATAAGCCTAATCCTGTTCCTCCGTAATTTCTTGTGGTTGAATCTTCTCCCTGGTTGAATCTTTCGAAGATTTCAGTAAGCTTTTCTTTATCGATTCCAATTCCCGTATCTGAAATTTTAAAACCGAGAACCGCTTCTTTCTCCGTCTGCTGTTTACTGTAGATCTCAACAAAGATATTCCCATGGTGGGTAAATTTTATGGCATTTCCGATGAGGTTGACTAAAATCTGGGTCAGTCTTGTGGCATCTCCCACCAAAGTGTCAGGAATGGAAGGATCAATGGTACTTGAGAGGATAAGTCCTTTCTCTCTGGCCCGTTCTTTAAAAAATGTTTCTACGGAATTGACGAGTCCGTTGATGCTGAAAATTCCGGGGGTAATGCGCATCATTCCTGCTTCTATTTTGGATAGATCAAGAATGTCATTGATGATGGCCATCAGGTTTTCTCCGGAACGTTGTATTGAAGAAACAAATTCTGCTGAAGTTTCATCCAGTGGACGCTTTTGCAGCAAATTGGTGAAACCGAGAATTCCGCTTAAAGGAGTTCTGATTTCGTGGCTCATATTGGCAAGAAAATTTTCTTTGGTCTGTGCTGCTACCAATGCTTTTTTTTCGGCAATATCAAGTTCATTTATAAGTAATCTCTGACGTTTAAACTGACGAAGAATGTGATAGCCTACGACAGAACCGCTCAAAATCAGTAAGATCAGTAAAGAAATATCATAGAATCTTGCTTTTTGTCCCATTTCTTCACTTTTCTGGCTGAGTTCAACCATATTCAGGTTTCTGCTTTCATATATTTTAGCTGTGATACTGGTGATTTCATTAGAAATTTTTCTTGCACGCGGATTGGCAATGGAGGTATTATCGTCCATGTTTCCAACAGAAAGATAACGGTGCAGGAGTTTATCTTTGGTTGTTTTCTTTTCCATGGCAAGAACACTTAATCTGTGGATCAGCTTTTCTTCTTCTGCATTTACATTGTCTTTGGATAAAGAATCCAGAAAATTTTCTATCTGACTGATTTTTTGGTCGATCCCTTCGAGATGCGTGGTGTCATTCGTTGCAATAGAAGCTCTGATTCTGCTTTCCACTCCCAAAATATCACGGTCTATCTCCCGCAAATGATTGCTTGAACGCAATTCGCTCAGCAAGGTATTGTTATTCTGAATCAGCGCCTTGGTATTTTTTGCAGAATTGAGCTGAACAGCTATCAACAGGAGTGAACCCGCAATAAATGTCAGGATAATAAAGTAGCTGAATCGCTTGTTATCCATTACTGAAGATATATTTTTCATAATAACGGTCTGATTTTAAATAAAATGCAGATAAAGGTTGATTAAACCCTAAACTGTTCAGGGATTGAGATCAAAAAAGGAAATCAAATTTCTGATGGGCTGTAGCGGCTAAAAGACATTCATTCGTGTATTGAGTGCTTTCCTGTAGGCATCTGCCACGGGAATGAATTTGCCATTAATCATAATACCACCGTCCTGAAGAGTATCAATTTTGCCCACTGAAACAATATAGGAACGGTGCACTCTTATAAAATGATCCTTGGGAAGACGTTCTTCTGCCGTTTTCATTTTACCGTGAATGGCAAACATCTTTTCTTTGGTGTAAAACTTCACATAATCGCCCATGGCTTCTGCATAGAAAATATCATCCAGTTTCAGACGCCTCGTAATATTGGAATCCCTCACAAAAAGAAATTCATCCCTTGTTACTTCTACATTTTCTTTTCTGCTTTCAAGAATTGTCTGTGCCTTGCTTACTGCCTGCAGAAATCTTACCGGCATAATGGGCTTTAGAAGGTAATCTGCAATATTAAGCTCAAAGGCTTCCAGCGCATATTCCTTTTTTGAGGTCGTGAAAATGATGATGGTCTCTTTACCCGAAAGCGTTTTCGTGAGCTCAATTCCTGTCATTTCCGGCATTTCTATATCGAGAAATATCAGATCGACGGAATTGGACTGAAGATAATGATAAGCTTCTATAGCATTGGAAAACTCGCTGACAATGGAAAGATCCGGAACCTGTTTCGCGAGGTGGGCTAATGTTGTTCTTGCAATATCATTATCATCCACGATTAAGGCTTTCATAGGTATAGGTGTTTATGATTTACACAAAGATAATTATAACTTTTTTATTTTGTGTTATCTGAAATAGGAACGGATCATCCATGCCATTTCTTCATGGGTTTCCATCAGGCCTGTAATAAAATCGCTGGTGCCGTAATCTTTATAGGTTTCTGCAAATGGAGTGATATTTCCGCGAAGGAATTCGATGATGCTTTCATGATCGCTTAACAGATCTTTCATGTATCCGAGACCGTCATTTGTTCTTTCGCTGTATTCCGTTAAATGGGTTAGTTCCAGATAGATTTTCATTGTTGCCGGTGCATAATGTCCGATTTTACGCATTCTTTCCGCAACGCTGTCCATCAGTTCATCCAGTTGCTTGTACTGTTCCTCAAAGAAAATGTGATTGGCGTGGAAGTTATCTCCGGTTACATTCCAATGGGCATTTCTTGTTTTGATGTAAAGAAGCGTTTCGTCTGCCAATAATTTTGCTAATTGTTCTGCAACGGCTTCCGCGTTTTTTTCTGTAATTCCGATTTTTGTTTTCATAATAATAAGATTTTAGTTGAGTATTATTACCTTTTTCTGATGTAAAGGTCTGCAATAACGCAACAAAACGGCTTGGAATTTCGATGAACGGGCAGAAAGACTCGTTGAATTGGGCTGCAAAATTTATCGGATATTGATACATAGAGATCCGAAATAGAAAAAACTTATCAGCTTATTGTACCGGAAGAGCTCTTTAAAAAATAAATTGGCTCAGTCTCAAAAGTTGGGGGGAATGTTAAGTAGTTTTATCTTTGCATCATGTTAAGCGATCACGACCTTCTTAAATTATTACTTCCGGAATTTTTAGTAGAGCACTTTGATATCCTCAAAGCAGAAACTCATGATGCAGAACTTCATATTTATTTTGAAGAAAGAAACAGTATTCCCCATGAATTTAAAGAAAGGAGACTTGAATCCAAGGGCTTTTTACCTGAAATCATTGTAGATGATTATCCATTACGGGGTAAAATCGTAAAGCTCCATGTTAAAAGAAGGAGATGGACAGATAAATCCTCCGGTGAGATCCTTCAGAGAGACTGGCAGCTTGTAGCGAAAGGCACACGGATGACAAAGGATTTGGCAGTCTTCTTAAAAAAAATTAGCAGACACTAAAGCTCTTCCCCTAAAAGTTATAGCAGAATTTTTCGGGATCAAAGGCAAGACCTTCCAGAGGCAATACAAGAATAATCTCAGCGAATATCATAGCTGGGAACAAAAACCGCACGCAGAGGACTGGATCATTTACCCTGAAAATGTCTCAGCCTCCTTATCTTTAGACGAAGTAGCATTATCTGATGGAGAACTTTATACCGTTCTTACCTCCAAAAAAGCAAAAGGGAGAAAAGGAAGTATTGTTGCTATGATAAAAGGTACCCAGAGTGATTTTGTCATCACACATCTTTTGAAGATCAGCAGAAAACTTCGGATGAAGGTAAACGAAATTACATTGGATATGGCGGGTTCCATGAAGCGTATTGCCCAACGCTGCTTTCCTGATGCAGTACAGGTTATTGATCGTTTTCATGTTCAGAAGCTGTCCATAGAGGCCCTTCAGGAGATCAGGATCAGGCATCGCTGGGAAGCCATTGAAATGGAAAACAATCCTTTTAACAGTCACTCAGCTGAAACAGAAGTTTTTGCAAATGGAGATACCCGGAAACAGCTCTTGGTAAGAAGCAGGTATTTACTATATAAAAGCCGTGAGAAATGGACTCTGTCCCAGAAACAAAGAGCTTCGATCCTTTTTACCCAGTATCCTGATCTGGAACAGGCATATGAATTGACTGATGGACTTAGAAAAATTTATAACCAGAATATTTCGAAATCTGTAGCCATGACTAAACTGGCCCATTGGTTTAGAAATGTGGAAGAAGCAGAGTTTAAATCTTTTTCTACCTTAAGAAAAACAATAATGAATCATTATAGAAATATTCTCAACTACTTTGATCAAAGAAGCACCAATGCTGCTGCTGAATCTTTCAATGCGAAAATAAAAAACTTCAGAATGCAGCTCAGAGGAGTAAAAGACAGAACCTTTTTTATCTTCAGATTAGCTAAACTTTTTGCCTAGCCCCCAACTTTTGCGCTTGATCCAATAAATTTGCATTCTTTTTTCAGCTTTGAACATACAACAAATAAAAAAACCTGCAAAATCATTGATTTTCCAGGTTTAAATACTTTTTGATGTTTTTGAAAACTTCCGTTTTCCCAACTCTGCGGAGAGTGAGGGATTTTGTAACCTCCCTTCATCCCTTTATTTATAAGCGTTGCGCTGTAGCATCTTTTAATTGGCCCTAAATAGGTCACCTGCAAAAAAGCGGTAAAATCCTAATTTATATTTTACTTAGTAAAACTAGGAATTTTCGCTCAAATCTGCAAGTGAAAAGTTCAAAATTTGAACAAGTTTTTTAGAGTTTAAAGCAAGAATTTAATCCTTCTCTTTGTCCCTGAAACTTCTCAATTGAAATATTTCTAAAAGAAAGCGAAGAAAAAAAAATTAAAAAAAAGAAAAAAAGAAAGCCTTTTGAAAATGAGCGTGGCATTCTGTCAAGGTTTTTTTGAAAAAGTTTTTGCGTAGATTTTTATACGTAAAAAGTTTTTCTGAAAATCCGGAGGGCTTGACCTTGACAGAATTTAGCTGGAGGAATAGGGAGCGAAGTATCTTTGGTTTCTGTTTTTATTTTTTGCGTGAATATTGTAGAATAATTATTATAATTCAAATAAATGATAATTTAGAGCATATGCAAAACGCTGTACGACTATTGTTTGTCAGTTTGATTTCCAGACAAACGGAAAGCCTATAATCAAGCGATGGCAAGATGGTTTGGAATGAAATTTTAAAAGGAAATTCGGAAGGTTGGATTTAAACAATTGAGGATTAGAACAATTACAGGAAGTAGCCTCAAAAGCTATGAAGAAATTTTTAAAAATGATATTCCTTATAACAGAAAGATTTATCTCAAATATCGAAATAAATTATTGCAAGAGGTGAATTTGATGTCACAGAAAAAGTTTTAAAGAGCATCTTTAAATATTCTACAGCAAATTCTGTTTGATGTCATCAAGAGCTCCAATAGTTATTTAGCTATTAACAGATTTGATTGCACTATAATCAAGTTTTAAGTCTATTGTTTGTAATAAAGAATATCCTTTTGAATATTTTTTATGTGCTTAAACAGAATTGCTGTCAATTGAAGCAAACGCATCTGTTCTACATTTAAGAAATCTCAATCTGTTTTAAAACAATCAATTTTAAAGCCTCAAAACGATTAGTTAATCAATTTAAATAGTGCTCAGTAATTTCCAACAGCAAAACAATTTACACAAAACCAACACTTAGCCACTCGTGACTGGCTTTTGCCTATGCTGATGAACGGCAAGTAAAAGTTGATAAATAGTAAGATAAATTATCATTTATTGTACGACTATGGCTATTTTTGTTTTTCATTCCTTTGCGCCTTCAAAAATTTAAGAAAATTTAGTACAATGAAGGAATTAGTGAAGCAAGAAATAATTAATGCAATGCAAACAGTTTTAAACTTTCAACAGTTAATGATGCTTGAAAAGGTAATACATCAATCTTTTCATTCTGTGATAGTTACTCAAAAAAATAATACTGAAGAAGAGTTGGAAACTGACAATATAAGTGTTCTAAATTTATTTATTTCATCCAAAAAAGTGGAAGGTTGTTCTGAAAAGTCATTGAAATATTATTTTTCTACCATAGATACTCTGTTTCAAAAACTAAAAAAGAAAGTTACAGAAATCTCTACTAATGATTTAAGATTCTATCTTTCAGAATATCAGGAGGTAAAAAAATCCAGTAAAGTCACCATAGATAATATTCGTAGGATATTTTCAAGTTTTTTTTCTTGGTTAGAAGATGAAGATTACATTTTAAAAAGTCCTGTAAGAAGGATTCATAAAGTAAAGACCGCCAGAACCATACAGGAGGTACTTAGTGATGAAGATATAGAAGTACTTAGAGACAACTGCAAGCAGATAAGAGATTTAACACTCATCGAAATGTTAAGCTCAACTGGTATTAGAGTTGGCGAACTTGTAAAAATCAATGTAAAGGATATTGATTTCCACGAGCGTTCTTGTATCGTAACAGGTAAAGGAAATAAACAGCGTGAAGTCTATTTTGATGCAAGAACAAAGATTCATCTCAAAGAATATCTTGAAACCAGAAACGATGATAATGAAGCTTTATTCGTTTCTTTATCGAAGCCTAATCAGCGGCTTTCTATTGGTGGAATTGAAAGTATTTTGCGAAAACTGGGACAAAAAACCAAAATAAATAAAGTACATCCCCATAAGTTTAGAAGAACTTTGGCGACAATGGCAATTGATAAAGGAATGCCAATTGAGCAGGTTCAGAAGCTATTAGGTCATGTTAAAATTGACACAACATTACATTATGCGATGGTCAATCAGGCTAATGTGAAGATTGCTCACCGAAAATTTATTAGTTAACAATGAAATACATTTTTAGAATTGATGAAGTAGCAAAACTAAATCAATCTTCAATAACCAATAAAGATAAATTTGAATTAATTAATTATCTTGATACCAGTAGTATAACTAAAGGTAAAATTGATAGTTGGCAAGAGTTAAAACACAACTATCCAAGCAGAGCAAAACGAAAGATTAAACAAAATACCATTGTATATTCTACTGTGAGACCTAATCAAGAACATTATGGTTTTTTTAATAGTATCGAAAAAGAAAATGCTATTGTTTCCACAGGATTTGCAACCATTGATGTTTTCTCAGATAATGTGGAACCAATATTTTTATATTATCTACTCACACAAAAATGGGTAACAAATCATCTTCACACGATTGCAGAAAATTCTGTATCGGCTTATCCTTCTATAAATCCTTCTGATATTGGAAATTTAAGGTTCAGATTCCCTAATTTAACCAAACAAAAAAAAATTGCCAATATCCTAAGTGATATTGACAATAAAATTAACTTGAACAATCAAATAAATGATAATTTAGACATATGCAAAACGCTGTACGACTATTGGTTTGTGCAGTTTGATTTTCCTAATGAAACAGAAAGCCTTAAATCAGCGGTGGCAAGATGTTTGGAATGAAATTTTGAAAAGGGAATTCCGGAAGGATGGAGTCTGTATTTAATGATTGGATAGAAAAACAAAGACTGGAGATTTAAAGATAAGATTGAGGTATTATACGAAAAGTTTATTGTATTAGATGCTGACATTAATGATTAAACGCAAGTGAATTAAACCAGATATATTCTAAAAAATATTAGCTCTAAAACCATGATTTTTGTGAAATTAGGAAGTCAACAAATCTTAAGAAGTCTTAATAAATATTTGAAAGATTTTCAAATTATTTCAAACTTCTGTAAGCTATTTCTTTAAAAAAAATCATCTTTTAATTTTTACAAGAATATATCTTGATGCTAATTTTGGTTTATCATTATGAGAAACTCAATAAAAACTTTTCTATTTACCTAATCTTATCTTACCCCAATTAGTTTGTTTTATCAATCATTAAATACAGACTATCTCGGAATTTCCCTTCAAAATTTCATTCCAACATCTTGCCACCGCTTGATTATAGGCTTTCTTTTCTTGGAAATCAACTGACAAACCAATAGTCGTACAGCGTTTTGATATGTCTAAATTATCATTTATTTGATTGTTGAGTTCTATTTTATCATCTAATGATGATAAAACATTTACAATCTTTTTTTTAATATCCAAGGGAGGGCTTAGAATAGGTAATTTTCTGAGTGCCCCTAGTGATATGTAAGGTTGAGAAGATCCAGATTTAGAAAGATTAAGATAGTATTTGCCACAACTAGATTTTAAGTAATATTTTAACCATTCAGATTCTAATCTTGAATCTGTTTTAAATACTCCGACATTTTTTATAGCATAATTTGTATTTTTATTTTTTTCAAGGTATGTATAACCACAATATTCCCCAATCATACTTATAATTAGATCCCATTGATCAACCTTACTTCTTTTAATAATATTCTTATAGT
This sequence comes from Chryseobacterium bernardetii, assembly GCF_003815975.1. Taxonomy (NCBI): domain Bacteria; kingdom Pseudomonadati; phylum Bacteroidota; class Flavobacteriia; order Flavobacteriales; family Weeksellaceae; genus Chryseobacterium; species Chryseobacterium bernardetii. The sequence goes on from NZ_CP033932.1 coordinate 3,465,875, forward strand.
CTTCTTCGGAAATATAATTTGTAGAATTTAAATCTAAAACTCCTCCTTTTATATTTTTTGAAGTAACCAATGGATATCCTATCTCAACAGCTTTTGGAGAATCGTGTGTTCCATCAGTAATATTTTTATACATTTTTTCAGCACTTACTAAATCCCAGTTACTCATACCTCAAACTTTTAAGCTGTTCCTGAATTTTTATGTCCAAAGCATTTCCCTCAGCAAAAAGACTTTGTAAATTTGTTTCAAAATCTTGCATTTTCTCTGCAAATTCCTCTGGCGTTATGTCTACATATTCTATTTTAACCTCAAAATATTGTCCTGCAGAAAAAGAGTAATTCTTTTCAGCAATTTGCTCCTTCGTTACCACAACTGATAAGTCTTCAACAGCCTGTTTTTGATTAAAGGTCTCTACAATTTTAGCTTCTTCTTCGGTAGTTAAAACCGTACGTTGGTTTTTGCCTTCTTTCACTGTTTGTCCCAGCTTGGAAGCATCCATTAAAATAATATGCTCGCTATCTGCTCTTTTATCAAAAAACAAAACAGATACATTTGTTCCTGTACTCGCAAAAATATTACTTGGCATACTTACTACACCACGAAGCCAGCCATTACTGATTAACCTTTCACGAATTTTCTTTTCAATCCCACTTTGGGCAGTAATGAAACCTGTTGGAACAACTATGGCAGCCTGACCTTTTTCACTTAAACTGTGCATAATATGCTGAATAAACAAAAGATAAATCGCCATCGATTCTTTCTTACTTTTCGGAACATTTGGAATCCCAGCAAAGAATCTTTGTTTAAAAGCATCTTTCTCCAAATCATCTCTAAAATCAGAAAAGTCTAACTTAAAAGGTGGATTAGAAACGATGTAGTCAAACTTTGTATCTAAATAAAAAGGCTGTGCAATGGTGTTAGTTTTAATAATATTCGGAATTGAATGCGTAAGGCTGTTCAAAACCAAATTTAGACGTAACATATTGCTCGATTTCTGTGAAATGTCTTCTGAATAGATTGTGCAATTCTTTTCACCAATTTGATGAGCTAAACTCATCAACAAAGTTCCCGATCCTGCACTTGGATCATAACATTTTACACCTTTTACTTCATCCGGCACAAGAATTTTTGCCATAATACGGGCAACAGCGTGTGGTGTATAATATTCAGCATACTTACCACCGCTATCTGTGTTGTAATCTTTAATTAAATATTCAAAAATAGTTGCAAAGAAATCATATTTCTGAACAAACATTTCTTCAAAAGAAAACTCAAACAATTTATTAATCAATGCTTTTGCAAAAGCATCACGTTGAGAAGCATCAGAGATAAATTGTGTTAGTTCATCAAATAAGGTATCTTTTGCACCACTGAATGATTTTACCGAAAATACATCTGCGTTTTCAATCGAAATTTGTCTTAAAGTATCATCAAATGTTTTTCCAAAATCACTGTCATTTTGAATTGCGAACAAATGCGAAATCAAATGATCCGGATGTAATCTTGGAATATTAGGATCCAAGCTTGCCAGTAGAAACTGATATTCGTCATCACTCATCTCACGAAGTGCTTTAGAAAAATTCTCAGCATCTGCAAGTTGAGGTTGCTCTTCTTTTACCGCAAAGCGGAATTTATCATTAAGAAATTTATATAGAAATATTTGCGTAATAATCTTAAATTCATTTCCGTCATTTCCCAGCCCGTAATTGGCACATACACTTTTAAGATTGTCGATTAAAGACTTTGTTTTTGTTATAAAGTTTATATCTTGAGTCATTATCTATTGATATTGTTGTAAATATTCCTGCGAAATTAATTGATTTATTCTTTCTGTGGTAGGAAAATCAAGACCTATATTTTCTTTTTTCTTAAATTCATTGACTACAATTTGCATCAGGTATCTCTTAAAGTAAGCTTCATTTTTCACCATTTCTTCCTGATTAGTAATGGTTTCATCTACTTGAAGTTTCACCTGCATCAATGCCCGGTGAAGTTGAGATTCTTTTGTATTTAAAGTTCCTTTTTCTGATAAGCGTTTGTGAATTCTGGCGTACTTATCGTCGCTATCATACTTAGCTTTTAATAAAGCATTTTTTCTATTTAATTCTTTAGCTTGGTCATAGATTTTCTGAAGAAGATGCATATTTTCTACCATATCTTCCTGAGTCACTTCACTAAGATTTTTTTTCTTGAAAATTCTTTCTAATTCAGCTCTAAGACTTACAAATTCAGGATCTAGCTGATCAAAATTAGTTTGTAAAGATTCTCTGGCTTTCCGTAGAATGTTTTTAAATTCATCAGCAAGTACCAATTCACTTTCATCGACTTTAACAAATTGAAAAATTATATCCTCTAAAGCTTCATTTAACAGATTTCGGTTAGCTTCCTCATTTCCGATGCTTTCTACAAGGTTTAGATTGTCAAGTCGATTTTGCGTTTCAATTAATAGACGATTGAGAAGTTCAAAATCTGTTAAGCCTTTTAAAGCTTCATAACCATTTAAGGCAATTAGGTTTTTTAACTCTTTTGCAGTTCGTAAAGCCTTTACAAGTCTAAGAAGTTCTTGCTTGTCATTTAATTCAGCAATTTGTTGAGAAAATAATTCTTTATTTTGAGTATCATAATGAAATAATGTATCTTTTATTTCTTCAATCTCTTGTCTAATTTCTTCTTCAGATTTAAATAGATGAGAGTACATTTCTATTTCATCACCCAGCTGTTCCTGTAATTCATCAAAATAGAGTTTATTGGTACGATCAAACGCCTTTGAAATGTCAGCAAAATCTACTACATATCCGTATCGGTACTTTTTGTAAGGACGATTAACTCTGGTAAGTGTTTGTAATAAATTATGATCTTGGATGACCCGCGCTAAATATAATTTTTTCAATCGTTTAGCATCAAAGCCTGTTAACAGCATATTATAAACAAACAAAATATCGACGTGCCCTTTTTTATACGCCTTTATAAGTTCCTTTCTAACCTGCTTGTCATTTTCATCGTGTAAAATTAAAGAAGCAGTCAATTTTGGTTCTTCTTTCAAGCCGTATTTTGCTCTTGGTTCTGCAACCATCAATACGCTTGCATCTGTTTCCTGTTCGCCATATTTCTCCTGAAATAAACGAAATAATTCTTTTGCCTGGTCTGCAGAATCACAAACTACCATCCCTCCTAGAGTAGTATCTTGCTGATCTTTACGGAATTTTATTAAATCATTACAGATATAATCTAACAGTGGCTCTGCAAACTTTGTATTTTTGTAGATGTCTTTTGCCGAAATATCACCTCGCAAAACTTTAATCTCATCAATGACATTCTGCATTTGCATTTTAAAATTGCCCTCTATTTGCTCTCTTATCAATCTTAGCGTATATCCATCAGCAATAGACATATTGTAGTAATATTTATGGATATAATTTCCAAAAAGTAGTTTTGAATCATAATCTTTTGCTACTTCCTTCAATAAAGGTGTTCCGGTAAGCGCAATTTTGATTGCATTTTTATCAGAATTAATAAGGTTTGCAAGATAATTTCCCTTCGGGTTATATGAGCGATGTGCTTCATCTAAAAAATAAATCCGTTGAACATTGATATCATAATTTACATTTTTTAGAACAGTAGCATCCTCAGAAAACTTCTGAATATTAACGACCGTAATTTCAGGCTTACCACTATCATTATGGATTGCACCAACAGTTTGTAAATCGTTCACAAAATCAGCTTTAGAATTTACCGGATTTACTTTTAAACCACGATTGGAAAATTCTGTTGAGGCTTGAATCAAAAGATCAAGACGGTCAACAATAAAATAAAACTTAGGAATAATGTGCTTCTTCGAAAAATAATGAGTTAAATGTTTCACATTATAAAAAGCCAAAGCAGTTTTACCGGAGCCTTGTGTATGCCAAATAATACCTTTATTCTGTCCTGAATCAATTTTTGCAGCGATTGCTTGTGTTGCAAAAATTTGCGGATAACGCATAATATGTTTTTGATAGACTGGCTTACCATTATCTTCTTCCTCTACATAAGCAATAGCAAACTGTAAAATAAACTTTAATCGTTCCTTACTGAAAAGAGAAGTAATAATTTTATTTGTAGGACTATTTTCATTCTTATTAGTTATAAAATCAGGATTATGCTTAACAACGACCAAATTATTATCTCTGAGTATTTCCAACTCTTTGTCTTCACTTAATTCTGATAACCTTTCTTTTACTGGATAGTCTAAATCTTCTCTAAAATAATTAAATAAGATATTAGAATAAGCAGAAGTTGCATAATAAGCTCCGAAAATAGGCTCAACAATTCCATCCTCATAATTCATATTATTTGAGAAGACCATCAATTGAGTGATGTTTGCAAAACGTCTAAAATGTTTATTTGCAAATCTTTCATTCATACGTCTGCGTTCAGCGATAACCCCATCTTTATTATGTGGTTTTTTTACTTCCACAAATGCTAATGGAATTCCATTAACAAGAAATGTGATGTCCGGACGATATTCTTCATCGCCAGATTTGCACGTTAACTCGGTTGTGATATGAAAATCATTGTTTGAAAAATTTTCAAAATCAATTAATTTAATACCCGAAGTTGATGTTAAACGTTCATAGAATTTTTTCCCAAGATCCTCAAAATCCAATTCCAAATTAATTTCATCCAGAACTTTTTGTGCTTCTGTTTCAGAAATACTATTTATCTCTGCAATTTTAGACAAAAAAATAGAGGGGAAAATATTATTTTCCTCTATTCTGTTTTGGTTTTTTAAAGAAATATATTGATAACCTAACCGCAACAAATGCAAGATGGCTGGTATTTTAACTCGTGAATCTTCGTTGAAAGACATTGGCTAATTTAGTTTTAAGTCTTAAAGATAGTAAAACGAGTAATTACATAAGCACTTTTGTAAGTAATACTTTTTAAATGGTGGTTTATCGAATCATATAATCCACTTATTATAATTATAGGCTTTTAGTAGCATCTTCTAATTGCTGTTACTGCCTTTTTGAAGTAGGCTTTAATTCCCCTGCAAAATCCATCATCGCCACCTGACTTCCTACAAACGGATTATAGGATGGCTGATAATCAATATAGCCCAAAGAATGAAGATTCTTCAGGCATTTATGGTAGGTGGCTTTTGAACGGATTTTACTAATACGCATCACTTCATCGCGGGAAATACTGACCGGATTTCGGAAACGGCTGAAATTCCAGAACTGGAATAAGGCTAAATAAAGGCTGATGTGTGAAGGATTAAGCGTTTTGTCCTGAGCCACCTTTTCATAGAAACCTGTGAGATGTTTTATGTAATTCATTTTTGGTCATTTTGGAGTTAACAATTATCCTTTACCATTTAGTAATTTTTCAATGTCTTTGTAATTGTAGTATAAAGTTCCTCCGACACGAGTATAAGACAGAGTTCCATTAATACGAAGGTTTTGCAATGTTCCGGAAGAGATTTTTAAAAGCTCTTTAACCTCTGATGAACGTAACCATAATTTCTGTTCGGAAACCTTGATATTAAATAGATTTTTAATGTCTTCTAGTAATTCAGTTTTAAATTCTTTAAGGTCTTCTTTTGTGATGAGGTTTACTAACATAGTTATTTCATTACTGTTTTTTTGATTAAAATTTCTTCTGCAAAGTTGGAGCATCAAAATCTTGAAAACAATAGTGTTAATCGTGGCTAGGCTAAATAAGAAGAGTCTGGATGATTCTGGAATCTTTGGAGATTAAAAAAGAATAAATTGGATGAGTTTGGAATCTTAAACCTGATTTCAAGGAAAACAAAAAACAAGCTCCGCAGTTTTTTCCCCTTTTTGCAAAAAAGGCAAAAGAGTCTTTGGATGTAAAACTTGAAAAGTTTGTATATACAAAGACACATCTTGCTGTACTAAAACTCAGATTTTTCAGAGCTTTGAAATAAATACTTAAAATATTGATTATTAGCATTTTTTCAATTTTCTGCTTTAGAAATAAAAAAGAATGAAAAGGAGAGATTCGTAACCTGCATCTTTTTTACGCAGGTTTTAGATTAACCTGTATCTATTTTACACAGGTTTGTAATTTGACTGTATAAAATTTATACAGGTTTTTAATTTGAGTGTACAAAATTTGTACAGTCTTTTGATTTGAGTGTATAAATTTTGTATACTCAATAGTTGGCAATAATTTGAAATATAATTTGACAATAGATATAGTTGAAATATGAGATTAATAGCATCTCGCTGGTTAGCTTTTATTTTTCCATATCAAGCATCTTATCCAATACTTGCTTTTTCCTGTTCTCTAAAGTTCCGCTTACTTCCAGAATTTCATTACTAAAATCTCCAATCCAGTCTTCTATAATATCATTTACTTCGTGTCTTAGATTGGGCAAATCTGATTCCTGACAGGATATTAAATCGACTTTTTCTATGGGAACAAAAATCAAGAGGTCTATTTCAGCAATTGTCGTGGTCATTTCTTCGTAGAGAGTTGATACATTTTTCCTTTTGTTAATTGCATAAATATATGCCAAGAGGTCTAATGGACAACGGTCAAAAATCACATTATCATCACTATTTTGTAGTTGTTCTACCGAAAAATTGAATTGCTCCATATAATCTTCCAACGTCGGTATTTCTGAAAACAAATATCCTTCCTCTTCAAGTTGTAAGTAAGGCTCATTTATAAATTCGTAATCAGGTAAACTTTCAGCAATCTCTTCTGCCAAAGTTGTTTTTCCGACTCTATGGGAACCTGTAAAAGCTATTCGCATAAATTATGTTCTAGAATTTTTTAATTTAATGTTTCTCCAAAAGTTATCAGATTGCTATCTGGGTCAAGAATAGAAAATTCTTTTTGTCCCCAAATTTTTTCTGCTAAATGTCCATTGGGATGTATTGCAACTTTATTTTCGATGAATGTGTTAAACAAATCCTCAATGGATGTTGTACGAATATAAATCTGCCCGTAATTTTCGTCCGGAACAAGGTTTTTAAATTCAAAAAAGTGCAACTGCAGATTATCTCTTTGTAGCATTAAATAATTATCAAACTCATTTCCAAAAACTGTAAAACCTAGTTTTTTATAAAAATTTAAAGTAAGTCCTTTTTGCCTCATTGGCAATTTTGCAATAATATCAGTAATCATTTTTTTCTTTCAAATTTCTATAATTAAGTTTGAAACAACACTTGATTGAAATCAAAAAATCACATTTGCTCTTACTCGGCTCAGAGTTTCTTGGCGCATTTTCAAATAAGAAGCAATCATATTTAAAGGGAAAATTTGAACGATTTGAGGTTTGTTTTTTAGAAGATAATCATACTTTTCAGTTGGATTCAAATTGCTATCATAAATATGAATTTTAGTAAACAACGAATTAAAAATCTTGTTGAGTTGCAAAAAGTTTTGTGAAATCGAAATCAGTTTGTGTAAGCTTTCTAATTTTAGTTCTACAACTTCCGATTTAGCAAATGCCTTTATAATTGTATTGGAAGAAATTTGATTCGTCAAACTATCAAAATTGAAAACCCAATCATGTTGAATATTCAAATCAATAATTTTCTCTTCATCATCAATCTTTTGAAGTTGAAAAAGAGCTCCGGTTTTGATAAAGAAAATCGATTTTGAAATTTCACCTTCAGAAAGAAGAACTTCATTTTTTTCAACGGTTTTAGTTTCAGTATTTTGATTGAATAATTCAACTTCAAAATCTGAAAAAACGCCCAAGCTTCTTAACATATTCCAATGATTAGAAATTAATTATCAAATTTACACAATAATCATTTCTCTTCATTTTCATTCAATCTCTTGAATCAGATAAAATCTATGAAATTGATTTAGGCAATGTCTAAAATGTAGATACAAGAAAACTTTACGATTTGAAGAGTATTTTAGACATCCATCCAACATAGCTAAATTACAATCTGTCATTCGCAGCAAACTTCTCTCTGCACTGATGTTGATACTCTTGCAGCGACATTCCATAGATCTCTGAAAACAGTTTTAGAAAGTTGGAGCGGGAGGCAATTCCACATAATTTGGCAAGAACTTCCGTTTTCTGATGAGCTGTTATAGGATCTTCTGCGAGCAATTCGGCAATATACTGGATGCGCAACTCACTTAGGTAACGGTTAAAATGCATTCCTTTCTCTGTGTTAATGTAGGCAGATAGATAGTTAGGGTTTGTCCCTACTCTTATTGCAATTTTTTTCAAACTCAGGTTCGGTTTCAAAAACTCTTTTTCGTCTTCAAATTTTTGTAGATTTTTCCGAATTCTGTTGCGAATCTCTGCACTCAACGTCCATTTTGGTGGCGAGACATCCGTTTTTAATTCCTCAATGTCAACACCCACACCCGCTAAGACCACATCGTATGTTTTCTCGGGTTTCTTTTCCAGATAAGCTTTGGTAGTCAACATGAGTAAGAACACACAGGCTGTCATCACTGCAGCGAGAGTATCTTTGTAACGTTTAGTAATACTCGCATATTCAATATTTATCCGCTCCACCTCAAATTGGGTAAAAAGATGATGTCTGTCTTCTTCGTTTATTTTTTCAATTTCGTGGAGGGTATTGGAAAAAGATAAGGTCTCATCCATATTTGATTTTTTAGGGGCATTCTTTAGTAAAATCTTATAGTTTTCCGTAAGCTCAGGAAAGAAAAAAAGGTGTTTTTGATATATAGAATCTACTTTTCTAAAAAAACTAAAGGATTCTTGCTGCTGGTGCTGAGCCAATTTATTCTTTCCCAAATAAAAGTAGATCACTGATACCCAGGCAAAATCATTTACCCTGAACAGTTCCGGAAGTGCACGATTAAGATCAGCAATACTTTGCTCGTAATTTCCTTTACGAAATTCAGAAATGCCTTTAGATTTAAGAAAATAGCTCCTTAACTGGACGAAATCTAAATCTTGGGTTATTTCCCTCTTGCCAATTTCAATTAAGTGGTCGGCGCTATCATTATCTCCCATTTGCTGGTAGCAATAGATAAGCTGATGTAAACTGTTATAATAGCCTTTGCGCATATTGTATAGGATATCTGGGGAATTATTTTTCAAAATCTCCTGTTTAAAAAAAGCAGAACAGGTCTCAAATTGACTGACCGCCTCATCATAATATCCCAGATAACTTTTCATTACACCCAGATGATATAATATATTATACTTTACATATGGGCTAGTGCTACGTCTGGCGTAGGATAACGCTTTAATATAATCATGCAATGCAGGTTGGTAATCTTTAAAATTAAAGTAAGACACAATTCCCCTTTCAAGATAAGCAGAGGCAATAAGATCATTATTACAACTATGCTGAGCGGAAGTTATTGCACTGTCTGCATACAGCTTTTTGCGGAATCCTGATGGCTCAAAATTCAGGGCATCTTGGTATGCATAAGTTAATTCAGAATAATTTTTTTCTTTTTTCGCGAGGTTAATTAAAAGGTCAACGTAAGAAAGTGCTGTAGTATCATTAACCTTCTGGTGATCATACTTTTTTCTGATTTGGTGATAGGCCACATTGCCTGTGCTCTGCGCAACCCATAATTCCGCAGTGGAAACCAAAAGCAATATAAACAACCTGAACATCTGCACGTTATCTTCATTTTATTATAACCTTTTATAAAATTACGTTATTTTTTATGGAATATCCAAGTGTTTTGTAAACTACAGAACTAAAATGCCATCATCATTGTTCTTATTTACACAAAATAACATTTGATGTGATGAATAAGCATTATTTGTCTTTTTAAGCACAATGTCTAATTCTAACTTATAATCACTTTTATGAAAAAAACTACAGCATATACCTATGCCGCTCTGCGATTTTGATACAGAGGGTCAGTTTATAAACTGGCATCAGACATAGGAAACAGGCATTGCAAATCATTTTTTTTGTTGAATTTCTGTTTTACATTTGATCAGTAATTGTAAGTAAAATAGACATACACATTACAAAGAAATATTGTCAACAAAAAAACTAATGTCGTGAAATATTTAAAAAAAATAATACCATTTGCGGTAAGTATTTTCTTTGTTATTCTCTTCTGCTATACCACTATAAGTAAGGTATTGGATTTTGAGAATTTCCAAGTTCAGATTTCAAAATCACCATTGTTGAATGGGTCTTTGCAATTCCTACCTTACACGATAATCATTGTTGAAGTTCTTATTGCAGGATTGTTATGCTACCGGAAAACGAGAAATATAGGACTGTTAGGAAGTTTTGTTTTGATGCTCCTCTTCACAGGATATATTGTTTTAATACTAAGTACAAGTAATAATCTTCCTTGTTCGTGCGGAGGAATTTTGGAAAAGATGAGCTGGCATCAACATCTGTATTTTAATATTGGTTGTGTCATTCTATCTGTTATTGGTTTAGGTTTAAATCTAAGATACAGCAGGCCTGCTGAGTGAGTTTGTTACCGTAATGGTTTACGGATGTTTATGATTGGAATTTGTTATTAATATTTAACCTTAAAATTAGACAGTCGAAAGCTGTTTAACAATCAAGATTTTTTAAATGAATTTATCAACAACAATTTGTTTGGGTATATGTAGAATAGGATATTTTGGTACGGCAAGATTCGTTAATCTATGGGTATAATTAATTTTTCAACCTACTCTTCGTACTTCTCAGACAGGTTTTTAAAGTTTTTAAGGTAATCTTTTTTGATGTATAAAAAGACCATAACAATGAAAATTAATCAATTTTTGAAAGTCAATGCAGTAGCTATTGCTGCTGTTATGTTTACAGGTGCTCTTATGTCTTTTAAAATGATAGAGAAAAAAGGAAAAGCTGTAGCACAGACTTTTTACTACATTAGCAACGATATGACCGCCAATGCATTTCGTGATGTTTCGCACTGGAGTACCTCAACGATTCCGACAGATTGTTCTCCTGAAGAACCGGTAAGACCTTGTAAGGTAACAGTTCCGGATGGCAGTTCACTGAGTGCTGTTTTAGGTTCTAAAACTAACAGTGAAGTTTTAGCAATATCAGAAGGTTACAGACCAGAACCTTAATAGGTGATTTGGCTAATAATTTGGGGTGGAAATTTCCACCCCATTTTTGTTAATAGCTTACCTCGGGTTCTGAGGCATTCCTGTCATTTTTATAATATCTTCAGGAATGGCTATCGCATAACGAAGGTCATTGGGTGGTAATATATAAGTTGTTCCATTTACAATTCTTTCCAAAGAAATCCCTGCGCCATCACGGTTATATCTTTTTAAATCTGACCATCGCAAGCCACGGAATAATAATTCTTTTCTTCTTTCCTTTAAAATAATATTCAACGCTTCAACTTGTGAATTAGCTGTCATCGGACTATACGTTCCTGTTTTCCAACGTGTTTTTAATAATCCATTCAAGGTTTCCATTGCCTTTGATACATCATTAAGTCGTGCATAACTTTCAGCTATATTTAAATAAACTTCATCTGTTGCTAAGCAGGTCATTCTCGTAGCACCTCCTGAATAGTTTCCTTTAAATAATATCTGTTGTGCTGTATTAAATCTGAAATAAATACTCTTTCTCAAATCATTATTGTCATAAGTGTTGTACAAGAATTGCGAGATTTTAGCCATAGAACTGGACAAAAACTGTGAATATACCATCGAAGAAGGAAGAAGAATTTCAATATTCATTGATTTTATTGGATAAGAATCGGAAGAATTCAAGGTGTTGAAATCTAATAATTTATCATTGACAGAAAGTGTCTGTTTTCCATATTCTAAGGCATTTTGATAATCTCCCATAAACAAATACGTTCTGGAAAGATAACCCAATGCAGTTGCTTTTGATGGTCGAATCAGTGCAATTTGTGCATCGGGTAATAGCGTAGCTGCCTCCTTTAGATCATTAATGATTTGACTATAAGTTTCTTTTAATGATGATCTTTTTGAAGGAATATTCATATCAGGATCTAACCTAAGTGGTAATCCTAAATCTGTATTTGCTGTATTCTCATTATATACCAAACAATAAATTTGGGTAGCTTCCAGATAAATTGCGGCTCTAAGAGCCAAAGCCTGTCCTTTTAAATTTTCTGCTCCTGCAATCTGATAATGTTCAATATTATACAAAACCGTATTGCATACATTGATTCTTCGGTAGCAGCTTCCCCAATCATTTTCATCGCTGCTGGATACTTCACTGGGTTGCCAGGTATACAGTCTTTTTTCAAATTCATTCGTCAAGTTACCATAATCTGCATCTGTAATATAAATTTCATCAGCCGATATTTGACCACTGATACTGTTTGAAAGTACTGTATTGAAAGTTCTGTCCATCAAGGCTTGATTATCTTCTAATGTAACAGGCGTAGCCAATCTGGAATCCGATTTTTCCTCCAAAAAATCTGAACAGGCTATAATGCTACATAAAGCCCACAAGGCGAATAGTTTTAAAAATATATTTTTCATAAAATTGATTTAAAATTGTGTTCTAAGACCAATAGAATAAGTCGTTACAGGCTTTAAAGAGTAAGTTCCCCAATTATAATCAGGATCTATACCTGCCTTGTTGGCTTTCCAAAGTATTCCCAGATTATTTGCTGATGCAAAGAGTTGTAAATTTTGAATAGGTAGATTCGCTAAATTTTCTTTCCTGAAACTGTAGTTGAGGGTAAGATATTGCAAACGAATATGGTCACCTCTTTCTACTAAAACACTCGAACCATTGTAAAAAGCATCTCTTGCAGAGTTGGTTGTGTATGGATTGGAAGGAACATTTGTCCATAGTTCATCAGCCGGATTCTGCCATCTTTTGGAATAATCACTATGCCCGTCACGACTTACAATAAGGTCGGTATAGTTGATTGAACTTCTTCTGAACCAATACCCGAACTTATAAGTAATCCCAATATCCAAAGAAAACTGTTGGTAGGCAATCGTGTTGATGAATGACCCATATTTTGTAGGAATCGCTGATCCAAAGTATTCTAAGTCTTCAATACCTCGAGCAGAATTCAATATTTTAGTGTAATCCTTGGTAACCTCTCCATCCAAATATCCTTGAGGATCTCCGGTCTGTGGATCGAGACCTGCCCATTTGTATGCAAATACGCCATACACGGGAAGTCCGACAATACCGCTTATCGGAGCGATGGAACCTGAATTGACAACAAAGCTGTTGGCAAAGGTGGTTGGTAAATAATAGTTGGTGACTTTGTCGTTGTAGATACTGAAGTTTATGATGCTGTTCCATTTTACAGTCTTGTCAATATTTTTCGTTTTCAGCTCGATATCCATACCACGTCCTTTCATTCCTGCAACATTCCATAGCATACTTTTAACCCCTGTAGTATAATCCAATGGTGCTGTACCAAATAGATTGCTTCCTTCTTTCGTAAAATATTCAATCGAACCCGTAATGAGATTGTTTTTTAACCCAAAATCCAATCCTATATTCATCATTTTGATTGTTTCCCAACGCAGGTCAGGATTATAAAATTTATCTATTCTGGCTGTATTGCCTCCTGTGTAGACTGAAAGATCAGTATCAAATAAGATTGTAGTCACAGCAACCATTGAAGGGTCAATATTTCCGTTAAAACCGTAAGAGCCTCGTAAATTCAGGTAAGGAAGGAAACTGAAATTGTAAAAGGCTTCATTCGAAATATTCCAAGATAAGCCTGCAGACCAGAAGGGATTCCATTGTTGATTAGTTTTTAATCCAAATAGATTACTTGCATCTTGCCTTACGCTTCCAGATAATGTATAGCGTTTATCATAGGTGTATGCAGCATTGGCATACAGGGAAACGAAACGGATATTGGTTTCTCTAAGCGATGTTCCTCTTTCGATAAAATCTAAACTTCCCGTTACAAAATTTGGGTGTTGATTTGTATAATCAATACTTGCATTAGATAAAGTATTTGTATTGTAACCGTAATACCTGTTGTTATCATATTGGGTAATGGTTTCTCTGATTTCTCCTCCTGCAATAGCATTAATACTATGCTTTCCAAAATTTCTATTATAATTCAATTGTCCTCTCAGATTATTGACCATAGTTTCAGAAAGTCCTTTATCAAAAATTCCACCTTTGGGAACAATGAAACTGATACTACCATCTGTATTCTTTTTTGCAAAATTATTCACATAGTTTCTTGCGTAATAACTCTGTTCATCATAAAGCGTGCTGCTTTCCCCGTTGTTGTGCTGATATTGGTACTTGATATCGAGATCCAGACCTTTTACGATCTTGTAATTCAAACCTGCGTTAAGGATAAATTCGTTTGTTTTATTTTGAACGATATTATGCATCCAATCAGTCAATGGATAATAATTCCAATCCAAAAGTCCAGTTCCTTGCAGACTGTTTTTATAATCCTGATCCAGCATATAGTTCATTACTAATGGATTGCCGGCATCATCGGCAAACTGCTTATAGGGAACTTTCCAATTGTTGCGCATCGTTATACTATTGTATGCACTTCTGCCACTTTTTGTTGTGGTATTGGTGTAGTACATTCCGGTGGTTACAGTCAACTTTTCAGTTGGCTTCCATATATTTTGGAAACGTGCATTCAATCGTTGGTATTCTTCACTTAAATTCCCTGTATTATCGTCATATCCTATAAATGATGTCCAAGACAATTTTGGTGTGCTTCCAAAAATATTAAGCGCATATTGCCTGTTTTCCATAGGTTGATACATATACCTTTTGTATTGATCTCTAACATCGATGTTGTTTAGTCTGTTGATTTCATTCATTGCATCATTATGAGAAAGAAGCCCTTGTTTTTCTTTATTTAAGATGCTCACCACTGGTGTTAAAGTTGGATGACTGGCAGAATTGATATCAGTATCATAATATCCTTGATTGAAAAGCTTCATTTCTACATCAATAAAATCACTGCTGGAAATTTGCCTGCTGTAGCTAAGGTCTGGTTTTGTACTTAGTGTCGTATTAGCTGTAAACTCTACAGATGTTGCCTGATTCGTTTTAGCAGCTTTGGTCGTAATCACAATAACACCATTTGCAGCTCTCGCTCCCCAAATGCTGGATGCTGCTGCGTCCTTCAGGATGGTAACAGTTTCAATGATATTGGGATTAATATTACTGATACTTCCTTCATATGGAAAATTATCTACAACAATCAGTGGGTTTTTAGGCCCCTGCATCGTACTTAAACCTCTTATCATCAGCTGACCATCTTCGGTCAGCCCTTTGCTGACGGTTAAACCATTGGCTATCGCAGGAAGTCTGTCCATTATATTGGTGGTGACCTGTTGTTGCAATAATTTATTATCCACTGATGAAAAAGATCCCGTAGACCTTTCTTTAGGAATTTTTTGATAGCCTGTTGATATAGAAACTTCTGCTATCACTGTAACCTTGGGCGATAAAGATATTTTTAGCTCTTTTTGTAATGGTAATTGAATATCTAATGACTGGCTTTCGTAACCTGCCTTGCTGATAATCAAGGTCAGTTGAGATTCAGGAGATGTAAATTTGAATATCCCGTTTTTGTCAGTATTAGTAATTGCATTGATGTTTTGGATGACCACAGCAACCCCAGACAAAGGTTTTCCAGTAGTACTTTCTGTTATTTTTCCGGTGACCGTCTGCTGTGCAACAATAAATGTACTGCAAAAAATAACAGGTAATAGTATATAGTTTTTCATAATGATTTTAATGATTAATATTATTTGTCCTTAACAACTAGTATTGGTAGTTCCTTCTCGACTTCAATAAGCTCAAGGTTATATGCAGAAAGTTCTTTTTGAATGCTTTTCAGATCTTGAAAACTTGAGAATTTCAGATCAACTTTTCCTTGATAGCCTGTTTCATCAATTACAGGTAATGTTGTAATGTCATTGGTCGCTTCTAAGGCAGATAGTAGATAATCAAGAGTGACATTTTTGAGCATATAAGGAGATTTCAATACATTTCCAATAGATTCACCACCTTTCGATTCCATCTTATCAATACCTGAAGTCCTTCTCAGAACTAGGCATTTAACAGTCTTCTTTTCGATGCTGGCAACGTAATTGGAATTTTCATTGACGTACCTCAGCATTCTGGGGTATAGATTCTTTGCTTCTTCTTTTGTAACAATGTATTCGATGCTGTACAGCTTGTCAAAATTCCCACCGGTTGTAGTATTGAAATCAATAGCTTCGGGATTTTTTGTAAGATTTATCAGGCGCTTATCCGAAAATTTATCTCCGAACTCACGAAATAATTCATACGAAATACCTCTGTAAATATTCATTAAAGAAAAGTTGGTAAACTGTCTTCCGTAAACGATTTCTCCATCTCTGTGAAACCCTGAACCAAATGGAATCGCCCGGATTCTTCCTTTAGCAAAAAGATTATAGCTTACAATACTGCTCAGTTTTTCCAATTCAAAATTCTCAGAGAGCATCAGCGGACGTTTTCTATCTATCTGAATTACCGTCTGCAAAGAAGATGTTTCATTTTTCAATACCTCCGTAATGGTTTGTTCATTAACCTGTCCGCCATCGGTGGTATTGATTATCTTTCCGTCTTTTATCCAGACAATAAAAGGGACTGCTGTGTGAGGAAACATCTGGGTGAGTATTTTGTCATCCACTACTGATACAACATCTTTGTAACGTTGTCCATTGTTCGAGGCAAAGAATTTTTCTATTGTTGCTCGATTTTGGTTGGTAACTGCTATTATATTAATCTTATCACTGAATTTCTTTTTAAGTTCTTCCATTTCTGGAAATTTTTTCAGACAGGCACTGCACCAAGTTGCCCAAAAATCTAGGAGAATTAGTTTATTTTTATCTACGTTAAAGTTGATGGTTTTTTGTGGGTGGTTAACTGCCTGTAGAGGTTTTGTCCAGAAGCTTTCGGGAACAGTTTCTCCGACTTTAATAGACTTGTTCTGGGCAAAGGAGTTTTCAACTGTCGCAAGAGTAAATGCAAGAGACAAGATTCCCCTGCAAAAGATATTTTTCATACTTTTGAATAGGTTTTTAATGATAATTAATAACTACTTATGCTCTTTCCGTTCTGTCACCAAACTTTTGCGGAAAGGGCTTTTTTTTAATGATTAGTGTAAATTACTTGTGTCTTAAAATAGATTTTTAATTGTTGTTTGAAATGATATGCTTGAGAGGAGATTTCCTAGTAGGGGGAGAATCTCCTGCCCAAACAATCATAAAAAATTAATATGAATGAAAATTATGTCCCAAGAAAGCTGTATAGCCGCAATGAGTTGTACACCTCATTGTATCGTGTCTTATGATACTGTATTTTGAAAGCGGCTTAGATTGTAGAAATAGCGGACAGCATTGGAAATAAAACGGCGTGGAACTCTACATTATCTGCTTTTGAGGCACTGGTATACCGAGAGACAGACAAGAGAGCCCACGCCTAGGTCGTGAGCTTAAAACTTATCCTCTTGTCTCAATTAAAAATTACCAGTTTTCAAAAGCAAGATTCTAAGCAATAGCTTCTATTATTTTGTTGAAGTATCGCAAAGTTACATTTCTGTAACTTGTTTTACAAATATAGCAAAAATATTGGCAATTCGGATTTAAGTCCGAATTATTTAATAAAATATCACTTTTATTTGTTTACATGAAAATTGCAAATAGAAAGATTGTTGAATTTATAAGGGATAAATGGGTTATTCCTTTGAACAATAATAGTCAATTTGCAACCGAAAACAATATTGATGAGAAGACAGTAAGAAGAATTAGAGAAGATGAAACTTACCAAGTTAGTTTAATTACAATAATGAGAATATGTGAGGCTAAAAATATTAAATTATCCAAATTCTTTGAAATGATTGGACTATAAAAAGAAAAAATAATTAAAATCCTAGCGAGAGTTGGGATTTTTCGTAAACATACCGACAGAATTATTTGTTGAGATTTGAGAGACAGTTGTAATTTTATGCCCGTGATAGGTGGACAATTCATTAATAATTGAAGAAAAAGAATATAATAGAGTAATATTTTTTACAAATGTCAATAAATTATAGGGAAAATGACCTCTTTAGAATAATTTCTTTTAATGTAAATATACATAATTGAAATGTTTCTCATTTAATTTAAGTTTCATGGTTATTAGTTTTAGTCCCGATTTATTTGAGGATTATTTTTAGAAATTATCTAAAAATAATATTAAATAAGTATATGAAGAAATAATTCTGGCTAATCTGCATCATAAAGTCTTTTTGTAGAATTGTAACAATTACAACGCTGTTGCTTTCAAAATCTCAAAATTCCGCTATAAAAATGACATATTCTAATGAGTGTTAAACTATATATAATTGTAGAAAAGAATCAATAAATTCTTCTTCAGATATATAAATATTTTATTCTTTAATGCCTTCGACATTCTGACTATGCACAAACTAATATTAACATATTAGAATTTTGTATATTTAGAGAAACTATTAGATATTCCATGATTATTTCAATTCAACTTTTAAAAAAGAGAATCAATGAACTAACCTTTGAAGAAATGGCTTTCGTTCATCTTTCGACGAACAATTCTCTAATATTTGTTAAAGATTATCAACTCCGCTCCACATTGTCATTCATATATCAAAATATTTGTCATGCTTTGGTAAACGAAACAATTAAACAACTGATGCCTTATCTGTCATTATGCGCTGTTTTAGATCAATTGGGTATTTGCTATGATAGAAAAGACAAAATTAAGCCTCGATATTCTAACGGTATCAAAAGGGTTTTAGTAAATTTTTCAGAACTCGCAGAAGATGATTAATTAATGTTCTTTATGCATTAAGAAATGGACTCTTACATAATTTAAGTTTAACATCTTTCGACAAATACAAAAATAAATGTTACAAATTCCGGTACAACAGTGAAATCTAAGATATATGTCAAGATGCTGAAGTTGAATGGAATGGTAATTAAGTAATATTAGACACTGACCCCAGAGAAATATACAACTCACATAAATGTCGAGAAATTACAAGCATTAGTGTTTGGAAGTATTGATAAAGCAAATGATCTTAATCAAAATTCTTTACTGGAATTAAAACTTGAAGGAGGTCTTCGTCAACTTTACTTTGATTACGTTCGTGCTGTTCGAATTGAATTATAATAAATATTGTAATGTATTTATTTCATCAAATTTTCTCTAATTAAAAAGTAATAAATACCCATCATATTTATTGTAATTAATGACTAAAAACAAAGTAATATTAACACAAAACATTGTATAAATGAAATATTATAAATCAGTGATTTTCACTAAAACAAAACTTGAAGGCTTTTTTAGATATACAGATGAATTTCAGATTTATCCTTTACGGCATGATGCTCTCGAAAATGTGAAAAGATATAAACATTATCCTGTCATTATAGAATTTAAGATTGAAGAAAAAGAATGGGTGACACCAAAAAGTGACTTCTCCTTTGCTGGAGATTTATATAATAAAGATGCACATGAGCTTTTAGCGACTGCAATGACAAAATTAGACAGAATTATTAATTTGATAAATTTATTTAGCACAAACTTATTTTTTAGATATGAAGATACTGACGGATTTTGGACTATTCCAGCTACTTCAGAAAAATCAGAAGAACAAATAAGATCAATAGAACATTCTGATTTTTTATATAAATTATTTTTTATCAAAGATTTCACCTATCAGTGCTTAATTGATGGTTTGACAGAAAACATTGAAAGTAATTTTAATCAAATAGAGTATGTTGATCACAATATTTACTATTCTCAGGATCCAAACTATGATTACAACACTTTAACACCTATAAAATTTCCAAATTTTATATTCTATGGACTAAACGGATATTTCGCATTATCCGAAATCGAAAAAAAAGTTATTGATACTACTATTAAGTTTGCTAGTATCTGTATGAAAAATTTGGAACGAGAAACAACTATTGGGATTTTATCAGCATTCACCTCAATTGAGAGCTTGATGAATCATTATTATAAAGATTTTAAGCCCGAAAATTGTAAGGAATGCGGACAATCCAGATATTCTATATCTCGAAGGTATACAGAGTTTTTGCTGAATTTTGTTGGCGAAAGTGACGAGTTAAAAAAAGAGTATAAAAGACTTTATTCATTTAGATCCAAAATTGTGCATACCGGATTCAGTTTCATTACAGAAAATTTATGGCATGAACTCGATGAAGAACAAAGTGATGAAGAAGTAATAAAAAAATTGCAAATAATGATGATCAATAAAAAACTAATTATTAATTATCTAGCTCTTACAGTATTAGGAAAGAGAGATAAACACTATGTTCAAGAGTAGAATTTATAGTCATCACTAGTAATTAGGAAAAAAAGTTATAAAATTTCGTATAAGTTTAATCAAAAAAAAACAAAATGGCAGATCTTGATACAAGGATGAATTTTAAAACAATTATTGATTATAAAGAAATTTATGGGGAATCAAAAGATATTTTATTTGCTGAAAGTTTAATTAAAGGAATACCATCAGTAACTCTGTTAAAATATATCTCTGGATTCAATATCAAGTTATATCTGAGTGATACAGGAACTGAATCACACCTTATTCAGCTTCAATTACTGAACAAGGTGCTTATCAAAGCTGGTAAACCAACATTAGAAAAATTTGATGAAGTAATAAAAAAACACATTGATAGACAAGAGTGGCCAATTGTTTTATGGCGTTATTCAAACCTCCTCTTTTATGAATTAATATTTAAAAATTATAATACACTTCCTGATAAAGATTTCAGTAAAGAGCAGGCTAAAGATTTTTTGGACGCATATTTAATATTAAATAGTGTAACAAGCAATAGATTTAATATTACATCTGACGAAATTCAAGATGCTGTTTCGAAAGAAGAGATCGAAAGTATTTTTCTTCCACATTTTATATATCAAAAAGACTATGCATCAACAACTGAGTTTTCAAATCAAATTACAAGATGTTTCAAATTGTTTGAATTCTTGGAAAATTCAGAAAAATTTAAAGATTTTACTAAAGAATATTATAAATATCTCCATATAAAGGACAGTAAAGATCTCATTTATAATCTGCTGACAATATTTGGACAAGTTGGAATTAATAGTCCAATTGCAATGCGAAAACAAATCATACCATTAAGTAATTTGATACCTTCATTAGCTGTAGATTACATTCAAGGTTTAACAATTAACGACACAATTTCAGCATATAAAACTGACAATAGCTTTAGAACTTTACGAAATAAAATGCTATATGAATATAAAAATTATACATATTTATTACTTGATATTAATTTTCTAATCGATCAATTATATAAGGCACAGATTTTTTCTTTTAAATCTTTTATAGAAAAGAATGGTTATAAAGGCAACTTTTTATCAGTAAAAGGCAAAGAATTTATGGAAGATATATACTTCCGGCTGATAATGGAGAAATGCTTTCCTAATTACATTCGTAAGTCAGGAAATGATGCAAAAAAAAATGACGGCAATGAGCTTTGCGACTTCTACTTAAGAAAAGGAAACGAAATTATTTTAATTGAATTTAAAGACATACTTTTAAATGGTGACCTAAAAGAAAAATCAGATAAAGACGCCCTTTACTCAGCGCTTGACAGAAAGTTTTTTGAAAATCAAAACAATGATCCTAAAGGTATTAAGCAGCTATACAATGCTATAAAATATATTGAGAAAAACACAGTAAATTTTGATTATTTATTTGAAAATGGTAAACCAAATATTTATCCCATTGTAGTTTACACTGATTCATCATTTGGGTATGAGGGTATAAATAAAATACTAAAGCAAAAATTGAATCAATTAATGAGTTCTGAAAGTTTTGAAAAAATAATTGTGAAAGAAGTTACTTTCATCAATCTTAGTTACTTTGAACTACATGAGGATCTTTTAAAACAAGGCATTATAGACCTTCAAGACTATGTAGAAGAATATCATAAGCATACAAAAAACGAAAAATATAGTACAACTCCATTTGAGGTGTTCAGCAGATTCTATTTCAGACAAGTCAAAGAACAGGTATCGGGCAACACCTCGTTTATGCTAGAAATATTAAAGCAAATTTTTCCATCAGAGATAAACAATTAGCAAATTTTAAGTGTATTAACATTATATAACTAAATTCATTTATGTTCGGACATCTGATTAAATATTCTGAAGCTTACTTAGATAAATTACCTGAAAATCTGCTAGATCTGATAAAGGGCATTCCTAAGGTGGAATTAATAGCTACAATTGTCGCAATCAATTCAAAAATCAATCCGGTCACCAGTTCTTATATTGATGACTCAAGAAAAACGCAGATAGAATGTATCAGGATACTATTTTTAGATACTAAAAATCATCTAACAAATTCAAACTGTTTATTTTTCATTGAAAACTATCTTCGTACTCCAAAAAATAATATATTATTTTCAAGGGTTACCTGTTTATATGCCCTGCAAGAAATTTTATCAATTGATGATTTCGTCCTATCTGCACCAGAATATACAATAGAAAATCGCGAGTATATTTTTAAATTTCTATTAGCTGTCAACGAGAGGATTTTGTTATTTGATAAAGAATATCTTTCCGCAGGCTATGAGGAGCTCGGAGATAGATTTTATGAATATTTTATGTTCAAAGAATTACCTCATAATCAATATTATCATAGTCTTAATTCAATCAATTTTTCACATAAATCGTATTCATTTTTAAAAACATTAGAAAATGACGAAGATTTTGGTTATCACTTTAAAAAGTATTTAACCAAAACATTTCATGTTTCTTCATTATTGGATTTCTTCAAATTTATAATGTATACATATTTCAAAAGTTTTGATGAAAAACTACAATTGAATTACATTAATATTATGAAAACTGAAGTGTCAACTGTTAAGATTCTTGATGCCTTTAGCAAAGTAAATGATTTTGAAAAGCCAGATATAAATGATCTTAAAATTTTTGAATTTTTAAGTATTAAAAAAAGTCCTTTATTTAAAGGTATTGATGAAATCCACAAAGACTTGATTACATATTTGATTTTAGATAACAAAATATTCTTAGAAAAAACTTATTCGCTATTCATTAATGATTTTTGGTTTGATTATTTAAAACCTAATCAAATTTGCAACAGAACAGACTGGGGAAACTTTGTTGGTAATAATTTCTTTGAACCATTTATCGAAGAAATTTTTAAAGAAGCATTTAAAAATAATAAAAAAATTGTATTCAAGTGTACTGATGAATTAAAATTAAAGATCGACGGGAGAACAGAAGTTGAGTATGCGGATTATTACATAAGGCAAAACAACAAAATCATTCTCGCGGAGGCTAAAAGTAATTATCTACCGGTAATTAATGGTTACAAAACTGTGAAGACGAAAGATGATTTTGACAAAATAGATTTTGATAAATTTTATAAAGATTATGGTTTAACACAGTTAGCTAAAAAAACAATTAAATATTTTCATCAGTATAAATTTTTTTTAAATGACAACTCTTTTGATTTTTATAAAAAAGTAGAACTTTTTCCAACTTTGATTGTAAATGATGTCATATTTAGTTCTGGATCTGCTTCAATGGCATTCAAGAAAAAATTTGAAAAGATGTTAGAAGATGAGAAAATTGAGATGGATAATGACGTTCAAAAAATCAATCCTTTAACGATTATTAATGTATCTGATTTGCAAAATATTCAAAATTCACTAAAATGTAAGAAACAAAACATTTTTAATATTTTTAGACATTATCATTCAATCTCGAGTCTAGAGGCTATTGCAAGAACCGGTAATACAAGCTTGGGTCTATTAACTGTAGAACATTCCATAAATAAGTTAATTAAAGATAATTTAGTTGCAAATAAAAAATTAGATTGGTTAAAATAACTGTTTTGATAGTAAAATTTAGTATACCTATTATAAAATTAAATAATAAACGATGCCATATTATATTCACAAATATCTACCTTCTGAAAATCAAGATATGATTCATGGTGAGAGAATTGTGGAAACTCAATCTCAACTACCATTAGAGAGTACAGAATTTGAAGGTCCATTTAAAACTCTTAAGGAAATAAGATCTAACTCGAATATCTATCAAAATTTACTTAAGAATAATCCAAAAAGAGCTCAAAAAATGTTCGAAGAAAAATTCATTGTGAAAGCAGAGAACATTATTATTTTTCCTGATTTAAAAGATAATATTTTTATGAATTTCATCTATAAAATAATGCAACACTCTTCAAATGGAAAATTTACATCAAACAATGTTTCTGGTATTCATTTACTATCTGACAGAGTAAGAATTATAGAGGTTATTGCAGAAAATAAAACATTAGGAATTAAGAAATGTATTATCGAAGCTTTTAATGAGAGAACAGAAAAATGGATAAAAAAATCTGAACCGTCAAGTTTTTTTCCAGAAAACTGGAGCTTACAAAAGCTTATTAATGAATGTTTTATTGCATTTACAAACAAAATTCAAATAGATCAACATACATTTCGAGGAAAAACAAGTGATAATATTGAAATTGAGTTTATAATAAAAAATTCCGAGTTGAAAACCTTATATCCAATAGTATAAAAATCACTGTAATTCAGCTATAATCCAACATACTAAATTTAAAAAGAATCAAAATTTTTGACGACTATAAGTTTTTACAATTGCTTAATTTAGCCATCAAATTATAAATAACTATGAAGGAAAAAAATATAATAAAAGAAATCATCGAAACAGGATCAGAAATATCTGGAGGAGTTGGAGGCGCAATTATTGGAGGTCTAATTGCTGGACCCGGTGGTGTAGTAATTGGTGGCGCAAGTGGTCCAATATTTACAAAGCTTTTCAAAGTAATTGGGAATGAATTAAAAAGCAGATTTCTTGGATCTAGAGAAGTCACTAGAGTTGGTGCAGCCTACACTTATGCTATTAATAGAATCAAAGAAAATGAAAACAAAGGACTTATTTTAAGAAATGATAATTTTTTTGGTAGTGAGATAAATAATCGACCTGCGTCTGAAGAAGTTTTGGAAGGTATTTTAATTTCCTCTCAAACTGAAGCTGAAGAACTGAAAATAAAATTTTTAGGAAATCTTTATGCAAATATTTGCTTCAGGTCAGATATTAGTAAGGCGCATGCTAATCAATTAATTAAAACTGCTAACAATTTATCTTTTCAACAATTCTGTATTTTGCAACTTTTTAATGAAAAGTGGACAAAAACTATACAGTTTTCAGATCCACAAATTAGTAGATTTGAAAAATGGGAAATCAGTGCAATTGATATCATCTCTGAAACAAGAGATTTACAACAAAAAGGGCTTATTAGTATACCTGCGACACGAGACGGTGGTGATAATTCAGCCCCAATAAGTTTAATAAATATTTCTATAACTAAAATTGGACGATTGTTTTGCGAAATGCTTTCGTTAGAAGAAATTGACTCTGACAGTCTAAATAAAATGAATGACCTTACATCAATAAGAGATTAATGTTAAAAAAAATAAATGTATAGCATTATAACATATATTAATGAGCTTGTGATAAAAAAAGAACTAATTAATCCTTCAATATTATTTTACTAATCGAAATGTCAAATTAATACGTTCTTTCATTAATAATGTATACTTTGCAATTCGATGTTCCCAATTTTCCTGTAGATCATCCTTCATGATAATTAGTGAACCATTCGGAAATGGCATATGGTATTGCCTTTGATGATGGTCTTTATTTCTGAACTTAAAGTTTCTGGTTTAGCTTGTGCTTATATAGTTGCAATAACAGATCTTTTCCATACTTACTTTCCTTATCTCTGTGCTAAACTGGCTACCGAATGATTGTTGTTGCGGTAAAGATTCAACAAAACACCGCTAATTGATAGTCAAATTCTTTTTCAATTCTTCCTTTCAAGTTTGAAAATTACGCGGACATGAATTAGTAACTGATACATTCCCATCTAAATCATAAATTATAAGAATTGCTTTCACTATATCAGAAGTGCTCCGAGAAGGGGATAAATAGAATTGAGTTGACGAAAATTAGTTTTTTTTACAAAATGATAAAAGACTTTTAAAATACTTTTAGCACTTCTCTTATCAAATTATTACTACAAATAGAAAATACGTATTTATACCTAATATTTATTACATTAATTAGTGGAATTTTACAGAATAGCAATTTTTATACAAAATATGTACATTTACGGTTTTCCATAAATGATGGGCGATAATAATTACTAAGTTTGTCCGGTTAGCAATTTGTCAAATATCTGATTAAAATTTATTTGAACTTAATTACTTCCGGACTAAATATGAGTATTAAACTCTGAATATGAATAAAAATTTATTTTATGTGGAACGATAATGAATCCCTTTCTGATTATATAGACTACAGTCATTTATTAAAAGCTGTTACCACAATTATTGATACTGACAACCTATTACCATGTAGTATTGGTATTTATGGAGATTGGGGAGGTGGAAAATCCAGTTTAATGAGAATGGTTGAACAGAAATACGAGGAAGACTCTGATATCTTAGTTATTAAATTCAATGGTTGGCTTTTTGAAGGCTATGAGGATGCAAAATCGGTTCTCATGGGTAGAATCGTAGACGAAATAATTTCACAGCGTAAGTTCTCTGAAAAAGCCATAAAATACGCAGCGAAATTATTAAAACGTGTTGACTGGATTAAAGTAGCCGGATCGTCTTTAAAATATGGAATGAGTTTTTTAACCTTGGGACCAGTTGGAATAGCAGCAATGTCTTTAGCTGATACAATGTCAAAAATGAAAGATATTGATTATGAAAATTATATAAAGGAAAAGCAGGAAAAGGGTTCAGATGATTCAGATGATACATTAAGAAGTAATATTCAAGAGTTTCATAAGAATTTTGAAGCTTTAATTGAAGAAACGAAAATAAAGAAGATCGTTGTTTTTATTGATGATTTAGACCGTTGTTCTCCAGACACAATAATCGGAACACTTGAAGCCATAAAGCTTTTCCTGTTTACAAAGAAAACGGCATTTGTGATCGGTGCAGATGAGCGATTGATAAAATACGCTGTTAAAAGAAGGTTTCCAGAAGTACCAGGAGAAAATCTTGAAGTTGGACGAGATTACTTGGAAAAACTGATTCAATATCCTATTCGTATTCCTCCTTTGAACAAAATAGAATTAACCACTTATGTGAATCTATTGTTCTCTCAATTGTATTCAACCAATACTGAAGAATTTGAAAAAATCCGCGATAAGGTTATGCAAGCCAAAATTACTAAAGGATTTGATTTCACTTTGGATCAAAGTAATATCTCAGATTTCTTTCAACCTGGCAACACAGATTTCGACGATGCTATAGCCATGTGTTCTCAAATAATTCCAGTTCTGAATACAGGATTAAACGGTAATCCGAGACAAGCTAAAAGATTTCTAAATACAATGCTTATTAGAATCAGTATGGCATCAGCAAAAGGCATAACCCTGAAAAGAAGAATGTTGGCGAAGTTAATGTTGCTCGAATATTTTAAACCTGAAACGTTTACTAATTTTCATGATATTCAAGCTGGAAATAATGGTGAGATTACATTAATTGAAAAACTGGAAAACATTGGATCAGCTCCCACGGCGGATGGTAATGAAGACGCTGAGGGGGAAACAAATGACCTAACTCCTGAAGAAAAAATATTATTGGAAGACAACTGGATAACCGAATGGATTCAAAGTGAGCCTAAACTAGCCAAAGAGAATTTACAGGCATATTTCTATTTCTCCAGAGATAAATTGACGATATCTGCAGTTAACATTCAACGAATGACTCCCAAAGCACAAGACGTTATTCAGAAATTGTTAAGCGAATCCGAAGCTGTTCAAAAAATTGCCATAAATAGTCTCTCTTCACTTTCTTCAAGTGAAGCAGCGTCAATTTTCGAAGCTTTAACACAAAAAGTAAGACAAGAGGAAAATTTGTCTAATAGCAAAGCTTTTAAAGCATTATTTGAATTATCTAGGGAAAAAACCGAATTAAAATCGCAGGTAGTTACATTCCTGAGTAAATACCCGGATCATAAGCTACCATTGGTTGCAGTTACTCTCACTGAAGGTCTTTTGAAAGATTCAAATCAGGAATCGCTAAGTCAATTATTTACTTCCTGGAGTAAATCATCCAACACAAGATTGGCAAATCTTGTAAAGAATAAAACTAAATAAACTATGGGAACATCAGCATCTAACGGAGGTCCAAAAGGATCACCACCACTATTACCCGATTGGTATAATCCATCACCACCTGATGGGGAAAATCAAGACGTACCCCAGGATGGAAACAATGATTCAGACGGTGAAAATGACTCTACCAATGAAAATGATTCCTCAAATAATGATTCACAGGATCAGAACAATTCTGATAACCAAAATCCAACAAATCAATCAACTGATTGGGGTAAATCAAAAGGTGCATTAACCAGAATCGCAAAATCAACTTCAGGTTCCAGCATACAGAAAGCAGGACGAAAATACGTGAGCGGTTTAGGAGGAAAAAGAGGTGCAACAAGGGCGGCAGCACAAGGTAGAATTACAGGAGGAAAATATGCGAGTTTCTTGGGCGCTATTGCTTCTGGGGGAATAAATAATGCACTTCGAAATCTTGGTTTAGATAATCTTGTAGGTAGGTCATCAGAAGAGATTTGTCTTGCAATTGCTGATGCAATTGCTCCAACAGGAAGTACCAATGATGAAGCAATTGCGCGTGATGCTTTGATTTCCACCTTAGATTCTTTGTACAATAAGCTTCAAGAAAATGGTAATGATTTCTCAAATGTAGATAGCCTTAGCTTGGATCAAATCAAAGAAACACTTATTGAATATGTAAGTAATTATGTTTTCAATAAGTGGATGTATGAACTGGGTAGTGCCATAGAAAAAGGAAGTGTTACAGAAACAGATGCTATCAATCTAGAAAGAGAGGTTAAAGACTTGATTTATGCTGAGACATTTGAGCATTATCGGGACATTCCTGTCGAGACATTCAACATTAGTGATCAGTCAAATAATGCAATGATTGAAGAAATTTTTCAAACCGCTTATTCAACACTTGAATCATGAAAACAAAAAATATTATAGTAAAGCTTAAGAGTTCTGATACGACTCAATTTGTCAATCCTGGGG
The DNA here is from genome assembly GCF_003815975.1 of Chryseobacterium bernardetii. Lineage (NCBI taxonomy): Bacteria > Pseudomonadati > Bacteroidota > Flavobacteriia > Flavobacteriales > Weeksellaceae > Chryseobacterium > Chryseobacterium bernardetii. The sequence continues at coordinate 3,494,952 of NZ_CP033932.1, forward strand.
GAGAAAACAATTTAATGATCCAACTTGATCAGACTGATCTCAACAAAATGGTTAAGGCGAATTTGATGAGAGATTTAGAAAAATTCAACTTGGTTCCAAACAATACCATTTATGATTTGGTACATTTTGCTTTAGGAATTTACACAATAGATCAAGTTGTATCAAGGCAATTAAATGGTTTTCAAGGTTGGTCAAGACATTTAGTAGTCGACTTTCCTGTTCACGATCCGCAACTTTGGAATAATGTGAGTGATGATTTTGCAACTTATTTGAGTTTTCTAAGCGGTGACAAATGGGAATTTGTATTTAGACAAAACCACGAAACAAGAGACTTTGAATTGCCTGAAGATAGAAACCCTGCTAATTTTACTAAAGTTTCTTTATTTTCTGGTGGGTTAGATTCATTCATCGGTGCAATTGATTTGTTATCTAATCACGAAAAACCATTTTTTGTAAGTCATTATAAAACCTCGGAAAAAAAAGTTCAAGACGATTTAATAAATGCTTTAAAAGATGAATTTGGAGAAAATAGTTACGCTTCTCAAAAATTTCGAGTTCAACCGAACCAGAAAAACGGATTAGCAGAAAAAGAAAATTCTTCTCGAGCCAGATCTTTTTTATTTATTACTTTGGGTATTGCAACAGCAAATTGCTTGGACGATAATATCGAATTAATTCTTCCCGAAAATGGCTTGATTTCGTTGAATATTCCTTTAACAAAATCGCGGCTAAGTAGTCATAGTACTAGAACTACACATCCATATTTTGTTGATGGATTGAATAAAACATTTGAAAAATTAAGGATTCGGAATACTATCGTAAATCCCTATAGATTTAAAACTAAAGGTCAAATGATTATTGAATGTGAAGATAGAGAATTCTTGAATCAGTATATTTCGGAAACAATTTCTTGTTCACATCCTGAAAATAGTAGATTTCAAGGCAACAGACCTGGTTTAAATTGCGGTTACTGTGTTCCTTGTATTATAAGACAGTCAGCTGAAAATGCAAGTGGAAATATTTCTACAGAATATGCTATTGATATTAAACACGCGCCACCACTTCAGAACATAAAAAAAGGGGCAGACTATAGAGCTTTTAAAATGGGATTACAAAAGTTAAGTGCTATTAATAGTAGACATTCATTAACTTTGCAAATTATTAGGTCAGGACCTATCCCGTACGAGAATTCTGAAGAACTGGAAGAATACGTTTCAGTTTACAAAAGAGGCATGGACGAAGTAAGTCTGTTTTTAACTAGTTGATATTTAATGTTTTTCGATACACATTTACACTTAGATTTATTTGCAGAGCCAAAAGAAATTATAAAGGCTATTGACAGCCAAAAATACTATTCGATAGCAGTAACGAATCTTCCACAGGTTTTTATGAAAACGAAAGAGCTTTGTCAAGGTTCAAAATACATACGTCCAGCATTGGGATATCATCCTGAATTGGTATATAAGTTCAACAATCAATTTGAATTGTTTAAAGAATTACTTAATGAAACAAGATATGTAGGTGAGATCGGAATTGACAACCTAAGAAAAACAGCAGAAGATTTTAATAGTCAGAAATTGATTTTTGAGAAGATAGTTGGGGCTTGTGCAGAGAAAAAGAACAAGATATTGACAATTCATTCAAGACGTGCGGAGAAAGAAGTAATTTCAATCATAGGAAATCGTTTTCCAGGTAAGACGATATTACATTGGTATTCAGGATCAATCAGTGATTTAGAAAAAGCGGTATCGTTTGGTTTTTATTTTTCAATTAATTATGCAATGACTCAATCAAAAAATGGTATTAATATTATTAAAAACATTCCTCCTGATAGACTATTACTAGAGTCGGACAGTCCTTTTATAGGAGTTGATAAAAACAGTGTAATACCCTTAAATATGCAGCCAACAATATCTGAGATTTCTACTATTAAAAAAATATCAATTTTGGAATTGAATAAAATCTTAAATCAAAATTTTAAAACTCTACTATCATAGTTTTTGCTTGTAATTAACATCATATAATATTTATAAAACCAATGCATTCGCTTTGAAACTACACGATAAAAGCCCGGAGATTCAAAGTAAGTTTAGTTTCTTAATATTTTAAATCCCAACTTTGTTGGGATTTAATTTTTTGAAGATTGATTAAGAAAAGTTCTCAAAGTTCATCTTTGATTACCTTTTGCTATCCTAACCGTTTTATTTCCTTTTTACTTTACAGTTTTCCCTTCAAAACACACATATCATCACTCACCTTCTTATCCAGAATCTTCGCATAATGCTGAGTAGTTTTAATATTCGTATGCCCAAGCATCTTACTCACACTTTCAATAGGAACACCATTGGACAAAGTAACAGTAGTAGCAAAAGTATGTCTAGCAATATGGAATGTCAAATCTTTATTGATTCCACAGATACTAGCAATTTCTTTGAGATAAGAATTCATTTTCTGATTACTTAGAACAGGAAAAAGTACGTTTAGATTTACACATTCCGGATGGTCTTCATATTTCAAAATAATCTCTTGAGCTAATGGCAGTAGAGGAACTCTCGTTGCAGTACCAGTTTTTTGACGATTTGTAAATATCCATTTGTCACCATCTATTCCAATATTAATGTGAGATTTAGATAATTTTTTCACATCAACATAAGCAAAGCCAGTATAACAACTGAAAAGGAAAATATCACGAATTTGACTCAATCTGTCCGAAGCAAATTCCTTGTCATAAATCGTCTGAATTTCCTCCTTTGTAAGATAGGGGCGTTCTACTTCTTTGATCTTCGCTTTGTAGCCCAGAAAAGGATCTTTTGATAGCCAACCGTTTGCCATACATAGACGCATAATCTTTTTGAAATTCTTTATGTATTTTATTGCGGTATTATTAGCGCATTTTCGCTCACTACGAAGCCAGAAATCGTAATCCATAACAAAGGCGTGATCGATTTTTGTAATATCAATATCAGAAATTTTATATTTCCAATTTAGAAATTCCTGCGTATGCTTTAAAGATGTTTTATAACGCTCCAATGTGCCAGGGGCAAAATCCTGTCCAACTAAGGCTTCCACTTTGTTATTATGCTCCTGAAAAATGGGGATGAGCATTCTTTTCTCCCTATCCGTTCCAAGCAGTTTAGATTTTAAACCTATTGCTGTCACATCATTCTCCTCTTTGAGCATCTCATAATGGTAATCATAAACTTTCTGCTCTAAAGTTTTAAGGTAGAGATTCAATGTTTTTACCTCTTGAGTATTTCCTACCGCTTTGTGTGCTTTAATGTCCCATTTTTGGGGATCAATATACCTTTTAGCAGCAATATCCGCTATCTTGCCCTCAATAGTGATTCGTAAGTAGATTGGAGCGGTTCCGTTTGTTCTGATTTTATTCTTTTTTATAAAGAATAACAGGTTGAATGTTTTGTTCATCGTGTGATAACTTTAAATGATTAATAATTTACTTTTTGTTACCACTTTTTGCAAGATGTCCATTCTTTAAACTGCCTATTGGTCAGGTTTTTCCAAGTTTTTCATGTCCCATTTTCAAATTTTATCAATGGGACACGAAATAGGACATATAAATAGTGACCTATTTTGGTTTTTTTTGACACCTGAGCTAAAACAAAAAACGCTGTAAACATTGATGTTTACAGCGTTTTAGCTTATTTTGGTTTCCCAACTGGCGGAGAGTGAGGGATTCGAACCCCCGGACCTGTTACAGTCAACAGTTTTCAAGACTGCCGCAATCGACCACTCTGCCAACTCTCCTTAAACTTCGATTGTATCGTTGTTTTTAGTGGTGCAAATATAAGAAGTTTTTAAATAATGGCAAAATATTTTCACATAAAATTTAATTTTTTTTAATCAGCAAGCAGTAGTTACTTGTATATAAGTACATTCTGAAATAACAAAAGCTTTTAATAATAGAATATCATGCTTTAAGGTAGCGTTTGCTGAAAAAGGCGCCATGATTTTTTAATTAAGTAGAATAAGAATGAATTACATCAAAAACAAGACATTTGTTCATTCTTTAATATGTTTATTGAATTTTAGTATTAAAAAAAATAATAAAAGTCGTAGAATTACTACAATTTATTAATTTGTATTCAATTCATTTGTCTGTGAACTGTATAGCAACTATATTGCAATGTTAAAGAAACAGGTGTTATGAAAAAAGGCTCAGAAAATAAGAAATCTTGGTAGGAGAATATCTGAAATTTCTTTGTGGATTTTATTCTGAAGGCTTGTTAGGAACACTGTGGATGTAAATAGTTATATAAAGTTTCACTTTAATAATTACCATTTGCCTTATTGAAAAAATGTTGTATTGTTTAATCCGGAGAAATTTTAAATAATTAATGATTCGAATCATGCACACAACTTGATGAGGTATAAAAAATTAAGCCATGAAGCAGGTACAGAGGAAATATCAGGTAAAGGCCGGAGATACAACTTCAGCTGTTGCAGGTAAATTAGGATTACCCGTTGCTGAACTTGTGTACTATCATAACCTTCACAGCAAAGTGGTGGATGAGTATATTTATGGAGATGTTCTGCCTGACAAACTTAAGTATATTCTGATTCCGATGAACTATGAACAGGAAATTCCTGTTTCCTCAAAATTTGAATATTCCAATGGTAAAGTGATGAAGGGTATTGGTAAAACAATCAAAAAATATGGCATTACCGAGCGCTATTTTCGCCATAAAGAAATAGCAAGTGTATTGGATTTTGAAATGGATATTACAGAAGAAGTTCAGAATGATCTTTATGTGGCTACATTTAACAGACACTCTCTAAGAATCAACAATAGTAACAACTTTCGGTTAGCAGAACAGCTTTATTCTAAAATTGATCATTGTTTTTATCCGCTTAAACTCAGCTGTAATACTGATGGGAGCTTTAAAGCGGTAACTAACAGCGAAGAGATTAAACAAAGATGGAAGCAATTGCGTCCTGAATTAGAGAATTATTACCAGGGAGAAACCAGTACGGAGATTCTGTCCAGAGCAGAGGAAATTCTTCATAATACAGAAGTACATGGAAATAAGCTGTTGAATAGTTTCTTTTTCAAACTCTGGCACAGCCCGGTTTACAGAAGCTATACACATGGGAAATCTGTGGAATATGAAGACCGTTATCCTGTTTTCCCACAACATGCGGGGGTGAAATTTAAAATGAATTTAAATCCTGATCTTCGGATCAATGAGAATAATAACTTCATAATCCGTCTTACGGGATCTTGTACCGATAACAGATCAGAAAATGAACTCTGGAATGCGCCTTCCGATGTTTTGGTTACCAGAAATCCCGACCATAAAGTAAAAGGAGACATCAATATGATATTTAAAATATCGGAAACAGATAAAAGAATCTTTTCCGTGACAGGGTTTATCGAATTGTATGGAAAAGACCACCACAAGAGAATTGAAATAGGAATTTATGAATTGTAATGAACTATATAAAGTGTACAGGGCTACATCCTGTTCGCTGTTTGGATTTTTTCTATATTTGGGTTTACCAATTATAGAGTTTTATACACCCCATCAACACAAATAAAATAATATGAGTGAAAAACACTTGGTTTGTCAGGGTGCAATCTGTAAGTGCAATTTCGGTACAACACCCGATAAACTTAAAGTAAATACCCAGAGCAGACGTTATATTAACGATAAGGATGGCAAGCAGAAATTAACTGCCACCCATGTAGATATAGGTTCAACTTTTGAGAAAAATACGTTTGGGAACTGTTCTAAAAAGAATAATACTCCTTGTACAGCAGTGGTTACACAATGGAGTGGGTATTATGATAAAATAATTATTGAAGACAATGGAGGAATGGTTTTGCTGGAAGATAGCAAAGCCACCTGCCCGGTTGGTGGTACAGACTGTATTACAATTATTAATCATGGCCAGATTGCAGAATTGGGGCCTCAAAATATGGAAAAAGCAGACCTGGATGTGATGAAAGAGCTTTGCCCTGTACTTTCAGAGCCTCAGCGGCCAAAGCACTCTTTAACTTTTAATATAAGACAGGATCATGGCCAGGATAATAGTCACTAATCATAATATGGATAACAACAGAATTGTTGTTAATTTCGACACGATCAGAGAAGACTCCCTCCACCTTGAAATGGAGCTTATAGAAAGCCCGGCTGCTTCCAAAGCTATTTGGGAGATTTTCAGTAACGGGCATCAGCTTGATACCGGAGATATTACAAAAGGGAATAAAGCAGAGCTTATTGTTTTAAAATCCTATGCCGGATCCCATGAAAGACCCCATCTTTTTACTGTTTCTGCTAAAGATGAACATGGAAATGTTTTGGCTTCCATACAGCTTACCGTAGTAGCCAAGCCTAGAATTACAGAAGCAAAGTGGTGGAACAGCCAAGAAGATAGAGAAGCCTATGAAGTAGGGATCAATAACAACAGTACGGCTTATATAAAAGGAATAGGACTGTATGGACATCCACTGAAAATAGATGTTTATTTTAAACGAAGCGATGGAGCGTCTAAAATACTTTTTACCAGTATTTTTACCATCACTGAGCTTTACAGTTTAACAGGCTTTTATCTCTCTCATGAAGAATTTTTGAAAAATAAGAGTTTTTATGCATCTCTTTTGCCTATTCTTTTAGCAAATATGGCGACTGATACACTGTCTTTTATTGGAAAAGTGAAGCATAAATCATTAGGAAAACTGTATTTTATAATTTCCTATGACAATTTGCTGCTGTTTGATGGAGATAAGAAAAAGAAATATCTTGATGTGTTTCTTGATCTCTCTCAGTGGGAAAAACCAATCACTAACATAAGCCCTGTGACGGTATATGATGAGGAATACTTCACCCAGAAATATGAGCCATGTAAATATGAAAGGGTATTTTATAAGTATGGAAGTTCTCCGGAAGTAAAACTTTTTGATGAAAAAGAACCCACCCGGAAAGATCAAAACGGACAATTTAGGAACATGAAATTTCTGGTTTCTGCCATTGCCCCGCCTAAAGACAGTAAGAACATCAGGGAACTTAGCATAAGGCTTGAGAATGTAAATACCAAAGAATGTCAGCATACTGAAGAAAATACAAAACAGACTTTTTTTTCTGAGCATGATGTCCGGGACAGGAAAGCTCCACATAAAGGCAGGGTAATAGATACCCAGGCATTAGAAGATACCCAGATCAAAGTTCAGGTGGTAAAAGAAGATGAGAGGGTTAAAATTTATCCCTCATTTAATTATCAGTATGATGAAAAGACCAGCTGGGATTTCTTAAAGAACTATTTCCTGTTTTCCAGTATGATGTCTAATACAGATCCCAGTTATGCTACATTGAAAAATGTTTTAATGGACTGGGAGATCAACAGTAAAGACTTGATACAGTATTACAGGATACCTGTTGAAACCTGCCGCTATCATAAAAGCTTGTATTTAAAAACATTTGCAGATGTTGCGTGGGGATTTCATGCCCTGTTTGATGATCCGTATATACCGGAATACTACCTTTTTGGCCAGCAAAAAACGATAAAAACCGTAAAGGGATTAAGTGAAGAATTAGACTGGATTAAAAACAGCCCCATTGCAGATCGTATTTCAGCAACAATTCTTAGCCCGGTAATTGGAACTGCATTTATACGCAATTTTATTCTTGATATCATAAAAGATATGGCAGATAGGTATGAGTTTGGTTTCACTGCCTATTATGATTTTGATAAAGAAGGGAAAAAGAATTCAAAACAGATTGATTATGCTGAGACACATCCTGGTGCCTTTAAAGCCTTGATTGCCGGAGTTGTTACACTGGAAATTCTTATTGATGTGCTGCTGATTATTCTTACTGAAGGAGCAGCTCTTGCCAATTTTATTTCGAAAGCAGGAAAAGTAGCAGGTGCCATCAATAAAGGGGCAAAAGTAGTAAATGCCGGAAAAAAGGCAGGAAATATACTGGCTAAATATTCCAAGACCTTTGAAACAGCAAGAAATGTAAATATGGCAAAAAATACTCTTGAGATGATGAAAGGTTCATACTTTAGAGGATATCGTTTTGCTGATGACCCCAATATCGGAGTTCAGCCGGTGATGGAAGAGCGGATTAAGATCAGCCCGCTGCTCAATATGGGCGTAAAACAAAAGAAGAGCCTGGGAGAACTTTTGTTGGATAAGTCTTCCGTAGGAATGACGCTTAATATGGCTAAAGCCGCAACGGGCGGATTTGGTTTGGGAGTGAGCAGAATGTTTCTGACTAAAATAAAAGGTGGTAAAGAAGTTGTTGGCTGGTATGGAGCAATCACTTATCCGCTGCATGTTGCCAATACCGCTTTGGATGGAGTGTATAACCTTCTGGCATTTGCAACAGATACCGCTTTAAAGGAGATTTTTGGCGCCGAAGCAGAATTTGAAAAAGATATTACGGCTCATATAGACCTGGATTTCTGGCTGAAAATTCATAATGCAGAAAAAAGCCTGAATATGATAACTCTTGCTAAAGGTGAAAGTAAAAAAGATCATTCTTCAATCAGTATTGCCCCTTCAGGAGCATTTACCGTAAGATTAAAACTCTCAGGAAGTGTTAGTAATTCAGTAGTGGTGCGCGCAATGCATGTTCTTACCTGGAATAATAAGGAAGAAAAAATGCAAGAAATAACAGCAGATGGGAAATTTGAAGTGGAGGGGAATGTTTTCATTGAAAGACGTTATTATTTTAAAGCGGATAGTAAACCTTACCATGAAGATAAAATTGCTTTTACGGGACTGGCGGGAGAGTATGAGTATAAAGTAAAAAGAAGAACAAAAAGAGATGAGCCGGAAGAGGATGTTGTTAAGCAAGAACCCAAGCAATTTATGCTAATAGAGCCTTGTCAACTAGTTTTTAACTCTTCAGAAATGACTAAGAATCCATCAGAATAATAACTATGAAGAAACTATTTTTAATGTTAATGGCAACTATTAGTTTATCTGGTTGTAGCCAGAAGAAAGAACAGCAATTAAATCATAAACAAGAAAATTCCATGCATGATATCAGTAAATATATTTTTCCAGAAGCAAAAGATGTAACAGAGACTAATTTTGTAGAGAAAATAAGTTCACAAATTAAACATTATGATAAAGAGCCTTTATATTATTTGAGAATAAACAAGCAGAACTGTTTAGTCAGAGTTTATATTAATGATGTTAATATTTATGATGATTATGAGCTGTCAAATGTAATAACTCCAACAGAAATCAGCAATATATTAAAGTCTGGGCCTCAAAAGGTGAAAGTGAGAATGTACCCTGTAGGGGATTTAATTAATAAAGATTTAGGTCTGGAGAATGAGCCTCCCGCAACCAAACTGTCGGATAAGGCTAAAGTTGATATATCGGTAGTAATGATGGACAATAAATCTAAAAAAGGGTTTGATGATGAAAAAGTAATCACAACACAGGTAAGTACAAAAGAAGCTACCGGAAAGGAATCTTATGAATTTAGTTTCACTTTTGATGCTGATGTTCCTTATGAATTTGAAGGATGGACGAAAGGACAGGATCTGAGAACTTTAAATCAGGAATTAGTGCGTAAAAAAGCAGTTGAATTTTATCAAATGGTTGGGAAATTATATCTTAATAAAGATTTAAATTCACTAATTAAGTTGGACTATGTTTCAAATGCCCGTACAATGGCCTCCGCATATGTTGACAAACAATATGTATTAGAGTTTTTAGAAGAGTATAAAAATGATGTTGAAAAATATGAATACAGGGTGGAGGACATCAAAGATTTTGACATAGAATTTATGGGAGAAGGAAAACTTGTTCGCCTTATCAATCGTAGTCAGCGTCCTAAATTGCGTGGTGGGAGCGCTTTATTGTTAACTTACGGTAGTAATAGCTCTTTTGCACCTGAAATTACCCTATATCTTCCCGAAGGCCGTGATCTGGCTACCCAGGGCTTTATGATGTGGAAGTAAAACAATAGTGGTATGATTGTATTGGTTTTATTCATTCAGATAGTAAGTTTAGTGTTTTTCTTCAAAATTATAATGGAGAGTGAGGTTGATTCATTCGGATGCTTTTGGTATTGTATTGCAGCTCTTCATTTTCTTTTTATCCTGCGTTTTATTTATGTAGAGATTAATTTTTCTTATCTGTGGTACGAGCAGATTATGGAATTAATTTCATTAGGGATTTCTCTGTTCATAGTGATTCCAACTACAATATATTATCTCATTAAGCGTAATAGAAAGCAAGAGAAGAAATAGCAGTTTTAGAGCCGGTTATTAGAATTTAGAACCTTATAATTGATATTTAAGAACTATTCAGTATTGTTATTAAACATATCCTGAAAAAGATAATTTGGGCCAGCTGAAGCTGGCCCAAATTATTTTTACTGTAGAATACTCTCATATGCCTAGGCAGCATTGAAATTCAACATTATTTTCTGTTTTTTTGTTCAAAAACAAAAAATATAATAATTACACTAACGAACATTAAAATGGAAGCCAGCAAAAAAGGCGCTCCTGAAAATTCAAAAGGAGCTTTTTCGTGAGTAAAATAATAAAATAAATTAGTCATTACTGGAGGACCAATGATGGAGGTAGCACTTACTAAGCTGGTTAATGCTCCCTGAAGCTCACCTTGTTCATTTGAAGGAATGTGTTTGGTGATAACTGATTGAAGTGAGGGACCACAGATCCCTCCCAGGCTGTATATAATAAGAAAGACAAACATCATCCACCCCTGGTAGGCAAATGCAAACAAGAAAAGGCCTATAGAATAGCATATCAAGCCATAATAAATACTTTTGTATTCCCCCAGTTGAGGTGTTGTCCACCGTATCAAAACACCCTGAACCAATCCTAGCAATAAACCAAGTACTCCAAGAGAGATTCCTATCATCCGTTCATCCCAACCAAATTGATATATTGTAAAAAAATGCCAATTGCTCTGTACGGCATGAATTCCAATATAAATTAGGGCCAAGGCGATGATTAAACCGGAAATTTCACTATGTTTTCCTAAAAAGCGCAGTGACCCAACCGGGTTAGCCCGTTTCCAGTCAAAAGGTCTGCGTTTGTTTTTATCAAGACTTTCAGGAAGAATAAAGTATCCGTAAAGAAAATTTAAAAAGCACAGGCCGGCAGCAGCATAAAAAGGAATTCTTGCCCCATAGTGGCCCAATAGCCCGCCAATAACGGGCCCAATAATGAATCCCATACCTAAGGCAGCGCCTATCATGCCAAAATTCTTGGCTCTGTTTTTATCAGTTGAAATATCAGCAATATATGCACTTGCTGTAGATATGCTGGCTCCTGTAAGTCCTGCAATAATTCTTCCTGCAAATAACCAACGAATGGAGGGAGCGAGTGCCAGAAAAATGTAGTCTGCTGTAAACCCCAAAAGAGAAATTAGAATAACTGGGCGTCTTCCATACCGATCACTGAGGTTTCCAACTAAGGGAGAAAATATAAATTGGGTAAATGCATAGGCGAATCCTAACCAGCCACCATATTGAGCGGCTTCACTGATGTCCCCATGAATAAGTTCTTTAATCAGTTTAGGAACAACAGGAAGAATAATTCCCCAGCCTGTAATGTCTATGAGCAAGGTTATAAATATGAACCCCATTGCTGCTTTTTTTGTTGAATTTTTCATGGTGTAAAAGTAAAACAGGGGTAGCCCGATTTCTTTTACAATTCTGTGGTGTTTGTATACAATTTATAAGATCTGTGAGTAGAAATGCCTGTTATTTATAACCCGTTCCGGAAAGTTTTTGGTGAAACTCCGGTCATCTTTTTGAAAAATCTGCAGAATACACTTGAATTTTCGAAATTGAGTTCATGGCCAACCTGTTTAATGGATAAACTTGTTGATTTAAGTAACGTTTTAGCATGTAAAATCATGGCATGATTAATCCATTGCAATACAGATTTTCCTGTTTTCTGCTTCAGAAAAGTGGACAGATATTGCGGTGTTAAATGAAGCTTCTCTGCATAAAATGTAACATTTCGCTGCTGGTTAGCATATTTTGAAATCAAGAGATAAAAACCATCGATAATATCATGGGTACGGCTTTTGATAAAGTTATTGTGATCTGTTAAACCTGAATAAGCTTCTGAAATCATATACATCATAGCAATCACAAGATGCCTAAGTATCTCGGCCTTCCTTGAGCTGGGACTTTTGTGGTAGATGTTTTGAATTAATGCTATAAGTTCTTTTTGTAGGCCTGTTTCTTCAGGCTGAAGTCTGATAACCGGTTGCCATCGGATCTGATGGTTCATCACAAATTCATGCAGGATCGGAAAGGCTGCAATAAAATCTAAGGAAAGCCCGATAGTTACAATTTCAGCATCTTCACTTAGAGATTGGGTGTAAATCATCAATTGTGGCTGTAAGACGGCAATATCTCCCGCATTAAGCTCATATTCCATGAAGTGGATCTGAGCTTTCATGGATCCCTGTATCATAAATCCTAACAATAACCCGTCAAATACACGGGTGTGTTCAGTAAATTCCTTTCCAGGATAGTTTTGCTGATGGAGAATAACAATACCTTCCATCTTTTTTGAAGGATCGATATTGTATAGTTTATAAACATTCTCAGAAGTTAAGAGTAAAGCCATATTCAAATTTCGTGAAAATTGCACATTTATCCCGTAAAATAAAGTTTGATATTTAGTAATATATTACAAATTGTATGTAAATTCCATTAAACTGTAAACAAAACACTCTCTTTAGGAATTGCCGGGAGATAGGAAATCTGAAAATAATTACTTTTGCTGAAAACATTTTAAGATAATGATAACAGCAAGGGAATTTCTTACCAGTGAAATTAATAGACTAAATGGTTTAATCAATAATGGTGTAGATAAAGAATCTAATATCTTGCTTAAGAAGGATCTTTCAGGTATCATTCATGCATTAGATATGTTTGAATGTTATCAGATTAATGAAAAGACCATAGATAGGATTGTAGAGCTGCCGGACTCTCATACCGGATATTCTGATTACAGGATCATGAACGATTGTGAATCGGATGATCCTGCTCAATGGATTGAACTTAAGATCAATAATGAAACGATCAGATTGTCGGAAGGTGATATCATTATCAGAAAGAAATAAGCATCAATGCTTTTTAGACGATAATGATGATTAGATTTTTTATCCAATCAAGATTATTCTAAAAATGAGACTGCAAAATTAAGTTTAATTCATAAGGTCCAGCATTCTTCCATGCCATCTTCAGCAGGCAGAATCATAACTTCATCCGGAAACCAGAAAAATCAGGTTGAAATAAGCTGGAAATATTTGTATAAATTTGTTGATAATTGGAATATTTACATCAATAACTGAACAAAATAATCACTATGGAATTTTCACCATTCAATAACGTTGTAAAGCTCTGTATTCAGGGGATGATCATGGAAGACCAGGACAAACAGGAAGAAGCCAGGAAATTATTTGAACAGGGCTGGGACGCAGCTACAGATAATGCTGAAAAATTTCTCGCGGCTTATTACATTGCCCGCTCTCAAAAAACATCTTCAGAACGGTTAAAATGGTTTAAAACAGCTTTGCAATATGCCTTAAACTCAAATGATAACACTGTTAAAAGTGCATTTCATTCTCTGTATTTAAAGATTGCCGAATGTTATGAAGTACTTTCAGACCCGGAAAAAGCAAAAGAGTATCATGAACTGGCAATGTCTGTAAAAGATAAAATTTTTGATGAAGGACCCTTTTACCATGGGACAAAAGCAGATCTGAAAACAGGAGATTTCTTAACTGCGGGAGGCAATTCCAATTATAAATCTGAACTTAAGATGAATCATATCTATTTTACGGCATTGGTAAATGGGGCAGGGCTGGCAGCTGCATTAGCAAAAGGAGAGGGAGCTGAACGTGTATATATTGTAGAACCCACAGGTATTTTTGAAAATGATCCGAATCTGACTGACAAGAAATTTCCCGGTAATCTAACCCGTTCTTACCGTTCAGAAGCTCCATTGAAAATTATTGGAGAAGTAACAGATTGGAGTAAGCCAGCTCCTGAAGAACTACAGAAATTTCGCGGAAAACTGGAAAATAATAAAGGAGAAATAATCAATTAACCGGCGAGTCTTGATTATTTCCCAATAAAAAGCGATGAGGTCTTCCGGGATCTCATCGCTTTTGTTTATTAAGGTAAATTAATTCTTTTACCCTGTTCCGGGAAAATATATTTTACTTTTAAAGGGTTGTTTTCCAATAATTCCTGTTTGAGAATCTCAGGATTGTTTCCTGTTGGTTTTCTGTGGGTAACCACTATATTAAGGCCTTCCAGATCATTAAGCCCTGTTTTTTCCTTTAATTTTTTCAATTCTTCTGTCAGCAGATTAGGAGTAAGATGGCCAAAAAGTAAATGTTCTGGCTGGCTGTTTGGGAAAGAAACCTCAATCAGTATGGTGTTCAGTTGTTTCTTTTGTATCAATGGAGCTACATTTTTCCAAAGGTTATCCATACGGTCAGACTTCTCTATTCTGTCTGCGCCTGTATCCCCAAGATAGAGAAGGTAATGATTTCCATTTCTTACCAGTGCAGCACTGCTTTTATATGGATTAACATGGCTCAGCTCATATCCCGTTAGGAAAAAAGAAGTTTTTTGGGTTGGGATTTCCACGCCATCCAGAAGTTCATTATAATGATATTTACCAAGAATTGGCTTCTGGCCCTGATCTGCAAAGTTGATCCAGGTATCTGTAATGAAATAATGATTTTGCAGAATTTGAACTACCGATGGGATGGCGAAAATGTCTTTTTTAGAATCAGCAGGAGAGTTGATAATAAGACCGGATAGATGATCTAAATGACCGTGGGAAATAAAGTATCCTTTGATCTGGTCTTTCAGAACCTTTTCTTCCGGACCGTTAAGGCTTTTCTGTTCAATTGCTTTTCGGATTCCGGTATTTACAGTTCCGGCATCAAGGCAAAGGAATGTGCTGTCTTGGGTTGCACCCACTAAATAAGCAGATAAATTATCTTCCTGTTCTCCTCCATAGATCCCTAATGGAATAACGTCAAAATTTTGTGCCTGGCAGGCAAGATGTAACAAAAGTGCCAGTAAAGAAAATGCTGTTTTTTTCATTATATTAAAACTAAAACCTAACCATTGTGGTAAGAAAGGGCAAATTTACATTATTTTTTTCCGGTTTTCCTTATTATAACCGTTCATTATTGATCTGAGAAAAATGATTTCTTCTAAGGAACTCAGACTTATTGGTGGAGCAATAACTTTCCGTTTTTATCCTCAGTTTTCTGTCTGTTTATTCTAATTTTAATATCTTTAAACCTTAAAAATCATGATCATACCAATATGAAAATAAAACCATTTACTTTAGTGCTGGCAGTTCTTTTTCAATGCCTAAGCCTACCTGTTTTTGCTCAGCAATCTGCAGCTCTGAGTTCTTTACTGGATAAAAACTCAGAATTTATTCTTCCGCAAACTCCTGATAAAATTTCGAAGGTACTTCATACAAAAACAATTTTCTATGAAGATGCCAACGGAGAGAAATATGCCAAATGGCCAACAGAATCAGGTTTGGAGCTTTACAGCGGACTTGGAAAGAATAACGTGATTAACGAGATGTTTTTTGAAATAACGGAAGATAAAGAGATCGTTATAAGTGGATTGCCTTACGGTCTTGTTATGAATAAAACTGTTTTGGAGAAGGCTGAAGTTCAATTCCGGAAAAATGGCGCAAAAGTTCAAAAACTAGGTGCTGACAGTGAATATGCAGGAGGATCAAAACTTATTTTCAGAAAAGGAAAGCATTTTACAACATTATTATTTAATGATAAAAATCTTTTAAAATCTATAAGAATCACTACAGAACTTGTTGATCCATCAGTCAATTAATTGAATCCCGAATACTTTTTATGCGTAAAAGGCAAAACTTTCGTAAGTTAGCGGAAACTTCAAAAAAGACTAAAAACAATAATCATGGCTGAACAATTAAATGAGCTGACAGATCAGGAATTATTAGAAAAAAAGAAGAAATCCCGATCTGATAAAATAATGAATGCCGTTCTTATAGGATTTTCTATTGGTATTGCTGTTTATAGCAGTGTAACCTATGGCATTGGGTTTTTTACACTTTTTCCGATAATTTTTGCCATATTTCTGGGAACGCAATGGAATAGGCGTAATCAGGCATTAGAAAGAGAGTTGGAATCCAGAAATTTGAAATAAGGATTAGAATTAAAAAACAAACCTGCCATTGTTAAATACAGCGGCAGGTTTTTATTTGATCAGGCTTTTATAAGTATGGCAAACATTTCAGCCCATTCGGCAATTTTAAAGGCGGAATAATTACGAAGCATAATTCCTCCGGTACCTACCTTCATATTTTTACAAATATCTGTATCAGGCTATTTGTTATCGACAAAAATCTATAAAATTCTACTTTTTTCATTGTTGTATAAATGATATTTTTGTGATTATCTTATTTATAAGTGTATTTTGTTTCTTAATATCATTGATTTGATGAAAAATTTCTACATTCTTTTTCTTTTATTGAGCAGCCTCTTCACTCAGGCCCAAACTGGTTTGGAAAAGGAAGTGGATAACCTATTAGATAAGTCTTTTACAGAGTTTTCTGAAGTACAATTAGTTCCTGCTCTTAAGAGTGCTAATGAAGCTTTAAAAAAATCAGATAAAATTGATTATTCGAAAGGGGAAACTTTGGCAAATATCTACATCGCCAAGGTATTGGCTGAAATAGGAGGATATAATGAAGCATTAGGTTATTTAAAAAATGCAGAATACGAGCCCTATTTTTCGTCTTCTATAGATATACAGGTTGAGGTTTGCAGACTGAGAGGAAGAACATATGGACTTCTTAATATGAGAAAGCTGGCCCTTAAGGAATTTTATCAGCAATTGAAATTTTCTCAACAGATCAAAGATCCCTACAGAAAGCAGATGTCAACATATTGGGCATATGAAAATATAGCAGAGATTTATACTCAGACGAACCAATATGATTCTGCCTGGGTATACGTACAGCGGCAAGAAGATGCTTTAAAAAAAATGAAAGAGGAAAATGTCTTTTTCGATCTTAGCGGAACTTATGCCAAAAAAGGACAGATGTATACCATCCGGAAAGATTATGCAAAGGCTAAGGATTATCTGGATAAATCATTGGTTCTGCTCGAAAAATATAAAGTTCCTTATTTATCCTACGTTTTGGAGAATTATGGAGACCTTGAAGATGCAAAAGGAAATAAAGAAAAGGCTATCTACTATTACCGTAAGGCCCTTCAAAATGCAGTTGATCTGGAAGATAAAGATACAGCCAAACACTTGTACAGGGTTCTTGGAGATTATTTTATGAAAAATAAGCTTGATGTCAAAGAATCCAATGAGTATCTTTATCAATATCAAAAGCTAAGTGATTCTCTTGATATAGCCAATAAAGAAGTGGTGGAGCGGGCCTTAAGCCAGGTTTTAGACCAGAAAGACCATGAAAACAATATGAAAAGCAGACAATATGTATATCTTATTGTCTTTATAGCTCTTTTATTAATTATGGGTGCATTATTTTGGTACAGATGGCATCTCAAAAATAAAAAACTGATCTATAAAAATAAAATGACCCTTTCTGAAATGAGCCAGATGACAGTAGGGCTTGAAAAAAAAATAGAGGAAAATAAATTCAATGATCTTATTGTTTTGGCAAAAAATAATAATCCTGAATTTTTAACCCTTTTCTCAGAATTATACCCGGATTTTATACAAAGATTAAAAAATTACGATCCCAGAATCAGGAGCAGTGAACTGTCTTTCTGCGCGATGGCGTATCTGAATTTTTCCGCAAAAGATATTGCTACTTATACATATGTGACCCTGGGAGCTGTTGAAATGAGGCGAAGCAGGCTTCGTAAGAAATACAATATCCCTTCAGAGATAGACTTTAACAATTGGATGAGAAGAGAATAATAAAATATTTAAACTTCTTGTACTTATTGAAATAATAACAGCCATTGACAGACTTGTCAGTGGTTGTTTGTTTTTGGAATATGGATGAATACAAAGTTACATATTGATAAATGTGTTGGGAATTATTGTGATTTGTATCATTGTATTGCAGTGTTTTTAAATTGAAATTCTCATTTGTCTTGGGTCTTTGGCCTGATACCTATTTAAGGAAAGAGAAAACCAAACAGCAAAGAATATTCAATGACTAAAAACGTATGATCTTAGTGAACATTCTGTTTACATTTTGAATCGTATTTTCAGAATCCTGGGCTATATTCAGAATACTATAAAAGCAAAATATCTGATTGAAATGTGAATGAACTTCTTCTGCAAAACAGTGGTTGGTTATTGAATTATTCTGGTTTTTAAATGAAATAGTTGTTGTAGGATCTTAGATTTAATAAAACCTGATTCAAAATAAGTTACTGTTAATCAATTTATTATAATTGTGTATAGCTTTTGTAGGGGGATGTTAATTTGTTATTGAATACTAAAATAATGAATATTTGCCTGTCGAAATTAATAAGAACAAAAAGTACTTTAAAATAAAAAATAACTCAGAAAGCAGCTTGAATATTTGAACTCAAAAACAGAATTATTTGTTTATTCATTTTCTGATTAAACACTAAGACTATTTCCAACCCAATGAAAACACAAATAGTAACTTTTAAAGAAAAATTTTCCCTTATATGGAATTTGCTTTGGCTGTGTAATGCAGACATTTCCGGCTTTTCGATTGCACAAGTATGTATTAGGAGTAAGTTATACCTTAAAAAAACAGGTATTAAACTTTCTTCCATAGAAATTAAAGCTCCGGATTTTATCATTCATTCTGTGACTCCACAAAATTCCAATGCAAAATCTACAGCTTAGATAATACTTTCTTTTTAAACTCTAATAAACTTTCTGAATACTCACAATTCACTGCATCAAAAATGCAGTGCAGCTACTGAACTGTATAGTATTATAATTAAAATAACAATTATATAAATCAACAAGAATGAAGAAAAATTTAATTTTAGCAGCAATGCTTTTAGCTGGAATATCAGCTTTCGGAAAAATTGATATCAATACTTCCGACCCTAAGGCAACACTGGATATTGTAGTTTCCCCTACAGATATCAACAAAACAAACGGGCTTATTGCTCCAAAACTAAAGGATACGGAACTTAAAAACCAAAGATTCTAACTACACAAATGATTCCACAGATTCATAAAATATATATTCTCAAAACGCACAAGGATAAATAAATATACAGCAAATGAAAAAAAATATCATTTTTTTAGGAACAATTTTGATTTCCGGCCTTGCATTGTCGCAAGTAGGAGTGAATACAGCAGTACCAAAGGCAACGTTTGATATTGTAGGAGCTTCAACAGACACGGCCAAGACAGACGGTCTGATTGCACCAAGATTGAAAGGTTCTGAACTGAAAGCTAAAGACGCATTGTATGCTGCAGCACAGACAGGTGCTATCGTGTATGTAACGGAAGCTTTGGCTCCTGCCGGAACAACTGTAAAGACAGCAAACGTAACTACAGTAGGATATTTCTATTTTGATGGAACTGCATGGCAGAAAATAGCATATGGATCTTTTACAGAAACCGACGGCGTTATTGGCAATGAAGTGCTTAATGCAACAGCTAATGGTGGATTAACCAGGGCAGGATCAGGAACAGCAGTAAATCCTTATACCTTAGGTCTTACTTCCGGAACTGCTAATGGTCAGGTCATGACTTGGAATGGAACTGCGTGGAGCCCGGCCAATGCATTAAATATCTATAATTCTGACGGAACACTTACAGCCGATCGTACTGTAACATTTGGAGGAAGAGCATTAACTTTTAAAGGGTCAGAACAGCAAACGTTTTGGGGAGCTACAGGAACACTTAATCAATACGGAACTACTTCCTGTGCAAACATGATTCTTAATGCAGCCGATAGTAATGGAAATGGCGTTGCTGCAAGGATGCATTTTCAAATTTATCCCGAGCAATCTGCACAGATTATAGCTGATAGTGATGCAACAGGTTTGAGTCTTTCTACCAGCCAGACTACAGTATCTGCACCAATCTCTTTTCTTACCAATCCAGGAGGAGTAAATGCTGTTCAACGTGCTGAGATTTCAGGAGACGGAAGATTTAACATCAATAATACTTTAAGCATTGGGTATACCGCGCAGCAAACTTTCACAGGCACACAGAAGCTTAAAGTAAATGGAAGTATAGTGACAACAGGAGGAACTTATCCTGACTATGTTTTTGAAGACTATTACAATAAAACTTCAGTAATAAAGCCAACATATAAATTTACTTCATTATACGATACTGAAAAATTCATCAAAGAAAACAGGCACCTTCCAGGAGTAACTTCCATTAGGGAACTTGATAAAACTGAAGAAGGATATTCTTTTAACATCTCCGACCTGTCTGTACAGTCGTTGGAGAAGATTGAAGAGTTGTATCTCCACACCATAGAACAACAAAAGCAAATTGATGAACAGAAATCTCAAATCACTTTGCTGCTTGCAATTACAGAAAAGCTGAAGTCGGAGGTAGAACTCCTGAAAAAGAAAGAAGATATTGAATAATGTGGTTGCGGTATTTCGGTACAGAAGGGGCAAATTGCCCTTGAGTACTGATTGAATAAGCGCTGATGAATTAAAATTGTATTTGACACTGATGAAACGCAATGTACTGATAGACTATAAAGAGATTCATATGGGTAACCTGATAAAGCTTCGGGTTAAAGAGAAAAAAATCGCACTGTTACGGATATGTGGCTTTATTAAATGTACGGCAGAGGAAGTTGAAAAAATGTACGCTTCCAGTAGTATTGATTCTGAAATGCT
The DNA here is from genome assembly GCF_003815975.1 of Chryseobacterium bernardetii. NCBI lineage: Bacteria > Pseudomonadati > Bacteroidota > Flavobacteriia > Flavobacteriales > Weeksellaceae > Chryseobacterium > Chryseobacterium bernardetii. The sequence continues at coordinate 3,515,794 of NZ_CP033932.1, forward strand.
TTTGAAATGGAGCAAACTATTGGAATATGATTTCTTCCGTATTTATTCCCAACACATCATTTTGTTTGCCCCCAATAATTCGGATCAGAAAAAAGAGCAGCCCAAAGAGGAAGCTGTATTGCCCAATTTTAGGAAAAGTCTTTATACCAGAGAAATTATTGATTTCATACTGAATGAATATATTTCCGGGAATATTTCAAGACAGGAAATTTATAAAAGATATAATATCCCGAAATCAACCTTTCATAAATGGCTAAATAAATATAATAGTGAAATTAAGGAGTCTGAGGATTAATTTTTTTGAATTCCTTTTTACATCAATGAAATATAAACTATGGTATGAAAATGAATCGCCCCAATTACAGAATTATCTATGAGGATATGCTTCAAAAACAGCATCCTGATAAAATAAAAGAGTGCAAAGAGTTATTGAAAAAAGAAAACCTGGATACAGAAGATATTCTGGAACTTAACCGGCGAATCTTTCCGAAAATCTACGGAAATAAAGAAAAATACTCTCAAAAGCATCGTGCTTATAATGAAACTGATATTTTGAGGATATTGGATTATCAGAAAAAAAACAAACTTAACAATTCACAACTGGCTAACCACTTTAAAATGAGTAGAAATACCATTACCAAATGGAAAAAGCTGGGAAAATTTGTGAAATAAAGTGAAAAAAAGAAGAGATGGCCTCAAAAGTAAAAAAATAGACTTTTTTATACTGTGAATAGCGAAAGAAGCTAAAATCAAAATAATTTAGCTTTATAATATTGCAAACTATATTCGTAGACTTTTAAGTCAGTTGATAATAATACTTTTGAGGCATCTTTTTATGTAAATCTATCAATAAACTAATAAGACAAGGCTTTACTGATCTTATTTTTCAGTTTAGACGGACTCACTTTGGTCAGCAGCAGAGATTCGCAGTCATTAAAAGACGCGAAACGCTTTACTGCATCAGTGAAAGATGGCAGCCAAAGCTCCGGAGCAATGTCTGGATTCTCAATATGAAGGTGGATCAACTCAAATTTTTTATCCTTTCTGTGGGCTTTACAGTCAACTCTTCCGATAAAGGTGTTTCCAAATAATACAGGCAGGCAGAAATAACCATATTGTCTTTTTTCCTTGGGAACATAACACTCAAGACGGAAATCAAAATCAAAAACCTGTTTAATACGGTCCCTGTGAATAATGGAATTGTCAAATGGAGATAGAAGTTTTACACCTGATCCTGCTATATCTTCAGATTTTTCAAGTAAATCAGTCTGAATAAAAACGGGAGAAATTCCTTCAACAGAAATTTTCTGTATTTCACCCTTTTCAAGCAAAGTTTCTAAAATCAAATTCACATTTTTTTTCAATACATCACCTTTTCTGAGGTGGGTAATCTGTTTTAAGCCAGTAAAACCATAAGCACGAAGAGCAGTTTTTACTAAATACTCAGCAAGCTCAAATGGGGTAGGCTCTGTGACATTAACAGAGGATGGCAGTACTCTTTCTGTTAGATCATAGGTTTTCTGCATGCCGCTCCGTCCGCTTATCATCAGGTCTCCCTGCATGAAAAGTCTTTCAAGAGCCAGTTTTGCAGGCTTCCAGTTCCACCAGCTTCCGGTTTTATCCTTTTTACTCTCAAAATCTCTCGCCATTTTAGGGCCTTCGTTACGGATGGTGTCTACTACATATCTCATGACTTTTTTGTCTGCATTATAATAGTGAGAGTCGCTTTGCTTTATAAGAAGCATTTGAGGCAATGCATACCGGTAGTCCTTCATCGGAAGGTAAGAGGCAGCGTGGAACCAGTATTCGAATACTTTACGGTCCTCCACCAACTCATCAAGATAGTCTGTCTGAAAATCAGGGACTCTTGTCCATAAAGTGTGATGATGTGCTCTCTCTACCACAGATAAGGTATCAATCTGTATATATCCAAGATGCTCCATAGCTGCAAGTACTGCATCTTTGCCGGCCCCGAAAGGTGCTGTTTGGGTTAATCCCTGACGCTCTAATGTAATAAGCTGTAATGTTTGTAGTGAAGGTGTCTTTTTCATAGCAATAGGATTACAAATGTATTGAATTAATAGACAAACCCCTTATTATTCAAACAATGATTGCTGTCTTACTCTGTTATAAAAAAATCATGAAATCTGTATGAATCACGAAGTTTTTACTACGAAGAATTGAATTGAAATTTTTTAAAATTTTCTTTTTATAAGAATTTATGGAATAAATCCTTCATTAGAAATAACCTATGTGAGATTTGTTTTCGATTCAGTATTTAAAATTTAAAGGATTTATATGAAATTATAATTGTTTTTTGTAATCAATTGGTTATTAGTTGATTGATTTGTGTTTTTTCTTACTGAGCGTATCTGTGACGTATGTGTTTCTAAGGCTGTAGTGTATCTGTAGCGTATTAATTTTCTTGGGGTGAAGATAAAATAACTCTAACATTGTATCAAAATTTTAAATGATCAGGATGTATTTGGAAAAACACATTGGGATGTATGGAAAAGGAGCAGTATATCTATTTTTTCATGTGTTTTTTACCAGAGTACCTGCCCAGATATACATTGGGAAAAGATCAGAAACAACGAGTAAAGAAGAATATCAATTACGGTAGGAAAAGAAAATACAGATAAAATTTCCTTTATTATTTGATAGAAAACTTCTCTGGTTAAGACTATTTATCAATCAATTTAAATACAATAAACACAGAATGAAAAAGTATCTACTTCCATTATTTGTAATGGCTTACTCACTCAACTATTCACAAGTTGGAATCAATACATCTAATCCGCAGGGGATTTTCAATATTGATGGAAAAAAAGACAACAATGCCACGGGCAGCCCTACAGCAATACAACAGGCTAATGATTTTGTAGTAACAGCAGATGGAAGCGTAGGAGTGGGAACAACATCACCTGATCTGTCAGCAATGTTGGAACTCAATGTCAGTCAGCTGGCATCAGGCAAGCAGAAAGGTTTTCTGGGACCGAGAGTAGCTTTAACCGCTTATAATGATTCTTCTACAATTTCCAACCCTGCCACCGGATTATTGGTTTATAATATGGGAACACAGTCTACATTTACCTATGTGGGATATGTATATTGGGATGGCTCCCAATGGAGGCCTTTGGACGGGCGATCACTACAACAGGGAAGCATAGGGGCCCTGAGGTGTGCTGATGCTAGCCTTGATCCATTGACATATACTGCCGGAACGCCTTTTCAGGGAACAATGACTATTCCTTATACAGGAGGAAACGGGGGAATATATGCAGCACAGACACTAGGACCTGTAAACGGGCTTACTGCAGCCATTGCACAGGGGAATTTTGCACAGGGTTCAGGAACGTTAATTTATACGGTTTCCGGAACACCTACAGTATCCAGTCCTAATACAACAGTGTTTCCTGTTTCTATGGGTGGACAGACATGTAACGCAGAAGTGGGCGGTGGCAAGAAACTTAGTCCGGGGGAGTATCAGTTCTTCACCTATGAAGTTTCTGCAACCACAACAGGTTTGTTGAGCACTATGATACCGAATCCACCTATTTTAGGAGGGAAAGTTAGGCTGGACCTTAACTTTTTGTCAAGCTCTAATACAGGATCGGGTGGGGTAACTTACAATCCTAGATTAGTGAATGTATCTTCCGGTAATGTTAAAATGTGGTATTCTGCATTATCCAGTGTAGACCGTTTTCGTAGAGCCAATATTTTAGTAGCTCCCGGAGGTTACGTAGAAACAGATAACGGGATTTATCTTAACTGGGGAGATAATATGAACAGCAGTTCTACCCCTATTAATTCTACAAGCAGTTCTGATGATTCTCAGGAAATAGAAACTATAGATCTTGCTGTTGATGGGGTTTGGTACCGATTAACCATTTTTGTTTATGTGGATAACTTAAATGATACAATTCCTGCCAATAACATCAGACGGGTGCATATTACAGCGCAAAGAATGTCTTCTTAATATCAGGTTTCGGCGGGGCTCCGCCCCGCCGAAACCTTTAAAATAAACTTCCATACTGATAAATCAGTTAATCTCTGTAGCTTATCAGTCCTTTTGATACCTATCCTTAAACAAAACATAAACCGTTTTATAAGTACTGTTTTCTTCCGGATCCAACAGTATTTTAAAGAAAAAGCATGAATTATAAAAACATTCATATAGGAAAGCTGATAGAAAATGCGGTGTCCGAAAACCATATAGAACTGCCCCGTATCTGTAATTTCCTTCACTGTACAGAAAAAGAGATAGAAGAAATGTATGGTTGCAGCAGCCTGGATGCTGAAATTCTGCTGAGATGGAGCAAACTTTTGGAATATGATTTCTTCAGAATTTATTCCCAGCACCTTATTCTTTATGCTCCGGCTTTACCCAAAATTAAGAATACTTTACATGATGGGAAAAAAACAAAATTGCCTCAGTTCCGTAAAAATATTTATACCCGGGAACTTATAGATTTTATTCTTGAAAAGATGGAAAAAGGCGAAATGACAAAGGCAGAAATTATTATTCGATACAAAATTCCTAAAACTACCCTTTATAAATGGATTAGTAAATACAGTCGGTAAATATTTCAGAAAGAATTAGAGATAAACTGCTGTTGCAGGAAAATCAGCCTGTCAATATATTATCGGAATATGGAAGAGTGTAACAGCCGGATTATAAGCAGGCCTATCCAATATCTTCAGTAAATGTCCGGACCAATATAATCTGAATAAATATTTACTGTCGAAAATGAACTTTTAGCCTTAGATTCCAAGGCTCGATATCATTATTTCCGGAGCATCTGAAAGAAGGCAGCTGTCAATACTGTTCTTATAAAAGAACTGATATTCTGGAAATCCGGGCTTATAGTAAAGCAATCATTATCTACTCTTTTCCATAAAGTATTTTTAACCGGAATTCGCTGTTTTGGTAAAATATAAAACCGTTTTATTTATTTTTGTATTTAATTTTATGTTTCTTGGTAAATATCTATAAATTATGTTTCGTAAAATCTGGGATTATATAGCGAACAGGCATATTGCTCCCAATACAGATCCGCTTGAGCTGATTGAAGCTCAGAGAATGAATTTATTTGCATTTTCTATTGGAGCTGTTTTGATCTTTAATGGTTGTAGGGATTTGTTGTTCGGTTTAAAGATCAACTTTTTTGCATTATCAGCTTTGGGAATATTTTATCTTTTCCTTTTCTTCTTTACAAAAGTACGTTATAATATTTTTCTGACCTTGTTTAGTTTGGAACTGTTTCTGTTTCTGATCTTCTTTTTTTCATCCACTACAGGGTTTGAAAACGGTCTTTCATTATATTATTTTGTGATTATGCTGGCCTCGTTGTTTATTTTTAATTCCAAAAAGACAGTTGGGTATAATCTGATCGTTTATCTCACTGCGCTTATTCTTTTCAGTATCAGTCATTACTATAACTTCAGAATATTTACCATTGAAGGAGCAGATGATGTGCTGTTCTCGGAAAACCAAAGACTGATTACTTTTTTGCAGGTGTTTTTAGGCGTCAGCATCCTTGGATATTTTATCCTGACAAAACAATTCAAAATTGTGAAATTATACCAGCAGGCGATGAGAAGTGAAAAGATTATTGCTGATATGAGAGCAAAGATCAACAGTAAAGATCAGATAGACCTGGAAGGTATTGTAAAGCTGGCTATGAATGATGACATAGCTTTTATTCCTAAAGTAAAGCAGATGTTTCCCGATTTGTATAATAACCTGTTGGAAATTAATCCTGATATGAGTGCAGATGAGTTTAAACTTTGTACACTGATCAAGTTAGGCTTCACAACAAAAGATATTGCCGAGTACAACCACCTTGCAGTACGTACCATTCAAACAAGAAAGAGCCGACTAAGAAAATCATTCGGAATTTCAGCAGATGTTGATCTCTACAAATGGATTGATACAGTATAAAAGATAACTATTTGATTAATAAGTTACAGTTAAATTAAATATTATCCTTAACCAATAGTAACTCTTCAATCCAGACCCTTTAATTTTTCCACAAATTAAGACTCATTGTTCAAAGATCAAAACAATAGTGCCTGTAATAATCAATAAAGCACCAATAGCCGTTTTTAAAGTAAGAGATTCACCAAGAAATAGAACGGAGAGAATAATTGTTAAAGCAATACTTAATTTATCCACAGGAGCCACTTGAGTTACTTTACCCATTTGTAATGCTTTAAAATAAAATATCCATGAAAGCCCGGTTGTAAGCCCGGAAACCACAAGGTAAATAAGATTATGGCGGGAAAGGGTCGGGATGCCTTTATATTCACTTCGAGCCAAAACAATTCCCCACGCTACCAGTAATATAATTACACTTCTGATAGCAGTAGCAAGGTTTGAGTTCACTCCTGTAATACCAATCTTGGCAAAAATGGCAGTGAGTGAAGCAAAAAACGCCGAAAGAACAGCATATATCCACCACATATCGTACAATTTTTAAATGATTAGCTAAAATAGTAACACACTCTGGAATCTTTAAACTAAGTTACAAAATAATATCGGCTTTTTTTTGATCTTAAGGCTTATATGATGCTGCCTTATACATCATCTTCCTCCATATCCTCATAAGAAATATAAGACCAGTCAATATCAGGAAGGTCCAGTATTTTTTCAAATCTGTCCTCCAAAGATGTGCCCGCAAAAACAGCATTACATTCATTCATTTCATTAAACGAAAGGCTAATAACTGAATAGTAGTTATCTGTATAAACCTTTTGTTTTTCCCATGAAATTTCAGGAACTTCAGACCAATCGCGCGGGATAAGTTTTACTGTTTCAGGAGTCACTGGTGAAAAAGAATTGGCGTTATAGAGAAGTCCGCCAAGCGTTCCGTTATACACAGCCATAGATAGAAAAAAATCTTCCAGCATTTCTGTTTCCTGGTGCCAGGCGGATTTCTGAATGGTATCATAATTTCCCCATACAGAAGGGTTTCCAATAGAAAGATCACTTTCTTTAATTCCCCATTGTACAACTCCTTGATTCTCTTCATAGAAAACAAGATATCTGTCTTCTGTAAAATAAATTGTATCGGGGCCTAAAAGCTTGTTATGCGAATCATTTACCTTTTCATTTTTGCCGATAATGAGATAATACTCACGAAGAACAGCCGGAAGTTTGATGTTCAGAGATTGCTCCACTGCTGCGATTTCTGTTTCTGAAAAACCGGAACTTTCCTCTTCAGGTAATTGAAACAAACGTCTTATTTTTCCGAGATAATTCATTTCCATGATAAAATACTTAAAGATAGCAAGCAAAATTGCAGCTTTTTATTTGAACCATCACGCTTTTCCCTGTTTTTATACTAAAAATTATCATCCTATTTTATGATTTGATTATTAAAATAAAGTGAGATAAAAACTTGTTTTTTTCACAGAATTAACTAATTTTATCCCAACCAAGTAAACAATTTGTTTTGAGAACAACTCTTAAACCTGTTATAGCTTAATATTAGCCTTCATAAACCATAGGCTAATTATTCTTTCGTTTGGATAACTCTATCCGAACAGGTTTTCATATAACCCTATTATTTTATTGCATTGCCAATGAGGCAACTGTATCTGCTATTTCTGCTTTTGAAAATTTTGTTGTTTAAAGAGGAATAGGAGAGTGTATTTCTATTCAATATATTTTGTACAGGCTCTTGTAATGCTTGAATAATAGGTGAAAAAATTACTAAAGAATATCATTAAGCACCAATTATAATGAGTATAGAGTATACATGGGTAGTAAATGCCCGGAACACGCCCCTTTTGAAAAAGAAATGCAGCCATTGTGACAGCAACAGATTTTATTGCAGTGATAAATTCAGACTGAATGCACAGAAAAAGAACATTGATATCTGGTTAATTTACCGCTGTGTAAAGTGCAATACCCGATACAATATGACAATATTTTCAAGGATCAGAACGGAATCTATCAGTAAAGAAATCTTTAACAGGCTTTCTGTGAATGATACAGAGCTGGCCTGGGAATATGCCTTTTCCCGCGAAACAAGAAGAAAAAATAATGCAGAGGCAGATTTGGAAAGTGTAGCCTATGAAATTCAGTTTGATGAGATTCCGGCAGAGCAGATAATGGCTTCAGACAGTGACTTGCTGAGCTTTACAATCAAATATCCTTTCGATTTTAATCTGAGAATATCTACAGTGGTGAGAACCTGCTTAAACCTTCCGTCAAATAAAATGAATCAATTGATTGATGCAGATGCCATTTCCGTACATGGAAGACCATTACAGAAAAAGCATAAAGTAAAGAACGGTGATGTTGTTAAGGTTAACAAAAATATATTGAAAAGTATATTATGCAGGGAGGAGAAACAGGCTGAAGCAAGTTTAAAAGCATAAATCTCCATAAAAGAATAAACTGTATAATATTTGCCACTAATGCACTAAAAAACATGCATTAGTGGCAATTAAAAATCTGTGCAGTCTCCGGAATCTCCGGGATTAAAAATATGGCTTTCAAACATATTCTTTATTCATAATGACATTTTGAATAAAGCCATTTATTTTAATAATAAATTATCGTATGATTTAACTTATGAAGAAAACTCATCCAGCATATCCGCTGATGGAACAAAGAATAAGGTTCCGGTTTGCGCAGTACTGAAATCAAGGATTCTGTCGTAATTTCCTACAGGATTACCAATGAACATATTCGTCAGCATTTTTTCAACGGTGCTGAATGTGCTGGCATAACAGATAAAATAAGTTCCCATTTCATTCGTGGAAACATTTCCAAAAGGCATATTGTCTCTCACTACCTTAAAATCATCGCCTACGTTAGCCAGAGCAATATGGGAATTTTTAGGTTTTATATCATCATCCATCTCAATATCCTGTTCTTTGGATCTTCCAATCACTTTTTCCTGATCTTCTACGGAAAGAGACTTCCATGCATTCATATTATGGATGTATTTCTGAACAAAAAGATAACTTCCGCCTTCATATTCAGGATCAGAATCACCAATCACAGCAAAATATTCACGGTCTTTCCCATGCGGATTTTCCGTACCATCCACAAAACCTAAAATAGATCTGCTGTCCCAGTAACGGAAGCCCTGAACTTCCACCACACAGTCGGCAATTTCTGTCATGAAATCCGAAATTGTGGAAGCCATATCATAGGCAAGGCTCTTTTCATCAGAACGGATGTGGAAATGAATATCTCCTCTCGTACTCACAGCGGTATGTTTACTGCCTTTTATTTCTTCAAATTTTTTAAATTCTTTAGGCAGCGGACTAGGTAATTCAAGTTGTAGCCAGGCTTCGTAACCGATTCCCATCACACAGCTTGCTTTTGAATTCGGAAAACGGTCCAAAGCTGAATTGTTCAGATTGGTGATCAGGGCACACATTCTCTGAAATACAGATTTAATTTTGGAAGAGTCTGCATCCTGCTTGAAATTCCAGACCAAAAAGTAGGTATTGTTGTTGGGATAATCGGTTACATTCTGAGAATTCATGTTTTTTTGTGTTTCGTTTGTGGGCATTTTTACTTTTCTAATGAATCAAATTTAATAAATGATAGTGGTACCACACCACTTTATTCTTAAGATAAACAATTTATGACATTTTTCAGCTGTTTTAAAAAGGATCTGACATTGTTTTCAGGATGCGATCAATGGGATTCTATTAGCTCTTTTCCTGAATAGTTACTGATGCTCTTCTTAAGACCTTTCTTATCTATTCAGGATAAAAACAGGATTCACGCCTAAAAACTACAGGAAAAACCGGAAGAAGCTGGATCAGGTCCAGATTAAACATGCATCACAGTACGGAATACATGAACAGCATTTCCTGTAATTCTTATCATTTCCGGAATATGATTTTTGATGGTAACCTCAACCTTCATTTGCCCGATCCGATTGATGGCTTCTCCCTGCTTTGCTATAAATTCAAAGGCTCCATCAGAAGCTTCTACGATTTTATTCTGAATAAGATATCCGCCCAAAGGTCCATTGGCATTGCCTGTAACAGGATCTTCCTGAATACCGATGGCAGGGGCAAACATTCTTCCATAGGTTAAAATATCCTGATCCTCAGAATCAAAAGTAAATACAAAATAACCGTTACAGTTAATTTCTTTGCTGAGGTCTGCTAAAGCGTTAAAATCCGGAGTCAGATGATTCAACAGGGTTCTGCTGTTAATGCCAATCATCACTTTGGAATGGCCTGTTGAAGCGATCTGTATGGGACATTTCTCATTCAGATCTTCTGTTTTTAATCCCAGTGCATCCGTAATTCTTTGTTGTATGGATGGCTCAAAAGAAGATTCCAGGCTAAAGCTTCCCTGAGTCATTGTAATTTGGTAGTCATGATCTGTTTTCAGAATGTCAATAGGTAAAACTCCAACCTGGGTATTAATTCTGATAGAGCAGGAGTCTAATTGGTCTTCTATAGCTTTGGCATAAAGCGCTCCGATGGTCGCATGTCCGCATATAGGAACCTCAGTGGTAGGGGTGAAGTAACGTATGCGATAATCAAAATTATCAGCCCGATCAGGTTTCAATACAAATGCTGTTTCCGAATTATTGAGCTCCCTTGCAATAAGCTGCATCTCATCAGTGGTCAGCTTTTCAGCATTGAGTACAACACCCGCAGGATTCCCTTTGAATTTTTCTTTTGTAAAAGAATCAATTTGATACACAATTACTTCCTTCATCATACCTTATTAAATCAGGATAAAGGTAAGTATAAATAAGCTGATCTCGTATGTTTTTAGTAATGCATTTCTAATTTATTTAATCATCGTTCAGCCATTCAAGGAAGTTTTGAACCCGTACCCGGCTCACAATAATCTCATGGGGACATCCCGGCTCAAATTCAATTGCCAGCCTGCTGTTAACAACTTTTTTAATTCCTTTAATCGCCTTGATATTGGCAATGCAGTTCCTGGAAACTCTGAAAAAAATATCTTCCGTAAGCTGTCCCTCCAATTGATCCAGTGTATAATTGATAATATATCTTTTGTTATCAAATGTATGCAGCATCACTACTTTTTCTTCACTGTAGAAGTAGGAAATATTTTTAGATTCCACGTATAGGTATCTGTCATGGGAATGAACAAGAAATCTGTTTTTCACCTTTTTCATCAGAGAAGATTCTACCATCCGGATGCCTGTTTCCTTTTGTTCTTTGTCAAAATGAAGATCTTCAAGTTTGATGAGTGCACGTTCCAGATCTTCTTCAGAAATAGGCTTTAACAGATAATCAATACTATTAACTTTAAAAGCCTGTATGGCATATTCATCATAAGCCGTTGTGAAAATAATAGGAACTTCTACCTTAATTGGGTTGAAAATTTCAAAACAGCTGCCATCTGATAAGCTGATGTCCATCAAAATAAAATCGGGTTGGTACTCTTGCAGGAATTCAACAGATTCCAACACGCTTTCTGTTCTTCCCAATAACTGATAATCCGGGCGAAGACGCTCTACCATTCGTTTCAATTCAGAAAAAGCAAGGCGCTCATCTTCAATAATTAAATATTTTTTCATTCTACGAAAGGTATTTTGACAATAAAATCATTCTGTTCTTCTATTATTTCCAGTTTTTTATGATACCGTTGATATTGTGTAGTAAGAAAAGATAAACCAATCCCTTCTCCTTTCGTAATATCATTTCGCAAAAATATTCTATTTCTGAAAGATATTCCGTTTTCATCCACAGAAATGTAGATCAATAAAGGATTTGCAGCAGAACTTATATTATGTTTAAAAGCATTTTCCAGAAGGAGCTGAAAGCTGAAGGCCACTAATTTGCGATGTTCCCATTGTTTAATAGGTTCAATTTCTATTGTAAAGCCATTTTCAAATCTTATTTCCATCAGAAACAGGTATTGCCGGAAAAAATGCATTTCCTCCTGTAATGTATTCAGAGGTTTTTTACTTACAGATAAAACCTGTCTGTATACCTGTGACAAGGCTTTAGTGTATTTATTTGCCTGTTCCTGATTTTCATAGATAAGTGAAGACAATACATTCAGAGAATTGAATAAAAAATGAGGGTTTACCTGTGCCCTTAATGCATTGTACTGATACATCAGCATATCCCGTTTGGCTTTCTCAGATGCCTTAATCGCTTTACGCTCTGCCTGGAAATAAAACAAAAGATCAATGACCAGAAGAATTGGTAAATTAGCTGTAATATTGAGGATAAGGCTTGTTTTATAAGAAAGTGACTGCCGGATTCCCACATCCATTACTTCTGTCACTATGAAGTTGAAAATAACATACAAAAGAATGCATAGCAGGATATTGCTTACAAAAAGAGAGGAAGCATGTCTGTATAAACTGCTGTGCAGGGGAGTAATTTCATTAATAAACTTAATCAAAAGATAATCCAGGAAAGTCATTATCAGGACAATTGGATAAAAAATGGCAAGCTGGAGCAGAAAATTGTCCCATAAGCTGATTTTTGAAAGAATGCTGCTCTTTAAAATTGTATTGAAAAAAATAATTTGATATATAGTATATAGAATCGTGACCAAAAAATAATAAAGGGGAAGCACATATCTTTTGATTTTCATCTCCTGATTCGGGAAAATTTCAGAAAGATCCATATTAGTTCTGTTTATAAAAATAGTTTGAGTATTTCTTAGTTATGTTTTTTTGCAAAGTTATATTTTATCCCCGCAGAAATATAGAACGAAGGGTCAAAAGTTGCATTTCCCCATTTAAGAAAATTAGATGGCTCCCTGTCACGGTAACGGTCCGTACGTCCAAAATTTGCACCAAACGTACCGCTTACTGTCCAGTTTTTGAATCGGTATTCCGGTTCCATCCCTAAACTTACATAATGATGATCGAAATATTTCTTTTGGCCCTCAATTTTAGCAAGTGAAAAGAAAAACTTAGGTCTGTTCACAATGCGTAAAGCAAATACATCATTAAACCTGTATCCTACAGAAAATTTGGGATTATAGCTCAACTCTGCATGGTATTCCATTCCATGGGCTTTTTCACTGTGGTACTGAAAATAAGGCATGGGAATAAGCATAGGTTTATCAAAGGCATTATTCCCAACAAGGGCTACTCCAAGTTTTATTTTGGGGCGAACCTGCCATATGAAAGATGAATAGACATTCACTACAACATGATCCATCTCCAGTTTTTTCACATCGGTATGGGTAGAGTAGACCCCGGCAGAAGCTCCTCCAATGAACATAAGCTTTTCATTTAATGGAGTCATATACATTACCCCAAAATCTGCAGAACCCATTTCTTTGGGCAGGGCTTCGGCTGCGGTCCCTTCATTACTGAATGAGGTATAAGAAGCATTAAGGGTTGCTGCCCATATGGAAGGCTGCTGATAGCCTGATGGGTTAATACTTACAGGAATTGTTGCTGTAAAAGTAGTGGTGAGTGAAGAACTTTTATCTCCGTTATTATTGATGTATTTTTGTTGAGGCAGGTACTCTGATCTCAGTTCTATCTGTGCAAAAACATAAGCAGCCTGTGTAAATGCAGCAATTATCATCCATTTTTTTCTCATTATTTTCTTTTTTTTGACACCACAAAGAAACTCTAATGTTTTTTTAATTTGTTATTGTTCAGTGCGTTAAATGATGTATTGCAGAATGAGACAGATGAAGTGTAGTATTTCTAAGATAAATTGTAATGTGTGAAAATGAAAACCTGCCTGTCAATCGTTTTTTTCAAAATAAAGGTTTTAGGATAGTATTAAAAACGCCACAAATACATAAATAAAAAGATAAATATTATGGCAATCATCCTGAAGATTTGTATTAAAGCTTATAGAACTGGAAGGATAAAAATAATGTTATTTTAATAGGAGATAGCTTCTTTTTTATACTGAACAGAAAGATATTTTTATTCCTTTTTAACTTTTTTGTGTAATTATTTTCACTGTCAGCAGAAACTTTTTAAAAGATTTGGAATGCTATTTGTAATGCAATAGCAAATCTAAAATGGATGGAATTTATTATCAATCAAACATTTATGTTGAATGTATAAATGATAAAACTTAACGATGATGATCCTAAAATAATTAATAGCATGTTCCCACCTCAATTATACAGAATATTTAAATCATATAATCTGCTCCTGTTAATCCTGCTGTGCTCTGCCGGATCAGTTTACGGCCAGAGAGCATTTTCGCATCAAAAGTTTGACAGTATACTGTTGAAGAAAACAGAATCACTTCGTATTCAGGGAGATTATGAAAACCTTGTCCGCCTGAATAAAGACTATCTGAACCTTGCCGAAGAAAATAGCTATAGGGAAGGAATCATTCTTTGCTATATCAATATTTCTAACATTTCAGCAACCATTGGAAATTATAAAAGAGGATTGTCTTATCTTTCCCTGGCTGAAAAAGAGCTTAAGAAGATCAACAGCCCTGTTTTAAAAGCAAGGCTCTATCAGGAACATGCCCAGCTGAATGGGGTAATAGGCCTTTATAAAAGCGCTTTGGATCTGAATGCAAAAGGTTTGTTCTATCTCAAAAACATCCCAGATCAGGAGAAAAGGAAATTTTATTTGTACCGGCTTTATGCCAACAGGGCTGATTTTTTATATAAAGTAAATAGGGCAGACTCAGCGTACATTTATTTACAGAAAGGGAAAAGAATTGATGGACAGGGTGTTTTACTGAATACACTTTTAGCTAAGTATCATCTGATGTACACCAAAAGAAAAGATTCAGCTTTGATCTATCTTCAGAAAGCGTCCGGAAAAATTGTTAATACCGGTAAAGTAAACATCCAGAATGGTTTTGTGGATCTTACTTATGGGGACTATTACTTTTCTCTGGAGGACTATAAAACAGCATTGGATTACTACAGTAAAGCATTGGATTACTACAGTAGAACCAACAGGTTATATAATATTCCCGGAGTTTATGAATCTATAGCCAAAACCTACAAAATGCTGAATGAGCCTAAGAAGGAAGAAGAGGCTATGAAGAAATATACAGAGGAAAAAACCGCATTGGAAAATATTCAGAACGAAGCCATTAATATTTCAATAGATCATATGCTGAGTGATAAAGATGAAGAATCTAACGGCTTTCAGAAGAAGATTTACCTTTACATCAGCTTTATTGTTATTTTATCACTGGCTATTTTTATCTTACTTTATCGGCATAACAGAGCACTAAGGCAAAAGAAGAACGAGCTCAAAAGTGAAGCACTTTCCCTGAAAAGTAGGATCAATGACTCGTTTGATGAATTAGTAGGGCTGGCTAAAAAGAATGATTCTACATTTTTGACTAGATTCCAGGAAATTTATCCTGAATTTTGCCCAAGGCTTCTGGAAATCAACCCAAGACTCGGTGCTTCGGAACTTACATTTTGTGCGATGATAAAGCTTAATTTCACTTCAAAGGAAATTGCAGAATATACCTTTATCCAGCATAAATCTGTACAGCAGAAAAAGCACAGATTAAGAAAAAAACTGAACGTTCCCACAGAACAGGAGCTGTTTCTTTTCTTTGATTCTTTATAAATGCGAATTCCAAAAAGCAAAAAGTTTTCTTTAAAATCGTAATTATTCCATTTTTAATAATTGTAAAGCAGTTCAGTGTAATTTTAGTGGTCAAGAGATTACTCATCCTGTTTACAGTGAATTCCTTATAATTTGATTATAGTGTCAGTTATTCTCTACATTTTCCAGACTCCAGCTTCCTGATTTTATTCTTATAGATATTTGTCGATAAATGCCCTTATTTAAGGGCAGTACGGCAAATGTGGTATAAATGTAGTATGATAAAATTGTAGTCTTTTTAATAAGTTTTTTAAAATTTGCAAAAACTAAAAGAGGGGTAAAAAATAAATACCCGAAAAAACAATAAGATTCTGAAAACACAATGATCGCCCCTCTTTTTATGATCAAGAGATTTAGTAAAAAAGATGTTGGAAAACGATAAGAAAAATTTAAAGACCAATAGAAATAAAATGTTTAAAAAAATAAGTAAATTCATTCCATTAAATTAAACAGATATGAAAAATGTAAAACAATTTATTACAGTAATGGCCGTTGTAATGTTCGCTTCAGGAGTTTCCGCTCAGCTTAGTCCAAAAGGTGCCGGTTCAGACAAAGATAAACATGGTTGTAAAGGTTCTGCAGGATATACATTCTCAGTACTGAAAAACGACTGTGTAAGAATTTTTGAAGAAAAAATACAATTGAAAGAAGTAGATAACAAGAAATCTTATACTTCAAACGCTGCTGTAATCCTTAGTGAAGATGCCAGAAAAGCAGAAATATTCCTACCTTCATCTGAAGGAAGCCTTGTGCTGGATAAAATTGCATCTAAAAAAGCAGTGACCTACAAAAAAGGGCAGTATACGCTTACAAAAAACAAAAATGTTTATACTTTAAAACTAGCTAATAAAATAGTTTTTAAAAGCTAATCAAAACAGATTCATCAGTATCAGAGCACATTCATTTTTAGATATGTGAGTAAAGGCTGTCCTGATTAGGCAGCCTTTATATTTTGAAGCTCATCTTTTTTATTTATCCTGCCCAATATCCAGCCGGTCAAATTTTCCTTCAGCATTCCTGTGAAATCTGAAAAATACCGGAAAAACTCCCCATTGCCCGGCTTTAAAGTTTCCGTGAATATCCTTACTGTCATTTTCAACACGGTCTATGCTGAGAAACATTTCTTTACCGAGAGCATTGGCAAAAAATGATTTAAAGTCTACCTTATTTCCGTCATCGGTCATAACCGGGTTCTCAGTGAAGAAGCCATACCAGCTTTTATCTCCTGTTTGTAAGGCTTCTATAGCTTGTTTTACCTGAAGGTCTGTTATTTTTGATAAATCCATTGTCTGTTGCTTTTTTGAAATTGAAATTGGTTTTTCCTTAACTGCATTCTGGCCACAAGCTGTACATGAAACACCCATAGCCAGTAATATTGTAAAATTGGAAGATGTCATACCTAAGTTAATTTTTAAAAGGGTGTTGCAAGTAAATAATCAATAGATTTAGAAAAAGGAAAGGAAGCTCTATCAATACCCCTTTAAAATCTTTATCTGTAAGATGAAAGCAGATAATTAGTAAAATACCTGCAGCCATCAAAAAATTTCCCCATATAAAAGTTTTTGGAAATAAGATCAGGATAGAGGCAAGAATGGTAACCGCACCATTAATCATCAGTCACGTTTTATCAAAACCCCATTTCCCAAACATAGCGGTCATTTCCGGCTTTCCTGAAAACATGGCAATTCCCTGTTTGAAACCCATAAAAACAGCAGCAATAATAAGAATTGAATTCATAATTTTAAAAATCATATCCGGTGTTTTTTGTATTGATTAAAAAATAATTCAATACAAATATGCATGAAATGAATGATTTGTGTATGGTGAGTTTTTCGGATTTTTAACCTGTAGATGGCTGCCTTTTATAAACTGCTTACTTCCGGAGTATTCTAAAAGAAAACCACAGTTTATACAACTAAACTGTGGTTTTCGATAACTAAGAACTATTTAACTATAACTCTGTTTTCAGGTAGCCAAAATGTAATACAGGTTCTTTCCCGAATAAGCACGAGAAAATGTTCTGAAACTCGTGAATATACTTACATTTGATGGAATTACCATAAATTTTCAACCCTTCCAGTATTTTTCTGGAACTCAGGTCGATGTCATATTTGATAAATGGTTCCGGTCTTTCATACCTAATGGTCTGATCCGAACTGTAGGTTTTTGAAAAGCCAAGTTTCTCAAGCCATTCTTCTGTTATTTTAATAGGTCTGATAGACTCTGCCGGAACTGAAATACTGTGAATATCATTTTCAATTTTAACAAAATATTCCTGCTCTATACTCTGAAAAATTTCAGTGATCGTATAAATCTGATTTTTGTACTCGACTAAGTTTTTGATTTTAAGATCTGCTACGTTCATAATATTTTGAATTTTAGTGGATGATATGGTGATTTATAAAATATCAAATATTATGCCTCACATCGTATTGTAAGGCGGTGTTTCTGTGAAGAATAGGTTAAATTTTTAACAGAAAAAATTAAGAATATGTTAAAATAAAAGCATACAGCTGTTTCATTGGCTTTTTCTTATAAATAAAATGTGGTACGCGTGTGGTATCAGTTTTTTTTGTTTTGGAAAGACCTGTTGGCAGTTGCCAGAAAAAGGGCAGCCACTACAGAAATAGCAAGAAAAGCAATAAAAACATTCCAGGAATAGGCGTGAAGAAGATATCCGGTACCGGTTCCCAGAATACTTGATCCAAAGTAATAGAAAAGCCAGTAAATAGAAGTTGCTGAAGATTTGCCTCTTCTGGCATAAAGAGCTGTCATCTGGCTGGCCATGGTATGGGCTGCAAAAAAAGAAAAAGTAAATAATCCAAGACCAAAAATGAGGAGGTAAAGGTTTTCTGACAGCAATAATAAAGCACCGGCCAGCATACTGAGAATAGAACCTTTTAGAATAGTATTGGGAGGGATTCTTCTGGAAAGCCTTCCTACGGTCATGGTCCCGAAAACACCGAAGATATACATCAGGAATATAAAAGCAATAATAAAATGGCTTAAAGAAAATGGCTTGGCCTCCAGTCTGAATGTCAGATAATTATAAACACTCACAAATACCCCCATAACAAGGGCTGCAATAAGATATAACCGAAGCATGTAAGGATTGGTGAGGAAAAACTTCATTTGTTTTACCTTAAGGTGATAATCTGTTTTCTGTGGATTGAAAAATTTGGATTCGGGAAACAGTTTCCAGAATATGACACCCAGGATCAGGCTTTCTATCCCGATTACCAGAACCGCATTACGCCAGCCTATTTCTCCGGCCAAAATAGTAGCTAGAATTCTACCGCTCATTCCGCCAATGGTATTTCCGCTAAGGTACATACTGATGGCAGCCCCAATAACCGCGGCACTTACTTCCTCCGTAAGATAGGCCAGGGCCACTGCTGAAACACCAGAAACCACAAATCCTTTAAAAACTCCGATAGCGATCAGGAGACTGAGACTTGGAATCCATGTTGAAATAATGGTTAATAAGGCAGAAGAGATTAATGAAAAAGTCATCAGCCCCTTTCTTGAATAACTGTCTGCCTTAAAGGCAAAGAATAATAAACCCAATGCCATCCCGATGGTGGATGATGAGACCAATAGGGAAGTATCTCCAACAGATACCTTGAAATGTTCTGCAGCCATAGGCAGCATCGGCTGAAAAAGATAAAGCTGAGCAAATACCGAAAGTCCGGAAAAGAAAATACAAAGTTTTATATATCGGAAACGTTGGCTTCCCTGATCTGCTTTTTCCAATGGATTCATGATTTTTTGCAATTATAATGCAGTGGTTTCATAGAAAATAAGGAACGGTAAATTTCCTGATTATTTTTCAATTGTAAAAATCATTATCTCAATCATGGTGATAGGAGTTGATGATAGGATCTTGAAGGAGGAAGCAGGATAACATATTTGTAATCCTGGGCAACAACTGAACCATTCATCAGTGCATCATTTCATATACTTTGATAAGTTCTGCAATATTGGCTACATCAAGCTTCTGAAAGATCCTTTTTTTATAGGTACTTACCGTTGACATCTGAATGTTGAGTTTGTTGGCGATCTCAAGGTTACCGTTTCCATCTGCTAAAAGCTTAAAGATTTCATATTCTCTGGACGATAACTTTTCAGCTGGATTACTTTTTTTATTCTGAATGATAAGCCCAATCAGTTCTGCCGGGTAAAAATATCCTTTTTCAATAACGGTTCGTACAGCATTTTTAATCTCTTCCTCACTGCTTTGTTTGTTCAGATAGCCTTCTGCACCTTCCCGGATATATTGTATGGCTACATCTTTATCATATCCGGAAAATACAAGGATCTTGATATTATGCTGTATAGCTTTAAGCTCTGAGATCATTTTTTTATACTGAGTACCGGGCATATCAATATCTAAAATAATAAGACTGTACTCCTGGGATTCCAGCATTTTCTTTACTTGTCCGTAATTTTCTGCAAAATCAATCTTAAGTTGAGGGAATCCGGATTCCAGGACCAACGCGGTACCTGCCCTGACTACATAGTGATCATCAGCAATTAAAATTCTTTCATTCATAGTAAATTAGTTTTTATTGAGCATTAATTCCACAATTGTTCCCTGAGGCTGGTTATGACTAAAACTTATTTCAGCATTTATTTTTTTTACCAAATGAATAACCATGTGCAGCCCAAGGCCTTTTCCTTTAAAACTTGGAGTCTCCAGTTTAGGGTTTTTGAATAAATTCATGTACATATTAATTTGTTCATCCGGCATACCCGCTCCCGTATCAGAGACTGTTATGATAGTTTTCTGATCAATTTCTATTGCGTTAAGTTGTATTTCCCCATCAAAAGTATTTTTTACTGCGTTATCAAGAATATTATGGATAATAGCGGTTAAAATACTTTCATTAACATTGGAGTACACATTGTTCTCCGCAATATT
Organism: Chryseobacterium bernardetii; assembly: GCF_003815975.1. Taxonomy (NCBI): domain Bacteria; kingdom Pseudomonadati; phylum Bacteroidota; class Flavobacteriia; order Flavobacteriales; family Weeksellaceae; genus Chryseobacterium; species Chryseobacterium bernardetii. The sequence goes on from NZ_CP033932.1 coordinate 3,536,266, forward strand.
GATAATCTTTGTTCCTCTTTCTTTCGCAATTTCACAGAAAAGTTTTTTCTTGATCTCCAAAATCCTGTTCACCAGATATTCTTCTTCTTCAAAAATATTTTCTGCTTTATAAAGTTCAGTATATTCTTTCAAGTTCAGGGTAAACTGATAAAGCTGTTCAGAAGATTTATAAATACTGTCAAAATACTTCTTCTGGAGCTCAAGATCATCAGATTCATGAAGTTTCTGGGAAAGCATTGCAATAAATCTTATAGGAGTGGTAATATCATGGCTAATGGTCTCCACCAGTTTTTTCTGATATTCAGTTTCCTTTCTTAAATCACTTTTTACCACTTCAAGATTCAGAGAAGTTTCCTTTAACTCAGAATTCTTATTGTGGACAATCTGTTTCAGAACTCTGTTTTTTATTCTTAAAAAATTGGTCATTAGCTGAACAATTATAATGATGATAAGTAAAATAACAACAGACGCAGAAACCCGGAACAGCAGTGTCTGGTAAAAAAATGGCTGAATTTTAAATCGGATGGATTTTTGGACAAATTGACCGTCCGGAGAAACTAACATTCTTACACTCAGGGTATAGTCTCCGGGTTCCAGATTGCTGATGCTGTACTTCAGCTCTTTTCCTGTAGTAACAGATTCCCATTCTGAGTTTTCCTTCCCGGATATTTTAGCTTCTAAATAAAGGTTTTCAAGATTAGAATAATAAGGAATGTCAATAAAAATCTCTGCTGTTTTATAATTGTTTTGAAGGGTAAGGGTATGATGAAAATACTGAGGCTCAGAATTTCCGATTTTTACTCTTTCTATGTAAATCCTGCTGGCGTCCGGATAAAAAGTTTTGACGCTGTCCGGATTGAAAAATACAAACCCGTCCATTGATGGAAAAACAAAATCACCATTTTCCAGTGCATAGGCGTTCGGCTGTGAACTTCCATTGAATTCATTCGTAAGGAAGCCATCCCTCTTAGTAAAACGATAATAATATACCGGTCTTTTCCCATCCTGTGCATACTGAAGCAGCTGCTTTTTAGGGACTTTGAAAAGTCCGTTATTGGAAGATATCCAATAGAAGCCTTTTCTGTCTTCCAGAATATAATGCGCAGACATAAGATGGTTACTTCTGTCAGTCGGCATTTTAATGAGCTTTCTGTTTCTGAGAAGATAAAAACCGCTCTTATTCGTCATCACCCATATAAGGTTATCCTTTGTTCTGATAATGCTTTTAACATGGATGTTTTTGTGAATAGGAGTAATGGTTTTGCTGCCTAACACTACAGAATACAGACCGTCATTGTTGCCCACCAGAATCTCATTATCACTGTACTGAAAGAAAGTATTGACAAAACTATTAAACTCATAGGTATAGTCCGGCCTTGAAAATGTATCCTCTTTAAAAATCTGGAGCTGGCTCTTTGAAGAATCCGAAAACGAAGCTCCATAAAGATTTCCACTCTGTAAGAAAGCCTGGAATCCCTGTTTTATAAAAGTAGAATCCTTTCTTTTATAACCGGAATTCTTATAGAATTTAATAATGCTGCTTCTTTTCCGGATCAGGATGTTTCCCGCCTTGTCATACATCATCAGATAATTGTCATTATTACCAAAAGGATATTTCTTCACAATTCCATCCCTGCTGAATTCTGTTCCGTCTTCCGCAATAATGGTATTCTTGCTGAAGGATAGGGAAGCATAGTAAACATTGTTGGAGAAATCTTCTTTTTTCTTGGCTACATAGAAATCAGAGAGCTTCAGAACATTTAACCCGTTATTCAGGGTGCCCAGATAAAGCTTGTTAAATTTCCATCCATAAAACATAGAACAATAAGAGTGACTTCCTATTTCGTTGTATTTTACAAGGAATTTAAGTGAAGGTTTATTGGAGTTTCCTGTCACAATGTAAATATCATTATGATTGATAACAAAGGTCTGATTCGTAATCTGCTGCCAATAAATTCTTGTATTAGGATCATTAAAAAGATTCGGTTCATCCTGAACAGAAACTTTTCCGTTATCAATAGAATATGTTTTTCTGTGTTTTATATCATTAATGAATAGAACTTCATTGAATACGAACATATTGTTCAGATCTTTATTGGAAAAAGGAATGGATATTTTTGTTTCCTTTCCTTTACTATCCTTATAAATGATGAGATTCTTCTCACTAAAGCTATAAGTTGAATTTTTTAGTTTTACAAAGTATTGGATATCATTGTAAAAATTACAGGCCAGAATGTTGTTTGCCACCCTGTGTATAAATTCATTTCCCGTTGTAAAAGTTATTTTATCACTGCTGTGAAGTTGTGTCAGCTTTGGGAACCTGTTTTTAATAATAACCTTGTTCTCCTGGAAATCATTAAGAACTGTAATGCTGTCCTGAGAAGAATCACCAATAAATTCACCAAAGTGAAGATTGTTGATTTTGAAATTATTGAACGTAATGAAGGAACTCCCGTCGTACCGTACAAGTCCGTTTTCAGTGGAGATCCAGATAAAGCCATACTTATCCTTAACAATAGCCTTCGCACTGCTTTGCGGAAGGCCGTTGTCAATATTATACCAGGTAGATGTATAGCGCTGTCCGTATATGTTGAAATATAAGCAAGTAAAAAACAATGCCCAAACTCTCATGCAAAACTGATCTGTGTCTCTTGCTAAAGCAAAAAACGGTTAATAATAGTTTTTGTACAAGTCGAAGTTTTTTTAGGTAGGAACGATTGGAAATAAATTTTTGTCATTAATTTTTTGGCTCTGTGTTTTTAAGTATTAAAATGGTTTTCGTTTGATGGTGTAAAAATAATGAAATTATACAGATAAATCAGCATATTTCTAGGTGTTTTATTATGAGTTTTGTCGGTATTTGTTGATAATAGCATTGATAATAGTCTATTGTTTTGTAGTAATATTTCTACACCGGGTGATAATTATTTGAAAATAATGACTGTAATAAGGCTTCTTACTGTCTTAATTTGTTTTTAATAAAGTTCAATTTCTATGAAATTCGGGTATCTTCTAAGAGCAGCAGAAAAAATATGGAAGAGGAATTGTTAAAATTTACTCTTGAAACACAAGAAGATAAATAGCGCTGAATGTTTTTTTTAAAATCTAATGAAATATTGCTGATGGCTTTTGTTCACTAGGTTTTTTGTAGTAAAAGTTTTACAAAAATATGATCTTTATTCTACAGCTATTTTTTGACCGGGTATAGCAGGCTGCTTACTTTTGCAAACAGTTCCCGCACAGATGAAAAGAAGCTTTTTGCCAACAATAAAGGTTCTAAGAACACAAACGATTTATCTCAAGAAAACAAATGTCTCTTCGGGAGATCTTTCGTTTTTATTGCAAAATAATTACATTTATAATTGCCCGAAAAGTTCACCATGTAGATTTTAATTCGTATTTTTAATTTTATAATTTTAATTAATTATAAATGCAAAAACAAGATGAAAAGAAGTGAAGAAATTACCCGTCAGTATTTTGATTTTTTAGAAAATCATATTCAGCAAGTGATTTCGGGAGAGGTGTCTGATTTTATGGAACTCAATGAAATTGCCGGGCAGCTTGCCGTTTCCCACAAGCATCTGTCCGATACTGTTAAAAAAGAAATAGGTCAGCATCCCTGTTACTTTTATGATGGGCAAATTATCCGGCGAGCCAAACAAATGTTAACCGATTCAGACCTTCCTGTAGCAGAAATTGCCCGGATGTTTACTTATGATCCCTCCAATTTTTCGAAATTTTTTAAGAAAATGACTGGCGAAACCCCAGGCCATTTCAGGAAGTCCTCTAAATGTAAGTTTTAAAGCCTTTTTGAGTGCAGGGAGAATATTTTTCACTGTGTCAATCAATATAAAATGCATCGTGAAAAACTTTGCAGATTATAGGAGTATTTGATGGATTAATTAATGCGAAAAATAATTATTTATAAATGAGATTGTTATGCAAAATAATTATAATTTTTTGTTTTTTATTAATCAATATTGTTTTATTGTTTGCTTTTTTTTATTAAATTTAGATAAGAAAAACTAAATAATTTAATTACCACAGGAAAATATTCAAGGTTACAGATTTATGAGTTATTTGGTTTCCAGCAACTAAGGGAAAATTATTGTGTCATTAATAATAATTTAATCTTTTAAGCAAGCTAAAGCCTTCTAAAATAGCTATATATTTGCTCCTTATAAACCACAACAAACAAGATTAAGGATGAGCATCAATTTCACAACAGCAACATTTAGGGATTTTGAGAATATCCCAGACTTTGACATCGTTAAAAGAGCTGAAATATTTTATGATTTTTTAGACTATATGAAATCAAACGGGCATATGAATTACAGATTGAAGAATAATTCAGGATGTAGTTCTGTGATGAATGTAGATATAGGAGGTAAACCAAATGATTTTGTAAGTTTTGTCTCCAATGATTATCTTGGTTTTACACAGCACCCGAAAGTGAAACAGGCAGCAATTGAAGGAATACAGAAATATGGAACCGGAGCAGGAGCATCACCCCTTATTGGTGGGCATTTTGTTTTTCATGATGATCTTGAAAAAAAGATTTCTTCTTTTTTTGGGAGAAAACAGGAAGAAGCTGTCATATTTACAACAGGATATACTGCTAATAGTGCAACACTTCAGATTTTATTGCAAAAAGAAGATATTGCTATTATAGATATGGCCGTGCACGCCAGTGTACATGAAGGATGTGCTTTTACCAATACAAAAACATTTCCTCATAATAATTTGGATGCTTTGGAACACATTTTGAAGACATCAGAAGATAAATTCCGTACAAAGCTGGTTATCATTGATGGGATTTATTCGCAGGATGGTGATGTATCTCCTTTGAAAGACATCTATAATTTGGTGAAAAAATACAATGCCTATTTAATGGTAGATGATGCTCATGGTGTGGGAATTTTGGGCGAAACAGGAAGAGGAGCGTTGGAAGAAGCAGGGTTAATGGATAAAGTAGATTTTATTACAGGAACATTCAGTAAAACCTTTGGAAATGTTGGAGGTTATGTGATTTGTGATAAAAAAATGGCAGCTTTTATAAGATTTCAGTCCCGCCAGCAGATATTTTCTGCTACAGCTCCACCATCTACTATGGGGATCATTAAAGCAATTGAGCTTGTAGATGAAGAGCCTATGTGGCGTCTGAAGCTTTGGGAAAATATAAATTACTTTAAAAAAGGATTGAATGATATAGGATTAGATACAGGAAATACCTGTTCCGCAATTGTTCCGGTGAAAATAGGTGATCCTAATATAACCGGGGATGTAGGAAAGCTTCTTATAGAGCACGGTGTTTACACTAATCCCATATTATATCCGGCAGTAGCGAGGAAAGATGCTAGAATCAGAATGGCTGTAATGGCCACTCATGAGAGAAAACATTTAGACAAAACGCTAAATGCATTTGAAGATATCAATAATAAATTGCATATTGCAAAAAAATTTAATAACAACCATGCCTAGAAAAGTTGTACAGGGTCCTATCAGGGATAAAGAGAAGACCAAACAGAAACTGTTGGCCGCAGTTGGTAAAATTTTAAGAGTAAAAGGTTACTCTGGCCTAAAAGTAAGCAAAATTGCAGCAGTAGCTGGTTTTGATAAAAAATTGATCTACGAGTATTTCGGAAGTACTGATAAGTTGATTGATGAATATATCAAATCTCAGGATTACTGGAGTAATAACCTTGCAGGCGGTACCGAAATTGACCTTAGTGACGGAGGTAAGGAACTGTCTAAAATTGCTTTAATTAATCAATTTGAAAGCCTGAAGAAAGATAAGGAACTTCAAAAAATTATTCTTTGGGAACTTTCTGAACATAAACCTATCCTGAGGAAACTTGCTGATGAACGTGAAGAAATGGGGGATGTGATGTTCAAGAATATTACAGATCCTTATTTTGGAGAAGACAAGGCAAAAAGATTCAGAGCGATTATGGCATTGCTGATTTCAGGAGCCTACTATCTGAATATTCATACCGCTGCTAATGGAAGTACATTCTGTGGTTTGGATATGAAAAGTGAAGATGGCAGATCTGAAATTGAAAAAGCAATAATTGATATTGTTGACTTTGCTTATCAGGACAAAAATAAATAATGAATTAAAAGTTTTCCAATTAATACAGAATTATACTTTTGTGGATAATTTGAAAACTTTTAATTTTCAAATTAAAACTATATTTCTTATTTTTGACCAATGGAAAATTTTATAGTATCTGCAAGAAAATATCGTCCTCAGGAGTTTGACACAGTGGTAGGACAATCCCATATTACGGATACTTTAGAACATGCTATTGAAGAAAGCCAGCTCGCCCAGGCGTTACTTTTCTGCGGTCCTCGTGGTGTGGGCAAAACTACCTGTGCCAGAATTTTAGCAAGAAAAATTAACGAGAAAGACGGTAGTGTTTCAGAAGACGGTTTTGCCTATAATATCTATGAATTGGATGCAGCATCCAATAACTCTGTAGATGATATCAGGGAACTGATAGACCAGGTACGCTTTGCACCGCAGGTTGGTAAATATAAAGTATATATCATTGACGAGGTTCATATGCTTTCTTCTGCTGCTTTCAATGCTTTCCTTAAAACACTGGAAGAACCGCCGGCTCATGCCATTTTCATTTTGGCAACTACGGAAAAACATAAAATTATTCCAACCATTTTATCCCGTTGTCAGATCTACGATTTTAAAAGGATCACTATTGAAGACATTCAGGGACATCTTAGAAATATTGCCCAGAAAGAAAATATCCAGTACGAGGATGATGCTTTATATCTGATCGCTCAAAAAGCGGATGGAGCATTAAGAGATGCACTTTCTATTTTCGACAGGCTTTCTACATTCTCTCAGAGAAATATTACCCTGGCAAAAGCTGCTGAAGTACTAAACATTCTGGATTATGATCAATATCTGAACATTGTAGATCTTGCCAAAGAAAATAAAATTCCTGAAGTTCTTTCTGCATTCAATGATATTGTTAAAAAAGGTTTTGACCCACATATCTTTGTTGCCGGATTAGGAAATCACTTCAGAGATTTAATGATGGCTCAAAATACTTCAACCATAGATCTGATTGAAGTAGGAGAAAAGACAAAATCCAAGTTTATAGAGCAGGGTCAGAAATGGAATGCACAACAGCTTATTGATGGGATTGAAATCTGTAACCATGCAGATATTAATTACAAAAACTCCAAAAACCCAAGACTTACTGTTGAGATTGCATTAATGCAATTGGCTTCGCTGACTGCTAATTCAGACGTTACTAAAAAAAAAAATTCCTGATACTGGCTCCGTTTCTCAGTGAGAAACAGGAAATGAAAATCCCTGAAAAAAGTCAGGAGAAAAAAGAACCTGTTAAAATACAACAAGCCGTACAAATTGAAAATGTTCAGGCTGCTGTTATTAACAAAACTACAAAACCTTTATCCAGACCGGGAGTTTCTTCTGGCTTCAGCATCAATTCCTTTTTAAATAAAGAAGAAAAAACTGAAGTGGCAGAAGATATTGCCATAAAGACCGATCATCTTCCCAAAAACCATTTTACCGATACCGATCTCCAAACCGAATGGAAGATCATGCTTAAACAGCTGCAGATAAAAAATAATTTCGTTTTTAATGCGGTAAAAACATTTAAACTGGAGAAGAAAGAAGAGAATAAGATCACCGTTTTGTTCCCTTCTGACTCTGCAAAAGTGGAATTTGATAAAATAAGTGGTGAATTTTTTAATCATTTCAGAAGAAAAGTTCAGAATTATTCTATTGAGGTAGAATATGTGCGAGACGTTGAAAATCTGAAGATTGAGGTTGTTACCAAAAGAAAAATCTACGAGAAATTTATAGAGAAAAATCCACTTTTGAAAGATCTTGATGATTTAATGAAGTTTGATTTGACATAATTTTTATATATTTGTCAAAGTTTTCTGCGGAAAAGAATTTTCCGGCAAAAACAAATTATAGTAAGAAACGCTAAAACAAAGACATTTCCAGAACAAAATGGAAAAATTATCTAACACATATCTGTCTTTCTTTGCACCCGCTAATTATTTTAGCGGTTATTTTAGCTTTTCTGCTTCTTATTATAGAAATTTTAGAACGTATTACCGATTTTACTGGTATTGCTAATTAAATTTCTTTCCAAAAAATACAGGAGAAGTAGAGCCCTTTCATTTTCCTGATTCCTTTAAACAATTTTGAACGGCATTTTTTGAAAAGAATTATAAATTAAATTTTATAATCAAAGGGCTATTGCTGTGAACTTAACAAAAAATACAAAAACAATAAAATTTAGAATATGAATTTAAAAGATTTAAAAAATGAGTGGATTAGCGGGCTTACACAGCCATTGATGATTGCAGGACCATGTAGCGCAGAAAGTGAGGCTCAGATGCTTGAAACTGCCAGAAGAATTAAAGAATCCAATGCCCAGGTATCCGTATTTCGTGCAGGAATCTGGAAACCCCGTACTAAACCTAACGGATTTGAAGGAGTAGGAGTGATCGGTTTGAACTGGCTGAAAAAAGTAAAGGAGGAGTACGGTTTTAAAACAGCAACTGAAGTTGCCAATGCACACCACGTATTTGCAGCATTGGAGGCTGATGTAGATGTTCTTTGGATTGGAGCCCGTTCTACAGTTAACCCTTTCACCGTACAGGAAATTGCAATGGCTTTAAGGGGTACAGATAAGCCTGTCTTCGTTAAAAATCCTGTAAATCCGGATCTTGCTTTATGGATTGGAGCTTTGGAAAGACTTTTAGGTCAGGATATTAAAAACCTTGGTGTTATTCACAGAGGATTTTCAACATACCAAAAAACAAAATACAGAAACAACCCTAACTGGCAGATCGCCCTTGATTTCAAAAGCCAGTTCCCTAATATCCCGATGTTGATTGACCCTTCTCACATTTGTGGAAACAGAACAGGGTTGGCAGATATTACCCAGGAAGCACTCAATGTAGGTTACCAGGGAGCTATCATAGAAACTCACTCTAATCCTGATGAAGCCTGGAGTGATGCTGCACAGCAGATCACACCTGAAGTTTTGGCAGAGTTGATAGCAAATTTAAAAGTAAGAAGTACAAATCTTGCCGGCTTCGAAGGAGAAATGGGAAGGCACAGAACCCTGATCTCTGATCTTGATTTCCAATTAATTGAGCTTCTTTCCCAAAGAATGAAAATCTCAGAAAAAATCGGGAAACTGAAAAAGGAAAATGATATTGCGATCTTCCAGCCTGAACGTTGGAAAGTAATTACCGAATATGCAACTCAGAAAGCTAAAGAAACAGGAATGTCTCAGGACTTTATTGAGAAAGTATTCAAAGCAATTCACGAAGAATCTATTGAGGTACAGAATAATATCATGATTGATAAGAAATAAATAGCAAACATAAGATAATAGGAGTAGGGCTTAAGGTAAAAAGATTTTAGGAATTTAAAACATTTGTTTTCACCTATATTCTTAACCCTAAGCCCTAATTCCTTATATTTGTATCATATTATCTATGAAAGGAAAAATCATTAAATCTACAGGCAGCTGGTACCAGGTTTTGGAATTGGAAACAAATAAAATTTTCGAGGCCAGGATCAGGGGGAAATTCAAATTGATTAAAACAAGACTTACCAATCCGCTTGCTGTAGGAGATTTTGTAGAATTTCAGCTGGAACAGGATGATATTGCATGGATTACGAAAATTGAGCCACGCAGGAATTACCTGATCAGAAAATCTGTTAACCTTTCAAAAGAAGCACATATCATTGCTTCCAATATTGATCTTGCATGCTTTATTTTCACCCTGAAACATCCTGAAACCTCATTGGGCTTTTTAGACCGGTTTCTGGCATGCTGTGAAGCTTATAATATAACTCCCTTAATTCTTTTCAATAAGATTGATGTATTGCATGAGGAGGAAATTGAAATTGTGAAAGATATTGAATTTCTGTATCAGGAAATAGGGTACGATACGTTAGAAATTTCATCATACTCAAAACTGAATCTGGATCAGCTTCAGGAAATACTGAAAGATAAAACTTCCGTGTTTTTCGGGCATTCAGGATGTGGAAAATCCACGTTGGTGAATGCTTTACAGCCTGGCCTGAACCTTAAAACCTCCGAAATCTCCGATACCCATTTAAAAGGAAAGCATACCACCACTTTTGCACAGATGCATTTCTGGCACTTTGGCGGAAATGTTATTGATACTCCGGGAGTTCGTGAATTTGCAATGATCGACATTGAGAAGGAAGAAGTTCAGCATTATTTCCCCGAGATATTCAAGAAAAGAGAAGAATGCAAGTTCCACAACTGCCTTCACATCAATGAACCGAAATGTGCCGTAATTGATGCTCTTGAAACAGGAGAAATTCAGCACTCGCGGTACGCTACTTATATAAAGCTGATGGATGAGGCAGAAGAGGCAGCGCAAAAATAATAATTAAGATTTTATCGATAAATAATATAATACCTTCATTTAATATGGAGGTGTTTTTTATATCTTTTAACGGGAAAATGAGCTTACAGTTTTCTTTGATTTATTTAATGCAGATCTTTCTATTCTGTTTAATCTTAAAAAAATCTTTTTGAAAAAATAGAAAAAGTAAATTGTTTTTAAATAACTCCACTTTTTTGCATAGGAAATATGTTGGATAACTCCACTTTTCCATACGATAATTTATAAAATTCAAAAAAAATAAAAAAAAAGTAATTATTTTATTGATTGGATTGAAAGTAATACTATATTAATATGATTTTATATGGTTTTTAATTTTATCAAATTAACAAAGAAATGGTTCATTTTTTGCGAATAAAAAACCCAGCCGAAGCTGGGTAAAAACTAATAACCATGAAAACTCAAATTAAACATGAGAATCGTAATAGAATTAACAATTACTGTGCCAAAGTTTAATTCACGATTTCTTAATAAAAGTTATTTTTATGTTAAAAAAAATTAAAATAAAAATCAAAGATATTTTTTGTAATTTTGCACCATTAAAAAATATACATTTATGTCTAACATTACATTCACTATGATTAAGCCTGATGCAGTTGCTGACGGACATATCGGTGCAATATTGGGTAAGATTGCTGAAGGAGGTTTTAAAATTAAAGCTTTAAAATTAACTCAGCTTACAGTTGCTGATGCAAAAAAATTCTATGAAGTACATGCTGAAAGACCATTTTATGGAGAATTGGTAGAATTCATGAGTTCTGGTCCAATCGTAGCTGCAGTTTTAGAGAAAGACAATGCAGTTGAAGATTTCAGAACATTAATTGGTTCTACTAACCCTGCAGAAGCAGCAGAAGGTACAATCAGAAAAATGTTTGCGAGAAGCATCGGAGAAAATGCTGTTCATGGTTCAGATTCAGACGAGAATGCATTAATCGAAGCTCAGTTCCATTTTTCAGGAAGAGAGATTTTCTAAGAGAATTTCTTACAAAATAAAAGATCCGGAGAATGATTTCTCCGGATTTTGTTTTTACGTTAAAGATTGTTTTCAATGGCTCCTGCATTTTCCCTGTATAGCTCAATAGGCTTGTTCAGTAAAACTGCTATAATGGTCATCTGTTTATCCAGCCTTTCTTTTGGGATATCGATGTAAATGATGCCTGGTCTTTCACTCCAGTAAAGTTTATTGTAAATGGTATGAGTAAGCATACTGCCATCGCCTACAATTCTTATCCTGGCTATATCATTTTTTATACCTTTTAGAGCAATCGGTCCGGTAGGGATTCCTTCTACAAAAAGATAAAGAGTCTGCCTGTCTTTTGACAAGGCGCTCATTCCTGGAAAATGACCATCTGGTAGCCCTTTTCCTGTTTCAAACAGAGCCTCCGCATGTTTACTTATCCATTGAAGGGTTTCCGTATTGGTTTTAGGGGTTTTCTTGATTTTCATGTCAAGTCCGTCATTGGTTAACCCATCATGCGTCACTAAATTATGATCATAGTTCAAAGCATTGGCTATATTGTAGACTGCTTCCTGCGTATTTTTTAATTCCAGGATTTCGGTAAGGGAATGCTCTTCTTTATCAAACTCTTTGAGAAAAACAGGCGGAGTTTCAAAGGTAACTTCTGCAACGGTAACATCTTTGTCAAATTTTACATTGGATAAGTTTAAAGTAAGTGTTTTTTCAGCATTATAATCTGTTGTAACAACTGCAGATGGATCTCCAATGATGTGTACTGAAAGAGGTTTTGTTGCCAATCCATAGATCTTTGTAAAACTTTTGGCTTCATCAAGATAAAGAAATAAAGATTTTTTAGAGGTTGACAAAGATGATTTCCCTTTGTAATTGTCAAAAGGAACTCCCTGGGTTGTTTCGTAAATGGCATGCTGATTTTTAGAGGTCCAGCGTCCAAGGTTTTTAAGAATTTCAATTTGTTCTTCCGGAATAGTACCGTCTGATTTCGGACCAATATCAAGCAAAAGGTTTCCGCCCATACTGATTACATCAGCAAGGGTTCTTACAATCATATTGGGTGTTTTATAATTCTTGTCATAGGGCTGATATCCCCATGAGTCATTGATGGTGTAGCAAAGTTCCCAATACGGATTTTGTGGCGGAACTACCGGGATGCCCTGTTCAGGAGTGTCATAATCTCCATGGCTGTTGAGCCTTGAATTGATGATGATGTCAGGATTGTATTTTTTGAGTAAATTTAAGGTTTGAGAGGCTTTCCATTCTTCAGAAGTATGTTCCCAGTCTCCGTCAAACCAAAGCAGGTCCGGAGAATATTGGGAAGAAAGTTCATGAAGTTGACTTTGGTAATAACTGATGAAATTCTGCCAGCATGCCGGGTCATTTTTGAGTTCGTAACGCTTTTTTGTCCGTGTATTGATATTGTAATACGGATGGCTCCAATCTGGCAGCGAGAAATACAAACCTGTTTTTAAATCAGACTTTTTCAATGCAGAAACAAAAGGACTTAAGACATCTTTTTTTGCCAGTGAATGTTGCGGGATGCTTATCGTCTTTTCTGCCTTTGAGTTCCACAGTGAAACTCCGTCATGATGTTTTGCTGTAATGACAGCATATTTTGCTCCGGATTCTTTGATAAGGTTTACCCATTGCTCCGGTTGATATTTAGAAGCCGAAAAACCATTCAGCTGCTTCATATAATTTTCATGATTAATATAATTATTGAAGAATGACCAGGATTCGGAGATTCCGTTAACAGAATAAATTCCCCAATGAATAAAAATCCCCAGTTTAGCGTTTTTAAACCATTCCATTTTTTTGCTGTTGTCAGCTGTTTGACCCTGCGCACTGATATTATGGGCAGATAATATCAGTCCAAGGAAAACAGCTTTAAGCAGACTGTTTTTCATATATAGTTTTATTTGCCGTTAAATATAAATAAAGAAACCATTACAGGATGAAATAGTTTCTGATATTTACTGATAATTATTATTAAAATGTTTCTTATTGTTGTATTTTTATAAATGGAACGTTTATTGTAAATTTTTTCTAAAAGCATTATGAAAATTCCAGTATTATTGATGACCAGTTTATTAGCGGTAGGGGTTTCTGCACAAACTGCAAAACCTGTCCAAACTAAAAAGCCGGTGAAAAAAGTTAAAAAAGCAGCTCCAATACCTGAAAGTCCGGAGAAGCCAAAACCAGTTACGCCTAAAGCAATTGTTAAAAAGGACAGCATGAAGATCAGCCATTTTTCCTGCCCGGCCTGTGGAATGGGGTAGAGTATGGGAAAACCACTGTTAGGATTATCCATGATGGCAGAAGCAGAATTTCTTTCTGCTGTTTTACCTTTACTGCAAGGCAATTCTGTTGAAGTGCTTGAATGGTCATTTGATACATTCTACAATAGCCAGGAACCTAATTGGCTGAGCGACCTTCTTAATTTTTATGCTGAAAATGATCGCTTGGTTGGGCATGGAGTGTATTATTCTTTATTTGATGCCCGATGGACCGAAAGACAGGAAATTTGGCTGAAAAAATTAAAAGAAGAGTTTCGTAAAAGAAAATATAACCATATTACGGAACATTTCGGTTTTATGAATACCGAAAATTTTCATCAGGGAGTACCATTACCGGTTTCTCTGCATCCTGAAATTGTAGAGATAGGAAAAGACAGGCTTTACCGATTGCAGGATGCAGTACAGGTTCCTGTAGGAATAGAAAACCTTGCTTTCTCTTTCTCATTGAATGACGTTATGGAGCAGGGAATCTTTCTTGATAGACTTACGGAGGATATTGAAGGATTCTTAATTCTTGATCTTCATAATATCTACTGCCAGTCCTGTAATTTTGAAGTTGAAATGTCAGAAATCATCAAATTATATCCGTTGGATAAAGTGAAGGAAATCCACTTGTCAGGCGGGAGCTGGCAGGAAAGTATATATGGAAAGAAATTAATAAGAAGAGATACACATGATGATGAAATTCCTGAAGCTATCCTATCTGTACTTCCCTCGGTTTTGCTTCAATGTAAAAATCTGGAATATGTTATCATCGAAAGATTGGGGAACACCATCAATACACGTGAAAAAAAGAAGCGTTTTCTGGATGATTTTTTAAAGGTCAAGGCATTGATTGATTCATCAGGGTTGGAAATTCAGAATAAAAATTCCTGGACAAAGAAAGAATTACATTTTCCGGAAAGTCCTTTGGAAAATATAATTTTACATGAAGAACAAACTTTACTCACAAAACTACTGTTCGATAATGTAGAAGCCGAATGTATCAAAAATCATAAGTTTCATTATTTTAAAACTGAAAATTGGAGTCCTGAAATGATTCTTACCGCCCAGAATATCATTAAAAAGTGGAATCCCTATTAAAAACGATAATCCTCTGGTAACCACAAACCAAATTATATGAAAATGACAACCGTATTATTAATCATCACAGCTGTACTTGCGGCACTTATTGCCGGGCTTTTTTATGCTTATTCCTGCTCTGTAGTACTAGGGTTAGGTAAGTTATCCGATGCTGAATATCTGAGGGCTATGCAGAATATCAACCGTGAAATTCTGAATCCTGTCTTTTTTCTGAGCTTTATGGGAACGGCCATTTTTCTTCCTGTATCTACTTTCTTCCTGCGAGGGGAGCAACCTGTCTTTATTTTGCTTTTATTGGCTACATTGGCCTATCTGATAGGTGTTTTCGGGGTTACAGTAGTTGGAAATGTTCCTATGAATGACCAGCTTGAACAATTTGATATTTCAGGCTCCACTGTTGAAGCGATTAAGCAAATGCGTGATAATTTTGAGAGCAGATGGAATTTCCTGAATAATCTAAGAACAGCTTTTTCGGTAATCACCATAACGCTAACGGTTTGTGCCTGTATTTGGTATAAAGAGTTGTAAAGAAAATTCTATAATGGGTGGAAATACCATAAGATAAAATTCAGTGTTTTTACGGATTGACTGAAGTGTATTTTATGCAGAAATTTGTGTTGTTAGTAAGAAGAAATTTAATCAGTAATGAATTTTGAAAAAAAATAATAACCACGACGACTCAAATTCAAATTGAAAAAGCAGCTCCATTCGGAGCTGCCTTTTTATGTTTAAACTTGTTTATCTTTAGATTTTCAAAAGCTCAATGGTTCTTTCCGGGCTTTCAGCAGAGAAAACTGCATTTCCGGCAACTAAAACATCAGCTCCTGCTTCAAAAAGCTTGGAGGCATTATCAAGATTTACTCCGCCATCTACTTCAATAAGAGCAGTAGAATTGTTGCTTAAGATTAAATCTTTGGTTTCAGCAATCTTCTTATAGGTGTTTTCAATGAATTTTTGACCTCCAAATCCAGGGTTTACACTCATTAACAGTACAAGATCCACATCCGCAATAATGTCTTCAAGCATTAACACGGGAGTAGATGGATTTAAAACAACACCTGCTTTTGCTCCTTTGCTCTGAATGTGGTGAATGGTTCTGTGAAGGTGGGTGCATGCTTCATAATGTACAGATACAAGGTCAGCTCCATGGTTGATGAATTCATCAACATATTTTTCAGGCTCCACGATCATCAGGTGAACGTCCACGAATTTTTTAGCATGCTGCTGAACGGTTTTCATCACCGGAAAACCAAATGAAATGTTAGGTACAAATCTACCGTCCATTACATCAATATGGAACCAGTCTGCCTGGGACCTGTTCAGCATTTCAATATCTCTTTGCAGATTCCCGAAGTCTGCGGATAAAAGGGATGGAGCAATAAGCTTCGTTTTCATTTTTACTTTTTATACTTTTACTTAGATTTCTCTCTTTTATGAAGGGTTAGCAACCAGAAAATAATATAAGGAAATGCTTCCAAGAGTAACTATTTCTATGACTGTTAACTTAATATTATTAATTTTAATAACTAACAATCTGTCAATTATAAATAATCCTAAAGGTACAATACTGACAATGAATAACATTTCAAGAATCATATTGTATGGGGATCCGGTTTTAGGTGGATCAAACAGCTTGTATATACTTAAAAATGCTATATAACTGAAGAAAAGAGCACTTAAAATGGATATAAAAGTTGGTTTGCGGACTACATGATAAAAGACAGCTTTCATCTTAATGATACTTCAGTTTCATTTCAGGTTTAATCTTCAGAACTGTTTCGTAGATCAGTTTAATAACATTTGCCACGTCTTCTTTAGATACCATTTCTACTGTTGTATGCATATAGCGCAAAGGTAAGGAAATTAAAGCACTTGGTACGCCGCCGTTAGAATGAGCAAATGCGTCAGTGTCTGTTCCTGTTGCTCTGCTTGCTGCTGCCCTCTGATAAGGGATTTTCTTTGTTTTCGCAGTATCAATGATCAATTCTCTGATGGTATGATGAATACTTGGTGCAAAGAATACCACAGGCCCTGCGCCACATTTCTGGTCTCCTTCTTTTTTCTTTTCGATCATTGGAGTAGTGGTATCATGTGTTACATCAGTTACAATGGCAATATTGGGTTTTATGGTGTCGGCAATCATATCTGCCCCATATAACCCTACCTCTTCCTGCACAGAATTGGTGATATAAAGACCAAACGGAATAGTTTTTTTATTTTCTTTTAAAAGTCTTGCCACTTCAGCAATCATAAAACCTCCGATTCTGTTATCCAGTGCTCTGCATACAAAATATCTGTCATTCATTTCAAAGAACTCGTCAGGATAAGTAATCATACATCCTACAAAGATTCCCATTTCCTCTACTTCTTTTTTGGAAGTCGCTCCGCAGTCAATAAAGATATTTTCGATTTTAGGAGTAGGTTCGTTCTGGTTGGTTCTTGTATGAATAGCCGGCCATCCGAATACACCCTTTACAATTCCGTTTTCTCCGTGAATGTGTACTACTTTTGATGGAGCGATGGTCTGGTCTGAACCTCCGTTTCTGATTACATAAATCAATCCGTCATCCGTAATATAGTTTACATACCACGAGATTTCATCAGCATGTGCTTCAATCACTACTTTAAATTCAGCCTCAGGATTAATGATACCGTAGCATGTTCCGTAATGATCCACTTCAATCTTGTCTACATAAGGTCTGATATAGTCCATCCATACTTCCTGTCCTTTGTGTTCATAACCGGTTGGAGATGAAGTGTTTAAATATTTCTCTAAAAATTTCAAAGATTTCTTTTCAAATTTCATAAAAAGGAATGATTTTTGCGTTTAATTTTTGTTCTTATAAGTGTAAAAATAATGAATTTTAGTAAGAGTATCTGTCTTTTTATGTTCTTTTTTGGAGTCAGTGTTTTTGGGCAGAAAGATACTGTGGTGGCAAAACCGCTGAATCAATACCCCGCTGGATCTTTGAAAGTAGATGAATTTGGCAATAAATATTATTACGACGAACAGCAGAAAGTAAAGGTCTATGAAGTAAACGGAGAACCTGTAGTAGTAATGGATGAATTGGTTTTGGTTAATAAACCGAGGTTTAATAATCAGCTGGATAAAAACTACTATTATTTCTTAAATAAGAAGTTATACAGAGTATATCCGTTATTTGTAACTGCGCTACAGCAATACAGGGACATTCAGGTAGACATGAATGACATGGATAATAAAGCCAAGAGGAAGTTCGTAAGAGAAAGACAGAATATGCTTGCCGATCAATATGAAAAGCAACTGAGAGATCTTACCACTACCGAAGGTCAGGTTTTTGCCAAGCTGATGAACAGAGCTACCGGTAAAAATGTATACGAAATCATTAAAGAATTAAGAGGTGGATTTAGTGCTTTTTGGTGGAATTTGAAAGGAAAGATGGCGGATATTGACTTGAAGGAGCGGTATGACCCCCATAAAAACAGAACAGATGAATTTGTGGAATCATTGCTGCAGTCTAACTGGAATTCAGGGTATTTGAAACCTTATCCGGGAGCAAGTGATTTTAAAGTAAAGAAATAATAAAATACAATTCCTGTAAGCACACTTACAGGAATTTTTCTTTTAATTTATCGAATACGATTTTATCTATAGGAAGCGGGAAAGGATTATCCGGCCTGTCAATGTCTATCCATTCTGTTTTTTCAATACAGGGATCTAAAATAAGAAAATCCTTTTCATCAATAATATTTACAATATAGTATATGGTAAGGAGCTGCTCATTTTCTCTGAAACGGGAAACCAGAAAGTTTTCCTGAGTGTAGAAATGTTCTACAATATCTACTTTCACATTCAGTTCTTCATCAAATTCACGATGCAGGCATTCTAATGTTCCTTCACCGTATTCCAATCCGCCACCAGGAAATTTCACTAAAGGTTCGCCGGCATATTCTTCAAATAAAGTGAGTACTTTCTTGTCTTTTACAGCACAGCCATACACTCTAATGTTGATCTTGTCTATCATATATATAATGTATAATATTTTGTATAGCTAAGGTAATGAATTTTTTGTGAGGACTGTAGCGGTAAAAGCAAAATACTGAAAAAGCAAATGAGTCCATACCGTTATAGTTTTATAGCATTAATCATCTCCCTTTTTCCCGGAGGACCTTGTTTTTTTTCTACCTTAAAGTTCAGTTCCTGAAGGATTCTTCTTACGCTTCCTTTAGAGGAGTAGGTTGTTAATAATCCGTTAATGGCCATTTTGTCAGCTACCAGCTCAAATAATGGCTTTTCCCAAAGATCGGGCTGTACCCTTGCACCGAAACAGTCGAAATAAACAAGGTTGATTTCAGGCAGATCTATGTTCTTCAAGTCGAAAAAGTCACATTCTATCTTTTTAAGGTTGAATCCGCTAATGATTTCTTCTGACTTTTCCCAATCTGCCAGATGAATTTTCTGATAAATATTTTTGAACTCAGGGTTATCAAAAAGTTCAAAGTAGGCCAAATCCTTAACTTCAGATTCATTTATGGGGTATTTTTCGAGTGAAAAATAATTGATGACATGATTTTTGTCAGTTTTTAAATATTCATTAATTGTCACTAAAACATTCAAACCTGTTCCAAAACCGAGTTCTAAAATATTAATTTCGCAATCATTTATTAAATTTAATCCATTTTTGATAAACACGTGTTCTGCTTCCTGAAGAGCCCCGTGGTGAGAATGGTAGTTTTCATTTAAATCACTGATAAACAGTGTTTTACTTCCGTCGTTTGTGGTTTTAATCTCTCTTTTCAAGGTAATTTTTTGTCAAATTTACTCTAAAATTTTTATATTTAGAAAATTATGTTAAATTTGTAGAACATCGTAAAAATTTTAAAAAATGATAATTCAAAAAACTGAAAACTCCAGAATTTCTACATTTGACCCTAACAATTTTTCATTTGGAGGTACCTTCATAGATCATATGATTATATGTGAGTATGAAAATGGAAAATGGGGTGATGTAAAATTAGTTCCTTACGGTCCAATACCATTTACGCCTGCCATGATGGGAGTAAACTATGGACAAGCTTGTTTTGAAGGCATGAAAGCCTACAAAGACAAAGATGGGCAGGTTTTCCTTTTCAGGCCTGAAAAGAATTTTGAACGTATCAACAAGTCAGCAAAGCGTCTTGCAATGCCTGAGGTGACTGAGGAAATGTTTTTAGACGGATTAAAAGCATTAGTAGATATAGACAGAGACTGGATCCCTCAAGGTGAAGGAATGTCTTTATATATCAGACCATTGATTTTCGCTACAGAGGAAGCTCTGAAAGCAAGAGTATCTGACAAATATATGTTTGCTATTGTAGCAACACCTGCAAAAAGCTATTATTCAGAGCCTGTATCAGTAAAAATCTCTGACCACTATTCCAGAGCAGCTAATGGTGGTGTAGGTTCTGCTAAAGCAGCTGGTAACTATGCCGCTTCTTTCTATCCTACTCAATTAGCAATTGAAGAAGGCTATGAGCAAATCATCTGGACTGATGATTCTACTCACGAGTATTTTGAGGAAAGTGGTACGATGAACGTATTTGTAAGAATCAATGATACTATTTATACTCCACCAACATCTGAGAAAATCCTTGATGGTGTTACCAGAGACAGCTTTATCCAATTAGCTAAGAGAAGAGGAATCGAAGTAAAAGTTGAACCAATTGCTGTAAAAACAGTTATAGAAGCTTTGAAAAACGGAGAGCTTAAAGAAGTATGGGGAGTAGGTACTGCAGTGGTAACCACTCAGTTCCAGGCTTTAGGATACCAGGGTGAGAAATTAGCGCTTCCAAGATTATCAGACGAAGAAAGCTATGCTGCAATTCTTAAGAAAGATTTAGTAGACATTCAAACTAACCTTGCTGAAGATCCATTTGGATGGAGAGTGGTGGTAGATCATGCTCTTGAAACAGTTTAATCTTATTTAAATAGACTATAGAAAGCCGGGAATTTTCCCGGCTTTTTGTTGCTATGCTCTTAAATGATTTGCCTTTTTTGGTCTAATTCTGGAGATAATTTTATCAGGTGCTTTTATATAATTTACATTAATGGTTTAAAGCTTTTGTAATTGATTCACAAAATGTGTATTTTCGCAAAAGTTTATGAAAAAATTACTCTTCATATCAGCCATAAGTCTGCTGAGCTGTAATAGAAATGCACAGACGGCACATCCACCTGTGGGCGGGGTTTTAAGCCAGAAAGATCTGGATATTTCTAAAAACAGGATGAAAAACCTGAATACCATCGAAAGGGGGCAGATTCAGGATTGGATCAGTGGTCAGAACGTAAAGTTTTACCCAACGCAGCTTAATTATTGGGTGACGGTAGATGGTTTTGATCATAGGGAAAGAAGAGCAGACAATACGCTGATCTCTTACTCTTATGAACTCTATGATTTTGACCAGACTAAAATCTACGATCAGCCTTTTGAAAGAAGAGATGCCAAATTCGGGCATTTTGATGAACTGAAAGCGGTGGAAAATGCTTTACGCTTTATACATGATGGAGAGGAAGTGACGCTTTTGGTGCCGTCTTCTTTGGCTTATGGAACTTTTGGAGACGAAAAGAAAATAGACAATGATATACCATTAATCATAAAATTAAAAGCTTTATAATACATGAAATTGTTTAACAAGAATATAATTCTGGCAGCGGCAAGTGTTTCGCTGATGAGTTGTACCCCAATTTATAAAAAAATGAACGTAGACAAAGAAACTTACGAAGGTCTTAATGACGGACTTTATGCCAATCTTCAAACTACAAAAGGTAACATGATTGTTAAGTTTGAGGACAAGAAAGCACCAGTAACTGTAGCCAACTTTATCGGTCTTGCAGAAGGGAAAATCGATAACAAAGCTAAGGCTAAGGGAGTTCCTTACTATGACGGAACTATTTTCCACAGAGTAATCAAAGATTTCATGATCCAGGGAGGTGATCCTCAGGGAACAGGAATGGGAGATCCTGGGTATAAATTCGAAGATGAAAGAAACGATCTTAAACACACAGGAAAAGGGATTCTTTCTATGGCTAACTCCGGACCAAACACAAACGGTTCTCAGTTCTTTATTACTGAAGTAGCTACTCCTTGGTTAGATGGAAGACATACAATCTTTGGAAAGGTAGTAAAAGGTACTGAAGTAATTGATGCTATTGCTAATGTTGAAAAAGGAGCTCAGGATAAGCCTAAAACAGATATTGTTCTAGAGAAAGTTTCTGTTTTTGGTAAAGGTGACGAGTACAAAAACTACGATGCTGCTAAAACTTTTAACGAAGGAAAAGCTAAAATTGCAGAAAACAATAAAGCATTTATCGCTAAAGAAGAAGCTGAAAGAAAGAAAAAAGAAGAAGAGTTCAAGGCAAACCAGGAAAAATTAGTGGAAAGCTTAAAAGCCGGAATGCAAAAAACGGAATCAGGTCTTTACTATAAAATCACTAAAACTGCAGACGGAAAAGCTCCAAAAGCAGGTGATAACGTTTCTGTACACTATGCAGGAAAATTAGTAGACGGAACTGAATTTGATTCTTCATTCAAGAGAAATGAGCCTATCGAAATTCCAATCGGGATGGGAAGAGTAATCAAAGGATGGGATGAAGGTATCTTATTGTTAAAAGAAGGAGAAACTGCTACTTTATTGATCCCGCCAGCAATGGCTTACGGAGAAAGAGGAGCAGGAGGAGTAATTCCACCAAACTCATGGTTAGTTTTCGATGTTGAGCTTGTAAAAGTAAAATAATTGAATCTTTAAGATATGAAAGCCGTTCCGGAAGGAACGGCTTTTTGATTTTCTATAAAAAGTCCCGTAGAAATACGGATGTTGTGTAAAAACAAATTATTCCTATCTTTCTCCCTCACCAATGAAATAAAAATAGAAAATATGTTTGATCTTAATTACGATGTCATAAAACAGGAAATAGAGGCTGAAGTGTGTAAAGAACATAATTTACATCCGGAATTTGTAAAAACAGATGATGGATTTGGAATTAAAGCCTGTTGTGAACCCTTTCATAAAGAATTAGTTGCAAAATCTGAAAAAATGGTTGAGGAAGAAACCACTCGGTTTCTTGAGAAAATGATGAAAGATATTTTCAAAGAGTAGTCTGCGATAATAGTGTAAATAAAATGCATAAAAAACCGCCCTCTGAAGGAAGGCGGTTTTTCAGTAAAAGAGTGAAATAAAAGTTATATGTTTCTACCGGATCTTTTCTTCATTCCTGTTCCTGCAAGGGAACTGATGAATACAAGACCAAAGCCGATATAAGCGGCAAAGGCGGTAAGATATACTATTAAGTTGTTAAAACTTGGTTTTGAACTGTATACCAGTATAGAAAAAGCGGCAAAACTCAGGACCAATAACAGGCTCCAGATATGCATTTTTGCGGCATCTTCATTTCTCTTAAAAATCATTTCAAAAAAGGCTCTCATCATTACTAACATTTTAAGGGTTATACATTAATTAATTGAGAATAAATCAGGTATGATTATCATGGTAAAAAGAAAAAGCATATTTCTTTTCTGGGCTAAGGTTCATGATAACTTTGCCATTTATTCAATATTATGATACCGGGCTTCAAAGTCCGGATAAATAATCATTTTGAATCAATAAATGATTCACGGGTTTATTGATGATACCAGTTAGATACGGGGCATAAATGTGCTGTGAAAAATCAACAGGAGGGTTAATTAATCACGTTCCCGTATCTTTTACGGCATCGTAGAAAAAAAAGGATTCATATACGGGATATGAACTTTGAATCAGTGGAAAACTGAAAATCCACAGAAAACCTTTTTTCTCATCCTTAGTGCTTTTTAATTTTTTCTCACAAAAGGATATGCCAATTTCATGCCAAAATAGTAAATTTCCGATTAACAGATAAGTTGAGGGCGTTTTATTTTGTTGTATACCAGGTTTATAGGATGAATATTTCCTTAAACAAAGAAAAATGAAATTTGATCGTGAATTCTTAAGCTAAAGAATAATAGATTTTTTAGGTAGATTTTGTATTCTTCCTATATCATTCCCCAAACAAACAATTATTGAATAGGTTTTATAAATGCTAAAAGCCGGCTTCTATTGAATTTTTAGTGTACATTTGTCATCCTGTAAGCCTCTAAACTATACTATTTTAGTAAAGTTTTTAATTTTGAAAGTGAACAAAGAAAACATAAAAGAAAACATTGAGATTTGTCTTGTCGGTCTTCAACAATTGGCAAAGGCAAATTGCTGGAATAAAATATCTCCTAATTTTGTTTTTATTATATCTGATATTAATGAATTTGAAGGGGAAAATTTTTTTGAACTTAGGAGATCCAGAAATAAAGTGAATAAGTCTAAAACTAGACTTTCACTAAATTCAGCTATTGAGATTTTAGACAAAGAGTATCAGGATCTTTATGATGTAAATTTTTATATTTTTAAAGCAAGTAAAAAAGAAACGATAATAGAAATTCAATATTATAGGAAATCAAATCTAGCAGCCGACTATTTAAAGATGGTGAAAAACAATAAGCCTATGTATCATTCTAAGATTTCAAGACCTTATTATGCCAGAAATGATAGTAAATTTGATATCAATTGGGAGTCAGGTGGAGTAACATACTTCATTAATTACTTTCTTATCCAAATTAAGTATAGAGTTAATTCTTTTTATCAAATGTTTAAACTATTGGATAAAACTTAGTTTGCCATTCTGTAAGAATCTAACCAGATTATTTCGTTTGGATTTCTGGGGAATAACAAAGACACTGCTAGAGGGTTGAATTAATAGATTTTCTGACATTCATTTATACCATTGTATCATTTGTGAATTCATTAGTGATGTTTTGGCTAAAAAGAAACCCATCAAATCTCATAAGACTTAATGGGTTATTCTATATTAAACTAAATATATATTACCAGTTCTTATCAATCATATAAATAATATGCGTCATAGCTACAGCTCCTAACAGAAGCTCTCTTCTGTTAACTTTATCAAAGGTATCTTCTTCTGTATGGTGGATGTCAAAATAACGTTGAGAATCGGGCATCAGTTCGGCTGCAGGAATTCCCATGTCATGAAGTGGATAAAGATCTGTTCCGGAAAATTTTTCTTCAAAGTTATACACTCCATAAGGAAGGAATAATTTTGACCAACTCTGAATCTGTTTCCTTTTGGCATCATCCATATCCAAAGCAATACCTCTAGGGGCAAAGCCTCCGGCATCGGATTCTATGGCAAAAAGATGTTTTTCATTGGTCTCTTTTACTGTTTTACCATATTGGATACCGCCTTTTACCCCATTTTCTTCATTGGCAAAGCAAACAACTCTGATGGTATGGTTATTCTGGAGTCCTAATTTTTTGAATGTTCTTAAGACTTCAATGCTCTGAACAATTCCAGCTCCGTCATCATGAGCACCTTCACCTACATCCCAGGAATCAAGGTGTCCGCCTACTACAATTACACTTTGGTCTTTCTTTCCTGTAATTTCACCAATCACGGAGTGGGAGAGTTTTTCTCCTTTCATTCCGCAGTTGGAATTAAGCTTTGCCGTAATTTTTTGATTCTTTAATAAGGTTTCCAGCTCATCTGCTGTAGTGCTTCCGATTGCTACGGCAGGAATTTTAGAGACGCTTTCTTCATAGCGCATTGCTCCTGTATGAGGAACATCATCAAATGCTGAGGAAAGAGAGCGGATAATCGCAAATTTTCCTCCTTTTTTGGCAGTTAAAGATGCTGCTGTGGTTCTGTACTTAGCTGCATCACCATATCCTTTAAAAGTTTCTATGAATGATTGTTTGAAAGCATAATTGAAGAAAAGGATTTTATCTTTTACCTGTTCCGGGGAAAGTTTATTGTATTCATCCATAGATTTCACCATGATAATTTCACCTGAAACATCTTTTCTGCCTGTACCTTCAGAATTTCCAAGAGAAAGCATTTTAAGGTTTTTCCAGTTTCCATTGGAAGTTTTAATGTGTAAGGATTCTTTTCCTCTCACCCAAACCGGAATCATGACGTCCTGCAGCCACACTTTGTCTGCTCCGGCATCACGGAGCTTTTGTGCGGCCCATTGTACAGATTTTTCATAGGCTTCTGAGCCACTTAAACGATGTCCGATATTTTTAGTGAGTTCACGAAGATCACTGTATCCTTTTCCGTTATTTAGCACTTCAAGAGAGATCTTGCTGAATTGGATTGAATCTTCTTTGGTTTGACCAAAAACAGCCATTCCCAAACATAATAATGAGGTTCCTAATATCTTTTTCATTGTTACCAATTTTTATCAATCATATAAATAAGTTGTGTTATTACCGTTGAGCCGAGAAGCAGTTCTCTACGGTTAACTTTTTCAAAAGTATCTTCTGCGGTGTGGTGAATATCAAAATAACGCTGTGGTTCCGGAACGAGTTCTGCAGTAGGTACCACCATTTCATGCAATGGGGCAATATCCGAGCCTGAGTATTTTCCTTCAAAGTTGTAAACTCCGTAAGGTAAGAATAGATTTCCCCAACTTTTGATCTGTTTTCTTTTCACATCATCCATTTCCAGTGAAATTCCGCGGGGAGAAAAGCCTCCAGCATCGGATTCTATGGCAAAAAGATGTTTTTCACTATTATCCTTTGCTGTCTTTCCGTATTGTTTTCCGCCTTTGGTTCCATTTTCTTCATTGGCAAAGCAAACAGCTCTGATGGTATGGTTATTCTGGAGTCCCAGCTTTTTAAATGTTCTTAAGACTTCAATACTCTGAACAATCCCTGAACCGTCATCATGAGCACCTTCACCTACATCCCAGGAATCAAGGTGTCCGCCCACTACAATTACATTTTGGTCTTTCTTCCCAGTAATTTCACCAATGACGGAGTGGGAGAGTTTTTCGCCTTTCATCCCACAATTGGAATTGAGCTTTGCGGTGACTTTCTGATTTTTCAATAAAGTTTCCAGTTCGTCAGCTGTTGTATTTCCAATGGTAACAGCCGGTATTTTACTGATATTTTCTTCGTATCGCATGTTTCCTGTGTGTGGAACATCGTCAAATGCGGAGGAAAGTGATCTGATGATAGCGAATTTGCCACCTTTTCTGGCTGTGAGAGAAGCTGCGGTACGTCTGTAGGCTCCTGATTCCCTATAGGAAATAAATGTCTGCACGTTGCCCTGGTTGAAAGGATAATTAAAGAAAACAATCTTATCTTTTACCTTTTCAGCAGGAAGTTTGTCATATTCCTCAAGGGACTTCACCATAATGATCTCTCCGGACACATCTTTTCCTCCCGTTCCCTCAGAGTTTCCAAGGGAAAGCATTTTAAGACTCTTCCAGTTTCCATTGGGAGTTTTAATGTGTAAGGATTCTTTTCCTCTCACCCAAACCGGGATCATGACGTCCTGAAGCCATACCTTATCTGCACCGGCATCACGAAGCTTTTGTGCGGCCCATTGTACAGATTTTTCATAAGCTTCGGAGCCACTTAAGCGGTGTCCTATATTTTTGGTGAGTTCCCGAAGTTCATCATATCCTTTTCCGTTATTCAGGATTTCTGTGGAAATTTTATTGAACTGTATAGAATCTTCTTTAGTCTGTCCTGATATAAAGACCATTCCTAAAGTTAATAATGATATATTTACGATCTTTTTCATATTACCAGTTTTTATCAACCATAAAGATCATTTGTGTGATGGCAGCCGCCCCGAGAAGAAGTTCTCTTTTATTTACTTTATCAAAAGTATCCTGTTTAGAATGGTGATAGTCGAAATATCTTTGGGTGTCTACCACAAGCTCTGCTAAAGGAATATCGAGTTTTTTTAAAGGGGAAATATCCTGAATGGCTTCTGTTTGGTCGAAATCATAAACGCCATAAGGAAGAAAGTATTCTTTCCAAGGAGAGACTAGCCGTCTTCTCTGAGGAGACATATCCAAAGAAAATCCTCGTGGTGAATAACCGCCTGCATCTGTTCCTAAGGCGAAAATGTGTTTTTCATCCTTCTTTTTTACAAAAGCAGCATACATTTCACGGCCTTGTCCACCATTTTCACTGTTGGCATATAAAACAACCCTTATGGTATGGTTATTTTCATAACCGAGTGCTTTCAGTGTTCTTAAAACTTCAATACACTGTACAACTCCGGTTCCATCATCAATGGCACCTTCACCAATATCCCATGAGTCAAGCTGAGCGCCTAAAACAATGACTTTAGAATCCTTATTGCCTTGAATTTCAGCAATAATATTAGGGTTTGTAGTACTGGCTTTTGATTCGGCAGACATGTTGATTTTAGCCGTAACTTTTTGCTTCTTCAGGGTCTTTTCCAATTCATCCGCTGATCTTACACCGATGGATAGAGCCGGAATCTTAACTTTATCGTCCGGTTCGTAGTAAATCATTTTGGCATGCGGTGTATCGTCATTAGCTGTTGTTAATGATCTTATGATTAAAGCTTTTGCACCTGTTTTGGCAATGACGGATGCTGAAATTAATTTTGATTTTGCAGTCTGTAAATAAGAATCACTGGTATTGATGATTTTTGGATCCAAAGGAACGTTCACGAAAACAATTTTGTCTTTTAACTGGCCTATGGACATGGCATTCAGTTCTGAAGTGGAATTAATTAAAACAATTTCACCTGTCAGGTCTTTTCCGCCTGTTCCTTCAGAGTTTCCGAAAGAAAGCATTCTGATGTTTTTCCAATCCCCATTTTCAATTTTGATCTGTAAAGACTCTTTTCCTCTGATCCATACCGGAGCTTTAGCTTCCTGTCTCCAGATCATATTGATGCCTATTTCTCTGAACTTTTTTTCTGCCCATTCTACTGCTTTTGCATATCCGGCAGTAGCGCTGAAACGTGGGCCGATTCCTTTTGTAAGTTCTCCAAGATTTTCATAAGCCCTGCCGTTGGTCATGATCTCGTCTGAAATCTTTTTGAATTCATCGTGATAATTTAATTTTACAGGAATTGCAGCCCTGCCGGTAGGTTTTTTCTGGATTTTTTTTTGAGAAAATAAAAATCCACTCAAAAAGAGTGGAAGTATAATGAATATTTTTTTCATTTTTTATTTACCTTTCTTTTCCAATGATAAAAGTAGGAAAAAAATAGGAATTTATTAAGGTTTCATGTCGTACATTACCAGTGCTGTAATCAATTTTGGCTCAATGAATGTACATTTTGGCGGCATACTTAATTTTAAATCTGAAATTTTGATCATGTCATTAAAACTTACAGGGAAAATTCCGAAACCGGCTTTTCCTTCTCCGCTGTCTATTTTTTCTTTTAAAATATTGATCCCGTTAATATTGGAAGTTCCTTTTACATAAGAAATCAAATCTGAGCTATCCGGATCTTCTATTTTTAAAATACCTTTGAAAATATATTTATCCAATAAATGGTGATCCAGGTTGTCTAAAGACATTTCTTTAGAACGAAGATCGTGTTTTACGTGAAGAGAATAGAACTTACCTTCCAGATACATTGAAATGTGGAATTTCTGGGAAGGGTAGTATGGTGTTTGTCCTTTTTCGTGAATTAAGAAATACTGTTCCAGTTCTTTCAGGAACTGCTCACTGGAAAGACCGCTCAGGTCATTCAGGATTCTGTTGTAATCGTGAATCTTGATGGACTGATTGGAAACGATGAAGCTGTATACAAAGTTATAAAGCTCTGTACCGTTATGCCTTTTGTTCTTATCCTTATGTTTTTTAGCATTTAATGCTGTAGAACCAATTCTGTGGTGTCCGTCTGCAATATAGAATGAATCGATCTGATCAATTACTTCCTTAAACTGCTGAAGCTTCAGACGATTGTCTATTCTCCATATTTTATGTCTGATTCCAATGCTGTCTACATGATTGAAGATGGGTACGTTCTTTTCCTCATGGTTCATCAGTAACTCAATTTTGGAATTGGCAGGGTAGGTAAGCAATACCGGTTCGGCCTGAAGATTTACTTTTTCAAGATAATGGGCCAGTTTTTCTTTTTTCTGGGGAATGGTACTTTCGTGCCTTTTGATTTTCCCATTCCAGAAATCTTCAATGCTGGCAAGACCTAAAAGGCCTCTGAAAATTTGTTTGTCAGGATATATTTGTTCATAAAGATAATATGCAGAATTATCCTGAACAAGTTTTTTTTCTTCCAGAAGTTCTTCAAATGTGGAACGGATCTTTCTCAGATTTCGGTCTACATCCTTAGATTTACTTACAACATAGGGTTTTATCATGTTGATGTAAGTATTTTCAACTTGAGCTTTTTCTGCAATTTCTTCCTGGGTAAAATTATCCAGTGGATGGGTAGGGAAAGTATCCTCAAAATCTCTGTGAGGTCTTATTCCACGGAAAGGTTTAAAAACAGGCATATTTATCTTATAGTTTCTTTTTGTAGCTTAATAATTTGTTCTGCAAGTTCGACACCGATTTTTTCTTGCGCATCTACCGTATTCCCGCCTACATGAGGAGAAAGTGATAGTGCAGGATTCATCAGTAGTGGAAGTTCAGGATTGGGTTCGTTTTCAAAAACGTCCAATGCAGCTCCTGCCACTTTTCCTGATTCAATAAAATCAATCAGCGCCACTTCATTGATCACGCCGCCTCTTGCAGTATTTACAATATAAACTCCGTCTTTCATTTTTTCAAATTGCGGGGTGTCTATAATGTATTCATTCGTTTTCGGAGTATTGATGCTGATGAAGTCTGATTCTTTAAGGAAGGCATCCATATCATTGGTGGAAGTGATTTCAAAGTTCACAGATTGTCCGTCAAAGAAATTCAGTGTAAGAACTTCTGTTTTCGGGCTTCTTGTAAGAACCTGTATCTTCATTCCTAAGGCAATTCCTATTTTCACGACTTCCTGGCCAATACTTCCAAAGCCGATTACTCCTAATGTTTTTCCTGAAAGTTCATAAGCATTGCTGAATGACTTTTTCATGGCATTGAAATGGGTTTCTCCTTCCAAAGGCATCAGTCTGTTTGATTCGTGAAGGAATCTGGCTAATGCAATGAAGTGTCCGAAAACCAGTTCTGCAACAGATTTTGAAGATGCTGTAGGAGTGTTGATGATCTTAATCCCCTTGTTTTTGGCATATTCAACATCAATATTGTCCATTCCGATCCCGCCGCGGCCTATGATTCTAAGTCCCGGGCATGCATCAATCAGGTCCTGTCTTACTTTTGTTGCACTCCTTACAAGAAGAACATCTACGTTATTATCGTTGATAAAGTTAATAACGTGATCCTGGGCCACTCTATTGTCCAGAATTTCAATTCCGGCGTTTTTTAAAGCCTGTTCTCCTGCTTTTGAGATTCCATCGTTTGCTAAAACTTTCATGTGTTATTTTTATTATAGATGTTGGATCTTAGATATCAGAAACCAGACTTTTGGGGATCTGCTGCCTGATATCTCCGATCTTTTATCTTTTTATTTTTCGGTCGCCTAATATAAGCTATTTTATCGACTTCATTACATCTACCAATACCTGTACACTTTCAATAGGTAAGGCATTGTATAAGCTGGCTCTGTAACCTCCAAGGCTTCTGTGGCCGTTAAGTCCGCTGATTCCTGCAGCTTTCCATGCATTATCAAACTCTTCTTTTTTGCTTTCATCTGTAATTTTGAAAGAAACATTCATTAACGAACGGTCTTCTTTCACGCAGAATGTTTCAAATAACGGATTGCTGTCAATTTCATCGTATAAAAGCTTAGCCTTAGCTTCGTTTCTTTGTTCCGCCGCGGCAATACCACCGTTGTTTTCAAGGTGTTGTAATGTTAACAGAGAGGCATAAATAGGGAACACCGGAGGAGTATTGTACATAGATTCTTTAGAAATATGCTGAGAGTAATCAAGCATAGACAGCATATTTTCTCTTCCTGTTTTTCCAAGGATTTCTTTTTTGATTACCACTAAAGTAACTCCTGCAGGCCCCATATTTTTCTGAGCTCCGGCATAGATTAAATCAAATTTTGAAAAATCCAGCTGTCTTGAAAAAATATCAGAACTCATATCACATACCATCAGCGTATCCACTTCAGGGAAGGCTTTCATCTGGGTTCCGTAAATAGTATTGTTGGAAGTACAGTGGAAATAATCGTATTCCGAACCTACTGTATAATTTTTAGGAATAAAAGAATAGTTTTCTTCTTTTGAAGATCCTACTACATCTACAGTCCCGAGTTTTTTTGCTTCTTTAATAGCTCCTGCTGCCCAGGTACCTGTATCCAGATAAGCCGCTTTTCCTCCTACTTTCATCAGGTTGTAAGGCACCATGGCAAACTGCATGCTTGCCCCGCTTCCTAAATAAAGTACCTCATAATCATCACCAAGGTTCATCAGCCTTTTTACAATTGCACGGGCTTCGTCCATTACAGCAACGAAATCCTTACTTCTGTGCGAAATTTCAAGAAGAGATAATCCAATCCCATTAAAGTCTAAGATTGCCTGTGCTGATTTTTCAAATACCTCTTGTGGTAAAATACATGGCCCTGCGCTGAAGTTGTGCTTTTTGTTCATATTTTTATTTTTTGGTTATCTAAAGAACTGAAGTTCTTTAGTTCATTTTTTGTTTGTTGAGTTTTGGTTAAAAAAAGCCGCCTCACAGATAATGAGACGGAATTTTTTATTCGCCGTGTAGGAACGCTTTTTTATTAAGAAGAGCCTCTTCA
Source organism: Chryseobacterium bernardetii (assembly GCF_003815975.1). Taxonomy (NCBI): domain Bacteria; kingdom Pseudomonadati; phylum Bacteroidota; class Flavobacteriia; order Flavobacteriales; family Weeksellaceae; genus Chryseobacterium; species Chryseobacterium bernardetii. Next base: position 3,568,715 of record NZ_CP033932.1, read on the forward strand.
GATTCTACATGATCTTCATCTGGTACGCAGCAGTCTACCGGACATACTGCAGCACATTGTGGCTCTTCGTGGAATCCTTTACATTCTGTACATTTATCAGTAACAATGAAATAAACATCATCACTTACAGGTTCCTGGGCTGCATTGGCATCCACAGTAAGTCCTGACGGTAATGTAACAGTTCCTTGAAGACTTGTACCATCAGAAGCTTTCCAATCTACAGCTCCTTCATATATTGCATTGTTTGGACATTCCGGTTCACAAGCCCCACAGTTAATGCATTCATCAGTTATTTTAATAGCCATCGCTAATTTTTTTTAAATTTGCACAAAATTACAAAATATTCCCCAATTTTAAAGTAATTATGAATACCGAAAATCAAGTTTTAGGACTTATTAAATTAAGTGATTATATAAAAGCGTTTTTAGCGAAGAAACCGGAAGATCACAATGAAGATGATGTAAATATTGAATTATTATTAAAAAAATCTGAAATAGAAAACCCATGGTTTACTGTTGATAATCAGAAATTTGCTTTGAAACAGTGGGCAGACCTTCTTACTGAAGAAAATATTAAAAACTGGCTTAAAAATTATTCAATCTCCAAAATTTCAAAGAGAGTAGGATTGATTTTAGCTGGAAATATTCCTTTGGTAGGGTTCCATGATGTGATTTCTGTGGTGCTAAGTAATCATATTCCAGTAATCAAATTGTCTTCTAAGGATAAATATCTGATTCCGTTTTTGTTAAAAAAATGGAAAGAGTTTTCCGGCGATCAGATTCAATTTGAATTTGTAGAGAAATTGGAGAATTTTGATGCAGTTATTGCTACCGGAAGTAATAATACGGCAAGATATCTTGAGTATTATTTTAAAAACCATTTAAGCATTATCCGTAAAAACAGAACTTCTGTTGCTGTTTTAAAAGGAGATGAGACAGATGAGGAGCTGCAGCTTTTAGCCAATGATATTTTCCAATACTTTGGTTTAGGATGCAGAAATGTAACGAGGATATTTATTCCTCAGGATTTTGTGATCGACAGGCTGTTTGAGAACTTCTTAGGATTCCAGGATATTATCAATCATAATAAATACGCGAATAATTATGATTATAACAGAGCTGTTTATCTTCTGAACCAGGAAAAATTCTGGGATAATAATTTTGTGATGCTGAAAGAAGATGACAAATTGTTCAGTCCGCTTTCTGTGATTAATTTTAGTCGTTACAAATCATTGGATGAGGTGAAAAGTTTTATTGCTGAAAATGAAGAAAATATTCAGTGCGTAGTAGCTAAGACAGATTTGGGGTTAAACTCAATTTCTCTTGGTGAAGCGCAAAATCCGGGACTTGACACCTATGCGGATAATGTAGATACAATGAAATTTTTAGAACTGGTCTGATTTTCGTATCTTCCATCACTTATTTCACCAAATAATAAAAAACGGATAATATGAAAAAGTTATTTTTAGGTCTGGCAGTTGTTGGCACGCAGCTGATATTTGCTCAGAAAGTTGTGGGACTGAAGGTAGAGGATGGCCAAAAGAAAGAGCAGCCGGCTACTATAAGTAAGGATAAGGTCAATCTTTATAATGAAAATTTCCAGAAATTTTTCACAGCTTTGCAGGCTTCAGATTATAAAGCAGTAAACGAAGTACTTTCTGATAAAGTAAAAGAAATTGTTACTGAAGATGTTCTTAAAAAAGTAAAGGAAGGTATTGATACCAATAAAAAGCTGGATATCTTAAAAGTAGGGTATTATGTAACGATGGATGGCATTAGTCATCCTAATATTAAATACAAATATGCCGGAGATTCTTCATCGAAAGAAGTGATAAGTGCCGTATTTGATGATGATGGAAAGCTTCTTGGAGTATTGCCTGCTAAAAAAGGGAAATAAATTTCGATTAAACAAAAAAAATATTAACTATGATGACAGATGTTTTAGTCGCTCATTCTTCGGAAGTGGAGAAAGCGAATTTTTACAAGAAGACGTATTTGCATGTGGCTTTATCAATTCTTGCTTTTATTGGAGTGGAGACTATTTTGCAGAAGATTGTCCCCCCTGAGCTTATTGCGATGATGTTTCAGGGAAGATTTACCTGGTTATTAATCATCGGGGTTTTCTGGCTGGCCTCTATCTTAGCTTCTAAATGGTCGCTTTCACAAAGTCAGTCTACCCAGTATCTTGGCTTGGGATTTTATGTTGTATTGGAGGCTGTTATTTTTCTTCCATTACTTTATATAGCTAGTAATATTGCGGGTGCTAATATTATCTTCCAGGCAGCTACTTTAACGGTTGCTATGTTTGCAGGTATTTCAGCAGTTGCTTTTACTTCCAAAAGAGATTTTTCTTTTTTAAGAAATATCATTATTATCGGAGGTTTTATTTCCATCGGTTTAATCATTGGCGGAATGGTCTTTGGCTTTAACCTTGGACTATGGTTCTCTGTAGGGATGGTTATCCTTGCTTCTGCAACCATTTTATATCAGACAAGTAAGCTGAAGGATTCTTATGCTACCAATCAGTATGTAGGAGCGGCATTACAGCTTTTTGCTTCTATTATGCTTTTATTCTGGTATATACTGAATATTCTGATGAGCAGAAGAAACTAACAGATAGATATCTTTTATAATAGTCCCGGTGATACTTTCATCGGGATTTTTTTTAGAAGTATAAGCCCAAAAAATCCTGATGACATTTCATCGGGATTTTAATTGGATATTCTTTAATCATTCAATGCTGAATATCGCTTCAGTAAGACTAGGTAATCTTTGAAGTTTTTATTTTCAGATAAAAATAGGGTACAGGTTAAAGAATAGGGAAGTGTAGTGCTGAGGAAAAACCTCATTTTTTTTCTTTTGTGTTTTTTTGTAGAATATTAAATGATAAAAACTACTTGTCAATAGATCCTAAAACCTTTTGAGCAAAAGAATTCAGGGCATCTTTTTCGCTCATTCCGTTCTGTACGTTAGCGTGAACTTCCAAAGCTCCGCAAATGTTGGTAATAAGCTCTCCGGCAACATTTAAATCCTCTTCACTTGTTCCTCTGAATTCGCAGAAACTTTCAAGGACTTCTAATGTTTTTTCCAGGTTCTCAGGGGTCTGATTTTGATAGAATTGTCTGATTACGGGTAATTTCATTATGCTAATTCATTAAAAAGGTTAATTAAACTTTCTGCCTGGTTAGACTGAACCTGATTTACCAGTTCACCATTTTTAAAGATAGCGAATGTAGGTAAGTTGTCTACCTTTGCTAATTTTCTGCTTTCAGGAAGTTTTTCAGCATCTACATATAAGAAAGGAATAGATTCGTTCTCAGATGCTAATTTTTTAAATTTCGGCTTCATGATTCTGCAGTTTCCGCACCATGTGGCACCGTACTGAACAACTACTTTTTCGTTGTCGTTTACTATATTCTGTAATGTATCTTCGGTTAATTCTGTGTACATAAGTTTATTTTTTTAAAAAATAAACAATGTAACAATCTAAAAATTTACCAATCTAACAATTCAAAAAACTTTTAAAATTGTTATACTGTTAGATTGTTACATTGCTATATTAAAATTAAGATATTAATTTTTTGCTAAGTATTCTGCTGTAGAAGTTCTGTCAGCTTTCATAGCTTCTTTTCCTTCTTCCCAGTTTGCAGGACATACTTCACCATGTTTTTGAACGTGAGTGTAAGCGTCAATTAATCTTAAGAATTCTTTTACGTTTCTACCTAGAGGCATATCGTTCACCGCTTCGTGGAAGATTTTTCCAGTTTCATCGATAAGGTAAGTCGCTCTGTAAGTTACGTTAGAACCTGTAAAGATTTCTTCTCCTTCTTCATTGTATTCGAAATCCTGATCTACAATCCCTAAAGTGTTTGCTAATTGTCTGTGAGTATCAGCTAAAAGCGGATAAGTTACCCCTTCAATACCTCCGTTATCTTTTGGTGTATTTAACCAAGCGAAGTGTACTTCGTTTGTATCACAAGATGCACCAATTACTTTAGTGTTTCTTTTTTCGAATTCACCTAAAGCCTCCTGGAAAGCGTGAAGCTCAGTAGGGCATACAAAAGTGAAATCTTTAGGGTACCAGAACAAAAGAACTTTTTGCTGGTTTTTAGTCGCTTCTTCAAAGATGTTGATTCTTAAATCATCACCCATTTCAGACATTGCGTCGATTGTTAAGTTCGGGAATTTTTTTCCTACTAAAGACATAATTTTCTGTTTTTATATTTAAATTTCTGATGCAAATATAGACAAGTTTCATCTATCAAACAAATAGTTTTCGATAAATAAAATCTATAATAATTTTTGATGTGTTATTTTAAAAATACTCTGAAAACTGAGGTTTTTTGATATTTAATAACCCGATATTAAGTAATTGATTTTTTATCCTCGCTGTAATATCGTATTCTTAATTAAACTGTACTAGTAAGTCTTTAATTCTTCTCATAGCCTCTCTTAATTCTTCTTCAGAAGCTGCATAAGAAAATCTGATGCATTCTGGACTTCCGAAAGAGAAACCGCCTACGCATCCTACCTGAGCATTTTCCAGTAAGAACATTGCAAAATCATCGGAGTTTTTGATCTCTGTTCCGTTTAATGTTTTACCGATATAATGTGAAATGTCAGGAAAGAAGTAAAAAGCAGCCTTTGGCAGCAATACTTTGAATCCCGGAATTTCCTTGATAAGTTCATATACAAGATCCCTTCTTTTTTTGAAAGCATCAATCATATATTTATATTCTGACGGATCAGTTTTCAAAGCAACAATAGAAGCTCTTTGAGCTACTGTATTGGCGCCGCTGGTCATCTGTCCCTGTACTTTTTCGCAAGCTTTTGCCAGCCATTCAGGGCATGCAGAATACCCAATTCGCCATCCTGTCATGGCAAAAGCTTTTGACATTCCGTTAATTACTGCAGTCTGTTCGTAAACTTCCGGGAACTGGGCAATGGAAGTAGTTTTTGTTTCGTAATTGATAAATTCATAAATCTCATCGGATATAATAGTTACCTGAGGGTATTTGGCAACCACTCTGGCAATAGATTGCAATTCATCATATGTATAATATCCTCCGGATGGATTACATGGCGAACTGAAAAGAATAGCTTTTGTTTTATCTGTGATAGCTTCTTCAAGCTGTTCTGCAGTTACTTTGAAATCTGTAACGTAAGAAGTTGGAAGTATTACAGAATTTCCACCCATCATTTTTACCATTTCATCATAGCTTACCCAATAAGGAGCAGGAAGAAGAACTTCGTCACCATCATTGATAATAGCTGCTAGAACGTTGATAATGGCCTGCTTGGCACCATTTGAAACACAGATCTGGGTAGGTTTGTATTCCAGATTATTGTCTCTTTTCAATTTATAAGCAATAGCCTCACGAAGTTCCAGAAACCCGGGAACAGGAGAGTAGTGGCTGTAATTCTGATTGATGGCATCGAATGCTGCCTGTTTGATGTTATCCGGAACGTCAAAATCCGGTTCGCCAAGGGTTAAGCTGATAACGTCAATTCCGTTTGCCTTCATTTCCCTTGCCTTGTTAGACATTACAAAAGTCTGTGAGTATCCTAGTCTTTTTACTCTATCTGAAAGTTTGTCCATCGTATTTTTTTGAATTTTAACAAATATAAGATAAAAACGTCTTGCAGGAGTAATAAAAAGGTGTCAGGTTTAAAGATTTTTATCAGGTTAGGGAGCTGCCTCATGTTTGAAATTAAAGCTGTATTTTTTGAATATACTCCTGTTTAAAATTTGAATAAAGCCAATAAAAACTTATTTTTGCAGATTATAATAATTCACATGTCTACATCGTTACTATTAAAATATTTTCCGGATCTTACTGAAACACAGTTGGAGCAGTTTGCAAAACTTGAAACCCTGTACAATGAATGGAATGAAAAGATCAATGTAATTTCCAGAAAAGATATGGAATCTTTGTATGAAAAGCATATTCTTCACTCGTTGGGAATTGCAAAAGTGATGGAATTTGCTCCGGGAACAAAAGTATTGGATATCGGAACCGGCGGCGGTTTTCCAGGGATTCCATTGGCAATCCTGTTTCCTGAAACACAATTTACCCTGATTGATTCTATTGGAAAGAAAATTAGTGTGGTAAATGCTGTTGCAGAGGGAGTTGGATTGAAAAATGTAACAGCAATCCACGGAAGAGCTGAAAAATTAAAAGAAAAATTCCATTTTATTGTTAGCAGAGCAGTAACTCAGATGCCTGAATTTTTAAGATGGCTGAAAGGTAAATTTGAAAAAGAACAGTTTAATCCTAAGCATAACGGAATTTTATATTTAAAAGGCGGAGATCTGGCGGAAGAACTTGCCGGCCTTAAATGTGAAATTTTCAACCTGAAACACTATTTTGATGAAGAGTTTTTTGATACTAAAAAAGTGGTTTATGTATCAAAAGGTAATTTTAATTCCTGATTTATCTTGAGTAAGGAATAATTTTTGCTAAATATGTATTGATAATCATTAAAATTAAAGATTATGAAAAAGCTTCTAAAAATTGGATTTTCAGCATTTTTGTTTGGCTTAGTACTGGTTTCGTGTAATGATGATGATTATCAGACAATCGAATCCATAGATAAGGTCAAAATAGACAGTGTGAAAATCACTAATGACACTATGAATGTTTTTGCGATACAACATATAAAAACGTATTCTACTTACTCTTCTCAATGCCAGGGTTTTTATGCGTATGATTATATTTATAACGGTGATTTTGAAAGAGCTGTAACTGCGTATAAATATATTACCAATGGTCCTTGTGCTCAAAAAAGTTACTCCGCTGTTAACCAGATTAATTTTAATCCGCAGAGAACAGGGAAGTATACCTTCACCTTCTGGAACGGAGGAAATAACTGGATTACAAAAACGATTGTAGTGAAATAATGAAATTGATTTCCGTATTCTGCCTGTTGACGGCTAATGTGATGTTTGGGCAGAAGATTATCTGGCAGGAGGGGCAGAAGCTGGTATGGGATAATTTTAAAAGTCCTGTTAACAGAAAAAATAATCCGGATGTAGCGGCGTATACAAATTGTGGCTGGGAGTATTCCGTGGTGAAATCAAGCAACCCGAAGTCATCGGTAAAAATTGAAATAAAGACTGTTTTCAACGAAGATAAATCCTGGAAAGATGTTAAAAAGATCAATGATTATATTTTGCTGCATGAGCAGAAGCATTTTGATATTGCGGAACTCTTTGTAAGGAAATTCAGGAAATCCGTTGCTGAAAAGATCAGGAATTCCGGTGATTATGACAGATTATTTAAATCTATTTATAATACCATATCCAACGAATATAAAAACTACCAGATGGTCTATGACAGGGAAACCCGTCATGGGATGAACGAAACAAAACAGGCAGAATACAATACTGCCATCTCTCAAGAATTAGAAAACCTTAAAAGTTATCAGAACCCTTGAAATTCCTCAATAAGATCATTCACGAATTGTTGGCGCAAAACCCGGACTTATCTGAGTTTAATATCATTCTGCCCGGAAAACGTCCGATTGTATTTATCAGACAAATCCTTGAAGAAAACAATTATTCAGGGTTTCTTCCCAACTTTTTTACCATTGAGGAACTGATTAATACGATTGCAGATAAGCAGGTAATACAGGGAATTCCGCTATGGCTTTTTTCATTTGATGTATACAGAAGCCTGAATCTGATCCCAAGGGATAGTTTTTCTGACTTTTTGAAATGGTTCCCAACACTGCAGAAGGATTGGGACGATATTCTGAAGTTTTCAGACAGTGACCAGGCGGTCCTGCAATATATGTTTGATGAGGAGAGAATTAAAGAATGGGCGCAGAATCTTGGCGAGGATGATGATGTACCCAGAAAAAAGTTCCTTAATTTCTGGCAGAATATGAATGTTTTTCTTCCTGAACTAAAAAGCAGGCTAAAGGAAAAGAACTGGGCAACCTCAGGAATGATCCACGAGGCTGCTAAAGCAAGTATCTCTGATTTTGCGAAGAATACCTCAGAGCAGTTTGTATTCTGCGGATTTAACGCCTTTACGCCAGTTGAAGAAAAACTGGTTAGAAGTCTTCTGCAGTGGAACAAAGCTCAATGCTTCTTTCAGGCAGACCGTTATTACTTTAATGACGAAAGACAGGAAGCCGGAAAATTCCTTAGAAGCCATAAAACATGGAAGGAGTTTGATGATAACAGAGCTTTTCAGTGGATTGAAGACGATTTTAATCAACCTAAAAAGATCAAGGTGTATGAAGTTTCCGGAAATGTAACACAAACCAAAGTGCTGCCGGAAATTTTTAAAGAAATAAACAATAAAACCTATTCTAATACAGCAGTAGTGCTGCTGGATGAGAATCTTCTTCCTGCAAGTCTGGATGTGATGCATGGTGTAGACAACCTGAATATCACAATGGGATTTCCATTGAAGAATCTGTCTTTCTCCAATGCTGTAAAAAGACTTTTTTACCTTCAGAAACAGCTGGAAAAAAATAAGACTTCATACTATTACAGAGATGTATTTCCTATTCTTGAGGAGCTTCCGAAATCAGCTAAGGATGAACTGATTATTAATGAATTTAAAACAAAAATAGAAGAAAGAAATATTGTATATATCTCTAAAAAGCTTTTAAATGAGCTTCTGGGAGAACTGTCTTATTTTGGACTTCTTCAAAAGGCTGTAAGTACAACTGCTTATCTGGATCTTCTTATTTCATTCTGCCATCAGGTAAAATGGCTCGAAATTGATGATATACAGTATGAAAACGTTTCTCACTTCGAGAATGCCTTCAGGATAATTAAGAACCAACTGACTCCTTACAATATTGAGATCAGGATGGAAACACTGGAGATCCTCATCAATCAGCACATCAACTCTGAGAGCATTGATTTTCAGGGTGAACCATTGAGAGGTTTACAGATTATGGGACTTCTGGAGACACGTCTTCTTAATTTTGAAAATGTGATCCTGTTATCGGTTAATGAAGGAAAACTTCCATTGGGAAATTCCCAGAATACTTATATTCCTTTTGACATCAGAAGGTTTTTTGATCTTCATACTTTCCTGGAAAATGACAGTATTTATGCTTATCATTTTTACAGGCTGATTCAGGATGCAAAGAATGTTCACCTTCTGTATAATGCACTAAGTTCAGGAGTGAATACCGGCGAAAAAAGCCGTTTTATTACCCAGATTGAAATGGAAAGCTCCCATGAGATTGAACACCTGATTATTGAAAATTCCTCAGAACCCATCATTACAAAACCTATAGAGATTCCCAAGACGCAAACGGTAATGGAAAGGCTTCAGAAATGGAAGGAAAGAGTATCCGCTTCCCACCTTACCAGTTATCTTTACAACCCCATTGATTTTTACTTATCGAAAATCCTGAATACTTCGGAATCAGACGAAATTGAAGAAGAATTATCGGTTAAAAATTATGGAAACTTAGTTCATTATTCACTTCAAGAAGTTTATGAAGTGTTAAAAGGTAAGATTTTAAAAGAAAGCGATTTAGAGAAATCAATTAAAGCAATAGATAAATATATAGATATTGCGATTGAGAAGCTGAAACACCAGCCGGAATTCTATGAAAAAGGGATGAATTACATCCACAAAGCCATTGCAAAAAAGGTGATTGCAAATGTCCTTAATCATGACTTGGATCTGATCAGGCAAGGAAATACATTAGAGATTATTGACATCGAAAGAAGGTTTGAAAATGTGGAGTTTTATCTTGACGGAAAAGATAAAATTTCATTCTTAGGATTTATTGACAGGATTGATAAACTGAACGGAACTTTAAGGATTATTGATTATAAAACAGCTAAAATCAAGAACCTGAATGTAAAAATTGATGAGGATAATGTAGAAAAATATTTCCATAACAGTGACCGAAAACAGGCATTGCAACTTTGTATTTACCATTATGTGGTGCAGCACCTTCCTGAATTCTGGGGATATCCAATTGAAACAGGTATCTGGAGCTTTGCTGAAGCTAAAAAGGGAATGGTTCCCCTTGTCTTCGATAAAGGAGATATTGATGATGCCATGAGGTCTGTTAAAAGCCTTATTCTTGAAATCCTGAACCCGGATATCAACTTTGTGGAAACTGTAAAGTCTTACTAAGTTTACATGTTTTTGACAATCATTCCAGTATACCCTTCTGAAAGATTTTTCTCGGAGATTATACAGATCAAGAAGATTCCTTAAATGATATCATTAGTATTTTTTTTGTCAGGGATTTAGCTTCGGATTTTAGGATGAGGGTGTTTCAGAATGACAAACTTAAGATAAAGAAATGTTTTGATCTGCATAATTTGCGAGATCTTCGTAAGATCAGAATGAAGAGCAAAATAAATCTTTTTGATATTGAGAAAAATAACTTCTTCATCGGGAAAGCAGTATAGCTGTGTATTGTTTAGAAATCATTTGATTTTTTGCCTGCTTTTGTGGTATAATTGTATATTTACTGTAAAATTTTCATACACATAAAACAGGCTGTCTCATGAAAAAATTCCTGATTTTGGGAACTGTCATTTTTTCTCTATTTCTTAAATCCCAACAGATTAACGATTCCCTGAATATCAGATTACAAAATGTAACAAAAGATACAAAATTCGGTTTAGCACTCAGCGGGGGCGGAGCTAAAGGGTTTGCTCACATTGGAATTCTGAAAATGATCGATTCCCTTGGAATTAAGGTAGACTATATCACCGGAACCAGTATGGGCGGTATTTTGGGTGGTTTATATGCAATGGGATATAACGCAGACCAGCTAAAGAAAACCATTTATAAAGTGGACTGGAACAGGATTCTGAGCAATAAGATCCCTTACAGCAAGGTTAATATCAGTGAAAAGGATGAGTATGACAAGTATATTCTGGAGTTTCCGGTTGTTAAAGGGAAACCAACGCTTCCAAGCTCCTATATTGAAGGGCAGTATATGGGAGAAGTTTTAAATACACTGACATTTAACGCGAAACATATCAACGATTTCAGCAAATTAAGAATTCCGGTAGAGCTTACTTCCTCAGACATTGAAAACGGAGGCCTGATTATGCAGAAAAAGGGTTCACTGCCTCTGGCCATTCGGGCTACTTTGGCAATTCCTGCTGCCTTTGCCCCTGTTTATATTGATGGGAAACTGTTGGTGGATGGTGGATTAGACCGGAATTACCCTGCTAATGAAGTTCGGCAGATGGGAGCAGACTTTGTTATTGGTGGTTATACCGGATTCAGGCTTTTTACAAAAAAAGAAATTGAAAACCCTATGAAAATGATCTACCAGACCCATGCCATCCGTTCGGTAGAAGATTTTAAACATCAGAAGGCCTTATCAAACATTCTGGTAGACTTTGTGGATCCTCTGGGAGATATTACTACTAAAGACTTTGCCAGGTTCAGAAAGATTATTAAAATAGGGGAAATTGAAGCCAGAAGGCATCTTCCTGAATTTGTTGCATTGGCAGAAGCTCAAAAAAAGCTGGGGATCAAGTACGATCATGAAATGATTGAAGAAGTAAAGCTGCCCACCACAAAATTCACCTTCAGTGAAGAGGACGGAACCCCGCTTACTGATGAAGTTGAAATTGCAGTCATTAAAAACGAGTTGGGATTAACGGAAGGGAAATATTATGATGTGAAAACTGTTAATGAAGCAATAGACCGGGTTTTTGGGGTGCGTCAATATGAAAAAGTGTATTATACCTATACCAGAGACGGTGAAGGACTTGTGATGAATATTTTCGTTAAAAAAGCTAAAAAAGGAGCCTTTAAACTGGCTCTTCACTATGATACGGAACAATCGGTAGGAATTATTGTGAATTATACTTACAGGAATATTCTGGCTAACAGGTCAAGGTTTTTGGCTACCATTGATATTTCGGAGCGTTTTAAAGCACGGCTGGCATATCAGCGTTTTTTGGGAAGTGGCGATCATTGGTGGATAGACCTTGAAGCTAAAATGATTCATCTTAAAAGTAATGATTTAACCTTCAAGATATTAGGATATGATGATGAGGGTTATACCACAAAGTTTCCGAACCACATGTACAGGAATATTACCGGAAAAGTGGCCTTGAATTATAATATTAATCCGAATGCTTTTATCTCTTTGGGAACAGAATTCAGTGCTGAAAGAATGTATACTTTGCTGGATAAAGTGGATCAGGCAAAAGTAGATAATTATAGTAAAAAGCTTTATAATCACAGTAATTTTAATGCATTTCTGAAATTTGAACAGAATAACCTGAATAAAAAATATTTTTCTACCAAAGGGAATCATCTTCAGGTGAGCTCAAGATTTTATTTCGGTGACCGTTATGAGCTGTATGATCTTCAGGTAGTACAGCCTCAGTTATATCCTATTTTAAATCCTGAAAACCCTGATTATTTTTTACCAAAGAATCTGGTGTCATTTACCCTGAATGAAAATTTTGCCTATCCACTGACGAGGCGGCTGGCTGCCAAGGTTAATCTTTTCCTGGGAAGCAGTTGGGGTTCATATAAAGAAGATACAGTGCCTTACCTTTTCCTGAATCAAAAATATAATTTAGGGGGAAGTGAATACAATTATGATTTGTTAAATCCTGAGTTCAATGGTCTTCGTCAGAAAGAATTACCTATGAATTCTGTGGCAAAACTGGGGGTGTCCTTTCAGTACAGAATTATGAAAAGGTTATACTTAACGCCTTCTTTTAGCTATGGGAAAGTAAGCGAAGAGTTTTCTCCTTTCAATGACAGTTTTGAGATGTTTGGTTATGGGATAAATCTTGGGTATGAATCTCTGATTGGCCCAATCAACCTTAATATTTCAAGAAATAACCAACTTGATTTTTCCAGAATATATTTCAGTATTGGATTTAAGTTTTAAGTACTGGAAGAAGCTGGAAGAGGGAAGTTGTTTTTGACAATAGAAAAACTTTATCTTGTTAAATTACAGGACTTGCAGAAGTCTTTTGTTGAGCAATAACTTCTGGCCTCCTTCTTCCAGCTTCCTGACATAAAAATAAAAAGCACTCCATTGCTGGAGTGCCAAAATTAACTTGAAAATGATATATAAAAAGGATTAGATGCTAAAGTTTGACTTTTTTATTGATTGTTTTTCCATTGGAAAGAGACATTTGTACTACATATACTCCAGGTTCCATATGGCCTGATTCGAATTGTTGGGATTTTACTGCCTGCTGGTAAATCAAAGCCCCGGAAACACTGTATATACTGATGTTTTTAATATCATTATCAGATCTGGCTTTGATCTGTCTGTTCTGCGCAAAAATATCTGTGCTGTTTTCCAGTTTACTGTTTCCAAGGTTCTTACTGAACTGCAGGTTATAATAGGGGGTAATTATTTCGAATGTGTATTTCTGAGTATCCAGATCCTTAAGGCTGATGCCTCCGTTTTCCTCATATTGGTCTTTGGAAACGGTTTTAACCAGATCTTTATTTTCATCAAAAATATGAACTGCTGAAAGCTCATTCTCATCAATTTTTAATTTTAAAACTGCATTGTTTTCAGATTGTACAATTTCATTTTCAGCGATTTCTTTAGGTGTGATTCTGATGTATGGAAGCATTTTTTCCTTACTGTTTTCTGATACTTTCAACAGATATACACCATCTTTTAAAGCTGCCAGGCTATGGTCGTTTGCAGATCTGCTGCTTGCTTTTTCTTTATTGAAATCAGCAACTTCAACCAACTGCATATTTCCAAGATCAGGTTTTATCTGAGATAAAAATAGAGTAGAAGTTTTTGATTCCAGTGAAGGTTCTGTAGACTGTTTCCCAAAAACAGATCCCAAAGCAGCCCATTGATTAAACAATCCGCCACTTCTTAAGGTATTAAACTTGGCATTAGAAGCAAGAACAAATGGGATAATACCACCTACATGCCCGATAGGGCCCCAGTAGAAAGAATCGAGTTTATACTTGTTCAGATCCCACCATGCGTAATAACCATGCTGTACATCAATAGTTTTGGAGGTATTTTCCGGCGGAATGGCAAGATCAACAGTAGAATGGCCTAAAGTCATAGGTGTTTTATTATACCAGTCGTATACGTCTTTAGGCTTCAGACATTGTCTGAATTTATGGCTAGGGTTGTTGGTGACCTCATTGATGAAATTGGTTGTGAATAGTTTTCTCCATATAAATGGCCCCCATAGTAAACCGCCGTTGTCCTGAACAACATGATAGTTATATTGATCAAGATATTCTGCAGAAATAACTTCTGAAATATCATTAGTATACGTTTTATATCCGGTATTGTTGCAACTGTGAAGAACATTGGCAAGGAATGAGCTGAACGGGTAAATATCCTTTTCTAAAACACCTTTTTTTAAAGTGGTTTCTGACATATCATAAGGGCCGTCACCCATATAAGCGTATTTGAATTGCAGGTTACCGGGATTGGAAACATTCAGTCTTTTTAAAGTAGACATGGCTGCGTGCGCTCCCTGAGAATAGCCCGCCAGGAAGTATTCATCATAACGCTTTACTCCTAATTGGGCTAATACTTTATTGGCTGCAGTAACAAAATCGATAGTAGCTCCTGCTTCAGTAGCATAATCTACATAAGGATGTACACCTTCTCCGTCTCCCATCCCAACATAGTCAGGAGCCATTAAAATATAACCGTTGAGTACATAAGAAAGTTCCACAACGAATCCGGCTGTTAGAGTCCCTTTGAAATGTGAAGGAACATTATATCTGCTGTCGGTAGTTCCATGATCTGAAACTACTGTGGAAAGTTTCATGTTAACATTAGGATACATCAAAAGCCCGGTTGCTTTTACAAGGACGTTGTTTTCATTTTTGGTGTAATAGGTTATTTTATATCCTTTTAAACCTACATTGAAACCATTCAGGTAGCTTACAAAATCAGGAGCATTTTGTTTACCAAGATTATTGGCAATGAAATTAACAACTCCCTGCGGTGTTAAATCCAGTTTCAGTTCGGAACTTACTACATCACCTGCCTGTTGAGCGAAGTAAAATGGAGTGGTGAGTCCTATTAAAAAAGTTGTGATTTTCTTCATGTTGTGAATTTTTACTACTGTTAATGTAGTATTTTTATTAATTTCACAAAAACATTAAGACATTAATAGTTATTCATTGAATATTAAATTCTCTGAAATGTGAGTAAAATAAAAGAGTCTGATCCGAAGATCAGACTCTCAGTTCTATATTTTTCCTTTTTTAGAATGCGTTGATACCTGTAATATCTAAACCGGTGATTAACAAATGAACATCGTGAGTGCCTTCATAAGTAATTACAGATTCCAGATTGGCAGCGTGTCTCATCATAGGGAATTCTCCCATGATACCCATACCTCCAAGAATCTGTCTTGATTCTCTTGCAATATCGATAGCCATTTTCACGTTGTTACGTTTAGCCATTGAGATTTGTGCAGGAGTGGCTTTATGAGCATTTTTAAGATTTCCTAACTGAAGACATAATAATTGAGCTTTTGTGATCTCAGTTAAAAATTCAGCCAGTTTTTTTTGTTGAAGCTGATAAGAACCTATTGGCTTTCCAAACTGCTTTCTTTCTTTAGAATACTGAACAGCTGTACAATAGCAGTCAATAGCTGCTCCTATTACTCCCCATGAAATTCCATATCTGGCAGAGTTCAGACAAGACAATGGCCCTTTCAGTCCTGTAACTCCGGGAAGTAAATTTTCTTTCGGAACTTTTACATTGTTGAATACCAATTCTCCTGTTTTAGATGCTCTTAAGCTCCATTTATTGTGTGTTTCCGGAGTCGTGAATCCTTCCATTCCTCTTTCAACAATTAACCCCTGTACTTTTCCTTCCTCATTTTTTGCCCATACTACGGCAATATCGCAAAGTGGAGAGTTGGTAATCCACATTTTAGCGCCATTCAAAAGATAATGGTCTCCCATATCTTTAAAATAAGTTTCCATAGAACCAGGATCTGAACCATGGTTAGGCTCCGTTAATCCAAAAGAACCGATCATTTCTCCAGCAGCCAGTTTGGGAAGGTATTTCTTTTTCTGTTCCTCGGAACCGAATTCATTAATAGGAAACATTACCAAAGAGCTTTGTACTGAAGCGGCAGAACGCACTGCAGAATCTCCTCTTTCCAACTCCTGCATGATAAGACCATAAGAAATCTGGTCTAATCCGGAACCTCCATACTCAACCGGGATATACGGACCTAATGCTCCGATTTTCCCTAATTCTCTCATCAGGCCAGGAAGGTCAGTATGATTTTGCGCTGCCTGGTCTATCTGCGGCATTACAAAACTTTCAACCCAGTCTCTGATAGATTGGCGGATCAGTTTGTGTTCTTCAGTAAGTAAAGCATCAATTCCATAATAATCAGGGATGCTTGTAAGAGGATAATATGACATGATTTTTTGATTTTGTTAAAAATAACATTTTTCGTGGTGTCTGAGAAATTTTTTTGAAAACTTATCTAAATGCTGGTTTTCAAACAGATAATATGTTTTTTTCCTGTTTTAGGGATAAAATCCGTATTTTAAACCTCCTCATCATTGGAGATAGGATACTGATTAGTGGCATTATGTACTTTGGTCTTGAATGTATACAGGTAAGGAGCTTTGTTGGCAGAACCATCATATAGTTTTTCCAGCCTGTCAAGGATATTGAGGCTTAAAATTTTTCGCTGGAAATTATTTCTCCTGAATTTCTGTCCTAAAATAGTTTCATAAAGCGCCTGAAGATCCTTCATTGTAAATTTTTCAGGAAGAAGATTGCTGGCTGCAACTTCAGTATTGATATTCATTCTCAGGTACTCCAGTCCGGTTTCTATAATTCTGTCATGGTCGAATGCCATTTTGGGAAGATTATTTACTTCAAACCATTCGCAGCTTTCATTAAAGGCATCCGGAAAAGTATTTGTCAGTGAAAAATCAATAAGGCTGCAATAGCCTACTGTAATAAACCTTTGGAAGATCCAGTGGTCTTCCGGCACTTCAATTCCTTTATTTCTAAGCAGGATCTGGTGAACATTATTTTCCGTACGGTCAATTCTTCCGAATGTATGGAATTGTTTTAAGAACAGATCCTTAAGATGCGTCCGCTCATACAAGACCCTTTCTGCAGCTTCCCGCAGGTCTTCATCATTAAAAACAAAACCACCCGGAAGTGACCATAGATCCAGATCATGGTATTTTAATAACAGTACTTTCAGGATATTATTATGAAAGCCGAATATTGTGCAGTCTACAGAAATATGAGAAACAAAATCCTTTGTATCGATCAGTTCCTGAAGTGTTTGTTTACTTTTTGTGTCTTTGATTTTCATGGATGTAAAAATAAAACTATTTTCTATATTTTCTTTTTGAGACGTTAAAATACATCAAACTAATCACAAAAAGAAGAATTACAGTACATAAAATATAAAAGGGGTAAAAGTTCAAAAGCTGCTTTCCAAAGAGTATAGCCATGATGATGGAACTTACAGAACTTCCCAGGGAAGAAAAAATAACAATAAGTGAGGTAAACAGATTGATTTTTTCTTTATCAACCAAATTGATCATTTTTGAATTGACAACAGGATAGAGTGGTGAGAGAAATAAACCTATAACCGGGAACAAAAAGAGGATAATCCTTGAATCTCCGGAATCAAAATACTGAATACCTAAGATTATGATCAGTACAACAATAATAAGAGATATGCAGGTGATATAGTATCTGGATAATGAAAACCTACGGATAATATTGGCTGTAACAATTCTTCCTGCATACGAAAAGAGAGAAAGGAAAGAAGTGGCCTGAAGGGCAAAGAATGAATTGACTTTCAGATGATTCTTGTAAAAGGAGGGTAGCCAGGAATTAAACCCCTGTTCTACAAAAACAATAAAGAAGATCACAGCAAGGAATAAAGCAACCACAGGAGTGGTAAATCCTGATAATTCTGAGAATATATTATTGTTTTCCGATGGCTTAGACTCTGCTATTTCTATTTTTGAAAGAAGGAATATAGTAATTGCAGATAATGCAGCAATCATCAGAAACCCAAATCTCCAGAATTCAGAATATTGACTGGAGATAAGCCATCCAAAACCTGTATTGACAACAAATATTCCTATCATAAATGAAGCTTCTACGCTGTTCATTGTCTTTGCCAAAGATTTTTCATCTGAAATATTATTCCTGATGATTCCAAACACACATATTTTTCCAATGGCAAAACAAGCTCCGATAATGGCAAACCATACTTTATAAAACCAGAATTCTTCTATAAAGGGAAGCAGACAGGAGCAAAATCCTACAATAGCTAAAGCTGCAATTAATGCTTTTTTTGTTCCTGTTTTATTGATGAAACTCACTGCAAAAAGAGAGATGAAAGCAATAGGCAGGTCTTTAAAAGATTCCAGAAATCCCAGTTCTCCGTAAGTAATATTGGTATCTGCAAGCTGAAGGATGATAAGCCCCATACAGTTCAGTACCATTGAGAAAATAAGGAAGGTCAGTTTTAATGGAAGAGAAATTTTGGAATGCTTAGTGGTCATTTCGGGAGTTAAATTTATTGAATTTTTATAGCTTTTTATGAATAATTGATGCGAAGATATAGCTTTTAACCCTCAATAATAAACGAAATTTTAAAATATTTATTAATAAAATGTTAATTAATTGAAAAAAAATATATTTTTATTGTCTCAATTTGAGAATTAAAACAAATAGCTGTATATGAATGTAAGAATATCGAGAAATTTGGGAGTGATTGCCGTCCTCTATTTTACGGCTAACTTCAGTGGCCAGACGAAAAAGGACACGCTTTCTAAAGAAAACAAAATAGATGAGATTGTAGTGATTGGTTACGGGACTCAGAAGAAGAGTAATGTAACGGGAGCTATAGCAAGTGTAAGAGCAAAGGATATTGAGGATATTCCCTCAGGTAAGCCGGAGCAAGTGTTACAAGGTAGGGCAGCCGGTGTTTCTGTAGTTACTAATTCCGGACAGCCGGGATCTGCAGCAACAGTAAGGGTGCGTGGGGTAACTAGTTTCGGTGCCGGAAGTAATGATCCTTTGTGGGTTGTAGATGGAATTGTGGTGGATAATATTGCATGGCTTAACCAGTCTGATATAGAAAATATTGAAATTCTGAAAGATGGTGCATCAGCAGCAATTTACGGTGTTTCTGCTGCTAAAGGGGTTATTCTTGTAACGACCAAGAAAGGGAAGAAGGGAAAAATGAATTTAACCTATAACGGTTTTTACGGGGTGGGATCAGCTTCAAAAAAATTGGATCTTTTGAATGCCAGCCAGTATGGAACTATTATTAATGAAGCTCTAACCAATGCAGGAAAGGCCCCGCGTTTTACTAATCCTCAATCTTTTGGAGCTGGTACAGACTGGCAGGACATAGTTTTCAACACTGCTGAAAGAAAATCTCATGAATTCAGTATAAGTGGAGGTAATGACAGATCTACTTTTTATTCTTCTTTCGGATATTATGAACAGGATGGAATTGTTCTGAAAGATATTTCAAATTATAAAAGGATGAATGTAAGGCTGAATTCTACCCATAAAGTTTTTGATTTTCTTACCATTGGACAAACATTCTCCTATACTCATCAAAAGACAAAAGGAGTTAATGCGAATGACGAATTCGGAGGACCTTTAAGTTCGGCTATAAATTTAGATCCTGTAACACCAGTAGTGGTTACAGACCCTGCCTTATTGAATACAAGCCCATATAATAATGCAGGCATTTCTCCTTATTTGATTAGAGATGCCTTTGGAAATCCTTATGGAGTATCAACTATTGTAGAGAATGAGATGACAAACCCGCTGGCATTCAGGCAAACACAGCGTGGAAGATATAACTGGTCTGATGATTTCGTGGCAAATATATTTGCAGAGTTAAAGTTTTTACAACATTTTACTTTCAAAACTACCCTTAACGGAAAGCTATCTTATTGGGGAAAAGAGCAGTTTACCCCTAAATTTTATCTTAATACCAATTCAAGAAATACAGTATTCAATAGCTTTTTAAGAGAGAGCAATAGGAAGCTTGAATGGAATACGGAAAATACATTGACTTATCAGAATAAGTGGGGAAATCATAATTTAAGTGTATTAATCGGACAGGGAGCTTACTTTTATAATATAGGTTCCGGAAACAACACCACTTATATCAATCTGCCTGTGAATACCTGGGAAGACGCTTCCTTTAATTTTGATGTTCCGCAGGAGAACCGTTCAACATCAGCTTATGACGGAGTTGAAACTCATAAGGCCTCTTATTTTGCCAGAGTTATTTACGATTATGAAGATAAATACCTGTTTACCGGTACAATACGTAGAGACGGTTCTTCTAAATTTGCAAAAAACAGACATTGGGGAAACTTTCCAGCCTTCTCTTTGGGATGGAATATCTCCAACGAAAACTTCTGGCCGGAGAATAAGGTCGTTAATACCTTGAAATTCAGGGGAGGATATGGTGTTTTAGGTAATGATGCTATTGAAAACTTCAGGTTTGCCAATTTCCTTAAATCAGGAAGCAATTATACTTATGGTGATAATAATATCATTATCGGATATGCTCCAACTACTCTTGAAAACCCGGATCTTCGCTGGGAAGAGACTTCTCAGTTGAATATTGCTGCCGATTTGAAATTCTTAAATGATTTTACTTTGACAGTGGATTGGTTTAAGAAGAAAACAACGGATATTCTTCGCCAGGTGGATATTCCGGGATATGTAGGTGCTCCGGACAGACCTTGGAGAAATGTGGGGGATATGAACAATACTGGAGTTGAAGTTAATCTGGGATATAAAAAGACCTGGTCTGATTTCGGAATTTCAGTAAATGGTAATTTCTCCTATTTAAAGAATGAAGTAACAAGACTTGAAGATGATAAAATCTACGAAAACTTTGCATCTTTCCAGTCTATGGGACCGGTAACAAGATTCCAGGTGGGTTCACCTTATGGAGCTTTTTATGGATATCAGAATCTGGGTATCTTCCAGACACAGTCAGAAATTGATGCCTATAGAAATGCTAGTGGTGGCTTGATACAGCCTAATGCCAAGCCTGGTGATTTTAAAAGATTGGATGCAAATGGTGATGGTAGAATCAATCAGGATGATTATGAATATTTAGGAAGTTCTGTGCCTAAGTTTACCTATGGTTTAACATTAAATCTTAATTATAAGAATGTTGATTTGATGGTGTTTTTACAAGGACAGGGGGGGAATAAGATTTTCCAGGGTCTCAGAAGACTTGATCTGTTCTACAGCAATTATCAAACTACAATTCTTGATCGATGGACAGGACCTGGTACTTCAAATACGGTGGCAAGATTGGATGCTGACGACAAAAATGAGAATTACACCAAAATGTCTGACTATTATCTTCAAAAAGGGGATTTTATGAGAATTAAATTGGTTCAGCTGGGATATACCTTGCCGGGAGATATTTCAAAACGCTTTGGTGCAAGTAAAGTGAGATTTTATGTGACAGGAGAAAACCTGTTTACGTTTACAAAATATACAGGATATGATCCTGAGATTGCTGTAAACGATTCCTATGGAATAGATAGAGCCTATTATCCACAGGCCAGAACATTCATATTTGGTGCTAATATTCAATTCTAAAAAACAACATGAAAAATAGATTCTATAAAGCAATAGTACTGATCGCTCTTACATCAGGTATTGGATTCAGTTCCGTATCTTGTGGTGATGAGTTCATTGAAGATGTACAGAATAAAGGAGCTTTTGACTCCAATAACTACTTCCAGAATGAAGAACAATCTTTTAGTGCACTGGTATCAGTGTATGACCTTCTAAGAAAATATTCCGGTGGGTTTGAAAATACAGTAACTTTCTTTAACGCAGCTTCTGATGATTTCTATTCTGGGGGTGGAAGTCCTACAGACGGTACCGGGATACAAAGTTTTTCTAATTATTCTATTGATCAGATTACTGTTCCTAAAACCTATTGGAATGATTTCTATCAGGGAATTGCTAGAGCAAATCTTCTTATTCAGAGAATTCCAGATGCTAAAATGAATGATCAAACACGCAAGAGATTTATTGCTGAAGCTAAAACTTTGAGGGCTCTTTACTATTTTGAATTGCTGAAAATGTTTGGGAATATTCCACTAATTTTAAAACCTATTACAGCTACCGATGATTATTATAATATTCCTCAGGCAGAACCTCAGAAAGTATACGAGCAAATTGAATCAGATATTTTAGAATCCATTAATGATCTTCCACTATCTATTGCTCCTACTAACAAGGCTGAAGTAGGACGAATAAGCCAGGGGACAGCCAGAGCTATCTTAGGAAAAATTTATCTGTATAACAATAAAAAAGATCTTGCTGCAGCTCAATTTGCTGAAGTAAACGGAACGCCGGGACAAGTCAGTCAGTATGGATATAAATTAATTGCCAATTATGATGACCTGTGGAGACCGGACAATAAGTTCACCACAGAATCTATTCTGGAAGTAATGCATACCAATAAAGGAAATTCGGATTGGGGCTTCTGGGGTCAAGGGAAAGATGAAGGAAATTCTATCTGTATAATGATAGGACCAAGAGGATACGATAGATTAAAAACTACGGCGCCTGATATTGTTTCAGGATGGGCGTTTAATACTGTAACAGAAGATCTTTATAATTTCTTGAAGAACGATCCGAGAGTCAATGCCACTATCCTGAACGCAAAACAACTGACTGCAAACGGAGAGATTAAATATTCTCCTGCTCATAATGATACCGGTTATTTTTTGAATAAATATCTTCCTAGAAGAGATGAAGTTTCTAATCTTCCCGGAGCTCCGGAGTTAAACTACAGTAGGAATTACATCGTAATTAGGTTGGCAGACACTTACTTAATGGAAGCGGAAGCATTAAACGGCTCAGGTGCGAGAGCTCAAGCTCTATTGGATGCAGTAAGAGCAAGAGTTGGACTTCCTTCAATACCGGTAACACTACAAGCTGTTAAAGATGAACGCAGACGTGAATTAGCCGGTGAAGGACACCGATGGTTTGATCTTGTAAGATGGGGAGAAGCACCTTCCAAATTAGCATCAAGAGGATTTAAGCCTAATAAGAATGAGCTTTTACCAATTCCTTATAATGAACTTCTTAATACGAAGATCAAGCAAAATCCCGGTTACTAAAATATGAAGTTTCACAACTTATATAGTTTCTTTAGAGGTGCCGCACTACTTAGTGGTGTGGCCCTTTTTTCTTTATCTTGTGTGTCTAATGTTTCCAGTAAAGGAAATGAAATACAGTACTGGCTTACAAAAGGAGATGAAAGTGCAAAATTACAGCAGCAGCCCCCAGTTAAATTTGTAAATAATACCAACAGCTTTCAGAATATTGAAATTGATGATACCCAAAAGTTTCAATATATTGATGGTTTCGGATATACGTTGACAGGAGGAAGTGGTGAGGTAATCAATCGTTTATCCTCATCAAAAAAGAAAGCATTATTGAATGAGCTTTTTGGGAATGATAAAAATTCTGTTTCTATCAGTTACCTGAGATTAAGCATTGGAGCTTCAGACCTTGATGGTGAAGTTTTTTCCTATGATGATCTTCCGGAAGGACAGACTGATGTTTCGCTTTCCAAATTCAGTTTAGCAAAAAATAAGGACCTTATTGTAATGCTGAAGGAAATTTTAGCCATCAATCCTAAGATAAAGATTATTGCAACACCGTGGTCTGCTCCCGTTTGGATGAAAGATAACGGAAAGTCGAAAGGGGGAAGTTTAAAACCTGAATTTTACGAGGCTTACGCCCGTTATTTTGTGAAATACATCCATGAAATGCGGAAGGAAGGGATCACTATTGACGCTGTTACCCCTCAAAATGAACCTTTACATCCGGGTAATAACCCAAGTATGTATATGCCGTCTGACAAACAGAGAGATTTTATTAAAGGCTATCTGGGACCTGTTTTTAGAAAGAACAATATCAAAACAAAGATTGTTGTATACGATCACAATTGCAACAAACCGGAATATGCCCTTGATATTCTGAAAGACCCGGATGCTAATCAGTATATTGACGGATCTGCTTTTCACTTGTATGAAGGTGATATATCAGCATTAAGTACAGTTCATGATGCTTTTCCCGATAAGAATTTATATTTCACCGAACAATGGACAGGTTCAAAAGGAACTTTCAGCGAAGACCTGAACTGGCATATGAAGAATGTGATCATCGGATCCATGAGGAACTGGAGTAAAACAGCTCTGGAATGGAATCTTGCCAATGATGCAGAATATGGTCCCCATACAGACGGCGGATGTACAGAATGTAAAGGAGCTATTACCGTTTCTGACAGTGAAAACTTTACCAGAAATGTAGGTTATTATATTGTGGCACATGCCTCTAAGTTTATACCGGCAGGTTCCCGGCGTATTGCTTCTACCCAGACCCGATATTTATCAACAGCAGCATTTAGAACTCCGGCAGGGAAAACAGTGCTGATTGTTCAGAATGATAATAAAGGCATTGAAAATTTTAATATTAAATTTGCCGGAAAGATCGCTACAGTGAACATTCCTGGGCAATCTGCCGCAACTTATATTTTTTAATTGAATAAGTATGAAGAGAGTTTATTTGTTACTGGCATTCTCAGCATTTGGAATGAGCGCCTACGCACAGAAAACAACAGATCAGAGAGTAGCGGAACTTTTATCTAAAATGACACTGGAAGAAAAAATAGGGCAGATGGTGCAGTACAGTGGATTTGAATATGCCACAGGACCCCAGCATTCCAATTCAGCGGCAGTGTTGGAAGAAATAAAAAAAGGAAAAGTTGGCTCTATGCTGAATGTTGCCGGAGCAGAAGAAACCAGAGCATTTCAGAAACTGGCCATGCAGTCCCGGTTGAAGATTCCTTTATTGTTCGGACAGGATGTTATCCATGGATACAGAACTACTTTTCCTGTTAACATTGGGCAGGCAGCAAGCTGGGATCTGGGAATGATAGAGAAATCAGAAAGAATTGCAGCTACAGAAGCGTCTGCTTATGGTATTCACTGGACTTTTGCCCCGATGGTAGATATTGCCAGAGACCCAAGGTGGGGAAGAGTGATGGAAGGTTCAGGAGAAGATACTTATCTGGGAACTCAGATCGGGTTGGCGAGAATTAAAGGATTTCAGGGAAAAGGATTAGGAAGCCTTGATGCCGTTATGGCCTGTGCAAAACATTTTGCAGCATATGGTGCAGCGGTAGGAGGCAGAGACTATAATTCGGTAGACATGAGCCTCAGACAACTGAATGAAACCTACCTTCCGCCTTTCAAAGCGGCAGCCGGAGCCGGAGTTGCTACTTTCATGAATTCTTTCAATGATATTAACGGAATTCCAGCTACAGCCAATCAATATATCCAAAGAAATTTACTGAAAGGAAAATGGAATTACAAAGGTTTTGTAGTTTCAGACTGGGGAAGTATTGGAGAAATGATTCCTCACGGATATGCAAAAGATGGTGCTGAGGCTGCTGAAAAAGCAATACAGGGAGGCAGTGATATGGATATGGAAAGCCGGGTATATATGGCAGAACTTCCGAAACTTGTTAAAGAAGGAAAAGTAGATGCTAAACTGGTGGATGATGCTACAGGAAGAATTTTAACCAAAAAATTCGAGATGGGGCTTTTCGATGATCCTTACCGGTTCAGTAATGAAAAAAGACAGAAAGAACAGGTTAATAACCAGGAAAACAGAAAATTCGGAAGAGAATTCGGATCTAAAAGTATTGTTCTTCTTAAAAATAAAGACAATATGCTTCCGCTTTCAAAAGAAGTAAAGACAGTGGCCTTAATTGGTCCGTTTGGTAAGGAAACCGTAGCTAATCATGGGTTTTGGTCTATTGCTTTTAAAGATGATACCCAAAGAATTGTTTCACAGTTTGATGGGATTAAAAATCAACTCAGTAAAAATTCTACCTTATTATATGCAAAAGGCTGCAATGTAGATGATCAGGACAAAACCATGTTTGCAGAAGCAATAGAGATAGCCAGAAAATCTGATGTGGTGATTATGACTTTAGGAGAAGGACATGCGATGAGTGGTGAAGCAAAAAGCCGAAGCAATATTGGTTTCTCAGGGGTACAGGAAGATCTGTTAAAAGAAGTTGCTAAAACAGGAAAACCAATTATTCTTATGATTAATGCAGGAAGACCTTTGATTTTCAACTGGGCGGCAGATCATATTCCAGCTATTGTTTATACCTGGTGGCTGGGAACGGAAGCTGGGAATTCTATTGCTGATATTCTGTTTGGAGCAGTAAATCCAAGTGGAAAACTTCCGATGACTTTTCCAAGAACCGAAGGGCAGATTCCGGTTTATTATAATCACTACAATACAGGAAGACCTGCAAAGAATAATACAGACAGAAATTACGTTTCAGCATATATTGATCTCGATAATGATCCGAAATTCCCGTTTGGATTTGGGTTAAGTTATACAGATTTTACCTATTCCGATATGATTTTAAGTTCCGAAAACCTGAAAGGGGATCAGAAATTAAACATAAGTGTTACGGTTTCCAATACTGGGAAATATGACGGGGAGGAAGTCGTACAGCTTTATATAAGAGATCTTTTTGGAAAAGTAGTAAGACCTGTGAAAGAGTTGAAAGGTTTTAAAAAAATATTTATCAAAAAAGGAGAGGCCCAAAAAGTAGAATTTACCCTGACTCCGGATGATCTGAAATTTTTTGATGACGAATTGAATTTTGACTGGGAAGAAGGTGAGTTTGATATTATGGTGGGAACCAGTTCTCAGAATGTACAAACCAAAAGAATTAATTGGCTGAAATAAATTTAGCTGTTCAATATAATGGATTAAAAACGCCCCCAAACGTATTATATGAAATTGAAATTCAAAAACATCATTCAGCTTTGCGCAGTTACAATAGCCGCTATAACGGTAACAAATTGTATCTCAGCCAAGACTGATTCCGGCAGGCAGCTCATCTGGAATGATGAATTTAATGGGAAAGGGCATCCGGATGCCTCAAAATGGAATTATGATGTAGGCGGGAGCGGATTTGGAAATGAAGAAGCTCAGTATTACACCCAAAACAGGCTGGAAAATGCCCGAATGGAAAATGGAAATCTCATCATTGAAGTCAGAAAAGAAGATTGGGAACAAAATAAATATACGTCTGCAAGACTTTTAACCAAAGGGAAATTCTCATTTCAATATGGAACGGTAGAAGTACGGGCCAAACTTCCAAAAGGCAGAGGCACATGGTCGGCTATCTGGATGATGAGCGAAAATATGAAGAAATGGCCGGATGATGGTGAACTTGATATCATGGAACACGTAGGGTTTAACCAGGGCTATATTCACGCTTCAGTGCATACCAAAAAATACAACCATATCCAGGGAACACAGAAAACGGATACTTTGATGGTAAAAGATGTAAGTGAAAAGTTTCATGTGTATAAAGCAGACTGGACACCGGAAAAGATTGACGTCTATATTGATGATAAGAAGTTTTTCACCTACGAAAACACAGAAAAAACTAAAGAAGCTTGGCCGTTTGATCAGCCTTATTTTATCATATTAAATTTGGCAGTAGGCGGCTTTTGGGGTGGAAAAGAAGGTATTGATGACCGTATTTTTCCACAGAAGTATTATATAGACTATGTAAGGGTCTATCAGAATAAATAATGAAAAAGAGAACCAAAGAGGGTTCAAAAAGAAAAAATCATGAGAAAACTAATCGTAAGTTGTTTTGTAATCGGTATTGCAGTCAATGTCAGTGCCCAGAATTATTGGAAAAAACATGAAGGGAAAACAGCTAAGGTAATTTTAACGCATTCCAAAGGGAATGAAAGAATGGCAGACAAAGGCTCTGTAAAATTTGAACAGTTCGGACAGCCAAAAGAAACAGAAGCCTGTATTTTTGTAGCTCCCAATTTTAAATATCAAAAACTGATAGGAATTGGCGGTGCTATTACAGATGCATCCGCAGAGACATTCTATAAAATGCCAAAGAATAAGCAGAAGGAAATTCTGGAGGCTTACTTCGGAAAGAACGGGCTGGGATATACAGTGGTTCGTACCAATATGAATTCCTGTGACTTTTCCAGCGATTCTTATACCTATGTAGAAGATAATGATACTTCGTTGAAAACCTTCAATGTTGCCCATGATGAAAAATATAAGATTCCATTGATTAAAGAAGCCCAAAAGGCTATTGGGAATAGCTTCACCTTTTATTTTTCCCCGTGGAGTCCGCCAGCCTGGATGAAGTCTAATAAAAGTCTATACAAAGGCGGAAGATTGGAGAACCAATATTATCAGACCTGGGCAGATTATTATATTAAATTTATCAGAGAATATGAAAAAAGAGGAATTAATGTCTGGGGCTTAACCGTTCAGAATGAGCCTATGGCTACACAGTCCTGGGAATCCTGCATCTATACAGCCGAAGAAGAAGGAGAGTTCCTGAAAAAGAATCTAGGCCCAACTCTTTGGAAAAATGGGTATAAGAATAAAAAAGTAATGATATGGGACCACAACAGAGACCTCATCTATCAAAGAGCAACCACTACACTCAGCGATCCTGAAACTTCAAAATATGCCCACGGAATCGGCTATCACTGGTATGAAACCTGGAATAACAAAACCCAGCTGTTTGATAACCTGGCAGAAACTCACAGGGCTTTCCCGGATAAATTCCTTGCGTTTACCGAAGGCTGCAAAGAACAGTTTGCTATGGACCGAATTTATGATGTAAGCCTTGGAGAGCTGTACGGTAAGAATATGCTGAATGATTTTAATAAAGGAAATGCTTTATGGACAGACTGGAATATTTTGTTGGATGAAACCGGAGGCCCCAACCATAAAGGTAATTTCTGTTTTGCACCTATTATTGCAGATACCAAAACAGGAGAGGTGTTTTATACTTATGAATACTATTACATTGGCCATGTCTCAAAATACATCAAGCCAAACGCACAGAGAATAGGCTCTTCTTCCAACAGGGCAGCTTTAACATCTTCAGCGTTTATGAATGAAAACGGCCAGCTGGTAACCGTAATCATGAACGATTCGGATAACGATATTGAGGCTAATCTCTGGATTGAAGGGATGGCTGCAAAGCTTAACGCACCTGCGCATTCTATACAAACCGTAATTTTATAACATCATATTATTATTAGTTTAAGTGAGATCGGCGGCCTCTTTGAGGCCGCCGATTTGATTTTTTAAAATTATTGCTTCGCCGATAAAATATATCTGCTTAAATTTTTATGTAAAGCTCTATCCAATAACTAAAGAAGCAATTATAATATGCAATTTATACATTATCTTGCTATAATCTATATTGTTGAATAAATTGAAATTTAATATGTAAGTGCTATTCCGGTTCTGTATATTACATTTTAATGTGTGAATTGTTTTTAACTGTCAGTTTATTAGTGCTTTGTTTTTTTGTGATGTATTTCTTTGTTGGAAGAATAAAAAGAATATTGTTCTATATTTTTTGATTTTTTATTAATTTTATTCTAGTTTTAATATGAAAAATAAAAACCATGAACACGCCAATGACCAACGAGGAATTTTATGCCGGTTTACGGCAGCTTCCCAAACCTCAGTATCCTTTTCCCGATTTTGCTCATCCCGCTATGCAGCAGCAAAGAGAAGAATATTACAATTGGATTGATACAGAATATGCCTTTCACAGCAAAGAAGCCCGGGAAAAACATAAAAAACATCATTTAACAGATATTGCAGCGAGAGGTTGTCCTTTTCTTGAAACAATTACAGAACTCAGACCTTTGGCAAATTATACAGCCAACGGAGCGATGATGGATGATTACTTTGATCGTTGTTCACGTGATGAAATGCATCAGATAACGAATCGTATCATTGAACTTCTTAACGGAAACGATCCCCAAGAACCGGCAGAGAACGGTATTTTCCATCTGTATTGGGTATTGAGGCAGGATGCCATTGCCTGTAAGATACCAACTCATCTCTACAATAGGTTTGTAAAATCAATACGGGAGGTATTTATGGGATATTCGGATGAAAAAGTATATTATAGGAAAAACGAAATCCCTCCTTTACCTGTGTACTTACTGATCCGGGAAGCCACCAGTGGGGTTCAGCCTTATTGTAATTATGTAGCATTACAAAAAGAATATCGTTTGTTACCGGATGAAATTTTCGATCATCCCCATATAAAACGGCTTTATACCCTTTGTTCATTAATGATTGGTATTCATAATGATATTATTTCATTACCCAAAGAACTGCATAGGGACGGTGATACCATGAATATTGTAAAAGTACTGCAGCAGGAAAATAAATTGTCCCTGCACGATGCTTATATGATGGCTCTTGAGGTGCATGACGATTTTTTGAAGGAGTTTTTAATATTGCAGGAACACTTGCCTTGTTTCAATCAATGGCAGAATATGGTGTATAATTATGTACAGGATTTGGGTGTGATGGTTGCCGGGGTATATGCATGGCACATCAATGATACATCACGTTATGTTAATGGCGGATATGTGGAAGGTGAATTTGCCGGTAATGATTAAAAATAATAGAATTGTAGTAAAAAAGAAACCCATGAAAGAAATTCATGGGTTTATATATTGTAAAACTAGTGCTTTGACAATAAATTAGTTCTCAGCATCATATTTACTGATCACTTTCTGTGTAACTCCCGAACTGCTGAAACCTCCGTCGTGGAAAAGATTCTGCATCGTTACTTTTTTAGTAAGATCAGAGAATAGAGTAACACAATAGTCTGCACATTCAAGAGCTGTAGCATTTCCTAGTGGAGACATATCTTCAGCATACCCAAGGAATCCTCCGAAACCTTTTACACCACTACCTGCAGTAGTCATTGTAGGAGATTGGGAAACTGTATTTACGCGTACTTTTCTTTCACCCCAATAATTTCCGAAAGTTCTTGCGATACTCTCAAGATAAGCTTTATTATCAGACATATCATTGTAATCCGGGAATGTTCTCTGAGCAGCAATATAAGTAAGCGCCAGGATGCTTCCCCACTCATTCATACAGTCTTTTTCCCAAGCCACACGCATTACTTTATGGAAAGAAACCGCTGAAATATCCCAGCCTTTTTCTAACCAATCGTAGTTCATTTCTGTATAGTGTTTTCCTTTTCTTACATTGATAGACATTCCGATGGAATGAAGGATAAAGTCGATTTTACCAAATTTTGCAACAGCAGCATCAAAAAGCTTTTCAAGATCTTCAATAGAAGTAGCATCTGCACCTATAACTTCAGAACCTGTTTTTTCGGCTAAACCATTAAGTTCTCCCATTCTTAAAGCGATAGGAGCGTTAGATAAGATGAATTCTGCACCTTCCTCATGACATCTCTCAGCAACTTTCCATGCGATAGATTGTTCATTAAGGGCTCCAAATATAATTCCCTTTTTGCCTTTAAGTAAACCGTATGACATAATTTTTTAATGTTTATTGAAATACAAATGTAGCAATAATTGTGGTTATGACATAATAAAAATGGAGCCTTATCAATTATAAGACCCCATTTTCTTGAAAATATTTATATGACTGAAATTTTAATTGGTTTTCTTGTTCCATTCCGCCTTCACATCTTCTGCTGCATCTTTAGTTTTTTCCCAAGCCTCATCTGCTTTATCCTTAATGTCTTCCCATGCATCGGATACATTAGCTTTTACCCTGTCTAGCCAGTCTTCATGTTTGGCTTCTTCATCATTATTCCTCTTTTCATTAATATAATCCTTGGCTCTGTCTGCCAATTCATTGATTTTCCATTTGGCTTTATCCGTTGCATTCTGTAAAGAATTCTCTACATTGTTTACCGCATTTTCCGCTTTGTTGTAATCTGAATTGTTCATAATACTATAAATTTGGTTTGGTAGTATTGAACAAACAATAACCATTCCTAAAATCAGGCACCTTTGTTAAACTTTTCATAATCTTTTGTTATACTTTTCCAAATCAATCTTACCTTTACTATTAAAATGTAGTAATTATGGAAAAAATACGCTGCGGCTGGTGTGAAAAAGATGACCTCTACAGAAAATATCATGATGAAGAGTGGGGAAGACCTGTTTATGACGATGAGACCATCTTTGAATTTCTTATTCTGGAGAGCTTTCAGGCAGGTTTAAGCTGGTATACCATTCTTTCTAAAAGAGAAAACTTCAGAAAAGCTTTTGATTATTTCGACTACAATAAGGTTGCTGTTTATTCTGATCAAAAAATAGAAGAGTTAATGAATAATTCCGGGATTATCAGGAATAAGCTTAAAATATGTGCTGCAGTAACCAACGCCCGGAAATTTCTGGAGGTTCAGGAAGAGTTTGGAAGTTTTTCAAAATATATCTGGGGTTTTATTGACGGCAGACCTATTGATAATAAACCGAAAGCTTTATCAGAAGTACCTGCCACTACGGAAATTTCTGATAAAATTTCAAAGGATCTGAAGAAAAGAGGATTTAAATTCGTGGGTTCAACGGTTATATATGCACATATGCAGGCTACAGGTATGGTAAACGACCATATTGAAACTTGCTTCATTAGAAAATGATGTATTGAGTTTTATTCAAATTTAAGTGATGTTTTTTATTGATTTTTTACTTGCTGGTTCTGAACGATGTAGTGATTTTATTTATTAAGTGCTACTGAATAAAGATAATTTAACTCCTTGTTAGTTAGGTATTTTTCAATTTTGTGTGAGTAGTTTTTCTTTTAATCACATGAGTGTGTTTTAATTATTATATTTTTAATAAAATTATGTATTTATTGAAAAATTTGTATATTTGCACCCTCAAAAAACATGGTGATGCAAAGAAATTATCAACTAAGATTTAGCCTTCTCTTTTTACTGTTTGCTGTTTTTACATTTGCTCAGGTTGGAATTGGTACTCCAAATCCGGATGCTTCAGCAATGCTTCATGTAAATGCTAAAAATAAAGGAGTACTTCTTCCAAGTATTGCACTGACTTCAGATACAGATGCGGTTACCGTACCTTCTCCGGCAGATGGGCTTATTGTCTGGAACAATGGAAAAGCAGGATTAGCTGAGGCTGGGTTTTATTATTGGTTTGCATCCAAATGGTACAGGCTTTCCACCTCTTCCAATACCACCGGTAAAGCGGATTCTGGAACAGCCTGGAACACAACAGGAGATAATACCGGAACCTATAGTGCTGCCAATACAGCTCTGTCATTAGGAACAAAAACAATGGATGATCTGATCTTTAAAGTAAATGCTGCTACAGCGGGAAGGTTAGGAGTAGATAATTCGGTAAGTTTTGGTTTGGGAGCTAATGCCGGTCAGAACGGAATTGCCATTGGAAGCTCGAGTTCTGCATTTCAGGGGATCTCTATCGGTAGTGCGGCAGCCGTTTCTGCAAATGATGGATTGGCAATAGGAAATAAGTCAACAGCAGGCGCTTTTAAATCAATAGCAATTGGATATAACGCGCAAACCAGCAAAAATGAATCTACAGCGATTGGAAATAACGCTTCAGCAGGAGGTTTCCAATCTATAGCAATAGGATATAATGCCCAAACAAATACAAACAGTGAAACAGCTTTAGGCTATAATGCTGTTACCAATAAAGAAAACTCTACAGCAGTAGGCTCAGAAGCAAATGCTTTGGGGCAATTTTCTACTGCAATAGGATATGGAGCAACTACCTCACAGGCCAATGCTATAGTGCTGGGGAATAATAATGCGAATGTAGGCATTGGCACGGGGGCTCCAAATACTTCTGCAAGATTAGATGTGAACGGACAGTTTAAATTCGGAGAAAAAGGAAGCATACAGAAAAACCAGATCAGCTTTGAAGCTTGGCCTGGAGTTTCTATCAACAATCTGCCTCCGGGAAGATCAGCTACCATGGAGATTGCGGTTCCGTCAGGATTTCAGCCGGGTTCTACAAGA
Organism: Chryseobacterium bernardetii; assembly: GCF_003815975.1. NCBI lineage: Bacteria > Pseudomonadati > Bacteroidota > Flavobacteriia > Flavobacteriales > Weeksellaceae > Chryseobacterium > Chryseobacterium bernardetii. Next base: position 3,602,615 of record NZ_CP033932.1, read on the forward strand.
GCTGTTGTTGTAGTATCGCCAGCCGGGGACTTTGCTGGAAATTCAACATTCTCTATTTCTAATCCAAGAATGACTTCCACTTCAAGTATTATAATTAACCTTACCAATATTTCAGGAAGCGCTGCTAGTCTATACTCAAGTCATTTGTATGTAATGATTAATGAATTTTAAATTTTATAATAAGTTTTATTATAGTTGATATGGTGTTAAGGACCTCCGGTAATGGAGGTCTTTTTTATTGATAAGCAGAATTTAATAGTTAGGTTTTGATGGGTAAATAATATTTTAAACAAAAATATTGCGCACAAAATAAATTAAGTATTTTTGTTCTTTTAAAGCGTAAAAATGATTCTCATTTCAGAACACCTGTGTTTTAAGACCTATGCTGTTTCAAGATATATTACAGGCTTATATAAACCTTATCTTGATGAAATTTCATTAACATATCCCCAATATTTGGTGATGCTCGTACTGTGGGAAAATGGTGAAATGAATATCGGAAAGATAGGTGAGCATCTTCATCTGGATAACGGAACACTCTCTCCCTTATTGAAACGGATGGAAAAAAACAGACTTCTCAGCCGAACCCGAAGTCTAGAAGATGAAAGGGTAGTACTCATCAGCCTTACAGAAGAAGGGAAGGCATTAAAAGATAAAGCTGAGCATATTCCTGAAGCAGTTCAGGGCTGTTTTCATCTTGATGAAGAAAAAAAGAAACAACTGATGTCCGGTCTGGACGAAATATTATCAACACAATTCTCCTCTGGAATATGAATAAAATAGGTATTATAGGATATGGATGGCTGGGGTCCAGAATTGCAGCATCCTTGTCAAACAGATATGAAATATACGCAACCACCACAACGGTTGAAAAAGCAGAAGAGCTTAGTGCTAAAGGCGTATATGTCCAGGGAGTTAATTTTCCGGATTATCAGCTTAGTGAAGCATATCCTAAATGGGAAGCTCTGGAAAGTCTTGATGTTCTGATTGTTACCATTCCAATATCAGAAAAAAGCTGTTGTATAAGCTCTCTATACAATAGAATCCAGAACTTATCTGCTTTTATTGGTGATTTTAAAGGACAGATGTTTTTAATGAGCTCTACAGGTGTGTATCCGGATATGCCGAAAGAGTTTCATGAAGAGGATGTTCCGGTTGAAAAAGTTTCAGGAGAACGAATGGTAAAAAACAAATACCCACAGGTGAATATACTGAGGCTTGGCGGATTGATGGGAGATAACAGGCTTCTTAAAAATTATAATGTAGCTAACCTGGACTTTGCAGTTAATCATATACATTATAAAGATATTGCCGGTATTCTCTCAAAGATGATCGAAAACGGAACAAAAGCGGCCTTATATAATGTAACAGCTCCACTTCATCCGGCTAAGTTTCAGGTTATTGATGCTCAGGAAAATAATGAGAATGGGGAAGAGGTAACAGAAGTAAAAGGAAAGGTTGTTCTATCTTCGAAATTGGTTTCAGAATTAGGATATGTGTTTGAATATCCTGATCCAAGAAAATTCCATGAGATTTAATTTGAACTAAAGAGCATTAAGATCTTGTCAAATTCAATAGGAGTGCGCTTTAGCCCATTCAAAAAATCAAAAAATACATTGGCTTCAGCCAAAACCATAAAAAAGCCTCCGAAGTTTTCCCAGAGGCTTTTATTTATATGTCTACAAAATATTATTTGATAATTCTATCCAATACCCATTCAATAAGATTCTTCTCAGAATTATGGTGGTCTGTAGAGAATTCTCCACGTCTTCTGTTGGCCACTACGTTGTTAACGGTAATTGCTTTGTGGCCTAATAATTTTGAAAATGCATAGATGGCAGATGTTTCCATTTCAAAATTGGTAACACCTAGGTCATTTAATGTTTCAAGGAACTTATCATCTACTGCCTTTAGACGAAGCTGTCTTCCCTGTGGAGCATAGAAGCCTGGGAAAGTAGCCGTATTTCCGTGGTATTTGGCGTCTTTATAATATTCACCCATTTCTTCTGCCCAATCTGAGAAGTAAAGCATCGGTTTGATTTTTTCGTAAGGGAATCTTTCCAGAAAACTTTTAGAAAACTCATTTTCGAAACTATAATCCTGGTAGAAGTGCATTAAACCATCTAATCCTACTACGTTTTGAGTAACCAGCATATTGTCAACCTGTACATCTGGATTTACACTTCCACAAGTTCCCATACGGAATAACTCAAGAGCTTTGTGCTCAGTTTTAAATTCCTTGTTTTTAAGATCAATATTAACAAGGGCATCCAGTTCATTCATTACGATATCGATGTTCTCAGTTCCGATACCGGTAGACATTACAGTAATTCTCTCACCACGCAGGGTACCTGTATGGGTATAAAATTCTCTTTTATTTTTTTTGATTTCTACGGTGTCAAAATATTTTGAAACCTTTGCTACTCTGTCCGGGTCACCCACAAGGATGATTTTATCAGCAATATCTTCAGGTAAAAGATTCAGGTGGTATACACTTCCGTCTTCATTCAGAATAAGTTCTGAAGCAGCAAGTTTGTTTAGCATAATTTATATTTTTTTGTTTTTAATCAATGAAAATTGCCTCTTTATAAGGTGAAGCCATAAGTTGGTAAATAGAATCATATTCTTCAACAATCCTTTTTTGTCCGCCCATCACTTCATAGACGGTAATAACAGATTTTTCAATATTATTGGGGTCTTTCCTTTGTGAAGTGATCTCATAAAAATGATTGTCTTTATTGAGAACAGAAACCAGCTCTTCTTTGGTTGAATTATTAGAAGACATCATCCCTGGAAATTCCATAACCACATCTTTAAGTTCTGTATAGCTTTTATAAGGTTTGGTTACTCCATTAGAATAGACATAAACATTGGGTACAGGCTTATCCTGTTCCAAACGAACCAGATAATAATCATTTCCTTTTTTTTCAGCATATACAGCCATTTCCTGTTGCTTCGCCGGTTTATCCGCTTGCTTTTTCTTTTGTGAAAATGCAGTAAGCGAAAGGCAACTTGCTGCAACAGCAAACAATAGTTTTGTTTTCATAATCCTATTTTAGTTTTGATGTGTTGAATTTAAATAAAAAAATCCTCTCCCAATAACCTCTCGCCATTATTTTACCGGTAATTTAGAATAAACCGTTCCTTAAAGAATAATGAATCTGATTTCGGGGTTTAAAATTAGTAAAAAATATTGTATCAGAAATATAATCATTATTTAATCTGCTATTAAAATTAAGATAATATCAGATGAATAGCTTTGTCGTTAAAAATTAATGAGAGCTTATCCACTGCTTATTATGATCCTTTTGACAGGGTTTTCAGTAATGTCTTTTAATCCTGTTTATCAAGGAAAAAAAAGTGAGAATACATTTATTAATAAAGGATTGTCTGATTTTAAGGATAAGCTTGAGCAGCTCAAATCAGATGTCCGTAAGTTCTCTGAAGACCGTATTTCCGTTAAAGAATTGCAGGCATCACTAAAAAGTACAAGAAATTCATTTAAGGAAATTGAATTCTATATTGCCTACCATTATCCGGAATTTACTAAAACACATTTGAATGCTGCTCCCATATTTCATATTGAAGCAGCAGGAACATCAGCCTATACACTTCCACCAGAAGGATTGCAGGTATTGGACGAACTGATATTTTCTGAAGAAGCGGTGGATGAAAAAGAAAAGATTAAAACCATTACTGATTTTTTATATAACAGTTATTCAGGCTTCTACCTGAGTGCCATGAAAAACGGGATGAGTAAAGGGAACAATAAAACATTGCCTTTGCGTATAGAATTGATCAGAATATATTCCCTTGGAGTAACAGGTTTTGATACGCCCGGTTCCCTGAATATCTCCGAAGAAACCAGCCATGCCCTTTTGGGAATACAGAAATACATTAATGATGATCCTTATTTTAAAAACTATACTATTGAAAAAGCAGACAATACCTTAACAGAAGCTGTAAGCTATCTTTCAAAGAACAAAGATTTTGAAACCTTTGACAGAATTAAGTTCTATAAAAAATATATTCAGCCCCTGTATGAAGAATTAGGAAGATGGGATGGGAGACCTGATGATTTGAAAGAGTTCTCAGGCTGGAATGTCAGCAATAAAAATCTTTTCAGCAGTGATTTTTTAGACCCTTATTTTTATACTTTGCTAAAGTCTTCAGAGGATAATACGGATCTTCGTAATCTTGGGAAAGCCATTTTCTATGATCAGAACCTAAGTGGTAACGGAAAAATGAGTTGTGCTACCTGCCACCTTCAGGAAAATGCCTTTACAGATCTTAAAGCCAAATCCCCAAGTAATGTGGAAGGGAAAACGGTGCTGAGAAATTCACCTTCTTTATATAATGCAGTTTTTGCAAAAAGGTTTTTCTATGACCTTCGTGCCTTCTATCTGGAACAGCAGGCTGAACATGTGATTTATAATGAAGATGAATTTAATACAAGCTATGAAAGTATTATTCAGAAGTTAAAAACCAAGACTGAATATAAAAAGGCATTCCGTACTGCTTTTAAAGATGGGAAGATTAGCAAAGAAAATTTTTCAAAGGCATTAAGCTCTTATGTTGCCTCTTTATATTCTTTTGACAGTGATTTCGACCGTTTTATGAGAAATGAAAAGAATGTTTCTGAGGATGTAAAAAAAGGATTCAATCTGTTTATGGGAAAAGCCAATTGTGCAACCTGTCATTTTGCGCCTCATTTTTCAGGACTAGTACCGCCATTATTTAATGAGAATGAGTCTGAAGTTCTTGGAGTAACCACAAAACCAATAAAACACCTTCCTGTAGAACTGGATCAGGATGTAGGAAGAGGGAACAGTCCGGTAAAAAAAGAAAAGTCATGGATCTATGATTATTCATTCAAAACCGTTACCGTGAGAAATATTGCCCTTACAAAACCTTATTTTCATAATGGGGCTTTTAATACGTTGGAAGAAGTGCTTGATTTCTATAATGAAGGAGGAGGAGAAGGCCTGGGATTAAAAATGAAAAATCAGACATTGTCCGCGGATAAATTAAACCTTACCCAAACAGAAATGAATCAGATTATTGCCTTTCTCAATGCTCTTACCGACGTGAGTAAAGCAAAGTAGTCAAATATGTAACTTGTATTGAGGTCTAGGCTTTTGATATTGTCTTAAAATCTGTAGGCCTCATATGAGTTAATTGCTGGAAATTATTGCTGAATGCAGAGATATTTGAATAACCAATTTCATAAGCTATTTCCGTCATACTCAAATCGGTATCCTTTATAAGCTCCATAGCCCGGATAACTCTCAACATTTTTAAATACTGAATAAAAGTGATATGCAGTTTTGTTTGAAACAATCTTGTTAAGCTTCTCACACTCATCCCAGATAACTTTGCAACGTCTTCTAATGTAAGGCTTTCATTTAACCTATTTCTAAGATAGCCGGTAATAGCATTAAGCCGCTGATCTTCTGTTGTGGGAAGCTGAATTTGAAATTTTTTAAGATTTTCTTTTGCTAGTAACTTCTTAAGCGTTGATAAAAACTCAAACTCCCACGACCCCTTTTCATAATCTCCTTGCCATTTCTCACTGAAAGAAAGCATTTCTGATAACAGTTTACTCACCGGATAAATTCCTAATTCATCATAAAAACCATCCGTTTCTTCTCCCGGAAAATAGATATTGATAATATACAGATCCTGTGTATTAAACATCAGATTATGAGAGTAATTTTTAGGAATCCATATATAATGATTAGACGGAATATAGAAATCCTTTTCGTTTGTCTGCAAATAGGCAATTCCGCCATAAACCAACAGCAATTGAGCCTTATCATGCTGATGAGAAGGAAAACGCTGTTCAGTCTGCTGCCGCATCACCAGGATCGAATCAGGATTTTGATCAATAATATTGATTAATTGGTTAAGAATTTCCATCTGGCCAAATATAACAAATATTAGGCTAATTATATAAAAAGATGATTTTACATGTTGGATAATTTTGCTCTGTAAATAACAACATAGTATTATGAAACAATACACAGTAAGTTCTCATACAGAGACTGAAATAAAAGATGAACATTGTGATAATCAATTACAGCGTTCAGCAGGAGAAACGGATGCAGTGAATATCTACAGACTGGCTTGTACTTATTCAAGCCCTTTTATGCCAATGATAGATTTAACCTTTGCCCTGGAAGAATTGATGAAGATTGTTAAGAATTGGTTAGCTGCTAAAAAGAAAAGTGCAACGCAACTATAAGGAAAGCCGATGAAACAATTTAGAACCATCTCAATTCTTAGCATACTGTTGCTGCTGTTGGCACAATCTCTTAATGCCCAGAAGACAGAAAATGCCCGGCCATTAAGTCTGGAAGAAATATGGAAAATTACCGAAGCGAATAATCGTCAGTTAAAACTGTCAGATTTAAATCTTCAGCAAAGCAAACTGGAAGTACTTGAAGCAAAGGATCATTGGCTTCCCGAGCTTTCGGTAGGCGGAGAGGTAAGGCTCAATTCTAAATTTCTTATTTATGACAATGGCCTGTTCTCATCCCCACAGGATGTGCCTGTAAAAGGCTATGGTTACGGAGTAGGATACAACTTAAATTTTAACCTTTTTAACGGAGGTAAAGACCGGAGAGACATTCTAATGAAAAAGGAAGAAGAGTCGCGGAAAAAATATGAATTTGATCTGCAAAAGTACAATGTGAAATACAGTGTTGCGGCTGCTTATTTCGATTTATATAAGTTTTTGCATTTTTATGATCTTCTGGACGCAGAAATTGAAACAGAAAAGAAACAGTTAACAGTCATAGAAAGTCTGCACAGAAACGGTATCTTACTAAAGAGCGATGTGCTGAGGACTTCAGTAAAATTGTCACAATTAGAACTGAATCTTTCTGATATTAAAAAGAAGATTGAAATTGCCAAACAGCGTATCAATATTCTGATAGGACATGAAAATGATGCTGAGGTGATTATTTATTATAAGGAGCCTGTAGAGTCAGATACCTTCACAAATATCGGTTACAGTGATTATATAGATATGGCTCTCAATCAATCACCGGATTATAAGATGGTGAATAGCGATATCCAATGGAGCGAACTCAATATCAGACAGGTTAAGGCTGTGTTATTGCCTAAAGTTTCACTGTTTTCAAATTACAATTATACCTATCCGCAGATTTCCTTTTATCCTTATTCAAATAATTTATGGGGATTTGGGCAAACAGGAGTTAAAGTACAGTTTTCTCTTGATAATTTATACAAAAGCAAACACTCTGTCGCCCGTGCTCACATTATCAATATCCAGGCAAAAGAAAAAGCCGGCATAAAAAAAGATGAAATATCACTCCAGGTAAAAGAAGCTTATTTGCAGGAACAACAGGCTTTGGAAAACGTAAAAACTGCCATGGGAAATATTAAAAAAACATCTGAAGCTGTCCGGGTTATCAGGAGCAGTTATCTCAATCAGGAATCTCTCCTGACTGATCTTCTGGAAGCCGAAAATGCTTTACTGGAAGCTAAATTTAATGTAACAGCAGCACAGGCAAACGTAAAGCTTACACACATCAGATTATTAACCATTGTAGGAATTCTTTAATACAAAATTATGAACAAAAATAAAACAGATAAAATTATAGTAAGGCTAACCCAATGGCTGGGAATAACATTATTTATCGGGATAATCATTTGGGGAGCTGTATTTTTCCTGAAAGGATATCAATATGAATATACCAATGACGCTCAGGTTGATGCATACCTGTCACCAGTAAATGCAAAAGTTGGCGGGTATATCCATAAAATTTATTATAAAGATAATCAGAAGGTTAAAAAAGGAGATACACTTGTGGTTATTGAATATGACGAGTATGGACTTAAAAGAAATGCCGCATCAGCAGAATTGATGAGCTCACATGCAAAAATACCTATTCTGGCCTCAAACGAAGAAACACAGATTAAAAGTATTGAAGTTATAAAAGCACAGTTGGCAGGGGTAAAAGCAAGACTGAACCAGCAGCAAAAAGAATTTGACCGTTATAAAAATCTGTTGGCCGATGAATCTACCACACAACAAAAATTCGATAACATCAGTACATCATTGTCTATCACACAAGCTGATTATGACCAGGCTAAAGCTTCTTTGCAGGTGGCAGAATCCAAATTAAATGATTTGAGAGTGCAGCGTAATGCGATAGAGGCAGAAATAAAAATAAAAGAAGCTCTTCTTCAGAGACAGGAACTGGATATAAGATATACTGTTATTACGGCACCATTTGACGGACAAATTGGTAAAAAAAGCATTCAGGAAGGTCAATTGATACAACCAGGCCAGACATTGGCATTTTTAGTCAATAGAGCTGAAGAAAAATGGGTGATGGCCAATTTTAAAGAAACACAAATTGAAAAATTTAGAATCGGACAATCAGTATCCATAGAAGTTGATGCTTTCCCGGATAAAAAATTTAATGGTGTAATTGAATCGCTTTCTCCAACCACTGGTTCCCGTTATTCATTGCTTCCTCCCGATAATGCCACCGGTAATTTTGTTAAAATCATTCAGCGTATTCCTGTTAAAATTAAACTCACAGATACACCCGAAAGGTTAGAAAAGCTTTCTGCAGGAATGAATGCAAATGTTTATGTTTTAAAAGAGTAATAATGCAGGCACGTAAAATAGAAATTTCCAAACCATGGGTAACGGAGTGGATGGCAAGAGCTGTAATATTTATCATTCTGATGACCTGTCTGTTCAGTTTTGCCTTTTATAGCAGCCCGGCAGCAGCAATGGGATTTTATGGCATACAACCTGCCGATGTACAATATGGTATGGTGGTTATGTACGGCTCAACAGTAGCTTTCTTAGCATTGGATTTCCGTATTGTGAAGTATTTTGAAGTAAGAAGGTATTTACTCATAGCGCTCGCTATCAATGCCATATGTTCCGTTATTTGTTTTCATTCCAAAGACTGGACATTGTTTGTTATTTGCCAGTTCTTGCAGGGGATTACCTGTGCACTGATGTCGGGTATAGTGTTGCAGCTCATTTTTCCAAGATTACAGTCTGTTCGGGCCCGTGTGATCGCTTACAGCCTTCTTTACGGAAGCATACAGATTGCCGTACCACTGTATTCCATTTATACCAGTGTAATTCTCTATTTCTTTGATTTTAACTGGCTGTTTTACGGGTTCAATATCATACTCATCATCCTTACAGCTGTTGTATTGCTTACAATGAACAGCAAAGCAAGATTCACCAAAAAAATACCATTATATCAGGTGGATTGGGCAGGCTATCTTTTGTATGTCTCTTTTATTTTAATATCAGGATATGTACTTGTATACGGAAGACAATTAGGATGGTTTGGCAGCCGTTTAATACTTATTCTTAGTTTGAGTAATCTTGCGATTCTCTTTCTTTTTATCATCAGAGAGTTAAAAATTAAGCGGCCATTGATCAACTTACAGATTTTCAAAACAAAAAATTTTGTTGTTGGCCTTTTACTTCTTTTCACATTTTATATTTTCAAAGGAAGTACCGGACTTGCTTACGGTTATCTTGAGGTTATTTTAGGCAATCATCCGCTCAGCACTATTCCAATATGGGCTGCTGTTATTTTAGGAACCACTCTAAGTATGTTTATTACTTCCAGGTTTGTACTGCTTGGGTTTAACCTGATAAGGATTATTATTGTTGGTTTTGGAATTATGGCCATATATTATGCCTATATGATACAGTTTGTATCTGTACAGGGTGAAACAAGCAACTTCATCCTGCCTATGTTTATTTATGGTGTGGCTACTGGTGTTTTATTTGTTCCGATTGTTTCATTTACCGCATCATCAGCACCTCCTAAAATTGCTGTAAATGCTTCACTTGTTGGCATATTGGCAAGGTTTACCGGGTTTATAACCAGTTTGGCATTTAGCAATGAACTTCAATTATTTACAAAATCGGCAGTAAGGGAAAAGTTTAGGGAAAGCATAACGGAGACCAACCAGCAATTGCCGGTTACTTTACTGGACATTCAAAATCAGTATATGAACGCAGGGAATGATATATATACATCCAAAACGGTATCAACAGGATATTTTAACCAAATGGTAAGTCACCAGATACTTTCTCGTGCCACCCGGGATTATTATGATTTGATGCTGGCAGGTATAATTTTCGTAATGGTAATTTTACTTCTTATGCCCCAACTTCAAAACATTTTTTTGAAATTAAGAAAAAGCAATATCCCATATTAGACTATTGCATGAATAGTGAGAAACGTTGAAATCCGGATTTCTCAAACTATATTCAGTGGCTTATATTCAACTATTAACACAAACTTAATCCTCTTAATATTAGGTTTTAAATTAATTAATATTCTCTCGGCTATATTTAAAATCCTATTAACAGGAACATGGTCTTTAAAAAATAGTTTTGCAAGGTCTAATAAAATTAAAATGAAGAAAAAACTACTAACAATTGGAGCGTTAGCTCTACTTGCCGGATCTACCATCCAGGCACAGACCATTATTTTTGATAAAGGAACATCCTGGAGTTACCAGGATCTTGATCAGGCCCAGCCTGATGCCTGGAAGACCCAAAACTATAACATCTCTTCATGGCCCGTAGGTAATGCACCATTAGGGTACGGAGATCCTGTTACAACTACTATTCATTCCGGAGCTACAGGGTTAATTACTGCTTATTTTGCTAAGGATTTTAATGTAAACCTTTCTACACTTTCCGATAATATGGAACTCGGGGTAATGAGGGATGATGGTATCGTAGTTTATCTTAACGGTGAGGAAGTAGTAAGAGATAATATGCCTGCAGGGACTATTACATTCAATACTTTATCCAGCACAACAATTGATAATGCGGCAGAGAGTGTATATAATATTTTCTCTATTCCGAAATCAAAATTTATAAACGGAGTGAACAGAATCTCTGTTGAGTTGCATAACAGAAGTACCGGCAGTTCAGATCTTAGAATTGATGCTTATCTGAAGACCACATCCAATACAACTCCTACGCCTGTTGTATGCAACGGATCACACATCAGCTGCTTTACTTCTATTGTTCCTACAGCACAAACAGGTAAACTGATCATTCCTGCAGAGCACAAGTATCAGCTTATTTTAAAAGAAGGTGACAGTTACACTGAAGGCGGAGGACTAGTAGGAGGGCAGAATGACTTTACAGCATATGTTGCTAAATCAGGAAGCAGCACAAACGGATACCTTTCTGTAAACCACGAAACCAATCCGGGGGGCGTTACAATGGCTGAGGTTAATTATAATGCAGGTGCCAAACTTTGGCAGCTGACGCGGTCACGAGCAGTAAGCTTTTCAGATCCTAGTTTAGTGCAGACCATCAGAAACTGTTCAGGGGGAATTACGCCTTGGGGAACGGTAGTCACAGCAGAAGAATCTGTAACATCCAATGACGTAAACGGTGATGGATACAAAGACTATGGGTGGCTTGTGGAAATTGATCCTGCAACAGCTCAGGTTGTTTCTAAAAATGCTGACGGTTCCAAAGGGAAACTTTGGCAGATGGGAATCATGAACCATGAAAATGTAGTGATTAACAATGCAGGAACAACAGCATATTATGGTGAAGACGGAGGTACTCACATGGTATATAAATATGTGATGGATACACCCAATGATCTTTCTTCAGGAAATCTTTATGTATTAAAGCTGGATCAGGGGCTAACAGCTGCAGGAGATCCGGCAGCCACTACTGCAACATGGGTTCAGGTACCCAATAAAACTAAAGCTGACCAAAACAATACAGCAACACTTGCTCAGTCTTTAGGAGGAACAAGGTTTAATGGAGTAGAAGATGTAGACATCAGCCCTCTGGATGGTAAGATCTATTTTACAGCAAAAGGGCTGGATAAGGTTTATCGTTTACAGGATAACGGAACTACAGCTTCTCAGGTGGAAACATTTGTAGGAGGGGCTAATACCGTATATTCTTTTGAAACTTCACAGGGAACGAAGTCTGAAGCCTGGGGTGATGGAAATGATAACCTTACGTTTGATGAGCTTGGGAACCTTTGGGTACTTCAGGATGGCGGTAAAAATTATATCTGGGTAATTGCTCCGGATCATACACAGGCCAATCCGAAAGTAAGACTTTTTGCTTCTATGCCGGCAGGATCTGAGCCTACAGGATTAACTTTTACACCTGATCATAAATTCGGTTTCTTCTCTATCCAGCATCCGGATTCTACTATCTCTACAGATATTGATGCTACAGGAAGTATGATTGATTACAGAGGAAAATCGGCTACAGTTGTGATTGCCCTTAAAGAAAACTTAGGAACGCAGGGCTCTTTAGGGACTATTGAAAATGGAGCTGCTGAAAACACAGTAAACGTAGCACCGAATCCTACTTCCGGACTTGTGAAGATCAATTCCCCAAAAGGCCTGAAAGACATTTCAGTAACCGCTTATAGTATGGACAGCAAAATTGTTTATACAAAGAAGTTCAACGGAACCCACAAAACACTAGATCTTGATTTTGCACAGCAATTAGAAGGATCCCGTGTTTTAATTCTGAATATTGAAGCAGAAGGAGGATTCCAGAAAACGGTAAAACTTTTAAAAAAATAACTATTTATAATTCTTGTCTGTTGGTAACGCCTGTTGCCGGCAGACATTTTTTATTATGAATTCACTATCATTGGCAGGCTCAGATTAAGAGAATACAACCGCATATGGCCTTAAAAACTTTAAAAATCTTCATATGAAAAAGCTTTTCTTACTTTTTTCCATTGTATCACTTTCTCAGGTTAATGCTCAGATTGATCCTGTTAAATATCCTACTTTTACCAATATTGAAGAAGCCTTGGAGAGCCAAAAAGCCGTTTACAGTATGAGTTTCAGAGAAAAAGGATTATTTAATATTCCCCCTGAGATTGTGAAACTCGATTCATTATTCTTTTTAAATATAATGGCCAATAAGCTTGAGAAAATGGATCAGGAGCTATTTAGGTTAAAAGAACTGGAATTTTTAAATGTGAACGAAAACAGCATCAAATATATTCCTGATGAAATCAGTCAGTTAAAAAAGCTGACTACATTTTCTATGAACCTGAACAGCTTAACAAGCATTAACCCTAATGTTGCAAAACTGCAAAACCTTAAGGTGGTACATTTTGATGCTAATAATCTTAATACTTTCCCCGAGGCTCTGATGGATATTCCATCTTTAGAAGAAATAAATTTACAGGGAAATCAGATCAGTTTTATTGCTGACGGGCTGAGCCGGATCAAAAATCTGAAGTTTTTAAACCTGGCCAATAATCAAATCAATGATATGGGAAACCTTTCGTTTCCCAAAAAAATAAAATATCTTGAATTACAGCAGAATGCCATTGTAAAACTCCCTGAAAACCTTTATAAAGCACAGGAGCTTGAATTTCTTAATGTAAGTGACAACAATATCACAGAGATCTCATCCGGAATAAGAGGATTGAAAAAAATAGTCAGTATGAATCTGGCTAATAATAACCTGAAAGATATTCCTGCAGAAATCAGTCAGCTGAAAGCCCTGAAAACCCTTATTCTTATAGGGAATCCTATAGAAAAATCTAAAATTGAAAAATTAAAGGCATTGTTGCCGGAAGTCCAGGTCTATTTCTAGACCTATCCGCCAACACGTTTGGTTTTATACCCCATATCTTTAAGGATAGCCATTATTTTATCACGGTTGTCTCCCTGAATGATAATCGTTCCGTCCTTTTCAGAACCGCCTATTCCTAAGGTGGTTTTTATTTTCTTGGAGATCTTTTTCAGATCTTCATCACTGCCTTCCCAACCCTCAACAATTGTTACAGGTTTACCATTTCTTCCTTTCTTCTCAAATTTGCACACCAATGGCTCTTTCTGCTTGAATTCTTCTTCAGGCATTTCAAAATCCTGCTCTTCATGTTCAGGAAAAAGATTCTTCAGTTGATCACGTAAGTCCATACGGCAAAATTAATAAAATTCTGTCTATATTTCCATTTGTACCATACAGAAAGTCTTCATATCTCTATATTATTTACCGTTTTTGTGATTGAGTCCATTTAATTTTTTGCTTTTGTAATTTTCCCCAAAAAACTATAACAATTTTCTATTTTTGACCGTTAGTAATAAAACTATTTTCTTATACCCAATATGAAACTATTAACCAATCACCTCATAGCAATCACTTTGTTAGCTTTCGGAACAATCAATGCCCAGTTTACAGGAGACCCTCTAAATGCGGTTTTAGAAACAAAAGACGCCCAAAATTTCTGGAAAGCCTTTGATAAAATGGAAACCTCCACAGCCAATCCTTTTATAGAATATATAGAAAACGGCTCACCCGGAGTAAAAAGCTTTATCAATAACCGTATCATTAATGCAGATTCTCTCTATACAACGGTGAAAAAAAATAAAGAAGAATACCTTAAAACCAGAAATGTATTAAACGGAATTGGTGCAAAGGATAAAAAGCTAAAAGCAAGTTACAGTGCTTTAAAATATTGGTATCCAAAAGCTAAATTTTCAACCGTCTATTTCGTCTACGGAAGAATGAATACAGGCGGGAATTCTTCCAATGAAGGAATTTCAATAGGAACCGAACTGTTTAAAAACCTGGATGGAGTAGTCCCTCTTATTGTTCATGAAATGGTCCATTTTCAGCAAAATAATAAAGGTGGGGAAACTTTATTAAAACAAGCTTTAACAGAAGGCGGTGCTGATTTTATCGGAGAATTTGTTTCCGGAGAGCCTATGAATGTGAAAGCATTTCAGTATGGTGAAGCCAATTCAGACAAACTGTATAAAGAATTCGTAACAAGATATAAAAGTGACGATTTCAGGGATTGGTTTTATTGGACTTCTAAAAAAGATGACAGACCCAATGATTTAGGATATTGGATAGGATATAAAATATGTGAAGCCTATTTCAATAAACAAACAGATAAACATAAAGCTGTTTATGATATTCTCAATATTGAAGATCCATTTTTATTTTTAAAAGAAAGCGGTTTTCTGGATTCTTACATCCAGGCGTATGCAAAAGAAAAGAACTTGAAGTATGATGATTTCTTTAAAGAATTTTCAGGTGAACCTTCACCGGTAACATTTGTAGTGAGTGTTCCCGATAAAAATGATGAGGTTTATATTGCCGGAAATCAGAAGGAGTTGGGGAGCTGGAATGCTTCTTCAGTGAAAATGGAGAGGAAAAGTGATCTTGAAAGAACGCTTACCTTAAAAATATATTTACCGGCGCAATTGAAATTTACCAAAGGAAACTGGAGTCAGGAAGCCAATGTAGAAGGCTTGGAAAAAGGGCAAAACATTAGAATCGACAAAATAAAATCAAAAAAGCTTACGTATAAGATTAATAGTTGGTTTAAAAATTAATGTTTATCTTACAGCTGGCCATGTAGCCGAAAGCTGTAATCATACATTTTAAGATCTGCAAAATCAGCGGGATCTGCGAGAATAATATAGGTTGCAGATCTTACAGAGAACGCAGATTTTTTCTTTTTACCCTGAATAAATAAAATTCAGAACTCCAAATTCTTCTATTCATCTGAAATTCGATAATTTTGTATAACTAAAGTTTTACAAAATGTCAAAAAAAGCAATATTAGCAATCCTTGACGGATGGGGATTGGGAACAAACCCTGAAGTTTCTGCCATAGACAAAGCCAATACACCATTTATAGATAGCTGTTATCAAAAATTTCCACATACCACCCTTGAAGCAAGTGGTTTAGCAGTGGGGCTTCCTGCAGGACAGATGGGGAATTCCGAAGTAGGACACATGAATCTTGGGGCTGGAAGAGTTGTTTACCAAAATCTGGTAAAACTCAATATGGCCGTCGAAAACGGAACCCTTGGACAGGAAAAAGTGATCCAGGATGCTTTTGATTACGCTAAAAAAGAAAATAAAAAAGTACATTTCATAGGATTGGTTTCCAATGGAGGAGTACATTCACACATCAATCACCTGAAAGGGCTACTGACCGCTGCCAAAGAATTCGGGTTAAATGAAAATGTCTTTGTACACGCATTTACAGACGGAAGAGACTGTGATCCGCATTCCGGATTAGGTTTTATTGAAGAACTTCAGAACCACATGGAAGCCACTACCGGAAAGCTGGCTACCGTAGTAGGAAGGTACTACGCAATGGATAGGGATAAAAGATGGGAGCGTGTGAAATTGGCCTATGATGCTCTTGTGGAAGGTATTGGATTTCAAACTACAGATGCATTGGCTGCGATCAAAGATTCATATGATCATAATGTAACAGATGAATTCCTTAAGCCCATCATTTTAGTCAACACCACTGCTACAGGAAACATTGTTCCGGTAGCGAAAATTATTGAAGACGATGTGGTGATCTGCTTCAACTTTCGTACAGACAGAGGTAGAGAAATTACAGAGGTTCTTTCGCAGAAAGACTTCCCTGATTACTCCATGAGAAAACTGAACCTTTATTATATTACATTAACCAATTATGACAAGACATTCCAGAATGTTCAGGTTGTATTTGATGAAAATGTATTAACAGAAACAATGGGTGAAGTATTGGAGAAGAATGGCAAAACCCAGATCAGAATTGCCGAAACTGAAAAATATCCACATGTTACTTTCTTCTTCTCAGGAGGAAGAGAACAGGAATTCAACGGAGAAAAAAGACTTCTATGTCCAAGCCCGAAAGACGTTCCTACTTATGATTTAAAACCTGAAATGTCCGCTTACGATATCACTAACGCTATTGTACCGGAACTTGAACAGGGGACTGCTGATTTTGTTTGTCTGAACTTTGCCAATACAGATATGGTAGGGCATACAGGAGTTTTTGAAGCCGCTGTAAAAGCTGCTGAGACAGTAGACGCATGTATCGAAAAAGTAGCCACTGCTGCTTACGAAAACGGATATGCGGTCTTCATCCTGGCAGACCACGGAAATTCAGATGTAATGCTGAATCCTGACGGAACACCTAATACCCAGCATTCAACCAATTTAGTTCCTTTTATTGTAATGGATAAAGACCATACTTGGAGCTTGAAACCAGGAAAACTTGGTGATGTAGCCCCTACAATCCTTAAAGTAATGGGGGTTGAAATACCAGCTGCAATGACAGGAGATATTTTAGTTAGCTAAAATTCAATAATAATGTTAAAAAAATACCGTTATAGTTATATATCGGCATTTTTATGATTTATGTCAGATAAAGTATGAGTTGCATACTTTATTATGCGCTAAATAATAAATAAATCATATCTTTGCTAATTAAAAACTGAATATAAAAATGTATCAAAAGCTTGTTAGGAAAGAAGTAATGGGAATATTGGAAAAGGAAGTAGGTTCTTTTCTTGAGAAATTTTTAACGCCAATTGAAAAAATCTGGCAGCCTTCCGATTATTTACCAGATCCTTCAAGCGAAGAATTTAAGCATGATCTTGAAGAAATTCAGACGTTTGCCCGTGAAATGCCTTATGACCTGTTTGTAACATTAATCGGAGACTGTATTACGGAAGAAGCCCTTCCATCTTACGAATCATGGTTAATGGGAGTTGAAGGAATAGACCAGGAAGAAAAAGTAGGCTGGGCAAACTGGGTAAGAGCATGGACGGCTGAAGAAAACAGACACGGAGACCTGCTGAATAAATACCTTTACCTTTGTGGTAGAGTAAATATGCGAGAAGTTGAAATTACTACTCAATATCTTATTAATGATGGATTTGACTTGGGGACAAGCATGGATCCATACAGAAACTTTATTTACACAAGCTTCCAGGAAACAGCAACCAATATCTCTCACAGAAGAGTAGGAACATTGGCAAAACAGTCTGGAAACGGAAAATTAGCGAAAATGTGTGGTGTAATTGCAGCTGATGAAGCCAGACACGCAAAAGCTTATAAACATTTCGTAGCTAAAATCCTTGAAATAGATCCATCGGAAATGATCCTTGCCTTTGAAGATATGATGCGTAAGAAGATTGTAATGCCGGCTCACCTGATGAGACAGTCTGGCCAGAAGGCAGGAGAGCTTTGGGGACATTTCTCAGATGCTGCACAAAGATGTATGGTATATACAGGTCAGGATTATATCAATATTATGAAGGATCTGTTGGATGAATGGAAGATTGAGCATGTAAAAGGACTTACAGAAAAAGCAGAAAAAGCTCAGGAGTACCTGATGAAGCTTCCTGAAAGACTACAGAAGATTACAGACAGGGTTTCTACTCCGGATCTTCAGTTCCAGTTTAACTGGGTTAAAAGCTAACAGACCATATTATTATTTTAAATTATAAAAGTATTGAGTGCCTTTCTTTTTGGCACTCTTTTTATTTCTTATCTTTGCAAAGCTAAAAAAAGAACAAAATGTTAAATAATAAAAAGATTGCTGTTGACTTTGACGGGACTATTGTTGATGATGCTTATCCGGGAATCGGGAAGCCAAAGATCTTCGCTTTCGAAACCCTGAAAAGGTTACAGTCAGAAGGATACAGACTTATACTTTGGACATATAGACACGGAAAAACGTTAGATGAAGCAGTAGAATTCTGCAAAAAGAATGGGGTGGAATTTTATGCAGTGAACTCAAGTTTTGAAGGAGAAGTTTTTGATCCGGCCAATCAATCAAGAAAACTGGATGCAGACTGGTTTATTGATGACAGAAATATTGGAGGATTCCCTGGCTGGGGCGAAATCTACAATATCATTCAGGAAAGAATAGAATTCCGCGTTGAAGGAAGAGAAGTTTTGGCTTATTCAAAGCTTAAAAAAGAAAAGAAAAAAGGTCTTTTCTGGTAAAATAAAATATAAACTTTTAACAGTGTACCAATCTATCAATAAAAACGGATGCACTGATATATTAATACATTGGTAAATTAATACAATGATTCAATTAAAAACAATAGACGAACTGCGTCTGATGAAGGAGAGCGCCCGATTGGTTTCTAAAACATTGGGAATGTTAGCAAAAGAAATTAAGCCGGGAATTACGACTTTATATTTAGATAAATTAGCCCACGATTTTATTAAAGATCATGGCGCTCAGCCTGCGTTTTTAGGATATGGAGGCTTCCCCAACTCTCTGTGTATTTCTCCGAATGAGCAGGTAGTTCACGGTTTCCCGAATAATGAAGTAGTAAAGGAAGGAGACGTTCTTTCTGTAGACTGTGGAGTTATTTTAAACGGATTTGTAGGAGATCACGCTTACACCTTTGAAATTGGTGAAGTAAAACCGGAAGTTAAAAAACTGTTGAAAGTTGCTAAAGAATCCCTTTATAAAGGTATTGAGCAGTGTATCAGAGGAAAAAGGATCGGAGATATCTCTCATGCAATCCAGGCGCATTGTGAAAAAGAAGGATACGGTGTGGTAAGAGAACTTGTAGGACACGGTCTGGGAAGACAGATGCACGAAGATCCACAGGTTCCTAATTATGGAAGACAGGGGAGCGGAAAAGTAATCAAAGACGGGCTGGCAATTGCTATTGAACCAATGATTAACCTTGGAACTGAAAAAGTAAAATTTCATAATGATGGTTGGACAGTAACTACGTTAGATAACCTTCCATCTGCACACTTTGAGCATGATGTAGCTGTAATCAACGGTAAGCCGGTATTGCTTTCCACATTTGATTATGTATATGAAGCTTTAGGAATCGTAAGTGATGAAGAAAAGCCTTTCCAACTGGACTTTTAATGAAAAAGATAACTAAGCTTTTACTGAATAAAATTCCACGTCCCATGCTTATTAAAATGAGCATCTGGGCAAGACCGCTTATTTATCAGTTTTTCAAAGGCGATCAGTTTTATGATCCTATTGATGGAAGATCTTACCGTAAATTCCTGCCTTATGGCTATGGGAAACAAAGGGAAAATGCCCTTTCTCCGGGAACCTTAAGCCTCGAAAGACACCGCCAGATGTGGCTGTATCTTCAGAATGAAACCGATTTTTTCATTAAAAATTATAAAGTTCTGCATATTGCTCCTGAACAGGAATTTCTAAGGAAATTCAAGAGAATGAGTAACCTGAATTATATTTCAGCAGACTTATATTCTCCCATTGTAGATGTGAAGGCAGATATTCTGAATTTACCTTTTGAAGATGAGAGCTTTGATATTGTTTTCTGTAACCATGTTCTGGAACATATTCAGGACGATGCAAAAGCAATGAGTGAACTGTACAGGGTAATGAAGCCCGGCGGATGGGGTATTCTTCAGGTTCCTATGAAAAATTCACTGGAAAAGACTTACGAAGACTTTACCATTACAGATCCGAAAGAACGTCAGAAACACTTTGGCCAATACGATCATGTTCGCTGGTACGGAATGGATTATTTTGACCGTTTGCAAAAAGCAGGATTTGAAACAGATATCAATTTTTATTCACAGAAGTTTTCTGAAGAAGAAATCAAAAAATACGGGTTAAGGAGCAATGAAATCTTACCTGTAGTTTACAAAAAATAAAAAAACCGTCTTCAAAATCTGAAGACGGTTTTTACTTTACATATTGATAGAAGTTTATGCATTTGTTAGTGTCAGGAAGACACAGCCTTTAATCCTACAACAGAACCGATAAGAGTTACAATAAAGAAAACTCTCCAGAAGCTTACAGGATCCTTAAAGAAGATAATTCCCATTAAAGCAGTTCCTACCGCTCCAATTCCTGTCCATACCGCATAAGCAGTGCCAATAGGTAATGTTTGTGTCGCTTTTATCAGAAGGAGCATGCTGATAGTCATGGTTATCAGGAATCCTGCATACCACAAATACATCTCAGTTCCTGATGTTTCTTTTGCCTTTCCTAAGCATGATGCGAAGGCAACTTCAAATAATCCCGCGATAACTAATATGATCCAATTCATTGTTAAATTTTTCTACTGCAAATTTCAGCATTTGAATAGAGAAAAAATTTTACAATTGTTAAAAAATGATATTTAAGTAAGGTAAGCTTGGGTACTGGAAAAGGGAAATTATGGACTTGGAACCGGATTTTTGTGTTATTTTTATCAATGAATATTTTAGGCTGGAAGTTGTTATTTATTTACTTTTCTTTCAATAAGCCATCTTCCTTCCATAAAAACAACTTACTTAATTTCCGCCCGGATTCTGCTTAAGCTCACCTGTGTAATTCCAAGGTAAGAGGCAATATGACCAAGCTGGACCCTTTTAAGCAGATCAGGCTGATACTGAATAATATCTTTGTATCTCTCCAGAGACGTTTTAAACTGTCTTGAAATAATTAGTTCTTCTGATTTTATCATCTCTGCTTCAGCCAGTTTTCTTCCCCAGTTGGCAATATGAATATCTTCGTTAAAAAGTTTTCTTAAATTCTCAGTTTCCAGTATATATAGATCACAGTCTTCAAGGAGTTCTATGCTTTCATAGCCGGGTTTATCCTCCACATAGCTTTTCATTGAAAGAACACATTGCCCTTCACTTCCGAACCAAAAAGTAATATCATTGTCCGAAGTAGAAGAATAAGCACGGGCAATTCCTTTACGGATAAAATAAACATAGGGAATGACCTTGTCAGCCTCCATCAGGCAATAACCTTTTGGATGGGAAACTTCGGAGATATATGCTTTTAATTTGTTTTTTGAAGCCTCCGGGAGGAGGTAAATCTGGTCAAGAATCTGGTCTATATTCATAAAAGATGAATTCTAATATTCAAAAATATCAGTTTTAGGCAATGCAATACAAAATTATTTATGGTTTTTTATGAGAAAGGAATAAAGGGATTGGTCTATTGATAGGTAACCCTATTAAGAAAGACCATATTAAACATTTATATTTCCCTACATGCCATGAAGAACTAAAATTTTTCAAAACTTAAGTGTTCTTTATTGCAGTATCATATAAACTTTCTAAAGTGAACTTAGGTGTTAAAAGCTTTTGTGACTTTGTGATTAGAATAGATAAGTTTAAAAAACTGAACATACCCTCTTCAAAATCTTTTTGAAGTATACCAAAGCCAAATAACTCTCTTTTTTCGTTTAAATATTGAGATTAACTGTAAAGACCAATTTTGTTTTACTAACTTTGCAGTTCGTAATATTATTTTTATGCACAAAGCTGGATTTGTAAACATAGTTGGAAAGCCCAATGCCGGAAAATCAACACTTCTTAACCAATTAATGGGAGAGAAATTGGCGATTGTAACGCAGAAAGCCCAGACAACCCGTCACAGAATTTTTGGTATTTATAATGAAGATGACCTTCAGATCGTATTTTCTGATACTCCGGGAGTATTGGATCCAAAATACGGGTTGCAGGAGAAAATGATGGATTTTGTAAAAGATTCCCTTCAGGATGCTGATGTATTCCTGTTTATTGTTGATGTAACAGACAAAGCAGAGCCTTCAGAGTTTTTAATTGATAAATTAAATAAAATCCCCGTTCCTGTACTTTTATTATTAAACAAAGTAGATCAGACGGACCAGGCCGGACTTGAGAAATTAGTGGAAGACTGGCACAACAGGATTCCAAAAGCGGAAATTCTTCCAATCTCCGCTCTGAATGCCTTTAATACCGAAGTAATTCTACCGAAATTAAAATCCTTATTACCTGAGAATCCGCCTTACTATGATAAGGATCAGTATACAGATAAGCCGGAAAGGTTTTTCGTAAATGAAGCAATTCGTGAGAAAATCCTTTTGAATTATGATAAGGAAATCCCATATTCTGTGGAGGTGGTGACTGAACAGTTCAAAGAAAAAGAAGGAATTATCTTCATTGATTCTATTATTTATGTGGAAAGAGATACCCAAAAAGGAATCATTATCGGACATAAAGGAGAGGCGATCAAAAAGGTAGGTACAGAAGCAAGATTAGACCTGGAAAAGTTCTTTTCCAAGAAAATTCACCTAAATTTATTCGTTAAAGTGAAAAAAGACTGGAGAAAGAATGACAGAGACCTTAAGAATTTTGGCTACAGATAGACTAAAAATGCTGTGAAGCCCGTTGTATTTAAAGATTTTTATTACCTTAGTCTAAATTTTTAGTAAATGAACTACAATAATTCAAATTCGAGCTCAATACCTAAAGATATTATTATATTAGCAGTGAGGGTGTTTGTTGGTTTTGCAATGCTTTCTCACGGATACCCAAAACTCCAAATGCTGTTGGCAGGCGGTAAAATTGAATTTTTTGATTTTCTGGGAATGGGACCATTTGTTACCCTTATTCTCACGGTGCTTGCCGAATTTGTTTGTTCAATACTGCTGATATTAGGACTTTTTACAAGAGTTTCCGTAGGTTTCCTGATTTTTACAATGGTTATTGCCGGATTTGTAGTTCATGCAGCAGACCCATTTGAAAAAAGAGAAATGAGTCTTATCTATCTTTCAGTATATCTTCTTCTGATGATTATCGGGGCTGGAAAAGTTTCTGTAGATCATTTGATTGAAAGAAGAAAAAGGGCTTCAGACTGGTAAAAATAATACAATATAGAATAAAAAGAGCATCCGGAGATGCTCTTTTTTGTTGGGATTATTTTTAGGAATGTCTTTATTATCGGGGATTTCAGATGAGCTTACTATCATAATTCTCTCAAAAATCACTACATTCGTGGAAAATGAATCTATATGAAGATAAAACTGACAATCTGCCTTCTGGCATTTCTCAATTTTTATGATGCACAGGAGAATATTACCTATCAAAAGCCTTCTGCCGAAATTCTGAAACTGGCAGATTATGAAAGACCGCCGTCTGTTTTGATGAATAGCAAAAAAGACTGGGTGGTTTTTACTTACCGTTCTACTTATAAAACGCTGGATGATCTTAATCAGCAGGAAATGAAGCTGGGTGGGTTAAGAATCAATCCGCTTACCAATATTGCAAGTACCGTAACTTATTTCAATAATCTTAAAATAAGGAAATTCGGTGATAAAAATGAAGTACAGGTGAAAAACCTGCCTGCCGGAGCTAAAATTGCTTATGTACAGTTCTCACCGGACGAAAAGAAGCTTACTTTTACCAATACTACCAATAAAGGGGTAGAGTTGTGGATCGTAGACATGGAATCTGCTACAGCTAAAAGGATTACGGCAGATATCCTGAATGCTAATTTAGGAAATCCTTATATCTGGTATAATGATTCTCAAAGCTTATTAATCAGAACTCTGCCTCAAAACAGACCTGCGTTGATTGATTCCGGGAAAGACCTTCCAATAGGACCTATTGTTTCTACAGCAGATGGAAAGGTTTCCCAGAACAGAACCTATCAGGATCTTTTGAAAAATCCGCAGGATGAGAAAAACTTTGAGACGCTGGTTACTTCTGAAATATTCAACGTAGACCTGAACGGGAACCTTAAAAAGGTTATGAACCAGGATATGTATACAGGGTTAAGCTTTTCTCCTGACGGAAACTACCTGTTATCTACCGTTATTAAAAAGCCATTCTCTTATATTGTTCCATTGAGCAGATTCCCCATGACTACAACTGTATATGACACAAAAGGGAATACTGTTAAAGTGGTGAATGAAATTCCTCTGAATGAGATTATGCCTAAAGGATTTTCATCGGTAAGAACCGGAAAGAGAGAAATGTCGTGGAGAAGTGATGCTCCGGCAACATTGGTCTTTACAGAAGCTCTTGATGGTGGAGATCAGTATAAAACAGCAGAATACAGAGATGAAATTTTCACCTGGGAAGCACCGTTTACAACAGCTCCGAAATCATTCTTTAAAACAAAACAGAGATTTGAGGATGTAAACTGGACGAATGATCATTATGCTTTAGTTTCTGAGGAATGGTACGATACCAGAAATACCAAAACTTTCCTGATTGACCTTAACAATGGCGAGTCAAAAGTTATTGATGACAGAAATTCACAGGATGTTTACAGTGATCCGGGTAAATTCAATACAGTGAAAAACCAGTATGGCAGATCTGTTATTGATTTGAAAGGCGGAAAAGCCTATCTGATGGGCGACGGGTTTACAAAAGATGGCCAGCACCCGTTTGTGGATGAAATGGATATCAAATCCCTGAAGAAAAAAAGACTCTATACTTCCAATCTTAAAGGTGTTAAAGAAAGTATTGTAGATATTTTAAATCCTTCAAAAGGAGAGATCCTGACAACGCAGGAATCATCAAGCCAGTATCCGAACTTCTATAAAAAGAATATTAAATCTAATAAAGCTGAAGCGGTAACTCATTTTGCCAATCCTTTTGAAAGCATTAAAGATGTTTACAAAGAAGTTATTACTTACAAAAGAAATGATGGTGTTACTTTAACGGGCACTCTTTACCTACCGGCAAACTACGATAGAAAGGCTAAGAAAGAAAAATTACCTTTATTGATCTGGGCTTATCCAAGGGAATATAAGGATAAAAATACAGCTGGACAGAGCACTCAGAATGATAATGATTTTACCTTTCCGTATTACGGTTCTTTTGTGTACTGGGTGACTAAAGGATATGCTGTTTTAGATAATGCAGCATTCCCAATCATCGGAGAAGGAAAAACAGAGCCAAATGATACCTTTATTACTCAATTGGTGGCCGATGCGGATGCCGCGATCAATGCGGTAGACCAGTTAGGATATATTGATAAAAAGAAAGTAGCTGTTGGTGGACATTCATATGGAGCATTTATGACAGCTAACTTACTGACGCATTCCAAGCTTTTTGCCTGCGGTATTGCCAGAAGTGGTGCTTATAACAGAACATTGACACCTTTTGGATTCCAGAGTGAGCAAAGAAATTATTGGGACGTTCCGGAGATCTATAACACGATGTCTCCGTTTATGAATGCCGACAAGATGAAAACACCATTGCTTCTGATCCATGGTGATGCAGATAATAACCCGGGAACTTTCACCTTGCAGACGGAAAGGTATTTCCAGGCATTGAAAAACCTCGGGGCGCCGGTTAGAATGGTTCTTCTTCCAAAAGAATCCCACGGATACCAGGCTAAAGAGAATATTTTCCACGTTTTATGGGAACAGGATCAGTTCCTTGAAAAATGTCTGAAAAAATAAAAGAAAAGGCTGTCTCAGAAATGAACAGCCTTTTTACTTTATGGAATGAAAAGAAAAGCAAGGTGAAGCTTTACTCACTGTTTTAAGAACTTAATGAATCTCAATGGTTAAAGAAATGATAGGATTTCATTAATCGATCTCAGTTCCATAAAATTTTCATGTTCCAGGTTTACGTCATGCTGCTCATGGCTCCAAGTAATATGATAAGGAATATGGGCTGCTGATCCGCCAATTTCCAATACTGGCAAAACATCCGATTTAATAGAGTTTCCAAGCATCAGAAAATTTTCCGGCTCACAGTCGAGATGCTTTAGCAGCTTTTTATAATCATTTTCCTTTTTATCGCTCATGATTTCAATATGATGAAAGTAGCCCTGTAATCCTGAATTTTTCAGTTTACGTTCCTGATCCAGCAAATCTCCTTTTGTAGCAACTACAAGCCTGTATTTCCCTTTTAAGCTTTCAAGAGTTTCTGTTACCCCATCTAAAAGTTCAATCGGTTTCTGAAGAAGCTCCTGGCCTAATTCAATAGCTTTGTTAACCATTTGTAATGAAGCTGTATTACTGGAAACCCTTCCGATGGTTTCAATCATGCAAAGTATAAATCCTTTTACCCCATATCCATATAGGTGAAGATTCTTCATTTCTGTTTTAAAAAGCTCCTGGGATACGGAATGATGGGGAAGATAGTCTTCAAGCAATGCGCAGAATTCGTTTTCTGCTTCCTGAAAGTAAGGTTCGTTGATCCAAAGTGTATCATCTGCATCAAAAGCTATGGTGGTAATGTGATTATTCATTTTAGTTTTGTAAATTTCTGCTTCAAATTTCTATATAAAAAATAAACCCGCAAAGGACAATTGTCCCGGAGACCTATGTTACGAACAAATCAGTCATTTTTAAGCCATCTTGAGGAACTTTACCGGAAACAAACCGGAGAGAATATTATTCTGGAATCCTTTTCCAAAGGACAGAAATTATTGACCCAGGATCATTCTGTTTCTAAAGTCATGCTGATTAAAGAAGGGATTACAAAGTGCTACTTTGAGGAAGAAAACGGAAAAGAATACATTGTTGAATTCCTGGGAAGCGGTGAAATCCTCGGTGAAGTAGAACTGATTAAAAATATACCCTGCCTGTGCGGTATTGAAGCGCTGACGGAAGTGGAGGTTTACACCATAAGTCTGCCATATTTCAATGAACTGATTCAGAAAGATCTTATTTTAAATAACTTATTGCTGAACTCCTTTGCGGAGCGTATCATCAATACCTCAAGCAGAGCTTCATACCAACAGCTTTATACAGTGGAACATACATTCACTCAGTTGCTTAAAATGCAGTCTAAACAGAATATTCAGATTTCAAAAGAAGATATGGCTGCATACCTCGGAATTACAGTAAGAAGTCTAAACAGAATTTTGAAGGATATAAAATAAAGAATTGAATAGCCTGAGATTCGGGGGAATTAATAGGTTGTCAGTAATTTTGTGTTCCTTCTTTTTCAATATGGCATTCTAGATAAAAAGTATTTTTAATTATTTTATCTGTTTTTATAGGGGTATTTGTGTTTTTTTTTATCTCAATTTAAATGATTTGTTTAATTTGAGAAGGGTTTTTAAAAAAAATATTATTTTTACACCATAAATATTGATATGATATCTATGGAGAATCTAAAATTCAGGGATGCTGAATTTACTGATTTAAATACGATTGTAGCTATTTACAACTCAACGGTCGCTTCAAGAATGGTAACGGCAGATGTGAAAGAAGTTTCCGTAGAGAGCAAAGTACAGTGGTTTAAAGAGCATAATCCTGATACCAGGCCACTTTGGGTGGTAGAAGATGATAAAGGGAAGATTGTGGGATGGGTAAGCTTCAGTTCATTCCATGAAAGGCCCGCCTACAGTGGGACCGTGGAAGTGAGCATTTATCTGGATGAAAGCTGCAGAGGAAAAGGCTATGGAAAAATTATTCTTCAATATTGTATTGATAATGCCGGGAAATTCGGAGTGAATAATCTGGTTGCACTTATATTTCTTCATAACGAGCCTAGTCTGAAACTGTTTAGACATTTTGGGTTTGAAGATTGGGGAACGCTTCCGGATGTGGCTGTTCTGGATGGTATTGAACGAAGTCTGAAAATTTTAGGAAAAAGAATCAAATAAAATAAAAAAGGCTGCTTCCATAGAAACAGCCTTTAAATATTACATATTCTGCTTAATTCGTTTGGCAGACATATTCATAAATCGTTTGACCAGGAAGACGGCGGAAACCGTTAATCCTAATCCAAGAGCGATCCACATTCCGAAAGCTCCCATTTCCAATGTTACACAGAAGAAATAACCCAACGGAATGGTAATTATCCAATAGGCGATGAAAGTATAAATTGACGGAATTTTTACATCCTGCAATCCTCTCAATGTTCCTAAAGCTGTTACCTGAATACCATCAGATAATTGGAATAAAGCCGCAATAATCATCAGTTTTGAAGCTAATGCAATTACTTCAACTTCTTCTTTTTTTGTGAAGAAAGTAGGTAAAATGTTTCTTCCTAAAATGAAAACCAATCCGCAGATACACATAAAGATAAAAGCAATCTTTAAGTTATTGATCCCGACTTTTCTTAGCTCAACAAAGTTCTGCTCTCCAAGTTTTCTTCCGATCATTACCGTAGAAGCCACACTGAACCCAACGCAAAGGTTGAAGGTAAATGAAGCCATACTCAGAGCGATCTGGTGAGACGCAATATCATGTGCAGAAATTAATCCGCATATGAAAGCAGCACCGGCAAAAGCCGTTACCTCGAAGAACATCTGTAAAGCAGTAGGCAATCCCAGTCTTACCATTTTATCAAACATGGCTTTTGAGAAGTTTTGAATTTTTAACGAAAAATCCTTGATATAACGTCTCGTTCTTTCTTCCTTCAATAATACAAAATAAAGGAAAATTACCATGAAAATTCTGGAAATTAAGGTGGCTAACGCAGATCCTTTTACACCCATTGGAGGTAACCCCCAAAGACCTTTGATGAACACATAGTTTAAGGCAATATTGATAACGTTAGCAATGATGGTAGCTTTAGTTACCCCAATGGTGTATGAAAGACCTTCAGAAACCTCACGAAGCGTTTGAAATGCCATAAACGGAATCATGCTGATAACCATAATGCTCAGGAAGTCTACTGTATCAGGAATAATCTTTGCGGGTTGTCCTGAGTGATAGAGTAGAGGCATTCCTAAGAGAAGAATTACCATAAGTAATATTCCCACCGTCATATTGATAATAAAACCATGGCTGAATACAGAGTTGATTGTATTATGATCCTGCTTTGAATGGGCTTCCGAAACCAGTGGAGGTATAGCAAATGAAAAGCCAAGTGCCAGTACAAATATAGAGAAGAATACTGCATTTCCTAATGAAACAGAGGCTAATGCATCTGCCCCTAGCAGTTTTCCGACAATAATATTGTCAAATAAATTCACCGAAACTTGCCCTACCTGGGTGAGCATCACAGGCAGAGCCAAAGTCAGGCATTCTTTTGTGTAGTTTTTGTTTAAAAATTTCATAATATTTTAAGATTCATATAGTTTATCATTTGTATAGTCCAAAAAAAAAAATTTGCAGTAGTACTACTGCAAATTTTTATGTATTGTAATAATAGTTGTATTATTTCCTTACAAAACTTGCAACGTCACTTTCAGAAACAGTATTTCCACCAAGAATAATCAGTCTTTCCACAACATTTCTTAACTCTCTGATATTCCCGGTCCACGAAAGCGATTTTAAAGCATCAATAGCTTTATCATCAAACTTTTTCACAGCAGTACCATGTTCATCGGCAATCATACCGGAGAAATGTTCAACCAATAATTTGATATCATCTTTTCTGTCATCCAACGGTGGAACATAGATTTCAATTACAGAAAGCCTGTGGTAAAGGTCTTCTCTGAATTTGCCTTCCTCAATTTCTTTCTGCATGTTTTTATTGGTTGCTGCAATTACTCTTACATCAACTTTTATTTCTTTATCGCTTCCTACAGGAGAAACTTTACTTTCCTGAAGGGCTCTCAATACCTTAGCCTGAGCAATAAGGCTCATATCTCCGATTTCATCAAGGAAAATGGTTCCTCCGTTAGCCTGCTCAAATTTACCTTGCTTATCTTTAATAGCACCGGTAAAAGAACCTTTTACGTGTCCAAAAAGTTCAGATTCAATAAGCTCAGATGGGATCGCTGCACAGTTTACCTCTACCATAGGTCCTCTTGCCCGTTCACTTTGGTTGTGAATGGCATGGGCAACTAATTCTTTTCCAGCACCGTTTGGTCCTGTAATAAGAACTCTGGCATCAGAAGCAGCTACCTTTTCGATCATATCCTGAATCTTCTGCAAAGCAGGAGAATTCCCGATCATCTGGTATTTTTTATTTACTTTTTTCTTTAAGGTTTTATTTTCAGTCTGAAGGTTTTTGTTCTCCTTCTTCAGGGTTTCCTTAGCTAAGGCATTTTTTACGCTGGTGATGAGCCTGTTGATGTCAATAGGCTTGGAAATAAAGTCGTATGCACCCTCTTTCAGGCAGGAAACGGCAGAATCAATGTCTGCGTGGCCTGAAATCATGATGAATGTAGTTTCAGGTTTCAATACGAGACTCTGCTTTAAAAGCTCGGTTCCTGAAAGTTTAGGCATTTTGATGTCAGAGATCACCAACGCGAAATCTTCTTTTTCTACCTGTTTGTAACCTTCAAGGCCGTCTTCGGCGATAACAAATTCATAATCTGTAAGTTCGTCAGAAAGAATACTGTGAAGTACTCCTGAGATTGCTTTTTCGTCT
Organism: Chryseobacterium bernardetii; assembly: GCF_003815975.1. Taxonomy (NCBI): domain Bacteria; kingdom Pseudomonadati; phylum Bacteroidota; class Flavobacteriia; order Flavobacteriales; family Weeksellaceae; genus Chryseobacterium; species Chryseobacterium bernardetii. The sequence continues at coordinate 3,633,420 of NZ_CP033932.1, forward strand.
TCTACTATAAGGATTTTTTGCATAGTCGCAAATTTAAATTTTTTGTTTCAATTATTAGCAAAAACCATACCTAAATATTCTGTAAATATTCTATTGGGAATAGTCTCTTCTTCCGAAAATTGCAGATCCTACTCTCACAGAATTAGCACCACATTCAATTGCTATAGGGAAATCATCACTCATTCCCATTGATAAGGTTTTTAAAGGTTTTAGTTGATTCAATTCATCAAAAAGTGCCTTTAAGGTTAAAAATTCTTTTCTGATCTGTTGTTCATTATCCGTAAAAGTTGCCATTCCCATCAACCCGGTAATTTCAACATTCGGAAAATTCCCATCAATATACTGCTGGAAAAGCGCCTTTGCTTCTGAAATTTCAAGCCCGAATTTACTTTCTTCTGCTGCGATTTTAGCCTGAAGCAAAACTTTTATAGATCTGTTGTTTTTAGCTGCTTCCTTATTGATCTCAGCCAACAGTTTCTCTGAATCCACACTTTGAATAGTATCTATGAACGGAGCGATATATTTTACCTTATTGGTCTGCAGATGCCCGATCAGGTGCCACTGGATATCCTGTGGAAGAAGAGGGGCTTTTTCCATCAGTTCCTGAACCTTATTTTCTCCAAAAACCCTCTGTCCTAAATCATATGCCTCCTGAATAGCAGAAACCGGATGCGTTTTTGAAACGGCAACCAGCTGAACATCCGCTGTAAGCTGATCTTTTATCTTTTTATAATTTTCTTTAATACTCATACATGCAAATTTCTGAAATTTAGGCTAAGGTTCAAAGTTTAAACTAATGGAAAGCTGATTTTTCTTGCCTTAAACTAGTTCAGTACTTCATTGATCTTAGGATATTGGGAAATCTTTCTGAAAACAAACTTATTGCTTTTCTGTAATTTTTCGATAAACAAATCCAACTCGTTAATAGAATCGGTATCTCTGAGATATTGGTCGTGAGTCAGAAAAACCAGGTGTCTTGATGTTTTTTCAAGATCATTAAGAAAGATGCTGTCTACTTTTTTTAACATGGCTTCGTGGCTTCCTTTCAACGTCATTTTGTGGGAAGGTCTCCATTCAAGATCCCAGCCAATCACTTTATATCCTGCTCTTTTAAGTCCGTCTGCAGCAGCTGTAGAACTTTTAATATCTGTTACATTAATGTTATTGAGTCTCCAGATATTTCTTCCCGGTGTTCTAGCTATTTTATCGTGAAGCTTCAGGCTGTCTTTGGCAATGTCGAAATCACGTACCACAGCATCTGCATTTTTATAAAAATCAGTGTATTTGTTATGCGCATGCGTGAAGCTGTGGTTAGCCAGTTCAATAAGAGGATTGTCTTTTAGAAGTTTAAAATCATTTTTCTGTTTTGTGCTCCCGTAAGCATGTTTTCCTACTAAAAAAGCAGTGGCACACACATTTCTCTTATCCAGGATCTTTAAAAGATTTTCGGTTCCCTGATTGGGGCCATCGTCAAAGGTAAGGTAAATCACTCTTTTATCCGGATCTACGCTTTCATCGTCCATCGTGGGGACTGTTTCTGCGGCAGGATGTTCCTGTAAACTGACAGTATCGTTTACATCACTTTTAAAATTACAGCTGTTTAATACTACTGAGGTTGCACTCACCAATGCAAACATCCCGAGAAAAGCCTTATTTTTTGACTTTCCCGCAAAAATTTTTCTCATAAAGATAATGGAATTTTAAATTGTTAAAAATCGTTAAAAATAACGTTTGAATGTTAACAAATTATATGCCATGTTTCTTAGCTTTTTCTCTTTTTAAGATTATTTTAAGAACTTTATTTTAAAGCCTTTTTTCATTAAAATGCTGATTCTGAATTTATATTTTTGTTTTCCGTAAATCTTAACATTTATAAATACTGAACCGATAGTCATTTTCTATTTTTGTTATGATAACGATATTATTCCTCTGTTCAGGAATTATTTTATCTTAACAAATCGACGGATGATTGTTGGGGTAAAAATGAAGCTGTTACTTAATTAAAATGTTTTTCAGATATATTGCATTTTTAATAGCAGCAGTTCCCCAGGTATTATTAAAGAATATGAATGCAGTTTGCTTTTTATGGCTAAGCTCTTTTGCAAGATTGTTCAGAAAATCCTCATTGTATTCGGATTTGTACAGTATGGGTTTTCCGTGGAGTCTGTAATATATTATTTCAGGATGATTGATGATGATCTCTTCGGAAAGATTTCCAGGAAAGCTTACCCCTGAGAAAACCATATTTTTACTTTTTAACAGATCAAAGATTTCCTTTCTCCACCAGGATTCGTGACGGAATTCAATAACATTTAAAAAGTGGGTGTCAATATTATTAACAACCAGATCTGTATTTTCCAATGTATTTTTAAAGGAGGGCGGAAGCTGGTACAAAAAACCGGAAAGTTTTTGTTGAAGATGCTTTTGAATGTACTGGCAAAATCCTGTGATCTCTTCTCCACTTTCCTGGAGACGTTTCTGATGGGTAATTGCTTTGGGAATTTTAATGAAAAACCTGAATGATTCAGGAGTATCATCATACCATTTTAAAAGCGTTTTAGCAATAGGCTTTCTATAAAATGTGGAATTGATCTCTACCGCATTGAAAACTTCAGCATATAAAGAAAGAAAATCTTTACTGGAGACATTCTCAGGATATAGTGACCCTTTCCAGTCATTATTATAAAACCCTGAACACCCTATGTAAAGATTTTCTTTTTTCATACTGTTATTTTATCTCCAGATCTACCGAATTTAATCTCAACGAATTCAGGATCACGGATAATGAGCTGACACTCATTGCGGCGGCGGCAATCATCGGTGATAACAGAACTCCAAAGAATGGATACAATAATCCTGCCGCAACCGGAATTCCTAAAACATTATAGATAAAGGCAAAAAACAGGTTTTCCTTAATGTTTTTTAAAAGTTTTTCACTCAGCAGCTTGGCTTTTGCAACTCCTAAAATGTCTCCTTTTAATAAAGTGATCTCAGCACTTTCAATGGCTACATCGGTTCCTGTTCCCATAGCTATTCCTATATCTGACTGGGCCAGGGCAGGAGAGTCATTAATTCCGTCTCCGGTCATGGCTACGATTTTACCTTGCTGCTGCAGTTTTTTTACTTCATTCAGTTTATCTTCGGGAAGACAGTTTGCTTTAAAATGTTTGATGCCCAGTTCTTCTGCGACCGCTTTTGCGGTATGCTCGTTGTCTCCGGTCATCATAATGATATCAACACCTTCACTCATTAATCGTTCTACCGCTTTTTTAGAACTCGCTTTAATTTTATCTGTAAAGCTGATAAATCCTAATACATTCTGATCCTGCGCCACATAAGAAATTGTATGTGCCTTCGACTGTACTTCTATTGCTTTCTGTTTTAATACATTAGGGATCTGGATCTGATGGGAAGTTAATAAGCTTTCATTGCCAAGGTAAGCTGTTTTACCATTAATGTTTCCTTTGACTCCTTTTCCTGAAACGTTTTCAAACTTATCTACTTTTTCTGCAGTTATATTTTCATCCTTAGCCCTCTTGATAACGGCATTGGAAAGTGGATGCTCAGAGTTTTGATTCAGGGAGAAAGCAAGCTTTAGAATCTCCCTTTTATCTTCATTGTTTATGATTTCAATATGTTCAACGGAAGGTTTTCCTTCTGTTAAGGTTCCTGTTTTATCAGTAATTAATACGTTTACTTTGTTCATTTGTTCCAGGGCCTCTGCATTTTTGATTAGGATGCCATTTTTAGCTCCTTTTCCAATACCTACCATTAAAGACATGGGAGTTGCAAGACCTAAAGCACAAGGGCATGCTACAATTAAAACAGCTACGGCATTTACGAAAGCAAATAAACTTCTTTTTCCTTCCGGGCCAAAGAACTGCCATAATACAAAAGTAAGAACAGCAATAAGGATTACTATGGGAACAAATACTTTTGAGACCTTATCTGTTAATTTTTGAATCGGTGCGCGGCTTCGGCTTGCTTCATTCACCATTTTAATGATTTGTGAAAGTAAGGTTTCATCGCCTACTTTTTCTGCCTTCATAATGAATACCTGGTTTCCGTTAATTGTTCCTGAGGAAACTTTATCATCAACAGTTTTTTCAACAGGAACGGGTTCTCCCGTAATCATACTTTCATCTACAATAGAGCTGCCTTCAGTTATTTTTCCGTCAACCGGAATTTTTTCACCTGGCTTTACTTTTAACAGGTCTCCGATTTTCACCTGGGAAAGTAAAACTCTTTTTTCTTCACCATTTATGATGAGATTGGCTTCATCCGGAGATAAGTTCATGAGTTCCTTAATGGCATTTCCTGTTTTTTTATGAGCGGCAGCTTCCATTAACTGCCCCAGAATTACAAGGGTCAGAATAACACAGACTGCCTCAAAGTATAATGGGATCTCATGATTATGTCCGCGGATTTCATGGGGAACGATATCTGGGAAAACCAATGCTGCAATACTGAAAATAAATGCCGCAGCAACCCCCAGAGCAATTAAGCTGAACATATTGAGATTCCAGGTTTTGAATGAAACCCAGCCTCTTTTTAACAGAAACCACCCTGAATAGAACATAACAAGGAGAGTTAATGCCAGTTCAACATAGCCCTGAATCTGGTGTGAGAACGGAAAATCAATAAACATTCCGCCCATGGAGAGAATAAAAACAGGAATAGTAAATGCCAGTGAGATCAGGAATTTTCTTTTCAGAATGTTGTAGGTTTCATCTTCTTCATCGTCCCCGCTGTCAGGCATTCTAACCAGGTCCATTCCGCAGATTGGGCAGCTTCCCGGTTCATCACGGATGATCTCAGGGTGCATTGGGCAGGTATATTTTGCCGTCTTCTTTTCCGGATATTTTACCAGGTCCATTCCGCAAACAGGGCATCCAACGTTAGAGTCATAAGTTTTGTCTCCCTCACAATACATCGGGCAATAATATCTTCCTGCCATTTCATCAGTAACTTTAGGCGCTTCGTGATGATGGTTATGACTGTGATTGTGATTATGAGTGTGTGAATGTGAAGCCGCATTCTTAGCCATAGCCTCAGATATTTCTTCCAGATGCATGTGGCATACAGGGCAATCACCTTTTTCTTCGTAAACTTTATCTCCTTCACAGAACATCGGACAATAGTATTTTCCGGCACTGTCTTTAAAGTTTTCAGGAAGGTTGGTTGCTGAATAAACAGGTTTGTGGTTAGGATCTTTTGCCAGCTTTTCTTCAATAGGAACCAAGTACATATTACAAACCGGACATCTTTCACCCTGTTTGAAATATACTTTGTCACCTTCACATTCCATTGGGCAATAATATACTGAAGAAGGAGATACACGATCCTGAGGTTTTATAAATGCTTTCTCCGGATTGTTGGGATCCTCCAACTTGTATTTTCCTATTTCCGCAAGGGAATCATTTAAAACTGAAAGAGCAACCGCATGATCAGAAGTGATGGTAGCGGTATTGTTTTCCAGATTTACATCGGCTGTAACCCCGTGAATGCTGTTCAGTTGATCGGATATTTTTTTCTGGCAACCGGAACAGGTCATTCCGAGTATTTTATACTGTTGTTCCATGATTCTTAAATTTATACTGCAAATTTCCAAAATGAAAATCTAAGGCTGTTATAAATTTAAGGATAATAGTTATAGAATTTAGGTTTGAAGTTTTTTCCAGAGTTAGAGTATCAGAGTATTGATCAATTATTTGTTATCATAAACAGCTTTCAAACCTTCAAACTCGAATACTCTTTAACTCATTAAAGATTATCAAGGGGTTTCCTGTGATGAACCTTTAATTTCTTGAATTCAGTAGGGGTGAATCCGGTAACATTACGGAATTGGGTGGAAAGGTGTTGAACACTTTTATACCCCAGCTTTCCTGCGATTTCGGTGAGGTTGAATTCATTATATAAAAGCAATTCTTTTACTTTTTCTATTTTTTGAAGAATAAAAAACTGTTCTAGGGTTATGTTCTCATTCTGTGAGAATGTTTTTGAAAGAGAGCTATAGTCTCTATGGAGCTTTGAACTTAAAAATTCAGAGAGAAGGAAATCTTCATCAATATCAAGTTCAGTGATTTTTACAATAACGAAGTTCTTAATTTTCTCAATAAGCTGATGGGAAGAATCCATAATTCTTTCAAATCCGGAGGCAAGGAGTTTTTCTTCAATGGCTTGCATTGTTGCCGGGGGAATGTCAGATTCTGTTTCTACTTCTCCCAAAATAACGGAATTTGTTTTTATACCAGCGTTATTAAAAATAACTTCTACAGCAGCAATACACCTGTTGCAGACCATGTTCTTGATGAAAATCTTCATACGCCGCTGTTTAGTCTGTCTTTTACAAACTCAATCTTGGTTTTGCCATGAGGAGCAGGATTTCCTTCGCTATCCAGGTTAACCATTACAATTTTTTCAACGGTAATAATGGTTTGATGTGTCATTTTATTACGCACATCACATCTTAAAGTAATAGAGGAAGAACCAAAGTGAGTAGCTTCAATACCAATTTCAATAATATCTCCCTGTTTAGCAGAACTCACAAAATTGATCTCTGAAATAAATTTGGTAACTACTTTTGTGTTTTCAAGCTGGATAATAGCATATAATGCAGCTTCTTCATCTATCCATTGTAAAAGTCTTCCTCCAAATAGTGAGTGATTAGGATTTAAATCTTCGGGCTTTACCCATTTTCTTGTATGGTAGTTCATGTTCTTAATAATTTGCAGTACAAATTTAACGTTAAATAGCGGGTTTTTCAAAAGAATAGTATTTATTGATCTTAAGAGAATTATTCATTTTCTCAATCATTTTCTTTTGGAGCGCATTGCTTTTGTTTTTGTGATGCCGGGATCTTTTAACAGTTTTTGATATTCTTCGCTTTCCATAGGGTACAGAGCTACTTTTCCTTCCTTATTATGATGAAATCCAAATCCAAATCTTTTGGCTAGCGGAGAGGCCCTGAGGCAGGCTTGACCTTTGGAAAAGAATAGCTCTCTTTCCTTTTGCTTTTCATTTTCTGAAATATCATTCCTGATAGCATAGCATTCAAAAATAATATCATCGGAAGTGTATTGGTAAGGATTTCTGCTGATCTTTTCGTATTGGAGATTAGCTAATGTTTTTTCTTTTTTTTCGGAAGGGATTTGCGCCCGGGAAACTGGGCAGTCTTCTGCAACTTCTATAAAAGTATTGATGTAATTGGTGGTGTGCTGTTTCATGATAAAAATCCGATATAATACTTATAAATATACTATTATTCTATATATTCTGAAACATTATTCAGTTAGTTACCTTGTATAATAATGAGCTGTTACTTATTTTTTATAATTACTCAAAGAGTGTTTTTATTATGTTAACTAACTTTAACTTTTTAATGATTTTTTACTGTATAAATTTGATTATCAGTATTTTAAAATTAATAATGAGCGGTTTTTTAAATTTAAATTCAAACTAAAGTGAGAAAGAGGTAAAAAAAAGCTTTGATTTGAAATTTTTAATTGTATCTTGCATACGTTTATATTTGGAATCAATATTTGTTCATTAATTTATGTTGTTTTTCTTTTATATACCAAATTTTTATTAATTTTTTAATTTATTCAAAATGAACATTTTTGTTTCAAACATCAATTACGCAACTAAAGAGTATGAGTTGCACGATCTATTTGCAGAATTTGGTGATGTATCATCAGCTAAAATCGTTACAGACAGAGAGACTGGCCGTTCTAGAGGTTTTGGTTTTATCGAAATGGGTGATGAAGAAGGAAAGCAAGCTATTGACGCTCTTAACCAAAAAGAATTCAACGGAAAAACATTAAACGTATCTGAAGCTAAACCTAGAGAAGAGAAGCCAAGAAGAAGCTTCGATAACAACAGAGGTGGAGGTTATGGAAACAACAACAGAGGAGGTGGTTACGGTAACAACAACAACCGTGGCGGCGGAAATCGTTGGTAAAAATATAAAGCGGCTTTTAAGCCGCTTTTTTTATGGAATTTAATTTTCAGTAAATCATTCAATTAACCATTTATGGAGGTTCTAACCATATTTTGGCACAGTTTTAGAAAATCCTCAATCAATCAAAAAGTAATCGTAATGAAAAAACATTTATTAACATTAATGATGGCGTTTGGCGGATTATTGTTGAACGCACAAAATATTTATAATGGCCAGACGCTGGAACAGGACAGAAAATATTGGTCAAATAACAACAGTTACTATCTGATATTTCAAAATGACGGTAATCTGGTTTTGTATAACAGAGCAGGTGCTTCGATCTGGGATGCCAAAACTACAAACAGGGGTGTAAAAGCTATTTTTCAGGAAGATGGTAACCTGGTTGTTTATACACCGGGGAATGGTGTAGCATTCAGTACCAATACCAATGGGAGAAGAGCCAATAAATTAACGGTTCAGGATGATGGTAACCTTGTGGTGTATAATAGGTCTAATCCTTTATGGGCTTCAAGAGATGGGCGGATAAACGTAAATAATAATGACCGATATGGACGTGGATATGTAAATAAAGGTTACAGATTCCGTACAGGGGATAAACTTTATTCTGCCGACGGAAGTTATTATTTGTCTTTCCAGGGTGATGGAAATCTGGTACTATCCAGCAGAAACGGTAATGCTATCTGGGCTACAGGAACCACCAATAAAGGAAGCAGAGCTGAATTCCAGAATGATGGAAACCTGGTGGTATATGATTCTTACAACAAAGCTGTGTGGAGCTCAAACACATCCGGTATAGAAGTAAACAAGCTTATCGTTCAGAATGACGGAAACCTTGTCATTTCTAGTGATTATTCTCCTATTTGGAGCACTGGAACTCAGAGGTAATTTTTCAATTACAGATAAAAAAATAGGCCGTCTTTCAGATAGCCTATTTTTATTGGGTTGCTTTCTGCTTTTAGTATCTAAGCATTTTCATCATAAATTACTGAACGATTACTATGAATCTTTTTTCTTCTTTTTCTTTTTATCCTTATCTTTTTCTTTATCCTTTCCTTTTGCTTTCTTCTCTTTTTTAGGACTCAGAATATCATTTGCATATTCAAATGTCGGTTCTTCAGCCTTTGCAGGTTTAATTTCAATTTTAAGATCAAAATACCCTTTAAGATCATCCTGTGAAATTAATTTCTCGATGAATAAAAAGTCCAGAATTTCTTTTCCGGAATCATTGAAAAAGTTGTGGGAAAGTTCTTTCAGCAGGAATTTTTTATATTCTTCTAAAGGAACAAGCACTGTATATTTGAATATTCTTCCTTCTTTTACAGTAGAGAGATATCCTTTTTCCACTAGTATTTTAAGGTAGGTAGATACCGTATTCTGGTGTGGCTTAGGTTCCGGATGCTGCTCCATAACGTCCTTCAGATAGAAAGATTCCATTTTCCAAAACAGCTTCATAAAGTTTTCCTCTGCGGAAGTAAGATGATTAATTTTCATATAAAAATTCTAATGTTGAAATTGTATATTGCAATAAAGGTAAATAAAAGATACCATAAAAGCTATTCCAGCTCCCATAAATACTTCTTTTACCGTATGCATTTTTAAAATAATTCTGGTAAGACCTACCAGGCTGGCAATCCCGAGCCATACAAGACCTATTTTCCAGTCCAAGGTGAAAAATAATGCGGCTACAAATATATTAAATGCAGTATGCATAGAACTTTTAATGAAAAAATTGCTGATCTGAAGGGCAAAAAGAAGGATTAAAATAAAAAGCAGAACCAGATCAATATATCCATTTCTGATATAATTGAAAATAAGATAAATAATAAGACAGGTTGCAATAAATACATATAGGGTTTTTCTCTGAATCCGGTTGGAAACATCCATATTGGTATACCTTCCGGTTTTTACATTCCATACCAGCCAGATAACAACCGGTGCAATAATCATTAATAATAAAGGAAAAAAATAAACAAGAGATTCCTTAAATGTGTACTCCCTGGCACTCATATAGACAAAAAAAATAATCAGAGAAACCAGTGGATTGAAGAAATCTGAGATAACCCTTGATGTTTTATGAAAAAGCGAGGACTTTTTTTCTTCCATATTTAAGTTTAAAAGTCAAATATAAGATTATAAGCCCAAAAAACAAACGAATACAAGATGATAGACCAGTTTTTAAGATGCTGAAAATGCAGATAAGTATTGATGAACGTTAATATGTAAAACTTTTCTTCTGTTTTTGTTGAAGATAATACGTCTTATTCCTGTAAATTTTTAATTTTAATTACTTCAGTTTTTAAATTAGGAATAGGTGTAATTTTCCATTGTTATTTTTGAAATGTAAGACAAATAGGGGATGATTAATGTTATAATATATAATGAATAGAATCTGTTTATTTGTTAGAGTGGAAAAATTCAAAGTAGCTGAGGGAATTTTATGACAGATCAGAAATAGAAGGTGATTAAAGCTGAAGCCGCTAAATTGTATGGTAATTCTGTTATAATATAGAAAGTTGAACTTTAAAACCTACAGAATTTTACCACAAAAGGAGGTATTAAAATACCCAAAAGATATGTTAACAATAATTAAAGATAGGAAAAAGAAAGGCAATAAAATGTAATGTTTTTTTGCTGTCCTGCTCATCAATTATTTCAGGGAGGCTATACTGGCAGGTTGATTTCTTAGATATTGCAATAAGAAAAAGATAGGCAGAATACTGTTTTATAAACGTTTCTCAGGTTCGAAAATTAAGAATAATCCGGTCCGCCTGCAAATAGATTTTAGAGAAAAAACGAAAAGTTACTTATGCATACAATAAAAACAAAGTTTTTTTCATAATTTTGCTCAACTATTTCATCATAAAAAAGCAAGAGCTAACACATGAAAGAATTTTCTAAAGAGGTATACCTGAAGTGGTATGAAGATATGACAATGTGGAGAAGGTTTGAAGACAAATGCCGTTCTCTTTACCTAAAACAAAAGATCAGAGGATTTTTACATTTGTATAATGGTCAGGAAGCAATTCCTGCCGGATTTACACATGCTATGGATCTTACCAAAGACAGTATGATTACTGCTTACAGATGCCACATCCATCCAATGGCGATGGGAGTAGATCCTAAGAGAATTATGGCTGAACTTTGTGGTAAAGCTACAGGTACATCCGGAGGGATGGGTGGATCTATGCACATTTTCAGTAAAGAACACCGTTTCTACGGAGGTCATGGTATTGTTGGAGGACAAATTCCATTGGGAGCAGGTATTGCTTTTGCAGATAAATATTTTGACAGAAAGGCTGTAAATATTTGTTTCTTCGGGGATGGAGCTGCCAGACAGGGTTCATTACATGAAACATTCAATATGGCGATGAACTGGAAACTTCCTGTAGTATTTGTGGTAGAAAACAATCAGTATGCAATGGGAACTTCTGTAAAAAGAACTGCCAATCACGAAGATATCTATAAATTAGGATTAGGGTATGAAATGCCTTGTCTTGCTGTAGATGCAATGGATCCGGTAAAAGTGGCTGAAGCTGCTTACGAAGCTATTGAAAGAGCAAGAAGAGGAGATGGCCCAACATTCATTGAAGCAAGAACTTACCGTTACAGAGGTCACTCTATGTCTGATGCTGAGCCTTACAGATCTAAAGAAGAAGTAGCTATTCACAAGAATGATGACCCAATTGAATTGGTGAAGCACAGAATCCTTGAAAACGGATGGGCTACAGAAGCTGAATTGGAAACCATAGATAATAAGTCAAGAGACTTTGTTGAAGAGTGTATCGAATTCATGGAGAACTCTCCATATCCTGATCCTGAGAAAATCTATGAGTATGTATATGCTCAGGAAGATTATCCATTCTTAGACAAATTAGAAAACTAAAAAAATAAAAATTAATTTGAAATTTGAAGTTTGAAATTTCTGAAATCTCAAATCTCAAATCTCGGATCTCAAATCAATATAGATTATGGCAGAAGTAATTACGATGCCCCGCCTTTCGGATACTATGACGGAAGGTAAAGTGGCGAAATGGCATAAAAAAGTAGGAGATAAAGTAAAGGAAGGAGATATTTTAGCTGAAATTGAAACTGATAAAGCAGTTCAGGATTTCGAATCTGAAGTAGAAGGTACTCTTTTATACGTTGGTGTAGAAGAAGGTGCTGCAGCTGCTGTAGACTCTGTTTTAGCAATTATCGGTAATGAAGGAGAAGATATTTCAGGATTAACAGGTGGGGCTGCTGCTCCCACTGCAGGTACTGAAGAAAAGAAATCAGAAGAACAGCCTAAGGCAGAAACTGTGGAAACTGCTTCAGCAGAAGTTCCGGCAGGAGTAGAAGTGATTACAATGCCAAGACTTTCTGATACAATGACAGAAGGAAAGGTAGCTAAATGGCACAAAAATGTGGGTGATACAGTTAAAGAAGGTGATCTTCTTGCTGAAATTGAAACAGATAAAGCTGTTCAGGATTTCGAATCTGAATTCAATGGTGTATTATTGAAGCAGGGTGTAGAAGAAGGAGGTGCCGCTCCGGTTGACAGTGTGTTGGCTATTATCGGCCCTGCAGGAACAGATGTTTCAGCTGTAGGAGCTCCAAAAGCTGCTGCGGTATCAGAAAAGCCAGCTGAGCAAAAAACAGAAGCTAAAACTGAAGAAAAAGCTGCTCCGGCGGCTAATACTTTATCTTCTGACAGAGTGGCAATTTCTCCTCTAGCTAAGAAAATGGCTCAGGAGAAAGGAGTTGATATCAACAGTGTTCAGGGTTCGGGAGAAAACGGAAGAATCGTTAAGAAAGATATTGAAAATTATCAGCCGGCTGCCAAACCAGCTGCTTCTTCAGCTCCGGCTGCAAGTGCTGCTGCTCAGGTTGCTGTAAGCTTCGTTCAGGGAGAAGATACAGAGACGCCAAACTCACAGGTAAGAAACGTTATTGCGAAACGTCTTTCTGAAAGTAAGTTCTCTGCTCCTCACTATTATCTGATGGTTGAGATCAATATGGATAAAGCTATTGAGGCGAGAAAAGAAATCAACTCTATCCCGGATACGAAGATTTCATTCAATGATATGATCATTAAAGCAACAGCTATTGCATTAAGAAAACATCCGCAGGTAAATTCAAGCTGGGCTGGTGATAAGATCATTCACAGAGGGAATATCAATATTGGCGTGGCAGTAGCTATTCCAGACGGATTAGTAGTTCCTGTATTGAAAAATACTGATCAGATGTCTTACACTCAGATCTCTGCAGCTGTAAAAGATATGGCTTCAAGAGCTAAGAACAAAGGTCTTAAGGCTAATGAAATGGAAGGATCTACATTCTCTATTTCTAACCTTGGAATGTTCGGAATTGAGACATTTACAAGTATCATCAACCAACCTAACTCTGCTATCCTTTCAGTAGGAGCTATTATCGAGAAACCAATCGTTAAGAATGGTCAGATTGTAGTAGGAAATACAATGAAACTTTCATTAGCATGTGACCACAGAGTGGTAGACGGTGCTACAGGAGCTCAATTCTTACAGACGTTAAGAACTTATTTAGAAAATCCATTAACTTTGTTACTGTAATTTCTAAAAGATTTATACTAAAACCTCCCGATCGGGAGGTTTTTTGTTTTAATATCAATATTGTTGTGATAATCTGTTGTAAAATCGACAATATGTTACTATTTTTGAATCATGATTAAAGCAAGAAATATCCATAAATCTTATGGGAATTTAGAAGTACTGAAAGGAGTTGATATTCACATCAAAGTAGGAGAAGTGGTTTCTATTGTAGGAGAATCCGGAGCGGGTAAATCAACATTGCTTCAGATTTTAGGAACTTTGGATCATCCCACTCAATCCGGGAAATATGATACTGAAATTGAGATTGCCGGAGAATCATTTATTAACATGAATGATAAGCAGTTATCAAAATTCAGAAATCAGAATATCGGTTTTGTGTTTCAATTCCATCAGTTGCTTCCTGAGTTTACTGCTTTGGAAAATGTTTTGCTTCCTACCAAAATTGCAGGAGCTAATGAAAGAGAAGCTATTGAAAAAGCATATGCTTTATTTGAGGACCTTAAAATTGAACAACGACTGAATCATAAGCCCAACCAGCTTTCCGGTGGAGAAGCGCAAAGGGTAGCCGTTGCAAGAGCTTTAATCAATTCGCCAAAAATTATTTTTGCTGATGAACCTACGGGAAATCTGGATTCAAAAAATGCGGATGACCTTCACAGGCTGTTTTTTGATCTTCGAGATAAGTATAATCAGACTTTTGTGATTGTTACCCACAATCCGAATCTGGCTGAAATTACAGACCGTAAGCTCGTTATGAAGGATGGAATGATTATAGAATAGCTTTCTTATACAGATGATGAGAATCTTTATCTTCTTTTTTATACTTTTACTTTCCTGTTCAAAAGCCGAATCGCAACAGGCAACGTTGTTTGGAATACCTGCATCTAAAATTTCAGAAATTAAAGAATTTGTTAAAGGTAAAGATTATAATCAGGAGCTGGCTGTTTTTATTAACTTTAAAATCCCATCAGGAAAATACAGGTACTTCATTTATGACCTCAGGAATAATAAAATTGTACAAAAAGCTATTGTAGCTCATGGCTCAGGATCTGTAATTTCAGGTTCAAATGCTTTGAAGTTCAGTAATGTGGAAGGTTCCTATCAGTCATCTCTTGGAAAGTATGCAATCGGAAGCAGTTATATTGGACAATTTGGAAAAGCTTACCGTTTAAAAGGACTTGATTCTACCAATGATAATGCAATGCAACGGGCTATTGTTCTTCATTCTTTCAGCAGTGTTCCTGATATGGAATCTGAAAAGCCAACCTGCCTCAGTCTTGGCTGTCCCATGCTTTCGGTGAATGCATTTAAAGAAACGGCAAAATACATTGATAAATCAGAGAAACCTATTATCTTATACACTTTCTATTAATTTTTTATACTTAATTCTATGTCCTTAAAATTTCTTGCAGAAGACGATAGACCACGGGAGAAGTTCTTACAAAAGGGTAAGAATGCACTTTCCGATTCTGAGCTCTTAGCCATTATTATGGGAAGTGGAAGCAGGGAAGAGAGTGTATTAGAATTGGCCAGAAAGATTTTAGCATCTGTAAACAATAACTGGCATCAGCTAAGTCTGCTTTCCGTTAAGGATCTTACGAAGTTTAAAGGAATAGGGGAAGCTAAAGCTATTTCTATCATTACTGCTTTGGAAATAGGCAGGCGAAGAGCAGGACAGGAAATTCAGGAACGACCTGTGATCGGGAACAGTCATGATGCCTATTCTATCCTGAAAAATCAGTTGTCAGACTTAAGAACAGAAGAATTCTGGGCTATTTTTATGAATAACAGCAATAAAGTGATACATACTTCACAACTCACCCAAGGCGGAATCAGCCAGTCTATTGTGGATGTAAGAGTGCTGTTCAAAACAGCTCTTGAAAACTTTTCAACAGGAGTTATTATTGCACACAATCATCCTTCAGGAAGTATGAAGCCAAGCAAAGAAGATCTTAATATTACCCAAAAAATAAAAGAAGCTGGTAAAGTATTAAGTATTCAGCTTTTAGACCATATTATCATTACACAGCATTCATACTTTAGTTTTTCGGACGCAGGATTATTATGATAAGAAGATTGAAATACCATGAAATTGATTTTGTAAAATATTCTCAGTGTTTAGAAAATTCTGAACAAAGAAAATACTCTGCAACAAAAGACTTTTTAGATATAACAGCACCCAAGCAATGGGAATTACTTGTATATAATGATTATGAAGCTGTAATGCCCGTTCCTTTTGTAAGAAAATATGGAGTAAAAATCGTTCATAATCCTAAACTGTGCCAGCAATTAGGGGTCTTTTCCATTAAAGATGATGTGAATTTAAATGAACAGTTTTTAGATTATCTGGATACTCACTATCTGATAAGAGCTTATCCTTTTAATGATGTGAATAAGCTTCGTACCAAACTCAGAATAAAGAAGAATTTCCTGATCTATCCTGAGACTTATGAAAAAGTATATGCCAGGTATTCGCCTAAAAGAAAACGTAAATTAAGGCTGGATGAAGAAGTTTTGAAGCATTCAGAAGTAAAGACGGTTTCTTATGATGAAGTGAAATCTTTTATAGAATCTAATATCATAGGATTAGATAAGGAAAGTGATTTGGCCGGGTTTATGAAGATTTATGAAACATCCTACCGCTTGAAATATCTGCGCTTTTTAGCTTTTTATTATCACAATAGAATCATCAATGTTATTGCTACGTATTCGGATTGTAATATGGTTGCACTTTTAGGAAACTTCAGCGATAAGGAATATATAAAACTGTCTGGTGCTTCCGTTTTGATAGACCAAATGCTTAAAGAAACAATAGATACTCATATTTTTGATTTTGAAGGTGGAGACATCCCAAATATTGAAGAATTTTTCAGGGGATTCCGTCCTGAACTCAGACCGTATGGATTTATAGAAAGTTCCAAGAAAGACCTTTTCAAAAAATTAGGCTCTTTACTTTTAAAAGGAAGGCTTTTTTAATGATAAAAAGCATTGTTTAGATTAGTTCTAATTTAGTGTAATTCCGTATCTTTATAAACAATAATAACCGTTATGTTACAGCAAATTCGTAATTATAAATTGTCATATATGCTTTATAATTTATTTAAAAAAAGTAAGTTAAAGCACAATATTCCATTATACAGAAAGTACGGGATCAAAAAGAACTATTATTCACCTATTTCAAGTAAAGACTTTGCCCATCTTCCTCAAACTGAAAGATGTATTGATGAGGAAAAGCTTTCGTCCACAATTTTTTTTAAAAATTTATCTGATGAGAATAAGGAAAGTGCCCTTCATTATGATGATAACGGGTATATGATTCTGAGAAATTTTATCAGTCCGGAAGCAGCAGAAAATGTTAATACGGAAATTGAGAAACTGATGAAAGACGGAACGTTAAAATTCCGCTATGGTGGAAAGCTTATGTTTGCCATTCATCATTCTGAAATTATCAGAAATATTGCTAGTGATAAGAACCTGCTGGAGTTTCTGTCTGTTTTGTTGGATGGCAAGGCTAAACTTTTTCAAAGTATTAACTTTATTAACGGGAGTCAGCAGAAAACCCATTCAGACAGCATTCATATGACAACATTCCCGCTGGGTGGGCTTTTAGGAGTGTGGATTGCTCTGGAAGATGTGGATGAAAACAATGGTGCGCTACATTATATTCCCGGAAGCCATAAATTACCTTATTTTCTAAACTCTGATTACGATAATGAAGGAACAGCGTTAAAAATTGGAAAAAAAAGCTATAAGGCTTATGAAGAATTTCTGGAAAATAAAGTCAGAGAATTAGGTTTGAAAAAAGAAATTTTCAGAGCTAAAAAAGGAGATATGCTGATCTGGCATGCCAATATTCTTCATGGCGGAGAGCCTCATACCGATAAAAACAGAACCCGCAAAAGCCTCGTATATCACTTTTTTGATGAAAATAGTGTATGCTATCATGAAGTTACACAAAGACCCGCATTATTTGAACTGTAATATCAGAAAATATTAGTAATTTTGCATCCTAAAATTATGACGAGTCTTTCAGGATATCTACCATATGCATTTGCATTAATTATTGCAATTCCTTTTCTGGTTTTGCTTAGACAATTTGTACACTCGTATATTACCCTTAAAAACCAGGAACTCAAATTACTTACCGTGAAGTCGAATTCAGAGAATAAAGCACATTCTTACGAGAGAATGACTTTATTTCTGGACAGAATAAAGCCTTCCAACCTGATTCAGCGATTTGATAAAGGATTAGCTGTTCATGAGTTCATTTTCCTTACAGAAAAAGCGATCAATGAAGAATTTGAATATAATTCTTCCCAGCAGCTCTATATAACGAAGAATTCCTGGAAGAATATCGTAGACTCTAAAAATGCCGTTATAGACCTGCTTCATAAAACTTATGACGGATTGAAAGGGGAAGTGATGCTGGATGAATTCAAAACCATCTTCATCATGAACTATATGGAAAGCAATGATTATGTTGCTGAAACAATAGAAGATTTAAGAAAAGAAATTTTAATAATAACTTAAAAAATAACAGATAAATAATGATTCCAAATTTTAAAGCACATCCATGGCACGGAATTTCTGCAGGAGAAGATGCGCCAAATGTTGTAAATGTATTTGTGGAGATTGTTCCTTCAGATACTATTAAATATGAAGTAGATAAAGAGACAGGATATTTAAAAGTAGACAGGCCCCAGAAATTCTCTAACATTATCCCTGCTTTGTATGGTTTTGTTCCAAGAACATACTGTGATCAGGAAGTGATGAAACTTGCTATTGAAGCAGGTGCTACAGATGTGACAATGGGAGATCATGATCCGCTTGATATTTGTGTTTTAAGTTCTCACAATATCCATGCCGGAGGTTTATTGATGGAAGCTATTCCAATTGGTGGTTTTAAAATGATAGACGGTGGAGAAGCTGATGATAAAATTGTAGCAGTAATGATTAACGACCATGCATTCGGACATTTCAGAGATATTACTGAATTACCGGAAGCAGAAGTTAAAAGATTGATGCACTATTTCTTAACATACAAAAACTTACCGGATGAGCCTGCAAAATGCAGAATTCAGGAGGTTTACGGTGCTGAACATGCAAGAAAAGTGATTAAAGCTTCTCAAACAGACTACGCAGATAAATTCGGAGGATAATCTCTGCGATTGTAAATAATATAAAAGGATAAACGGGAAACTGCTTATCCTTTTTTTATTGTAATAAAATAAAGTTTTCCCTAAAGCAAAACACATTTTAATACTCTTAAAGTCTTAATCATCATTAGTGGTTTGACAATCGCAATATGTTCTTGTTTTAAGTGCTTTTACAATGGATTTTAATCTACATAGCCTAAAAGAATTGTGATTCATATTCAATGTTCTTTTTGCTTGGAATGATAAAGTACATGATTTTTTTAATGCTTTGATGGTAATTATTTATTATATTTATTTTTCTATTACCAAAAAAATATTAAACTATGGATCTATTTGTGTTAGTGCCAATTTTTGGTGTGTTAGCTTTGCTTTATACATTTCTTCAGAGCAACTGGGTGAGTAAACAGAATGCCGGAAATGAAAAAATGAAAACAATCAGCGGACATATTGCTGATGGTGCTATGGCCTTCTTAAAGGCTGAATATAAAATCTTAACCTATTTTGTTGTTGTTGTGGCCATTCTCCTGGCAGTAATGGGATCCAGTAATGCGAATTCACACTGGAGTATAGGACTTGCTTTTGTAGTAGGAGCTATTTTTTCGGCCACAGCTGGTTTTATAGGGATGAAAATTGCAACCAAAGCCAATGTAAGAACTGCAGAAGCTGCAAGAACTTCATTATCCAAAGCCCTCAAAGTTTCTTTTACAGGAGGTTCTGTGATGGGAATGGGCGTAGCAGGACTTGCCGTATTAGGGTTAGGAGCCTTATTTTTAATTATTAAACAGATTTTCGCACCGGAAGCCACTGTAGATTCCCACGAAATGGAAAGAACCATAGAAATCCTTACCGGTTTTTCCCTGGGTGCTGAATCCATTGCTCTTTTTGCAAGAGTGGGTGGTGGTATTTACACAAAAGCTGCAGACGTTGGAGCTGACCTGGTAGGAAAAGTAGAAGCCGGAATCCCTGAAGATGACCCAAGAAATCCGGCAACTATCGCAGATAATGTGGGGGATAATGTAGGAGATGTTGCGGGGATGGGCGCCGATCTTTTCGGATCTTATGTAGCTACGGTACTTGCTACCATGGTCTTGGGAAGAGAAACAATCTCTGATGACGCATTCGGAGGTTTTGCACCGATTCTTTTACCGATGCTGATTGCAGGAACAGGAATTATCTTTTCAATGATAGGAACTTTATTTGTTAAAATTAACGATAATGAAGGTTCGTCCACTTCCAGCGTACAAAATGCATTGAATTTAGGAAATTGGGGCAGTATTGTAATTACAGCCATAGCTTCTTATTTTCTGGTTACTTATCTTCTTCCTGAAAAAATGGTTTTGCGAGGCCATGAGTTTACTAAAATGGGAGTATTCGGAGCCATAATGGTTGGGCTGGTTGTAGGGACTTTAATGAGTATTATTACAGAATATTATACAGCAATGGGAAAAAGACCGGTTTCCAGTATTGTGAGACAGTCTTCAACCGGTCATGCCACCAATATTATCGGCGGACTTTCTGTAGGAATGGAATCAACATTACTTCCTATTATAGTACTTGCAGGAGGTATTTACGGCTCTTATCTGTGTGCCGGATTATACGGGGTTGCCATTGCTGCTGCCGGAATGATGGCTACTACAGCCATGCAGCTGGCTATTGATGCCTTTGGGCCGATTGCAGATAACGCCGGAGGTATTGCTGAAATGAGTGAACTTCCTAAAGAAGTCCGTGAAAAAACAGATATCCTGGATGCAGTAGGAAATACAACAGCTGCTACAGGAAAAGGATTTGCTATTGCTTCAGCAGCATTAACAGCACTGGCTTTGTTTGCAGCCTTTGTAGGAATTGCAGGCATTGATGGCATTGATATTTACAGAGCAGATGTTTTAGCTGGTCTTTTCGTTGGCGGAATGATCCCTTTCATATTCTCTTCATTAGCTATTACAGCTGTTGGACAGGCAGCCATGGCCATGGTAGAAGAAGTAAGGAGACAGTTTCGTGAAATTCCAGGTATCTTAGAAGGAAAAGCACAGCCGGAATATGAGAAATGTGTGGCCATTTCTACAGATGCATCCATCCGAAAAATGATGTTGCCGGGAGCTATTGCGATTATTTCACCACTGCTGATCGGGTTTATCTTTGGGCCTGAAGTATTGGGCGGTTTCCTTGCCGGAGCTACTGTAAGTGGGGTACTCATGGGAATGTTTCAGAATAACGCCGGAGGAGCATGGGATAATGCAAAAAAATCATTCGAAAAAGGGGTTGATATCAATGGACAGACCTATTATAAAGGGTCAGAACCTCATAAAGCTTCCGTAACAGGAGATACGGTGGGAGATCCTTTTAAAGATACTTCCGGACCATCAATGAATATCCTGATTAAACTGATGTCTATTGTTTCATTGGTAATTGCACCCACCTTAGCTGTGCTGCATAAAGATAAAATTGAAGCCAATAGAAAAGCAAAAATTGAAAGCTTAACCGGAGTTGCGGGTATTGTTTCAGCATCATCAGATCTTAAGGCTCCAATTGTTCCCGGGGAAGTGAAAGGGCATCTAAATGAAAGCGGAGATTTTGTATACGAAACCGGGAATCTGCAAAAAGTAAAACTGAAAGGCGGAAAAACAATCGAGTTGGGAGAAACAAGCCAGTTGTATCAGCTTTATAATGCGGTTAATCAAAAAGATAAGACCATTTTGGACCCTAATAAATGGTACACCATTGAAAATCTTTATTTTGAGACAGGATCAAGTGATCTGAAAGCAGGCTATGAACTCCAGCTAAATAGTATCGCAGAAATCTTAAATGCTTATCCAGATCTGAAAATAAAATTAGGCGGATATACTGATAATAGCGGTAACGAAGAAAGCAATCAGAAGCTATCCAACCTGAGAGCTCAGACTGCAAAACTGAAGCTGTTGGAATTAGGAATCTCAGCAGATAGGATAGAAGCTGAAGGATATGGTTCACAACATCCGGTTTGCGAAGCCAATGATACTGATGAATGTAAAGCCAAAAACAGAAGAATTGATGTAAGAGTCCTAGCTCTCTAATCAAATATTAATAGATAATAGGAAAGCATCGCAATAGCGGTGCTTTTTATGTTTATTAAATCATTACACAACAAGGTTTATAAATACAGTTATGAAAATTATTCTGGGTTAAAGATGCTTTCTCAGGTGCTCCAATGCCCGGATAATCACTTCATCTTTTTTAGCAAAACTGAACCGGATGTAATCTGAATTCTGTCTGGAGTTATAAAAGGCAGAAAGCGGCAGACAGGCCACCTTTTTATCAATGGTCAGCCACTTTGCAAACTCTACATCAGTCATTGTCTTTGAAATATTTCTGAAATTAACAATCTGGAAAACGCTGCCCTCAGCCTCCTGTTCAGTGTGAAGAGGAGTATCTTTAACCATTTGATTAAAAATATCCCGTTTGCGTTGCATTATTGCTTTGTTTTCTGAAGGATCAAATACTTTCAGATACTTTGCCAGGGCATATTGAGCGGGGGCATTGGCACTATAGGAAATATACTGCTGATGGCTTCTGAATAAAGCGGTTAATTCTTCGGAGGCCAGCATATAGCTTACTTTCCATCCGGAAGTATGAAACATTTTCCCGAATGAAAAAATACAGAAAGTTCTGTTTCTGAGTTCAGAATGGATAAATGAGCTGTAATGTTCCGCTTCATCAAAACAGTAAGTATCATAGATCTCTTCTGAAATTAAATAGATTTCCCGGTTGCTTATCAGTTCATACAAGTGTTTCCAATCATTCTGTTTCCATATTTTTCCGGTTGGATTTTGCGGGGAATTGACGATAATTGCTTTGGTCTTTTCAGAAATACAGCCTTTAAATTTATCCCAGTTTATTGTGAAATCAGATTCCAGATCATAATAAACAGGAACTCCTCCATTCATTACAACCGCAGGAGCATAAGTATAGTAACAGGGCTGAATGATAATAACTTCATCACCTTGATTTAAAATAGATTTAAGTGCGGTATATAAAGCAAAGGTTGCACAGGGAACAATGGAGATTTCATTGGCTTTTAAAGAAATACTGTTTTTCCTTTTTATATTAAAATTAATGATATTCTTAATCAATAAAGGATTTCCTGCCAGAGGTTCATAATGATGGATATCAAGATCTGCAGCTTCTTTTAAAAAAAAATTCAGACGTTCATCAATATCAAAATCCGGCAGGCCCAGCGAAAGATCATAGCTTCCGTGCTTTAAGGCCAGTTCAGACATCTCTGTAAAAAATGAATAATGAGTAAATTCTTGAATTTCTTTCATCTATTTTGCATATCGGTTAAAAATAATAAAAAAATGATATTGTATTGATTTTATTTTTTTTAATGTGATAAAATTAATTTGTTTATGCTTATTTACTTCATAAAGTAAAATAGGGTAACAGCTTATACGATTTATATGCCTGGATCTTTGAAATTTCTTCACAGCATATTCTCCCACATATATTCCGTATTCAATAAAAAATGTTATTTTTAAGAAATTTATTCTGTATGAAAAAACTACTTATTCCGTTATTTGTCCTTGCTTTGATGTCGAGTTGTGGAACCGCCCAGGTTGCTGATGGTGTATCTGCAAATCCTGTTGCTGTAAAACATGATAAAGCGTTTGCCAATGCCTACAAGATGATTAAGGCAGAAGATTTAAAGAAAAACCTGTATGTTATTGCTTCAGACGAGATGGAAGGCAGAGATACAGGAAGCAAAGGCCAGAAGAAGGCGGGAGAGTATATTGTTAATTATTATAAAAGCTTAGGAATTTCATTTCCGAAAGCTCTTGGTTCTTATTATCAGAAAGTTCCTTCAGATTTTATGAAAAAAAGAGGAGGTGGTAACCTTCCGGACTCTGAAAATATTCTGGCTTTCATTGAAGGAAGTGAAAAACCTGAAGAAATTGTAGTGGTTTCTGCACATTATGACCATGTGGGGACAAAAAACGGAGTAGTATATAACGGAGCTGATGACGACGGAAGTGGTACGGTTGCTGTAATGGAAATGGCTAAAGCCTTCCAGGAAGCTAAAAAAGCAGGGAAAGGTCCTAAAAGATCTGTCCTTTTTCTTCATGTAACAGGAGAAGAGCACGGGCTGTTTGGTTCAGAATATTACACTGATAATCCTGTTTTCCCATTGGCTAATACCGTTGTTGACCTTAATATCGATATGATTGGACGCGATGATCCGGACAACAGGGGAAAACAATATGTTTATGTGATTGGCTCCGATATGTTGAGTTCTCAGCTTAAAATAATTAACGAGGCTGCCAACAAGAAAACCAACAACCTGGAGCTGAACTATAAATATGATGATCTTAACGATCCTCAACAGCTATATTACCGTTCAGACCATTATAACTTTGCCAAAAATAATGTTCCTGTAGCATTTTTCTTTGATGGAATTCATGAAGACTACCATAAGCCAACGGATGATCCGGATAAAATAGACTACAAGCTATTGGAAAAGAGGACTCAGCTTATTTTTACTACAGCATGGGATATTGCCAACAGAACAGAACGAATTGTGGTAGATAAAAAATAACAATACTGGTTCAACCAGATGAAGGTGCAAAGTTTTGTGGATTCAGAATAAATTTTGAGAAACATATCTTTGCACCTTTGTCATTTTCAATAATTAATTTTGCAACTTATGCATATAATAATTCGTGAGGCAATACTTGAAGATATTCCGCAGATTCAGGTCATAAGAAATTCTGTTAAAAAAATAAAATAAAATAAAATGAGATCACAATTTAAATCCATCAGACCTTTTATTGGGGCACAGAACTTTGAGATCAGCAGAAGCTTTTATAAAGATTTAGGATTTGAAGAAATAATCCTTGAGCCTAAGCTCTCCCTGTTTATACGGGAAGAAACAGGATTCTATCTTCAGGATTATTATGCAAAAGATTGGGTGGACAACACCATGATTTTCATGGAAGTTTCCAATACAGATGTATTCTGGAATGAACTCTTAACCTTAGGACTTACACATAAATATGAAAATGTAAGGCTTACTCCTGTAAGAACTATGAATTGGGGGAAAGAGTGTTTTGTTCATGATCCGTCAGGAATTTTATGGCATTTCGGTGAGTTTTTTTAATGTGGGGACAGGTTTTTCTGAAATCACTATTCATGAGTTTTATAAACTTTTTGCTTACTATTGATAGATGGTTTATCTTGGCTGTATAATTAGACCAACATGATTTACGCGTTTGATACTTACTATTACGATGACTATGCCAATACTGTTTGTATTGCATTTCAAGACTGGGCATCCGAACGGGAAGTGGAAGTTTTTACAGAGCAGACTTCCATCAGTTCTGGATACGAAAGCGGAGCCTTCTATAAAAGAGAACTGCCATGCATTCTGAGCTTACTCAATAAAATAGTGCTAAAAGAAGATGATATCATCATTGTTGACGGATATGTTACGCTGGATAATGATGGAAAAATAGGATTAGGAGGACACCTTTATGAAGCCTTACAGGAAAAACATCCGGTAATAGGAATTGCCAAAAATGAATTTACAACACCAGATTCCCAAAGAAGAAATGTATTGCGTGGTAATAGCAAAACACCGCTTTTTGTAACGGCAAAAGGAATAGATGTAGACCAGGTCAGGATAAAGGTAGAACAAATGCATGGCCCTTATAGAATTCCTACATTACTGAAAAAACTGGATCAGCTGAGCAGAGAATAAGAATGAGGCAATGTCAAAAAGAAGTCAATTTTACTAAATACTTACAAACCTATAAAGATGGAATATCAAGTTTCATCTTTTTTTATATATAAAATATACCGATAGGTATATTTTACTATATTTGTATGGACCGTAGAAAAAAGAATTTTCAAAATCAATAATATACCGAATGGTATTTTTAAATAAAAATAAAACTATGAAAGAAGTATTCATCATTGCCGCAAAAAGAACTCCTATTGGAGGTTTTATGGGAAGTTTATCGGGTTTTACAGCTCCACAGCTGGGCGCTATGGCTATACAGAAAGCTTACGAAAGTGCATTGGTTTCCCCGGAGAATATAGACAGTGTTTATTTGGGAAATGTATTAAGTGCTGGAGTTGGACAGTCACCAGCAAGACAGGCTGCCATCTTTTCAGAAATTCCGGTAGATAAAGATGCAACTACAGTTAATAAAGTATGTGCTTCAGGAATGAAAGCTGCAATAATAGGAGCACAACAGATTCAGCTTGGATTAGAAAACTTGGTTATGACAGGTGGAATGGAGAGCATGAGTAATGTGCCTCACTATAACTATTTGCGGAAGGGCTGGAAATTGGGCGATACCCAATTCACAGATGGACTCATTAAAGATGGGCTCTGGGATGTGTATCACAATTTTCACATGGGAAGTGCTGCGGAGTTAGGTGTCAAAAAATATGGCTTGACCAGACAGGAATTGGATGATTATGCTCTGATGTCCTATAAAAGGGCTCAGAAGGCTGCTGAGAATAACAAATTTAATAAAGAGCTTTTTAGCATCTCAGTAGAAGGGAAAAGAGAAACTGTTGTTATAGAAAGAGATGAAGATATTGATAAACTTATTCCTGAAAAGATTTCCCTGCTAAAGCCAGCTTTCGAAAATGATGGTATGCTGACAGCTGCGAATTCCAGCAATCTTAATGATGGGGCAGCAGCAGTATTGTTGGGTTCTTCAGAAGCTGTAAAGAGATATGATCTGAAGCCAATAGCCAGAATTATAGCATATGCTGATGCAGCTCAATCCCCGGAATGGTTTACGACTTCTCCATCAGTGGCAATTCAAAAAGTTCTGAAAAATACAGGGCTTATTCTATCTGATATAGATTATTTTGAGATCAATGAAGCATATTCTTCTGTGATTTTATCCAACCAGAAGATTCTCGGTTATGATTTGGATAAAGTAAATGTGTATGGCGGTGCTGTAGCATTGGGACATCCCATTGGGGCCTCAGGAGCAAGGATTATGACAACCTTAATAAATGTATTGCGCCAGGAAGGAGGAAAATATGGTATTGCCGCGATTTGCAATGGAGGTGGTGGAGCATCAGCCATTCTTATTGAAAATTTGAATTAAGTAGCATTAGACAGTGTTTTACCATAATCAATAGAATCACATCAACATCATCTAAAGAAAGCCATTAGAACAATAATGGATATAACTTACCGATAATTATGTGCTTGTTTAATCTTATTGCTTCTTCCTAATATAAATATCTCTAAACTGACAAATCTCATTAAATTATTATTTTTATTAATTCTAAATAAATATAAATTTGTCTCAATAAAAATTTAGACCTATAAAAGGCTCTTTTACTGATTTAGTGCATGCTAAAAACAGTGAATACAGAGGATAAATCTGTTTAAAGTTATAAGGAAAGAAAAATAAGACACATATCTAATCATATCCATATCAATTTTTGTTTTTTGCCGACAGATTTTATCTGTCGGTTTTGTTCTGTGAATTCTTAATCTTTTAAAATATCTTAAATGGATTATACTTCCCATTATTTCTGATCAAGGATATCCAGAAGGTCCTGCCTTGAAAATCCCTGGAATTGAGTACCGTCAGTTTTGAGAAGGTTTTGAGCCAATACAGTCTTCTTCTTCTGAAGGGTAAGTATTTTTTCTTCCACCGTGTTAGAACAGATCATACGGACAGCAATAACATTTTTAGTCTGCCCAATACGGTAACTCCTGTCAATGGCCTGGTTTTCGGTAGCAGGATTCCACCATGGATCAACCAGGTAAATGTAATCGGCCTGCGTAAGATTAAGTCCTACGCCGCCGGCCTTTAAGCTTATCAAAAATACACGGACCTCTTCATTCTCCTGGAAATTAGCTACCTTATTTCCCCTGTCTTTAGTTTGTCCGGTAAGATATTCAAAAGGAATTCCGTGACACTCCAGTTCCGTTTTCAGTAAGTCCAGCATTCCTACAAACTGAGAGAATACAAGGATTTTATGGTCTTTTGATTTTCCAAGAATCTGTTCCATCAGAATCTCAATTTTAACGGCATGTTCCCCGGAATATCCTTCTTTAATCAATGCTGGCGAGTTACAGATCTGTCTGAGCCTTGTAAGGCCTGTGAGAACGTGCATGGTGTTTTTATTAAGATCATCATCATCATTAGCTGCAATGAATTCCCGAAGCTCTTTTTCATAAGCATCATAAATCTTACGTTGTTCCGTATTCATTTCACAATAAATGACAGTTTCCGTTTTTTCAGGAAGTTCTGTGGCTACCTGTTTCTTCGTTCTGCGTAGAATAAACGGCTTTATTTTCTGCTGAAGCTCCGTTGCCCGTTTGCTGTATTCAAATTTATCAATAGGAATAGCATAAATATCTTTGAAAGATTGTTGGCTGCCTAATAATCCGGGGCAGGCAAATGAAAGCTGGCTGTAAAGGTCAAAAGTACTGTTTTCAATAGGAGTTCCTGTTAAAACAATTCTGTTCCTGGCCTGTAGAAGCCTCGCTGCTTTATATCTTTCGGAGTTAGGGTTCTTAATGGCCTGGGACTCATCAAGGAAAATATAATTGAAATGAAAAGCCTTCAGAAACCGGATATCTGAAAGCAACATTCCATAACTGGTTAGAACAACTTCATAATCTGACAGATGGGTATTTGTTTTTTCCCGGTTCGGGCCATAATGGAGTAAAATCTTTAGTGAAGGGGCAAACTTGCTGATCTCCTCTTGCCAGTTGAAAAGCAGGGACGTAGGAACTACTACAAGATTAGTGGTATGCCCGCGTTTTTCCCTTTGAGAAAGCATAAATGCTATGATCTGAAGGGTTTTTCCCAACCCCATATCATCAGCAAGGCAGCCGCCGAAGTTGAAACTGTCGAGGAAATTAAGCCAATTTAATCCTTCATGCTGATAATCTCTTAACCTGGCATTCAATTCAGAAGGAATATTGACCCGGGGAATATTTTTACCAGTTAGAAACTGCTTGGAATAGGTGGTAATTTCATTCTGAACCTCAATGCTCATTACTTCTTTTTCAAAGAGGGAAGAGACTTCTGTAAAATTAATTTTCGGAATCTTTAACAGCTCTTCATCAATTTCTCCGGCTTGAAAATAAGAAGCGATCTTATCCATCCATTCTTCAGGAAGAATACCCAGGCTGCCGTCATCCAGCTGTACGAATTTACTTTTATTTCGGATTGTCCGGTGAAGCTGTTTCAAAGTAGCTTCTTTCTGGCCAAAACCTACCTTTAACTTGGCATTGAACCAATCCAGTCCGCTGGTAATTTGAATGTTGATCTTAGCACGGTGGGGATTAAGTTTGTTGTTTTTCAGCTCATTAAAGCCTAATATAGTGATATTTTCATTCCGCCATGCTTCAAATGCATCTAAGAACCAGTTTTCATCAAGGAATTTATCCCTGTGAAGATAGAAATACTGATAGCCATCCATCTGTTCTTCAAAATCAGGATGCTGCTGCATTACCAAAGAGGTAAAACGGGCTTCTAAGGAATCGTTTCTTTCTATTCTAAATGGATTTCCATTCTGATCGGTATCGAAAATCTGCTTTCTGGAATATACCGGAACCTCTACTTCTCCGTACTTCATAACAGGAGTAATTCCAATATAATTTTCCTGCTGACGAAGATAAATGACTCTTTCTATGTGGAAATTCTTTTCTTCAAGCTGTACTTTCGTTGCAGATTGTATATAGCTGTAATTGATTTGTATACGTTCTTCTAACTTAGACAGGATTTGCTGCAGGAAACCTTCATATTTTGAAGAATGAATGAGTAAAATCTCATTGTTTGCCTTAAAAAATCTGATAACCCTCAGCAAATCAGGATGATCTATAAAGCTGAATGTCTTATTGTTATATACAAAATATTCATTTCTGATAACCACATTCTTAAATGGAATGGCTGCACCATTAAACAGAAGTTCTCCTGTGATTTCGAAGAAAGGATCTTTCTTAAATACAGATAGTTGTATGTCTGCATCTAAAGTATTAAGTGTAACGGGTATCAGTGATTTTACGGAAACAGTTTCTGCAATTTCGCGATCATGATAATATACATCCAGATCAAGGGGATTTTTTACAATGAGCTTTAAAGCTTCCAGTTCAGCCGAATTATAATCTTCATTGTAATTGTTTTGAAAAGAAGAAATCGCGGTATAAAATTTTATATCCAGGGGCTTCTCGGCTTTCCATATCAGCTGCATTGCATCTACAGAAGTAACCGGATTTTTTATTTTCCCTGTTTGTGTGGTTTCTGCTTCCATAAGAGAGAATACCAGATGATTGTAGTAACGGTGATTACCAATTACCAATATCTGCTTTTTATCAGTTTCAAGTGTCGCCAGTGCATCCAGTTTGGATGGAGTTTGGGGCAGAAGGTCTCTCTGGAGTAATAGTTCGTCTATGGGAAGCATTTCCTTGATCTTAGGCAATATTTCAAGCTTTCCTGCTGCTAATTCCAGCTGAAAATACTGGTCAAGGTCTGGTTCATTTTCTAATCCATATGCTTTTGCTTTAGATAACAATGTTTTCTTACGGAGCATATCATCAAAGAAGATCCGGTAATTCTTCTCTTCCAGAATACAGTGGATGATTTCTGCCTGATGGGTACAAAGTTTTGCCTGAGGATTATTGCATGTACAGGTGCAAAGCAATGAATTGCCTATATGGCTTATTGAAACAACAGGAAATTGCTGTAATGGAAGTTTTTTTGTGAAAATTCCTGTATTATTTTCAATGGCAATGGGATAGATTTCACGAAAATCAGTGATTCCAATAAATGAACTTTCTGCAGTATGATTTAACAGGTCATACACGGAAAGTGTGCTGATATTGATGTTTTCAAGAATATATTCTGCCATAAAAATTGATGGAACAAACTTACAAAAAAACGATAAGAAAATATTAGGCGCAGTTAATCATAGTGTTATAAATTATATAGCCATAAAGTCCATTTTGGCTACAGTTTAGC
Source organism: Chryseobacterium bernardetii (assembly GCF_003815975.1). Taxonomy (NCBI): domain Bacteria; kingdom Pseudomonadati; phylum Bacteroidota; class Flavobacteriia; order Flavobacteriales; family Weeksellaceae; genus Chryseobacterium; species Chryseobacterium bernardetii. The sequence goes on from NZ_CP033932.1 coordinate 3,664,081, forward strand.
CCGTTTTGGCAACTCTTATCTTTTTTCTGATGCGGAACTTTGTCCTGTAATTTTAAACAGAAAAAAATGAAAACAATTTTTATAACAGGAGCTTCTACAGGATTAGGTAAAGCAACTGCACAATTATTTCAACAGAAAGGATGGAAAGTTATTGCCACAATGAGAAACCCTGAAGCAGCTTCAGATCTTGCTTCTCTGAATAATGTAACAGTACTTCCTTTGGATGTTACCCAACCGGAGCAGATCCAGAGAACCGTAAAACAGGCATTGGGTTCAGGGGATGTGGATGTTGTTTTTAATAATGCCGGTTATGGCCTTTTAGGACCTTTGGAAGCTTTAAGTGATGAACAGATCGTAAGACAGCTTACTACTAATTTATTAGGTACAATTCGGGTTACCCAGGAGTTTATTCCTTATTTCAGGGAGAAAAAGAATGGGATCTTCATTTCTACAACATCAATTGGCGGTCTGATGGCTTTTCCTCTTAATTCAATTTATCATGCTACAAAATGGGCTTTGGAAGGATGGAGTGAAAGTATGGCTTTTGAACTGAATTCATTTGGAATTGATATTAAAACAGTTTCTCCCGGCGGAATTAAGACCGATTTTGTGAGCCGTTCCCTGGATACAGCAACTAGTCCTGCTTATGAAGGAATAATGAATTCCCTATATTCCAGAATGGAAGGCATGATGGAAGTTGCTTCTACACCGGAACAGATTGCTGAAGTTGTTTATGAGGCTGCAACAGATGGTAAAAAACAATTGAGATATGTAGCTGGTGAGGATGCGAAAGCTTTGTATGCACAGCGTCTGGAAATAGGTGCGGAAGCATTCAGAGAGCAGTTAGGTAAACAGTTTTTGTAATTGTATTGCTTAGATATTGTGCGGGTTAGCTTGTTTTTTAAATCAAAAAAATAATACCTTTATAGTATGGAAAAGAATGAAAATGCTCCTTTGAAAATTTCATCCATATCGGAACTGCATAGTTTAGTAGGGTTATCAGGCCCTCTTCATCCATTGGTAAGCTTAGTGGATAATACAAAGATGTCTGTAAATAAAGAAATGCTGAACAGAAGTTTTGCCCTGAATTTTTATAAAATATCTTATAAATATTCCAGAGTAGGAAAGATGGGATACGGGCAAGGGTATTATGACTTTAATGAAGGAGGTATGATGTTTACAGCTCCAGGCCAGATTCTTTCTACAGATGAGAATGCGGAATATTGCGGCTATACGTTATTGGTGCATCCTGATTTTATCAGAAGCTATCCTTTCGCAAAGAATATTAAGAATTTCGGGTTCTTTTCTTATGATACCAATGAAGCCCTGCATCTGTCTGATCAGGAAAAGAACATTATAACAGGATTGTTGGACAATATTAAAAATGAACTGAATACAGCCATTGATGAAGTAAGCCAGGATGTAGTGGTTTCTTATATTGAAGTTCTTCTGAACTACAGTAACCGTTTTTATAAAAGACAGTTTATCACAAGAAAAGCGGTAAATAATGATTTGCTGACTAAAATGGATATGGTTCTGGAAAACTACTTTAATCAGGAGCAAACATTAACAAAAGGACTTCCCACTGTTGAATTTCTGGCTTCTGAGCTTCATCTGTCACCACATTACCTCAGCGATATGCTGAGAAACCTTACAGGACAGAATGCCCAACAGCATATTCATGAGAAACTGATTGAGAAGGCTAAGGAATACCTCACTTCCACTAATTTTTCAGTATCGGAAGTAGCATATGCTTTAGGATTTGAACATCCACAGTCTTTTAATAAATTATTTAAAAAGAAAACAGAGCAGACTCCTCTAAGTTACAGGCAGTTATTTAATTAATCATAATCATGCCCAGCCTTTTTTGGCTGGGTATTTTGCTGAGAACTGTCATTTCAAAGAAAATAATCAAAGTAAATGAATCATTGATATAAAAACAGGCATAAAAGCACCTGACTTTTATTGCTGTTTTTTATTTTCTTAATTTTTCTTCCCAGAAGGTTGTTTTTTCAGCTATTTATAGAAATTTCTTTTTCTTTGATCAGGGTTTCAATTTTCTGTTTTGCAGTATTCCATTCATCATCCAGAATACTATAATAAGCTGCATTTCTAGTAGTTCCGTCATTCTGGATTTTATCCTTACGTAAGATTCCTTCAAATACACCTCCTATTTTTTCGATCGCTTTTCTTGATCTGAGGTTGTCATCTTTCGTTTTCAGCTGCACACGGTTGGTTTTTAATACTTCAAAACAGTAGGTAAGCAGCAGTAATTTACATTCCAGGTTAACGACGCTTCCCCAGAATTCTTTGGTGATCCAGGTCCAACCGATTTCTAATTTTTTATCTGAAGGATAGATTTCAAAAAATCTTGTGGAGCCTATCAGTTTTTGGGTTTCTTTGTGCCTGATGACGAAAGGATATTGGTTCCCGTTATCCCGTTCTGATAAAGCGAGTTTATAGTTTTTATAAAATATGGCTTTATCTGAGCCGTCAGTAGGAATCAATGTCCAAAGGTCCTTGTCTGCAGCAGCGGCATACAATTCCTCAAAGTGCTCTTTTTCCAAAGGAATTAGTTCAACATGTGTTCCTTCAAGAATTGTTGGATGTAAGATCCATTTTTCCGTCATAAAAATATTTTTTGATGAGCTAATTTAATAAAAAGCAGAGAATGGATGTATTAAATAAACAGTACTTAATCTTTGAACGAATAAAATATTTATTTGCTGATAACAGGTTTCCAGCGTTTGCATAAAAATCTGAGAATGCTTATGTTGTGTTTGTCAATACGTAATCCTTCAAAATTAGGTATGATCCCTGTCATTGTACCGTTGGATGACTTCTGAGAACGGTTAATAATTAAGTCAATTGCATTTCATTTCAGCGATCAAATGTAAGCAGATAATTTTTGTTTTTTAAATGGATTATAAAATATCAAAATGGAATGTATTTTATTGGATAAGTGTTGCTAACTTCGCAAACGGAAATTTTAATCAACACAGTTATCATGTACGAGAGAGAATCATTCAATGCGAAAATGCCTACAGCGTGTTTTTTACTTTTCTTTGCCCATGGGCTTGTTTTCTCATCATGGGCCAGCCGTATTCCTATTATTAAAGAGGCTCTTTCCATTAATGAGGCGCAGCTTGGGACCCTTTTGCTTCTGATGCCGATAGGCCAGCTTTCCACAATGATGTTATCCGGAAAGTTAATCAGCAGATATGGGAGCAGCAGGGTCATTAAAAGCTGTTTCTTATTGTATCCTGGTTTTCTTTTACTGATTGGTTTATCTCCTTCTTACTGGATACTGGGAGCTGTTCTGTTTTTGTTTGGAGTAACCGGAAATCTGTGTAATATTGCAGTCAATACACAGGCAATTGAGATAGAATCTGTTACGAAAAGAACATTGTTATCTTCTTATCATGGGGCCTGGTGCTTTGCGGGACTTGTGGGAGCGGTTGTTGGCATGTTTACAATTAACCTGCATATAGAAACGTTTCATCATTTTATACTGACCTTCATTATTGTCACCCTGATCTGGATGTATAGCAGGAACAACCTTACTAATATTATTCATAAAGTAGAGCCGGAAACACGATCTGTTTTTAAATCTGTAAATCCTACATTGGTGGGATTGGGAATTATAGGTTTTTTAAGCATGGCTATTGAAGGGGCTATGTTTGACTGGAGTGGGGTTTATTTTCAAACGATTGTAAAAGCACCAGAAAATCTTGTAATATTGGGATATACAAGTTTTATCTTAATGATGACTTTAGGAAGATTTGTAGGAAACAGGATTATAGAAAGATTGGGGAAAAGAACTGTATTGCAGTTTTGCGGTATCCTGATGAGTTGTGGTCTTTTTCTGAGTGTATTTTTTCCTGAGTTATGGATCTGTATTATTGCTTTTATGATTATCGGGCTTGGGGCTTCTTTAAGTGTACCATCCGTTTACAGTACCATTGGGCAGGTGAATACAGTAGCACCCAGTATAGCACTGTCTTTTGTATCCAGTATCTCATTCTTGGGTTTTCTGATTGGTCCGCCGCTGATTGGATATATTGCAGAGGCTTTTGATCTCAGGTACTCTTACGGGCTTTTTGCCTGCTTTGGAATTTTTTTGAGCATTATGGCCGGTAAGATGCAAGTATTCAGGAATAAAAAATAATCATTGTTAAGAATAAAACGGACTGTTGGAAACGCAGTCCGTTTCTTTTTTATATCCAGTTTTCCACAAGGTGAAGCCACAAAGCTTTATCTTCATTAAAAAGGAAAACGGCTGAGGATTTTCTTCTGTCTGCTATTCCTTCTGTTGTCTGAATTTCGGTATAAGTGGCCAGGCCATGATGCCCGGAAAAGGAAACCTCTATATTTTCAATCTGTACACTGCGTTCAGGAAATTTCCCAAATATTGTAGGAAGCCATTCCGCAAACATAGGTAAGGTAGCTGTATTTCCGTCTCCATTAATCATTTTGAAGTCAGGAGAGAACCCTGAAAGGATTTGTCTGAATAGGGCTTCCTGATCCTGTTCATTTCCCTGAAACCATTTTTCAATGTTTTTACAGAAATCTTTTAATTCTTTATTGATTTTGTCTTTGTTGTTCATAAGTTCACAATTTTTATTGTTGATGATAATTAAGCGTTAATATATTGATGAAGCTTTTTGTTAATGAACATTCCTATGATCTGAACAGCTCCAATCATACAAACTGATACTGCGAAAGCCCTCGGAAATCCCAGAATATCAATCATATTGAAAAATAAAGTTCCGATAACAGCTCCGCCCATTACACTGCCTATCTGTATTCCTATACTTACCAAACCGGAGGCTTGCCCTGCTTTTTCTCTGGTTGTAAAAGTAATAGCAGTCCGCATCATGACCGGCATAATGGTACCATGGCCCAAGCCTGCCATAAACAGGGGAATGTTGGTTATGAAAGAAGGCTTTTGCTGGAAATAGAAACATAATGCACTGAGAATAAAACCTCCCATTAATAATCCCAGCCCGATATAAATCATTTTATTAGGAGACAATTTTATTTTGGATCCTATTAACGGGCCTAAGAAAAAGGCAATTCCGTAAGGCACAATCGCTAATCCTGTCTGCATGGTATCCTGATGAAGAAATTCCTGAAGATAATAAGGATAACAAATGAACAGGCCTGAGGTGAAATTGTAAAAAAAGAGAATAACAAGGCTCAATGCAAAAGGCTTATTCTGAAGAAGAGTAGGATCTATAAGGACCGGATGATTGTTTTTTAACAGATACATTTCATATCTAAGAAAAACCACTAATAAGACTATTCCTGATATCATAATGGCGAATATCCACCACACCCATTGGTATTTCTGTCCAAAAATAAGAGGGCATATCAGCATAAGCAGGGCAAGGATAAGTAATAATGAACCTTTCAAATCAATTCCTGCATTGGATTCTTTATGGCTGTTATCCATTGTAAAATGAATTCCTGCAATACAAATAATGGTAATAGGAACATTCACAAGAAATACCAGTTCCCAGGAAAAGTTTCCCCAATGCATGCTGAGAAGCAGGCCGCCAAGTAATTGTCCAAGAACAGAAGCAAGACCAAATACTGAACTAAAAAGACTTACTGCCTTAGGCTGTTCATTGCTGCTGAACAATACTTTTATGGAAGCCAAAACCTGTGGTGCCAGCAATGAAGCTCCTGCTCCCTGGAATAATCTTGCTATAATAAGCCCTGTTACAGTAGGAGAAAAAGCACAGGCCAGAGAGGATAGTAAAAAGATATACAATCCCAGTGTGAAGATTTTCTTTCGCCCGTAAAGATCGCCCAACCTTCCACCACAGACTACTAAGGCTCCATAGGTGAGTCCATAGATTGCAATAACCATCTGCAGCTGGTTTTCACTGGCTTTGAAAGCATTTTTGATGGAAGGTAATGCCATATTCACAATAAAATAATCCAAGGGGGAAAGAAAAGCTCCGGCAATCAGAAAATTGAGTGCCTGCCATCGTTTCGGATAAGTTTTCATATTTTTTTGTGCAAAAATAACCTCCTTTTGTTATGATAAAATTGTACTTTTGGAGGAAAATATAGTGTTAACTCATGAAAGGACTCGATCTTGAAGGAATTAAAGTGAAAGAATTGAAACTGAAAGGAAGAACTGTTTTTAAAACAACAACTTTTCTCTCATTTATCTATATTGTAAAAGGAAAAGGAAACTTGTTGTATGACGAACGTTATATTGATTTTACAGAGGGAAAGCTTTTTATTATTCCCCAGCAGGAAACTTATCGCTTTGAAAGTGAAAATGCCGACCTGATCAGTATAGAATGTCCTATTGGGTTTATTGATAAAATCCGTCTGGAAGCAGACCGCATTGAAAGTTGTGAAAACCTGTATAAACTGCAATACATCAGTAATAATTATCATTCCCGGGCCGGATGTGTATTCCGTAATGAAAATGATGAGAATTTTGCGAGAACTCTTATTCAACAGGTTGCCTTTGAATTCAGGAACAGGGCAGAGGATTATCTTATCATCCGAAAATGCATTTCGATTCTCCTTAATCTGGTTGCCAGAAATATCATTCAAAGTGAAACATCAGACCTGCAGGACAACAAAAAGGCATTCTCTATTATGAAGATCATCACTTATATTCAAAAACATATAAAGGATAGAGAAAAGACAGGAATTCAAACAATTGCAGAGCATTTTGGGATTTCAGGAAATTATTTCGGAGAATATTTTAAACAGCAGACCGGAGTTTCTTATCAGGAGTATTTGCTGGATTACCGGCTTAAACTGGTAGAAACTTATCTGAAGTACAGCAGTATAAGGCTGAGTGAGATTGCTTATGAGCTACAGTTCAGTGATGAGAGCCATCTTTCCAAGCTTTTTAAAAAATATAGAGGAGTTACCCCTGGCGAATACAGAAAGAAAAATAAATAGAAAATGTAGTTTATATCTATTCATTTTTTTGTGGTGTAAAAGTTGATTTGCCATTATTTACATTTTTTAAAAATTAATATAGCTGACTATATAGTTGACTATATATTTTTCATATATTTACATCAAAGATATTTAAGATGGATTTTGATTTTATCAAAGAATTAGGATATAAAGCACTGGATAGTAGGCTGAAAAGGATCAGTGACCGGATGTCCCATGATGTAAGGAAGTTTTATAAAGAATTTGGAATTGATGTGGAGCCTAATTGGTACCTGGTTTTTATGCTGCTGCAAAATAGAGGAGAGATCTCCATTACGGATATTGCAGAACCGTTGGGATACTCTCATCCATCTGTAGTGGTTATTGTAAAAAAAATGACTGAAAAGGGATATCTGGTTATTAAAAAAGATGATGAGGATAAACGGAAACAGATGATCTCATTGTCTCCTAAAGCTATTGAGATGCTTCCTCAATTACAAAAGATCTGGGATAGCTGTGAAAAAGCTATTTTAAAACTGTTAGCGGAAGATTTATCTATTCTTTCTTATCTCAATACAATAGATCAGGAGTTGAAAGATGAATCTTTCCATCATCGCTTCAAAAAGGAATACCTAAAATCAATACAATCATGAAAAAACTTCTTTTTTTTACCGCATTATTTTTTTCTGCCCTTATGATTTCTGCTACAGAGACTAAAGTGATGGTAAGAGCAAAAGCCAAGGATGCTAAATTCATTGGAAGCTCATTAGGCGGCGCTCATGTAATTGTCCGGAATAAACTGAATCAACGAATTTTAGCAGAAGGAAAAACAACCGGAAGCACTGGGAATACTGATCTGATAATGAAAACACCTAAAGTGAGAGGAAACTCAATTGCGGATGATCAAACTGGCGGTTTTTTAGCAACTGTTGATATTGATGAGCCTACATTTGTTACCATAGAAGTTATTTCCCCTTTGAACAGCAGACAGGCCCAAGCTGTTGTAAATACTGAATTATGGCTTATCCCCGGGAAAAACATTTTAGGAGAAGGTATCATTTTGGAAATTCCCGGATATATTATTGATATCTTAAAACCAAGAACACACCAGTATATTGCGTTGAATACAATTAAAGATAAGCCTTTCTTGTTTCAGGCCAATATCGTGATGATGTGCGGATGTGTAATTGAAAAAGGAGGTGTCTGGAACTCTGATGAGATTGAAGTGAAAGGAATTCTTAGGAAAGACGGGAAGTTTGTTAAAAATATTGATATGTCATGGGTCTCTACTAACTTATTCGAAGGAAATCATACCATCAATACTCCAGGAAATTATGAATTCATATTATATGCTTATCATGAGAAAACAGGCAATACCGGAGTAGATAAGGTAAACTATATAGTTTTTGAATAAGCATACAATTGAAGTAACTTACTGAATGTTTTTAAAAAGGAAGATCCCCCAGAAAAAATCATCAGGAGGTAAAGAATCCCAGTGGTTATAGGCATGTCCGGAGTCAGATTTGTAATGAAGGGTATATTTTCCTTCCGGAAGAATGACCTCCTGATTCACTTTTTGATTTTTCGCAGCTCCACCTGCATGAGATGACGGCTGATTCTGCATTTGCCATACTATTTTTCCTGAAGAATCTTCAATCCAGCCATAATCACACCATGCGCTGCCACTTCCTGAGCAATTTTCACCTACACCCAATATTTTTACCGGAGTAGAACGGGAAAGACTGAAAGTGTGGGAAATATTTTTATCAATTCCCACATTTTGAATCTTTGCGATAACTTGTCCTGACGGAGCTGGCATTGCATTGAAATTATTTCTTTTTTTATACACCTCATATAGCTTCTGAGCTTTTAAGGTATCATTATTTAAGATAGCCATAGAGGCTTTACTTATTAATTCCTTATTTTCCAGTTGATGATCCGGGTGTTTATCCCCGTCAATAAAAAAATGATAAAAAAGGGTTCCGACAGGGGACATCATCAGATCTCCATCACCAAGAGGAAATGGTTGGCTGAGTTCATCTGTATTACACATCACCACCAGAGTAAGCCTCAGGGAAGGAACTTTTACAAAAAGAGCTGACTCTCCGTTGGTTTGTCCATAGTGCCAGTAATATTCTTTTCCTTTATAAGATTGCACAAACCATCCCAATCCATAGGGAGTAGTCATTCCTGTATCTGTATTATTTGGAGTAAAAATCATTTTTTGTCCAGCCTTTGAAACAAGCTGGTGCCGGTCAATAGCATCCGAATATTTCATCAGATCAGTCACATTAGTTGCGAGCCCGCCAAAGGCACCAAATTCATTAAGATAATCAATACGTTTAATATTACCCGTTGATGTCAGTTCGTAAGGCTTTGCAAGCCTATTGAAGGCGGTATTGAAAAAAGGAATAACAGAAGCATTTTGAGAGCCATATTCATTCACCTGTTCAGGGGTTATGGATGGGGCGGAAGAGGTCATGTTAAGGGGGATCAGTATATTTTCTGTTAATAATCTGTAAAAAGGGATTCCGGAAACCTTTTCCAGGATAGTACCCAGCAGCCCAAACCGGTAACCGTTATACTGAAAATGACTTCCCGGAACTTCTTCAGAGGTATGGGTAAGCAAATGTTTTACTGTAATTTTGGGATTATTCAGGTCAATTCCATATTTTCCTACAGGATCATCCAGTTTTAGCTTTCCCTGTTCTACAAACTGCATAATCAGGGTAGAGGTAAATGTTTTTGTTACGGATGCTACCCTAAAGGTTGTTTGATCTGTAGCCGGAACATGCTTTTCTGTATCTGCAAACCCATAGCCACGTTGAAGCAAGATGAAGTTCCCTTTTTTTACAGCCACTGCCATTCCCGGTATTTTTAATTGAATACGGATAGAATCCAATGCCGCACTGAACTGCTCTGCCTTTATTTGCTGAGCATTAATGAGGTTGGAAATCATAATCAACAATAAAAAGGTTAACTTTTTCATGGATTGAGGCAGGAGAAATTGATAACTCTTTATTTCTCTTAATAAAGCTAAACAGATTTTTCTGATCCTACAAATGTAATGAGCTCTTTTCGGTTTAGTAAAAAGGAGTTAGTCTTCAAAAGACTTTCTTTATATATTTAAAACATATTTATTATCAACTAAATCATAAAACTCATCTTACTGAATTCTCTTCATAAATCAGGATATATTGGTATAAAAAATTATCTTATTTTTATAAGGTCAGGAAAATGATATTTTCTGACAGCAAAGATTGAACTAATCATTATGAAAAATCTCATCGAAAAAAATTATGGATGAGATCAGAAAATTATGAAAAAATATTTTTTACTAGGTCTGGTTTTGTCATTATCAATGTATGCTGAGAAGAAAACTGAACCTGTTATATTCCATCAGAATAATCCTGTAGGGGCTCAGAATACCAGATATTTTGAAGATGAACCCCGTTACGGTGCGTATATCTCCAGTAACAACTGTTCTTTTGAAGTTTTAATTAATGATATTCCTGTTATACAATATAATGAAGATTCAGGAAACAGTCTCGAAGGTTCTTATTTTCCGCTGAATGAATGGATTACCAGTAAAGGGAGTCAAAAAGTCACCATTAAAATGACTCCTGGTTTTAATAAGGATAAGAATACTTCAGACCCTGAACTTTCTCCCAATTCAGAAGTACAGATTAAGATTGTAAAGTCTGTGAAAAATCAGGCAGGGAGTCCTGAAGAAAATGAGGTAAGGAAATATTCAACTTCCAAAAAGAAACGGGTAAGCAGCAATACATTTGAAGATGCATTTACATTTTTTGCGGACATTCCTTATTATATAGAAACTCTTGAAAATGCTGAAGTTTTATTAACTGATGACAAAGATAAACTGCAAGTTCTTGAACAGGAGGTTGTTGCTCAGTATAACAAAGTAAGGGATATTTATAAAACAGGTTCCTGGAGTACACTGGCTGCGATCTATTATAACAGAGAAAAAAGGGTTGCCAAACAACTGTACTTATTACCGAATGAAATAAAGGATAGATGGAATAATGATTATGTATTCAGGACCAATACCGGCATTACATTTTTTGACATACAACCGATTGAGGATTATAAAATGACCTTTTATGCAGATGGTAGAATCGTATGCCTGCAGAAGATCAATAATGAAAAGTCAGCACTCTGGGGCAGTTTTAAAAGAAAGGGTAAGGATAATATAACCACTACTTATATTACCCTTTATCTCTATCGTCCTAAAGGTACTAAGAACCTGGAAGTTTATTAATTTTGGAAAGAATCGGTAATAGCCAGTTTAGCAATGGTATCCAGCCATTTCCTTCTGTCGTTTTCTGTTAGTTCATACAAAGGTCCAATAAAATGGCTCTCAACAGATGAAACTCCACAGTATTCTAAAATCCCTTTTTTGAGCTGAATAAGACCACTGGAATGATATTCCTCTTCATAAACTTTGAGAGAAAGATCACCTGCTGTGGTAATGATTCTTGCTGATTTTGCATTTAAAAGTCCTTCGCTGTTTCCTTTCTTATTACTTTTAAAAGCAATTCCCGGAAGAAATGCTCTATCGAAGAAGCCCTTCATGATGGCGGGCATACCCAGCCACCAGACAGGATGTATCCATACCTGATGTTCACTCCACTGAATATCTTCCAGAGCTTTTATAAGATCAGGTTCCAGTTCCATTCTTTGTTGGTATCCAGATTGCAGATTGGGATTAAAGTTCAGCTGCCCAATGGCAACATACCGCACTTCAGCACCAGACGCTACACCAGAACTGATATAGGATTCTGCAATAGCTGTATTAAAACTTTCCTGTGCCGGATGCCCGTTAATAACAACAATTCTTTTCATGATTTCTGAGTTAAAATATGTTTTAATAATTTGACCTGTTGTTGATAAAATGTTTCTGAGAGCTGGCAGGGAAAGAAATCAAAAGCATGAACAGCTCCCTGAACTTCCAATAGAGTAACCGTAACTCCAGCATTTTGTAATTTTTCAGCATATTGTTTTCCTTCATCTTTTAATGGGTCTAATTCACAGACAATGACAGTGGCCTCAGGAAGGTTTTTAAAATCTTTCTCCTGTAATGGCACTGAATACTGAGGCGGCTGAATCATTGGGTATTGGAGATAATGTTTCCACATCCATCCGGCGGCCTTTTTAGTCTGCATGGGAGCATTGGCTAATTCATTCATTGATGGGGTTTCCAATAAATGATCCGTTGGAGGATACAGTAAATATTGATGCTGGATGTTTATCTCTTTTTGATCTCTTGCATAATGAGTTATTGAAGCAGCAATAGTTGCTCCGGCACTACTTCCGCCAATCATTATCCTGTTTTTACTTCCGCCAATTTGTTGGGCAGATTGAGATAACCATTGTAAAGCATCATAGCCATCGTGCATGGCAGCAGGGAATGGATGTTCAGGGGCTAACCGGTAATCTACTGAGACTATAACTGCATGAATATCCACTGCCAGTCTGAAAAAGATAAAATCATATTGCTCCGGTGTTCCGTATATAAAAGCTCCACCGTGGAAGTAGAGCAGTACAGGTAAATCCTGCTTTCCTTTGGGACTGTACACCCTCAGCCTGATACCTCTCTGATTATCAGAAGAAGGAATGTGAATATTTTCTACGGAAAGAGATGTAGGAACAAAAAGAGATCTTTCCATTGCCATTATATTCATTTCTGCTTCCCGGATCTTTGCCGGATGATGGGCCAATAAATATCCATAGTCAATTTCGTTAAATGGGCTGCCAATAACGGCTTTTAAAAGTTCAGCATCTATTTTTTCCTGCATTACGGTAATTTTGTATCGCAAAAATAGACTGATATAATAGGTGAAAACAGGTATATTTAAAGCTTATTTAGGTACCTTTGTATTATGGCCAGAGAAAATATATACCAGTCACTTGAAGTTTTTTATGAAAAGATAGATCAATGTCCATTAAAAGACAGGCAATTCAACTTTTTTGAATTGGTATATGTGATTTCAGGCATTGGAAGTCATATTGTCAACGAGAATAAAATTACGTATGCTGCCGGAGATTTGTTTTTAATTACACCTAATGACTGTCATGGATTTGACTTGGATGGAATCTGTGAATTTATGGTGATTCGATTTGGTGAAAATTACATTAAAGAATATCAATGGAAAAGTATAGATCATATTGAATGCCTTTTGTATTATGCCTCTCATCTGTCAGGTTCGGTACTTGTGAACAGTGAGGATAAGAAAATGGTGGGGCTGCTTATCCAAAATCTACAGCAGGCAACAGAACATGATTCCATCTATAATGAAGATCTAACGCGTCATCTGGTAAATGCTATCATTGTTATTGCAGCAAGAAATATAGCAGTTGTCAAACCGGAGAATATCTCTTCTAATGCAGATGTTCGTATTCTTCAGATTCTGGATTATATTCAGGAAAATATACGTCAGCCTAAACTTTTGAAAGTAGAAGTCATAGCCAATGAATTCGGCTTATCTCCAACGTATCTTGGCAGTTATTTCCGTAAGCAGTGCAATGAATCTATCCAGCAATATATTTCTTCCTATAAAATCCGTTTAATAGAACATCGACTGCGTTTCAGCGATAAAAGGGTTCATGAAATAGCTGATGAGTTTGGTTTTGCAGATGAAAGCCATATTAATAAATTTTTTAAAAGACATAGAGGGAAGAGTCTTAAAGCGTATCGATTAAAATCTGTCTGAACTAAAGTGCATTAAATACTTCCATAATGGCTTCAATAAGTCCTTTTTCTATTTTGGATTCTGATGAGGTATCCTGTACAACAGCCCGCATATTACCTGAATCATCACGTTCAAAAACAACTTCGTGACCGTTCACATCTACATAAAATTTATAACCATAAGTGAATGTGGCCAGTTTTACATTGAAAAGCTGTTCTTTACCTTTATAGGTTACGGGTAATTCAAATTCTTCCATTATTATTCAATTAATGCAAAGGTCGGAAATCTTAGGGTAAGTTTATCATATTGGCGAATGATTTCCGGGATTCTTTTCAGCTTTGATTCCAGCTCCACCCATACTTCTGATATTGATGTAACTTTTTTAGGATGCTGTTCCGGACCTCTAAGTAATTTTATGCTCGTTATATAGACAAAGGTAAGTTGGAATAATTCTGAATAATATCATGATAAAATTTTTAAAATGTACCACAAAAATACAGATTTCCATAAACAGTGATGTACATGGCATATACATTGTTAGTGTTAAAGCAGGTTTTTAAGAGAAAACTTGTTTAACACCACATCACTTTACTAATATTCATTTTGAACTTTTGCCTCCCTATTGACACGGGAGGCTTTTTTATGCTATTCAGCATAGCAAACAGCCCGATTCATTATTTTAATTATTTATCCTGAGTGTAGTCTCAATAAAATACAGAATTCATTATAAATAGGATTGCTTTGCTTATTTTTATAATAAAGCGTTGATATATTGGTGATTGTATTTATTTTTATATTTATTCAATTTTATGTGATTTTTTTTAATATTGCTTTTTTTTTAAATATTATTTATTTTTTCTTGTTGTTTAACATTTATTTAATTGTTTTTTTAAAGTTATTTTGTTATTTTTGAATATAATAATTATTTATTGATTTTGTCAAAATTTGGTGATTTTCTAATATATATATCAGAAATTTATTAGATTCCGTTAATAATAACTAATAACTATGAGAAAACTAATAAAAACTGTAATTTTTTCTGTTGGATCATCCAATACAAACTCCCAACTTGCTGTAAAGCAATTTACTTACCTTTACAGTCGTTTTTTAAGAAACAGGTGTTTCGCCTTCACTGGAAATAAGATTGAAACTCTTCTAATTACTCAATTAAAGTAGAATGATATTCTTTGAACTTCTGTAAAAGAATTATTGAAACAGCAAGGACCTTATAAAAATCTGATTAACCAACTGTAGTAGATAATAATTAATTCTATGCAAAATATAACTTTATTTTTTCTATCCTCTTTTAAAATTATATACGCACAGGATGGGATAGGTGCAATTAAAAAAGTTCTGTATTCTTCAATGGACATACGCGCAAAAAAAAGTAATGTTCAGGAAAATAATGGAAGTGTATTATTCCTGCCATTAAACAGGATATTCTTACTCTTTTTTTTGTTTTTCTCCGGTGTATTTTATACTCAGAAATGGTCTCCTGAAAAAATAGACCGTTTACAAGACAAAATAGGAAGCCAATACATGCAGGAAGGCAGAATTTATGAAGGCATTGAACAAACTAAAAAAGCAATACAGTTATCAGATGAAATCAATTATACAAAAGGCAGGGCAAGAGGATATATTCATATGGTAAATTTCCTTCATTCCCTGGGAAAGTACAGTGAAGAACAGGTATACCTGCAAAAGGCGGAGTCCTTATATAATACATTTGATGATGATCCTGCATTACTCTCAGCATTTTTTGCTGCTTACGGAAAAAATTACCATGAATTAGGATTAATTGAAAAATCTAATGAAAGCTTTGATAAGGCACTGAAGGAAGCTCTGAAAATAAAAGATAAGCAGCTAAAAAGAAAACGGCTGCATTATATTTATGGAAGTAAGGCAATAAACTTCGGACTGATTGAATATAATGACTCTATGTATTATTATATACACAAAGCTTATAAAATTTTACCCAGAGTAGTGGAAGCCACTAATCATACTAGCTATTTTCTTGAAAATAAGAAAAATCCGGATTCTGCAAAATTTTATCTTGACCAGGCTGAAGGTTTACTTAAAAACTCTACGGAAACATTTGATTACTTGGTCTTTAATTATATGTCCGGACAGTACTATGGAAGTATAAAAAACTATAATAAGGCTTTGGAGTTCTACGAAAAATCTCTCGCCTTATCAATGAAGATGAACAGACCCAAAAATATGATGAAGAATTATAAAGAAATAGCTGAAATATATAATCTTCAGAATAATGCTTATAAAGCCAATGAATATCTGCAAAAGTATACAAAAATTCGGGATAGCTTTGAGAAAGGTAATTTGATCGCTTTACAGACCTCCGGAAAAAAAATCATTGATGATGAAAAGAAACAGAGCCAGGAGTTGAATAAGAAATGGTATTATATTATTGCAGGACTATTTTTGGGGATAACGATTCTAATCGTTTTGCTTAGTGTTGCATATTACAGGAAAGTGCAGAAAAAAGATCTGTTGTTGAAAGAAAATACAACAGCTATTTTGCAAAAAGATTTACAGGTAAAGGTATTGGAGCAAAAAGTAAATGAAACTTTTGATGAAATAATACAGTTGGCAAAAGAAAACCATCCCGAATTCTGGGGTCGTTTTCAAGAGGTTTATCCCGATTTTCGCAGTAAAATTCTCAGTATTAATCCTACCTTAAAAGTTTCCGAACTTATATTAGCGGCCTATATTTATTTAGGATTCAATACAAAAGATATTGCTAATTATACGTTTAAAGCTGTCCAGACTATAAAAAATAATAAATACAATCTAAGAAAAAGACTAAATATTCCTGCACAGGAAGATATAGTAGTTTGGATAAGAAATCAGACAGATAAAGAAATTAGGATCTAGGAAGGATTTCAAATAATTCTGAAAAGAGAATATAGCTCCTGGGTTAAAGTATATTCTGATAATACATTTTCCACGTTAATTTTGGTAAGGTACTTTGTTGGTACCTTATTTTTTTTGATTTAATCAATGACTTGTTTTGCTTTGTGCCTTCAAAATTCTGAAGCTTTAAATTTCTTCCACATAAAAAAACACAAATGAAAAATAGCGGATACTTTGATCTTGGAAAATTCATGATTGAACAGGTAGATAAAAACAGTAGAAATACAATATATAAAGGTCAAATCAGTGACCTTTATATTGTATCATAATGATTGTTGTATTTAAGTAGTACTAATTAAAGCTGTCTATTGGCATGAGTTTGAAACAAAATAAAAAAAATTACAGAGAAAAAAATAAGATTTATTATATAGCTATTGGTGGTCTTACTGTAGCGGTTTCATTAATATATTATTTGTTATTGGCTTCAAATGACGGGAATACGGAAAAAGCGGATGCATTAATTGAGAAGAGTAAGCACCAGACCTTTGATGAGATTATTCGGCTTGCAAAGAATAACAGTCCTGAATTTTGGGCGCATTTTCAGGAACAGTATCCTGAGTTTCGGAAAAAAATCCTGGAACTTAATGCCAATCTTAAAGTTTCTGAACTTATCTTCTGTGCCTATATTTTTTTAGGCTTTACAACTAAAGATATAGCTAAGTATACCTTTAAAGCAGTACAGACCATCAAAAACAATAAAAATAATTTGAGAAAGAGGCTCAATATCCCTGCCCAGGATGATACAACTCTATGGTTACGGAAAAAACTTGAAGAATAGAATTAAATATTGATTATCAGTGTTTTGAAGTTTTGAGTACTTCGTTGGTACCTGCTTTTTTTGCTTACGCAGAGAAATTTTATGTGATTTGTAAAAAGTAACACTGCCAATATTCAGGTTGGCTACAGATACAGATTAAGATGAAAAAACTATAATGATATCCCAGCCTTGGTGTAGGATATATTTAAAGGTAAAACACAATTCTAAAAACATATACAATGCAGAAAAAATTTATTATTCATGGAGCTCTACTAGTTCCGATGTTGTCTCTAGCCCAAGTGGGGATAAGAACAACTTCTCCCAATGCGAGCCTTCATATGGAGCCGACAAGCATTTCGGCTCCTACAGGGATGGATGGGATCTTGATTCCCAGGGTAAAATCATTTCCTGTTGCTCAATCGAAGGGGCATACCGTTTTCTTATTTCAGCATGCTACACTTCCGGATGGTTTTTATTATTGGGATGGCATAAGCTGGGTTTCTTTTCTCAGCAATTATAACCGGCTGTATGATGATAGTATTTATGCAATAACCGGAGTTGGTTATTCAGCTTCCGGAAATACAGAGAATAATGTATTATTCAGCACATTAAAGGCATATGATACTACAGGTTTCTCTGTTTCAGGTAATCAGATTACTGTAGGAAAAAGCGGAACCTATCTGGTCAGTTTTAATTCCGCATTAAAAAAAACAATTGGTACAGCCAATGAGAATAGAGCCATTTATACTTATCGGATAAAAAAGAACGGAGTAACCGTTTTAACAACTTCTAACTCCATAACTAATGAAGGTACAACAGCAACCAGCGTGGCACTTAGCGGAATTTTAAATCTGGCTCAGAATGATGTTATAATAGTTACAGTACAAAAAACTACTGAGACAGGAAGTACATCGTACACAGGTTATGGAACCAACTGTATTACAATGACGTACCTGAATGATTAATCTTTAATGCTATGAAAAAGATCACTTTATTTTTCTTAATGCTTCCTTTAGGATGTTTGTTTGCCCAGAATGGGATAGGTATAAACACCAGCGCTCCGCAGGCACAGCTGGATATACAGGCAAAAAATACTGGTACTCCGGAAAATTCTGCAGGTATGTTGTTCCCAACTGTAAGCCGCTTTTCATCTGTAGATCCTGCTCAGGGTCAGAATGGGATGCTGGTTTTTTTGGATAACGCAAGTACGGCAGGTTTTGAGGGATACTATTTCTGGGATGATACCAAAAAACTATGGCAATATATATTCCAGACTAAGATTTTAGGAAAGAATCTATTTAAGACGATTGCTTCAGGAAATGGATTTCCTGTAATTTCCAATAGCGATACAAATACTAATGTTTGGTTTAAGACCTCCTTTACAGGTTTGAAAGCCCCGGATGCGAATTACACGTTACAGAATGGTGATGTAGTTGTAGGGAAAACTGGAAATTATTCAGTATTCTTTACCGGTGGTGTATACAAAAATACCGGTGATACCGGTGCAACAGTAACAGAAGTAGGAATCTTTGTAGATAATGGGGCTACTCCTGTTCTTATAGCCAAATCACCTTTACCGTCAGCAGATAACGCTAAAAGAAGTACCAATCATACGATTTCGAATATTATAACATTAACTAAAGGGCAGAGAGTATCGGTACAGACACGGAGAACCACTTCATGTACTACAGAAGTTGGGCCGGAGTCTGTTTATACACTAACCTTATCTTATTTAGATTAATAATTATGAAAAATATATCAACTTTACTTATACTTGGTAACATCTTCTGTTTTGGCTTTTTAAGTTCTCAAGTTGGTATCAATACCAATGCTCCTAAAACCACATTAGAAGTTAAAACCACAGATAAAGATAACCCGCAGAGCAACGAAGGGGTAATTGTACCAAGGGTAACATCACTGAATGTAACAAGTGCCAAGCAACATGGACTATTGGTTTTTCTTGACTTCGAAGATCCCCTCACTGTGGCTATTGAAAGAGGATTTTATTGGTGGAACAATACAAGTAATACATGGATTCCCTTTTTTTCTATGAATAAAATGACCAAGGACAAAACCATTACCTATGTAAGCTGTAAAAATGTATTTGATGAAGGGGCTTTAACTTCTACTTCAACCAATGTAAGAACGCTTGGTTTCGACAGTACTACACTTATTGCTAATGATACAGGTAACTTTTCAGTCAATACAGCAGGAGAACTGGTTGTGCAAAAAGCAGGAACTTATCATGTTCAGGGCGTAATTTCTCTTCACAACGTTACAAATGGTAATAATCCTGCCAGAGATGCCTATGAAGGGATCATTTTGGTTAATGGTGCAGAACCGGTACCTAATCTGCGCACTGCATACGGATTTCCCAGCGGCCAAACTGTTTTGGACAGCAACACCGCCATTTCCGGGTTTGTGACTTTAAATGTAAATGACAGGATCAGATTCTCCATAAACAGATATTATAAAGACCCTACTTTTACAGATGCTGCTACAATTACCCCCAATGGTACGCTCTCTAACCTTACGTTGCGGTATATGGGCAATTTTTAGAAAAAATATCAATAAAGTGTAAAAGCTGGATAATGTTTTTTCAGCTAAGCACTTTGTTGATAGTTTATTTTGGGTGGAATATCAATAAGCGGGAATATAAAACGAAAATAGAAGTTTCAACTCATACGGGGTTATAAGATTGGCCTTCCTGCGATTTAATTAAAAAAAAAAATAAAAAAATACACAATGAAAAAAATACAATTATTTGGAAACTGCCTTGGTCTCTACTCTTTATTTTGGCCAAGCCTTACTGATAACGGAACCGTAATATAACACAGGATTTAATATCGTTAAAAATAGTTTTCTTAACTTTTATATTACCTCAAAAATTTCTTTAGAGGCTATTTCATAATGCTTTTGCGTCGGCAATAATGTTTTATGATGAAGATGGTTGCAGGAGGATGCTTGTATTTCTATCCCTAATTTTCTTTCGGAAAGTAGAAATTTTTCTTTACAGCAGCTATCTACACCATAATCATTTTGAAAATTGCTTTTTACAGCAGTTTCCAAATTTTAAAAATTAAATTATATACAGAATTTTATTAATCAGCTAAAAATTATTATTAATACTAAGATGAACATAGATTTTAAAAATATTTATATTGGATCACTTATCAAACAACGGGTTTTGGAAACCGGAATTGAAACAGAACGTATTTGCAAGTTTTTCAAATGTACTGTTGAACAAATAGATCAAATGTTTTTACAGGAACTGATGGATACTGATACTTTGTTGAAATGGTGCAAATTACTTGAATATGATTTTTTCAGAGTTTATTCTCAGCATTTAATATTATATGCTCCACCCGCAAAAGTTAATTACAGTACTTCCATAAAAAAAAAGGAATCTCAGCTTCCGCAGTTCAGAAAAAATATTTACACCAAAGAAGTTATCGATTTTATTTTAGAATCACTTGAATACAAAGAAAAAACAAAGGAACAGATCATAAATGACTATAAGATTCCTAAAACAACTTTATACAACTGGATAAAAAAATATGCTGCAAGAAATAAGGCAGAGAACCAGGCTAATAAGTTAAAACTAAATACAAAATAATATTATAAACACAATATGCAAAAATCAACTCCCAATTATCATCAGATCTATAATGACATCATAAACAAGAAGTATCCATCCAGAAAAGAGGAATGCAGATTCCTGCTGAATAAAGAAAACCTGTCTGTATTGGATATCATTGAGCTTAACCGTAGAATTTTTGGTATATCGGATCAGAGGACGGAAGCATTTAATCAAAGTCATCGGTCTTATAATAAATCTTCCATACTTATGATGTTAGATTATCAAAAGAAAAATAAATTGACTAATTCACAGCTTGCAAAACATTTTAAGTTAAGCAGGAATACTGTAACCAAATGGAAGAGGCTGTTTATCAGTATGACGGGCAATGCATGTGAAAACTGTGAAGTTGAAAATATCCTCAATTAATTGATCTTCCCTTAGGGTTAATAATATGAAATAAAAGTAAAACAACTACGGTTAAGAGAACTATTAATGGATATTAAGAGAATACTCCTTGAAGAAATTCTATTAACAGCTAAAATATATAATTACAAAAATAAATAGAACCGATTTCTTATTCTCTTTTTGATTCTTAAGAATTGAAGTATAAACACAAAAAAAATACACTAACGATGAAAAACTACTGCCTTATATTCCGTACATAAGACTCTTTAATCCTTATACTAGCTTTGATAGTTAAGAGTCTGCTTGTCTACAGACATACAAAAATTCATAATATTCAGTAAATATTTATCGAGACTCTAATCATTAGCAGCTCTGTTGATCAGTTTGCAAATGTTCTGTTTTACAATATTTACTATTTAAAGCCGCATTGTAATTTAAAAAATCATAATGCGCAACAACACATTTGATAATAAATTTTAAACAATAAGTGATGAAAAAACTATTATTATTGGGAATATCCATTCCCTTTATGACGCTTGCTCAAGTGGGTATCAATACGTCTAATCCATATAATTCAGCTGCTCTGCAAGTAGAATCCAGTAATAAAGGCATACTGATTCCAAGAGTAAATATCACAAATACAACATCTCAGTCTCCAATTTCTGTTACTCCTAAGGATGGATTACTGGTCTATAATTCTGGAACTTCACAGGGAACTTCACAAACGCTTTACTTCTGGGATTCAACCGCCAACTCTGGAAGCGGGGCATGGAATAAATCGCTTTATTTCAAAGAAACGCCTAAGGTTGCTTATATAGGATTGTTAAACAATACTTCAAAGTTAAATAATTTTGTTGCGGGTGAGCAAGAAGCTTTGGTAGGAGGTTCAACTAACAATTACTATATCATCAGTTCCGGATATATGCCTCTGTTGAATTTTGTCTATAATACGACATGGAATGCGTGGGGAATTGTTTTGGGACCTGGTAGTTATACTCTGGAAATAGTACATCAGTTAAATGCTCCTCCTGCTAATCCTTCAGGTAATGCTGTTGCAATTCAGGGGAGTTATTACAATATGGGATACTATAGTGATCTTAATCTCTACGAATACAATCCGGCTACCAATACCTTTGGGAATTTTATATCAACCAAACGGGTTGAAGGAGCGGTTGTATCCAAAATCAATGAAAATCATAAAGTTCGTCTGCTTCACAGTTTTGACGTTGTATCTACAGTAGCCGCTAAGCTTGATATTGGAAGAATGGCTGCGAGTAGTTTCAATGATTTGGTTACTGTTTTGGCCAATGGAACAATTATTAAAATAACAAAATTAAAATAACATAAGATGAAGAATATACTTATTACTCCCTTTCTCTTTTTGATAGGAAATTTATATGCCCAGGTGGGAGTTGGCACAACAAATCCTCATCCTTCATCTGCATTGGAAGTATCCGCTAATACAGGCAAAGCTTTTCTTCCTGCAAGAGTAACTTTAGGAGAGCTGTTTGATAATACCAATCCCGTTAATAATCCTGCGGAAGGGCTAATTGTTTACAATCTAGGAGGAACCCAAATGGAAGGGTTCTATATATGGAACAAAGGACTTTGGAGCGCAGTAGCCGCTTCAGCTAATTCTGTCTCCAATGCTGTTGTGACGAATAATACATCTAATATTATGCTGGCCGGATTAGCCAATGGAGTTTTTCAAACCATGACAGGAGGAAGCATGGTTTTTAGCAGTATTACAGGAGTAAGCTATGATCCTTTAACGGGCAGTATAAGCCTTCCTGCGGGAAAATATTCTGTTACAGTGGCTTTAAACATAGCTGTTCCGGATGAAGCCCCGTCTTCAGGGTTAGGAAGTACAATACGTACGCATGTGCATTATTATGAAGCAAAGTTAACCAATACTTTAGGAACGGTACAGTACGGATCCAGTGTTTTGGAAAATGCCACTTCTAACGCCAGTGCAGATAAAAAGCATACTGCTAATTTTTCATTTTCCGTTGAACTCATTTCTCCCACAACCCTTACATTTAAACTCTCACATCATACAGGAGGTACTTATGAGAATGGTTTAGGAGGTATTTCACCCAATAACGGAAGAATAACAGTTTCAAATTCATTAATTCATGTCCAAAAATCATTATGATGAAAAAAATATTTATAATAATCAGTATTGCTGTGGTTTCTATTGTAAAAGCACAAGTGGGAATCAATACCACAACCCCCAATCTTTCTTCAATGCTGGACATAGTATCTTCTGATAAAGGAGTTCTGTTTCCTCAATACGAGCTTGTTTCTTTAACAAATAATACGTCACCGGTAAATAACCCCGTTAAGGGTTCAATTATTTATAATAAGGGAACAGGAGTATCTAATTATCCTAAAGGCTATTTTTACTGGACAGGCAGTGCCTGGGAAAGGATGCTTATGAATAATGAAGTAGATCAGATCTTGAGAGTTCAGGTTTTTGGCGGAACTTCAGGGCAGCCGATTATAATTCCCAGTGGTACAGGGAATAATATTGTTTCTTTTAACAGCACAGGAATTATAAATACGATACCCGGGGTTACCTTTTCAGGTGGTCAGAATATTACCCTGCCTGCAGGAACATATAGGGTAGATGTTACTTTAGACTGTTATAATGACAGCACTTCTGTAGCGGCATTTATTACAAATTACAGCTTTTTCGTAGTGAATGCCGGAATTGTTAATACAAGTAATACCTTGCTAACAGATCTTAAAACGGGAACTCAGATTTCGGGTAGTGGATACGCACCTGGAAAAATACAAGGATATAAATTTACTTATATATTACAACTTCCTGTATCGCAGTCTGTAAGATTTATGTTGAATCATGGTAATGGATTTTCGGAAGGTGGAAATACATATGCCAACCAATCAGGGCTGGTTGCTACTTTTTATAAAATGTACGAATGATTTCCATTTCACAGCCTATAAAGATTAAATAATATTAACTAAACACTTGTAATTAAAAGAAGCCAATATCCTTAAAACTCAGGTATTTTGAGGGTATGGCTCTCTTCAGTTTTATATCCTGTTAGGAAAAATACCTCTGGTAAAAGTTTTCATTTTTTTTCCTTGCTATTCAGGTATTTTTGAATGAAGCTGTTTAGACTTTTATATTTATTATTTTTAACCACAAAAGGCACAAAGTTTTAAACGCTTAAGTTTTCTCAGAACCAGGTTAAGCCTTATTATTCAATGTAAATATGTACTTATTTATTGATTTTCTTTTTAAAATAACCCCTGAGTAAGAAATTATTTCTTGCCGCTGCTTCTAATTCTCTGAGTTCATCAACTCCCTTCCCGATATTATTGATGGTGGAATCTACTGACCTGCCTAATCTCGGATTATCAATTAATTTGGAAACCACATTTTCCTCATTGTTGATTTTTGAGGTGAATTTTTTAAGGTCTCCGGAAGATTTCTCCAGATTATTGAGCGTTTTTTCCAATGAAATAGCTAAAGTGTCGTTTGACGATATTTGGGAAAGTATATTGTTCTTATCATTCAGTTTCGCAGCAAAAAGACTGATCTGCCTTGAACTGTTTTTTAAATCAAGAATACTGCTGCCAACATTATCACTAAGTTCCTTATCGGTAAATACCTTATGAATAATTCCATCTTTATTTTTGAGGATAGGAGTGAAAGCCGCAAAATCATTCATGCTTGTCTGAAGGTTCTGTACTGTTTTGTCAATACGGTTCGCGAAATCTTTATTGGTCATTACTTTCATCAGTAGGCCGTCCTTATTGTTCATTTTTGTTGTAAAATCAACCAGTTGGGTAGAGACAGTCTGGATATTGTCTGCACTTTTCTTGATACTGAAAAGCACATCTTCTATTTCTGTAGTTTTGTATGAAGCAATTACAGCGTTATTACTTACTATTGTTGAAGAACCAGTTCCCGGAGAAATAACAAGGACTTTGTCACCTACCAACCCATCTGAGGCTATACTGGCAACAGCGTCTGTTTTAATATATTGCTGAACATCTTTTTTGATGCTCATTTTTACCATAACCAATGAATCGGAAATAAAGTCGATCCTGCTGACAGTCCCGATATTGATCCCGGAAAGACGCACATTACTCCCTTGTTTTAATCCGCTTACATTTTCGAATTCTGAACGTAAAATAAAATTGGACCCGAACATATTTCTGTTTAGACCAATGAAATAAATGGTCAGTATAAACAGGATAACTCCTGCCATAACAAAGATCCCTAATTTCAGGTTGTTTGATGATTCATTCTTCATGACTTATTCTGTTTATTTTTGAAAAAATGACTTTATCCAACCGTCTGTACTGTTTTCAATAGATCGATAGGTTCCTTCAGTATTCACTTTTCCATCTTTCAATACAATAATCCGGTCACTGGTATACTTTGCGCATAATAAATCATGGGTTATAATAATAGAGGTAGTATTAAACTTCTGCTTAATGCTGCAGATCAGCTCTATAATTTCTTTGGCAGTAATAGTATCCAGTCCTCCGGTAGGTTCGTCATAGATCATAATTTCGGGTTTTATGATCAGAGCCCTTGCGAGGCCTATTCTTTTGCGCATTCCTCCTGAGAGTTCTGATGGCATTTTATCAATGGCTTCTTCAAGGCCCACATTGCTTAGCGCTTCTGTAATGGCTTTATTTATTTCTTCTTCGCTTAGTTTTTTATTATGATGCTGTAACGTGAATGCTAAATTTTGTCTCACCGTCATAGAATCATATAAGGCTCCGCTTTGAAACAGAAAACCAATTTTTTTCCTCACTTTGTTAAGCTCTTCTTCATTAAGACGGGTTATCGCTTTTCCTGCAATACAGATTTCGCCTTCATCTATTTTGGTAAGGCCTACGAGACATTTTACCGTAACAGACTTTCCCGACCCCGATCTTCCTAATATCACCAGATTTTCTCCTTTTCCAACCCGGAAGCTAATCCCGTTCAATACCTTGTTACTGCCATAAGCTTTACATACATTCTTAAATTCTATAATCGGCTGATTAATATGAGGTATGGTAAATTCACCGTTCATGATTTCATATGTTTCATCACAGTTCAAAAAATAAATCCGCAATCTGTACGGCGAGAAGATCAATAATAAAAATCATCAGAGAAGCTGAAACTACGGCTGTGTTGGCTGCTTTTCCTACACTTTTTGTTCCTCCTTCGGCATTAAAACCATGATAACAGCCTATAATTCCGATAAAAAAGCCGAAAAAAAATGTTTTCAGGGTTGCCGGAAGAAGATCTGCATATTCCAGGGACTCAAAAACATGGGAAAAATAGTGACTGATACTATTGTCTCCGTGAATATTGATTCCTATAAAACCTCCCAGAATGCCTACCAGATCAGCAAAAATTACCAGGATAGGTATCATTAATGTTGTTGCAAGAGTTCTTGTTACCACAAGATAACGGTAAGGATTAATGGCAGAAACCTCCATGGCATCAATCTGTTCGGTAACCTTCATGGATCCAAGCTCGGCACCTATTCCGGATGATACTCTTCCTGCACAGATTAAAGCGGTAATAACCGGGGCAATTTCTCTTATTAATGAAAGAGAAACCATGCCTGGTATCCAGGATTCCGCTCCAAATCTGGACATTGCCGGACGTGACTGAATGGTAAGTACCAGCCCCATAATAAAAGCGGTTACTGTTACCAGGGGCAATGACTGGTATCCCACAACAAAACATTGTCTGGTAAACTCTTTATATTCAAAACCGGATTTCAGAATCTCCCTGAAAAACCGGGCAGAGAAAGAGGCAATATTGCCAGCAAGAGCAAAACTTCTTTTAAAAAAAAATTCCACAATATTCTGTTTTAGTTTTTTGATAACCGGAGGCAGCTAATTATAAATTGTATTCATAATCAACTTCCAGTTTGTTTTTTAAATGTTTAATACCAGGAGTTTTCCAGGCAATCCGGCCTGCTTCCTCCTTTTGCTGCCATGAATGGACAGTTCCTGTAAGGGTTACTGTGGTACCAGATACAGAGACTGTTATTTCTCTCTCGTCAACAGCACTTCTTTTCAATGCTTCCTCAACTTTTTTTTTGCTTACCGTATCATTAGTGTCCGGGTTAATTGTAATGTTATTAAAAATACCCTTTATTCCGGGAAGAAACTGTATGGCATTTTCAGTAATCTCCCTTTGGTAATCCCACGGAAGTTCACCGTCCAGGTCTACCCATCCATTTTCTACTTTAACCTTAATCTTATCTTGAGGAATAATTACATTGGAGGTAAAAGCACTGATGATTTCAGCACCAATTTCAACATCTGTTTTTGCCTTTGAGTCAGGAAGTTTTACCTGGATGTTTTCAACCAGTACTTTTACTCCGGCTACATTTCTGGCAGCATTTTCTGCCTGTTTCTTTTTCGCAAAACTATCAACAGTACCGGTTAAAGATACAACTCCATCTGCTGCTGTAACTCCTATTTCTGCCGGGTGGAGCAATGGTTCCCATTTGATGGCTTCCTGAACATCTTTCTGTAATTGTTCGTTTGTTTTCATCTGTAGTTAATTTTATACTTCAAAGTTCAGAAAGACTTCCAGATAAAGGAATGATGACTGTCATTTTGAAAAATGATGTTCATCATATGACGGCTGTGTTTATGATTTTTAAGTTGATTTGTCAAAAAGCAGATTGCTACTGTATCCATATAAGAAAAATAGAGTACAGGATTATATCATTTTTTTATGTGATAAGGGTCATTATTCATTCGGTTATGAATTTGGAACTTTACATTCATAAATTAAGGATCATGAAGACTTTATTGAATTGGATAGCTATTGTTTTCAGTATTACACTGTTCTACGGGCAAGATGTAAATGCTGGCAATCAGATAGCACTTGTATTGAGTAATAAATCTGAACTTCCGGAGCTGAACTTTCCAAAATCTGTAAATCAGTTTTACAGCCAGCATGGTTTTGAATATGCCTGGATCAATCGCTCTGTTAAGAACAGCTTGCTTCAGGATGCAGTTCTTTTACTGAAAGATACCGGTAAAAGGGGATTGTCTTCCAAAGATTACCATGAGCAGAGCCTTACCCCGGAAATTTTAAATACTGTTGCAGACCAAACTAAATATACAGATTCTAAAGAAAATGCTGTAACTGATATTGTAATGACAGATGCACTTATCACTTATATCAATTACCTGCACTTTGGAAAATACAATCCTTTTTATAGTCCGTCTTTTATTGATGCCAATAATATAGAAGGTTTTAAAGCAGCAGAAGTATTGTATCAGGCATTACAGAAAAATGATTTACAAAAAACAATTCTAGATACGCAGCCTGGAATTCAGGAATATGTTGATTTCCAGAATTATTTAAATACAATCTACAGCAATGGTATTAAAAACAGGGAAGAAGAAATCAAAAAGGTAGCTATTAATATGGAGCGTTTGCGCTGGATGGGCGTAAGCAGTGATGCTTATCTGTTGGTGAATATTCCTGCTTATTCTCTGGATTTTGTTCAGAAAGACAAGACACTCCATTATAAGGTGATTGTAGGAAAGCCTTCTACGCCAAGTCCTGTTTTAAAGAGTACAGTTGATTATTTTACAACCGCTCCTGACTGGAAAGTTCCTCAAAATATATTCATAAAAGAGATGCTTCCTAAAATAGTAAAGAACAGCCAGTATCTTGAAGATCATCATTATTCACTGTATGACAGATCGGGGAAGATAATACCTGTTACATCAGCAAATTTGAAACAAGTCTACAGAAACCCCTATCAATATAGTATAAGACAGTCTTCCGGCTGTGATAATGCGCTTGGAGCTGTCGTTTTCAGATTTTCAAATTCTTATGGGGTATACCTTCATGATACCTCTCAGAAACAGTTATTTGAAAAAACTCAGAGGGCCTTAAGCCATGGATGCATCCGTGTAGAGAATGCAGGCGATCTGGCTGCCCAGCTGCTGAAGTACGATGGAGCTGAAGATGAAATCCCACTGATGAAATCTTTTATGGATCGATACGAAAGAAAAGATTTTGTTCTGAAACAGCCGGTTCCCATCAAGATTACATACCTTACCTGCCTTATAAAAAACGGAAAGGCGGTGTTTTATAATGATATTTATAATCTTGATCCTGTTTTGGAAAATAAATTCAATTTTAATAACTAAAATAATGAGAACAATTGTAGTACCCACCGATTTTTCAGAGCCAGCCAGAGCCGCCGCTGAATATGCTCTTCATTTGGCACATGCATTAAAAAGCAATATAGAACTGTGCCATGCCTTCAAGATTCCTGTTGAGGAACCAATGCTCGGGCAGACCGCATGGGCTTTGTATGAATATCCTGTATTAAAGAAAGAATACGAGGATGAAATGAAGAAAGAAGTAAAAAATATTGAAAATACAGAAAAACATTTATGGGGAGATGATTCTTTCCCTTTTCATCCTTCCATCTATTACACATGCGAAACCGGAGATCCCATCCAGTTAATCAATGATACAGCAGCCAGAAACAGAACATTGCTGGTGGTAATGGGAATGAAAGGAGCAAGTAATCTTGCTCGGTTCCTTTTGGGAAGCAACAGCATCAAAATGATTGAACATACAGAATATCCATTACTTCTAATACCATCAGGATATCAGTATAAAGACCTGAAAAAGATTGCATTTGCCACAGATCTGAATAGTCAGGATATCAAAATATCACATGCACTCATCAAATTTGCGAAGTATTTCAATGCTGAACTGCTTATTACCCATATCACAGACACCGCTGTTGACCTTATAGAAAATACATCCTACCAGCATAAGAAAGATACATTTTTTAAAGATCTTGAGGGAAAGATCTGTTACAATTACATCGAAAGCGAGAGCATTGATACAGGATTGAATATTTTAAAAGAGAAAAATATAGATATGCTGGTTATGGGCCATCAGCAGAAAAGTTTTATAGGCAGGCTCATTTCCGGAAGCCATGCAGCCAGACAAGCTCAGGATTTACAGATTCCTTTATTGGTTATTCCTGAAGAGAGCCACATTTATTTCTAGTTTTTTAATAAATATTGATGAAACAGTAATTAAAAAATGTTATTTGCTAATATATTATAGTATTTCATAGAAAATTGATTTAAAATACTTATCTTTAGTAAGGGTAAGTATTTATTTTTTTATGGAAAGTACCAGACTCTTACATGCAATTATAGAAACAGCTATTGACGGTATCATTACCATTGACAGCCGTGGCAGGATTGAAAACTTAAATCCTTCTGCATTAAAGATATTCGGATATAGAGAAGAAGAGTTAATCGGTAAAAATATTTCAGTGCTGATGCCGGAACCAGACCATAGCAGGCATGACGGTTACCTGCTTCGTTATCAGAGTACAGGAGAAAAAAAAATAATTGGTAAGGGCAGAGAAGTGAGAGGGCTTAGGAAAGATGGTACCCAATTCCCATTCAGACTTGCTGTAAGTGAAGTACAGCTGCAGGACAGGGTTATTTATACCGGATTTATCCATGATCTTTCCAAAGAAAAAGAAGCTGAAGAATTCCTTAAAAAATATGCCAGTGAGCTGGAAGATCTTGTTGAGAAGAGAACAAAATCTCTTCAGGAGATGTTAAGTGCTTTGGAAAAGGCAAAAGAAGAAGCAAATCTTTCACTTGAAAAGGAAAAGGAACTTAACCGGATGAAAAGTCGTTTCGTATCTATGGCTTCACATGAATTCCGTACCCCTTTAAGCTCCATGCAGCTTTCTGTTGTTCTTATTGAAAAATACCTTCAGCTTGCTGATCATTCCCAAATCCTGAAACACCTTCATAAAATAAAAAATGCAATCACCGGTCTTAACGGGATTCTTAACGATTTTCTTTCTTTGGAGAAACTGGAAGCAGGTATTGTAACCCCGGATTATCATGAGTTTGATATTATAAGATTCTCTGAAGAGCTTGTGGAAGAAATGCAGCTGATTACCAAAGACAATCAAATTATAATTTATCAGCATACCGGAGTAGAAAACAGGGTGTATCTGGATCAGAACTTACTAAGAAACTGTCTCATGAATCTGATCAGTAATGCTATAAAATATTCCGGGGAAAATACACTTATTGAGTTTTGTACGGAAATCAATAAAGAATATTATCAGTTGACGGTAAAAGACAATGGAATAGGAATTCCTGAAGAAGATCATGCAGGTCTTTTCCAGCCTTTTTTCAGAGCTCATAATATTGGTAATATTCCGGGAACCGGGTTGGGATTAAATATTGTTCTCCGGTATGTTAATCTGATGGATGGAAACATAGATTTTAACAGCGAACCTGGTAAAGGTACTCAGTTTACATTGTCTTTTAAGCGAAAATAAAAGTTCATTATTCATGACAAAAACAAAAATACTAATCATTGAGGATAATGATGATATCCGGGAAAGCACCTCAGAAATTCTGGTGCTGGCTGACTATGAGGTTTTGCAGGCAAAAAACGGTAAACAGGGCGTGGAACTGGCTATTAAATACATTCCTGATATTATATTGTGTGATATTATGATGCCGGAACTGGATGGCTACGGAGTACTGTATCTTTTAAGCAAGAGACAAGATACCTCATTGATCCCTTTTATATTCATTACAGCAAAAGCAGACAGGGCAGAAGTACGTAAGGGAATAGAAATGGGGGCAGACGATTACCTGACTAAGCCATTTGACGATATCGAACTTTTAAATGCCATTGAAAGCAGGCTTAAGAAAAAAGAGCATCAGAAAAAGTTTTATAGCGACAAGTATGACCAGATGAATCACCTGTTTCAATCTGTAAATGGACTGGAAGAGCTGAAAAAATCTTTTGATGGCCGTAAAATAAAAACTCTCAAAAGAAAACAGATTATCTATACAGAAGGCGATACCGCAAATGCAGTGTACCTCATACTTTCCGGATCAGTGAAAACTATAAAAATGACTGAAGATGGAAAAGAGCTGATGACATGTGTATATTATCCTGACGAATATTTTGGAATTACCTCATTGTTTACAGGGAGAGAGTATAAAGAAACAGCCGAAGTACTTGAAGATGCCACTTTATGCTCTATTCCAAGAGAAGTGATGGATCAGTTGGTCTTTAAATATCCTGATGTGGCAGAAAAATTCATTAAAATTCTGGCGCAGAATGTTGTCAACCATGAGCAGCAGCTTCTACATCTTGCTTATTTTTCAGTAAGAAAAAGAATGGCAGAAATCCTCAGTAAATTATACAAGGCCCATTCCGAAACCGGGAATTTCGAAATTTCCAGAGAAAATCTTGCTTCTATGGCGGGTATGGCCATAGAAACAGTGAGCAGGATATTGGGTGACTTTAAAGAAGAAAGTCTTATTGACAGAAATGCAGGCAGAATTACAATTTTGGATATTACCCGATTACAGAAAATGAAAAATTAAAATACAGATCATCTTTAATAATGATTTTGCACACGGTTAGCTTTTTTCTTCTTCAATATATTTGACGAATGAACAGAAGCTATGAAAGTGATCGTATACCATATAAACCAGATTGACAAACAATTTCTTGCTTTAGCCAATCATAAAAGACATAAACTTACCATCATCAGCGTTCCGTTGGATGAAACAACAGTCTATTTTGCCCAGGCAAAGGATGTTGTTATTATTACTGGTGACGACTGCTCTGTTTCGTCTGCTATTCTTAAAAAACTTATTTCACTGGGAGTCAGATATATGATAGCATGGCTTAAAGATTCATTTACAGGTGATTTGCCCGAAATAAAAGATGACAGGTTAGAATGGATATCTGTCAGAAATGCTGATCCGTCTGATGCCTATGAAGTTATCGATATCATTAATAGGTGGCAGAAGAATGATGACGATCACAATTAAACACAATCACTGTCACGGCTTGTGAATACAGCTTATGGTACCTTTGATATCTAATCAAAAAATGGTTATTATGAAAACTTTAGCCCCAAAACAATCTCCGGTAAAACTGTTAACAGAAGAATTCTGGAGTAAAAACGAGATTCTTAACCAACCTGCTAAAATAGAACATTCAGTAAATATCATTGATAAAAACGGGAACTATAAAATACAGGTTAATGCTCCTGGTTTTAAGAAAGAAGATTTTAAGATAAGAGTAGAAAACGGTGTTTTAAAAATTCAGGCGTATACAACAGATAACAAGGAAGAAATTAAAAAAAATTATGTGAGAAAAGAGTTTTTAACCTCTTCTCTTGCAAGAAACTTCAGGCTTCCGGAAGGTATTGATGTCAGTAACATTAAAGCCCGCTATAAAAATGGACGGCTGTATATAAAAATGGGTAAGGCAAATACTGTAAAGCAGACGAATAAAAAAGTAAAGGTCCAGTAAATTATATCAAAATGAAAACGATTACTTTAAAATCGCTTGGCGGCGCAGAAACAGTAACAGGCTCGAAACATTTATTAAAAACTCCTGAACTTACTATATTAATTGACTGTGGCCTGTTTCAGGGACTAAAATACCTCAGAGAGCAAAACTGGTTGCCCTTGAATACCGATGTTTCTGAAATAGATGCCATTATTCTTACCCATGCCCATCTTGATCATTGCGGATATATTCCGCTTATCGTAAAGAACGGATTTAAAGGTAAAATTTACATGACCGGCCCCACCAGGGAACTGGCAAAGCTGATATTACTTGACAGTGCCAAGCTTCAGGAAGAAGATGCAGAAAAAGCCAACCGCCATCATTATACAAGGCATCATCCGGCAAAACCTCTGTATACGGTAAATGATGCAGAAAGATCTTTCAAACAGTTTTTTGTGGTTGATGAAAATGAAGAAATTAAGGTAAGTGATCATATCAGCTGTATGTTTAAGCCCTGCGGACATATTATCGGGGCATGTTCTGTAAAAGTTACCTGCTTTGGAACAACAATAGTTTTCTCAGGGGATATCGGACGAAACCACAGTGCTGTTCTGGCTCCTCCTGATTTTTTTACACAGTCTGATTTTCTGGTGATGGAATCTACCTATGGCGACAGACTGCATGATAATAAAGATTTGTATGATCAGCTGGAGTATTGGATTAATCTGACCGTAAAAGCCAGAGGAAATATAATTATTCCCTGTTTTGCTGTAGGACGGGCTCAGGAGATTATTTATATCCTCCAGGAGCTGAAAGACAGTAATAAAATCCCGGTAAGCATTCCGGTGGTCCTTGATAGTCCTATGGCAGCTTCTGCCACCGAAATTATGGTCAAATACTCAGACTATACATTAGTTGACAGACAGAAATGGACTGACATTGTTGAAAAGATTTACATTACAAAAGATTATACCGAAACTCAGGAAATAATTGCAGAAAAGCAGTCTAAAATTGTTATTGCAGGAAGCGGCATGATAACAGGAGGAAGAGTGCTGGAATACCTGAAACATTACATAGGAGACAGTAGAAATACAGTCCTGATTGTTGGGTTTCAGGCTGAAGGTACAAGAGGTAGGGCATTGCTAAACCAATCTCATGAACTGAAAATGCATGGAAAATACTATGATGTAAAAGCCCATATTGCAGAAATTACGGGATTATCTGCCCATGCAGACCAGTCTGAATTAATAGATTGGGTTAAAAAATATGAAATTCCTCCCAAGCAGATCATGCTTGTTCACGGAGAACCTTCTGCGTTGGAGGCGCTCAGGGTAAAAATTCAGACAGAGCTTAAGGTACCGGTTAAAATTCTTAAAAAAGATGAAGAAATAATTTTAGCACAAGTGGAATAGAAGGAGCTATTTAGATGGTAAACAGCATTGCCACAGAAGCGGTAGCCATAAAGAAAAAGGTGGCCCACAACAAGCTTTTTGAAAGCCACCTGCTTTTAAATTCTCCCATAATGCGTTCGCTTGCTGATATCCGGATAATCAGAAACAGGAGCGGTACAGCTGCTACACCATTGAGAACTGCAGTATATACAAGAGCTTTCACCGGGTTAATGCCAATAAAATTCATACAAAGGCCAATAAGGGTAGAAATGATAATAACCATATAAAAACCTTTTGCTTTTGTAAATTTCAGGTCTAAACTGGCATTCCAGTTGAGAGCTTCTGAAACAGCATAAGATGCCGATCCTGAAAGAACGGGAACAGCAAGTAGCCCAAGGCCGATAATGCCAATAGCAAATATGATTTTGGATATTAATCCGGAATTTGGAAATGACTGAACCAAAGGTTCTAAAGCCTTTGCTGCATCAGCTGCAGTATTAATATCTGTTATATTGGCGTTGTGCAAAACGGTTCCTCCAACCAGGATAATACACCATGTAGTAAATTCAGAGATAACCATGCCTATATTATTATCTTTTCTCATCGCATGAATATGATTCCATCCGATTTTGGGTTTTCCATCTTGAATCAATCCTTTTTTATTTTCTTCTTCCACTTCCTGAGAAGCCTGCCAAAAGAACATATAAGGAGTAATAGTTGTTCCGAACACTCCGGTTATGATGAAAAGAAAGCTGAAAGACAATTCGAAGTGAGGAACAATAGAGGCTTTCAGTATTTCTTGCCAGGGCTGATCCATGATGAATACAGTAAGAGGGTACGCCAGAAGGGATAATGCCAGCCACTTTAGAACTTTTGAATACACTCTATAACTGGTGAATATCTCCAATGTTAATATGCTTATGGTAAAAACAAGCATCAATATGATAATATCAACAGGAATAATTAATTGAGCGGCAGCTGCCATTGCTCCAATATCCGCCCCGATATTAATAGTATTGGCAATTACAACCAATCCTACTGAACCGTATAGTATTTTTTTACTGTAATGATCTTTAATTACTCCTGTAAGTCCCTTACCGGTAACCAGTCCTATTCTTGCACAGGCTTCCTGTACTGCGATCATAAATGGGAGCATATAGAGTGCGGTCCATAGCTGCCCATAACCGAATTGTGCACCTGTCTGAGAGTATGTCGCAATTCCGGAAGGATCATCATCAGCAGCACCAGTTGTTAATCCCGGACCTAATAATCCAAAGAATTTTCTGATTTTCCTGGCTCGGGCTTGAACATAACGTTTGGCAGACATAATAATGCAGATTTGTTTTACAATATACTATTAAAATGACTAATCACCAATACTTTTTGAGCCCTAACCTGCGTAGTATATCAAAAATATAAAAAATAAGAGAGGCTTTTGCCTTCCGGAATAGAACCTCTCTTTATTGTTGATATTTTGTAATTACTTGAGAAAGAATATCGGATACTTTTCTTTCATTTTCAATTACAATAATTGCTTCGGGGATTGGTACTGCTTCCGCAGGAAAACTGATATTTACCTTGCAAATATTTTGGGGCAGGATTATCTGTGACTTCAAGTGGAGCCATTGACTGCCCGTTGTAAGAAGGCATGGTAACCTGTGCCGTTGAGCCATTACCTAAGGCAACATTCTTGGCATTGACATTTCCATTAAAGCTATAATCCATCATGGCGTCCAGAAGACGGTATACACCATAATAATCCAGAGCATCAAAAGCTTTCCGTGAACTTGGCATAGCATGATCAGTGATGTAATTGTATCCGTTAATAGCAGATGATTTAAAATAAATAAAATCTTTTTCAGTAGCAGAGATATTAATGTTTTTAAAGATATCAATTGCCATCCTGTGATCATTTACAGTATCTTCATCATAAACCTGGGTAATCATTTTGGTATTGGCCGGAAAACTCTGCAATTGCTGTTGTGTGGTTAACGGGCTGTTCCAGTTAAAAGAATACCAGGGTGCCATGGTAAAAAGAAAGCGTGCATTTTGCCCCCATCCTTTTTCCGTAAACGCTTTATAGGCAAGATCTATGCTGGCCCCGCCACCAAAAGAATGCCCCATAAAGCCTACTTTCTGGGTATCTATGATGTTGGGATAATCTGTTGCAGCTTTTATAAAACCTTCCCAAAGGGTCTGATAACGGTGATCAACGCTTATATCTACGGTACGGTATGGTACAAATACCACAACATAGCCTTTCTTCGCAATAAAATGATACAGTTCTATATTGTAATCCTTTTCTTCACCGCCAAACGGATGTGAAAAGAATATAGTGGGCCTGGGCGAAGTAATCCCTTTAGGATAGAAAATTGAAACCTGTGTTCCCGTATATTGTGGATTATTAAAATCAATTTCAGCCACTTCATAGTTTCCATCTGCACCATACCCTGATGCAGGTTTTTGTATAGGCCCCTGAAGGCTGCTGGTAAACTTTAATTGCAGAGAAGAGCCCTCCTCGTTATTGCTAATGCCCTGAGAGCATGCTGAAGTGGTAATAAACATAATCATTACCCATGGATAAAATAGTTTTTTCATGGTCTTTTACCTTTAATATTTTGAATCATCTGATCTTTAGCTTCCTGATATTTTTTGTATTGTCCGGCATCCAGAATTTGACTCATGGCATTTGATTTTTCATTCTGTAAAGCTTTCATTTTTTTGAACTTAGAAAGCCTGCCTTCGTTACTCTGAATAATGGGATCATTCTTTTGAGCGTACTGAAGGTTAAGTGCATATACCTGCTCAACCTGTTTAGTGTTTAAAGCAAGCTTCGTCCGCATCCATTCGGTCTGCATTTTTGCCCTCTGTTCGGGAGTAGTCTGTTTGAGGCTCTTACTTTGTGCAGATACTATGAAGGGAGAGCATAGTATAACCGCAGTAAATAGAAGCATCTTCTTTATTGTTTTTACATGCATATTTGATACGTTTTTTAGTTTTTGATGAAGCAAATGTAATGATACAGGTCATTTTTATAGAGGAAAAAAAGGGTCAACCGACTAAATCCGGCGGTGAAATTACTGAGCCATCCATTTTCGGAAAGCTGGTGCTTTTGCTTTACTGATGAGTATTTGTTCCTCCGGAGCAGGATGTATAGTAACGGATAACCTTCCGTTGAAATAATATTCGATAGAATCAATCGCCTTCCTATTGATAATAAACTGGCGGTTGGCACGAAAAAAAAGCTCCGGGTTCAGTTGCTGCTCAAGCAGTTCTAAAGTATATTCTACAATATATTTTTGTCCGTTCTCCAGCTGTGCATATACCATTTCATTGGAAGTTTGAAACCAATAAATTTTAGAGGCTTCAACAGGAATCAGTCTCCCGCAGTAATGGATAAGAAATGTTTTTTTATAACGGTTCCCAGGAGATTGTAGCTGCTGTAATAAGGCAAGCAGTTTTGATTGTTCCAGACCATTATCAGCAGCGGTCAGCGTTATATATTTCAGTAAAGAACGGTTAATTTCTTCCTTATCAAAAGGTTTTAAAATATAACCAATACCATTGTTCCTGAAAGCTTCCAACGCATAACCATCATAAGCTGTCACAAAAATAACAGGTTTCAGGATAAGAATCTGCCGGAATATTTCAAATGAGAGGCCATCCGAGAGATGGATGTCCGAAAATATAAGATCATAGTGATCCGCGTTTGAAGAAAGCCACTGTACTGATTCCCGGACAGTTTGTAAAATAGCTGTAATCTCAAAATCTGAATTGATTTCTTTTAAAATGAACTCCAGATCTCTTGCTGTGGCAGCCTCATCCTCAATAATTACGATGCGAAGTTGTTGGCTCATAATAAAGGTAGTTTTACAGTAAAATACTCTTTTGTTTTGTGAATTTCTATCTCATGTTGCGTTTGCAGCCTGTATCTTTCATTCAGATTAATGAGCCCAAGCCCTGTACCTTCAGTTTCATGAGGTAAAGGCTGAAGATTGTTGCGGACCACAAGGCTGTTGTTTTCATTATAAATATCAATGCACAAAGGCTGTGAGATGGCAGAAATATTATGCTTAACTGCATTTTCAACCAGCGGCTGTAAGGATAAATGTGGAATTTCCCGCTGTAAAATCTCCTGGCTTATGGCAATGTTGATTTGAAAGCTGTTTTCCAGGCGCATGGTAAGCAGTTGGGTATAAGAAGAAAGATGCAGAAGCTCCTGATCGATAGTGACCATATCTTTACCCGAATGTACCAACGTGTACCGGAAAACTTTAGACAGATGTACAATATAAAATTGTGCCTGTTGCGGATTTTCCCGGACAATGGCTGACAGGCTGCTGAGGGTATTGAAAAGAAAATGAGGATTAAGCTGCTCCTGAAGCTGTCTGAGCTGGGCCTGAAGATAAGCTGTCTGCAGCTGCTCATTGATCAGGTCCTTATTTCTGCTTTCCCGCATCAGCAGAATGAGCCGGATAACTACAGCAATCATAATGGTACTGAGTAAAAACCGGGCAAAATATCCTCTGATAATAGTCTCCGGAACATGCACTGCACCGAAAAATATATAATGGATAACACTTCCGGCAATCATAAAAACGGCAATCATGAGAGCATTTGACAGATAGAACCTGATCCATTGTTTGTTTTCTCTGAATACACTGAAAAATCTGTTACGGGAAAGGTTAAAATAAAGCAGCACCAGACAGAATACAAAGTTGAAAAGAAACTGAAAACTATATTCCCAGATATTGAAGTGCCAGTAGCGGGCGATAATTCCATTGGTATTAAGAGCCATAAGCTTCGCCGAATTGACTACTAATGCAATCAATAATGAACTGTAAAAATATATTTTTCTTTCGTTTTTAATCATTTATGCAAAGAAAATAAATATTAGGTTCATTATGATGAAATAAAATGCTGAAACTGCAAAATTAAGATATGAACTGACTGCTTTTCTTAAGAAGACTTTATTTTGGGCATAGCACTTCTTATTTAAAATCATTCTTAATGAAAAATTTTATAATTTTGATAGAGTGAAAAAGCTGATCTCCATATTGTTGTTAACATTGTATTTGGTTTCTACAACCGAACTGTATCAGCTTTTGAAAATGCCGCTTCTTATTGAGCATTATATTCAGCATAAAAACCTGAATCCTGAAATGTCACTTACTGCATTTCTGAAAACTCATTATGATCATCCTGTGAAAGACAGTGACCACGATCAGGACCAGAAATTACCTTTTGTTTCACATGCAAACCTGTTATCTGTGGTTTTCACTATTAATCCTTCCTTAGATTTTCATTGTATAGGGAAAGTATTTAGCCCTATCGAGATCAAAAAGGTCTTTTATAAGAGCGCTCTTTACAATAAAGAAATCCTCAATTCTATCTGGCAGCCGCCAAGATTCTGTCAATCTTAATCTGTTTTCTCAGTCATTTTTTGATTGGGAAGGTATTCTGTTTCCTTATAGGTGTTTACATGAAATGTAGATACTTGGGGTTACGTTTCAGGATACCAGAATTTCATTACAATAATTAAGATAATCAATCATTTTATGCTTACAAAAATCATTGAGTTTTCTGTAAAGAATAAACTCATTATTGCATTGTTGATACTGGGGCTTATCGGAGTTGGTTCTTATCAGGTTACCAGGCTGCCGATAGATGCTGTTCCGGATATTACCAATAATCAGGTACAGGTCATTACGATGGCCCCTTCTTTTGGTGCAACAGATATAGAACGGCTTGTTACCTTTCCTATAGAACAGGCCAACAATAATATTTCAGGATTAAAGGAAATCAGGAGCTTTTCCAGATTTGGACTATCGCTTGTTACCATTGTCTTTGAAGATGATGTTGACATCTACTGGGCCAGGCAGCAGGTTGCTGAAAGGCTCCAGCAGGTACAGGCCGTTATCCCGCAGGGAATAGGAAATCCCCAGCTTGGTCCTATTTCTACAGGACTTGGCGAAATTTTCCAATATGTCGTAAGACCTGAAAAGGGATATGAAAAAAAATACAATATTACAGAGCTTCGTACTATCCAGGATTGGATTGTGAGAAGACAGCTTCTGGGAGTAAAAGGAGTAGCGGAAGTCAGCAGTTTTGGCGGTAAGCTGAAACAGTATGAGATTGCCGTAAATCCAGACAAGCTTAATGCTTATGGAATAACGATCAATGATGTATTTGATGCGTTACAGGCAAATAATCAGAATACCGGAGGTGCCTATATTGAAAAAGGGCCTACCGTTTTATACATCAGAAGTGAAGGGTTGGTAGGAAGTATTGAAGAAATCAACAATATTTCTATTGCAACAAAAACAAATGCTGTTCCTCTGTTCATAAGAGATATTGCTGAGGTGAAACCTGGTTTTGCCACCCGTTATGGAGCCATGACCTTTAATGACCAGGGAGAAGTTTCAGGAGCCGTGGTAATGATGCTTAAAGGTGAAAACAGTAATCAGGTTATAAAAAATGTAAAAGAAAAAATTGCCCAGATTCAGAAAACACTTCCTAAAGGAGTTGTCATAGAACCCTTTCTGGATCGTACCAAAATGGTAAATAATGCTATTGGAACGGTAGAAAAGAACCTTACTGAAGGAGCTTTGATCGTAGTCTTTGTACTGGTCCTGTTTTTAGGTAATGTTCGCGCCGGGCTTCTGGTGGCTTCGGTAATTCCACTGGCTATGCTGTTTGCGATCTGCATGATGAACCTTTTTGGAGTCAGCGGGAACCTTATGAGCCTTGGGGCTTTGGATTTCGGGCTTATTATTGATGGGGCAGTTATTATTGTGGAATCTGTTCTGCATCAGTTTACCCATAATTCAAAATTCAAAAGAGTGTTTTCTGTAGGCAAAACAGAAATGGATGCTTTAGTTACTGATTCTGCCGGAAAGATGATGAACAGTGCTGTTTTTGGACAGATTATTATTCTGATTGTTTATCTGCCAATTCTTACCCTGCAGGGAATTGAAGGGAAAATGTTCAAACCCATGGCACAGACCGTAGCTTTTGCACTGCTTGGAGCATTTTTACTTTCACTGACCTATATTCCGATGATGAGTGCGGTATTGCTGAGAAAAAGAAGTAATAAACCTACTTTATCAGACAAAATGATGAAAAAGGTAGAGAAGATCTATCTTACAGTTTTGCTTAAACTTCTCAGAGTACCTAAAATAGTTTTTGGGGTAGTGGCAGTCTTATTTATAACAGCCGTTTTCATTTTATCCAAAATGGGGGGCGAATTTATTCCTTCCCTTGAAGAAGGAGATTTTGCCGTAGACACAAGAGTGCTTCCGGGAAGTAATTTGACCACAACAATTGAAAGTACCCAAAAAGCGGCACACATTCTCAAATCCCGATTTCCTGAGGTGCAGAAGGTAGTTACAAAGATCGGAAGCGGGGAAGTACCTACTGACCCAATGCCGATGGATGCTTCGGATATGATGCTTATCCTGAAAGATAAAAAAGAATGGACCTCTGCCTCTACTTTTCCCGAATTAGCGGATAAAATGGGGAAACAGCTTCAGGAAGTACCCGGAATTACAGCCAGCTTTCAATATCCTGTGCAGATGCGTTTTAATGAATTGATGACCGGAGCAAGACAGGATGTAGTAGTGAAAATTTTTGGTGATGATCTGGATGTTCTTTCCCAGAATGCTCAGAAACTTGGTAAAATTATAGAAACTGTTGAAGGAACACAGAACCTTTACATCGAACCTATTTCCGGGATGCCTCAGGTAATTATAGAATACAACCGCCCTTTAATTGCCCAGTACCATTTATCTGTTGCAGATATTAACAGAATTGTCAATACGGCATTTGCCGGACAAAGTACAGGGCTGGTT
This sequence comes from Chryseobacterium bernardetii, assembly GCF_003815975.1. Classification (NCBI taxonomy): domain Bacteria; kingdom Pseudomonadati; phylum Bacteroidota; class Flavobacteriia; order Flavobacteriales; family Weeksellaceae; genus Chryseobacterium; species Chryseobacterium bernardetii. The sequence continues at coordinate 3,706,960 of NZ_CP033932.1, forward strand.
TTTGAAGGTGAAAAACGCTTCGATATGGTAGTACGCCTGGATACCAAAGACCGGAAAAATGTTACCGATATTAAGAATCTTTTGGTTCCCACACCTTTTGGAAATCAGATTCCGCTGTCTCAGCTTGCCAAAGTGGAAGTGAAGAATGGTCCCAACCAGATTCAGAGAGAAAATGCCCAAAGAAGAATTGTCGTAGGTTTTAATATAAAAGACAGGGATGTACAAAGCATTGTTGAAGAGCTGCAGGGAAAAGTAGATCAGAAAATGAAGCTCCCTACGGGTTATTATATGACCTATGGAGGATCTTTTGAGAACCTCAACAATGCCAAACAGCGCCTCATGATTGCGGTTCCTATTGCACTTGCCCTTATTTTTGTAATGCTGTTTTTTGCATTTAAATCTGTAAAAGAAAGCTTGCTTATTTATACTGCAATTCCTCTTTCCATCATTGGAGGAGTATTTTTTCTGGCTCTGAGAGGAATGCCTTTCAGTATCAGTGCCGGAGTAGGATTTATTGCGCTTTTCGGAGTAGCTGTACTGAACGGAATTGTTTTAATATCTGAGTTTAACCGTCTTTACAAAAGCGGAATGAGAAATATTGTAAGAATTGTTATTGACGGAGGAGAATCACGTCTCCGCCCGGTCCTTATGACCGCCTTTGTTGCTTCGCTGGGCTTTATCCCGATGGCATTGAGTAACGGAGCTGGAGCCGAAGTACAGCGGCCACTGGCTACAGTTGTTATCGGAGGATTAATAGTGGCAACTTTCCTTACTCTGTTTGTTTTACCATTGCTTTATGTAAATATTGAAAAAGGAATCAAAATGAAAAAAATGAAAAACAGAAATATAGCTTCCATATTGGTATTTTTATTCTGTTTTATTGGACTTGAAGTAAAATCCCAAACCCCTGTTACTTTGGAGGAAGCCGTTGATGTAGCTTTGAAAAATAACCGGATTATTAAAAATGAAAAATTAAAATCTGAGTATTCAAAGGCACTTATCAGATCAGCATCAGATATTCCTCAGACAGGAGTTACGATGGATTATGGCCAAATCAACAGTGCCCTGACAGATATGAAATTCGGTATTTCTCAGAATATAGCATTTCCTACTGTATATAAAAAACAAAAGAATCTTTATACGGAAGAATGGAAAAAGTCTCTGCTTAATGTTTCCCTTAAAGAATATGAGCTAAAGAAAGCCGTAAGCCTTACTTTTTATAATATTCTCTACTGGAAAGAAAAAGAAAAGCTTCTGCAGGAAACATTAAAGCTGTATACCGACTTTCTGGATAAAGCAAGCATTCGTCTGAAAGCAGGAGAAAGTAATATTTTGGAAAAAACAACTGCTTCCAACCAGAAATCTGCTATTGAAATCCAGCTGAAGCAATTGAATCAGGAGCTTTCAGTTTTGAAATATCAGCTGCAATGGCTTTTGAATACTGAAACAGATTTTGTTCCTGAAGATAAGAAATTATTTAGCGGAGGACTTAAAGAAGAACTGAGTTCACATCCTGTAATCCAGGTATTGCAGCAGCAGAAAAAAGTTTCCGAACAGCAGACAGCTCTTGAAAAAGCAAAGCTGCTTCCGGGACTGCAGCTTGCTTACAATCTTAACAGTTTTAAAGGAACGGGGGCTGATGACAAAGTGTACGGCTCTGCACCACAATTTCATTCCGTACAGCTGGGTGTTTCGGTTCCTGTTTTTTCAGGCGGACAGAAAGCCAGAATTCAGGCTGCTAAAATTGCAGAATCTGTCGCTGAAAATGATATTGCCAATATGGAATTCAACCTGCAGAATCAGCGTAAAAAAGCATCCGGGATTTATCAGGCTAATCTTGACATTGTTTCCCGCTATGAAAGCGCAGAACTTAAAAACGCCGATGTTATCACTGAAACAGCTAAAAAACAGTTTCTTGCCGGAGAGATCAATTACCTCGAATTTGTAATATTGGTCAATCAGGCAGTCACCTTAAAAAACAGCTATACCGATGCAGTCTGGAAACTGAATCAGAGTGCTATAGAATTGGAATATCTTACTTTAAACCCATAATAATGAAACGTAAATTTAAAATCATATCATATTCTCTGCCAATAATAGGACTGCTCATGATTTATGAGTGTAAAGACCATGGAAAAACGGAATCGGTACCAGCAGCGGTCTCTTCCAAAGATGAAAACGTAGTAACGCTTACTGAAGCCCAATTAAAAAATGCTCCTATAGCAGCTACAACTCTTTCTTTACAGAAGATATCTTCGCTTTTAAAGCTTAATGGAATGATTGATGTTCCTCCGCAAAACCTGGTTTCGGTAAGTATTCCACTGGGCGGATATCTCAAATCCAGCAGTCTGTTGCCGGGAAAGCCGGTTTCAAAAGGACAGGTGATTGCCGTTATTGAAAACCCGCAGTTTATCCAGCTTCAGCAGGATTATTTAATGGCAAGGTCTAAAATGCATTTTGCCGAACTGGACTACAACCGTCAGAAAACCCTTAATCAAAGTCAGGCTACCAGTGATAAAGTCATGCAGCAGGCCCAGTCTGAAATGAACAGCCAGAAAATCCTGATGAACTCCCTGGCACAGCAGCTCCGCCTTATCAATATTAACCCAGCATCGCTGAATTCCGGGAATATTAAAAAAAGCGTTCCGGTTTACAGCAGCATCAATGGGTTTGTGAGTAAGGTAAATGTGAACATCGGAAAATATGTAAATCCTTCGGATGTCCTTTTTGAACTCATCAATCCGGATGATATACATCTTAACCTTAAAGTATATGAAAAAGATCTTGGAAACCTCAAAATGGGACAACGGTTTACGGCCTACACGAATGCAGCTCCTGATAAAAAATATTACGGAGAGATTATTCTGATCAGTAAGGATGTTAACCCGGGAGGTATGGCTGAAGTACACTGTCATTTTGAAAAATATGACCAGAGCCTTGTACCGGGAATGTATATGAATGCAGAAATAGAAACAAGTACCTCTTTTTCCAATGCGGTTCCTGAAGAAAGCATTGTCAATTTTGAAGGAAAAAGCTTTGTTTTTGTGGAAGAGAAAACGCGTACCTACCGCCTGACTCCTGTGACATTGGGTGAAACAGAGAACGGGTTCATACAGATACTTAATACCGATGATTTTAAAAATAAGAAAATTGTCACCAAGAATGCTTATACCCTTCTTATGAAACTTAAGAACACTGCAGATGAATAATAAAAGAACTTATAGATAAATACAAATTATGAAAACATCTTCTTTAATAAAAATAGGAGCAGGCTTTATAGTTCTGTTTCTCATCGTTATCCAATTTTTTGATACTGATAAAAATATTGCGGCAGCTCCTTCGGGAAATGCTATTGAAAAACATTATGTGGTGCCCGGGCATGTACAGGGATTATTGAAAACGAGCTGTTATGACTGTCATTCCAACACTACAGCTTATCCGTGGTACAATAAAATCCAGCCTGTAAAATGGTGGTTGACAGATCATGTTAATTCCGGGAAGAGACATTTTAATTTTGATGAGTTTGATACTTATCCTAAAGAGAAAAAGCTGCGTAAGCTTGATGAAGTTGCGGAAACTGTAAGAAGCGGTGAGATGCCTCTTACCTCTTATACTGTTGTTCATCACGAGGCAAAATTATCTGATGCCGATAAAGCAGAAATAGAACAGTGGGTAAAAGAAGTAAAAAAGCAGATCCAATAAAAGAGTCCTAAAAAAGAGAAGTTATGCTGTTATAATAAAAACAATCAGTAAATTTAATACTATATCCATTTCGTATGAATTACAATATTCCTGAAGGTTTGAAAGGTCTTACAGAAGCTGAAGTAGAAGTTTCCAGAAAAAAATATGGTTTTAACAGCCTTGAAGCTGTTAAGAAAGAAACATGGGTAAATTTACTCATTGATATTCTGAAAGAACCTATGCTGATTCTGCTTATCTGTGTTTCCTTTATTTATGTGCTTACAGGAGATTATGGAGAGGCTTTATTCATGTTTGCTGCTATTATAGGTGTTACAGCAATTTCTTTTTATCAGGATAACAGAAGCAAGAAGGCCCTGGAAGCGCTTGAAAAGCTCAATGAGCCTTTGAGCAGGGTGATCAGGGATTCAAAAGTTGTTGAAATTCCCACTTTTGAAATAGCAGTTGGTGATCTGTGCATTACCGAAGAAGGAAATCTTATCAATGCAGACGGAAAAATTGTTCACAGTAACGATTTTTCCGTTAACGAATCCTCACTCACAGGAGAAAGCTTTTCTGTTTTCAAGGACAGCAGATCAGAAGATAACAGGGTGTACAGCGGAACAATTACGGTTTCCGGACTTGCGGTTTTTGAGGTTGAAAGCATTGGAAAAGAAACCAAAGTAGGAAAAATAGGACAGTCTATACTCAATATAAAAACAGAAATATCTCCTTTACAGCTTCAGATCCGGAACTTTGTAAAGGGGATGGCTGTTATCGGGCTCATCATCTTCCTGGCAGTATGCATCTTCAGCTTTGTCAAAACGGGAGACTTTGTGACCAGTTTATTGAGCGGGCTTACATTGGCAATGTCTGTACTGCCTGAAGAGATCCCTGTAGCCTTTACTACTTTTATGGCTTTGGGTGCCTGGAAACTAATGAGGGAAGGCATCATTATAAAAAGAAGCAGTATTGTGGAAACCTTGGGAAGTGTTTCTGTAATTTGCACTGATAAAACAGGTACTATTACGGAAAACTCTATGCAGCTGAAACATCTTTATGATTACCGTTCTGACAGGATTTATGAAGAGCCGGAGTTTGGAACAGTAGAGCTGCATGAGCTTATTGATTACGCGATGTGGAGTAGTGAGCCTGTACCTTTTGATCCTATGGAAATAACACTGCATAAGATCTATGAACAGACCCGGAAGCCTGATCAAAGAAAAGACTATCAGCTGTTTCATGAATATCCGCTGGAAGGAAAACCGCCAATGATGACCCATCTTTTTGAAAACGGACAAAAAGAGAGGATTATTGCTGCTAAAGGAGCTCCGGAAGCCATCATCAGTGTTTCCAATCTTTCAGAAGAAGAAAAGAATAAGGTAAGACAGTTAGTAAAGAACTTCGGAGATCAGGGATTCAGGGTTCTTGGGGTGGGCAGGTCTCATTTTGAAGGAAATGATTTCCCGGATAAGCAGCAGGATTTCAGATTTGATTTTTTAGGGCTGACTGTATTTTATGATCCTCCTAAAAAGGGAATAAAAGAAGTATTCAGACATATTTATGATGCAGGTATTAAAGTAAAAGTCATTACAGGCGACAATGCGGATACCACCAGAGCCATTGCATTACAGGCAGGAATAGAAAATAAAACTCCTCCCGTTAATGGAAGTGAAATAGTAGGATATTCAGAAGCAGATCTTATCAAACTTTCTGAAAATACCACTTTGTTTACAAGGATGTTTCCGGAAGCAAAGCTGGAAGTGATTTCTGCCTTGAAAGCACAAGGCCATGTAGTAGCCATGCTGGGTGATGGTGTGAATGACGGCCCGGCTTTAAAAGCTGCTCATATTGGAGTGGCCATGGGAAATAAAGGAACTGAAATTGCCAAGTCTGCAGCGGCGCTGGTTATTACCAATGATGATCTGGATAAACTTGTTACAGGTATAGCTGCCGGGCGCAGGATCTATGCCAATATAAAGAAAGCTATTCAGTATATTATTTCCATTCATATCCCTATAATACTCACTGTTTCTTTGCCTTTGTTTCTGGGTTGGGTATTTCCTCACCTATTAACTCCGGTGCATGTAATTTTTCTGGAGCTGGTCATGGGGCCCACGTGTTCTATTGTTTACGAGAATGAACCTATGGAAAGGAATGCAATGAAGAAGCCGCCGAGAGCCCTTACAGATACATTTCTGAACTGGAAAGAACTTTCGGTAAGTATTGTTCAGGGATTGATCATAACGGCTGGGATATTATGGATATACCAATATTCCGCTGGCCATGGAAATGATGAAGCCAAAACCCGGGCATTGGTTTTCAGTACTCTGATATTTGCCAATATACTGCTGAGTCTGGTGAACCGTTCTTTTCATTACAGTGTTTTGGAGAGTTTTAAAAACCGGAATATCCTGCTTGCAGGAATCTCAGTGTTGGTTGTATTGCTGCTGTTGGTCATTCTCTATGTAGCCCCCGTTTCTGGATTTTTCAGCGTTACAGCTCTGAGCATAAATGAACTTGGATTGACATTGCTCACTGCTTCAGTTTCTGTGTTATGGTTTGAAATTTATAAACTTATAAAAAGGCTTTACTTTAGGAAATAATTAACATAGAAAAGTAATTATCCGTAATAAAAAAAAATATAATTTTGATTCGTGAAAAAGTTGGCTTCCATATTGTTGCTCTCACTTTATTTGGTTTCTACAACCGAAGTGTATCAGCTGTTGAAAATTCCGACTTTGATAGAACATTATTGGGAACATAAAAAGCTTAATCCGGAAATGTCTATAACCGCATTTCTGAAAACACACTATGATCATCCCGTTAAAGACAGTGACTATAAAAAAGATCGTAAACTGCCATTTATTATCCATACCACACCATTGGCATTATTATTTATTATTGGGGATACTTTTCATTTTGAGCTTAACAGTTACTATTTGAAACAAATAAAGTCCGGGAAAATACCATCAAAAGATGTTGATTTCTGTTATAAAGGCTTTCTGAGAACTGCATGGGAACCGCCAAGGCAGCTGTTTTCCTAATATATTTATACAACACTGGTTGTCATATTATGTTGACCAATTTATATTGTATACCATTACCAATGGTATACAGAGTTTAATCTATTATAATAATCATTATCATTTTACAATAATGAAAACAATATTTCTAACCCTCATTATGGGTTTATTTTCTATGGGCGCTGTGGCTCAGAACCGCTTTGAGAATGCCAAAAAAGAGGCTGCAGCCAAAAAAGAACTTATTTTACTTAATTTTTCCGGTTCCGACTGGTGTATTCCGTGCATAAAGCTTCATAAAAACATTATAGAGACAGAAGACTTTAAAAAGCTGGAGAAAGAAAACGTTATCGTCTATGTGAACGCAGATTTTCCAAGAAATAAAAAGAACCAGCTTTCCGCGGAAATGAAAAAGGAAAATGCTGCACTTGCCGATATGTACAATTCAAAAGGGCAGTTTCCCTATACTCTTTTACTTGACGAGACAGGAAAGGTATTGAAAAGCTGGGTGGGTTTACCTTCTGAAAATGCTTTAGCTTTCAGTAAAGAGATCCGCGAGGTGCAACAGCAAAGAAAATAGAGGATTAAGATGTTAAGAGAATTCAGAAAGCCGCAAAGGCTGATGGGAAATGCTTTCGAAATTACCGTTGTAGACGATAATGAAAACAAGGCTTATCAGCATATGGAAGCAGCCGTTTCAGAAATTCAGAGAATTGAAAAACTGCTGACCACTTTTAATGAAAACAGCCATACAAGCCAGATCAACCATTACGCAGGAATACAGCCGATAAAGGTAGATAGGGAAGTGTTTGACCTCATTGAAAGAAGCCTTCGGATCAGCCGGATTACTGACGGGTATTTTGATATTTCCTACGGAGGAATTGATAAAAGTTTCTGGAACTTTGACCGGGAAATGAAAAAGCTTCCGGATCCGCAGCACATAAAAAATCATTTAAAACTGGTGAATTATAAAAATATTCTCCTCAATCCTGAAGAACAGACCGTTTTTCTTAAAGAGAAAGGAATGAGAATAGGCTTCGGAGGAATTGGAAAAGGCTACGCCGCTGAAATGGCCAAAAGGCTGCTTCAGAAAAGAGGAGTACAATCTGGGATTGTAAATGCCTCCGGTGATCTTACCACATGGGGAATGCAGAGCAATGGAAAGCCATGGACGGTAGGAATTGCAGATCCGGATCACGCAAAGCAGCCGTTTTCTTACATGAATATTACAGATATGGCTGTGGCAACCTCAGGAAATTACGAAAAGTTTGTCATCATTGACGGCAGAAAGTATTCTCACACCATCAATCCCAAAACCGGAATGCCTGTTTCAGGAATCAAAAGCGTTACTATTTTCTGCCCGAATGCAGAAATAGCAGATGCTATGGCAACTCCTGTCGGTATTATGGGAATAAAAGCAGCATTGGATATGGTGAATCAGATCCATCAGCTGGAATGTATCATTATAGATGATGACAATACTGTCTATTCATCCCAAAACATTAATTTACAATGAAAAATAAGATAAAAAGAATAGGAATCGGCCTGGCGGCTGCTATTATCCTGATCCTTGCCCACTCCTGTACTGCCCTGAAAGAGTACGATAAGGCAAAGCTTAATGATGCTGAAATGGCATTAGGCAACAGAACTATAGAGAAGACTGAGCTTAATTTCCAATCTTACCGGGAAGGTTCCTCAGGAGCTAATTCCGGAAAAGTAGGCGGAGGTTGCGGATGTAATTAGGTAATTACAGTGAGTAAAATTTAAAAAATCAGGAATGAAAAAAATTGTAATAAGCATATGGGCTCTTTTTGGGTTCGTAAGCGCTAAGGCACAGGAAAATTCTAATACAGCACCCTCTAAAAAATTAACCTTTGATGAGGCTAATCTTGTCTCCAGCTACTACCATCAGGACGGAAATAATTCTGCAGTAACCGGAGGGATGGGATCAGAAAAACTTACTGACATTTCCAATACGATTGATGTTACGATGGTAAAATATGATAGTAAGCAACGCAAAAATAAATTCAATCTGAGTGTTGGGGTAGATCATTATACCTCAGCTTCATCAGATATGATAGATCTTAAAGCCAATTCTTCGGCCTCACATGCAGATACCAGGATATATCCGTCACTTCAATGGAGCCGGGAGAATGAAAGTAAAGGAAGTACTATTTTCGGGGGAATAATGTTTTCTGGGGAATTTGATTATCAGTCTTACGGGGCTAATATTGGTTTTGCACAGAAAACAGGAAACAGGATGGGAGAGTTCACAGCAAAATTTCAAACTTATCTTGATCAGGTAAAACTTGTAACTCCTATAGAATTGCGTACAGGGGCTTCTACAGGCCGGGAACATGAAAATTATGGCACAAGCGGAAGAAATACTTTTGCCTTGTCTTTAGCTTATTCCCAGATTATTAATAAGAATTTTCAGGTTGAATTTCTAACGGATGCTGTACAGCAGACCGGCTTTCTAAGCCTGCCTTTCCACAGGGTATATTTCACGGATGGCTCTGTTCATCAGGAAACACTTCCGGATAAAAGATTCAAGCTTCCGTTGGGAGTGCGGGCTAATTATTTTCTGGGAGACCGGTTTATCTTCAGGACCTATTACCGGTATTATACGGATAGCTGGGGTATAAGATCAAATACCTTCAATATTGAAACTCCGGTAAAAATATCCCCTTTTGTTTCAGTAAGTCCGTTCTACAGGTATTATTCGCAAAAAGGAACCAAGTATTTTGCACCTTATGAGCAGCATACTGCCTTTGATGATTATTATACAAGCAACTATGATCTGTCTACCTTTAACAGTAATTTTTATGGTGCCGGCATCCGGTTTAGCCCTAAAAACGGATTGTTTGGAATAGAACGCCTGAATATGCTTGAAATCAGATACGGGCACTATACAAAATCCATAGGAATGAGTTCAGATATTATTTCTCTGAATCTTAGATTTAAGTAATAGCGCAATGGTATAGTAAATTTAAACTGTTTGAATTCTTATTTTTTTAATTTGATTCAAACAGTTTTTGCTTTTTATAAAATGAAATCTGTTTTTTAATAACATTTATGTTGGGTTAAGATCTCAGAAATCAATAACGCTAGTTTTTCATTCTATCAATCACATTTTTTTTATAAAATTTTCCAATTGGCAGAACTGTCCCATTTTTTAGAGATAGTTCACCACCGGCAATTTTGGAAATCTCCTTCAATGCAACCAAGTAAGATTTATGAATTCTGACAAAAAGCCTGGGATCCAATTTGCTTTCCACTTCCTGAGTAGTGATCTGGCTGAGATACATTTTCTCAGCAGTGAAAAATTTTACATAATTGCCATAACTCTGGGTATAGTATATGGAACCAAAGTCTAGTTTTATGATTTCATTATCCACTTTTAGCACAATATGGTCAGTATCGTTATTGGGCTGTTCTGAAGTTCTTTTAGACGTTCCCAGCCGGTTAATAACTTTATCAATTGCCGAAAGAAATGTTTTGAAGTCAAATGGCTTTACGAGATAATCTACAACATCATATTTGTAAGATTCTAATGCATACTCTTTGTAAGCAGTGGTGAGGATAACAAATGGCTTATTGGACATTGCTTCGAGCATTTCCATTCCTGTTAAGCCTGGCATATTGATATCAAGGAACATAAGATCCACTTGGTTACTGTACAGATATTCCATTGCTTCTACAGCGGTATAAAAGGATTTGTTCAGCTTAAGATGACTAAGCTGGCTTATAAAATGTTCCAGTACACGGTGGGCACCTTCTTCATCATCAATAATAATACAATTAAGCTGATTCATAAGATTAGTTTTTCGAGAGTAAGCGTTAGGGTTGTCTCATAAGTGAATTCAGATTGCTTTTCATTAAGACTAAAATTATTGTTATAGATAAAATGCAATCGTTGTCTGAGATTATTCAGACCTACCTGTGTAGACATTTTTTTAAGGTTCTCATCCGCCAGCGAATTATCTATGGTCATATATAATGTATCTTGTCTCAGCTCAATAACAATATGAACAAACCACTTGGTTAGATTTTGGCTATGTTTAAAACTGTTTTCAACCAGTATAATAAGCAGGAGAGGTGATATCTGCCATACTTTCATTTCATCTGCCGAATGATTGCATATAAAACGTATATCACATCTTTTACCGATTCTTTCCCTTTCTAAATCAATATAATTCCGAATAAAGTTAATTTCGTCTGATAGTAAAACTTTGGGAACATTGCCGTTTTCTATCTGATAACGCATCAGCTCAGATAATTTAACAATGAGTTCCGGAGTCCGGGCGGGCTCCGTTAAGCTTACACCATACAGATTGTTAAGCATATTAAAGAAAAAATGTGGATTTAGCTGCGCATGGAGAAATTTAAGGTTCATTTCGTTGAGCAGAATCTGGTCCATATTTCTGCGCTGAACTTCCAAAGCATAACTCTGCATCAGAGATAGGGCCATAATGGTTGCAGTACTGATAATGCAAATCACGAAATGATATAAAAAACCGAGTGCCAGTTCATCCGGTTCAAAAAACTCCGGCTGTATCCAATAGAAATCTGCTATAAAAAGAACAGACGCACCTGCCGAAATAACAGCTAAAGATAATAGGATATAGATGAAATAATTTTTGTTTACATAAAACTTGAAAATAAAGAACCGATGAACCTGTGCCTGTATATAAAGGATCACAAAAAAGACAAAACCTTTTAAGAAATTTTCCAGGGAATTGATAAACAACCACTCATGGAGCATGGTAAGAATATACATTGCACAAAAGATTATAATCTCCTGTTTCCATCTTTTGCGCATGCTGATCGTCATATTGTTCATAAAAGTACTGATTTCAGATCATGATTATTATAAAATTCATATTGCTTCGATTGCATGCTCCAAAATTCTAAAATCAAAAGTAAATCAGAAAATTAAAATGACCAACGGTTTTTGACATTTAATCAGGGCTCTTTGTCAGTTTTATTTTTAAGCCCGATGCAGATGGTCTTGTTTTGCTGTACTAAATTTTTGCAGATGAAAGAATTATTAAAAAACTTGTGGAGGCTGATTATGCTACTTACGTTCATGCTGGGTACTACAACAGTATTTGCACAGGCGGCAGGAAATGAACTTGAAATTAAAGGAACGGTTGTAAGCGGAAATGAAAATGTTCTACTGGCAGGGAGTACAGTGTCTATTAAAGATGCTGGAGGAAAACTTATCGGTTCTGTAACTACTGGCAGTGATGGAGTATTTATATTAAAAGCGAAACCAATGTCAACAATAAGTGTTGCCATTAATTATCTAAGTTTTAAAGATTATAATTCTGGGGCTATCAGTCTGAAACAGGAAAACCTTGATCTTGGAAGAATATATATGGATACAAAAAGTACCATGCTTGAGGGAGTTACGGTGGTTGCAAGCCGAAAAAAGCCTTTGGTTCAAAGTGCTAAGGATAAGCTCATCTATAATGCCGCTTCAGATATCAGTAATAAATCAGGAAATGCCGCAGATGTACTGCACAAAGCACCGATGCTGACTGTTGGTGCCAACGGTGATCTTAAGTTGCGGGGAAACTCCAATATTAAAGTCCTTATCAATGGAATACCTTCACGTATAATGGCAAAGAATCTGAAGGAAGCATTAAAAATGATTCCCGCAAGTTCAATCGTTTCTGTAGAGGTAATAACAAATCCTTCTTCCAAATATGAAGCGGAAGGGGCTGCAGGGGTTGTGAATATCATTACAAAAAAGAAATTAAAGGGAACCAGTGGAACTCTGGATATGACCGGAGGGAATTTGGAGCATACCGGAAACCTGTCTCTTAATATGAGTTCGGGAAAATTCAATTTTTCCGCGATGGGGAACTACAGTGAGGAACGTGAAAAAACAACTTCGTCTCTTATCAGAACGAACCTTAGCAACGGAAAGCAGACCGGTTCTCTTTTTCAGGAGTCAGATATGTTACAAACAACTAAGGGCGGTTCTGCGAGCCTTTCAGCTCAATATAAAATAGATTCCCTGCAGACCCTTGAAGCAAGTTATTCCTATTGGAATGGGTCGTGGCCTCAAAATGGAGGCTTATTTAATCGGTATACCAGTGCAGACCAGTATCAGGAGTATAGGCAAAAGACACAACAAAGCGGTAAATTCAATTTTTCAGAATGGGTCTTGAATTATCAGAAAAAATTTAACAAAGAAGGGCAGGAATTACAGATCATAGGTCAGGCTTCTTCCGCTGCTGATATTTCAAACTATATAACTGAACAATATAAACCTGACGGGAAACTCGTTTTTACGGAACAGGGACCTAATGATAGTAAGGAAAAAGAATGGAGCATACAGGCTGACTATTCACATCCATTTGGACAGGAAGGCAAGACATCATTAGAGACTGGAGTAAAATATTTGGGAAATACCTCAAAAAGTACTTATGAAGTTATTAACAGTTCATTGCCGATAGATCCAAACCGTTCCGGAAGCATGCAGTATAAGCAGCAAATCTTTTCAGCCTATGTTACTTTAAATTTTGATCTTGGAGACGAGTGGACTTTACGTCCGGGAATACGTTTTGAAAATACAGATATCAACGCAACATTTCAAAATAATGCACCTTACACACGGAAATTTTCCAACTGGGTACCTAATTTATTGGTCATAAAGAAATTAGGCGAGCGTAATGAATTAAAATTAGATTACAATGAAAGGATACGCCGTCCGTGGATCATGGACCTGAATCCTTATGCCAATGCTGCGGATCCGCTAAACATAACGCAGGGTAATCCGTACCTGAAGCCTGAACTTACCAGAAAGCTTGAACTTTCCCATACCTACACAGGAAGTAAAAATACATTGCTGACAAGCAGTCTGTATTACAGTTCCAATAAAAGTGCGGTAGAACAGATCGCGAGAGTGGATGAAAAAGGGATCTCTTACACCATGCCGGATAATATCGGTGAAAGTACAAGAATGGGATTGAATATAAACACTGTTTTTAATCCCATTAAAAGCTGGACTGTGAATGCTGGTGTTGAGGTATTCCATTTAAAATTCCGAAGTAATTCATTAGGACTTAAGAACGATGGAACATTTTTTAATTCAAGTATCAGCAATACCGTTACTCTTCTTAAGGATCTTCAGTTCAGTGCTTCAGCAGATTATGGAAATGGTTTTATCACACTGCAAGGTAAAAATACAGCTAATTACTCCTATCGTTTTGCAGTAAAGAAAGATCTTATGAATAATAAAGCAAGCCTTACGCTGGCGGTAATCAATCCGTTCCAGAACAATTTTAAGGAAACAGTGTATGCTTTTGCTCCTACTTTCCAAAGTACACAGGTCAACAGATTTTATAACAGGGCAGCAACGTTAACATTTAGCTGGCAGTTTGGAGGAATGCGCGCTTCAAAGGAAAAAGAAAGCCATTTTTCCGATCAGTCGGACGATAAATTTCCCAAAAAGAGACGAAAATAAACCTTTTCATGCTGATGAACTACTGGTGGGATTTGGCGATGCTATTAATTGAACTTAGTAGAGTGGTAGCTGCTTTAGTATGTACTTGACTTTTTGAGAAGAGGTATTAACAGTCAGTTTTCTTTACTATAATTATTGGGTGCGAAGATTCTTCATATCAATTAAACTTGTGCTGATGGCCGATTCATAGCAATAATCGGCCATTTTTACATTTGCTGCTAAAAAAGCTGAGGACCAAAGATTTTTATCACGGATTATTGCACTTTCGTCATTTTATTTTTCTGTTCAGTCAGGTTTTCATTTTTTTTGTCCTGCAATTGAGATTGGGGAATTATAATAGTAACTGCAAAAAAGAGTAGTATCTGCCAATTAATGAATTAAATAAGAAAATGATGGAATTCTTAACTTATAAACAGGAAACAAAAACAACTGAAAACGGAAAACAACAGATTTCACTATATCGTGTTTATGAATTTTTCAAACCCTACAGATGGAAGTTACTTGGCTCCATAATACTCATCTTTATCGGAGCAGGAGCAGGTTTGGCGATGCCCTTTTTATTACGGAACATCATAGATTATGCGCTTCCTCATGCTAATATGCAGTTATTGGTTATATTGGTCATTGCAATGGTTCTGGTAACCATAGTTTCTGCTGTAATCAATATGATTCAGACAATAATTTCAACAAAAATCGGACAATCAGTTCTTCATGATCTTCGGGTAAAGCTATATTCACACTTACATTCACTTTCATTGAGCTTTTTCACTGATACGCGTGGCGGTGAAATTCAGTCGCGAATTACACAGGATATCGGATCATTACAGGAACTGGTTTCCAACACAGCTCATGAATCCGCGAAGAACCTAAGTGTTGTTATCATGACAGTCATTGCAATGTTCCTTTTGGATTGGAAACTTTCGCTGTTTTCATTAACTGTTGTTCCACTAACTTTATTATTGAGTAATTGGGTAGGGGCACTGCGGGAAAAAGTTGCAGATCAGCAGCGACAAAAGCTGGCCGACTTGTCTTCAGAAATAAGTGAAACCTTATCAGTACCGGGAATGATTCTTTCCCGTACAATGGGAAAGTCAGGATTTCTGATCAGGAAATTTTCAAAAACATCGAAAGACGTTGCAGATTTAGAGGTTAAATCACATACTTCCAATGAATGGCAGTGGCAAATTATTTATTTATTGCTGACCATTCTTCCGGCATTGACTTTACTGCTGGGTGGACTTAGAACACAGGGCGGAAATCACGTTTCAATCGGTACTCTGATGGCATTAATTGCATTACAGGAACAGTTGACATTCCCACTGCAGGAGTTACTTCGTACAAGTATTGAAGTGCGTAAGACCCGTGTGTTGTTTTCCCGTATATTCGAGTATCTGGATATCCCTTCTCAGGTTCGTAAGCTGTCTGGAGCAGTTGTACTAAATAAAAAAAGGATTAAGGGCGATATAACGCTTGAAAATGTTAGTTTTTCATACGATGGCGGGGCACAGCTGCTGTCGGATATAACCATTGATATTCCGGGTGGGAGCCATGTTGCTATTGTTGGGGCAACAGGCTCCGGGAAAACCACTGTAGGTTATCTTATTGCAGGACTTTATGATGTAGATGGCGGTGCTATTTATATTGATGGGATTGATATCAGGAAGCTAAGTTCACATTCACTTACAGATATTCTGGGAGTGGTATCGCAGGATCCTTACCTGCTTAATGGAACAATAAAGGAAAATTTACTCTTTGCTAATCCTCGTGCCACTGACCTGGAATTAATTACAGCTGCTAAAATCACGAAGCTGCATGACTTTATTATGAGCCTCCCAATGCAGTATGAAACACCTATCGGCGAGCATGGCTATCGTTTTTCAGGAGGTGAAAAGCAAAGGCTTTCCTTAACAAGGACACTGCTACGACAACCTGCTGTTATAATTATGGACGAAGCCACAAGTGCTTTAGATACAATAACCGAAAGTAACTTATCCAGAGCCCTAAACGCATCTATGCAGAGCGTTACTATGATAACAATTGCCCATCGGTTATCAACTGTACGTCATGCAGATCAAATTGTGGTAATGGACCGGGGCAGGATTGTAGAGAAAGGAACCCATCAACAGCTGCTTGAAAAAAATAGTTACTATGCTAAATTGCTGGAATCAGATAGAACGGAATAGTTATAATAATTGATATGGGCAGTTATACCAGTCAAAAGGCCTGAAAAGTGCAAATGATGAAATATGTTGGCTGATTGAATGGCTGGAGTCCTGGTATTTTTTATATCAGGACTCATTGTTTGTAGTTGTATTTTGTATCGGAAAATATTTTTGCATTGTATCATTTTGTATCAAATTCAAAAAAGATCAGATTTTAGGAATTGTTCTTCTTTGGGAATCCTTCTGGACAAAGATTGTAAGCTGCTCAATATATAATATAAGTTGTAGACCCAACAGATGATTTCTCGAATTTTTTTAAAGAAGATTTATTACGAATAGAAAGCATTTGTTTTCCTATTTCATTAGTTGCTACAGAGATTTCTTCGCAAATAGGTATTTATACTTAATTATAAATTAGGTGTTTATACGCTATTTAATGCTTTTTTTTGTGAATACCTTTAAGGTATATAATTGTTTATGAAATTATATTGTTTGTAACCCCAATATACTGGTCTAACTTACTTGATCACAAGGAAGAAAATGTAAACTTTTTGTTTGGGTTCTAATTTGTTTCAAGTCGTTCTGCATTTAAACGTGTTTTAATTGCAGTCAGTCAAAATGATAGCTATGGAAAAAGTATCGATCTCTAGTACTTCTCTGCCCGGTGGAGGAGGAGCAGTAAAAGGAATAGGTGAAACATTTCAGCCCAATTCATTTTCAGGAACCGCAGCCTATACAATCCCGGTTCCTATAACGGCTGGCCGCGGGTTAGCGCCGTCCCTTTCGTTGGCCTACAATTCCGGATCGGGTAATGGTATCTTTGGTATAGGCTGGGATGTCGAAATCCCCGAATTTACAATTCGAACCGAAAAGGGAATCCCCAAATATGACGGAACCGATATTTTTCTCTTTTCCGGAAAAGAACTGGTACCTAGAGAAAATGCGACCCGTACTGAAATTGATCAACAAGGTGATAGATGGAGTATTTGTATTTATTTTCCACGTGTGGAAGATGATTATTCCCGTATCGAATATCATAAAAATCAAACCACCGGTGAGAGCTTCTGGCGTACATTTGCAACCAATAATACGGTATCGGAATATGGATCCCTTCCCGAGGCGCGTGTTGCCGATCCCGATGATGCGGCCCGGATCTTTAGTTGGCAAATCGTTTCGATAACCGATCCCAAAGGAAATAAAGTTCAGTTTCGATACCAGCGGGAAAACGATCTGGAAACCGGAATTTTAAATAGAGGTGCCTTTACACGAAATTATATTGACCGTATTTTTTACGGCAATTATTACAATACTTCCAAAGAAGAAAAATTTGCCTTCGAAGTTATTTTTGACTACGGATCGCATGAACTGGATAATTTAACAACAACTGCGGCCGACCCCTATGCTGAGGTACATCCGTGGGCATGCCGGCCGGATCCGTTTTCTTCGTTTAGAAGTGGCTTCGAATTGCGTACTTATCGCAGGTGCCAAAATATACTGTTGTTTCATCATTTTGAAAACGAAAACCACGGAAATCCTTTTCTGGTAAACCGTTTGCAACTTGCCTATTATGATACAACGGATTATAGTAAGGTACCGGATCAGACCGCAGTGATTTCCTGCCTGAAAAAAGTAACCATTACCGGATGCAGAATTCAAAGTGACGGCAGTTACGAATTATTAGCAAAACCGGATCTGGAGCTTACTTTTTCGGTATTTGACGTGGCACCAACTGCAACGTTTAGTACATTAACTGTTTCAGATAATGGGACTATTCCCGGAAAACTCGATACAGGCGATTTCCTTCCGGTTGATTTAAATGGCGCCGGATTACCCGGTATTTTATATACCCGCGATAGCGGATCGTTTTATTATAACCCGAAAGGAAGCGGCCATTATTCTGAACCGGAAATTATACCTGATTTTGCAGTGGGTGGTTCGGGGGTAATTACCGATTTACAGGGTAATGGAATTAAAGACCTGATGGTAAGCAGTCCACCCGGATATTATACCAATAGCCTACAAGGCTGGGAACCATTCCAACCATTTGAGCAATATCCAACTGCATTGGCCGGAACGGAATTGGTGGATTTAAATGGGAATGGTAAATCAGATTTATTAGTGGCTTCGGACGATTATTTGACGATATATCCCGGATTGGGAAACTTTGGATATGGCGAACCGCAACAAGTACCGGTGCCGGAAGGGTTCCCGTTACAAAGCCAGAATTCCGGAAAAACATCGGTTTCTTTTGCCGATTTGTTTGGTGACGGATTACAGCATCGGGTTGCCGTGGCAAACGGAACGGTTTATTGTTGGCCTAACTTGGGATACGGCCGGTTTGGGCAACGTATCCAATTAATAAATGCACCCTATTTTGACGCCGGTTTTGATGCTTCCCGATTTTATTTTGCCGATCTGAATGGAACCGGTACTATGGATATTGTATATGCATTAGACAATACGGTTCAGCTATTCCTCAATAAAAGCGGAAATAGTTTTTCGGACGCCATTACCATTACTTTACCGGAATCGTTCGATCCGTTAGACAGCCTTCATTTTGCCGATATACTGGGAACCGGAACGAGTTGCCTGGTTTTTTCGAAACTAACCGGTACGCCAAGGCATTATTACCTGAATTTTTCGGGAGTCGATCCGCAGGACATCGCTATGGTAACGCTAAAACCCTATCTGCTTACCGAAACCAATAACAATACCGGTAGCCGAACGGCTTTGCATTATTCCAGTTCGGTACGCTTTTATCTGGAAGATGAACAAGCCAGACAACCCTGGAAAACCCGTTTGTTTTTCCCGGTCCAGGTTATCGACCGCATTACGCAGACGGATGCTGTTTCGCAATCGTGCTATGTTCAGGAGTTTGGTTATCACGACGGATATTATGATCCTGTGGAGAGAAGTTTCCGCGGATTTGGTTTTGTAGAAACATGGGATACACAAACCTACGAAACGTTTGACAAGACCATCCGGAATCAGGAGTTCCCAGTAAACGAGATCAATAAAGAATTGTTTGTCCCTCCGGTATACACTAAAAAATGGTTCAATACCGGAGCGTTTGAAAGTTATCACGCATTACAGGAGCAATACCGGGCCGATTTCTTTAAGGGCGATGCTAATGCCTACGATTTTCCGGACAATGTGTTTGCTGCCGATATTTATGCCGCCAATAGTAAAACGTTTCGGGAAGCTTTTGTAGCCCTAAACGGAAGCCTTATCCGGACGGAAGTTTACGGATTAGATGATCAACCCGAATCTAGTGTGCCTTATGCGGTAGAACAAGCTAATTATGCCGTGGCTTTGATTCAGCCGGCATCCGATGAAGAGCATGCTGTTTTCCGTGTCGATCCACGGGAACATATTGCTTATCATTACGAACGGAACGCAAACGATCCGCGGGTAGAACAACAATTTACACTCGAAGTAGATCCTCAAAGCGGTACGGTAAAACGAGCCTGTACCGTTTATCTGCCGCGCCGTACACCATCAGTTAGCGGCGTTTCATTATATCCTGAACAACAACAACTCTTGGCGACTTTTACAACGACTGATGTGATCAATACTAACGAAAAAGAAATGTATTGGGTGGGAATTGTAGGCCAGGAGCAGGCATTTCAACTGTCGGGCTTCGCCCTGGAAACGGGTAAAGAATACATGGATTTCGATTACTGTAATCATCTCATCGAACAGGCGCTACAAAATATTATTCCTTATGGAGTATCACCCGGAGAAACGGTTGCGGCCTTGCAGTTTTCCTGGATCCGCAATTATTTCTGGAATGAAACACAAGATAATTTTTTACCATTACTCACAATCGCCTCACGGGGATTACAGGCATATACTGCCACAGCACAGTTTACCCAAAATTATATCGATTCGGCTTATAAAGGGAAATTAACGAACGATGTTGTTACCAATGCCGGATTTGTTTTCGATAAAGAAACGGGCTATTGGTGGAACAACGGAACGGTACAAACTTATTTTAAAGCCGATACCCCGGAGTTGTTTTTCTTGCCTCATGAAGTGATCAACCCTTTTGTTGCGGCCGATTCAGAATTGTCGGTTTGCGGGAAGATGGGTTACGATGCACCGTATAACATTCAGGTGGTGGAATTAATAGAATATATTGATCCTGATAATGACATCAAAAACACACAACTACTCACACTAGATTATCATACCTGTACACCCAAACAGTTGGTGGATATTAATGGTAATGTGTCGCAGGTACTTTACGACCCGTTAGGACAGGTGCGTGTTTCGTCTCTATTCGGAATTAAAAATGGCGATTTGGAAGGCAGCATGCTCCTGTACCCGTATGGCGGTTTTCCGGCAACATATCAAACACGAACAACAACACCGGATGGAATACCGATCACAATACAATCGGTTTTAGACCAACAGGATTACTATATACAAGGCGCTTTGACGTACTTTTTCTACGATGAGCATAACTGGACTGACCGTAAACAACCGTTGGCGGCTATATCTTTATCGGCAACCAATTTCATTCATAAAGGTGCCGAAAATTCAGAGTGTCGCATCCGGATTGAATTTTCAGATGGTTTTGGCCGGATTATCGAACAAAAAGAATTAGTGGATCCGGGATTGGCTTATGTCAACAATAAACTGGTTGAGGTCGAAGAACGCTGGAATAAGTCCGGCCGAACCGTATACAATAATAAAGGACTAGTAGCACAACAATATCTGCCTTTTTTTAGTGCAACATCCGATTACGAAAATCAACAGACATTGATTGATGAAGGGAATATGCCATCCCCTTCGGTAATGCATTATGACCCTCTCGGTCGGTTAATCCGTACCGACGATCCGAAAGGGTTCTTTTCAAAAATCACTTTTACCGCCTGGGAACAAAAAACCTACGATGCAAACGATACGGTATTGGATTCGGATTACTATAAAACGTTTATGGCTAATTATCCGGCCGATCCGACTCAGGAACAGCAGGACGAGAAAAATGCTTTAGATAAGGCAGCCAAATGTTATAATACACCCACAACCGAGGTTTTCGACAATACCGGAACGCAGTTTTTGCTTCAGACAAATAATCTGGGAAAAGTTACTGCTGCTACATTCGACACCATTGCCACCGGCTCCGGCAGTACGAGTGCCGAGATTTTACAGGCTTTGGTTACTGCCGGTTATATTACTGCCGGAGGATGGCTTACTGCAATTTTTGCGCCGTATCAACCCGGATTTGAATTGCAGTTGGCTCCGAAATTCGATGGTATAAAAAAACAGATAACCCTAATCTTATTGCAAGGCGTATTAACATCTTATTCGGAAACCGATATACAAAGCCGGGTGCTGCTGCAAATAGACCCGCGTTTGTACTACACGAATGCAACTACGGGTACCGATTATATTAATCAGCGCAACACCTATCAGATGAACGAAACAAGTGCACTGATCACCGAAAGTGCAGATGCCGGAACGGAGTTTCATTTTAACAATATCATGGGGTTGTTATGTTGGTCATGGACCCCAAGAATGTATAACCAACGCATTACTTACGATCGTTTACAACGCCAGAAAACGCTACGGGTAAAACGCTATGTTGATGGCGATCCGATTGTTCCGGTCGATCAATATCCTTTAGTAGAGGTATGTACGTATGGTGAAGAAATTCAGGATTCTGCCTCGTTAAACCTCCGCGGAAAATTGTACGAACAAAAAGATTTATCAGGAATTGTAACGTTTAACAGGTATGCACTTACCGGGCAATCGATTTCGAAAAGCCGCCAGATGACTACCGTTTACAAAGATGCCATCGATTGGGACGATCCGGCAAAGGTTCTGTTGGATCCCAATACTTTATCATTCGAACAAATCTATAATGCTTTAGGTGATTTACTAACCGAAACAAGTCCCGACGGTACTGTAACGAAACGCAGTTATTCGAAATCGGGCTTACTGGCAACGATCGATCTGAAATTGCCGGACGGAAAGTCAAAACCGGTTATCCAACGAATTGAATATAACGCTTCCAACCAACGAACCCGGGTTGTGTTTGCCAACAATTCATCGTCGGTTTATACTTACGAAGGAACTACACAGCGATTAATCACAATTAAAAATACCCGGCTGGTAACTTCGGGCGAAAACCCGCTGTTGCAAAACATAACCTATGTATACGATCCGGTGGGTAATATTACAAGATTACGGGATTTAAGCAGAGATACTATTTTTTATAACAATCAGAAGGTAGTTCCGCTGTCGGATTATACCTACGATATTTTATACCGTTTGTCAGCGGCAAACGGCTATCAGCATCCCGGAATATTAGCCAACACCTATCAGAATAACGTGGTGAACAATGACTTTAAACAAAGTAAATTTTCGGTGGCACCCTCTGATTATGACAAACTGGAAAACTATCGTGAAAGCTATACCTACGATAATTCCGGAAACCTAATTCAGTTAAAACACAGCGCCAAATCGGCCTCCTGGACCCGCGATTTACCGGTTGAGGTGAATTCCAACCGTTTAACCGGGATTACGTACGACGACTCCGGGAATTTACGTCAGGTTATGATCAATAAACCCGTGGCGCTGGATTATAACTGTTGTGAAAATCTGGTGCGCGCCGCTATTATTACCCGCCCGGAAGAAGATGATGATGCCGATTATTATGTATATGACAGTGCAGAACAACGCACCCGGAAAGTGAGCGAAAGAATGGCAAATGGCGGTACCGTAAACATGATGGAAAGTACGGTATACTTTGGCAACTATGCCTTAAAACAACAGCAAACGGTTACCGGTAATACAACCACCACCACCTTAGAACGCGAAACCTTACGCATTATGGATGGAGAAACCTGTCTCTTGATTATGCATTACTGGAAGCTCGACGACAAAAAAAAGGAAAAGCAAACCGGCGACCGCTCATTCCGATGGCAGCTTTGTACCAAACTGGATTCTGTAGCGGTTGAAGTCGATGATCAGGCGCTGCTGATTAGCTACGAGGAATATTTCCCGTATGGCGGAACGGCTGTTATTGCAGGTCCGAATCAGCAGGAAGTGAGTCTTAAAAATTACCGGTATTCCGGAAAAGAACGGGACGATACTACCGGATTATATTACTACGGGCACCGTTACTATGTACCCTGGCTGATGCGCTGGAATAAACCCGATCCGGCCGGTGGCGTCGATGGTCTCAATTTATATGCTTTCTGTATCGGTAACCCGGTTAGCATGAAAGATGCTGACGGATTAAGTGCAAAAGGTAAGGGAGCAGCCGGAAAAAAAACAAAGAGAAAAAAGGCTTCTGTATTAAGCGACAGCTCAGGAACCGATGCAGATGATGAATCGGATGGCGGAAAGTCACTTAAAAAACCCAGATTGCTGAAGATCTCGAAAAAGATTCGTAAAGAAAAAAGTAAAAAGCTGAAAGAAAGAATAAGTTCTATGCATGGTAGCAATATGAGATTAGCCAAACGCGTCCATCAGTCCAAGCTATATACCGGAGTGACCGAGGAGATTGTCGCTCCTAATAAGGGAATGAGTCCCGAACGGTTACTGGTTCGCCATTTATCGACGGCACTTTTGGCTCAGAACGAGGAGTTTACCGAAGTGCAGGCAGCAATCAATCATACTGAAAAAACGATTTATGTAGCCAGTAACAAAAAGCAAAAAGAACTCAGTAAATTATTGTCGGACACCCTTAAAAATTTTACCGTTCCGGATAAAAAAAACTATTCAGGACGTGTAGCCCGACATTTGGGTAAACTGGCAACCGAGATCAACGGAGCGTATCAAGATTATAAACTGGAATTTGTTAAAGGACACGAAGAACAACATGCCGAAACCAAAATTGTGGAAGCCGGAAAACAATTCAATTATATCGGCGGTACACGTCGACCTTGTCTGGCTTGTAGCTTGTTTTTCCAAATTCATAATATTGTTACCACATCCTATGGTCAGCACCCGGGTGCTTATTGGGATTCTGTAGCGGCACTTCTTTCATTGAGCCCTTATCAGGAACACCTGAATATGACAACCTATCAGGGAATATTTTATAAAAATTTCGGAGTATCAGCCAGCCATGTACACGATTATGATACCGATAGTGAATAATAAGATTAAAAAACAGTAAAACTACTATTCATGAAAACAAAACAATTGATTCATAAATTTTATGAAGCAAATCCGGACATAGATTTGCTAAGGGCCAATCTTCATCTGGAAGATACCTTAGCCTCCATAAAGATACCCAAAACCAAATCGCGTGCTGCCGCAACCGACATGGTAGAACAGCTCAAACAAATAGCCCGGGTGGTACGGTTACATCCGGAAGCGCAAATGGGCAACAAATTAACGGCTGATGCGATTGTTACTCTATACGAAAAATTCGATGGATTAAACTCGGCTCACGACATTGCCCGACAAAGCGGAGAAGTGTTTGTAAAACAATATACCGATGCTTTTGGCTGCCCCGAAGTAGCATCGGAGATCTACCAGAGAGCAACCGAAGTAACCAATAATGTGGCCAATCTTACCAATGCAATTTTAAATATGTCGACGCCGCTTTCTAAAGCGATATCGACTTCATCTGTCAGTGAAGAGGTAACCGGGTATTTTACCGGATTGGTAGGCTACCAGGAACTGTTTGGAAGTCTAAACTATTGCGATTGTCCGGAATGTAAATCCGTACTGGGACCAGCAGCCTATTTTGCCGATCTGATGCGTATTGTACAAAAATACATTACCGAACCCAATACCACTACAATACCACATGCAAGTACATTGGCTGTAAGACGTCCTGATTTGGGAACGATACCGCTAACCTGCGAAAAAACAAATACCATCGTCCCGTATTTACAAATCATCATTGAGCGTTTGGAACAAAGTCTGTCGACAAGTTGGAAAATTGCGGGTACGACCGATTTGTACAAACAGCTTGCCGCGACGTACTATCCGTTTAACTTACCATTCCTGCAACCGTTAAGCAGTATACGGATTTATCTTAAGGAACTAAAAACAACACTGGCCGAGGTATTTGCCTGCCAACAGTTAACTGGACCGCAATTGGCTGCCGAACAATTGCAAACAACCCTCGAAGGTTGGAATTTGCTTAAAACGGCAACGGTAGATACCGCGAAATTACAAACCTATTTTGGGGTTGCGAAACTGGACGATCTTAATAGCTTTAAAGTCTTTTCTAAACAAACCGATTTACTGGTAACGCAAGTCCAGGATTTACTATACCAAAATTTATCTGATTCCGAAATTACAGCCGGACTAAATGCCCAGTTCTTTATCAATAAGGGGTTAACCAAACCTATTGTAGTGGGGAATACCGATTCGGTAAATACCATCGATAACCTGACACCAACGGCTCTGGATCAGATTAATCGTTATTTGCGCCTTACGTTGCTTAGCGAATGGTCGTTTGATGATCTAGACTGGGCTTTACATGTTTTGAATAACGGAACACCGGAAATTAATGAAAGCATATTACAACTGGTACCAAAATTACAACAACTGGTTACCCGAATGAATAGCGATGTCGCTACGGTAAGTACCTATTTGTTTGATTTGAAAACTTACGGAATGGGAAACGATCCGGCACAGTCGACAGCACCGTTTGATATCGTATTTAATACCGGACAAACCACTTTATACCATCCTAAAAATAGTGCAACGGTAGCCTATCCGCTTAATAAAACCTATCTGGATACGCCGCTAAGTTGGGAATATGCTTCCGATAGCGGAAACAATCCGGACAATGCGGTTCGTGTCGCTTCGGCTTTGGGCATTTCGCAAAACGATTTGCAGTTGCTGGTTTTCGCTTTATATGAAAGTACACCAACCATTGTGTTAAATGTACCAACCATTTCGGCCTTATCGCGCCATGTACGCCTGGCAGGATATTTTAAATTAAGCATCCAAGATTACCTGAGCTTTTTGAGTTTATCCGGAAAAGTACAACTGGTTTTTACAATCGATGATCTGACGGCACTCATTGACAACAAAGAAACACTGGCTACAGTGGCCCGATTAACGTTAGAGGATCTCAATTATACGGTAAATGCGGTTGTATCGCCAACCGTTAACATTTTATACTATCCTGATAAAAGTGAAGCATGGCTTAAAACACTACCGATACTTATTCCGGCATCCGATTCTGAAAACGATCAATTGATCAAACTTTACGAACAGGTTGGTGCGTTCTTCGGTATTCCATCCTCATTGGCGCAATCGGTTTTGGCACTTACTGTTACCAATCCACTTTCGATATTCCTGAATCCTGATACGACCAACGCGATAAAAGCATTAAGTCTAATTTCACGTTGGTTGGTATGGGTAGAAAAAACGGGAGTCAGTCAGGATTTACTCGATAACATTGCTGTCAGTAAAGCGGCTTATGGCATTACTGATACCACAAAACTAACGTTTGCAAATAGCATTGTCTTACTTCAGTTCCAGTTTTTTACAGGTATTTATAATGATGTAAACAATCGGTTTTCAGACTACATGACGGCGATTACCAGCAATAAAAATGATGTTGCCGCAGCCATTTTGTCGGAAGCAACCGGATGGGATAAATCGATTATCACAGCATTGTATGCCTTAAAATATACCAATCAGGTCGATCGCCTGTACAGCATGCAGGCCGTTATTACGTTGCTTAATAAAACAGGTTTAAATCTGGATGCTTTTCAGGGGTTACTTAGTCTGGCCGGAAAAGGTGTTGCCGACTGGGATAAATTTGTAGCAGAGGAAAACAAATTATTAACCGAGATTCAGGCACGATATAATATAGGAAGCGACTGGAATCAGCTGGCCGTACAAATTGGCGGTAAAACCGCATCAGCCCAAAGAGACGCTCTGATAGGAGCGACTATCTTTGCCCTGCGCTCGGCCGATGAGACTGTCTACATCCAGAATACACGAGATTTACACGACTATTTGCTTATTGATGTGGATATGTCGGATGTAGCACAAATTTCCTATATCAAAGAAGCACTTAATGCTATTCAGTTATATATGAACCGTTGTCGTTCGAAACTGGAATCCGGGGTGGTACTTTTACCGATCCCTGAAGTTTGGTGGGAATGGATGATGAATTATCGGGTATGGGAAGCCAACCGCGAAATTTTCCTCTATCCTGAAAATTATCTCGATCCGGCTTTCCGTAGCTCCAAAACCGATCTGTTTAAACAATTGGAAAACGACCTAAAGCAAAACGATATTACTGAAGGCAATGTAACATCGGCGTATACGAAATACCTAGAAGGCTTTGCAGAACTGGCAAAACTGGTTTATGTAGATGCCTATTATTGTAGGGTTTCTGACGATACCCGCGATAATCAGCCGACCTTATTTTTGTTTGCGCGCACCGCTACCAATCCGTATACCTATTACTATATCACAAGGGAGAGCGAAGGTACCTGGTCGCAATGGATTAAAATTGATCTGGCCATTAATGCCGTACAAATTACACCGGTTTATGCCTTTAATAAGTTGTTCCTATTTTGGGTAGAACAAAGTGTTGCGATCGATAAAACACCGAATACCACTACCGAAAACATTGTGAAGGCCTCGATAAACTATACGTTTTATAATTTCCAGAATCAATGGGTACCGGCACAATCACTGGTAAAAGACTATATTATAGATGTTAGTCCAAGTGCTTACAGAACAGCAAATAATAAACTTTTTCCAGACAATTTCTTCGATCCCAATAGTCTTTGGTGGAATAAAGTATATCCGCTCAAAATACAACAGGATAGCTTCTGGGAAATTACGAATGGTGGTAATCGATTTGAACAATTAGTGATTGCCTTCGGCCCGATGATTGATACTACGGTGCAATATCCGCAACCGGCCAATAATCCACCGAATGATTCTAATCCGGCAGTTCAGGTTTTTGAAAATCAATTGTTTGAAACAGGGCAAAACTATAATTATGTCTATAACCTGGGTTATAAAGGGCAGTTGCCGTTGTTTAAGCCGATTGTTTTAAACGATAGTCTGGATAGCAGTTATTTGGTAAACCCCGACGAAATCCTGTTTTTCGAAAAAGACAGCGATAAGAGTAACCATCTGTTTACTCCACAAATCGACGCAACATCGGGACAAATGAACCTGATTAGTACTTCCCGTACGATTTATGATAATGATATTGCGGGACAGATTATTACTCCTGCCATTCCAACACCACAAACTTCCTTAACGGACAGTTCTTTTATTTCGACCGATGCCGGTATTAATGCGGCCGGTTCTAAAACGGTTTATAATACGTTGGTAGACTATGGTTATATCGATAGTAGCGGTATGCTGGGACGTTCTGATTATGCGGAAATGCGCACCGACGTGATGAGCATTTTTGAAGGCGATCCTGGTCAGCTTAAAAAGACACAGTTTGTAATGGGAGTCGTAAACAGGGGCAGTGGTTCCCGCTGGTTATCCCAAAACGTACGGAATAAAAATTACGGATTGTTTACGATTAAAAACGCCGTAGGAACCTTTGTTTTTTATGGTGATAAAGAAGCATTTTTAATGGAAGATCCGGATAAAGATCCGGTATTTATTTCCGATTTGCTGTTTAATGGCGATACTATGTTTTTGGAAACATCGTTCCTTTCCTCGGGCGCCGGTATCGATGCCACGGGATCCAGCCAGATTTATAATAATCTGATTGATTACGGGTATTTTACAGCCGACGGACAACTGGAACGAGGTACAACAATTAACGATTTGACTAAGGCGCTCAATGAGATGCTGGAAGGACAACCGAATAAAACCGATAAGGTCGATTCGGTTCTGGATATATTAACCAATCAACCGCTGTTTTATAATACTGATTTTATTTCTGACAGTGCCGGGATTAATTCCAGTGGTTCTAAAAATATTTTTGATCAGCTTATGCAGGCCGGATATCTCGATAAAAACGGCCGTTTAATGACGGATATTGATTTTAATGAATTAACCGGTGTGCTTTACGATATTCTGAAAGGGCAACCGGATATTGATAAAAAAGTACGTTTTGTGGTACAGGTGTTATATCAGGCAGAATACCCATCGTCTATCGGATTCTTCCGAAGTTTGAACACCACTCCTTATGCGTGCGAATATAATTTTAAAGCGATACGTCTTACCACAGGAGCGATTCATAACCTTAGTGCCCGTATATTTTCCGGTGGTGTTGACAAACTGTTGTCACTCGAAAGTCAATTGATCCCGGTGGATCCGGAATTGCCTTTTAACAGGTTTGGTTTTGAAGAACCGTATGTTATCGCTCCTGAAGCTCCCGATGGCGGACAGGTCGATTTTAACGGGGCGTATGAATTGTATTATTGGGAATTGTTTTTCCACGCTCCCATGTATATTGCCAATTTACTAAAGACAAATCAGGTATTTGATCAGGCTGAAAAATGGTACAAATATATTTACGATCCAACGGCGGCTCCTTATCTGGTAGAGGCAGATTCTTTTGTGTGTGTCACGATAGGAGTTACTGATTCGAGTCGTATTTACCGCGTTTTACTGGACAACAAATGGATTGATAGCGAAGGATATGTGAGCAGTAAATTTACAGCCAAAACAAATCTGAATTCGATTCTTTCTTTCCTTCAGCCGGTACAAATTCAATCGGTAAAAAATGTATTGCTCAACCATCAGGTAGCGCGTGATATTTGCCGCGTATGGCAGTTTAATCCTTTCCGGAACCATACGGTAGCTTCGTTGCTCGAAAATATTACGAACGCCAAACAAATTGCGGCTTACAATCAATATCCGTTCGATCCGCATGCTATTGCCCGTTTGCGTATTGGCGCCTACGAAAAAACAATGGTAATGCAATATATCGATAACCTGATTAAATGGGGCGACTGGTATTTTTCGCAGTATACCTGGGAGAGTAATACCATGGCGAATATGTTGTACATCTACGCTTATAATTTACTGGGGCCAAAACCGGAAGACCTTGGACCGTGTAAGGCCGAGGATCCGGCGAATTTTAACGACATTGTGGCTCAATACGGCGATAATATACCGCAGTTTAAAATTACCCTCGAAGATCATGTTGGAAGTGGTTCCAGTGGATTAAATTTCCAACCTTATAATGATATTGATGCTTATTTCTGCGTACCGGAAAATGACAAACTCGAACAATACTGGGATACTGTTATCGATCGACTTTATAAAATAAACAACAGCTTAAATATTAATGGAATACCACAACCATTGCAATTATTCGAACCGCCTATCGATCCTGGCTTATTGGCCCGTGCTGCGGCAAGCGGCGGTAATCCGTTAAGCATTATGACGAACAATGCGGCTATTCCGGCTTATCGCTTTGAGTATCTTATCGATCGGGTAAAAAATTTCGCTTCTACATTAAGTCAGTTGGGATCCGGTTTATTAAGTGCACTGGAACGTAAAGACGATTCAGCACTGGCCAAACTACAGGCCACACAGCAAAATGTGCTGCTTAATCTTAACACAATGATTAAAGAACAGGAGATCGAAGAGGCCAAACAAAACATTGCCGGTTTGCAACAAAATTTGTTAAGTGCTCAAAATCGTGAACAATTTTACCAACAGCAGTACGACGAAAACCTTAGCCCTCTTGAAATCGCCAGCCTTTCGTTACAAGGTGCTGCCATTTATCCGGAATCGGTTTCAATTGGAATTAACGGAATTTCGATTGCCGGTTATCTGGTGCCGAATATCTTTGGTTTTGCCGATGGAGGGATGAAGTTTGGAGATGCCATTAATGCGGGCGCTCAGATTGCACAAACGACTTCGTCTATTTTAAACCAAAGTGCCGGAATTATTGCAACGACTGCTCAGTATAACAGACGACGTGACGATTGGAAGCTGCAACAGCAAACAGCGACCTATGATGTGGCTCAAATTCAGGATCAGATTAATTCGGCTAATGCGCAATTACTGATCAACCAGCAGAATCTGGTGATTCATAAAAAAACAATTGATCAGGAAAATGCCTATGAACAATTCCTGACGACCCGTTTTACGAATATGGATTTATATTCGTGGATGATCAGCCGATTGTCAACCATTTATTTCCAATCGTATCAGCTTACGCTGGGAATGGCGCTGGCAGCACAATCGGCTTATCAGAATGAGATGAACAGTACCGAACAGTTTATTCAGTTCGATTATTGGGATACTCTTCACAAAGGATTGTTGTCGGGCGAAGCTTTATTATTATCGTTACAGCAAATGGAACGCAGTTATGTGTTGAAAAACACGCGTACTTTCGAAATTGAGAAAACGATTTCCTTGCTACAACTGGATCCGTTACAGTTTATGGAATTTAAAACAGGACTTCATTCGGGAGTAAAAGGAACGCTTCGTTTTAAACTTTCGGAACAGTTGTTCGATTTTGATTTCCCGGGACAGTATCTGCGTAAAATCAAAACCATCTCGGTATCGATTCCTGCTGTGGTAGGGCCTTACCAAAATATTAATGCGGTATTGCGACAAACCAAAAATTATACCGTGATGGAACCTAAAATCAATGCTGTTAAATATGTTATGGATCCGGTTAATAATCCCGATCCGGGTAATGTACGTGTAGACTGGATTCCAAACCAGAAAATCGCACTTTCCAAAGGTATGGACGATAATGGTTTGTTTGTGCTCAACTTTAACGATAGCATGTACCTGCCGTTTGAAGGAACCGGTGCTGTTTCGGAATGGGAATTAAACCTGCCGCCGGAAACCAATCATTTCGATTTTAATTCAATATCCGACATTATCGTAAAAATCAGCTATACAGCTTACGAAGATATGGGACAGTTTGCCACCGATGTAAAAAATCAGCTGCAATCCCAGAATCCACCGTATCCGTATCAGGTAGCCAAGCAAATTGTATTGCAACAGGCTTTTAGTGCTAACTGGTATCAGTTTATGCATCCGCAACCGAATCCGGTAACGCAATCGATGGTGTTTAGTTTAACCGATGCTATTGTGCTGCCAAACCTTAAAAAGGTAGCACTACAATCAGTAACAGTGGTGGTGCAAACTCAAAATAATACAACGGTTTCCGATAAACAGGCAGGTAGTTTCTTAACCTTAAAACAATCGGATAAAAGTGATGTGAGCATTCCGATAACGAATAATGTAGGAACGGTTGCACTTAGCGGGCCTTTTGAGGCAGAAACAGCAGAACTTCTATTTACGATCGCCAATACACCGGATGAATTGCTTACGGCCGATAAGAAACAACTTGATCCAAACAGATTAACCGGACTGCTCATTATTATTAACTATACGTCTAACGTATTTGCAAAACAATAAAATTTATCATCAACTAAATATTAACCTTTAAACTTTTAAATTATGGCATGGGAAGAATGCGTAACATCAATTAGGGCGAACCTTGACCCTAACGCAAAAGAAGTAAATCAGGTAATCTGGACAGGGCCAAAGGCACAGGTTACAGAAGACAATCTGGAAACCGACAGTTTTTCGGCGAGTAAGCCGTTTGCCTTGATTTGTCCAGACCGTCACTGTCAGGATTACGGCGATTTTTCGCCTCAGGCACACGCTTTATGTAACTGTAAAGACGTGAACGGAAACCCAATTCCGGATTGTGTTCCTAAAAATGTATTATATCCTTATCCGAGTGGTGTTTGTCTGAACATCGACAATCCATCGGATTATAGTACCAAACGGGGACGGGCTTGTACTAAGCAAGGCGATAGCTATTATGCATTAACGTGTTTCTGTTGTTGTTCGTGTTATGCGAACGGTACCAAAATTGCTGTTCCGACGGGATTCAAAACGATTGAGTATTTTCAGACGGGAGATGAAGTATTAACGGCATCACTGGCAACAGGATCATTGAAATGGAATACCGGAAAAGTGGCGTATAGTATGGGTACCGGGCCAGACGGACACCAGTCGGCCATGGTATATATGCACTATGGTGACGACGATCGTCAGATTATTGTAACTCCGGATCAGTTGTTTTTAATGAGTACCGGAAAATTAAAACGTAGTGATCGGTTGGTTCCGGGTGTGGACGAATTGGTAAATGAGTGGGGCGAGGCGGTACCGATTCACGAAATCAGTATCGGAGAATATATAGGTGGGGTACACCATATTTCTACTGCTGCTGCTTTCGATGGGGTTATAGACGGACACTTGTTATTGTCGGAAGGTGTTGTTTCGGGCGATTTTACCTTACAGGCCAATTCGGGCCAACTTATCGATATGGGTGCAATGGAAGATCATAAAGAATTGCCTAAAATCGGTTCGGAAGAATACGAAAAAAAGTATTCGCAATTATCGAAAGAATACTATGGTGTAATGCATATTACGGCATTAAGCGACGGAAAAAGAGAAAAAGTACAACGTCCGCAAAAATTCTATCTGCATGGCGAACGTTCGATCACTGTTCCGAATACAGCAGCAGCATATCTGGATGATGCTCAGGCAGCGGACGTGTACAATAATGCACCGCGTTGGAGTTTTGAAGATATTGGAATGAACAGCTCGCTAATAAAATATGTATTGCGTTTGTTTAAAGGGTTTTTCCCGGAAATCAATTTCTATTATGATCAGTCAAACGTAACGCCTAATGCATATGCTTTTGTGCTGATGGATATGCAATACGTGGTGTTAACGGGTGGTTTAACACGTTTAAAAGGAATGGATCAGGAAGGATTATCGTTTGTATTGGCGCATATGATTTCGACACTTCAAAAATCAAATCCGATTGGGGCTAATGGCTGGACTTCTGTGGCTATGGCTGATTATTACAGTATAGGCTTCCTAATGGATGTTTATTTCGGGAAAAATTTCGGAACCATGTACAATCCTGGAATTAAACAATTGGATACTTCGTTGTTTAAATATATTTCGCCCGAAAATCAGACGTATACAAACGATCCGTATCAGCCTACAGTAGATACACGTTTCGATGCACTGGATGCAGGTAAAGCAATGGATTTCCCACCTGATGGAATTGGTGGTCCAACAGCCGGTGGATTGAAAGTTGTAGATGTTAAAGCATTCCCGCCGATGGTAGGGGCGTTTAGTTTTGTGAATCAGGATATTGATGAAGCAGCATCGGAAGACGCATTCCATTTGTTGGTAGAAAACAAAGTGGTGACTGTTGATGGTGAGGTTTCTCCGGACTTTACAGTGAATACCGACCTAAACTTTTTATTCCCTGATGTTTCGGATGAAAATCAACGCAGCATGATGATCGAACAGGTTCGCAGTAGTCTGATTCACGCGATGGGACTTATCCAATTGGAATTTAACGATCTTGTCAATCCGGCTTCGGCTTCCAGCTACCACGATTTTACACTCGATCCTGATGCCCGTATCGGTAGTGTTGTGGCTAAAACCAATATTCCTGTAGTTGAAATTGCTGCCGAAATTAAACGTGGTGTTAAATATACGTTGACTGCATCAACGAATGTCCGTTCGTTTAACGGATCAACAATTGATTTACAACAACGATCTATTTCTTTTGAAATCTAAAAGAGAGGATTACTATTGCTGTCGGTAATCTTACCGGCAGCGATTTTAACTAAAAACCTGAATCTATGGAATTGAATGAACTAAAAGAAATGACCGACATTAACGAGGCTTGTGTGCGGTTTAGCGAAATTTTGGGATCGTCGAACCCTGTTCCTGATGGTGTATTGTATGCTGCACTTGAGGATGAGGATTATGCACGGAATTTATTACTAGCCCGCAGAAGTCCTGAATTGATGAATATGCTGTTGGCCCAACGGGCTCAATATAGTCCGAAAACAGTTGCACCACAAGAAGAGCAAAGCGGCTATACCAACCTGCAATTGCTTGAAAAGCTAGGGAAATCGATGTGGAAATGGGGTTTGGTTGGCTTTTCTACTGTGACGGAAGAGGTTTATAACAAACGACTGGCGGCCTGTGCTTCGTGTGATCAATTAGAAGAAGCCCCCGATCAGTTGGTGTATAAAATCAGTTTAAAGAAAAATGAAGATAAACGCACCTGCAAAACCTGTGGCTGTGTTGTGGCCAGGAAAGCAAGGTTAGCAAACGATACCTGCCCCCGGGAAGATACCGGAAACCCCGGATTTAATCGTTGGGGTGAGTAAACACCATCCCTGCAAAGATTCCTTGCAGGGATGGTATTTTTAATCGATATAAATCGAAAAATGCAGATTATTTAATAAAAAAAGTATTTTTCTCCCCACCAGTTGGAAAACTAAAACAAAAAAAATCAAAACTAAAAGCTAATATCAATACAGCTATGATTAGAAAAAATAGGGTTGCACTTCAATGAAATAGCAAAAGGAATTGAGTCTCCTGAAACTATACAATGTCAGCTTTCAGAAAAGGGAGTAAAAATTTTGAG
Organism: Chryseobacterium bernardetii; assembly: GCF_003815975.1. Classification (NCBI taxonomy): domain Bacteria; kingdom Pseudomonadati; phylum Bacteroidota; class Flavobacteriia; order Flavobacteriales; family Weeksellaceae; genus Chryseobacterium; species Chryseobacterium bernardetii. Next base: position 3,742,666 of record NZ_CP033932.1, read on the forward strand.
TAATCAAGCTTTCATGTTGTGATAAGAAATCCGGCTCAGTCTCAAAAGTTGGGGGGAATGTTAAGTAGTTTTATCTTTGCATCATGTTAAGCGATCACGACCTTCTTAAATTATTACTTCCGGAATTTTTAGTAGAGCACTTTGATATCCTCAAAGCAGAAACTCATGATGCAGAACTTCATATTTATTTTGAAGAAAGAAACAGTATTCCCCATGAATTTAAAGAAAGGAGATTTGAATCCAAGGGCTTTTTACCTGAAATCATTGTAGATGATTATCCATTACGGGGTAAAATCGTAAAGCTCCATGTGAAAAGAAGAAGATGGACAGATAAATCCTCCGGTGAGATCCTTCAGAGAGACTGGCAGCTTGTAGCGAAAGGCACACGCATGACAAAGGATTTAGCAGGCTTCTTAAAAAAAAATTAGCAGACACTAAAGCTCTTCCCCTAAAAGTTATAGCAGAATTTTTCGGGATCAAAGGCAAGAGCTTCCAGAGGCAATACAAGAATAAGCTCAGCGAATATCATAGCTGGGAACAAAAACCGCACGCAGAGGACTGGATCATTTACCCTGAAAATGTCTCAGCCTCCTTATCTTTAGACGAAGTAGCATTATCTGATGGAGAACTTTATACCGTTCTTACCTCCAAAAAAGCAAAAGGGAGAAAAGGAAGTATTGTTGCTATGATAAAAGGTACCCAAAGTGATTTTGTCATCACACATCTTTTGAAGATCAGCAGAAAACTTCGGATGAAGGTAAACGAAATTACATTGGATATGGCGGGTTCCATGAAGCGTATTGCCCAACGCTGCTTTCCTGATGCAGTACAGGTTATTGATCGTTTTCATGTTCAGAAGCTGTCCATAGAGGCCCTTCAGGAGATCAGGATCAGGCATCGCTGGGAGGCTATTGAAATGGAAAACAATCCTTTTAACAGTCACTCAGCTGAAACAGAAGTTTTTGCAAACGGAGATACCCGGAAACAGCTCCTGGCAAGAAGCAGGTATTTACTATATAAAAGCCGTGAGAAATGGACTCTGTCCCAGAAACAAAGAGCTTCGATCCTTTTTACCCAGTATCCTGATCTGGAACAGGCATATGAATTGACTGATGGACTTAGAAAAATTTATAACCAGAATATTTCGAAATCTGTAGCAATGACTAAACTGGCCCATTGGTTTAGAAATGTGGAAGAAGCAGATTTTAAATCTTTTTCTACCTTAAGAAAAACAATAATGAATCATTATAGAAATATTCTCAACTACTTTGATCAAAGAAGCACCAATGCTGCTGCTGAATCTTTCAATGCGAAAATAAAAAACTTCAGAATGCAGCTCAGAGGAGTAAAAGACAGAACCTTTTTTATCTTCAGATTAGCTAAACTTTTTGCCTAGCCCCCAACTTTTGCGCTTGATCCAGAAATCCAGTGTATTGTGGTGGTGTAAATAATAAAAAAATGATAAGTAAACAGCTTATCCCTGTCTGGTAGCCACACCAGGGATCGAACCTGGATCTAAAGTTTAGGAAACTTTTGTTCTATCCATTGAACTATGTGGCCATTAGAGTGATAAAAGTACAAATATTCTTTTAAATATTTATAATTAGAATGTTTTAAACACGGATGTTGCAGATTTTGAGTACCAAATAATTATTAAAACATTATTGATAGTCTTTAAAACTAAAAGAATCTGCCCTTTAGAGGCAGATTCAGTAGATAAGACATCTCATTTTTTTAATTAGACAACAATAAAAAGCACAGCCGACAATGCTGTGCTTAAATTTTTATTTCAAATTTAATTGCAATTTCAAGAGTAGTAAGAAAAGCAAATAAAGTTTCCACTTCGATGTTTATTACATAGTAAATGTAGTGATAATTTTAATAAGAAATATGAATTTAATGTTAAAATTCACAAGTTATCCACATTTTTTTGTGGATAAGTGTTTTATTATTCCACAACCACTCATTTAATACTGAGGAAAATGTTCAGGATTAATGTTCTTCAAGGTACTTTAGTATAAAACTATTTAATACTTTTTTCTCTTCATCATCGCCCTTATTATCCATGTGACTATGGTTGATGGACGTTGGCTGAACCGTCATGTGAAACTTTTTCTGTTCCTCTTCGGTAGGAAGAACTCCGTCATCGGCAGGATAATCGTTGGAACGTAATGAATAGATTTTAGGAATGCTGGTTCTGGGCAGGAACATTCTCCTATTATCCATGGTAATGATTTTATAAACCAGATTAGGATGCTGATTTCCAAATAAAGCTGCCATATCGCCGCCATTGGAATGGCCTATTAAAGTAAGGTGCCTATAATCCAGATCCGGATTTGTTTTTTTAAGCTCTTTCAAAACATATAAGATATTATCGGAGCCACTTTGCCAGAAAGGTCTTCTCACGATCTGCAGATTTCCTTCTACAGGCAGTAGTGGATCTGTAGTTTGTTCATGCTGAATGCTTACAGAAAAATATCCTTTTGAAGCTAACTTTTCAGTTAAGTAGGAATATACAAAATAATCACCGCCTTTATTAAAGCCATATCCATGATTAAAAATAATTACCTGCTGATTCGGAATTTTCTTATGGGTTTTGGGCAGATAATAGGCAACAGGAATTTTACGGTTTCGGCTTTGATCAAATAAAGTTAAAGTATCCCTTTTCACTTCATAATTATGATCTGAGCTTATCTTTTTTTTCACAGAACAATTAGCAAGAAGAAGGAAAACAGGAAGGTATTGTAATATTTTTTTTTAATGTCATGGTAAAATAGATTGATTACAAAAATCTGAAATTTCCTGATATAAAAAATGTATTTTTTTGTTTCTAATTAGGTTAAAAATTAAAATAATAATTTATTTTAAACTTTATTAGCTGATAATTAAGTATTTTTATTTCATTAAAATCTTATTATAAATATTACCCGATATCAGGCACCATTCTAAAGCTTGAAAATAACAGGTTCAGAAATTTCTGAATCTATTTACCTATTTATTTAAATTCAAACTTACTTATATACAAGCTGATCACCATGATTAGGCGTTTGAATATGAACCATTATATTTTAAATAAGATTATTATGAAAACAAATACAATTGCCGTTATTGGTGGAACCGGAAAATCCGGAAAATATCTGATGCAAAATCTTCTGGATAAAGGATATCCTATAAAGCTATTAATTAGAAATCCCGGAAGCTTTGCACCACAGAATCCTTTAGTTAAAATGGTAAAAGGAGATGTAAGGGATGAGAAAGCGGTATATTCATTAATTGAAGGCTGCAATATCGTAATGAGTACTCTGGGACAACCGAAAGGAGAGAAATCTATCTTCAGTGATGCTGCAAAAAATATCATCCGTGCAATGAATGATTACGGAATCAAAAGATATATAGTAACAACAGGATTGAGTGTAAATACAGAAGCCGATTGTAAGAATAACCGCGTGAAAATGGCTACCGAATGGATGTATCAGAATTACCCTGAAACAACATCAGATAAGCAGAAAGAATATCAGCTTCTCTCAGAAAGCAATTTAGACTGGACGCTTGTGCGGCTGCCACTTATTAATCTGACAGACAAAAGTTTTCCCACAGAAACAAGTCTTGTTGACTGTAAAGGTGAAAGTATCAGTGCTGCAGATCTTGCAGAATTTTTGGTATCGCAGATTGATGTTTCTGACTACCTTGGGAAAAGCCCGTTTCTGTACAATAAATAAATTTTACAATAAACATTATCAAAAAAACAGAGAGCTCAATGGCTCTCTGTTTATCTATTTTTCAAGTTTTTCCTTGATGTATTTTGCGGTATAAGACTTTTTATTTTTTGTAAGATCTTCAGGGGTTCCTGCAAATACTACTTCACCACCATGTTTTCCTGCTTCCGGACCAATATCAATGATATAATCAGCACATTTGATAATATCCGGTTGATGTTCAATAACAATTACCGAATGCCCAAGGTCTATCAGTGCCTGTAATGACTTCAACAACTTTTGAATATCATGGAAATGAAGACCAGTAGACGGCTCATCAAAGATAAATAGTGTTTTGTCTGTAGTAACCCCTTTTACAAGGAAAGAAGCCAGCTTTACACGCTGTGCTTCACCACCGGAAAGGGTAGAAGAGCTTTGTCCCAGTTGTAAATAGCCCAGTCCAACCTCCTGTAAAGGTCTCAGTTTTGTTACGATTTTTTCTTCATTGTTATCCTTAAAGAACTCCAATGCCTCATCCACGGTCATGTGAAGAATATCGGAAATACTTTTCTCATCAAACTTCACTTCAAGGATCTCACTTTTGAAACGGGTTCCTTTACAAACTTCACATTCCAGTTCAATATCAGCCATAAACTGCATTGAAACATTGATAACTCCTTCACCTTTGCATTCATCACATCTTCCGCCGTCTACGTTGAAAGAGAAGTGTTTCGGTTTATAGCCCATCATCTTAGCCACTTTCTGCTTGGCAAAAAGATCACGGATGTCATCGTAAGCTTTCAGATAAGTAACCGGATTAGAACGTGAAGATTTTCCAATAGGATTCTGATCAATCAGCTCAATATTTTTGATGAGTTTTTTAGGGAATTCTACAGAATCATAATCTCCTTTTTTACCTCCCATTCCCAGTTGTATCTGAATATCGTTGGTAAGGATTTCCTTCATCAATGTAGACTTTCCACTTCCTGAAACCCCTGAAATAACAGTGAGGCTTTCCAAAGGGACATCTACGTCAATATTTTTAAGGTTATTCTGGCGGGCTCCTTTAATATGAATCCATTCTTTTGCTTTTCTTCGTTTCTTGGGAACCTCTATTTCCAGTCTTCCTGTAAGATATTCTGAAGTAAGCGTATTGGCTTTTTTCAGATCTTTATAATCTCCTGCAAATACCAGTTCTCCACCAAGATAACCTGCTTCCGGACCAATGTCAATAATATAATCGGCAGCATGCATTACATCCTCATCATGTTCTACTACGATCACTGTATTTCCTAAATCACGAAGGTTTTTCAGTACTTCGATAAGGTTTTCAGTATCTTTAGAGTGTAGCCCGATAGAAGGTTCATCCAATATATAAATGGAACCTACCAAAGAGCTTCCCAAGCTCGTTGCCAGGTTAATTCTCTGACTTTCTCCTCCCGAAAGGGTATTCGAGGTTCTGTTTAATGTTAAATATCCTAACCCAACCTTTAATAAAAACTCAAGGCGGGTGGTAATTTCATATAATAGTCTCTTGGCAACTTCCTGATCGTGTTCAGATAGTTTTAAACTGTTAATTAATGGTGCCAGCTCATCCAGTGGAAGTTCAATCATTGATTGAATATTGTGACCATCTACTTTTACCCAGCTTGTTTCTTCACGAAGCCTCAATCCTTCACAGGTTGGGCAAAGTGTTTTCCCTCTGTAACGGGAAAGCATCACTCTGTACTGGATTTTATAAAGGTTTTCTTCAAGCATTTTGAAGAAATTGTTGATGCATGGGAAATTGCTTTTACCATCACCTTTCCAAAGGAAGTTTTTCTGCTCTTTGGTGAGCTGATGATAAGGTTTATGAATAGGAAAATCACCAGCTTTTTTGATGAAGTCTTTTTTCCATTCGCTCATAGTTTCACCTCTCCAGCAGACTACAGCGTCTTCATAGATGGATAATGTTTTATTGGGTACCACAAGATCTTCATCAATTCCGATTACTTTTCCGTAACCTTCACAGGCAGGACATGCTCCATACGGATTATTGAAGCTGAAGAAATGAACATTCGGTTCAAGGAACTCCATGCCGTCAAGCTCAAATTTATTGGAAAACTCTTTTACCTTTTCGGTATCTGTATTTTTTAAGGAACAGTATCCACGGCCTTCATAAAATGCCATCTGAATAGAGTCTGCCAGTCGCTGTAAAAAACTTTCATCTTCTTCATAAGAAAAACGGTCAATCACAAGATTGATTTTCATTCCTTTTTCCGGAGTAAATCCAAAACTTTCCAGGTCTTCAATTCCAGCTACATTTCCATTGATTTCAAGTCTCGTGAAACCGGCAAGTTTTAAAACGTTCAGGGTTTCCTTAAAATTTTCAGCATCATATTCCAAAGGAGCAGTTAACAGAAAGGAAGTGTCTTTTTTAGAAGACTTAATAAAATCAACTACATCCGAAACGGAATCCTTTCTCACCTCTTCCCCTGAAACAGGAGAAAATGTTTTCCCGATCCTTGCAAATAAAAGTTTCATATAGTCATAGATCTCCGTAGATGTTCCTACCGTAGAGCGTGGATTGGATGAAATAACTTTCTGCTGGATGGCGATAGACGGGGCAAGCCCTTTAATATCGTCTACCTTAGGTTTTTCTAATTTTCCTAAGAATTGACGGGCATAAGAACTTAAACTTTCCACATATCTTCTCTGTCCTTCTGCATAAATGGTATCAAAAGCAAGAGAAGATTTTCCGCTTCCTGATACTCCTGTAATAACGATTAGTTTGTTTTTCGGGATCAGGACGTCAATATGCTTCAGATTGTTAAGATGGGCATTCTTAACAAAAATCTGTTTTTTTATATCTATTTCTGTAATAGCAGCCATATTTTGTTTATTCATAAAAGTAACTGTACAGTATTGTAAACTGCCAGTTTAATGGTGTTTTCCGGAATATTCCGGGTGTCATCAATTGAACTTTCAAATTATTTCCGGATTCAGCTGGCAGAGACTGCATATTTGTTTAATGCTGCTCAAAATACAGTTGAAAAAGAATGTTTTGCCGTAAAATTAAGACCCACAAAATTACGAATTTTTTAGCAAAAATTATATGCTTCTCTTATTACTAAAATGATATAGGAAAATAAAAATTCAGCGATGTTGGTATCCTGATTGGGAACCGAAAAAAAGATATTTCCGATATATTTTGCAGAATTATTTTCTTTTTATGGCTTGCTGTTATTGAATTCTAAACAGTTTTTGATCTTTTAACAGCTTTTTTTGTCTGGGTATTGTTTTATATTTTAAAATTATTTAAAATTGTATTCATAAATATGTAATATAGAAATGAGAAAACTATTCAGAGATCTAGTTACACATTTAATGAGAAAAAGATAGAATACTCCCTCAAAAAACATAGACACAGCATCCAGGTTGTGTCTTTTTTATGACAAGTATCATTTGCCTGTCTTCATGAACTCCCTTACTTTTGAACCTTGTTAAAAGAAACTACTGAACGATTATGATCAAAAAGATAGGAAGTGTTTTTTTTCTGGGGTCCTTACTCCTGGTAAATGCACAGGAAAAAACTACAGATATTGAAAACATTGAATTTCAAGGGAAATTTATCTCAACTCCTTATAAAAGTGCCAACCAGAATATTACTGTAATCACCAAAGAAGATATTGCTAATGCACCATCCAAAAGTATTGATGAGATTCTTCAGCAAGTTCCGGGGATGGACATCAGAAGGAGAGGATCCAATGGAGTTCAGAGTGATATCAGTTTCCGTGGAAGTTCCTTTGAACAGGTTTTGTTACTCTTGAATGGGGTAAGAATCAATGATTCGCAGACAGGCCACAATTCTATGAACCTTCCTGTAGATCTGGAAGATGTGGAAAAGATTGAGATTATAAAAGGTCCGGCAGCCAGACGTTTTGGACAGAATGCTTATGCCGGGGTAATTAATGTGATTACCAGGCCCGGAACAGGAAAAAAAGTTAAAATAAGCGCAGAGGGCGGCGACTATAGTTCTTATGGGCTAGGGTTCAATGCTCAGATGGGAAATGAAAAATTTGCCAGCACCCTTCAGGCTAATGCTTCAGGATCAGAGGGATACATGTATAATACAGATTATGAAATCCGGAATGTATTTTACCAGGGAAAACTGAATATTAAGAATGGAGACCTTAGGCTCCAAGCTGGCTTTTCGGAAAAGAAATTCGGTGCGAACGGTTTTTATGCCTCTAAAAATGCAATAGATCAGTATGAAGAAATGCAGGCTTCCCTTGTAAGTATTGCGCATCAGCAGACATTTGGGAGGTTAAAAATAAATTCCAATGTTTACTGGAGAAGAGGTCAGGATATGTATCTGTATACCAGACAGAACCCCAAAGGTTACAGAAACATGCACATCGGGAATAATGTTGGTGGGGAAGTGAATTCCAGCTATCAATGGGGATTGGGAACAACAGGAGTAGGTGTGGAGCTTAGAAAAGAGTTTCTGGTGAGCAGTAATTTGGGCAATCCTAACCGTTTTGTTTCCCAGGTTTTCTTTGAACATCATTTCTCCTTATTGGATAAAAAATTAAACATCAGCCCGGGGATTTCATGGGCCAATTATTCTAAAGAAGGAAACTTTTTCTATCCCGGATTGGATGTAGGTTATAACTTTAACCCCAATAATAAAGTATATGGAAATATTGCCAAGGTACACCGTATACCAACTTTTACCGATCTTTATTATGTAAGTCCGCAGGAGCGTGGTAACCCCAATCTATTGCCTGAAAATGGAGTTTCATCAGAGGTGGGATACCAGTACCAGGACCAGAAGATCTTAGCTAAAATCAGTGGTTTTTTGAGAGATTCGAAGAATTCTATTGACTGGGTTAAAAAAGATATCAATGATAAAACCTGGGTAGCCGAAAATGTGGGGAATATAAAAATTAAAGGAATAGAAACCGAGATCAGCTACAAAATGACGGGCTGGCTTAAGATGATGGCCGGCTACACCTATATTGATGGTCAGTTTCAGAAATCCAATGAGCTTGTTTCAAGGTATATCATGGATAACCTTAGACATCAGTTTATTGGTAAAGTGGAAACAAAATTCCTTGGGGCTTTTACTAATGAAATTGTGTACAGATATAATGAAAGGATGAATTTGGGGAGCTATCAGCTGCTGGATGAGAAATTAAGCTTTACTAAAAAAGATTATTCTGTGTATGTTTTAGTGAACAATATCACCAATACAAAATATACGGAAGCATTTGGCGTTGAAATGCCGCAAAGATGGTTCCATATTGGGTTTTCTTACACAATTAATATGAAGTAAGTGTTAATTTAATATTAATGAAAGTTAATATTAACAAATTGTTAAAAAAATTACATTTGCAAAAATTTTTTATGAAGCGTTTTCTAGGTTTAAGTCTACTTCTTAGTCTATCTTTCTTCAAAGCTCAGGAACATATTTCCAGCTTCAATGCAGTGACTCTAACCTATAAGTTTCATCCTAAATTTTTCATCTACGGAGAAGGTCAGCTGCGAGGTAATGAAGATTACACGTACCCGGATTATTACGAAATAAAAGGAGGGCTCGGCTATAATCTTACCAAGAATCACAAACCGTTTGTGGGACTGGGAAGATATGTCAATTATAAAGATAAGAAATTAAGCAAAGAAGAATTCAGGGTTTGGCTTCAGGATATCATTGATATTAAAAAAGGCATTGTGAAGTTTGAGAACCGTTTTCGTGTCGAAAAAAGCTGGTTTTATGAACCGCAAACTGACAATACTTCTCAGAGAATGCGTTACCGTTACCGCTTGAATGTAAGTGTTCCTTTAAATGCTAAAGAAATCAAAAAAGGGACTGTTTTTGCCAATGCCTATGATGAGCTTTTCCTGGTAACCCCAATGAAGCCTACTTTTGCAAGGAACAGGGTGTATGGCGGTTTCGGCTATCAGATCGATGATTACTTCGGAGTTGTAAGCGGATACCTTTGGCAGCGTGAGTTTGAAGCAAAAGGAAATAAAAATTTACATTTCATATACCTTGCTTTAAACATCAATATTGATGGTACAAATCATGAAGTGAAAACGTATGATTTCCCTGGTGCGGATTAATATACTTTGCTTATTTCTAACTGTAATTTTAAGAGTTCCTGTTTCGTATTAAGATAGTAAGTATTTAAAAGGGCCTGGTATTTTTCAATCAGTAATGATACAGAGTCTACTTCATTCTGAAGGTATCGGTTATTGTTGAAATAAATATATTCAGAATCAGCAAATTGTTGAAGAATACGGCTCTCTTCATCCGTGATTAATTCCTTGTAAGCTGAGCTTTCCAGAAGATTTCTGATCTTTTGTTTAAACGGCTTTTCTGCTTTCAGAAGCTTGGCTCGGTGCTTCCGGATTTCTTCAAAAGGTAAAGTAACTGCCATAAACTGTAAGTACCCGATAAACTCATTAAGGCTTGCCTGGAATTCATCGAATTCTTTGTCTATTGCAGACATTTTTTTGTATTTGCTTATTAAACTCATTCTGTGCTCATTACTGCCTATATGATAATAATACTTGAAAATGGATTTGTCATTTTTACGAAGTTCGGCTGTCACGTTTTTAAGTTCATTTTCAAGCTGAGGAATAATATCTACAGCTTGTTTTGATTTATGTAAGGCGCCGTTATATCTGAATGTTTTTATTTCTTTGGGTTGTGTAGCCAGATACTGTAAAGTTTGCAGATCCTGTTCTATACCAGCTTTTTCATACACCAGAGAAACCTTTTTATCGCTGAATAGATCAGCTTCATGATCAGGCCCGGAATCCTCAATAAGAGTCTCAGGATCTTCTAAAATAGGGTTATGCCTTTCATAATACCCATTAAAGCCGGAAATCAGATTCTGGTATATGTTGTTTTCCAGATAAAGTGTTGTAAAGGTATTACCGTCTATAACCTCTCCAACATTTTTAATTTGTAATAAAGTGAGGTATTTTGCAGTTAGAGTCTCGCATATTTTCTCGTAGCCTTTTATTATTGCTTCGGCAGGTTTGTGATTTCTGGCTGTATTTCGGGTTTCGTTCTTTTTAATCCTTTCAACTCTTTTAGCGATGTCAGGATGAGATGACCATTGGTCTTCAATTTCAATTCTGGATTTATTATAACGGGTCAGATCTTCAATATCTATCCTGGGAAGCCCATTTGCGTAAGGATGGTTATTTCTTTCGCTGAAAATTTTCATTAAAGAAACCTGATTTTCATAAAGGTTTTTTGGAAGATATTTCTGCTTGCTTTCAATATAGAAATTAACAGCATAATTAAAGGCTGCATCACTCAATTCCAATCTTAATAAGGATGAAATCTGTTCTTCCGGATTGGTTACAAAAGTTGAAATAGCATCAGCATGATATTCCATCTCTCTTTGCAGGGAAGCATGGTTTTTAAAAAGAAAATTTGAAATGCTTTTAAGAATATATTGAAATGCATTGATGAAGCTTACTGAAATAAGGCCAAAAATTTTAAAAAAGGCATTACTTCCTGAAAACTCCATAATAAAATTTTCATAGTCCTTATTATTGTAAACAGTTTCAAAAATAATTTTTTCCGCCTGGTTTACATAACCACCCACTTTCATACTTCTTTGAGAAAAGTGACCAAACTCATGGGCCAGCACTGTTTTCAGTTCTCCTGCTGTGGTTGTATTAATCAATCCCATACCAATTGTAAGGTTTTTCTTTACAGGTAAAAACATACTCCAGAAAACAGAATTATAGCTAACGCTGGCATTTACATCCGGAGAGAGGAACACTTTTTTGGGAGGATGAACTTTTGTTTCCGTTACAATTTCATCAATCATTTCAAAAAGTTCTGGCTGATGGGAGCGTGAGACTTCTATCAGATGGCGTGTACTATAATCACTTTTTCTGAAAATGAACCGGATGAGAAATATGAATACAAAAAGGCCTACACTAAATAATCCTGCAGCACCAAAAATTGTAAAGTAATTGACCTTAATTGTCAATAGCTTTACAGCGCCATATCCTAAGAGAAAAATCATTAAGAGAGAAATCAGGATAAGGAGTAAGTATATGAGGAAAAAAGCTGAAACTGATACAATAGCAGAAATCAGCTTAGATTGATAAGCCTTTGAAATCTTAGGAAGGTTATTAGTCATTTGGTTGATTAGTATTTTTCTATCAGATAACGATAGGCTTTGAGATATTTATTGAATCTTTTAATATCTTTAGGGGTAAGCTCACGGTTTACTCTTCTAAGATCCATATTATCGCGAAGGTCATTAAGCTTCACAGCAACAGCAAGAGGTGATCTTTCTGTTCTTTTGATAAATTCATCATAGTCTTCTTCCGGATCAAATTTAGTAAGGCAGCTGATGGCAAAAATGATATATTCCGGGAAGCCCTCGCTTCTTAAATAATCCAGGCTGAATTCTAATGGGTGATCTTCTACCACATCATGCAAAACACCTACTATTTTTTCATCTATTGTTTTACCGTATTCCATCACGCGCATTACGTGTGCAATGTATGGAGCGTGGTATTTGTCAGTTTGTCCTTTATGAGCCTTATCAGCAATTTTTATAGCTTTATTCAGTAATTCTTCTTTTGTCATTTTTTCTATGAGAATAGAGTACAAAAATAAAAAATGCCTTAAAAAAATAAGACATTTTTATAGAGATTATTTAAGATTGTTCTATAAATTTATTTCATCCTCTACAGAAGCATTGGGAGCATTGTTCTTTACAGAATCTATTCCGTTTTCCATTCCGTTATCTGTTTCATACATCTGGCTGGTTCCTATAATCTGGCCATTTCCTGCCTTAAGGTTGAAATAACACCTGCCATCCCTGGCGGTATTTCTTTCAAATTTGGCATCTTCCTGAGAATTGGTTTTTACAGAATTGATCCCGTTTTCACAGGATGGTTTGCTACTGTAGCCCTGGCTTGTTAGAATAACCTGCCCGTTTCCGGCTTTAAGGTTGAACTGAAATTCGCCGTTAGCTCTTTTAGAAATAATAAATTTTCCCATAGGTTTGTATTTTAAATGAAATGGTTCTAGCTATCATAAAGTTAGGAAAAAAATATTAAAACATGAAATTCCTTAAATTTTTTGTAAAGTAAAGAAAAAACGCCCCGTTTTTGGGGCGTTTTGAAATCAAATTTATGTTATAAAGACTAATAAGCTCCTTTTTCAATATAGTGCGCAGCCACTTTTTCAGTTAATGCCACTACATTAGGGTGATTAGTATACTTAGTGAATCTTCTTAATCCTGAAAGCATCATTCTCTGCTCATCTCCTTCAGCAAAAGAAATAATTCCTTCTTTAGCTGCTACGATGATTTTCTCAACAGCTTTGTAAAGGTTTAATTGAGCCATAGCTGCTTCTACAGAATCAGGAGAGAAGTGTTTCTCTGCTCTTAATACTGCAGATTCTGCCATATAGATCTGATTAAGAATCTCCGAAGCATTCAGCAATAAATGTTGTTGCTTTTCAATATCCATCATATATTTTTGAAGAGCTGCTCCGGAAACCATAAGGAATACTTTCTTAAGGTTAGCGATAATAGCTTTCTCTTCGCTCATGAATGCTGAATAATCAGGAACTTCGAATGATGGAATACCCATTAATTCTTTACTGATTGCCATAGCTGGGGATAAAAGGTCTAATTCTCCTTTCATGGCTCTCTTAATAAGCATTCCTACTGCCAATAGCCTGTTGATTTCGTTAGTTCCCTCATAGATTCTTGAAATTCTTGAATCTCTCCAGGCAGCTTCCATAGGAGTATCTTCAGAGAATCCCATACCTCCGTACACCTGGATTCCTTCATCAGCAGTGTGCTGTGCAAGATCAGAAACGAATACCTTAAGGATTGAACATTCTACAGCGAATTCTTCAACACCTTTAAGTTCTGCAGCCTGGTGATCCATTCCACCAGCTACCAATTCGTCAATTTTATCCTGAACATTTTTTGCAGCCCTGTAAGAACCAGCTTCACTTACGAAAACACCTGTTGCCATTTCAGCAAGTTTTTTTCTGATAGCTCCGAAAGTAGAGATAGAAACACCAAACTGCTTTCTTTCGTTAGAATACTGAAGAGAGTGGTTTAAGATTCTTCTTTGAGCATCTAAACAAGCAGCCGCTAATTTGATACGACCTACGTTCAAAGCATTTAAAGCGATTTTGAAACCATTATTTCTTTCTCCTAAAAGGTTCTCAACAGGGACTTTCATATCATTGAAGAAAACCTGGCGGGTAGAGGAAGCTCGAATACCTAATTTGTGTTCTTCTTCACCGAAAGTTAAGCTCTCAGGATTCTCTAATTCAGATCTGTTGATTACGAAACCTGTGATGTTTTTATCATCATCAATTTTAGCAAATAAAGTGAATGTATCTGCAAATCCTGCATTAGAGATCCACATTTTCTGGCCGTTGATGATATAATGTTTTCCATCTTCAGAAAGTTTAGCTCTAGTTTTTCCAGAATTTGCATCAGAACCGGCATCCGGCTCAGTTAAGCAATAAGCTCCGAATTTTGTTCCTGTTGCTAAGTCCGGAAGGTATTTTTTCTTTTGCTCTTCCGTTCCATAAAGAACGATTGGCAGTGTTCCGATTCCGGTGTGCGCTCCATAAGCCGTTGCTAATGAACCTGTAGTTCCCGAAAGGTAATCACAAGCTAACATTGTAGTTACAAAGCCCATTCCAAGACCTCCGTATTCTTCAGGAACAGCAATTCCCAACATTCCCATTTCACCAAGTTTACGCATTGTTTCTTCAGTGAATGCATAATCTTTCTTTTCGAAACGTTCCCTTTGAGGAACAACCTCTCTATCTATAAATTCCTTCGCAGAATCACGAAGCATTTTTTGTTCTTCATTCAGTTCTTCAATACTGAAAATTTCGTTTGCAGGAATTTCCTTAATCAGGAACTCACCACCTTTTAATGTAGCCATATATTATTTTGTTTTTTTTAGATTAATAGAAAAAAGAGAAAAGAATAAAGACTTACAATGTTAAATTCTTTTGAAAGCCAGAAATCATTCTCTGTAGTTCTATGATTTTATTTTCTATTTTTTCGGTTTTACTAACTTCTAAGTAATTTCTGTTACCTGAAATAATAATTTGAGTGTGTAATTCATAAAGAGAGCCAAGACTTATTTCTAAAAAACGATTGAAATCTTTATTTGAGCTTCTACTTGAGCCTTCTGCAATATTAGAAGCTACAGAAACGGTACATCTTCTAATTTGAGATTTAAGTCCAAATTCTTCATTTTTTGGAAAACTATCTGTAATAACATAAATTTCATCAGCAAGTTCAATGGAAAGTTTCCAGATGTTATGATGGTTAAAATTATGTTTCATTACAGTCTTTGCTCTTTATTCTTTACTCTTTACTCTTTACTCTTTTAGTCTATAACAATTCAAAAATACTTGCCGCTCCCTGTCCGGTTCCTACGCACATAGAAACCATTCCATATTTGTTGCCACGCTTTCTCATTTCATCAAGAAGCTGAACTGTCAGTTTGGTTCCTGTACATCCAAGCGGGTGGCCAAGGGCAATGGCTCCTCCATTTACGTTTAAGATGTCTGGATTTAAACCTAATTCTTTCTTGATCGCAACTGATTGTGATGCAAATGCTTCGTTAAGTTCAATTAACTCAATATCTTTTAATTCAAGGCCGGCTTGTTTCAACGCTTTTGGGATAGCATAAATAGGTCCCATTCCCATGATTCTTGGCTCCAGTCCGGCTGCAGCATAAGCTACTAATCTTGCTTCAGGCTCTAATCCTAATTCTTTTACCATTTCCTCACTCATTACCATTACGAAAGCTGCTCCGTCACTCATCTGAGAAGAGTTCCCGGCAGTTACGCTTCCTCCATTAGCAAATACCGGTCTAAGTTTAGCTAAACCAGCAAGGGAAGTATCTGCTCTTGGCCCTTCATCCACAGAGAAATCGAATTTTTTAGTCTGAAGTTTCTGATTTTCATCTAAGAAATTATATTCTACTGGGATCGGAACGATCTGGTTGGCAAATTTACCTTCCTGGTTTGCTTTTAAAGCTTTCATATGTGATTCAAAGGCAAACTGATCCTGTTCTTCTCTGCTAATATTGTATTGTTTTGCTACTTCTTCAGCAGTGTAACCCATTCCCCAGTAGTAATCAGGGTTTGTTTTTGCGATATCGGTCTCAGGAACCGGCTTATAACCGCCCATTGGGATATAAGACATAGATTCTGTACCTCCAGCGATGATGCAATCAGCCATTCCTGCCTGGATTTTTGCAGAAGCAATAGCAATGGCCTCACTTCCTGAAGCACAGTATCTGTTTACAGTTACTCCAGGAACTTTATCTGTGTTTAAACCCATTAAGGAAATCAGACGGGCTACGTTTAACCCTTGCTCTGCCTCAGGCATTGCATTTCCTACGATAAGGTCATCAATTCTGTTTTTATCCAATTGCGGAAGCTCAGCCATTAATTTTTCAATAACGGTAGCTGCCATTACGTCAGGACGTGTAAAGCGCAGGGAACCTTTTGGTGCTTTTCCTACTGCTGATCTGAATCCTTTTACGATGTATGCTGTTTTCATTTTTTTTGTTTAATTAAATTGTTTTAAGAATTTTTTGCCTAGTAGAGGTAAACTGTTCATAGATTTTTGTTTTTGCTTTTTGAGGAGCTCCGTAGGAGCGATCTGTTAATCATTAATCCATTCAAATAAATATTTTGGATCATATTCTATCTCAAATTTTGACATAAAATCCAGATATTCTTCTCTAAAAGTTTTCTTTTTATGATGTTCTTCCTGATTTAAAATATACTTTACAACAGAATCAACACTGCTTTTAGAATAAGAAAAAGCTCCGTATCCTTCCTGCCAATTGAATTTTCCATTTACCCATCTTTTTTCATTGATGAATTTTGAAGAACCTGCTTTAATATCTCTTACTAAATCTGAAACCGCAAGTGTCGGATTCATACTTACAAGAATATGGACATGGTCAGGCATTGCAAAAACTGCGAATAATCTTTGGTTTCTATTGGAAATAATACCTGTAATAAACTGATGTAATTCGTCTCTGTTTTCTTTTGAAATCAGATTTTGTCTTCCTTTTACAGCGAAAACAATTTGAATATAAATCTGAGTATAGGTATTTGCCATACATTAACAGGTCGCCTCTACGAGGCTTTCCAATTTTAAATTATTCATGCTATTAACAGTTCGCTCCTACGGAGCTTCCCGTTAGTTTCTCAACGGTTTCCCGTTTTGTAACATATACTGAATTCTCTCTAAAGTTTTTCTTTCACCACAAAGCTGAAGGAATGTTTCTCTTTCAAGATTCAATAGGTATTGCTCAGTAACAACTGTTGGTTCAGATAGATTTCCACCTACCATTACATTTGCTAATTTGTCTGCAATTTTCTTATCATGCTCGGAGATATATTTTCCGGTTAACATCTGGTCTGTTCCTACGTAGAACATTCCTAATGCATCTTTACCAAGAACTTTTACTTTTTGCTCAATAGGTTGAGTATAACCTTGTTCTGCTAATAGTTTTGCTACTTTTTTAGCTTCAGCAATCTGTCTGTTTTTGCTTACGGAAACAATATCTTTTCCTTTTTCAAGGATTCCCATATCGTAAGCTTCATAAGCGGAAGTAGCTACTTTACCCATAGCGATGTTCATGAAAGCATCACGAAGTCTGTTGTTTTTAACATCATCGCTGTGGAATTCTCTGGAAGTTCTTAAAGTAAGTTCTTTAGTACCACCACCACCAGGAATTACACCCACGCCGGTTTCAACCAGGCCGATGTATGTTTCTGCTGCGGCAACCACTCTGTCTGCGTGCATTGTCATTTCACACCCACCTCCCAGGGTCATTCCGTGAGGAGCTACAACTACAGGAATAGAGGAGTATCGTACTCTCATCATCGATTTCTGGAAGTAAGCAATCGCCATATTCAAATCATCCCAATCCTGCTCAATAGCCATCATCAGGATCATGGCAAGGTTAGCCCCTACAGAGAAGTTGGCTCCCTGGTTTCCTACTACCAATCCGTCGTATTCTTTTTCAGCTAAATCAATCGCTCTGTTTAATCCATCAAGGACTTCGCCTCCCAGAGAGTTCATTTTAGAACGGATTTCAAAGTTGATAATACCATCACCTAAATCAAGAATGGCTGAACCTGAATTGCTCCAAAGCGTTTTGTTTTTCCTGATGTTATCAAGGATAATGAAGGCATCTTGTCCAGGAATTTTGTTGTACGCTCCTGAATTTTTATCAACATAAATACTTTGTCCTTCATCATTAACTTTATAGAAAGTTTCTACATTTTTAACCCAGTCAGAAACTTCGTATCCTGCATCTTTAGCCAGTTCAATACCTTTCTGAACACCTACGGCATCCCAGATCTCAAACGGACCGTTTTCCCATCCGAATCCAGCTCTCATGGCATCGTCAATTTTGTAAACTTCATCAGAAATTTCAGGAACCTTATGAGAAACATACGCGAATAATGCTCCCAGTGATTTTCTGTATAGTTCACCGGCTTTATCTTTGCCGCCGATCAATACCTTGAATCTATCGATGGGTTTATCAATAGATTTTGTTAATTCTAAAGTAGGGAATGATGATTTTCCTTGAAGTTCATATTCCAATGTATCAAGATTCAATCCGTGAATTTCAGATTTTCCTTCTGCGTTTTTCACTTTTTTATAGAATCCCTGCTCTGTTTTTGAACCTAGCCATTTATTATCCATCATTTTCTGGATATAGCCAGGAAGAGCAAATACATCGTTGAAGTCATTGGCTTCAGCACCGCTTTGGCGAACTCCGTTGGCTACCATTACCAACGTATCAAGACCTACAACGTCAGCTGTTCTGAAAGTCGCAGATTTTGGACGTCCGATTACAGGTCCTGTTAATTTATCAACATCAGAAACTGTAAGTCCTAATTTTTGTACATTGTGAAGCAGATCCATCATAGAGAATACTCCGATTCTGTTTGCGATGAATGCTGGAGTATCTTTTGCTAAAACGGTTGTTTTGCCTAAGAATTTAGCTCCATAGTTCATGTAGAAATCGATGATTTCCGGATCTGTATCATTTGTTGGGATAATCTCAAGAAGAGGAAGGTATCTTACCGGGTTGAAGAAGTGTGTCCCTGCAAAGTATTTTTTGAAATCTTCACTTCTTCCTTCCGTTAATAAGTGGATAGGAATCCCTGAAGTATTGGAAGAAATCAATGTTCCGGGTTTTCTGAACTGTTCAATCTTTTCGTATACGGACTTTTTGATATCAAGTCTTTCAACTACTACTTCAATGATCCAGTCTGTATTTTTAATTTTGGGCAGATCATCATCGAAATTTCCGATTTTGATTCTATCTGCAAACTTTGGTGAATAAAGAAGTGCAGGGCTGGCTTTTTTCAGTTTTTCGAAGTTTTCGGCAGCAATTCTGTTTCTTACAGCCTTGTCTTCTTTAGTCAAACCTTTTTTCTGTTCAGCTTCAGTTAATTCAAAGGGCACAATATCTAAAAGTGACACTTCCACACCAATATTGGCGAAGTGAGCTGCGATACCGCTACCCATAATTCCTGAACCAAGAACCGTTACATGTTTGATTCTTCTTTTCATATCTATTTTTTTATTATTTATAAGGTTATACGAACCATAAGATTCGTCATAATTTATTTTCTGTTGTTTAAGAGTTCATTAGCTATTTTCATGATCTCAGTCATCACTTCTTTAAAAGCATCCATCTTTTCAGGACTAATTTTCTCCATTACCTTTTTGTTAAAGTTGACAACAACTTCCTTAGACATATTTCTGGAGTTTAAGCCTTTATCTGTAAGCTTAATAATCACCTCCCGTTTATCTGTGGTGGTTTTTTCCTTATAGATATAGCCGTTATCTTCAAGAAGTTTAATAATTCTCGTCAGGGAAGTGGGTTCTATGGCCATTTTGGGTCCAAGATTCGTACTTCGTGTACCTTCTTTGGGATCAATTTTAAGAAGGGTAAGTGCCTGTACTGCGGTGGAGTCATGTTCCTGAGCCAATTCTGTGTACATTTTAGAAACAGCCAACCAGGTCTGTTTTAAAATTAAATCTACGTTTTCTATTTTTTCCTTATTATTATCCATCATTTTTGCGCTAATGGTTTTACCCAAATTTAATAAATATTATGCATGCATAATATTTATTAACGTTAAATTTTGTTAATAATCTGATAATTAGTTCGTTAAATTGTATGATTTGCATAATACTATGCATGCATAGTATGTGAAATAATCAAAGAAAGCCTCTGATTAATAAATGTTTCCAATGAAATTTATGATTTCTTCAAAAGATTCGCATTGTTGTTGGCCGGAATCGTTAGTGATTACCCAAAAACTGTTCTGGAATTCAAAATTAAGGGAAGAAAGGTCTTTTGAGAAGTTTTTTTGAAGTAAAGAATACAGCATTTCTTTCTGAACCTGCGGTGCAGAGATACTTGGCGGAATAAAATTCTCGTGTATTTGAAATAATGATGCATTGGTAAGTTCATCATGTTGAAGCAAAATATCCTCCACAATTCCTGAATGAAGCAGTGAGTCTTTTACATACCATATTTTATCGGCAAACTCTTTAGCCAACCGCCAGTCGTGTGAGGAGAAAAGAATGATTTTGTTCTGCTCTTTAGCTAATTTCCTAAGGGTTTTAAGAATAATGATCTTATTTTTTTCATCCAGATGGGTAGTGGGTTCGTCCAGAATAATAACAGGGGAGTTTTGGGTGATAGCCCGGCCGATAAATGCTTTCTGAAGGTTTCCGTCCGAAAGGTTCTTAAGGAGTGTATATTTATATTGTCCGAGATCAAGCTCTTCAATAATATGGGCTACTTCTTCACGGTCTTCCTTTTTTAATTCAAAATAAAAAGGGTAGTAGATATATTTTCCCAATGAGATCAGATCTTCCACCGTATAATGCTGTGGAACAACTGATTTTGAAAATACAATAGCAATATTCTCCGCAATTTCTTTTACAGAAAGTTTCTTTACATTCTTATTATTAATTAAAATTTCTCCATTCAACAAAGGGATCTGATGAAGAATAGATTTAATTAAAGTTGTTTTTCCTACTCCATTATTTCCAATCAGTAAGCATACATCACCAAGCCTCAATTCTGCATCAGCATTTGAAATTAATGTTTTATTATATCCGATATTAGCTTGTTTGATTTGTAGGTGCATGCTTGATTTTGGATAATCGCAAAGGCGAAAATATTTTACAAAAATACTATTTTAAGGCATAAGGAATTTGATTTTTGTTGAATTTTCATTCTGTTTTAGCTTATAAATGATTGACAACTCTGGTAATTCCATTCTTGAAAACATCTGATTGAAAATTGAGTAACATTCCTAGTTTACAATGAGTCATTTTTAAATACGTTAAAAGTTGTGCTTTATGAATTGAACTGATATAATCAACAGTTTTTATTTCTAAGATGACTTTGTTTTCTATAATCATGTCGAGCCTGAAAGCATTTTCAATTTTTAATTCTTCATAAATAATTGGAAGTAGCTTTTGTTTTTCTACAGTAAAACCTGACTTTGTTAATTCATAGAACATACATTCCTCATAAACATGCTCAAATAATCCTGATCCAAGCTTTTTATGAATCTTTAAACCTGCATCAAAAACAATTTTTGATAATTCATTTTCTGTCATTTGTTGTTTTTTATACTTAGTAAATATAGGAATTATTGGATAAACGCAAAGGCGCGAAGATTTATCGTGGTCTTTGCGTTTTTAACAAAATTACACTCACTCAGCTTCAAAACGTCACAATAATTCACCAGAACTTATTTGATTAGTCTTTTTCTGTTGTACTCTTAATAAATACAAGGATTGTTGGATAAACGCAAAGGCGCGAAGATTTATCGTGTATTGTGTATTATTTTAGGGCGCAAGAAAATCAAAGATTTTCAGCAAGCGGAGTGTTTATTGATGCGTTACTCAATTTTATCGGAGATAAAATCATTGCGCCTTAAAGCATCTTGTAGGGTAAGAACTAGCGTCTTTGCGTTTTCAACAAAATTACACTCACTCAGCTTCAAAACGTCACACGAATTCACCAGAACTTACTTTTTCTGTTGTACTCTTAATAAATACAAGGATTGTTGGATAAACGCAAAGGCGCGAAGATTTATCGTGTATTGTGTATTATTTTAGGGCGCAAGAAAATCACAGATTTTCAGCAAGTGGAGTGTTTATTGATGCGTTACTCAATTTTATCGGAGATAAAATCATTGCGCCTTAAAGCATATTGTAGGGTAAGAACTTGCGTCTTTGCGTTTTTAACAAAATTACACTCACTCAGCTTCAAAACGTCGCAAGAATTCACCAGAACTTATTTGATTAGTCTTTTTCTGTTATTTGCTGTACTCTTAATAAATACAAGGATTGTTGGATAAACGCAAAGGCACGAAGATTTATCGTGTATTGTGTATTATTTTAGGGCGCAAGAAAATCAAAGATTTTCAGCAAGCGGAGTGTTTATTGATGCGTTACACAATATCATTGCATCTTAAAGCATATTGTAGGGTAAGAACTTGTGTTTTGTGTTTCCAACAAAACTACACTTTATTTTGTTTTAAAAGCATCAGCAGGATCACAGGAATTCCGAATATAGAGCTTATCACGTTCAATGGAATTTGAGTTTTTTCGGCAATCACAGAGAAAAATAACATTATCAGCATTCCCAGGAACATATTTAAGATCCATTGCTGCCATAATTTTGAAGGATTGTAAATCAGTCTGCAAAAATGAGGAACAATGATTCCGATAAACAGAATAGGCCCTAAAAAAGCAGTAATAGAAGCTGAAAGTAGGGAAGAAGCTCCTATTATTAGCAGCTTTAAGTGTTTTAGGTTAACTCCTAAACTTTGTGCATATGAAGACCCTAAGGAGTTTCCTATTAATGGTTTTATGGATCTGAAACAGAAAAATAATCCTATCAATACTAAAACTGATAATACATAAATCTGATTTCTGGTGACCATATTATTGGCACCGAAAGACCATAAAATATAGTTTTTCAGACTTTGATTCTCAGCATAAAACTGTAACAGAGAAACAATAGCTCCGGCAAAAGCAGACACCAGAAACCCGAAAATAATCAGGTAAGATTTATCCTGAAATTTATTAGACATGGATAAAAGGATCAGCATCAGTAATAAACTTCCTCCAATAGCTGCTAAACTCAGAAAACTGTTTTGCAGGAATTCGGGAATCAGAATATTATGGGAAAAGAAAATATAAAATGCCACAGATAAGCTGGCAACAGAAGTTATTCCAAGAATATCAGGCCCAGCTAATGGGTTTTGAAAATATTCCTGCATCAGAAAACCGGAAGTAGGAATTGAAATTCCAGCCAAAAGCATAATAAGAACTCTGTTGATACGAATTTCAGCAATTTGGCTTTGTGCAGAATCCTGAAAGAAATCCTGAAAGCTTAAACTTAAAAATCCTGTGTTCAAATTAATAATTGCGCCTCCAATGATGGCAATGGCCAATAATAAACACAGGATTTTAAATCTTTTTGACATGATTCAGAAAGATATATTTTATTTTAGAAAAGCATCTATTTTAGAGTTTAATGCTTCTTCAGTCATCATTCCTAAGAATTCATCTGTTTTATCTCCTTTTCTCATGAAAGTAAAAGGAATAGAACCGCCATCCCATTGTTTAAAGTTCTTAGAAAAGAAATTTGGATCCAGTTTTTGGCCATCCAGTAAAATAACATTAGCTCCAAGATCGTTTTCTACTACAAAATCTTTTACAGCAGTATCCCAGTCTGCTTTATCATCCAGGTTTATGAATGTAAACTTTACAGGTTTATCTTTTAATTCCTGCATTTTATTTTTAAAACTTGGGATTTCCTTCATACAAGGGCCGCACCATGTTGCAAAAAAGTTGGTAACATATAATGTGTCATTATTTTTAGCTAATTGTTGACCTACATTTTCAGGAGAAAGTTCTTTAGGAATATATGTAGCCGCTCGATCCGGTGTATTTTGAGTAACGGCAGTTGAATCTGTAACCGCAGTGTTGTCTTCAGTTTTTGCAGTTTCTTTTTTACAGCTGTAAAGAGCTGTCAGGATCAACGTGGATAAAATTATCTTCTTCATAAATTATTTTTTATCTATTTTTGGATTGAAGTATGGAACAACAAATCTATAAAGGGAAACTGATACAGTTTCATCCGTTAAAAATAGCGAAAAAGGCAGAGCTGACCAAAAATACTTTTTCTCTGGAGTTCAATATTCCGGAGAATCTGAAGGAAAATTTTAAGTTTGATGCAGGGCAGTTCGTGAGTGTAAAATTCCGGTCGCATGGAAGAGAAGTTATTAATGACTACTCAATGACTTCTGCCCCTTACGAAGGGAAAATATGTCTGGGGATAAAAGTGAATTCTCCTGATGGAGCTACTTCTCAGTTGTTTCAAAACTATCATGAAGGAGATGAGCTGATGATCAGTGAACCAGCGGGCAGATTTACTATTGTATCTAAGCCAAGTGAGTTCAGAACAATTGTTGCTTTTGCTGCCGGTATTGGAATTACTCCTATTTTAAGTCATTTCAAAAATATTCTTCATAACGAACCAAGAACAAGACTTTTCCTGTTCTTTGGAAATAAAAGTTCGGAAGATCTTATATACAGGGATCTGCTGGATAATCTTGCGAGAACTTTTGGAGACAGACTTCAGATCTTTTACTTCTTTTCACAGGAAAAGACGGCCGATCAGTTTTTTTATGGCAGGCTGGATGAAAAGAAATTAAACTTAATCATCAACCAGATTCTCCATTTGGATGATACCGATGAAGAATCTACAATCTGGGATGCAGTGGATGAAGTTTTGATCTGCGGAAAAGGAGAGATGATTAAAACGCTTGCCAACGCTTGTTTCCATCACGGGATTCCGAAAAGAAATATTCATTTTGAACTTTTTGAAGAATATAATGATGATATTTATCCTGTTGAAAAAGAATTCCCGTTAATTGAGAATATAGAGGTAGAATTTACCATGCTTGGAAAAAAATATACCACTCAACTTCCTGATAATAAGGATAAAATACTGCAACAGCTTTTGCTTCAGAAATTTCCGGTTCCTTATTCATGTAAATCAGGAATCTGCGGAAGCTGTGAATGTTCTTTGGAAGAAGGAGAAGTGGAACTGCTGGAAAATGAATATCTTACCGAAAAAGAGGAAATGCAGGGACAAATATTAGCATGCATGTCAATAGTGAAAAGTAAAAAAATAAAGCTTAACTTTGATCTTAGTTGAGAGCTATCAGGAACATATTTAACTTAGGATTTGTATCATTAGAATTGGGAATTTTAATGATATGTTTCTGTAATGTCTGGGTTTTCGGTCTTACTAACGGACGTACTTATACTAAAATTTCAAAAATTCCACCCCGGGAAATTGCTTTGGTCCTTGGAACATCTCCTAAAATGAGATCGGGGAAATCCAATCCTTATTTCACCAAAAGAATGGATGCCGCAGCACTTCTTTATCATCACGGGAAGATCAAAAAGATTATAGTGAGCGGGGAGAGGAGCAAAGGATATAATGAGCCGGGTGCTATGAGAAATTATCTGGTTAACCAGGAAGGTGTTCCGGAAGATATTATTGTAGAAGATCCTAAAGGTTTTAATACATATAAAAGTATTCTTCGCTGTAAAGATGTGTATAAAAAGAAAAATGTTATTATTGTTTCGCAGGGGTATCATAACCTCCGTGCTTTATTTTTCGCAAGAAATAATGACATGAATGCGCTAGGTTTTGATGCGCAGGATGTAACAAAGCCTGAAAGTTTCTACAGAAATCAGGCGAGGGAAATCCTCGCCCGTGTTATTGCTGTAGTATATTTTATTCTGGGTGTTTCTCCGGATTAGAAAGGATATCCGAAGGCAAAGTTGATGGTTGGTTTGAAAGGCTGAAGTGTCTTGAATCTCCAACGGTCACCTTCCGGTTTATTGGGATCAAAGATCTTGTAAGCAAAATCCAGTCTCAGGGTGATATAGGCAACATTTATTCTCAAACCGAATCCGCTGCCAATACCCATTTGTCCTAAGAACTTATTGAACCTGAACTGATCCTGGTGGGCATCATTATGATTACGGAGACTCCAGGTATTTCCTATATCTGTAAACAGAGCTCCTTCATACATATTGTTAAACGGAATTCGGTACTCAATATTGGTTGTAAGTTTTACATCATTCGTCATATAAGCACGTATTCTTTCATCTACCTGGGAAGCGGCAGGACCTAATCCTCCGAATGCGACCCAAGCTCTGATATCATTAGAGCCACCATTGAAATAAGATTTGATAATCGGCATATCTTTGGAGTTTCCATACGGAATACCTACACCAATAAACTGACGAAGAACCAAAGTCTGGTTACCATTAAATTTGAAATACTTTCTTGTATCAATATCAAACTTTACGAATTGAGCATAAGGGATACCAAAGATTGTTTTTTGGGGCGCCGTAACAACACCACCGTCATTACTTTTTTTATTGAATAAACTTAGGATATTACCGGCAAGTTCCACTTTACCATTGAAATAGAATGCATTAGGGTAATCCTTTTTCCCAATTTCATTATAAACAAAATTGTAGATCATAGAAGAAATAAAGACATCTTCCGTCTGCCTTTCCTTATTAATAAGACTTCCTCTGAATGTTGTCAATAGATCTAAACCTTGTTCATTAAGAGATGAACGATAGTCTGCATCATTAATAATTTGCTCGGAGGCACTGTCTAGGGTAAGCAGTCCTGCTTTTATTTTTTCATCAAGGCTGGGTTGTGAAGGATAATGAGCAGAATAATCAGCAAATATTGCTCTTCTTACTGTTTCATCATTAACAAAATAATCATAATAGGCATTTTTGTTTTTCGTTAAACTGATCTGGGTATTGAATAGGGTTAACTTGTGATATACCAGATCATTTACTGTTGCCTGATAATTTAATCCGGTATTAAAGTTAACTCTTCCCAAGCCGATGTTATTCTGTATAGAGGCCCCCAACAGAATAGATGAAGTGGGTGTATATCTTTTAGGAATAAATTTATAATAGTTAAATGGTAATAATAACCTGGGGAAGTTCAGGGATGCCTGAGCTGATATTTCATATGCTAAAACTCTTTTATCCGTATTTTCAGTACTTGCAATAGAACCAAATGTACCGGAAAGGCTGGTAGAAAGGTTTTCTGCTCCTCTGAAAACATTTCGGGTAGTAAGGTCCACGGAAGGAGAGACCCCAAGATTCAGGATCTGGGAATAGTTCAGGTCTGTTCCTACTTTAAGTTCATATTTAGGAAGTGGTTTAAGGATATATAAAACATCCACAATACTGTCATTAGGGGCAGTAAAACCACCCTGTCTTAAAGAGTCTCTTGCCTTTACAATGCTGAAGTTGTTCATCGTCAGAAGATTCCTTTTGGTAACGTCCAGTTTCTGCTGATCGTAAGTTTGTTTACTGTCTACAATAATGGTTCTCCATAATGAGGATATTTTATATTTATCATTCATTTTATGGAATCTGATTCTCCTTAAACTGTCTTTAACCGTATTTTTAGGATAATCATTAACATCATCTACAATGGCCACATCTATATTTCCAAAAGTAGCCTTTTTGTAAGGCCGGTCCAGGGAATCTTTATGGATTTCCAAAGTAAGAGGAACCTGTTTTTTGCTTTTTAAAGAATCTGCTACAAAATAAACTTCCTCATTGAGATTGTTGAATTTATAATAGCCATATTCTTTCATTAAGTCGGTAATTCTTGTTACTTCTTTTTCAAGAACAGTCTGGTCCAGTATCTTACCGGATCTTACCAATGTTTTATTCAGATGCGTATTATAAATCTGTTTGATGCCCTGATCTGGAATATTATAAAAGTAATCCTTGATATAGGTAGGATCATTATGCTTAATGAAATAATTTACAGTAGCTTTTTTAGAGGCAGAATCCAAATCATGTCTGTATTTTACTTCTGCATCCCAAAAACCTCTGTAAGTAAGCCTTTTTTTAATAGATTCAGCACTTTTCTCACTCCTGGTCTGATCGAGAATAACGGGTGGTGAACCCCATGTATGCAACAAACGGTCGAAGAAAAGGTTCTTTCCGACACTGTTTTTCATATTATATTTAATGAATAAAGAGTCCCTCAGCTTCTGATTTCTCATTTCACGGGGATAGGTCATGTATTCATTAAGGATCGTGTCATATTTTGGATTGGCCATGTTGTAAAACATAAGACCTAAAGGCATAAAAAGAATTTGCTTCTTATTGGGCTTCTGCTGAACATAATCTTTCAGTTCTTCATCAAAAAATTCTTTCTTATCCTCCAATTCAAAATTGTTCCTGGTAAGCAGATACTCACCATCCGGAACTTTTTTTGTGGTACTACAAGCATAAAGGAGACCAACAAATGTTGCAAATGAGATAATTTTATAATATTTTTGAGGAGAATTCTTATAATGCTTACAGCTCATACAATAAAAGTTTTACAATCTTTAGATAAAAAGAAGTTCAGACAAAAATACAATTTGTTTTTGGTTGAAGGTAATAAAATCATTTGTGAACTTTTCAATTCTAACATTAAAGTTAAAGAAATATTATCAACCGATCCGCAAAAATTGGACCGTACTGATATCCCTATTACTCATATCTCTGAAAATGAGTTAAAAAAAATAAGCTTTCTTAAAACCCCGAAAGACTCCGTTGCGGTATGTTATCTTGCAGAGGAAGAACCATGGACGGATAAGAAAATACAGCTGGTTTTGGATGGAATACAGGATCCGGGAAATCTAGGAACCATTATCCGGCTGGCAGACTGGTTCGGGATAGAGCAAATTATTTGCAGCGAAGATACAGTGGATGTTTACAATCCAAAAGTAATTCAGGCAACGATGGGTTCTTTTACGAGAGTAAATATGGTATATACAGATCTTGTTGAATATCTTTCCCAAACAGAAAATATAAATGTGGGGACCGATATGGATGGAGAAAATATCTATACATTTGAGAAACCTGAAAAGATCAATCTGATTCTTGGAAATGAAGGAAACGGAATGAGACCGGAAACGGAAAGATTACTGCAGAAATGCATCAGTATTCCGAGGTTTGGAAAGTCTCAGTCTACAGAAAGCCTGAATGTATCAATGGCGGCTGGGATTATTCTGGGACAGCTATTTTCGAAATAAGAATAAATTGAGAATTAGGGCTCAGGAGCTGGAAAATGGTTGGTATTTTCATACCCTAAGCCCTAATTCCTTAGATTAATTGTTCCATACTGGAAACACTTTTATTTTTCTGGTATACTTCCAGTTTTTTTCTGACATATTTCAATGCAATCGGAGCAAGATATATTAAAGCTGCTCCTACCAGTTTATTCTTCCAGTTAGAGCTTTTCATATTCTTTTTAGCATAATTACCTACTATAGCGGTAACTCCCAGCTTAATAATACTGTCTGCCACATTTCCTTTGAATGCAGAACTGGCAAGCCCCACTGCTGTATTTTTACTGATAAGAAGATCTTTCACCTCAGAAGTAAGCTGTTTGGCAATAACATCCTTTCTCAGAACAACTTTCTCATCACCATCTTTATCTACTTTTTCCTGGAGATACTGATCGCTTAAGCCATTGGTGAAAGCACTCAGACTTTCTTTTGTATTTTTAAAGGTAAGAAGGTTTTCCAGATCACTAATTTCACCTTGAAGCAATTTCTTCTTCCTTCTTAATTCTTCTATGCTTTCATATTTTCTACTCATGGCTTGAATGATTTAAAAATTTAATAACCTGATCTGCAACAGTATTCACTATTTTGCTTTTGAACGCGATAACAAAGGCCATTACTAATGCATAGAATGCCGCAACAATTAAGAAACCGTACGAATAATTATCCAGTGCTTTACCAATAAGAAAAGCAATTCCAAAGTTGAACAGGATAATAAAAAAAGCAAAAGCAACAAGCAGTACTACAAAGTAGGTAATGAGCCCGGCAGAAAGGGAAGACTTTTCTGTAGCTTCAATTTTCAGAAGGTCTATTCTCTTCGAGGCGTATTCTTTAATAGTTTCTATCATTGTTTTTTTTTAAAGTTACAAAAAAAGGAACTTTCGCACAAAAGTTCCTTTCTGTAATTTACTTAAAAAGATAAATTACTTATGATTTAAGATCGTTAAGCTCTGCTTCTACATCTTTTACTACATCTGCAGTCTTAGAAACAATCTGATCTTTGTATTTGTCATATCCGTCTTTTACAGTATGTGCTACGTTGTTGGCTGTTTCTTTAAAAGTAGAAGAAATGTTGCCATATTGGTCTTTCACTTTTTCAGAAACCTCTCCGTATTTGTTTTTTGCCTGATCTTTCAGATCATTTGCCTTATTTTTGATTTTTTTTCTGGTTTCTTTTCCTTCTTCCGGTGCATATAACATTCCTAAGATTACACCTGCTGCAGCACCTGCAAGAAGTCCCGCTAATATACCTGCTGTATTTTTTCCGTTTTTAGACATTTTAAGTTTTTTAATAGTTAATAATAGATTAGTTTTTACACTAATAAAACTTACAATTTGTATACCAAAGCAGGCTGTGTGCCTATTAAAAATTGTTAAATCTTTTGGATATAAGAAAGAATAAGTTCTATAGTTTCTTCTTTGGTAAGCGCAGAATTGTCGATCACTGTAGCATCGTCAGCCTGCTTCAATGGGGCTATTTCACGCTCACTATCAATTTTATCTCTTTCAATAAGGTTTTGCTTTACCTGTTCCTTATCTGCTTCAATTCCCAGACCTTTTAATTCAAGAAATCTTCTGTTGGTTCTTTCATCTATACTGGCAGTAAGAAAGAATTTATAGTCTGCATCAGGCAGGACTACTGTGCCTATGTCACGTCCATCCATAATAACACCTCCTTTTTCTGCTATAGAACGCTGAGATTGTAATAGATAATCTCTCACTTCTTTTTGTTTAGCAACAAGACTTACGTTATCAGAAACCTCATTTGTACGGATTTCCTTAGATATATCTGCATTATTAAGATAAAGGACAAGTGTACCATCATTATTTTTAAATTCAAGATGAATCTGATCCAGAGAAGAAAATAAGGTCTTCAGATCAATTACACCTTCTGTATTCATGCAATTTTGCAGGGCAAACCAGGTAACTCCTCTGTAAAGTGCTCCTGTATCCATATGAATAAGTCCCAGCTTATCAGCAATGATTTTAGAAATAGAACTTTTTCCGGTAGACGAGTACCCATCGATAGCTATTACAGGTTTTTTCATACTGCAAATTTCAAGATTTTTTTTAGAAAATCAAGAACTAATAAGAAATTTTAAGAGGTATTTAAGAGTTTTTCTATTCACCTCTATGGCTGGAAAGATCCATGGAAACTCCTATCTGATTGACGTTCGAAGAGTTGTGATATCTTATGTGGGCATAATCTATACGGAATCTTGACACTTTAATTCCGAAGCCGCCGGAAAGTCCTGAAAAGTTTCTCTGATCTGCCACGGCAAGTTCATTTCCTCGTTTTACATTATATCCCAGCCTGATATTAAAGTTTTTTTCGGGGAATAATTCTGCGCCTAAAGAGAAGTGATCGGCAATTTTTCTGCCGGCATTCACTTTCTGCCCGTCCTTATTGTATTCGGATGAAATATTAAACTGCTGGAGATCATGTGCCGTAACAGTAATGGCAAGCGGGAAGTTCTTTAATATCCTTGTATATCCAACATCTACTCTGAATGGAAGGTTTTCACGGGTTCCATTAAAGGATTTCAACTGAAAACCAAAGTTTCTCAATACAAGGGAAAGTACTTCTTTGTTCTTTTTGTTATGATAGGTAATTCCGGCAGTTCCTGAGATAGCGGAAGAGGTATAGTTGTCTATTTTTGAGGTAATGAAATTTAATCCTCCACCAATGGTCCAGTCTTCTTCAAACTGGTAAGCATATCCGGCACCAATTGCTACATCAGAAGCTTTATATTCTCCATCCTGAAAACCGTTTTCATCAGTTCTCGGAATACTTCCATAGCTCATATACCTTGCATTGATGGTAGCCATATGGCCATTGTCAAAGTCTTTGGCATAAGCAATGGTACCGTATTTGGAGTCGGCAAGATAAGCGGTAGCATTCACAGAAAGCTGCTTGTCTGAATCTTTATTTAACAGGGCCGGGTTTGCAATAGCAAAGGAAACATCATAATCTCTTATCGAAATTGCATCTCCACCTAAGGCTGCCTGTCTTGCAGATACAGGTACATTTAAGAACGGATACACATTTGTTCCTGTTTGTGCATAAGAAACAATTCCTGATAGAAATAATGAAAAAATGATAATTTTCTTCAACTCAATTTATAATTAATGCAAAAATAATCCTTTTTCGTACTTTTCAAAATATTTCTTACATTATTTCTAATTAAATATTTTTCTTTTACCAATATTTTTAATGATTATATTTGCAAAATCAAATTTTGGGGAAACCCACTCTAGTAAAGCTTATTAAAAATAAAAGATGAAATATAAAAGAATCCTTCTAAAACTTAGCGGTGAGGCCTTAATGGGAAACAGACAATACGGTATTGACAACGAAAGGCTGCAGGAATATGCTGCAGAGATCAAAAAAGTAGTTGAAAAAGGCTGTGAAGTAGCAATCGTCATTGGAGGAGGAAATATTTTCCGTGGGGTTGCAGGGGCTGCGAAAGGAATGGACAGAGTGCAGGGAGACTACATGGGAATGTTAGCTACTGTAATCAATGGTATGGCGTTACAGGGAGCATTGGAGGATGCTGGAATTAAAACAAGACTTCAGTCTGCGATCGAAATGGATAAAGTAGCTGAACCTTTCATCAAAAGAAGAGCAGTAAGACACCTTGAAAAAGGAAGAGTAGTGATCTTCGGTGCAGGAACAGGAAACCCTTATTTTACAACCGATACAGCTGCAACATTGAGAGCCATTGAAATTGGGGCAGACGTTATTCTTAAAGGAACAAGAGTAGACGGAATTTATGACAGCGATCCGGAAAAGAATGCTGATGCAGTAAAATATAACTCATTATCTTTCGATGAAGTATTTGAAAAAAATCTTAAAGTTATGGATATGACTGCCTTTACTTTGAGCCATGAGAACAAATTGCCTATTATTGTATTCGATATGAATAAAGATGGCAATTTAGTGAAAATCGTGGAAGGAGAAAATGTAGGCACCTTAGTTGATTTGTAATCACAGAATATAGATTAAAAAAGTATAAGGTAGGTTTAAATGATATTTCGTTATTCTTATCTTTTACCGGAAATTAATTTTTTCTATAAAAAACAAACCACTTGTTACAGCAATTAAAGCTATGGCAAGTGGTTTTTTATTTGTCTTTCATTTAGTCTGTAAACTTCAGAAATGTCTCCTTGAAAATTCAGTTCCCATGTTATTCATTTCTAAATTCTTTAATAATGTGATTTTCTGAATAAAAAGCTTTGTTAAAAAGAATATTGTAAAGTAAAAGAGAAAAAATGAGGTATATAAGCGTGGAAACATCCGAAATATCATATAGGTATTTGTACCTGTATTCTTCTCAATGAGAATATTGTTGCTGATTACAGATTTTGGTGCTAAAAAATAGAGAAACACAATCAAACTGTATTTGATGAGTTGATAAATATATATTTTAATTGTTTAAGGGTTAATTCTTTTCTTTGAATAGAAGAACAATTTTGAGCCCATGAATATATTTTATTTCTGATCCATAATCATCGGAAACTATGGATAAAAGAGATAATACAGGTAGCAATTAAACCTGAAAAGAGCTCTTCTCCCAAAAATAGAGAATATAAGCTTAGTGAAA
This sequence comes from Chryseobacterium bernardetii, assembly GCF_003815975.1. Taxonomy (NCBI): domain Bacteria; kingdom Pseudomonadati; phylum Bacteroidota; class Flavobacteriia; order Flavobacteriales; family Weeksellaceae; genus Chryseobacterium; species Chryseobacterium bernardetii. The sequence goes on from NZ_CP033932.1 coordinate 3,776,250, forward strand.
TATCGAAAACAATCATTATTTTTGCACCACTGAATAGTAAAAGACAGCTTGGAAGCAAGTGGTTGGATATATTTACTCTCTGATATTCAGTGTGTATTAATTAATGTGTAATTTATCAAACTATACTATAATAATGGAAGAATTAGATCTAATATTAGAATCTGTAAAACAGGACATGGACGCAGCGGTAAAACACCTTGACCATGCATTTCAAAGAATCAGAGCAGGACGTGCTTCTACAGCAATGGTTCAGGATGTAATGGTTGAATATTATGGAGCAATGACTCCACTTAACCAGGTTGCCAATGTTTCTATTCCAGATGCAATGACTATCTCTATTCAACCTTGGGACAGAACCGCGATCAATGCAATTGAAAAAGCGATCATTAATTCAAACTTAGGTTTTGCGCCTTCTAATAACGGAGAAAACATTATTCTTAATGTACCGCCTTTAACTGAAGAAAGAAGAAAGGAACTTGCAAAACAGGCTAAAAGCGAAACTGAGCAGACAAAAATCGTTGTAAGAAATGCAAGACAGGATGGTTTGAAAGAACTTAAAAAGCTTGATGGAGTTTCTGAAGACGTTGTAAAAGGCGTAGAAGAAGAAATCCAGACGTACACAGATAAGTATGTGAAGCTTTGTGATGAGCATCTTAAAACAAAAGAAGCTGAAATTATGAAAGTATAATTTTCAGTTTATGAAAATACAGAAAGAGGATTCCCAAACCGGAATCCTCTTTTTTTGGAAGTACCTTTCTATAAATTAATTAGAATTATCGGTCTGTTATAATATATTGATGAGTATTATCGTTATATTTATTGATTATTCCTGAAAATACTATAGAACAGGATAACAACATAAAGATGATGACCAGAATTATTGGGGTGGGGAACTATATCCCATCCGAAACAATTACCAATTTATTTTTTGACAAGCATATTTTTCTTAATGAGGAAGGAGTCTTATTAAAGGACAATAATGCCTCTATCACAGAAAAGCTAAAAAAAATTACAGGCATTGAAGAAAGAAGATATGCCAGCAGTACACAGGTCACTTCAGATTTGGGACTTAAAGCTGCTCAGGCTGCCATAGAAAATGCAGGGATAGACCCTGAAACTCTAGACTACATTATATTTGCCCATAATTTTGGAGACGTGCGGTTTGGAACGGTTCAGTCTGATATGGTTCCAAGTCTTGCTGCACGGGTGAAGCATTTATTAGGAATACGAAATAATTTCTGTGTGGCGTATGATGTTTTATTTGGCTGTCCGGGCTGGATAGAAGGAGTAATACAGGCCAATGCATTTATCAGGGCAGGAATCGCCAAGCGATGCCTTGTCATTGGAGCTGAAACACTTTCCCGTGTTGTGGATATTCATGACAGAGACAGCATGATCTATGCTGACGGTGCCGGCGCTGCAGTTCTGGAAATTAATGAAAATGATGAATCGGGAATCAAATCTCACTTATCTGCTTCTTATACCCTGACGGAAAAAGACTACTTGTATTTTGGAAAATCTTATAACAATGAGCGATGTCCGGATACCCGATATATCAAAATGGATGGAAGGAAAATCTATGAATTTGCTCTCCTTCATGTTCCTGAAGCGATGAAGAAGTGTCTGGATAACAGCGGATATTCAATTCATAAGCTCAATAAAATCATTATTCATCAGGCGAATGAAAAAATGGATGAAGCTATTGTTAACAGGTTTTACCAGCTGTATAATACTCCAGTTCCGGAGCATATCATGCCTATGGTAATTCATAAACTGGGTAACAGCAGTGTAGCAACTATTCCATCTTTACTTGCTATGATTTTAAAGGGTGAGTTAGAGCATCATGAGATCAGGAAGAATGATGTTGTATTATTTGCTTCAGTAGGAGCTGGTATGAATATTAATGCTTTTGTTTATCAGTTTTAATAAAGAAAGAGACTCCGGACTTGGAGTCTCTTTCTTTATTATTAAGAATTATTTACAGTTTTCGTTGTAATCTGTAATAACTTCTTCTATAATTTCCGGAACGTTTGACATGACATCGTCAATCTGGCTTTTAATCAATCTGCCAAGGCCGGATCTTTTCTTTTCATCATTCTTCAGGGAAGCATAAGCACCGCTGGTCATCTTACCTTTAGTATAGCTGCAGTCTGCAATAATTATTTTAGCTTTGGCCAAACTAAGTTCTTCAATTTTACCGCCTTTTTTGCTGTAGATATAAGATGGGTGTTCTCTCATTCTCTTAGTTTCTGCATCAGCAGCAGCAATCTGGCTGGTTCCAGCGGAAAAAGTAGTGGGATAACCATACAATTTATAGACTTTAATCTTTCCGTCTTTTACAATTTCAGCAAACTGGGTGTTTTTTGTAAGATTATTAAAGGCTTTAATATTACCGCTCAAACCTCCGGTGGCAGTATTGAATCCTTCTTTAGTATTGGTATATTTAATATTTTCGAAATGTATTTCGTTATTGTTATCATCAACAGCAACATATTCTTTAATATCATCTGTATCCAGTGTTTTGAACTTCTGTTTTTTCTTAGATTTGTCAATGTCAGATACAGCCACAAATTTTACTTTCTTCTGATTATCCCAGGGAGACATGGCATCTCCATTCAGTCTTACGATACCTTCAATTTTTTTACTACTTTTGTCAATGATATAACCATATTTTTCATCGCCTTTTAAAGAGTAATCCGTGTTGTTATCTTCCTGTGCGTAAGCATTAAAAGAAACCATTGCAAACAGGCCTATAGCCAGTACTTTTTTCATGTAGTTATCGTTTTATTTTTTTGCAAATATAATCTTTTATCCTTTCTGGGAAAATAGTTTGTGAAAGGTTGGGAAGCTGCAGGCCGGGAGAGGAGTGTTTATAGACGTTTATGCAACAGATCGAGTTCGTTTTGTAGGGTGAATAAAAATCAAGAATCTATAAGTCTCGGTTACTTTAAAATCTATTTATCTTTATGAATGAATGGCCAGTATGAACTTACTAGTTTCCTCTTTCAGCTTTCAATAAACAAAAAAGCCCGGATTTTCCGGGCTTTTTTGTTTATTAAATTATTGATACCTCTTATGTTCTTTATTTTTCGAGAATCTCTTTGTAATCGGCTTGAATAATACTTTATATTTTTCTGCATCAAATAACTGTGAATCTGTAAGTGCTTTATAAGTCATCCACACACCAAATGGAAATAAAATGAAATTAGGCAGCCAGGCTGCTAAATAAGGATTCATTTTACCACTCCAGGACATATTTTCTACCCCAACATTGATAACATAGAAAATGATAAAGATAACAATCGCAATAATTACAGGAAGCCCCATTCCTCCTTTTCTGATGATAGATCCCAAACTGGCCCCAATCAGGAAGAAAATAAGACACGTTACTGAATAAGAGATATACCGCTGCTGATAAATAACAATCTTACTGAAGTATTTTACATTGGTACTGAACTCATTTTTTTTAACCTCCAGTGTTGATTTCAGATTTTCAAGTCTGTTATAGGAACTGTAAATCATCTCAAGCTTTTTATCACTCTTTACCGTATCCAGTTTTATCTGGGCTTTTGGTGCTACTTTAGGTTTATTGGCCTGATCCATATAAGCAACCACACTATTGGTCTGATTTAAAACATCTGATCCTATGCTTTTAAAAAACAGGGCATTTTCTTTTTTACTGACGGCAATCGTTTTATTAAGCTCATTATAAGTCTGGAAACGATAGTCATCCGTAATCTGTTCCTTTTCAATAGCTTTATTAATAAGTTCACTAATGTCAAAGTGATTTACCAGGGTGTCGAATTTAATGGCCTGGTCCGGTTGTTTTTTTCTTACATCTTCTCCTTTTCCTGCAAAATTATCTTCAAATACATACCCGTTATACAGTACCAGCTTCAGAAAATTTTTGTTGGCTGCAGGTACAAACTTTCCTTTTTCAGCTACTACAGATTGTTGGTTTTCATACGTGTTGGCTTTTTTATGAACAAAAACTCCTTCAATATTTTCTCCGTTCTCCCCATATATCTTGTCAAATTTTACCAGGTATCCTGGGATCTGATCAATAAACTGTCCGGGAGTAAAGTTAATTGCAGGTTTTGTTTGTGCAATATTGAAAAGCATATTCTTAGCTTTCCTCTGGAAATCCGGAATAATATTGTTGGAGAAGAAAAACAGCATGATGGCAAGAATTGTGGTGATTCCTAAAAGAGGAGTCATTACCCTTGTAAGAGGAATTCCTGCAGCTTTCATTGCGGCAAGTTCATAACGTTCACCAAATTCTCCGAATGACATGATACTTGCCAGAAGAATGGTGAGCGGAAGAACCATACTGATAACGTTCACCCCAAGGTAAAAAAGAAGTTTCAGGATTTGCCAGTAGCTTAATCCTTTTCCCATAAACTGTCCTAATTGAACCCAGATAATGTTTACAATGAAAATGAAAAACAATACGCTGAATATAAAGAAAAACGGTCCAAAGAAGGTTTTTATGATATATCTGTCTAGTATTTTTAACATGCGTCAAAATTAATCAAAAAGCCGCAAACTTGCGGCTTTTATATTTTGTTATTTTTTTCTGTAGTGAAATTTCAAAAACGTGAATTTACTTTTTTGATTTTCAACTTTTAAAGTTCTGTAATAACGTAGTTTTTGAATTTATTTTTGTCAAAAACAAACATATTTGGATCCAGATTCTGGTTCTCTTTGTATTCTTTAATCGCAATTACTGCAACGTCTTTGTTGTTTCCGTGCTGTTCCAGTTTCACCATTTGTTTTTTCGCAGAATCTACAAAAAGATAAACAAATTGAATTCCGTTTGCCTTTATCGGAGTAAGCTTAATGAAATCTGTATTCACGCCGTTTACTGTTTTCTTACCATTATAGGTTACGTTGTATTCGTTTCTATAGGTAGTAAGATAATTGATAGGGGAGAACATAGCACTGCTTCCGTTAGGTTTTGCAATGGTTACTTCCATATCATCAGCATTGATGTTATATATTTTATTTCCATCAAAGATCTGTTCAGTATCCATGATCTTCAGTTTATATTTATCTCCTGCGGCATAATAGATACCAGGTTCTGTTTTATTAACCTGCCCGTTAAGCCCGCTTCCAAAAGAAAATTTGAAGTAAGAATTCTTTTTAGAATTGTAATTGGCTGTAACGTCATCCAATATCTTTTTAGCTTTTGCGTCTATTTTCTGAGCATTAGCCATACCTACTGCACCTACTACAAAACTTCCTAATATGACTTTTGAAATAATATTCTTCATTTTTCTTATTTAATCTTTAGATAATTTTAAACTTTTAAGGTTAAAGATATACGTATTTTCCCTTTAACTACGCAGATCTTCCAAAAACTGTTCCAAAAAAACTCTTTCAATACAGTCTGTATTACAGATTATGGTTTTACTTTTATCTTACCTCTGGTCTTTCGATATACTTTTCAAAGTTCTCCGGCAGGATATTAGTTATTGTTAGTTTATTCGAGGTAATGGTAGGTTCAATTTTTATAACTTTAGTATGTTCATTAATTTCAACCGGATGTTTACTTCTCATATTCACCATGTCAATGTGAAGAGCCGTAAATTCATGCTTTCCATTTTCTAAATTCACAATAACATATTCTCTCGGTCTTATCTGTCCCAGAGATTTACCATCAAGCCCAATATTTAATCTGGCTGTATTATCCACCTTGTGAAGAACACCGGCTCCATTATAAATCAGTACTTTGCCATTTCCTAAAGTATTATTGTTGATGCTATCCAATTTTACGGAAGTATAATCACTTGGAACAGATCTTAACGCACATGAGGATAAGGTTAGTGTACATGCGAGAAGTCCCAGTTTGAACGTTTGTTGTAATGAAGTTTTCATAATCATAGTTTAAGTTGAGTATCATTTTATAATTCCGGGCATATTTGTTCAAATATGCCCGGAATTGTTTCGTTGTTAAAAAATTGGTTGCCTAGTTTCTTAGGTCTTCAAGAAACTGTTCCAAAGAATGAAGGTCGCTGATAAGGACCTCTCTTGCCTTAGCTCCGTTAAATCCGCCTACAATGCCGCTTGCTTCAAGCTGATCCATAATTCTGCCGGCTCTGTTGTATCCAAGTTTCAATTGTCTCTGAAGCATTGATGTGGATCCCTGCTGGGTAGAAACAATAATTCTTGCTGCTTCTTCAAATAATGCATCCTTTTCATTAGGATCAAAAGCACCTACCGCAGAACTGTTTGCGTCTTCCGAAACATATTCCGGCAAAATGAATGCAGATGAATATCCTTTTTGCTCTCCAATGAATTCTGCAAGTCTTTCCACTTCCGGAGTATCTACAAAGGCACACTGAAGTCTTAAGATCTCATTACCATTGAAGTAAAGCATATCTCCTTTACCAATCAGCTGATCAGCTCCCGGAGAATCAAGGATTGTTCTTGAGTCTACACTTGAAATTACTCTGAAGGCAGCCCTTGCCGGGAAATTGGCTTTAATCATACCTGTGATTACGTTTACGGAAGGTCTTTGTGTAGCAACAATCAGGTGAATTCCAACGGCTCTTGCAAGCTGTGCCAATCTGGCAATCGGCAATTCGACCTCTTTGCCTGCCGTCATGATAAGGTCTGCAAACTCGTCTACTACCAATACAATATAAGGAAGGAAACGGTGACCATTTTCAGGATTCAGTTTTCTTTCTGCAAACTTCTTATTGTATTCTTTAAGGTTTTTGCAGAATGCATTTTTAAGAAGGTCATATCTTGTATCCATCTCAATACACAAAGAGTTCAGGGTATTGATTACTTTGTTGGTATCTGTGATGATCGCTTCTTCTGCATCCGGTAATTTAGCCAAATAATGTCTTTCAATTTTTGAATATAAAGAAAGCTCTACTTTCTTAGGGTCAACCATTACAAACTTCAGTTCGCTTGGGTGTTTCTTGTAGAGTAGGGAAGTAAGGATCGCATTAATCCCTACAGATTTACCTTGTCCGGTTGCTCCAGCCATCAATAAGTGCGGCATTTTTGAAAGGTCTGCCATGAAGATTTCGTTGGAAATCGTTTTTCCGAAAACCACCGGAAGATCCATATCCGTATTCTGGAATTTCTGTGATGCAATCACGGAACGCATAGAAACCATGGTAGGATTTTTTCTAGGTACTTCAATACCAATGGTTCCTTTTCCAGGCATCGGAGCAATAATTCTGATTCCCAGTGCAGAAAGGTTCAGTGCAATATCATCCTGTAATTTTTTAATCGCTGCAACACGGATTCCCGCTTCCGGTACAATTTCGTACAGGGTAACCGTTGGGCCGATGGTTGCTTTAATTTCTGCAATTCCTACGTTGAAGTTTTTAAGAAGACCAACAATTTTATTTTTATTTTCTTCCAGTTCTTCTTTATTAATAGAAATCTCTTCACTGCCATAATCTTTTAATAACTCAACAGGTGGCATCTGGAAATTAGCCAGGTCTAATTTATGATCATACAAACCATGCTTTTCTACAAGTTCCTGAGATTTTTTTTCAGAATCATCCAAAACATCAATTACCGGTGCTACTTCCACATTAAACTTAATGTTTTCCTGTGCAGGTGAAGATGTTGCAGGAATTACAGGTGCCGGAGTAGAAACAGGAATAGAAATGGAAGGACTCATATCAAAAGCTTCTTCCGGGCTTGAAACCGGAACCGTTGGTTTTGTAGAAAGGTTCAGGCTTACAGGCTGAGCAGGCTCCTTTGTTTCATTGTCAAATGAGGTGTGATTAGGAGTTGTAATGGTTTCAATATTACTTGTTGCCGGAACTTCAGCAAACCCTTTTGGAATATTTACCGTTTCAGGTTCTTTAAACTTATTGGATGAGCCATTGGAAGAAGAGTTGGTAACGTCACTTACGGTAACATTAGGTGAATTTTTTCCTTCAATTGCTGTTTCGTCAATTTCTTCCTTTAATTCTTCATCAGCTTCAAAATCTTCATTAGAATCAGGCATCATTGATTTTACTTTTCCAATAGTGTTTTCGTTGATCTTGTTTAATTTTGCCTTGATAGAACTTGGGCGAAGGTTGAATTCAAGAATAAAATATAAAAGAATACTTGCTGCCAATACAGTCCATAATCCTACTGATCCGATAATGGCATTTAAGTAATCCATAATCTGATATCCGTAAACACCTCCAAGAACACCTTGCCCTTTGGTAAGTGCTCCCATAAAAATAGGAAGCCAGCAGATGAAAAACAAAGAATGGCCAATTGTTTTCCATGGTTTGAAAATTTTCTTTTTTAGGATCAGGGTTCCAACCACCAAAAATAAAAATGCTATAATAAATGAGGCTATACCGATGCTTTCAAATATGAAGATGTTTCCCAACCAGTCTCCGGCCTTTCCGAAAATGTTTGAAGACTTTATACTCTTGTCCAGCATAGTTCCTGCCTGGCTCTGATCCGCTTTCCAGTTCATTAAATAAGAAATGAACGATAGAGCGAGAACAGCGGAGAACAGTATAAAGGTAAGCCCGAAAAATATACGGGGCTTAGATAAAATTCGGCCTTTTTCAGGCGATTCAGTCGGTTTTTTTTGTGTCTTTTTATCCATAAATATCAATGAGGCAAATTTAACGTTTTTTCAATACTAAAAAGAATCTTTTTTCTTCAAAAAAACATTTTGTAGTACCACTTTTTACTGCGATTGTTTAATTTGATTTTAAAAATAATTTGAGCTATAAATATTGGCTGAAATAAAAATAAGGTTATTTTTTTTGTTTATCCAAATGCAGAGCTGTTAAATTATATTAATTGGTAGTTTTTTAGTCCGGTAATGTTTCAAAAAAAAGTTTTAGGGTAAAATTTATCAAAGTTTTACTTTATACAAACAAGTTTCCTTTACATTAAAAATATTCCAGATATTAAATGGTATTTTGAATTTGTGGAGAAATGATTGCTTATTTTTGAAATAAAAATAACATGAAAACTATAGTATTATTATGCCTGCTGTGTTTCTCAAATGCTTTTTCGCAGTCATATGAAGCTCTTATGAAGACAGCGTCTGTAAATTTACAGGCAAAGAAATACTGTGATGCTCTTTCAAATTTTAAAGAAGCATTTACTTTACAAACCGAAATCGGGATCTATGATTATGTAAGTGCTGCTTCTGCTTCTGCCAACTGTAATGATACGGAAACTGCGGTTGAATGGCTTAAAAAAGGATATAAACTCGGATTAGGAAAAGACAGAAATGAATTTACATTCCTGCAAACCAATGAACGGTTTAAAAATCTCGGTCAGAATACAGAGTTTAAACAGCTTTTAGCAGATATGGAAAATAAGCTGACCCAAATAGAAAAATTAAAAAAGGAGGAAAAACAACAGTGGAATGAGGAGATTGTTAAAAATCAGATCACGGAAAGTATTCCTTTTAACCAAGCAGAATCTGGATTTGCTTCATATTTTACAGAAGCAGAAGGGTTGAAAGTTCCTTATGTTGTTTTTGTTCCGAAGAAGTACCAATCTTCAAAACCCGTTAAGGTTATTTTCTTTCTTCATGGGGGAGTTAATTCTGTTAATGAGTTCTATTACCAGAATGCAGATGTAAAGAAAGAACCTATTTTTTCTGTAGGTAACCACTTCAATGCAATAGTTATTTATCCCTTTGCTAAAAAAGATTTTGGATGGATGAACCAGATTAAAGCATTTGAAAATATTTTTACAATACTGAACGATGTTGAGAAAAAATATAATGTAGATAAAAATAAAATTTATTTGGGGGGTATGTCTAATGGAGGAACTGCAACATTTTGGTTTGCATCCCGTAAAGGCACTCCGTTTAAGGCATTTTATGCCTTTGCACCCAATCCGGTATTGAATATCGGGGCTATCCCATTTGAAAATATTACAAAAGATCATCCACTGTACACGATCAGTGCAAAAGATGATTATGTATTTGACTATAATGAAGTTCTGAAAGTATATAATGATAACAAATCTAAAGCAAAAGGATGGAATTTTCAGACCTTAGAAACCGGTTCTCATGAGTTTATTTATAAACCGGAGATCAGTAAGGAGCTTTTGATCAGATTTTTCTCTGAAATTTTAAGATAAAAAACAATACCTGGATATAGAAGTATTCAATCGCTGCTATAGGTATTATTAATCCTGATTTTTTCGCTTTTAAAAATTGATTTTTTCATAATAAATTTAATGTTATTAAGAATGGTTCAAAATAAGGAAAACAGGGGCTAAAATGACAAAAAACAGCTTTTTTTCAGTGCTTTATGGTTTATCATCCTTATTTTTGCATGTCAAGTATATATCAACATGAAGAAGCTCCAGGATATTATTATCTCAACCAGGACAATGGCTGTATTGTTACTGGTTTATGCATTCGCAATGGCCTATGCAACGTTCTTAGAAAACGACTACGGAACTCCTACAGCAAAAGCATTAATTTATGAGGCGAAATGGTTTGAACTCATTATGGTGCTGCTTATTCTTAACTTCATAGGAAATATCGGAAGATACAGACTGTGGAAAAAGGATAAATGGCCGGTTTTGGTTTTCCACCTTGCCTTTGTTTTTATTTTCATCGGTGGTGCCATCACAAGATACATCAGTTTTGAAGGAACGATGCACATCAGAGAGGGAGAAACATCCAACGAAATTGTAACGGATAAAAACTTCCTTAAAATCCAGATCGAGGAAAAAGGAGATGTTCTAAACTATCAGGATATTCCTTATCTGATGTCCCCACTTCACAAAGATCTTAATGCCACTTATGACTTCCACGGAAAGGAAGTAAAGGTCTTTGCTAAAGAATATATCCAAAGAAAAAAAGACAGCTTATTAGCTGAACCTAACGGAACTGAATACCTTCACCTGGTTTCAACAGGAAAAACGGGAAGACAGAACATTTACATAAAAGCTGGTGAAACAAAATCCATTAACGGAACCCTGGTAACTTTCAACAGACCCATTGACGGAGCTGTAGAATTTAAAAACGAAGGAGGTAAATTATTCATCAAAACTCCGGTAGATGCCAGTTATATGACCATGGCAACACAGGCTACCGGGAACACTGTAAAAGATGAGTTCCAGCCCTTGGCATTGAGAAGTTTATATAGCATCAATGAGTTAAAGCTTGTAGTACCTGAAGGTCTTAAAAAGGGTAGACTTATGGCTATCGAAGGAGACAGAAAGAAAGATGCCAACGTTCCTGATATGCTTCAGATCGAGTTACAGGGACCCAAAACAAAACAATTGGTTGATCTTTCCGTTGAAAAAGGGAATCCAAATGCATATAAGCAAATCACTATGGACGGATTGAACATTATGGTTGGGTTCGGACCAAAAGTGTATAATACTCCTTTCGCTTTGAAATTAGATGATTTCGTAATGGAAACATATCCGGGAAGCAGCTCTCCAAGTGCTTACGAAAGTCATGTAAAAATTGTTGATGAAGGAAAAGAAACCCCTTATAAGATCTATATGAACCACGTTCTAAACTATAAAGGATACCGTTTCTTCCAGTCAAGCTTTGATCCGGACAGAATGGGAACAGTATTGTCTGTAAACCACGATTATTGGGGAACTTTAATTTCTTATATCGGATATGGTCTTCTGTTCTTAGGGATGTTTGTAATCTTCTTCTGGAAAGGAACACACTTCTGGAAATTAAATAAAATGCTGAAAGACGTTAATAAAAAGAAAGCTGCAATAGTCCTTTTATTGTTTTTAAGCTTAGGGATAAATGCTCAGAAAATTGAGACACATGGTACTACTGACGGAAGCCGAGAACACGTACACGTAGAAGGTGACGGGCATACCCATGCAGCACCGGCTCCTGAAACTAAAACAGCTCAGGACAGTGAGATAAAGCAGAACTCATTAGCCTCTCCAATGGGAAAAATGAGAACCATTTCAGCGGATGAGATTATTGCCAGAAACAAAATCAGTAAGGAACACGCAGAGAAATTCGGTTACCTTTTGGTTCAGAATTTTGAAGGTAGAATTATTCCAATGAACACGCAGGCTTTAGAGGTTTTAAGAAAGCTTTATAAGCATGATACTTTCAAAGGAACAGACGGAAAATCTTTAGATGCTAACCAATGGTTTCTTTCTATCAACACAGATACGGAAAGCTGGACATCAGTTCCTCTAATCAAAGTTGATGAAAAAGGAGGAAAAGCACTTCTTGAAAAAACAAAAGCCAATGAAGAAGGGTATACTTCTTTACTGAACCTTTTCCCGGTAGATAAGAGAACAGGGATGTTAACTTATATTCTGGAGAAAGACTATAACACTGCTTTTGCCAAAAAACCGGCAGACCAGTCCGAATATGATAAACAGGTAATTAAACTGAACGAAAGAGTTCAGATTTTCAATGAATTTTTCAGCGGTCAGTTCTTAAGAATTGTACCTGTAAAAAATGATGCCAACCACACATGGCATTCATGGCTGGATCAGAAATTTGAACCAGATATGGAATCTCAGCAGGTAATGGGACCTTATTTCTCCGAAGTAATCGGAGCGCAGAGATCCGGAGACTGGAGCAAAGCAGATTCTGAATTGGTAAAGCTTTCAGACTATCAGAAAAAATGGGGGAAAGCCGTAATTCCTGATCAATCCAAAGTAGATCTTGAAGTATTCATGAATAATGTGAATATCAACTTCAAATTATTGATTTTCTATACCATTATCGGGGGGCTTCTTTTACTTCTGGGATTCATAGAATTATTCAAACCGAAAAAAGTATTAAATAAGGCTATCAAGGTCATTATTGCAATTGGTTTAATCGGATATATATGCCACTTCTTAGGTCTTGTAGCAAGATGGTACATTTCAGGGCACGCTCCTTGGAGTAACGGTTATGAAGCAATTATCTTTATTTCTTGGGTGGGTATTACAGCAGGGCTGGTTCTTTATAGAAATGCCAATGCATTAATTCCTGCATCAGGATTTATGGTAGCTGTTATCATGATGGGATTTGCACACGGAGGTTCTGCCCTTGATCCGCAGATTACACCGCTTGTCCCGGTACTGAAATCTTATTGGCTGATTGTTCACGTAGCTATTATTACTTCAAGTTACGGTTTCTTTGCCTTGTCTATGATTATTGCTGTATTATCTTTGGTATTCTATATTATTTCAAATAAGGAAACATATAAAATTCACCACGATACAACATTGAAAGAACTGGTAATTGTTTCTGAAATGTCATTAACAGTTGGTCTTTTTGCCTTAACAGTAGGAAACTTCCTTGGTGGGATCTGGGCCAACGAATCATGGGGAAGATACTGGAGCTGGGATCCTAAAGAAACATGGGCTTTCATCTCCATTATGGTGTACGCTTTCGTACTGCACATGAGATTGGTGCCTGGGTTAAGAAGCAGATGGGCATTCCACGTAGCAACCATGTTTGCTTTCTGTTCAATGGTAATGACCTATTTTGGGGTAAACTATTATCTGAGCGGACTTCACTCTTATGCTGCAGGTGATCCGGTACCAGTACCAGCCTGGGTATACATCGGAATTGCTACAATGATTACTTTAGCAGCTGTATCTTATTTCAAGTTTAAAGCTTTAACAAAGAAATAATCTTTTAAAACATATCACTCAAAATCCCGGAATTCACTTTCCGGGATTTTTTTGTGCCTAATAAAAAGATAAAATATTGTTTTTTTAAGGATAATGGGTGAAAAATTTTTAAACACAGATGGCACAGATGGACACAGTTGATAATGCATAAAAAATAGTAATGTAACTCTGTAAGCAAAATAAGATATTTACAACAACAAAAATCTGTACTATATATGGTTTTAATGATACATATCCATAATCAGGTATTTACCTTCAAATTTATTTTTAACGCTAGGTTCGCAAGGAAAATGATATAGTATGCTTTAAATTTTTCGTTCGCAGCGGCACTTCGTTCAGCGAAGTAATCTATTGCTGAGTGAAACGCCTTTGCGCTCATTTTCGTTACAGAATCAAAAGATCTTGCGAACCTTGCGTTAATTTCTATTTTGAGATAGATGATTAAAAAAATATAATTAACAATCGTATTCAGTAACTATCAAAAAAACAAAATTTATCATTCAGAATCCAAAAAATAACGCTACCTTTATGATATCAAAATAATATCAAATTAAAAATTCAATCATGGAAAAAACATTAAAACCCATGTCGGGTTATCTTACATTAGTAATTTGTCTGGTACTCTTTATTGCAGCATTTTACTTTTTTATCTCAGGAGTAGATCAAAGTATCACATTCGTTGTTATTGCAATGCTGTGTTTTCTGCTTGCCTGCTTTTTCTTAAAAGGATTAATGATTATTCAGCCTAACCACTCAAGAGTATTAAACTTTTTCGGAAAGTATGTGGGAACAGTAAAAGATAACGGTTTATTCTTTATCAATCCACTGTACTCGTCCCAGAAAATGTCATTGCGCTCAGAAAACTTACAAGGGCAAACTCTGAAAGTAAATGATAAGATGGGTAACCCTATTGAAATTGCAGTAGTAATTGTTTGGAAAGTAGGAGATACCTATAAAGCTGCTTTTGATGTTGAGCGTTATTCAGACTTTGTAAGAATGCAGAGTGAAGCGGCGGTACGTCATTTGGCCATGAGTTTCCCTTATGATAATCTGGAAGACGATCATGCGCCGATTACATTGAGAGAAGGCGGAGATAAAATCAATTCTATTTTGGAACAGGAACTTACAGACCGTCTTTCAAAAGCAGGGATCGTAATTCAAGAGGCAAGAATTTCACATTTAGCCTATGCTTCCGAAATTGCAGGGGCTATGCTTCAGAGACAGCAGGCAACAGCTATTGTGGCAGCAAGAACTAAAATTGTAGAAGGAGCGGTGGGTATGGTAGACCTTGCCCTGAAAAAACTTTCAGAAGAAAATATCGTTGAGCTTGATGATGAAAGAAAAGCGGCAATGGTAAGCAACTTAATGGTGGTTCTTTGTGGTGAAAAAGCGGCAACACCGGTATTGAATGCAGGAACTCTGTATAACTAAAAAATAATTACTCCAGGTTTATTATAATGTATATCTGGAGACAACAATTTAATGCGTCTTGCATCAAAAACAAGAATAATGAAATCAGAAAAAGCTCAGAACGCTTCGGAAAACAAAGGCAAAAAATCCTTTGTCCTAAGGATAGATGAGTCTACCTATAAACTCCTGGAAAAATGGGCCAATGATGAATTCAGAAGTGTAAATGGTCAGATTGAATATCTCCTGCATCAAAGCCTTGTTAATTCTGGAAGAAAGAATAAGCTATAAAACCGGCTTAAAATAAAAAATCCGTCTTCATTTTAGACTGCACCCAAAAGTTTAGACAAAATTAAACAATATTATTATATGAAAGAGTTCGGTACTGTACCGGACTCTTTCCTTTTAGATTAAGTCTTATTCTGTCGTTATTATAGTAATTGATATACTTCTTTATTTCTTTTTTGAGTTCATCAATGGTTTTAAATTTCTTAATATAGAACATTTCAGATTTTAAAGTTCCAAAGAAGTTTTCTATTACCGCATTATCAAGGCAGTTTCCTTTGCGGGACATACTTTGGATAATGCCTTTTTCTTTTAACATGTGCTGATAGGTTTTCATTTGATATTGCCAGCCTTGATCAGAGTGGATAATGAGGTTTTCAGTATTCTTAATCTTTCTAAACCCTTTTTTGAGCATATTCATAACCTGCGCAAAGACAGGCCTTTCCGAGAGATCATAACTGATAATCTCGCCATTGTAAAGGTCAATTATCGGCGAAAGATACAATTTACTGCCTGATACGTTAAACTCTGTCACATCAGTGGCCCATTTTCTGTTTGGCTGATCTGCCTTAAAGTTCCTCTCCAGAATATTTGGTGCTATCCTGCCTTGCTCTCCCCGATAAGATCTGTATTTCTTAACCCTAATGATACTTTTCAATCCCAGTGCCTTCATTAGTCTTAAGACCGTTTTATGATTAATTACAATTCCTTGCTGTTTCATCATCAAAGTAATACGACGGTATCCAAATCGACCTTTATGCCTATGATAAATCTGTTTGATCAAAGTTTTTACTTTTCCATACTTATCCTTTTTATTAAGAGCTTTCTGATGGTAATAGAAACTACTTCTGGCCATACCTGTACAATCCAGCAGGAGCGACAGATTATATTTTCGCCTTAATCCTTCGATGGCCTCTGCTTGTTCTTTTTGAGAGTTAAGGCGTCTAACTTTTTTAGAAAATCAATTTCAGCTCGCAATCTTTCGTTTTCCAATAAAAGTTCTTCTTCTCTGGTCAATGGCTTATCAGACTTTCTTTTTTTACGCTTGTAATCACTCATAATACAGGGCCTTCCTTTAGGTTTATTCTTTAATCCTAAAATACCACTTTTTTCGTAATCCCTTTGCCAATTCAGCACGGTAGATTGAGCTGCGATATCAAATCGGATACATGCTTCTCTTTGTGAGATATGTTCTATTTCGATAGTTTTTAAAACTTTAACCTTGAAATTCACAGAATAGATCTTATTTCTTCTTGGTTGTAAACCCGAGATTCCGTACTTATTATAAAAGCCCATCCACTTGCGTAGATTACTTTCGTTAAATCCTTTCTCTGTTGCTATAGATCCAATTGAACGATGAGAATTTTTGTGGAGGTTAATACATTCTAATTTGAAAGCAACGCTAAATTTTTCTTTTCTATACATAAAAAAATGCCCCTAAAAAGTGTCTAACTTTTTGGGGCAGTCCATTTTTTGTAGGACGGATTTTTTATTTTTTGAAAAATATCTTAGAAAAGCTTTTAATTTGGGTAATTATCCAAAGTATTTCAAAATATTGATTCTATAAACTTATCTTTGCAAAAAAAATATTTTGAAAAAAACACTAATAACCTTAACTGTCATTCTTGGACAGTTATCTTCATCACAATGCTTTAAAGAATTCAGTCCTTCTAAAACCGGAAGGTATACCGCAGGTATAAAGACTGATGGTACACTCTGGACCTGGGGAGAAGCGGGGTATGGGGCACTTGGAAATAATCTACAAGCATCTTCCCCAACACAAATCACTTCATATACCTGGAAGAATTTCTCATTGGGAAGGCATCATACATTAGCTGTTAAATCTGATGGTACTCTTTGGGCTTGGGGGTTAAATAACTATAAACAATTAGGTAATGGAACGAATGTAAACCAATCAGTTCCTGCACAAATTGGGACAGATAGTGATTGGGGTTCTGTAATGACGGGTGAATATTCTTCTTTCGCTATTAAAATAAACGGTGAGCTTTGGGCCTGGGGAAATAATGCTAGTTATGGCTTGGGATTAGGACATAAGAATGAGGTATCTGTGCCTACCAGAGTTGGTACAGATACAGATTGGAAAAAACTTTCAAGTGGAGGTAGCCATACAATTGCACTTAAAAATAATGGAAGTATTTGGGGATGGGGTCTCAATGCATCAGGGCAAGTAGGAGCTGGAAATACGTTTGTGAAAACTCCTATTCAGATTGGTACAGATACAAATTGGAAAGATATATCCGTAGGATATAAAAGTTCTTTTGGAATAAAAAATAATAATACTATTTGGGCCTGGGGAGATAACTATGGCGGCCAATTGGGAAATGGTGGATTGGGCGCTCTGAGTTATACTCCTATTCAAGTAGGCTCTGATAATAATTGGAAAATCATTAAGGCTGGTGGTTATCAGGTTGTTGCTTTAAAATATGATAACACCTTATGGGGATGGGGGTCAAATGGGTTGTCAGAATTAGGAGGATATCATGGAACTCTAAATTATAAAACTCCTATTAGGATTGGTTTGGATTCTGATTGGAAAAACATTTATCCGGGATACGCCGCAACATATGCTGAAAAAAATGATAATACCATGTGGGTAACAGGAGATCAATGTTGTGGGGAATTCGGAAGCAATTTCTCAAGCGGAAAACATTATCCTTTGGCAATTATTTCCGGATACTGTGCAGAATCTGTACTTGCTACATCAGATTTGCCTAAGAAAAATGACATCATGGCTTTTTATCCTAACCCAGTAAAAAATATGCTTAATATCTCTTTAGATTCAAAAATAGAAGGAGTTGAAGTATATGAAATGAGTGGTAAAAAGATTAAAGATTATACTAATGTGAATAACTTTCAGTTAAAAGTGAGCTTTTCTGAACTACTTCCTGCTATATATATTGTTAAAATTAAAACAAAAAATGAAGTAAAGACTGTAAAAATAGTCAAAGAATAAGGTTGAATACATATTCTTAAAAAAGAAAGCAGAGAAAATTTTTCTCTGCTTTTTATTTTATACAGCTCTGAAGCGAATCTGCTCCAAAGTAAAATATTACGAGCCAAATCAAGCCTTTAATGGTAAAGAAAGCAAACCCTGCCCATCCTACGCGCTTGAACCACTTTTTAAACTTTGAGTTATTTTCTTGTGAATTTTCCATTGGTGATTATCAAAAAGATTACCCTACAAAGATAAGCATGTTTATAATTAGTCCAAATAAATAACAAACTAAAAAATTAAAGTTTTGAGGTTCACATAATATTTTTATCTTTAGAGAGAACGAAAAGTAAGATTTTATGTCAAAAAAAGTAAAGGATTTCGGAATCGAAAAAACACTCAAAAACCTTGGTATTAAAGAAGAAAATAAAGGTACTTCAGTGGGCGGGAAATATTTCGCTTCAGGAAAGACGATTGAAAGCGTATCTCCTGCAGACGGGAAATTAATTGCAAAAGTAAAGACTTCCGGAGAAAGTGATTATGACAAAGTAATTGAAACGGCCCAAAAGGCATTTCTGGAATTCAGGCTGATCCCTGCTCCTAAGAGAGGAGAAATTGTAAGGCAGCTTGGTTTAAAGTTAAGAGAATATAAAGAAGATCTTGGAAAGCTTGTTTCTTATGAAATGGGTAAATCCCTGCAGGAAGGACTTGGAGAAGTTCAGGAAATGATTGATATCTGTGATTTCGCAGTAGGACTTTCAAGGCAGCTTCAGGGATATACAATGCATTCAGAAAGACCTGGTCACAGAATGTATGAGCAATATCATCCGCTTGGCGTAGTGGGAATCATCACTGCATTCAACTTCCCGGTAGCCGTATGGTCCTGGAATACAGCATTAGCATGGATTTGTGGTAATGTTACCATCTGGAAGCCGTCGGAAAAAACTCCGCTTTGTGCCATTGCCTGCCAGAATATTATGAATGAAGTTCTGAAAGAAAATAACCTTCCGGAAGGAATTTCAAGCGTATTGGTAGCAGATCATGAAATCGGACAGAAATTAGTAAATGATAAAAGAGTAGCTTTGGTATCTTTTACAGGTTCTACAAGAGTAGGAAGAATGGTTTCTTCTAAAGTAGCAGAAAGATTCGGGAAATCAATCCTTGAATTGGGAGGTAACAATGCAATTATCATTACCAAGGAAGCAGATCTTAATATGTCTATCATCGGAGCTGTTTTCGGAGCGGTAGGAACGGCAGGGCAAAGATGTACTTCAACCAGAAGACTGATTATTCATGAAGATGTATATGACGAAGTAAAATCTAGATTGGTAAAAGCTTATGGGCAACTAAAAATCGGAAACCCATTGGATGAAGCCAACCATGTAGGGCCGCTTATTGATGTTGATGCCGTAAACCAGTACGAAGAATCTATTAAGAAATGTAAAAAAGAAGGTGGAAAATTCGTTGTTGAAGGCGGTGTTTTATCAGGAAAAGGTTACGAATCCGGATGCTATGTGAAGCCTTGTGTGGCTGAAGTGAAAAACTCTTATGAGATTGTTCAGCATGAAACTTTCGCACCTATTTTATACTTAATTAAATATAAAACATTAGAAGAGGCTATTGCTATTCAGAATGATGTTCCGCAGGGGCTTTCTTCTGCAATCATGACCCAAAACCTTAGAGAGGCAGAATTATTCCTTTCTCATGCTGGTTCAGATTGTGGTATTGCAAATGTCAATATTGGTACTTCCGGTGCTGAAATCGGAGGCGCTTTCGGAGGTGAAAAAGAAACCGGTGGAGGTAGAGAGTCTGGATCAGATGCTTGGAAATATTATATGAGGAGACAAACCAATACTATAAATTATACTACTCAACTTCCTTTAGCACAGGGAATTAAATTTGATTTATAAAAGCTTTACTTAAAGCAATAAAAAAATAAAAACTTAATAACCTGAATGATTAAATGCCCAGCTTTTTGATCGTTTAATCATTCACTTATTAAATCACACAACAATTTATTATGGAACACACATTAGATATACAGACAAATAAAGTTAAGGAAACAGTTGGAAAACATGTTTTGGCAGACGGTTTCGATTTCGTGATGGATATTGAAAAATCTCATGGATCATGGCTTTATGATAAACTTACAGACAGAGAATACCTGGATATGTTCTCTATGTTTGCATCAGCTTCCATTGGGTACAATCACCCGTATCTTGTAGAAAGATCAGAATGGTTGGGAAGAATGGCGGTTAATAAACCAACATTGGCAGACGTTTATTCAGAAGAATATGCTCACTTCCTTGAAGTATTTGAAAGAGTGGTTATTCCTGAAGAATTACAGTATGCTTTCTTTATCGAAGGCGGAACGATGGGAGTTGAAAATGCTTTAAAGGCCTGCTTCGACTGGAAAACACGTAAAAATTTCGCAAAAGGGCTGGACACTGAAGCGGGGATCTGTATTCATTTCAAACAGGCTTTCCACGGAAGAAGTGGTTATACTTTAAGTTTAACAAATACTTCAGACCCTAGAAAGTACCAGTATTTCCCAATGTTTAACTGGCCGAGAATTTTAAATCCAAAATTAAAGTTCCCGATTACAGAAGAGAACCTTGAAGAAACCATCAAAAATGAGCAGCTGGCTTTAGTTCAGATTGAAGAAGCCATTCTGATGAATCCTGATAAGGTAGCTTGTATTATCATTGAACCTATTCAGGCAGAAGGCGGTGACAACCATTTCAGAGATGAATTCTTATCTGGCTTAAGAAAAATCTGTGATGACAATGAAATCTTACTAATTTTTGACGAAGTTCAGACAGGTATTGCCATTACAGGTAAAATGTGGGCATTTCAGCATTTTACAGCTAAACCGGATATCATTTCTTTCGGTAAAAAAGCCCAGGTTTGCGGAGTATTAGCCAATAAAGAAAAGTTTGATGAAATTCCGAACAACGTTTTCAGAGAAAGTTCAAGAATCAACTCTACATTTGGTGGAAATTTTATCGATATGCTTCGTTTCCAATTGGTAATGGAAGTTATCGAAAAAGAAAACCTTGTAGAAAATGCAAGAGTGGTAGGAGATTTCCTGTTAGAAAACTTAAAAGCACTGGCAGAGAAGTATCCTTCAAAAATTTCCAATGCAAGAGGTAGAGGGTTGATGTGTGCTATCGATCTTCCATCCGCAGCAGATAGAAACAAGATGATGACTGAATTATTTAATGACGGATTAATCATTCTTCCATGTGGAGATCAGTCTTTACGTTTCAGACCGCATCTGAATGTTACCAAAGAAGAAATTCAGTTGGCTTTAAATAAAATTGAAAGCAATATTAATAAAATTTAAAAACAAAGATTTGTAATTTTCAAAAAAACATTGTACATTTAGATACTCAAACAATTAGAATATGGAAAGAAGTACGAGAGTATCAGTTTACGAAAGTGATAACCCTTCAGAAATTCAGTTGGTTAAATCTAAATTGGATGATGCACAAATTACAAACTCTGTTGAAAACAACTATCTCACATTTACTACAACACCTACGGCAACATCGCTAAAGGTAATGGTAGATCTGCATGATGAGAAGAAAGCATTTGAAATTATTGATGCTTACCTTCAACAAAATGAAAATTTATAAAACAATTTCATAATTTTAAATTTTACTACTTCGAACCGAAAATTAATTTTAATTAGTTTTCGGTTTTTTAATTAAAATCAATCTTTAAATTATTAAAAAACTAAATGTTTAAAAGATGTTTTGAAGGACTATTATTCTATGTCAGAACCAAAAGTTAGATACTAGGTTTTAATTTGACGCAAAGTTTTTAATAACCTTCGCTTATTCAACGACGAAGTCGCAATTTTGCTCACTTAAAATCTTAAGCTTTATAAATAAAATCTTTGCGTTAATAAAAAATAGACTTTAGTTCGGATAATCAAAGATAAATAATTCAGACGTTAGCTTCCTAACTTTATGTTTTTTAATCAAAATCAACAACATGAATCCAGAAATCAAACTAAGAAAATCGGAAATTGAAGACAGAGACATTATTTGGGGAATCATTCAGCAATCCATTGAAAGAAGAAGGCAGGACGGGAGCACACAATGGCAGAACGGCTATCCCAATCTTGGAACAGTAGAAAGTGATATTGCTAAAGGTTTCGGATATGTGCTTACAGTAGATGGAGAAATTGCAGTATATGCAGCTTTGATTCTTAATGATGAACCTGCATACAGTAACATTGAAGGCGCATGGCTTAGTGACGGTGAGTTTGTGGTGGTTCACAGAGTAGCTGTAGATGGAAAATTCGCAGGTCAGGGAATGGTAAAGAAACTTTTCGATCATATTGAAGATTTTACAAGATCACACAATATTCAGAGTGTTAAAGTGGATACCAACCATGATAATATTGCAATGCTGAAGATCCTTGAAAGCAAAGGATATTCCTATTGTGGAGAGGTTCTTTTAAAGGATGGGCTGAGAAAGGCTTTTGAGAAGATTATAATTTAAGTAAAAAGTTAAATCAAGTTTCATTGAATTTTTAGAACACCTTGTATTTATAATCTCTATCAGCTTTGTTCGTTTGGTTCTGAACTAATTTCTACATTTGTTCAAATTTTTATATTATGCACCAAAGTATAGAAATTGATGAAAAAATTTTTCAGGATGCCGTAAAATTCTACGGCACTATTTTCAACCTACCGCCATTAGCATCAAAAATCTATTCCTACCTTCTTTTTGATTATGAGAAAGTAGGAATTACTTTTGACGAGTTTGTTGACGTGCTCTCTGCGAGCAAAAGTTCTGTTTCTACCAGTATTTCATTATTGTTAAATGCACAGCTTATCGTAGATCATAACAAAATGGATGAGCGGAAACGGTATTTTTTCATCAATGATGAGTACAAAAAAATCCGATTTGAGAAAATTGTCCAGAAAATGCAGGACGAATTAAGACTATTAGATGATTTAAACAATTTTAAAAAAAGTAAAGACGATGGATACAATGAAAGAATAGAAGTTTACAAAGCACTCTTAAATAAAAACATAGAAAATATTCAGGAATCTCTTAATAAACTATAAAATGAATAATAAGCTAGTTATACTTTCGATTGCAGCGCTTTCTCTCACAGCCTGCAAAAAAGAAGCTCCTAAACAGGATGGTGCCAAGCCGTATCCTGTTGTTTCTGTGGAGTCTAAAAATATAGTAGGTTATCAGACGTTTCCGGCTACCATCCAGGGTAGGGTAAACAATGATGTACGTGCTAAAATACAGGGATACATTACCCAGGTACTGGTAGATGAAGGGCAGTACGTTACCAAGGGACAGCCATTGTTCCGTCTGGAAACCAATATTCTTACCGAAAATGCTGCCGCTTCCAAAGCCGGAATAGGAGCCGCTGAATCCAATATTGCTGCAGCACAGGCTTCTGTAAACGCAGCACAGGTAGAAGTAAATAAACTGAAACCTCTGGTTCAGAAAAACATCATCAGTAACGTACAGTTACAAACTGCTCAGGCTCAGCTTGCGCAGGCACAGGCTCAGTTATCACAGGCCCATGCTGCAAAAAGACAAGCTGAAGCAAACTATAAAGGGGTAGAAGCCAATATCGAATACTCCATCATTCGTGCACCTATTTCAGGAGTTGTAGGAAAACTCCCGTTAAAAGTGGGAAGTTTGGTAGGACCGTCTGATCAGACACCTCTGACAACAATTTCTGATACTTCTGAGATCTACGCTTACTTTGCAATGAATGAAAAAGAATATTTTGATTTCCTTGAAAAATCTCCGGGAGCTTCTATGCCTGAGAAGATCAAAAACTTACCAATGGTTGAGCTTCAGCTTGCCAATGGAAGCCTGTACCCGGAAAAAGGAAGAATTGAAGCCATTACGGGCCAAATTGATCCTACAACGGGGACTATTCAGTTCAGAGTTGCATTCTCCAATGCCCAGAAATTATTAAGTAATGGTAACAGCGGAACGATCAGATTCCCTCAGCATTATGATAATGTTCTTGTAGTTCCTGAAAGTGCTACCTATGAACAGCAGGGTATTGTATACGTATACAAAATAGATAAGGGAGATACTGCCAGAAACGTTGTTGTAAATGTTATTGACAGAATCGACAATTTAGCTCTGATCAAATCAGGAGTTAATAAAGGCGAAAAAGTTATTGCAGCTGGTATCGGAGGTTTGAAACCTGGAACAGCAGTGAAGCCGAAGCCAATCAAAATGGATAGTCTTGTTCAATCAATAAAACCGAAATTCTAATGATAAAAAACTTTATTAACAGACCGGTTTTATCCACTGTAATCTCAATCCTGATTGTGATTCTCGGTGTGCTGGGACTGATCTCGTTACCGGTTACACAGTATCCGGATATTGCACCGCCCACGGTAAGTGTTTCCGCAAACTATACGGGAGCCAATGCTGAGACGGTAATGAAAAGTGTAGTAGTACCTTTGGAAGAGCAGATCAACGGGGTGGAAGGTATGGATTATATCACTTCCAGTGCCGGAAATGACGGTTCTGCTCAGATCCAGGTTTTCTTTAAACAGGGAATAGATCCGGATATTGCAGCGGTAAACGTACAGAACCGTGTGACCAGGGCAACCCCTTTGTTACCTGCAGAAGTAACACGTTCCGGAGTGGTAACCCAGAAGCAGCAGACCAGTGCCCTGATGTATATGTCTTTCTATTCTGAAAATAAAGATCTTGATGATGTATACCTTCAGAACTTTTTGAATATCAATATTATTCCTAACCTGAAAAGGGTAAATGGTGTAGGGGATGCCAACGTTTTCGGTGGTAAAAATTACTCCATGAGAATCTGGCTGGACCCTGCAAAAATGGCTGCATACAGTATAACTCCTACCGATGTTACCAATGCAATTAACGAGCAGAGTAGAGAAGCTGCGGCAGGTTCTATCGGACAGAACAGCGGTAGTTCTTTTGAATATATCATCAAATACGTAGGTAAATTCAACGATAAGGAACAGTACGACAATATCATCATCAAATCTCTTGCAAACGGACAAAACCTAATGCTGAAAGATGTTGCCAAAGTAGAATTGGCAGGTCAGTCTTATACAGGAATCGGGGAGAACGGAAACAATCCTTCCATCAGTATGGGGATCTTCCAGACTCCGGGGTCCAATGCACAGGAAATTATTAAAAATATCAAAGCTTATCTGAAATCAGCAGAAGGAACCTTTCCGCAGGGAATTAAGTATACTTTTAACTTTGATACCAACGAATTTCTGGAAGCTTCTATTGAAAAGGTAGTTCATACTTTGATTGAGGCCTTCATTCTTGTATTTATTGTAGTATACATTTTCCTTCAGGACTTCAGATCCACACTGATCCCGGCTATTGCAGTTCCGGTATCTATTGTAGGGGCATTCTTCTTCCTGAATTTATTCGGTTATTCATTGAACCTCTTAACCTTGTTTGCCTTGGTGCTTGCCATTGGTATTGTGGTGGATGATGCCATCGTCGTCGTTGAGGCCGTTCATGCGAAGATGGAGCATGGTATTTCTGATGCTAAGAAAGCTACGGTAGAAGCTATGGATGAGATCACAGGGGCTATTATTTCTATTACTTTGGTAATGGCGGCCGTATTTATTCCGGTGACGTTCATTACAGGTCCTACAGGGGTATTCTACCAGCAGTTTGGTATTACGCTGATTATAGCCATCATTATTTCTGCGATTAACGCATTAACCCTGAGTCCTGTTTTATGTTCATTATTCCTGAAACCTCACGAAGCACATCATGCAGAATATAAAAATCTGAACCTGTTACAGAAGTTCTTCTATAAGTTTAATATTGCTTTTAAAACAACTACTGAACGTTACGGAAGAGGATTTGTATTCCTGTTGAGACATAAATGGGTAACCCTGATTATTTTCGCTGTTACAGGAGGTATCTTATTCTGGGCAAGCAGCAGTATGAAGAAAGGGTTTGTACCTACAGAAGACAGGGGGATTATCTTTACAGATGTTCAGCTTCCTCCGGGAGCTTCTATGGAAAGAACTTACAACGCATTGAAAACCCTTCAGGCTAAAGCATTGAAAGTTCCGGGCGTGCAGAACGTAACGATTTCAACAGGTAGAGGATTCTTGTCCGGAAACGGAAGCAACAACGGTCTTGCCTTTGTGAAACTTAAGCCTTTCGAAGAAAGAAAAAAAGACGGACAGACTTCTGAAGAAATTACCAAGAAACTATTCGGAATCGTAGGATCTGTTCCTGATGCCAAAGTGGTATTCTTCCAGCCGCCAAGTGTACCCGGATTTGGTAACAGTGCCGGCTTTGAAATGGTATTGCTTGATAAATCAGGGGGTGAATATGCTGATCTGGATGCTAAAACCAATGAATTCATCGGTAAGCTGATGCAGAGACCGGAAATTCAGTTTGCACAGACTTCGTTCAATACTAAATATCCTCAGTATCAGATGGAAATCAATGTTCCCCTGAGCAAGCAGATGGGAGTTTCTGTAAATGATATTCTGTCTACCATGCAGGGGTATATTGGTGGAATTTATACTGCCGACTTTACCAAATATGGAAAACAGTTCAGAGTAATGGTTCAGGCTCTTCCTGAGAGCAGAAAGAATATTGAAAATCTGAATCAGCTTTATGTGAGAACAGGATCAGGGATCATGTCTCCCATTTCACAGTTTGTAACATTGACAAAAGCATACGGACCACAATCTGTAAGCCGTTATAACCTGTTTACTTCTGTGAAGGTGACAGGGGCAAACTCTGACGGATATAGTTCCGGGGATGCAATTGCTGCGGTACAGCAGGTAGCGGATGAGACCCTGAATCAAAACTATGCGGTAGAATTTACAGGGTTAACCAGAGAAGAATTAAATTCAGGATCTCAGACCCTTCTGATTTTCGGGTTAAGTTTAATCTTCGTTTACTTTATCCTTTCTGCACAGTATGAAAGCTATATTCTTCCGCTGATTGTTATCATTTCCCTTCCTCTTGGGGTAATGGGAGCTTACTTCGGACAGAAGATTATGGGATTGGAAAATAATATTTACTTCCAGATTGCCCTGATCATGCTTGTAGGATTACTGGCGAAAAATGCGATCCTTATTGTTGAATTTGCTGTTCAGAGAAGACATCATGGAGAAACAATCGTGATGTCAGCCATCAATGCAGCGAAAGCCAGGGTGAGACCTATTCTAATGACCTCATTCGCCTTTATCTTCGGTTTATTGCCTTTAGTTCTGGCAAGTGGAATTGGAGCAGTGGGGAACAGATCTATCGCTACAGGTGCGGCAATCGGACTATTGATAGGTACTGTTTTGGGATTATTTGTAATTCCGGTTCTGTATGTGATCTTTGAAACATTACAGGAAAAAATTAAACCTATCAAAAAAGAAGATATCAATTTAGCAGAGTAAAAATAAATTAGAGCTGGAAACTGAACCTGGAAATTTATCTGATGTTCAGTTTCTAACCTCTGATTTCTAACTTCTAATTTTAACCAATGAAGAGTTTAATAAACATCATAAAAGGAATAACTTTCTCAGCCATTATGCTGGGAGCCATCACGTCCTGTATGGCCAGAAAAGAATACGAAAGGCCCAAGAACGTTGTTGACGAAAAACTTTTCCGTACAGATATGCTTCCTTCAGACAGTACTAGCGTTGCGAATGTTTCGTGGAAAGAAATTTTCACAGATCCGATACTTCAGGGACATATTTCCAAAGCTTTGGATAATAATCTGGACATCAGAATTGCTTTACAAAGTATCAATTCTGCGGAAGCCTACCTAAAACAAAGTAAGGCAGCTTATGCCCCAACTCTTTCTGTAGGGCCTAACTATACTTTCCAGACACAGTCTCTCAATACCCAGTTCGGACAGATTATTGGAGAAAGACGTTACGTAAATCAGTTTGATATAACAGCAAGTCTGGGTTGGGAAGCAGATCTATGGGGAAAAATGAAAGCTCAGGAAAAGGCACAATTAGCAGCTTATTTAGGAACTGTTGCCGCTCATAAAGCTGTAAAAAGCAGCCTTGTTGCCTCAATTGCTTCCGCTTATTACCAGCTGCTGACATTTGATTCCCAGAAGAAGATCATTACGGAAACTATTGCCATTCGAGAAAAAAATCTGGAAACTACAAAAGCACTGAAAGCCTCCGGAAACCTTACAGAAGTAGCAGTACAACAAAGCGAAGCGCTTGTTTTCAATGCAAAATCTTTACTGATTGATATTGATACACAGATTCAATTGCTTGAAAATACCATGAGCCTTTTAATGGGAGAACCATCACATACCATTGAAAGATCTACACTGGAAGGTCAGAACCTTCCTATCGACCTTAAATTAGGGTATCCGGTTCAATTGCTGGCCAACCGTCCGGATGTAATGAGAGCAGAATATAACCTGATGAATGCATTTGAACTGACCAATGCGGCAAAAGCTCAGTTTTATCCAACACTGAAACTTACAGGCTCAGGGGGGCTTCAATCTGTAGATATTGATCACCTGTTCAATGTAAATTCATTATTTGCAAATGTGGTAGCAGGATTGGCACAGCCCATTTTGAACAAAAGAAGCATCAAGACCAACTATGATGTGAGCCTTGCCAATCAGGAAACGGCCTATCTGAACTTTAGAAAAACCGTTCTTACTGCAGGGAAAGAAGTTTCAGATGCAATCAGAGTATTTTCTGTTCAGGATTCATTCATTGAATTGAAACAAAAAGAATTGGTTGCCTATAAAAACTCTGTAGAATATTCTCAGGAACTGGTAAACTACGGGATGGCCAACTATCTTGAAGTGTTAAATGCAAGTGTGAATTCATTGAATGCAGAACTTAATATTTCCAATGCGAGATATAATAAAATGAAAGCTGCCGTGGAGCTGTATCAGGCTTTGGGTGGAGGCTGGAAATAAACAGTATTCTAAGATAAATATAAAAACGTGTGCCAGGAATGGTACACGTTTTTTATGACGGGTATAAATGAGTAGTTATTATATTGTTATCAAGATTTCCATCGCTTTTCTTTCCTGAACGGATATTGTTTTTAACTTGTCTGATGCCTCCTGAACATATTGAAAGTCTTTTGTTTCACTTACTTTTTCAAATAGCTGAGATACTTTTGTCCAAAGTTCTGCAATTTCTGTAAATGCTTCATATCCTGTTTTGAGCTGCTCAAGCTTAAGCAATTCATAGCTTTCTTTCAAAAAATCCCTATATAGATTTCTGAATAACGCCCCACCAGTTCCTGCTTTTTCCATGAGCAGCGCTGCTTGCCTGAATTCACCTTCAATGTTCTTACTCGTATTGAACCATTTGACAATTTCAGTACTTGTTTTCAATATTCCTTTGTATGAAATATTTGCAATAGGCGGGTTAAGATATTCTGCAGCATTATTTCTGATTGCTGTTAATATGGCTTTTTCCAGATTAAATTTTTGATCTGTTTTCTTGATCGTATAATACATATTTTTTGATGCCATCGGTCCTTTTTCAGAACGGGCCAATGCCAGACTTTTTAAAGAAGTTTGTACCAGGCTGCCTTGCTGCTTTGTATCTACAAGAAAAGCATTTTGCTCATCATAACCGTAGATAGCGGCATAATGTCCGGCAAAATGAAAAGGATTTGAAAAATATTCCAAATGAAAACAATCCATTTTTAAACCAACAGCCTGCTTTCTGTCCAGAAGTTCTTTTACAGAATCCCATGCCTTTTGCGGGGAAGCGGTTTCTTTTGCTGCTAATTCCAGGTTCAGGTTGCGGACGATGTTTTGGGTAAGGAGGTCAGGTTTTACCCTGCCGCCTAAGAACGGAAAATCCATGTTTTTCATCTTCCAATAGATAAATCCCAGGCCTTCACCCAACCCGAAAAGCATAGGTTCGGAAAGCTCAATTCCGATTTGTAGCAATAATGTTCCTGTTGCTGTAGTTTCGCAATGTTGCCCGCTAAATGGCTTAAAATTTTCTATTTTCATTTCAGTGATGGTTATAAGCTTTTTGATATTGGAAAATTACTTAAATATCATGATATGAGAAAATCTAAGATTCATATTTAAGTCTTAATAATTACCCTGTATTATTAGGAGATGTGCAGATAAATACTGTGTTAAAATTTTTTAAAAGTTAAAAACAGTTTGTATATATGTATTTAACTACGTAGTTTTATACTTTAAAATAATTCGCTATGAAATTACAGGTACAATCCATAGGAAATGCTTATTCGGAACAGGCTATTGACCTGATCCTGACTATTCAGCAAAAGGAATTCAACATCCCCATTACTGTAGAAGATCAGCCGGACCTGAAAGAGATAGAAACTTTTTATCATGAAGCGGGCGGAAACTTTTGGGGGGCTTTTATAGGCGGTAAGCTGGTTGGTTCTATCGCTTTGGTAAAGTTTGACGAAAGGGCAGCAGCCATCAGAAAAATGTTCGTTAAAAAAGAGTTCAGAGGTAAAGAGCTGAATATAGCCCAGATCCTACTGGAAATTTTAGTTGCTTTCTGCCGTGAAAATAAAATTGATGATCTGTATTTGGGAACTGTTACGGTGTTGAAAGCTGCTCAGCGTTTTTATGAAAGAAATGCTTTTATAAAAATAGAAAAAGAAAATCTTCCGGAACATTTTCCATTAATGAGTGCTGATGATATTTTTTATCACTTACATATTAAATAAACATGAATGTTATTAACCAAGCAGGAATCCTTGCTATATCTACAAGAATGCACCGTCTCAGTGAACAGCTGAGGAAAGATGGTGCCCTGATCTATAAAGCCTTCGGAATTGATTTTGAACTGAAATGGTTTCCTGTTATTTACACCATTTATCAAAAAGAATTAGCCAGTGTGGTGGAAATTGCCAATGAAATTGGATATACCCATCCATCCACCATTACCTTGCTTAAAGAATTGGAGAAACTTGAACTGATAGCATGGAGGAAAGACAGACAGGATGAACGTAAAAGACTATTTATGCTGACTTCTAAAGGAAAAGAACTGGTCGGGAAAATGAAACCGGTCTGGGAACTGATGTCTCAGGTGCTTGAGGATATTGCAGATAACCAGAATAATTTGTTGGCAGCCATTAATGAAGCGGAAGAGAAAATTGCCAGCCAGTCTTTTTATCAGAGAGCTTTACAGCTTAAAAATTCAAATAAATAACGAAATTAATAAAAATGGCAATGATTAGAAAAGCAGTTCATGAGGATGTCGTACAGGCCGCTCAGATACTTGAATAAGTAAAAACACACATGCTGAATGAGGGAATTGACCAATGGGATGAGGAATATCCAAATATAAAGGTTCTTGCAGAGTATACTAAAAAAGAATACGAATTTGAAGGAACAGTACATTCCCATAAAGGCATATTCAATTGCTATGAAAAGGCAGTGAAATAAGAAGTATAATCTGATGATTATAAATTACATCCATGTTGCTGATAATCCGAATGCAACGTGGATTTTTTTATGAAAAAAAACAATGGATGCTTTAAGGAAAAGCTTTTTCAAAATCCATTGTCGTAGTTCTACGACAATTTTCAAAATAATAGGTAATTCATTTTGACGTGAATATTTAAGGTTATATATTGCATTACCAAAATCACCGAAAAACTTATGAAAAAATATAAAAATCAATCCTGTACAAAAGTACTTCCAGGTACTTAAATGTGGAATAAATTTTCTGAAAATTCCAACTGCACCCATCTCAGATCAATCATAGAAAAGCTTGTTCACAAGAGACCGTTACAAGCGGCAGATTGATTCTTTGAGTTAAAGGGTCTCACCTGCAAAGGTTGAATACCAATTAAGTCATACACCAAAAAAATGATGTCATGTTTAAGGAACAGAATAATCTTCCAAAACCGGAAATAGATTCAGATAAGACAGGTTTTGTAAACAAAATCCGGGAAAATAAAAAAATAAAAGAAGTAAAGAAAGCTGCTTCAAAAGTGAATAACGCATTGAATGTAGCGAATACGGGAAAACAATTCCTGAATCAGCCTTTGCTGCCGAATGAGCCTGCCATTATTCAAGAAAAACTTTGGGCAAAGCAGCCAACATCAAGAATATTCAATGCGGACAGTATTCCCGAGAGCGCTATAGCAGGAATTAACCGTGTGGTAAAACTTGATATTCACGTAGAAGGCAAGCCAATAAAATATTTCAAACACTTTAAGCTTACCCAAAGTACAATCAAACATCATGAATTTGAACTGATTTTGCCTCATGATACTTTAGGAAGTGCAGAAAATCATAATCTTGAAGAAGTACAGAACTTCCTGGGGAAAAGAATTACAGTTGTTTTCAAATATAAAGATGTAGAAGGAGGGGCCGAAAGAAATTTTGTGGGAGTCATCACAGAAGTTGGCTTCAGCCAGGAAAAAGGAAGCCTGGGAAATCTTGTATTGTCAGGCTTCAGTCCAACCATTTTGCTGGATGCTGCCCCCCATATTCAAAGCTTTGGAGGAGCTAAGCCGATTAGTTTGAATAGTATTGCTAACGAGGTTATTAAAGAAGGACTGGGGCAGGGCAAGTATGACTTCAGAGTAGATGCCCGCCAGGGAAATGTTTCTTACAGCTGTCAATATGAAGAAACTCATTATAATTATCTGGCAAGGATAGCGGAAGCTTACGGGGAGCAATTCTTTTATGATGGGGAAGTCCTGCATTTCGGACAGCTTCCTCCACAGGAAAAACCAGTGAAGCTGACCTATGGCAGTAACCTCACTGATGTTAAAATCAAAATGAAAGTGCAGCATGTTAATCCATCGTTTTATGGGTATAACAGCAGCAAAAATGAAAAATTCAAAGGCGCAAGTTCAAAAATTAATCATACTTCGGATATAGCCAAACGGGCATATGAAATTTCGGAAAAGACTTTTCAGACACCGTCTTTACGGGTTGCTCCTATAAAGGCTGTTTCCTTTATGGATATTGATGCCTCTCAGAAAGGGGCTGCGGGAAGCAAGGCTTCAGAGGTCTTTGTTACCTCAGGGAACACAACAGTACCATTCCTTTATCCGGGATGTATTGCAGATATAGAAATGCGTAAAGCAGACACCAATGATACCGGATATTTTACCAAGCTTATGCTTATAGAAGTAACCCATCAGGTAGATGCCCGTGGATATTATGACGGATCTTTTCAGGCAATAGCCTCTGATACGGGATTTATTCCAAGACCGGAATTTACAGTTCCCGTGGCAGAACCTCAGTTCGGAAAGGTAGTTTCCAACACTGATCCTGAAAATCAGGGCCGTGTACAGGTTCAGCTTGACTGGCAAAACGGGCAGGATACTACGGAATTTATCCGTGTGATGTCTCCGGATGCGGGAAGCAGTGAGAAAGTAGGGAAGAATCGTGGCTTTATGTCTATTCCCGAAGTAGGGGATCAGGTGATCGTCAATTTTGTACATCTTCATCCGGACCGTCCTTTTGTTATGGGCGGGATGTATCATGGTGGAATAGGAGCTGGTGGCGGAGCCGGAAATAATATCATGAGTTTCAGTGGCCGAAGCGGTGCTGAACTGAAATATGACAATGGTGCCGGATCTGTAAATCTTAAAGATCAGGGTGGTGCCAACATGCATTTTGACGGAACCGGAAATGCCACTACCAATGCCAATAGCAATCACACCGTAAACGCAGGCAGCACCAATGTAATCAATGTTGGAGGTAAAAAAGATGCTCCACCACAATCATTATTAAAAATGGATGCAGGCGGCAATATTACCCTTGACGGAAAAACAAGCATCACACTGCAAGTAGGAGATAACTCTATTACCATCTCTGAAGCTGGAATTACCGCATCAGCAGGAAAAGGAATGATTGATATCACCGCACTCACAGGAGCATTAGGACTATCAAGCAAAGGTGGCCCTATGGATATCAGCACAGATTCGCCACTTACCATTACCGGAGGGCCAAGCGCTGTGATGTCTTCAGGAGATACCAACATTATGTAATTCTAAAACAGAAATCATGGATGAGTTAGAATACATCACCCTCAATGCCCTGATGATGTGTGACCAGGGAGCTGCCCCGGATTTCTTCAAACCTACGTTCAATACAAAGGTGAAGATCCACGGTTGTCTGGTGGCTACTAATCAGGATGCTACTCCTCTGATTAACATTCCATCCTTTAAGGTATGCAAAATCAGTGGTGGACCGTGTACCCCTGCCACCGTTCCTATGACCTGGCAGGATACCTGGCAGGTAAAAATCAACGGAATCAGATCTTTGATAGGGAAAAGCACCTGTCAATGTCCTGTGGGTGGGAAGATAGAATTTATGACCAGCGGTCAGGTCCCTCTTCCGGACGATGCTGCACAGGAAGTAAAAGATATGCAGGATCAGGCACAGCGCGAACTTGACGACAGCGGACATGGAGACAGTGTAGGAGAAGCTGGTTTTGTGGAGGGGATGATTCCGGTTTGGGGAAGTGGCCGCGACCTTATCAATGATATACAAACTGGTGATGTAGGAGGAAGCCTTATGAATGCCGGATTTTTAATCTGGGATGTAGCTTCCATTGCTGTAGGAGTAGTTTCCTTTGGAACCGGGACTGTAGCGATGCAAGGGGCAAAAGCCGGAGTGAAAGGGGCTATCAAAGCAGGGGCAAAAGCCATCTCTAAAGAAGCACTTCAACAAATGGGGAAAGCAGCGCTGAAAAAGCTGAGCAAGGAAGCCTTAAAGAAAAGTGTGGATGATGTTGCCAAAAAGCTTCTTAAAACCTGTGTTTTTGCTTGTTTTCCGGCCGGAACACCTGTTCATACCAAAGATGGAATTAAAAATATCGAAGATATCAGAATTGGAGATCTGGTATGGGCTTATGATGAAGATACAGATACTGTAGCCCTTCAGCCGGTGATTGATCTTATCACCAATGAAAGCGACCACACTATTAGTATTTATACAGAAGCGGAAGTGATTGAAACAACGGCGATACATCCTTTTTATACGAATGGAGAATGGATTGATGCTTCGGAATTGAAAGAAGGAGATAAAATCCTTTTGCGTGACCAGCAAGAAGGTGTTATACAAAAAACAGAATTTAATTATACCCCTCAGAAAGTCTATAATTTTGAGGTAGACCAATGGCATAATTATTTTGTAGGAGACTCAGGTGTTTTGGTTCACAACAGTGGAAAATGCTTAAGTAAAATGGCTGATGAAGCCGCTGAGCTTGTTGCAAAAACCTGGGATGATCTGGCTAAACTTAAACACTGTTTCCCTGCCGGAACTTTAGTGAAAATTGATGAAAATAGCGGCTATGCAGCTATTGAAACAATTTCAGTAGGAGATTATGTTACAGCTTTTGATCAGGATAAACATACGGAAGTTTTAAAACAGGTTACCGGAGTGTACGTGAATCATACGGAAAGTCTTTGCAGGCTGTATATTGGAGATGAAATCATCGAAAGTACATCAGCCCACAGGTTTTGGTCATTAACCCATAATGATTGGATTAATGCAGAAGATATTGAGAGCGGAAACCTATTGATGGACGCTACCGGAAAATCGGTCATTGTAGAAAAGACCGAAAAAATTGCTGGAAATTTCAAAACTTATAATCTTGAAGTGGATGAAGTACATAATTATTTTGTGTCTTCACTTGATATTCTAGTGCATAATGGAAAATCATATCCAAATTCAATTTTTCATGATTTAACAACAAGAAGTACTGAAATATATAGATATTTTGATCCTGTAACTGGAGAAACTTTATATGTTGGAAAAACGGTTCAAGGAGTAAATAAACGAGCTAGTCAACATGCACTAGAAAAAGGACTTCAGAATTTAATAGATGAGGAAAAATTAGCCTACGAGGTTATTGATAGAGGTAATTGGAATGCATTTCAAACAGCAGCTCATGAACAACATTATATTTCTAAATTTGGAACAAAAGGTAAAAAAGCTGGAGCTGTCATATGGAATAAAATAAATGCATTATCTGCTAAAAAATTTAATTACTTTAGTAAATTAATAGGATGCGGAGCAAGTATTTAAGCTAAAATATAATATGAATAAAAAGTTAAAAATAGGAGATATATTTTATCTCAAATTAAAAGATCAAGAAAAATATGTATTTGGAAGAGTATTGTTTGATGTAAAAAAACAATATCAAAAAATTGTAAATGTTAATAATCTGCCTTCTGATTATTTTCCGTACTTAAAGATGTTTTATTCTGATTGTCATTTGGTTGAAATGTATGATGGCGTTTATGATAATATAAACGACTTTGAGAGTTCTTCCAAAATTATTATCCCACGAGTATTAACACTGCCTGTAGACTCAAAAAGAAATGTTTTAGAATGGGGAATAGTTACTAATCAGAAAGTCGATTATACCCAAATAGAATTTCCGGAAAACTTAAATTTATCAAGTAATGTTAAGTTTTTAGATCGAGGGGAATTGTCGTTACGAACTAAAATAACGGGGAATGAAGCAGAAAATATGGGCTATAAAAGTAATATGTGTGTTCCGTTAACAGTGGCAAACGCTTCATTAGATTTTCAGGGAAGAAGAGATTTAATTCCAGAAGATATCCGTAGACCTTCATATCTGAAAGATAATGATTTGTATTATAATCCTGAACTTAGAACAAAAATTTATACTGAGTTAAATATTGATCCAAATAAAAGCTATTATGAATTATCTAAGGAAATGGGATTTGATTTAGCCAGATTCTATGAACATTAATTTTAAAATATAATTATGGGGGCTTGGGGATACAAGAATTTTGAAAATGATACTGCAACAGATTGGTTTGCAGAACTGGAGGAATCTCCGGATAAAGAATTAGTGATTCCTTATCTCACCAAAATTTTAGATGAAGATGATTTTATAGATGACGAAGAAAGTTTTATTACATTAGCAATCCTTGAAGCACTGAATGGTCGTTTGAAACTGATCTCCACAGACTACCGTCTGCCGCCATTGGAATCCGTAGATACGGTTGTGTTGTCCCAAATGGTAATAAGTGCAGCTAAAAAAATCCTTTTCTTTAAAGAACATTCAGAAGTAAGAGAATTATGGCTGGAATCTGATGAATACTACCAATGGCTTAATTATCAGGTTTCTCTAATTATGAAGCTTGAAAGCTATTACAGTAAGTATAACTTTATGGGGCACGAGAACAACGATCCTGAAATTGAAGCAGAATGGACGAAGTATATAAAAACTAATTTTTCGTGATATACAAAACAGAATTTTCGAAGTATAACGGACTTATGGAAAAGATAATGGATGAACAAACTACATTAGAAGTTCATTTATCAACAGAGTTTAGTCAGAATGTTCCAAAGAAGTTTTTAAAATATACCCCAGATGAGTGGGCTAGATATGCTTTTGAAAATGAACTTGAATATAGTATTAACTATTATAAAGATGAAAAACCTTATTGTCAGGTTACCATTGATTCTATGAGTATAAAATTAAATTTTTACGATAATAATATACTTAAGCATAATCTAATGATAATCTTTTCTAAAGGTGAGATAGTTAAAGGAGATTTTGAGATATATAGTAACAATAAAATTTTTTTAAAACAAATTTCTTAGTATGGTGATCTGGGAAAAACACTTTTATTCTATTCAAATAAAAAGAAAGACAATGTTTTTTTGAAGGAATTTGTAAAAGAAAATGATAAAACAGTACTAATCGAACAATTTGGAACTGCAGATCTATCCAAACATTGGTTTGATGCTCCTAAAGATTATTTAGACTATGAAGCATTGTTAGATTACCAGAATTTATTTAATGAGCTCCCATCAGTACCAGCTTAAAAAAATATTAAGTTGTTAGATAGAGGGGAATTGTCCTACGAACTAAAATAACGACCCGAAAATTGATGCGGAATGGCCACAATATATAAAAACCAATTTTTCATAATAAATAAAACATCTTTAGAGGAGATTATTAATTAAACGGCACTGGAATTAAAATAAAGTAATGAGCGTTTCAAATTTCTTTTTCGGGGAAAATATTCCTCTTCTTCAGCTTGAGAAATTCTCGCAGGAATATACCCTGAATGTGGAAAATACCTTTCTGATGGGAAAGGAAAATTCCCCTATTTCTTTAAAAACCTCATCTGAGCTGTTGGTTGACCAGCATAAAGAAACAGATTTTATTTACAATAGAGTAAACCTTCTTAAAATTACAGGAGATACCGAAGATCATGCACTGAAGTTTTTTTTGCTGCAAAGTCTTGCCCTTGCTGATATTTCACCCAATATTCATATCAAACGAAATGCAAACGGAAAGATACTTTCTGTGGAGAATAAAGATGAGCTGTGGAAGAGCTGGGAAGAATGGAAAGAGCATAAGCTGGCATCAGTTTTTCCGGAAGAAAAAGATCAGGTTAAACTGGTTGCCAATTATGAAAAAGGACTGAAAAGCTTTGAGGGAGAACTGAAGAAAAACCTACAGTATATCCTGTTGTTACCGGAAGTTTACAGCCTTATATTTCCACCAAATGAATATTACAGTTTTCTATCCAGCCCGTTGAGTATCCGTTCAAGATTGGTTCAGGGAGTAGAGTACAGCTATCAGCTGAAACTGGTAAAGCTTGAAGAAGAAAACAATACTCTTTTTGTAGAGTTTCATGCTGTACTGAACAACCGGGAAGAACTCATTAAAAGCCATATTAAAAAGCTTTATGAAAATGAAAAGAAATTCTCTGTTGACCAATTTGAATTCAGTGTCAAAATAAGATATAATTTTGAAAAGTCAACCGGCAGAATAATGAACGCAGAACTTTATTTCGTAGAAAAAATGCATGAGCATCTTGCTTATATGATTGATATGGATTTAAAGATTAAATCAGTTGAGGATTAATGATATTGAGTATAGGATGAAAAAACAATTGTTGCTTTAAATACTGTTTATCTTCTTCTCTGAGTTCATTAGTTCCAATCCCGATACCATTCCAGGGTTTTCCGTTATTTGGTTTATCTCCCAATTCAATTGATTCAATTTTAATTTTTTTATCAATTCCTATTGTTTTTAAATCTATTAATTGCCCCGGATGTATTTCTCCGTCAATAATTTTCCCAAGCAGATAAAATTTTCTGTTGGTAAGTTGAAAAGCGCTGTCAATTTTAAATTTTGCTGTTACTTCATATGATTTCCTGTCCATAAATGTGTACAGTATTTATTCTTGTCTAATTTACCATTATTCTTTACACAATAGGAGAGTGCAGTATCTTCTTTAAAATAAAAGAACCCGCCACTTTTGACGGGTTCAATTGATTATATTCAGATGGTGTCGTTAGAATCTGAAAGTAGCCGCCACAGACCACGTTCTTCCGAATCCTAGGAAACCAGTATTGGCATCTGCAACACCCTGGTAAACTCTACCAGCTTCCTGGTATGTTTTTCCAGCATCCGGACCAGCACTAATCTTATCAGTAGCGTGAATATTAGAACTTAATTCAGAAATATAATATTTGTTGAATAAGTTGTAAACATTCGCTCTTAATGTTAAAGATTTTTTCTGGCCTATTTCAAATTTGTAACTAGCTCCTACGTCAAATAAATTATAGCTTGGTAATTTTACAATTCCTCTTTCTCTGTCAGCTTCTGTAAGGAAGTTAATAGGGTTGAACTGTGCATATAATTTGTCATAATATTCCCAGTTAGCATCAATACTGAAAGCTTTGGTAATGTTATAGTCAACTCCTAAGCTTGCTGTTGTTTGTGCAGCATCACCAACTTTCAGATCCTTAATATTGATTGTTCCAGTTGCTCCGGTAACTTCCTGGTTGCTTTGAACATCAAGAATATTAAAGTTTGCATTTCCTTTGTATTTCCAGTTTCCAAATGAAACCATTCCTCTTAATCTAAGGTTAGCAAAAGGTCTTGCTTTCGCTTCCAATTCCACACCCTGGTGAAGCTGTCCAACATTCAGGGCATTGTAGAAATAAGCATTTCCAAGCTTTAGCTGAGAGAATTTAGCAACATCTGCTGCGCCTGCATTGAATGTTCTGGAAATGAACCTGTCATCCCACTGTGTTCTGTACGCATTGATATTAACATCTATATAACGGAATTTGAAACCATATCCCAGTTCTAAAGAGAAAATTCTTTCATTCTTCGCATCATTGTAAATATTCTGGTTGGAAGGGAATAAGGCATTAAATAATGGCTGCCTTGAAATAACTCCTGCATTGAAAAATACATTATGATGATCATCAATATTGTAGTTAGCTCCTCCTTTTACGATGTAACCTGTTTTATGGTACCATTTGGTGTCCTGGTTTCCAGGAGTGTACAGCATATAATCTCTTCTCTTGTAATACTGCTCAGAAACTGATCCCTGAACAGATGCACTCAGTTTTTCAGAGCTGTATTCAACCATTCCGTATACACCGGCCCACTTTACAAGACCTTCGTTGTGAATAGATATCTTTTGAGTATTTCCTGTCTTTGTTAATGGTTCAGGCTTTACTGTACGGTCAATATAATAACCGTTTGGATTATTTACTGAGCTTTTAACAAATAAAGCATCAGATCCTAATAGATCAGTAGTAATATCGTAAAGAGCTCCTTTGTAAGTCTTAAGGTCAATTCCTCCGTTAAAAGTCCAGTTATTTTTTTTGTAATTAAGGTCAGCAATTACTCCGTACCAGTCATGAGCATTAATACTTTGCTTTCTGATAATACCACTGGTTCCATTTAAAGTAGCTACATTTTGTCCATTATAATCGGTAGGAGAACCTGCAGGGGCAACAAAACCTGATTTCTGAAAAATATTTCCGTTATAATCGGTTACTGCACCTCCTCTGTTATAGCGGTATATCATATCCCAGTTAATAGTACCATCTCCTCCAGGACCAGAATTTGTGAAGTTCATGATGTCTCCTTTGGCATTTTTAATAGAACCGTTAAGTCCGGTACCACCACCGCCACGTCCCCAGGATCCGTAAACCACGGTAGATAATTTCAGGTTGTCATTAATATTCCAGTCCCAGTTTAATGAAGCAATTGGTTTGTGATAGAAGTTAGGGGCTAAATTGAATTGAGAACCATTCAGCATTCCTGTTTGTGGATTGTATCTTCTTCCATACGTTTCAAACTGTTGCAAAGTCGCTACATTAGCACCGGTTGCCGAAGATCTTCTGGTGTCATGTACCTGTGGTGCTCCCGTTGCAATGAAGTTGAATGCGTGCTTTTCATTCGGTTTAAATCCTGTTGAGAAAAACCAGGAATATCCTTCACCTTTAGTTCCATTGATATAACCATCACCTTGCCAACGGGAAAGCAATACAGTAGTTCCCCATTTATTTTTCAGCCCGGAAGAGTACATTGCTGAAAGTCTTGAGTAGTTATCGTTACCAGCTTCAGCCTTAATCATTGCTTTTTGCTCAGAGTCGGTAGCTTTTGTAACAATATTGATGGTTCCCCCCACAGAAGGAACTACAAATTTAGAAGCTCCTAAACCTCTCTGGATCTGGATAGAGCTGGCAATATCTGCTAATCCGGTCCAGTTAGACCAGTATACGGTACCTCCCTGCATATCATTAACAGGCTGTCCGTTGATGATCACCGCAATATTGGCACCATCAAAACCTCTCATGTTAATTCTGCTATCTCCAAATCCGCCACCTACTTTGGTAACGTAAACGGATGGAGTAGACTTCATAATTTCAGGGAATTCTCTGTTTCCCAGTTTCTCCTGAATTTCAGCTGCCTTAATATTGGAAACTGCAACAGGTGTTTTTCTCTCTTTGGCTGTTTGGGAAAGGTTTCTACCTACCAACATCACCTCATCAATAGATTTAGATTTTTCTAAAGAATCCTTCGTACTCTGCCCATAATATAAGGCGGCCGTTGGCAATACAAGCGCAATAAGAAGTCGCTTTTTTAAAATAATGCTCATGAAATAAACTAGCGTGTTTGATTTTAAGGCTGCAAAGATGAAAATTTATTTTTTAATTAAGTATTAAATCTTTTTTACGGGATTTTGTAACCGTCGAATAGTGAGCATGATTGCTGGCTATTTTATGATATGTTAACTTTATTTAACAGATTAATTTGTAGATTGTTAGATCAATAATTCCAGCCGAAAAGAGTTTGTTTTGATGATAATGTAAGCATTTATTTTGTAAAAAATATTGAGAAATATCAGTGTTTTTATATAAAATTGAGATATTTTTAATATTAAATCTATATTTTAGGAATTATTATTGTTTTCAGCATCGAGTTACATACAAAAGATACGAAAAATTGTAAGAGAAGAATTAGAAAATGAAAAAAGCTAGACAGATGGAAAAGTAGCTGTATCATCACACAAATGACCATCAAGAATATTTATGAATAGCTTCCTAAAGAAATTTTAATAGAGAGCAATCGACAACAGTTAATGAGTATAATATGATAAGTAACAGATTAAAGATGAGAATAAAAATTTTATTGATTTTTTGCTTTTTTATAGCAGTTCAATCTTCATACGCACAAAAAGCAAAAGTGATAATACTTGGTGTCGGTCATTCTACACAGCTGATTAATTATAATCAGCAACCAGCAGCAATAAGGGCCTTTATAGATAAGGTAAAACCTTCGGCTATTTGCATTGAAAGATCTCCTGAAGAGTTTTCCAGGAATGATTTTTATGAATTCACCTATGAACAACAATATACAATAATTCCATACGCCAGAAAAAATAAAATTCCTTTACATCCGATTGATTGGCTGCCCTCCGATCAAGATTTAGACCTTGCTTTCGGAATTAAGGACTTGGAAATTCCAAAATTTACAAGACAAAAAAACGGCTTTCTTGGCTTTACCACATTTACAGAAAAAAATGCTTTTGAAGATGGATTTTACTTTGCAGATCACAAAAAACATATAGACAGTATCGCCTCATGGTACACAAGTCACCCTGAAAAAAATGCATTTGATTTCCCGCGTCGATTATTTTTATATAGAACTTTTCTTCAATCAAAGAGAATACAAAAAGTATTGGAAAATTATTCTAAGTCAGACACAATATTGGTTGTAATTGGAGCTTTTCATAAAAATGATATTGAAAAAAATCTTGGACAGAACGGTTACGAAATCATCCAGCCAAATACTTTTGGAACAATAACTGATGAAGAAATCAGAAACCACTTTATACAGGAAGATGCTTATGCTATTTTATCTTTTAATTTATTGGGAATGCAGCATCAACTCAATAAAGTAAACAGGAAGTTAATTGATTTCGCATTTGGGCATTTGAAAGAAACAAATACAGTTGAAAAACAGTTTTTTATGGTTAAAAATGCTTCTTTTACAAAAGCGATCTCATCCAAACAATGTATTTCTGAGTACCTATCGCTTTTGGATAAAGTAAATGATGAAAAATTTACATGGACAGGTGTAAAGGATTTTTCCCGAGTAGATTCTTACTTTGACCCTTTTGGAAATTTATCTTTGGCAAAAAGAATCAGACTTGAATTAGCAAGAGAATATAGAAAATCATCTAAAGAAAAAGAATTTACTAGAGAAATAGCGATGGTTTTGGACGGTCTGAATGACTATAAAAGCCTATATATTGAGAAATATTTGTTTTAAAAAACGAGTATATTCAATTGTTGAAAGGTAATTTTAAATACCGGATAAATAGATGGTATTCAAAAATTGATAAATGAAATAAGCTTGGTTCTTTGAAAATTTAAATGCTGATTAAGAGCTTGCAAACAATATATGGAGAGCAATTTCTCTATGATATCGTTTATAAACTTTTAATCCTTGCGGTTTTCCGTAGAACTAAATTTTCTAACATTAAAACATTTTTCTGTATTTATAAATTAATGGCCAAATCCAAAATAAACGCTTGAGCATATGATAATAACTACCAGAATGGTAATAAAAGTATATAGTTTATCTTTTTCAAGAATAAAGCTGATTAAAGAAAGTAATAACCTGAGAAGTGGCGTAGCAAATAAAATAAGTATTCCAATATATACAATGCTGCTTCCATTAAATTCTACCGCTCCTTGAAAAATCTGATTTATAACCGTGAAGATACTTTCATCTTTTTCTTTAAATTGGGAATAATCAACAATTTCTGTAGAATGCTTGGAGAGCAAAATGGTACCTCCAACAATGCCTGTTATCAGCACCGTTCTGACCCCGTATTTTAATACATTACTTACAATTTTTTGTATGGTTTCATCTGTCACTTTCATTCTTTAAAATTTGCCTTTAATTCCGTTATAAATCATATTGAATGCTAAGAAGAATATTATAAAGGCAAAGACCTTACGCAGTTTTTTT
This sequence comes from Chryseobacterium bernardetii, assembly GCF_003815975.1. Lineage (NCBI taxonomy): Bacteria > Pseudomonadati > Bacteroidota > Flavobacteriia > Flavobacteriales > Weeksellaceae > Chryseobacterium > Chryseobacterium bernardetii. The sequence goes on from NZ_CP033932.1 coordinate 3,820,734, forward strand.
GTATCTGTTGACATTAATATCTTTGATCCAATAATAGCTCCCAATAATACCCCTATCATAACTGGTAAACATATATCAGGGATAATGTATCCTTTTTGGATATAAATAACACAACTGGCTAAAGCAGTTACTCCCATCATAAAATTACTCGTTGTAGTTGAAACTTTGAATGGGATCTTCATGATTGTATCCATGGCAATAACTTTAAACGCTCCTGAGCCAATCCCTAACATTCCTGATAGCATCCCCGCAAGCCCCATCATTCCAAATCCTCCTATAACATTTTTTGTACCGTAGTTTACTTTTTCATTCTTTTTAATAGGGTAGTCTGAAGGTAGTTTAAGGGCAATGGCAATTTTGCTGGATTCCCTGACAACAGATTCTTCTTTTTTTCTTAAGGAATTTCCTGCAGAAAAAATCAGAGCCATTCCAAAAAGGATGGCTATATAAGAGCTTGGGGCAGCACTGGAAATTAATGCACCTATAACTGCCCCTGATGTGGTGGCAACTTCAAGGAACATTCCCAGCCTCATATTAACAATACCTTCTTTAACGTATGCTGCTGCTGAACCTGAAGATGTTGCAATTACGGACACTAAAGCTGCGCCAATTGCATAGTGAATATCTACACCTAAAAGAATGGTCAGCATAGGAATTACAACAATGCCTCCGCCTAGACCAGATAAAGAACCGATTATTCCCGCACAAATAGATCCTAGCAAGACTAAAACAGTAAATAATAAAACTGTCATAATAAAATATGAATTAAGATAGTGGAATACTTCCGTTTTTTGAACTGCAAATTTAAATAATATTAACGGTAGAAAATATTTATATAAATATTTTAAGTTGATTTTAAACAATGTTAAAGGCTTAATACTTATACAGTCATGATTAAATTTCAATCAATGTAAAGATAGAATTTCTCCTGTACTTCTTTAAGGCAAAAATGATTTTTAGTGGCAAAAGTTCTGCGAATGTGTGCGTTATTTCTGATTTTTTTTAAAAAACACCTAAATGAATATTGTTGCTCAGTGTTTCTGTCAGCATAACTAACAATGTATTAGAAACTAAAAAAACCGACATTGGAAGAGTAAAATCTTCAAGTGTCGGTTTTTGTGGAGAATACGGGATTCGAACCCGTGGCCTTTTGACTGCCAGTCAAACGCGCTAGCCAACTGCGCCAATCCCCCATTTTTAAAGTGGTACAAAAGTAAGTATTTAAATGATATGCACAAATATTTGTGTGAATATTTTTACAATTTTGTTACAATATTTAAGTTGTAACTTTATTCACTATCGCAATAAAGCTGTTTTTCAACAGTTCTGAGGGGTAAATGAACTGTTCTCCATTATCATTTCTAACAACAATAGCAGCCTGCTCATTGTTTAAACATCTGTCAATCTGTTCCTGCATTTCATTAAGTCTGCCTGGAACTATATCTAAAGTATACTTTCCTGTAGAATGGGTAATTTGAACTATTTTTTCTTTCATTGTTAAAAGTTTAATTCCTCCAAAGATAATTTTTTTCTTTTAATTGGGAAGAAATAAGGATTTATCTGTTTTAATGTATTCTCAAAGTATTGCCTAACTCAAAATAAAGAATCCCTCGATTTTGAGGGATTGTATTTTAGACACTTTTATTGCACTTAGAATCTTTTATCATAAACTTCTTGAACGTGCTACTGAAAGAAGATATATCAGATGGGCAAACATGTTTCTCTTTACAGATTCTATTTTTATATCTCCAGTGGTCTGATTAATAGTGGTTACAAGATCTGTATTGCATTGACCATTAAAATTTCCACTTCCTAAATAATTTGCAGAATTAGCAACGGGATAGGAAATTCTGGGATAATCCGGTGCCGTTTGGTTAGCAACAGCGGAAGTGTTTGAAAACCCTTTATTATCAATATATCGGGCGGTCCATGAGCCTAAAAATTGTCCGTTGCTTGTGTTAATACCTTGTCCCACAACTACTTCTGTTGCTACAGGATTACTAAACCCGGCACAGGAAGTATAATGGTTTAAAGAAACAGTGCAGGAAGAAGCATTGTCCCCGGGTTGAAAGCATTTTCCTTCATATACGGTGAATCTTTGTTCAGTGGAAGACATAGAAGTATTTAATAAAGCTTTTGGAGCAAAAATTTCTTCAGGAGAGATTAGTGTTAAAACTCCCTGGGAATCAGCAGCAACAATTTTATTATCAGGATTTGAAAGTCCTCTTACCCTTACCAATCCGTTAACGTCCAGCGTATTTGTAGGTGTTGTTGTGTTGATCCCAATTTGAGCATTTGCCAAACTACACAAAGCAAGTGCTGCCAAAAAAAAAGTCTTTCTTTTCATGGTATTTTAAGATACGGTTAAATTTTTCACTAATATAGGAAATATGCATTGATGAAGAGTAAAAAACTAATTAAAAATATGTTACATCTAAATTCACATTACAAAATAATAGTACTGATGAAAGTTTTTAAAATAAGTCTTTACAAATTAACTCTAAATTTAAGGTTGTTGAATTTGTTTGAAAAATATTTGTATTTTAGCCGGAATATATTGGTTTTTAATAAACATATTGTCCACTAATTAAAATTCAGATAATTTGAATAAAAAATTAGTAGATTTGCACGAAATAAAAAATAATAAATATTAAGCTCATTTTCTATAACAGGATATTCATTGATAGAATGTAATAGAGAGTACAGGATTTTAGGTTATAAAACTACTAGAAACTATGAAGAAACTTTTTTTACTTTTACTAACGGCATTTTTATTTATCGGCTGCAGTTCTGATGATGATACAATTTATGATTATGTAGGAACATGGTCTGGAACATATGAAGGGGGAGATAAAGGAGTGTGGAATTTTGTGGTTGATAAGACAGGGAAAGTGTCAGGAACCATGCATTCCGATGTTAGCAGTGAGAATTATAATATTTCCGGTAATTTGAGTAGTAGCGGAGATCTGGTAGGAACAGTAGGCCTTCCGTCAAAAGGAGAATTTAAAGGAAAACTTAATCCGGATAAAAAAGGAAACGGAAGCTGGTCTAATACACTTCCAACACCAGCACAATACGGAACATGGAAAGGAGATAAGCAATAAAACAAAAACCTGCAGATGTGCAGGTTTTTTATTTATAGAAATCCCATATGGGAAATTTTATTATTTTCATTCTTCAGGATCATAAAATAAAGAACAAAATCATTATCTGAAAACTGTTTCTTAAAAGATATATTATCCCGGTTCAAATATAAATCTTCCTCAGCTTTTTCAGCAGTATAAGTTTCAGAGTCCAGCTTTAACGTAATTATTACTGCCTTTTCCGCTTTTTCTCCTTTTATATAAAGAATGCGACCCTGACGCTCAATTTCTGACAGTACATTTTTGATTTCACCAAACTGAAAGGCATTGAGAATTTTCCTTCCATTTTCAGTTTTCAGTCCGTTTTCAACAGTCCGTTTTCCTCTCTCGGAAACAATGTCCAAATCTTTTATTTCAGTCATCAGCTTAGCAAACTTCTGGTAGAGTAGGGCATCTCCTGTATCTTTTAGATAAGGATCCAGACTTTTTCTGATGATCTTTCCTGTTTTTGAACAATGCCCGAATTCAGAGCTGTTCTGCCTTACTTTTTCATAAGACGGAGCCTTTTTAAAAGCCTTTTTATTGAACCCGCTTTTTTTCCGAACCACATTTTTGCCATTCAGAGTATAAAAAACAAGATCTCCCACAGAACCCTTTATTTTGATGAAACTTTCATAGGTTGCCATATTGCCAGAATTGAATTCAAATATAGTAATAAATAATGGAAATCAAATTTTTAACATATATTTATCATATAGTTGTAGTATAGTTATATCATAATTAAAATATAAAGTGTATATTTGTATATCAATCGTTAATCAAGTAAAAATCAGACGTATATGGGATCAGGGTTATTTGAAAAAAAATTGAGTATAAAGCAGCTTTCCTTATTATTGATTGCATCTGCTTTTGTAGTGTCCTGCGGGTCTTCAAAAAATGTTTCTTCCAATAAGAAATCAGGATCCAAAACAGTAGCCAAATCTGAAAACCTAAGAAAACTGGATTCTAAGTTTGATGGAAATGTATCAAGATCTATCAACGATATTTTAAAGGATGCAGAAAAATATCTGGGTACTCCTTACCGTTTTGGTGGAAATACCTCATCAGGTTTCGACTGTTCCGGATTTACTGTAAAGGTTTTTGAAGAAAATTCGTTTAATCTTCCAAGAAGATCTTCCGATCAGGCTGAAACAGGAAAGAATATTGATATCAGAGACGTGAAACCTGGTGACCTGTTATTTTTTGCCACAGCTGGAGGAAGCAGAGTTTCCCATGTCGGAATTGTTCATGATATTGGCCCGGATGGTGAAGTGAAATTTATCCATGCTTCTACTTCAAAAGGAGTGATTATTTCATCCCTGAACGAAAAATATTGGAACAAAGCTTATCTCCATGCCCAAAGGGTTTTATAACAATTTGAATGGAGAACAGGACATTTGCTTTTATTAAAACAGACAAAAAGCTGGTAAAACTTTTCTTTAAAGATATCAGTATCATCAGAGGTTTTGGGAACTATGTAGAGGTATATATAGAAAACAGACATATTGAACGAACAATGGAATTTGTTATTAGTGATAAAAGCATATAAACAAACGTCATTATTGTTCCTGAATCTATCTATTAGTTACCATTAATATTTCAAATATAAATTCATTAGAAGCTGGTTTAGCCCGTTTATATGCCATTGGCTTTAGAGCCAAAAACTTAATAAATAATTATCTGCCAAAATCTACAAGAATAAATGTCGGTATGAAAAGAAGGTTTGCAATAGTATTGCAGCGTAAAACTTCCCAAATTTGCCATAAATAATTTAACCATGTCAGATTTTATCAGATTTTTTATCCCCATTTATTTTGTTCTGTTTTTCGCCGTTTCCTTTCTTGGCATTAGTATAGCAGTTGCCAATAAAATTGGTAAGAACCCAAATGTTCTGCCAAAAGACGGTTCTGCCTATGCACTGGTGGGTTGGTACTTCAAAATTATTTTAGCTGTTTTGTTTATATATACAATATTGCCTTTAGTGTTTCCAACTGTAGGAGAGGATTTAAAAATACATCTTTTCGATCGGAATTTCTTTCGTTATACTGGAATCGGCTTAATGCTTATTGCCTTTATCTGGGTAGTCATTGCGCAGATTCAAATGAAAACTTCATGGCGGATAGGTATAGATAATCACATGAAAACAGAACTTGTCACTACAGGATTATTCCAATATTCAAGAAATCCGGTGTTTTTAGGAATGACTTTGAGCCTTATAGGTTTTTTCTTTACTTTTCCTACTGTGATTGCTTTCTTTTTGCTGATAACAGGAAATATTTTGATGCAGATTCAGATACGCCTTGAAGAAGAACATTTACTGAGACAGCACGGCTCCGTTTATTTTGCTTATAAAAAGAGGGTTGCACGTATGCTGAACCTTTATTAAAAGCATAAACTTAAAAACTGTTTTGCTGAACTTTTTTGTATCTTTGACGGGTATAATTTTTCAAACTAATTTAAATAAGAAACATGTCGTTACAACAAACTATTGAAAACATTTGGGATAATAGAGATTTATTACAAAATGAAGACAGCCAGAAAGCGATCAGAGAGGTTATTTCTTTATTAGATTCCGGAGAACTTCGTGTAGCTGAGCCTACGGAAAACGGTTGGCAGGTAAATGAATGGGTGAAGAAAGCAGTAGTAATGTATTTCCCAATCCAAAAGATGGAAACTATTGAAGTAGGTCCATTTGAATTTCATGACAAGATTCCTTTAAAGAAAAATTATGCGGAAAAAGGAGTAAGAGTAGTTCCTCATGCTATCGCCAGAGAAGGTTCTTTCGTAGCTTCAGGAGTAATTATGATGCCATCTTACGTAAACATTGGGGCTTATGTAGATTCAGGAACAATGGTAGATACATGGGCAACAGTAGGAAGCTGTGCACAGATTGGTAAAAACGTTCACCTGAGTGGCGGTGTTGGTATCGGTGGTGTATTGGAACCATTACAGGCTGCTCCGGTAATTATTGAAGATGACTGCTTTATCGGTTCCAGATGTATCGTGGTAGAAGGGGTTCATGTAGAAAAAGAAGCTGTACTGGGAGCTAATGTTGTTCTAACGGCATCTACAAAAATTATAGACGTAACAGGAAGCGAGCCTATTGAAATTAAAGGAAGAGTTCCTGCACGTTCCGTAGTAATCCCTGGAAGCTATACAAAACAATATCCTGCAGGAGAATATCAGGTTCCTTGTGCACTGATCATCGGTCAGAGAAAAGAATCTACAGATAAAAAGACATCTCTTAATGATGCATTGAGAGATAATAATGTAGCTGTTTAAGATTAAGTTTTTAAACTAATACCACTTATTTTGAAAGAAAAATTTCTTAAAATACTATTAAACCCTAAATATATATTTGGGGTTTATATTATTGTAGCCATTGCTACCGCACTCTCTAAATTCTCCAGAGGGCCTCAGGCGATAAACAATTACCTGATTTTCAAGGGCGTTTTTTTCAACACTATTGATGAAAAAAATCTCTATTTACGATATCCTGAACTCTATTCAGACATGAACCATTATGGAGTTTTTTTCAGTTTACTGATTGCTCCTTTTGCAGTAATGCCGGATTGGATGGGAATTGCCCTATGGAATGTTGCCAATACAGCCGTTTTTCTGTATGCAATCCACAAGCTTCCGTTTTCCGATGCTAAAAAAGCTCTTTTTGCTTTGTTGTGCCTGCAGGAGTTCATTACGGCTGCAGTGAGTCTGCAGTTCAATGTAGCTTTGGTAGGGCTTTTAATGCTGTCAGCAGTATTCATTTACGAAAGAAAAGAAGTACAGTCTGCCACAGCCATTGTGGTGGGGATTTTTGTAAAGCTTTACGGAGTTGTAGGGTTATCGCAGTTCTTTTTCATCAAAAATAAGGGTAAATTTATTCTTTCAGGAATTGGTATTGCGATCCTGTGTTTAGTGATCCCAATGGCCTATTCCAGCCCTCAGTTTGTCATTCAGAGTTATTCAGACTGGGCTACATCCCTTATTTCAAAAAATAATGATAATCAGGTCTTGGGAAATATGCAGGATATATCGCTGATGGGATTTGTAAGAAGGATTTTAGGGGATGCATCTATCTCCAATCTTACCTTTTTAGCTTTTGGCGTTCCGTTATTTGCATTGCCTTATATCAGAATTAAGCAGTATAATAACTACGCGTTTCAATTAATGATTTTAGCTTCTACGTTGCTGTTTTTAGTACTGTTTAGTTCA